>NZ_JAGMUJ010000170.1 GCF_019049255.1 Streptomyces sp. AC558_RSS880 | reverse complement strand
ACTCCGGACGCGGTCGCGGTCGTCTTCGAAGACGAGGTCCTGTCGTATGCCGAGTTGGAGGTGCGGGCGAACCGGCTGGCGCACGAGCTGATCGCGCGGGGGGTGCGGCCGGGAGCGTTCGTGGCGGTCGCGGTCCCGCGGTCGCTGGAGCTGGTCACCGCCCTGTACGCGGTGCTGAAGGCGGGGGCGGCGTATGTGCCGGTGGACCCGGACTATCCGGCCGAGCGGATCGGCTGGATCCTCGAGGACGCCGCCCCCGCCCTGCTGCTGACCACGAACCAGGTCGCCGGTCGGCTGCCGCAGACCGAAGTGCCCCGGCTGCTGCTGGACACCGACGAAGGCCGGGGGGTCGCCCGTCCGGGCAGCCGTCCCGAGGTGGTGGTGGCCCCTAACGCGCCGGCGTATGTGATCTTCACGTCCGGGTCGACCGGGCGGCCCAAGGGCGTGGTGGTCGGTCACGACGCGATCCACAACCGGCTGGCCTGGATGCAGGACACCTATCCGCTGGACGCCGGTGACCGGGTGCTGCAGAAGACCCCGTCCGGGTTCGACGTGTCGGTGTGGGAGTTCTTCTGGCCGCTGCGCACCGGCGCTGCCCTGGTCCTGGCCAAACCGGAGGGGCACAGGGACCCCGCCTACCTCGCCCGCCTCATCCAGGACACGGGCGTCACCACGGTGCATTTCGTGCCGTCGATGCTGCAGGCGTTCCTGGCCGAGCCCGCCGCCGCCGGATGCACGAACCTGGCCCGGGTGATCTGCTCGGGCGAGGCCCTGCCCGCCGACGCCGTCCACCGCTTCCACCAGCTGCTGCCCGGCGTGGCCCTGCACAACCTCTACGGCCCCACCGAAGCCGCCGTCGACGTCACCGCCCACGCCACCGACCCGAACCACGACAACACCACCAGCGTGCCGATCGGCCGGCCGGTGTGGAACACCCGCACCTACGTCCTGGACGCGGCCCTGCGCCCGGTACCGCCCGGCGTGCCCGGCGAGCTCTACCTCGCCGGCATCCAGCTCGCCCACGGCTACACCGGCCGCCCCGCCCTGACCGCCGAACGCTTCACCGCCGACCCCCACAGCACCCCCGGCACTCGTATGTACCGCACCGGCGACATCGCCCGCTGGAACACCCACGGCACACTCGAATACCTCGGCCGCGCCGACGACCAGGTCAAACTCCGCGGCCTGCGCATCGAACTCGGCGAGATCACCACCGCCCTGACCACCCATCCCGCGGTCGGCCAGGCCACCGTCACCCTCCGCGAGGACCGGCCCGGCCACCAGCACCTCGTCGCCTACCTCGTCCCCGCCCCCGGCCAGGAACCCGACCCCGACCACCTGCGCACCCACCTGACCGCGGTCCTGCCCGACTACATGGTCCCCGCCGCCTTCGTCACCCTGACCGAACTGCCGCTGACCGCCAACGGCAAACTCGACCGCAAGGCCCTGCCCGCCCCCCACCTCACCCCCCACACCACCC
>NZ_JAGMUJ010000169.1 GCF_019049255.1 Streptomyces sp. AC558_RSS880 | reverse complement strand
GTCGCTGGTGTGGTTCATGACGAAGTCGATGATCACGCGCATGCCGCGCTGGTGGGCGGCGTCGACGAACTCGACGAAGTCGGCGAGGTCGCCGAAGTCGGGGAGCACGGCGGTGTAGTCGGCCACGTCGTAGCCGCCGTCGCGCAGGGGGGACTTGAAGAAGGGCGGCAGCCAGAGGCAGTCGACGCCCAGCCACTGCAGGTAGTCCAGTTTGGCGGTCAGGCCCTTCAGGTCGCCGATGCCGTCACCGTCGCTGTCCTGGAAGGA
>NZ_JAGMUJ010000020.1 GCF_019049255.1 Streptomyces sp. AC558_RSS880 | reverse complement strand
GCCCATCGCCGAAGGCGACGCGGAGTGGAGCGCAGCGCAACGCAGCGCCCTTGACGCGGCTCGCGGAAGCACGACACTGACAAAGAAGCGAGTGGCCCGACGGCCACCTCACGCACCGGCCTCCACCGCACACTCGAACCACACGGTCTTCCCGCCACGGGGCTCGGGATCGGCACCCCACCGGTCGGTCACCGCAGCCAGCAGGGCGAGCCCTCGCCCGTTCTCCGCGTTGGGCGCCGACTCCACAGCGAGGACTATGAGACGGGGCACCCAACGGCCAATCCGGACGCGGTTGAGTCCCGTTCGCTCCGTTACGATCACCTGCAAGCCGCAGCCTTGCCGGTCAAGGACCCGGCAGCGCTGATCCGGCGAGTGATGGAGGAACGCTATGAGGAGCAACTCGCACCTGACAGGGATCACATGGCGTAAGTCGAGCCACAGCGGCGATACGGGGGGATCGTGCGTGGAGATCGCCGACATGCCCGGCTCCACCGTCGTCGTCCGGGACTCCAAGAACCCGGCGGGCCCGATCCTGACCCTCCGTCCCGCGGCCTTCACCGCCCTCCTGGCGTGGACGACCGCCGAACGGTCGCAGTGACCCCCTTCTCGCGGTCCTGGACCGCACTGCTCGCCGCGGTCGCCGGCCTCCCGGACGAGGACTTCGAGCGCCCGTCCGGCTGTAGGGGCTGGCTCGTACGGGATCTGGTGTGCCACTTGGTCATCGACGCCCAGGACGTCCTGATCACGCTGGTCACGCCCGCCGACACCGAACCGACGGCGGACGCGGTCACGTACTGGAACCTGGTCGACCCGCCGACCGGCGAGGACCCGCTGGACGCGCTGATCCCCCGCCTGGCAGCCGCGTACGGCGACCCGGCGCTGCTCAAGTTCCACCTGGACGACGTGGGTTCCGCGGCGGGCCGCGCCGCCGAACTGGCCGACCCCGCGGCCCGCGTGAGCACCCAGGGCAAGGTCCTGACCGTCGGCGACTACCTCTCCGCCTACGTCCTCGAGTGGACCCTGCACCACCTGGACCTGATCGCGCACCTGCCGTCGGCTCCCGAGCCCCCCGCCGAAAGCCTCGCGGTGGCCCGTACGGCACTGGAAGCGATCGTCGGCACCGCATTCCCCGCCGGCCTCTCCGACACGGCCGCCCTGCTGATCGGCACGGGCCGCCGTCCACCGACAGCCGACGAGGAATCCGCCCTGGGCGGTCTCGCCGCCAGGCTTCCCTTCATCCTCGGCTGAGCCGTGGCGACGCGCCCTGGAAGGGGCTCGTCTGCCCTCCCGTGATGTATACGTCGACGTATACTCCCGACATGGCTGATGCGATGATCCGGGTGCCCGCCGAGGTGCGCGACCGGCTGGCGGTGATTGCGGAGTCCCGGGGGACGTCGATCCGGACGCTGGTGCAGGAGTTCGCGGAGTCGACCTTGACCGAGGAGGAGCGCCGGGAGAAGGCCGAGCGGACTCGTGCCTATCTGGCGGAGCACTTCGGTGTCGAGGTGAGTGACGAGGAGAGCGCGGCCATGGGGCGCAGGCTTCGGGAGGCGTTCGCCCGGCCGCAGGGCGAGGACGCCGCGTGATCCTGCACCACCTGGTCCTCGACACGCCGACCCTGCTGGCGCTCGCCGGCAATCGGCAGGTGTCCGCGCTCGTTCACCGTGCCCACTTCGAAACGGAGACCCGCCTGTGGGCGCCCGCCCTGTCGGTCCTGGAGGCCGACCGTGAACGGCTCGGGATCGCCGAGCACGTGGGGCAGCTGGAAGTCCTGCACATCGTGGATCTGGACTACCCCGCGGTGCTCGCGGTCGCCGAGATGCACCGTGACGGTGTGCGGCCCGGGATCGGTGCCGCGATCCACGCGGCCAGGCATCTGCCCGAGTGGGGCGCCGGTGCGCTCGTGGCCACGGTGGACGTCAAGGCGTACAAGGGGCGTGGGGTGCCTGTGCTCGATCTCGAGCGCTGAGATCGCTGAGATCGGTTGGCGAGGCGAAGGTGAAGGCGGCGGCCCCGGGGATCGTGGGGTCGCCGCCTTCGGTATGGGGGTGCGGGGCTGTCAGTACCAGTGGTTGGCCTGCCAGAAGGACCAGGCGTCGCAGGCGCTGCCGTAGCGGTCCTTCATGTAGTCCAGGCCCCACTCGATCTGGGTCGCGGGGTTGGTCTTCCAGTCGGAGCCGGCCGAGGCCATCTTGGAGGCGGGCAGGGCCTGGACCAGACCGTAGGCGCCGCTGGAGGCGTTGGTGGCGGTGGGGTTCCAGTTGCTCTCGTGCTGGACGATCTTCGAGAAGCACTGGAACTCGGCCGAGTCGCCGATCATCTTCTTCGCGGTCGCCTGGGCCGAAGCGGCCGTCCCCGTGGTCGCGGCCTGCGCGGGCGTGGCGGCGATCAGTGTGCCGCAGGCGGCGGCCGCGAGGGCGGCGCCGGCGAGGGCCTTCTTCGGGGTGGCGACGGTGCGGAGGAGGGAAGCGGCGGACACAGGCGGCCTTTCGGTCGGGAACAGGGTGGTCGCGTTGCGCCGTGCCGGATGCCGCGGTGTGCGGCGGGGGCATGCGTCGGCGCCGCGACCCGTGGGGTTCGTCGGCGCCTGGCGACCGCTCCACGGAAACAAATCCCGGGATTGCCCGCAAAGGTCGCTTTTACTACCGGAGGTCGGAGGGGCGCGGGGTGCGTACGCGCGTGACGGCCGGTTTGCGGGGCGAGGCCCCGTGTTCGTCCTCGGTGCCCCGCTACGGTGCCGGGTCGTAGGTGACGCGGGTCATGTGGGGTGGTTCACCGTCCCGGTCACGGGGTGCGCGCGAGGGCTCACCGAGGGGTGTCCTCGAAGGTGACCGGCGCCTCGAAGGCCGCCCGGCGGGTGGCCCGGCGGAGGGCCTTCAGGACCGGGGTGCCGAGGGCGAGGGTCAGGGCGACCGTGACCAGGGCCCGGCCCAGGTCCCAGCCGAGGGACGTCGCCAGGCAGTACGCCAGGAAGCGGGCCAGGTTGGTGGGGAGCGACGCGTCGGGGGAGAAGGAGATGTTCGAGGCCAGGGCGGACATGAAGGGCCAGCCCGCCATGTTCATCACCGTGCCGTAGGCGAAGGCCGCCAGGAAGCCGTAGGCGGCGAGCAGCCAGAGCTCCGCGCGCCCGCGCAGCCGGTCGGCGCCCGGCAGCAGGGCCGCGCCCATCGTGAACCAGCCCATCGACAGCATCTGGAACGGCAGCCAGGGGCCGACACCGCCGGTGAGCAGGGCGGACGCGAACATCGTCACCGAGCCGAGGACGAAGCCGAAACCGGGGCCGAGGACCCGGCCGCTGAGGACCATGAGGAAGAACATGGGTTCCAGGCCGGCCGTGCCCGCGCCGATGGGGCGCAGGGCCGCGCCCGTCGCCGCGAGGACGCCGAGCATCGCCACCGCCTTCGGGCCCAGGCCCGATTCCGAGATCGTCGCCGCCACGACCGCGACCAGCAGGACCAGCAGGCCCGCGAAGAGCCACGGCGCGTCCTGGGCGTGGGCGTTCACGGAGGAGTCGGGCGGGGCGAGGAAGGGCCAGCCGACGCCCGCCACGCCCACCGCGCTCACCAGGGCGAGGGCCGCCCATGAACGGGGGCCCAGGCGGACGGCCCGGGTCTGGCGCTGCGGGCTCTCGGCGCCGGTCACCGCAGCGCCTCCCGGACCTGGGAGACCGTGAGCCAGTGCTGCGGGGCCAGGATCTTCGCCACCTGCGGGGCGAAGGACGGGGACGCCACGACCACCTCCGCCGCCGGGCCGTCCGCGATCACCTCGCCCTCGGCGAGCAGGACCACCCGGTGGGCGAGCTCCGCCGCCAGTTCCACGTCGTGCGTGGCCATGACGATGGCGTGGCCCTCGGCGGCCAGTCCGCGCAGGATCGTCACCAGGCGGGCCTTCGCCGCGTAGTCCAGGCCGCGGGTCGGCTCGTCGAGGAGGAGCAGGGGCGGGCGCGTGGTGAGGACGACCGCGAGGGCGAGGGTCAGGCGCTGGCCCTCGGACAGATCGCGGGGATGGGTGTCGTCGGCCACCGAAGGGAGCAGCTCGGTCAGCAGGGCGCGGCAGGTGCCCGGCTCGGCGCCCGCGTCCCCGTCGGCGGCCGCGCACTCCGCCGCGACCGTGTCGGCGTACAGGAGGTCGCGGGGTTCCTGGGGGACCAGGCCGACGCGGCGGACCAGGTCGCGGGGGCGGGTGCGGTGGGGGACCGCGTCGCCGGTGCGGACCGAGCCCGAGGAGGGTGCGACCAGGCCCACGAGCGCGCTGAGCAGCGTCGACTTTCCGGCGCCGTTGCGGCCCATGAGGGCGATCGTCTCGCCGGGGGTGACGGTCAGGTCGATGTGGCGCAGGGCCTGGACGCGGTCGCGGCGGACCGCGAGGGAACGGACCTCGGCCACGGGGGTGGGGGCCGGGGTGTCGGGCTTCCTGCGCGGGAACAGCCCCCTGGGGGCCGGTGCCGGTGGCTCGGGTTCCCGGGCGGGCGGTCGCCTGTCGGCGAGGCGGTCGCGCAACGGGCCCGCCTTGCGCCGTGCGTCGCGGACCGTCAGGGGGAGGGGGGACCAGTCGGCGAGGCGGCCCAGGTCGACCACGGGGGGACGGACGGGGGAGACCGCCATCACCTCCGGCGGGGTGCCGAGCCACGGCCGCTCGCCGGGGCCCGGCAGCAGGGCCACCTGGTCGGCGTACTGGATGACGCGTTCCAGGCGGTGTTCCGCCATGAGGACGGTGGTGCCGAGGTCGTGGACCAGGCGCTGGAGGACCGCGAGGACTTCCTCCGCCGCCGCGGGGTCGAGTGCGGACGTCGGTTCGTCGAGGACCAGCACCCGGGGGTGCGGGGTGAGGACCGAGCCGATGGCGACGCGCTGTTGCTGGCCACCGGAGAGGGTGGCGATGGGACGGTCGCGGAGGTCGGCGAGGCCGAGGAGGTCCAGGGTCTCCTCCACCCGGCGGCGCATCACGGCCGGAGGGATGCCCAACGACTCCATGCCGTAGGCGAGTTCGTCCTCCACCGTGTCCGTCACGAAGTGGGAGAGCGGGTCCTGGCCCACCGTGCCCACGACGTCGGCGAGTTCACGCGGCTTGTGGGTGCGGGTGTCGCGGCCCGCGACCGTGACCCTGCCGTGCAGGGTGCCGCCGGTGAAGTGCGGGACCAGGCCGCTCACCGCGCCCAGCACCGTCGACTTGCCGACGCCGGACGGGCCGACGAGGAGAACCAGTTCGCCCTCGGGGACCTCGAAGTCGACGCCCCGGACGGCGGGTTCGTCCACGCCGTCGTACGTCACCGACACGTTCTCGAAGCGGATCACGTCGTCGGCTCCTTGCGGGTGTGCGACGCCTCGGGGGCGGGGGTGACGAAGGCGGGGAGTAGGCCGATCAGGACGGCCGCCGCCGGCCACAAGGGGAGCGTGGGCGCGACGAGCGGGACCACACCGGGGTGCAGGGCCGCCGGGTCGCGGGACGCGGCGAGGGTCAGGAGGGCGGCCACGGCGACTCCGGACGCCGTGACCAGCCAGGCCCGGGCGTCCCAGGGGTCCGGGCGGTAGCGGGTGCGCAGGGTGCGCCGGCCGCCGAGCCACAGGCCCGCGAGGGCGGCGGCGACGCCGGCGAGGAGGACGGGGAGGCCGTAGGTGCCGCCCTCGGCGGTGAGCAGCCCGTACGTTCCGGCGCAGACGCCGAGCAGGCCGCCGAGGGTGAGGGCGGCGGTGGTACGGCGGACGGCGGGAGGTACGTCGGCGGTACGGCCGTATCCGCGCGCGTCCATCGCGGCGGCGAGGGCGACCGAGCGTTCCAACGCGCCCTCCAGGACCGGGAGTCCGACCTGGAGCAGGCCGCGGACGCCCTTGTCGTGCCGGCCCCGCAGACGGCGGGCGGCGCGCAGGCGCTGGACGTCGGCGACGAGGTTCGGGGCGAAGGTGAGGGCCACGACGACGGCCACGCCGAGTTCGTACAGGGCGCCGGGGAGGGATTTGAGCAGGCGGGAGGGGTTGGCGAGGGCGTTCGCGGCGCCTACGCAGATGAGGAGGGCGGCGAGGCGGAGGGCGTCGTACAGGGCGAAGGTGAGGGCCTCGGCGGTGACCTTGCCGCCGAGGCGGATGCCCTGCGCCCAGTCGGGGAGGGGGACTTCGGGGAGGTGCACGAGCACGTGCGTGCCGGGGATGGGGGAGCCGAGGAGGACGGCGAAGGCGAGGCGGATGAGGAGGACGGCGAGGGCGAGTTTGACGAAGGCGCCGTAGGAGCGGGACCAGGGGGCGTGGGGGCGGCGGGTCGCCACGACGTAGGCGGAGACGGTGATGAGGAGGGTGAGGAGGAGGGGGTTGGTGGTGCGGGTGGCCGCGGTGCCGAGGGAGAGGGCCCAGAGCCACCAGGCGCCGGGGTGGAGGTGGGTGCGGTGCCGTTGGACGTACCCGGGGGTGGGTTGCTCTGCCGGCGTTCGCCGAGTGCCTCCCCCACTCTCGGCTTCGCTCGAGCGGGGGGACCCCCATCGCCCACCCGTGCCGCCCCAGCGGCACGACTGCCCGCAGCTGCGCGGGCACGACTGCCCGCAGCTACGACGCACGGCGGCGGGCCTGCCAGAGGGCTGCTGTTCCGAGGAGGACGACAACGGCGATTCCCGCCACCAGGCCGATCGACGGGCCGGAGTCGTTCGACTCGGTCTTTTCCTCCGTGGGAGCGGCGGGCTTCTCCGCCGCGACCTGTTCTCCGCAGCCCTTCTTCGGGTAGCCCGCTATCGCGCACAGCAGGGCGTTGGTGTCGTAGCGGAGGGGTTTGGCGACCGAGGCCAGGGCCTCGGCCGTGGTGGCGTCCTCGGGGACCCGGGCGCAGGCCGTACGGCCCGGCGGCGGGGTTTCGCCGGACGGGGCGTCGGCGGAGGTGCCGAAGTCGATGACCAGGGCCACGCGTTTCCTGCCGTCGGCCGCCGGGGTCTTCGCGCAGATGGTGTCGAAGTCGGCGGTGCCACGGGGCTTCGCCGCGTCGGCGGAGTTCTCGCTGACGGAGAAGCGGAAACCGTGGACGTCGCCGTCGGCGGGGCGGGCGAGGGACGGGCCCTGGGTGGCGTACGTCCATGCCGTGCCGTTCTGCTCCCAGAAGGACCAGTAGCGGTAGCCGACGGCCTGGGCCTGGCCCGCGCCCACCGGCAGGGGCAGGAGCGCGGCCAGGAACAGGACGGTGGCCCGGCGGATCACGGCTGCTGCTTCTTCGCGCGGCCGCTGATCAGGAAGCCGATGCCGATACCGGCGACCAGGCAGACGCCGACGAACCACCAGACGCCGAAGCCGGAGTCGGACTCCGACTCGTCCTTCTTCTCGTCCGACTTCGTCTCCGCGGTCTTCTCGGCGGCGGCCGGGCCCGTCGCGCCGAGCTGCTTCACGAGGTCCGTCCCGCCGAAGTCGCGCGGGTCCGCGCCCGTCGCGTGGGCGGCGAAGATCAGCTGGGCGTAGGCGGCGGGACCGCTCCGGGTCGCCCAGTCGGCGGCGTTCTTCTCCAGCCAGGCCAGGGACTTGCCGGCCTGCTCCTCGGAGCCCTGCGCGGCGAGTGCGACGACCGCGTCGGCGGTGTTGCCGTAGTCGGGCTGGTCCTCGGCGCCGGGGAGGGCGGAGGTGAGGTGGCCGTTCTCGGCGAGGGCGTCGGTCAGGTAGGCGGCGCCGTTGGCGGCGGCCTGTTCGGGGCCGTCGGCCTTCTCGCAGGCGGCTGCCTTCGCCTCGCCCTTGCCGGGCTCGACGACCAGGCCCGCACCCAGCGAACCGAGCACGCCCGCCGCCGTCGCGTCCGCGTTGGCGACCAGTTCGCCCTTCTTGTCCGGCTGGAAGGCGAAGGCGCCCGCGCCGTCGCCCTCGCAGGGGAGCGCCAGCTTCAGCAGGGCGTCGTAGGGGGACTTGCCGTCCTTCTTCACCTCGGCCGGCTTCTCACCGGCGGCGGCGAGCGCGCCGATGACGACGGAGGTGGAGTTGGTGTCGCTGGCGCCGCCCGCCGTGTAGCCCCAGCCGCCGTCCTCGTTCTGCGCGGACTTCAGCCAGTCGACGGCCTTGTCCGTGACGTCGTCGTGGCCGCCGAGCGCGGCGAGGGCCTGGACGGCGGCGGCGGTCTGGTTGGTGTCGACCATTGTCTTCGCGTCGCACGCCTTGGCGGTGTCGGCGCGGTACGGGGCGAAGGAGCCGTCGGCGCACTGCTGCCCGGTGAGCCAGTCGACGGCCGCCTTCGACGGCTCGACGCCGACCGTGTGCTGGGCGAGCAGGGCGAGCGACTGGCGCCAGACGCCGTCGTACTGCGGGTCGCCGTCGCCGTACAGGGCGGAGGGGAGCCCCTGGGACGGCGACGGGGACGGGGAGGTGTCGGCGGCGGCCGGAGTGGCGGCGCCGATCACGGCGACGGCGGCCAGGACCGCTGCGCTGCGGCGAACATTCATGATCGGCGGGTGCCTTCCCTGCAGGAGGGCCGGGCAGCGCGGGACACCCCGGCGGCTCGGCTCCGTATGCCTCGACGGTGCCGTGCACCGGCGGAGCGCCGGGCACGTGAGCCGGTCACGAACCGTGCGGGGCAGTCCGGCTCACCGTCCTGGCGGACGGTTCACGATAGGGGTCTCCCCGAGTCGAGCGAAGTCGAGACTTGGGGAAGGGTCAGCGCCGGAATTGCACCGGCTTCCCCCCGTACGGTGTGATGACGACGCCGACACTCTACCCGCCCGTAGGGAAGGGGTCAGGGGTGGCTTCGGTGAGTGGGGTCACGTGGGCCGTGAGACGCGCACCGCACCCGCGGTCCCGGAAAAGGGGTGCGGGTGCGGTGGGCCGGGTCAGGACGCCGTGCAGGCGCCGACCTGCGGCGGGGGTGTCGTACCGCCGTTCACGGTGAAGCCGAAGCTGGTCGAGGCCCCGGCCGCGAGCGTGCCGTTCCAGCTGGACCGCACCGTCATGACGGTGCCGCCGCTGTCCCAGGTGGGTGAGCCGTTCCAGACGGAGACGACTTTCTGCGGGGCCGTCATGGTGACGTTCACGCTCCAGCCGGTGATCGGCGAACTGCCCGCCGTGATCGTCACCTTGCCGTTGTAGCCGTCGCCCCACTGCTCCGCCGTGGTGTAGGTGGCGGTGCAGGCCGCGCCGGGCGTGCCCGGACCGCCGGGGCCACCACCGGGGGTGCCGCCCAGGGCGCTCAGTACGGCGTCGTAGGCGGGCTTCTTGTTGTAGTTGTTGTCGAACAGCAGGGGGGTGCCGCTCGACCGCCACGAGTACTTGTCCGGGATGCCCCACACCGTGATGCCGGTGCAGCGCGTCACCGCGAGGCAGGCCCGTACGACATTGCCGTAGTCGGTGGCCTGGGCCTGGCCCGAGCCCTCGATGTCCAGCTCGGTGATCTGCACGTCGACCCCGAGGTCGGCGAAGCGCTGGAGGTTGGCCTGGAAGTCGGAGGGAACCGGCGAGTTGCTGTTGAAGTGGCCCTGGAAGCCGACGCAGTCGATGGGGACGCCGCGGGACTTGAAGTCCTTGACCATGTTGTAGACGGCGGTGCTCTTCGCGTTGACGCCGTCGGTGTTGTAGTCGTTGTAGCAGAGCTTGGCGGCCGGGTCGGCCGCGCGGGCGGTGCGGAAGGCCTCCTCGATGAAGCCGTTGCCGAGCTTGTCCTGGAAGGGCGAGTTGCGCCGGGCGCCGCTGTTCCCGTCCTGGAACGCCTCGTTGACCACGTCCCAGGAGTGGATCTCGCCCTTGTAGTGGGTCATGACCTGGGTGATGTGGTTGTTCATCGCCGACCGGAGTTCGGTGGCGCCGAGTCCGGAGACCCAGCTCGGCAGCTGGGAGTGCCAGACCAGGGTGTGGCCGCGGACGTCCATGCCCTGGCTCTGGGCGTGGTCCACGATCTGGTCGGCTCGGCTGAAGATGAAGGAGCCGCGGCTCGGCTCGACGGCGTCCCACTTCATCTCGTTCTCGGGCGTCACCGAGTTGAACTCGCGGTCGAGCGTGGCCGCGTACTGCGCCTCGCCGAGGTGGTTCGCGGCGACGGCGGCACCGAAGTAGCGGCCCTTCTCGGCCGCCGCCGCGCCCAGGGTGTCGGCGGCGTGGGCGGTGGTCTGGGGGAGTGCGGCGAGCGCGGTGACGGTGAGCAGGGCGGTGGTGGTGGCGCCGAGGGCGGCGCGCGGTCGGCCGCGTGCGGGGCCGCCACCTCCGGCTCCCGTTCTCGCTCGCTTTCCGATCATGAGCATGTCATCCCTTCTCCGGTGGGTCCCGTGCTACGGGTGGGCGGGATTGCTGCCGTGCGGTCGAACGAAAGTTTCGGACTCGGTTCCGAATTTCCGCGGAGACGATACGGCTCGCCGGAGGGGTGGTCAATCATTCGCGCAGGACGGAATTGGTCGGCGCATGAGGGTCGGTGAAGCGGAAATCCGTCATCGGTGTTAACGGAACAATGTCGAAAGTTTCGTCGACGAGCATCAGTGATCGCCGGTGGTCGCCGGTGGTTGTCAGCGGCCGTCGGCGCTCTCCGGGGTCGTCAGATCCATCAGGCGGCACGCCGTTTCTATGTCGACCCTGACCTGGGCGATGGAGGCGCGGCCCGAGAGCCAGGTGATCAGGGCCGAGTGCCAGGTGTGCTCGATGACCCGGACGGCCGAGAGCTGCTCGGGCGTGGGATCGGTGAGCTCCATGGCGTCCAGGATGATCATCGTGGTCTGCCGCGAGACCTGATCGACCTCCGGGCTCACGCTGCGGTCCGCGAACGTCAGGGCGCGCACCATCGCGTCGGCCAGGTGCGGCTCCCGCTGGAGCGCGCGGAAGGCCCGCATCAGGGTCTCGGCGACCCGCTCGGCCGGGGTCTCACCGGCCGGCGGCTTCTTCCGCAGCGTGCCGTGCAGGGTCTCCAGCTGGTCCTGCATGGTCGCGACCAGGAGGTGGATCTTGGACGGGAAGTAGCGGTACAGCGTGCCGAGCGCCACCTGCGAGGACTCCGCGACCTCACGCATCTGCACCGCGTCGAAGCCGCCCCGGCCGGCCAGCTGCGCGCACGCCCGCAGGATGCGGCGCCGGCGCGCCTCCTGGCGCTCGGTGAGCGGTGAGGCCGGGGCGGGGCGCGCGGTGCCGGCCTCCGCCGTCGCCGCCTTGCTCGCCATGTCCGCCTTGGCTGCCCTGGCCGCCTTGTCCCTGTTGGCTTCCGTAGGCATGGGTCCCGTCCGTGACAGTCGGTGAGGATGGATGATCAGACAGCATGGCATGCCGTCCGTCGTGGCGTGAATCACCTGATCCGCTGCTGCCAGCACCCTTACCTGCCGGTAGATTCGGATCCTCCGAACGATCAACTCTGAAACTTGTTCTAGATGAGCGTCCCGGCGTAATCTCGCGTGACCGTGCAGGGAGAAGGGGGCCCAGAGTGACCGCTGAGGCCAGTCAGGCCGGGCCCTCGCAGGGGCCCGCATCCGACGGCTTGCGACCGCTCCGCATCGCACTCCTCACCTATAAGGGAAACCCGTTCTGCGGCGGGCAGGGCGTCTACGTACGCCACCTCTCCCGCGAACTCGCCCGCCTCGGACACCGCGTCGAGGTCATCGGCGCCCAGCCCTATCCCATACTCGACGTCCTCGACGAGGACCGTGACGGGCCGAGCCTGACCGAACTGCCCAGCCTCGACCTCTACCGCCAGCCGGACCCCTTCCGCACCCCGAAGCGCGACGAGTACCGGGACTGGATCGACGCGCTCGAGGTCGGCACGATGTGGACCGGCGGTTTCCCCGAGCCGCTGACGTTCTCCCTGCGCGCCCGCCGCCATCTGCGCGCCCGGCGCGGCGACTTCGACGTCGTCCACGACAACCAGACCCTCGGCTACGGCCTCCTCGGCGACCTCGGCGCCCCCCTGGTGACCACCATCCACCACCCCATCACCGTCGACCGGCGGCTGGAACTGGACGCCGCCGAGAACTGGCAGCGGCGGTACTCGGTGCGCCGCTGGTACGCCTTCACGCGGATGCAGAAGAGGGTGGCGCGCCGCCTGCCGTCCGTGCTCACCGTCTCCGGCAGCTCCCGCCAGGAGATCGTCGACGACCTCGGCGTACGGCGGGACCGCGTCCACGTCGTCCACATCGGCGCCGACACCGACCTGTTCGCGCCCGATCCGTCGGTGCCGGTCGTACCGGGCCGGATCGTGACCACGTCCAGCGCGGACGTGCCGCTGAAGGGGCTGGTCTTCCTCGTCGAGGCGCTGGCGAAGGTACGCGCCGAACAGCCCGGGGCGCACCTCGTCGTGGTCGGCAAGCGGCCCGCGGAGGGGCCCGTCGCGCAGGCGATGGAGCGGTACGGCCTCGAGGGCGCCGTCGAGTTCGTCAAGGGCATCTCGGACGCCGAACTCGTCGACCTGGTGCGGTCGGCGCAGGTCGCGTGCGTGCCGTCGCTGTACGAGGGGTTCTCCCTGCCGGCCGCCGAGGCCATGGCCACGGGTACCCCGCTGGTCGCCACGACCGGCGGGGCGATTCCCGAGGTGGCCGGCCGCGACGGGGAGACGTGTCTCGCCGTACCGCCCGGCGACGCGGGGGCGCTGGCCGCCGCGCTGACCCGGCTGCTCGGGGACCCGGAGCTGCGCGCCCGGCTCGGGGCGGCCGGCCGGGAGCGGGTGCTGCGGCACTTCACCTGGGCACGCGCGGCCCAGGGCACGGTGGCCCACTACCGCGAGGCGATGGCCCGCGCGGGCCGGGACACGGGCGCCGCCCGCGCGATGGAACCGGCTCCGCGCCGTCCGGCCCCGACAGGCACAGACGTCCTCCCGGACACGGGCGCCGTACCCGTGGACACAGCCGACACCTCCGACCGCGAAAGCAGGGCCACGTGCTGACCGTCGACTTCTCCCGGTTCCCGCTCGCCCCGGGCGACCGCGTCCTGGACCTCGGCTGCGGGGCCGGCCGGCACGCCTTCGAGTGCTACCGGCGCGGCGCGCAGGTCGTGGCGCTGGACCAGAACGGCGAGGAGATCCGCGAGGTCGCCAAGTGGTTCGCGGCGATGAAGGAGGCCGGGGAGGCACCCGCGGGGGCCACCGCCACCGCCATGGAGGGCGACGCCCTCGCCCTGCCCTTCCCCGACGAGTCCTTCGACGTCGTCATCATCTCCGAGGTGATGGAGCACATCCCCGACGACAAGGGCGTCCTCGCCGAGATGGTGCGCGTGCTCAAGCCCGGCGGCCGGATCGCGATCACCGTGCCGCGCTACGGCCCGGAGAAGGTGTGCTGGACGCTGTCCGACGCCTACCACGAGGTCGAGGGCGGCCACATCCGCATCTACAAGGCGGACGAGCTGCTCGCGAAGATCCGCGAGGCGGGTCTGCGCCCGTACGGCACCCACCACGCGCACGCGCTGCACTCGCCGTACTGGTGGCTGAAGTGCGCGTTCGGCGTGGACAACGACAAGGCGCTGCCGGTGCGGGCGTACCACAAGCTGCTGGTCTGGGACATCATGAAGAAGCCCCTGGCCACCCGGGTCGCGGAGCAGGCGCTGAACCCGCTGATCGGCAAGAGCTTCGTGGCGTACGCGACCAAGCCGCACCTGCCGCGCGCCGCGGCCGAGACGGGGGCCGCGGCCGGGGCCGAGGCGGACGCCACGTGACGACCCCCCGGACCGAACACCTGGTCCTGCCCGGGGTCCTGACCGCAGGGCAGGCCGCCGCGACCGTCGCCGGCATCCTCGCCGTGCAGCGGGAGGACGGGGCGATCCCCTGGTTCCGGGGGCACCACCTCGACCCGTGGGACCACGTCGAGGCCGCGATGGCCCTGGACACGGCGGGCGAGCACGCCGCCGCCGAGCGGGCCTACCTCTGGCTGGCCCGGCACCAGTTGGCGGACGGCTCCTGGTACGCGGCCTACGCCGACGGCGACCCGCTCGACGTCACCGACCGGGGCCGGGAGACCAACTTCGTCGCCTACGTCGCGGTCGGCGTGTGGCACCACTACCTCTCCACCGGTGACGACACATTCCTGGACCGCATGTGGCCGGTGGTGTACGCGGCGGTGGAGTTCGTGCTGCGGCTGCAGCAGCCCGGCGGGCAGATCGGCTGGCGGCGCGACGACGACGGCACGCCCACCGCGGACGCGCTGCTCACCGGCTCCTCCTCCGTCCACCACGCGCTGCGCTGCGCGCTGGCCGTCGCCGAGCAGCGCGAGGAGCCGCAGCCGGACTGGGAGTTGGCGGCGGGCGCGCTGCGACACGCGATCCGGCACCACCCGGAGCGGTTCCTCGACAAGGACCGCTACTCCATGGACTGGTACTACCCGGTGCTCGGCGGCGCGCTCACCGGCGCGGAGGCCAAGGCCCGGATCGAGGAGGGCTGGGACCGCTTCGTCGTCCCCGGACTCGGGGTGCGCTGCGTGGTGCCCAACCCGTGGGTGACCGGCGGCGAGTCGGCCGAACTCGCCCTGGCCCTCTGGGCGATGGGCGAGTCCGACCGCGCGCTGGAGGTGCTCCAGTCGATCCAGCACCTGCGCGATCCGGAGACCGGCCTGTACTGGACGGGCTACGTCTTCGAGGACGACGCGATCTGGCCGCGCGAGCTGACCACGTGGACCGCCGGCTCGCTGCTGCTGGCGGTCGCCGCCCTCGGCGGCCACGAGGCCACCTGCGCGGTCTTCGGCGGCGACCTGCTGCCCAGGGGACTGGACCCGGACTGCTGCTCGCTCGCTTGAGCCGGCGACCACACGGGCCCAGGCCTCGTCGAAGGTGCTGTGTTCACTGGGGGTGCCCCCCAGACCCCCGGGTCACGGGACCAGTGGGGCGTGGTGTCCGGGGCTGGGGGTGGCCTCAGTGGCGGCGCAGTCGGCCGGCGATGGCGTGGCCGATGAACAGGTAGACGACGGCGGCCAGGCCGTAGCCGGCGACCACACGGGCCCAGGCCTCGTCGAAGGTGAAGAGGTCACGGGACCAGGTGGCCAGCCAGTTGGCCGTGTCGTGGACGAACTGGACCAGGTCGTTGCCCCGGTTGGCGTCCAGCAGGTACATCAGAATCCAGAGTCCGAGGATGACGGCCATGATGTCCGCGATCACCGCGACGACCGTCCCCGCGGAGTTGGAACCAGTGCGATAGCGAGGGGACATGCTTTCCGAATGGCCCCGAACGTCGGGTTGAAACCCGGAACGCCCCGGGCCCGCGGGGAAGTTCAGCGGTGGACTACCGGCAGCAGGCGCCATGCCTTCGGGCCGCGCTGTCGGTAGTCCACCGCGAAGACACCAGGGTGCCGGTCCTCGATCTGCCGCAGCAGCGGCAGCGGGCGGGTTCGTCGAGCTGTCCTTCCCGGAGGCGGGCGACCACCCGTTCGTCACCCATGTGATGACCGACGCGGAGCGCGGCGCGCACGGCGTCGTCCGCGTCGGCTGAACACGCCGGGTCTCCGCCGTACGACGCCGTACGACAGCGGCCCCCCGCCCGGTGGGGCGGGGGGCCGTGACGAGAAAGGGCCGGATCCGGTCAGCCGCGCTGGATGCCCGAGGTGTCCTGGAGGACGCCGCGGCGGCCGTCCTGGGTCTGGGCGACGAGGGCCGGACCGCGCTGCTCGACCGCCAAGTACCAGGTGCCGGGGGCCAGTTCGGCGATCGGCGTGGGCGAGCCGTCCTCCGGGAACAGCGGACGGGGCACCGGCACGGCGAACCAGAACGGCGAGAAGTCCCCGGCGGGCGCCGGAGCGGGCTGGCCCGGCTGCGGCTGGCCCGGGAAGGGCTGCTGCGGCTGACCGGGCTGGCCCGGCTGCGGCTGACCGCCGAACGAGGCCTGCTGCGCACCCGGGTAGCCGTAACCGGCGGGCGGCTGAGCGCCGTACGGCTGCGGGGCGGCGGGACGGGCGGCCGGGAGAAGGGCACCCTTGAGGGCGGGCACCAGGGGGGTGGCGACGGCGGCGGCGGCCATGACGAGCGTGGCGACGAGGGCCAGGATCAGACCCGTGCCGGCGCCGATGTCGTCGGAGAAGCCCCCTTCACCGTCGAAACCGCCGGTCGGGTCGAAGATGTTGCCGAGCGCGCACCAGGCGGCGAACACCGTGAAGGCGGTGCCGAACTGGCCGAGGTCGAGGCCGGCGACCTTGCGCGGCTGCGGCAGCCCCCGGGCCACGACGACGAGCGCGGCGCCGATGATCCCCGCCAGCACGATGCCGAGTATGACCGGCCCGCTGTCCCACAGGCTGGGGATGTCCGCGCTGTCCGAAACGCCATCGATCGAGTAGAGATCGAGGAACGACGCGATGAACAGCAATACCGCTGCTCCGATCACCACGCCGTCGCCTCGAGTGAGGGAGCGGATATTCACTTCAGGTCCTTCGTAGGTCGTCTCGTCGTCGGAAGAGGCGTCGCTGTCACCGTGTCGCCCGAAGGCCCGGGTGGGAAGCGCGGGGGTGGCCCCTCATCGTGTGGACGACATTATCGTCCGAAGGATCGGGCTGTCCGCCCGGATCAGCGCGCTGATCCCTACCCGCGCAGGAAACTCACGATTCCGTCGGAAATCCCTTGCGCCGCTTTCTGCCGCCAGGCACCGCTGGTCAGCAGCGCCGCGTCCTTGCTATCGCGCATGTTGCCGCACTCGATGAACACCTTGGGAACCGTTGACAGATTGAGACCGCCCAGGTCCTTACGCGTGACGAGCCCGGTGCCGCCGCCGACGTAGTTGGAGGGCGCGCTGCCGGTGACGCGGACGAAGTTGCCCGCGATGCGCGTACCGAGGTCGCCGGACGGCTCGACGATGGCGCGGGTGTCGGCGGCACCGGCGCGCACGGCGCCGGGGAGGATCACGTGGAAGCCGCGGTTGCCGGTGCCCGAGCCGTCCGCGTGGATCGAGACGACGGCGTCGGCCTTCGCCCTGTTGCCGATCCGGGCCCGCTCGTCCACGCACGGGCCGAACGGCCGGTCCCCGTCCTGCGTCAGCTTCACGGTGGCGCCCTGCTTCTCGAGGAGCGCGCGCATCCGGTGGGCGACGTCGAGGGTGAAGTCGGCCTCGGCGTAACCGTCGTCGGTGGACGTGCCGGTGGTGTCGCACTCCTTGCGGTTGGTCCCGATGTCCACCTGGCGGTTGATCTCGGCGGTGTGCTTGAAGTTCTCCGGGTTGTGCCCGGGGTCGATGACGACGACCTTGCCCTTGAGGGGGCCGCCCGCGGCGGCGGAGGCGCTGGGCTTCTCGTCCTCGGAACTCGCGGACGGCGCCGGCGACGACGTACGGGACGAGGCGGAAGCGGAAGCGGATGGGGAGGGGGAAGCGGCGGCGCTCCCCGCCCCCTCGTCGCCCCCGGAGCCGCCCACCGCGGCGTACACGGCCCACCCGAGCAGCGCACCCGGCACCAGCGCGACGAGTGCCACGGTCAGGGGCCCGCGGCGGGACCTCCGGGGCTGGGGCGGATCGAAACCGGGACCTGTGTACGACACGCAGCCACCCTAGCGGTGTCAGACGCCCGTGCCGGTACGGCGCAGTACGCGCAGGGATCCGGTGGCCGAGACCTCGGTGAACGCGCCGGACGCGAGAGCCCGGAGGTGGACGCGGTACGGCGCCTGGCCGGTGAACTCGTCCACCGGGTCGGGGAAGACGTCGTGGATGACGAGCAGGCCGCCCTCGGTGACGTGCGGGGCCCAGCCTTCGTAGTCGGCGGTGGCGTGTTCGTCGGTGTGGCCGCCGTCGATGAAGACGAGGGCGAGCGGGGAGGCCCAGAGGGCGGCGATCCGGGGGGAGCGGCCGACCAGGGCCACCACGTGGTCCTCCAGGCCCGCCCGGTGCAGGGTGCGGCGGAAGGTGGGGAGGGTGTCCATCAGGCCCAGTTCGGGGTCGACCGTCTCCGGGTCGTGGTACTCCCAGCCGGGCTGCTGCTCCTCGCTGCCGCGGTGGTGGTCCACGGTGAGCGCGGTGACACCGGCCGCGCGGGCCGCGTCGGCGAGCAGGATCGTGGAGCGGCCGCAGTAGCTGCCGATCTCCAGGAGCGGCAGTCCGAGACGGCCGGCCTCGGCCGCCGCCGCGTACAGGGCCAGGCCCTCGTCCACGGGCATGAAGCCCTTCGCCGCCTCGAACGCGGCCAGGATCCCGGGCCCGGGTGTCATCGCCATGGGGCTCGCCTCTTCCGAGGGCGTACGTGTGTGCACGGGCCCATGCTGCCGTACTCCCCGCCGGACCGGCCGGCAGGGGTACCACTGGGTAACAAAGGTCAGGTGGAGACCGTCTCGCCCGGCAGGGACAGGTCCAGGTCGACCGGGCGCCCGTCGCCCTCGTGGCGGGCCGGGGAGGCGAGCGGGGCGTGGCCGGCCGCGCGGACGGCCAGGACGTACGCACCCCCGGCGGGGACGGCGAGGGCGTAGCCGCCGTCGTGGGCGGAGACGGTGGCACCGGCCCGGCGGCCGTGGCGGTCGACCAGGGCGACCTCGGCGCGGGCGACGGGGGCGCCGGTGGCGTCCAGGACCCGGCCGCGGAAGCCGCGCAGGGCCGCCTCCGCGCGTTCCAGGTTCGCGTCCTCCTCGCTGCTCGCCCGCAGTCGCGGGTGGGCCGACGGGCGCCCGGCGGGCAGGAAGAGGGCGAGGGCCAGGCCCACGGCCACCGCCGCCGTCGCGATCAGGAAGGAGATCCGGAAGCCGTGGAGGGTCGGGATCTCCGCGCCGCCCACGGTGTCCGCCGTGTTCGCCAGGACCATGCCGATGACGGCGCTCGACACCGACGTGCCGATGGACCGCATCAGGGTGTTGAGGCCGTTCGCCGCGCCGGTCTCCGAGGCCGGGACCGCGCCGATGATCAGCGCGGGCAGGGAGGAGTAGGCGAGGCCGATGCCCGCGCCGATGACCACCGAGGTGACGACGGTCTGCCAGGCGGCGTCCATCAGGCCGAGGCCGCCGCCGTAGCCGGCCGCGATGATCAGCAGGCCGAGGATGAGGGTGGTCTTCGGGCCGTACCGGGCGGACAGCCGGGCGTAGACGGGGGCCGTGAACATCATCGTCACGCCCAGCGGGGCCACGCACAGGCCCGCGACCACCATCGACTGGCCGAGCCCGTGGCCGGCGGGGAGCTGGAGCAGCTGGGGGAGGACCAGGGAGACGACGAAGAAGGAGACGCCGACCATGATCGACGCGAGGTTGGTGAGCAGGACCTCACGGCGGGCGCTGGTGCGCAGGTCCACCAGGGGCGCGGGGACGCGCAGCTCCATCAGGCCCCACAGCAGCAGCACCACGGCCGCCGCGGCGAACAGGGTCAGCGTGGTGCCGGAGGTCCAGCCCCAGTCGCCGCCCTTGGAGACGGGGAGGAGGAACAGCACCAGCCCGGCGGACAGGCCCAGCGCGCCCGGCAGGTCGAAGGTGCCCTTCGCCCGCACCGGGGATTCGGGTACGACGGTCAGGGTGAGCGCGATCGAGAGGACGCCGAGGCCGGCGGCGCCGAAGTAGAGGACGTGCCAGTCGGAGTGCTGGGCGACCAGCGCGGCGGCGGGCAGCGCGAGACCGCCGCCGACGCCTATGGAGGAACTCATCAGGGCCATCGCCGAGCCCAGCCGCTCGTGGGGCAGCATGTCGCGCATCAGGCCGATCCCGAGCGGGATGGCGCCCATCGCGAAGCCCTGGAGCGTACGGCCGGCGATCATCAGCAGGAGATCACTGGTGAACGCGCTGACCAGCGCGCCGACCACCATCACCGCGAGGCTGGTGACCAGCATGCGGCGCTTGCCGTAGAGGTCGCCGAGGCGGCCCATGATCGGGGTGGCCACGGCGCCGGACAGCAGGGTCGAGGTCAGTACCCAGGTCGCGTCGGCGGGGGTGGTGTCCAGCAGGTGCGGCAGATCCTTGACGACCGGGACCAGCAGGGTCTGCATCACCGCGACGGCGATGCCCGCGAAGGCGAGCACCGGGACCACGGCCCCGCCCGCTCCGCCGGAGGGACGGTCGGTCGTCGTCTGCGTCATGAAGGGTGCCTCCAGGGCCGGCCGTGTACAGGGATACGTGCAGACCGAACCCCGTACACCGAGGCAACTATTCCGATGTTTCGAGCCGCTAACGAATTCTTGACCGTTCCTTTGGTGTCGACCGGTACCGGTCCACCCGGTTGAAGTTGAAGCGGAAATCAAAAAATTCCTTTCATTTCTCCTTTTCAGGTCTTTTGCGGAAGGAAAGGGGCACTACGGACGGTGCGAAAGCGACTGCCGGGACCATTGAGATGAGGGAGACAGAGCAATGCGCAAATTCGTAGGCACCGTCGTCATCGGCGTCCTGCTCGCCGTCGCCCCGGCCGGCGCGGCGTTCGGCCAGACCACCGAGCAGACGGCCCAGCCGACCACCGCCACGGTCGTACAGGCGCAGGACGACAACGACGACGACGGCGGCGGCAACGGCGGACTGTGGGGCCTGCTCGGCCTGCTGGGACTGGCCGGTCTCATCCCTCGTAAGAGCAAGCGCGAACACCACCGGGGCACCAGCGGCGCCACCCGCATGTGACCGTCGGCCTTGGCTCCGACGGAGAATCCCGCAGCTCCGACGGAGAGTCCCGCCCGCCCCCGGCCGACCGGGGGCGGCGCGTTCGCGTCCGGGCCCGGTGCCGGGTCCGCGCCCAGGTCCGGAGACCGAGTGCACGTCGTACGAAAAGCCGATGCCGGGGCGGGGTCCGGTTGAGAGCATGGCGCCCATGCTCGAAACCACCGACACCGCCCGCAGGTCCGCTCGCGCCACCCCGCCCGTGTGGCTGGTGGTGGCGCTCGCCTGTGCCGGGCAGTTCCTCGTCGTCCTCGACATCTCGGTGGTGAACGTCGCCCTGCCGTCCATGCGCGGCGGGCTGGCGCTCGACGAGCAGGGCCTGCAGTGGGTGGTGAACGCGTACGCCATCGCCTTCGCCGGATTCATGCTGCTCGGCGGACGCGCCGGCGACCTCTACGGGCGCAAGCGGATGTTCCTCGTCGGCCTCGGCCTGTTCACGCTGGCCTCGCTGGCCGGCGGGCTGGCCCAGGACGGCTGGCAGCTGCTGCTGGCGCGGGCCGTGCAGGGACTCGGGGCGGCCGTCCTGGCGCCCTCCACGCTCACCATCGTCACCTCGGCCGTGCCGGAGGGCGCGGCCCGCGCCCGGGCCATAGCGACCTGGACGGCCGTCGGGGCGGGCGGCGGCGCGGCCGGCGGATTCGTCGGCGGGGTGCTGGTGGACGCGCTGTCGTGGCGGTGGGTGCTGCTGATCAACGTACCCGTCGGAGCGCTCGTGCTGGCCGGGGCCGCCCGGTGGCTGACGGAGAGCCGGGCCGGGGACGGACGGCGGCTCGACCTGCCGGGCGCGCTGCTGGTGACGGCCGGCCTCGCCACCCTCGCGTACGGCATCTCACAGACCGAGTCCGAGGGCTGGACGGCGGCGGCCACGCTGGTGCCGCTGTGCGCGGGGCTCGCCCTCCTCGCCCTGTTCCTCCTCGTCGAGGCACGGGCCAAGGCCCCGCTGATGCCGCTCGGGCTGCTGCGGCTGCGGTCGGTGGCATCGGCGAACGTGGCGATGCTCATCAGCGGCTCCGCCATGTTCTGCATGTGGTTCTTCATGACCCTGTACGCCCAGAACGTGCTCGGCTACACCCCGCTGGAGGCCGGACTGGCCCTGGTACCGAGCTCGCTCGCCGTGGTCGTCGGCTCCAAGCTCGCGCCCCGGCTGATGCGCGCGGCGGGACCGCGCACCGTGGCCGTGCTCGGCACGCTGATCGCGACGACCGGCTTCGGCTGGCAGTCGACGATGACCGCGGACGGGGCGTACCTCACCGCGATCATGTTCCCCGGCATCCTGATGATGCTGGGCGCGGGCATCGCCGCCACCCCGCTGGCCTCGCTGGCCACGTCCGGCGCGGCACCGGAGGAGGCCGGCCTGGTCTCCGGGCTGGTCAACACCTCCCGCACGATGGGCGGCTCCCTGGGACTCGCGATCATGTCCACGATCGCGGCGGCCCACACGGGCGCCACCCGCACCCCGCAGTCCCTGACGGAGGGCTACGCCCTGGCCTTCCGCACCAGCACGGCACTGCTGGCGGCCGGTGCGGTGGTGATGTGGCTGTGGCTGCCACGGAAGACGGCGGCACACTGAGGGCGGGCCGGGGCGACCACGCCGCCCGGCCATGGGCGACCATGCCGCCTCGACCGCGCTCGCCCGGCAACCGCCGGCAGAGCGCCCGCCCCCACCCCCGCCCAGCCACGACCGCCGGAAGGGATCCAGGAGCCCCATGCCCATCGACGCAGCCAAGGCCCTAGCCGCCCCGCCCCGCACCGCCGACATCTCCTGGACCCCCGAAGACGTCCTCCTCTACCACCTGGGCATCGGTGCCGGCCGCCCCGCCACCGACCCCCGCGAACTGCGCTACACCCTCGAGTCCCGGCTGCACGTCCTGCCGAGCTTCGCCACCGTCGCGGGCGGCGGACCACCCGGCGTGACCGGCGCGCTGTCCCTGCCCGGCATCGACGTGGACCTCGCCCGCGTCCTGCACGCGGGCCAGTCCCTCACCGTGCACCGCCCCCTGCCGGCCGAGGGCACCGCCACCACCACCGCCCGCATCACCGCCGTGTACGACAAGGGCGATGCGGCCGTCCTCGTCATGCGCACCGAGGCCGCCGACGCCGACGGCCCGTTGTGGACCGACGAGGCGCGGATCCACGTACGCGGTGAAGGCGGCTGGGGCGGGGACCGCGGCCCGTCCGTGCGGCACGAACCGCCCGCCGGGGAACCGGACCTGACCCTCGAACGGACCGTCCGCGAGGACCAGGCCCTGCTCCACCGCCTCTCCGGCGACTGGAATCCCCTGCACGCCGACCCGGGGTTCGCCGCGCGCGCCGGGTTCGAACGGCCCGTTCTGCACGGCCTGTGCACCTACGGCATGACCCTCAAGGCGGTCGTCGACACCCTGCTCGGCGGTGACGTCACCCGCGTCCGCTCCTGCGCCGCCCGGTTCGCCGGGGTCGTGTACCCGGGCGAGACGCTGCGGATCCGGATGTGGCGCGGGGACGGTGCGGTGCGGGTGACCGTCGGCGCCGTGGAGCGCGGCGACGCGCCGGTACTCGCCGACACCACGGTCGAACACGACTGAGCCGAGCCCCGGCCGTCGATGACGGCCGGGGCCCGGCTCGGTTGCGGACCGGTTCCTGACGTGAGGTCAGGCGGCCGACTCCGCGTACTCGTTCGCCTGTTCCGGCCTGCGGTGCCGGCCGCGCGGGGACGCTTCCGCGTCCTGCGTGGAGACCGGACCCCGGTGCCTGCCGTGTCCGGCAGTGGCCTGTCCGCTCTCGGCGGACTGCGACTCGTTCGTGCTGACGTCGTTCATCGGAAGGAACTCACCCCGTAAACATGATCTTTCCTACAGCCGGGCGAGTGTAACCAACACACCACTGCCCGGATCCAGGCGGCCACGCGGACCGCCACTACTTCGTTACAAGCCGTCCCAGAGGCGCCTGCTGCAGAGGGACAGGACGGGGGGCGGCGGGGGTGCCGGGGTCGCCGTGCGCGGGAAGTCCGGCGTGGAACGGGCCCGTGCCGTCGGTCATGTGCTCGGCGCAGGGCTGCGGTCGGCCGTCGACCAGGTGCGCGGTGCACAGCGGGAGCGGGCCGTCGGCGATGTGCACGACGTACGACGACGGCCGACCGCCGCCGTGCGTGGCGCGGGGCGGGAGGGGGGCTTCGGCCATGGGGCCGGTGGTGGTGGCGAGCCGGCCTACGGTCATGAGCACGGCGGCGGAGGGGGTCCCGCCTTCGGCCATGGGCACGGCGGCGGACGGGGTGCGGTCCTCGTGCGCGGGTGAGGGTGCGGTGGTGGTGGCGAGCCGGCCTACGGTCATGAGCACGGTGGCGGAGGGGGGCCTGCCTTCGGTCATGGGTGCGGTGGCGGAGGGGGTCCCGCCTACGGTCACGGGTGCGGCGGCGGACGGGTTTCGCCCTTCGGGCATGGGGCCGACGGGGAAAGCGAGCCGGCCTTCGGTCATGGGCGCGGCGGCGGACGGCATCCGGCCGTCGGCCACGGACCCCACGGTGGTGGAGAACCAGCCGTCGGACACGGGGCCGGACCCGGATTCGTGCCCGGACCCGGACCCGGCGGACGCCGGGCGGCCCGGGGCCTCCGGGAGGTCCACCACCGGACGGACGTCCAGCCCCTCCCGCCGCCGTTCCTGCCCGGGCGCCCTCAGTCCGGCGACCCCGCACGGCACCGCCCCGGTGGAGTACGGCAGCCGCAGCACCCCGTCCGCGGTCCACAGCCCGGCGCCGGCCAGCCACCCCGCCGGCGCCGGAAAGTGGTGCACCTGCCGCTCCGCCGGCCGCCACACCCCGACCCAGCTGCCGAACGCGCCGTTGACGCGCAGGGCCACCGCGCAGCCCTCCGGTGTCAGCATCTGCCCCGGCTGGATCGCGAACGGCGTGACCGTGCAGTCCGTCAGCCGCAGGCACTCCGGGAAGCGCACCGGCAGCGTGCTGCCCAGCACCCCCCAGCCCAGCCGGTCCCGGCCGGGTGACGGCGCGTCCGAGCGGATCAGCAGCAGCCCGCTGTCCGGGTCGGCGAGCAGCACCCGGTCGTTGCTCCCGGCGGCGATCTGCAGCAGCGGGGACATCTCGCCGCCGCGCTCCAGGTCCACCACGACCGCCTTGGTGCGCCCGCCGGTCTCCCGGTCCAGCGCCAGCATCCGCCCTTCGCGGTCCAGCCACACCCCGCCCGAGCAGCGCCCGGGAACCTCCGCGAGCTGCTCCGGCCCGAACGCGCCGCCCGTCACCAGCCACACCGCCGTCGACCGCCGGCCCACGGCGAGGGCGTACGCCCGCTCCCCGCCCGGCGCGGGCGGCAGCAGCCGCAGCCGGGTGCCCTCGTCCGGGCACTCGACCGTGCCCAGCGGCAGCTCGCCGGTGCCGGGGCCGGTCGGGTACAGCAGGGAGAAGGCGTGCCGGCCGCCCACCAGCCGGTGGATGAGGACCCGCCCGTCGCTCAGGGGCTGCACCTCGGTGCCGGGTGCCTCGGGCTGGTTGCCGGGCAGCGGCACCGCGTAGGGCTCGGGGCCGTCCAGGGTCCAGCGCTCCGGGAAGAAGGAGTCGCCGGCGAGGGCGAGGCGTGCGGCGTAGGAACCGTCGGCGGTGATGGTGCAGCCCGCTCGCCCGGCTCCGTCCTCGTGTCCCGCCTCAGGTTCGATGGCACAGACCGTCATCGTTCGGTCACCTCCGGTGACGAAAGTAGGTCGCGTGCGTACGGACGGCGGACCGGTGGGCCCGCACTTCACACGTAAGGGTGCTCCAGGAACGATTCGCCTGAGGGAGGAGCGGACGTGTGCTCCACGGGATCGTGCCGCCGTGCTCGACGGGATCGTGGCGGCGTGCTCCAGGGGGCGTGGCGCCGTGCTCGACGGGATCGTGGCGCCGGCCGGCGGAGGCGGCGCCGGTTCAGGTGCACGGGGTGGCCCAGGTAGCCTTGGCGGCGTGCCCCGTCTGTCTGAAGTCATCGCCGCGCTGGAGAACCTGTGGCCCGCCGAGCGGGCCGAGTCCTGGGACGCGGTCGGCACCGTCGTGGGCGACCCCGACCAGGAGGTCACGCGGGTCCTGTTCGCCGTCGACCCGGTCCAGGAGATCGTGGACGAGGCGGTGAAGCTGGACGCCGACCTGCTGGTCACCCACCACCCGCTCTACCTGCGCGGTACGACCACGGTCGCGGCCTCCACCTTCAAGGGCCGCGTGGTGCACACGCTCATCAAGAACGACATCGCGCTGCACGTCGCCCACACCAACGCCGACACCGCCGACCCGGGAGTCTCGGACGCCCTCGCCGGTGCCCTGGACCTCAGGATCGTACGGCCCCTGGTGCCGGACCCGTCCGACTCGGACGGCCGTCGGGGCCTGGGCCGCGTGTGCGAGCTGGACCACCCGCTGACCGTCCGCGACCTCGCCGCCCGCGCCGCCGAACGCCTCCCCGCCACCGCGCAGGGCATCCGCGTCGCCGGCGACCCCGACGCGCTCGTGCGCACGGTCGCCGTCAGCGGCGGCTCCGGCGACAGCCTCTTCGACCACGTCCGGGCCGCCGGCGTGGACGCCTTCCTCACCGCGGACCTGCGCCACCACCCGGCCTCCGAGGCCCGCGCCCACAGCCCCCTCGCGCTGCTCGACGCGGCGCACTGGGCCACGGAGTGGCCCTGGTGCGAGCTGGCGGCAGCCCAGCTCGACGAGATCTCCGACCGCCACGGGTGGGACCTTCGGGTCCACGTCTCGAAGACGGTCACCGACCCCTGGACCGCCCACGCGGCGTCTCCCGCCACCACCGACACATCTGGAGCCCCCAACTGAACGCCGCGCCCGCCGACCAGATCCGACTCCTCGACGTCCAGGGCCTCGACGTCCGCCTGCAGCAGCTCGCCCACAAGCGGAGGTCGCTGCCCGAGCACGCCGAGATCGAGTCGCTGAACCGGGACCTCACCCAGCTGCGCGACCTGCTCGTCGCCGCGCAGACCGAGGAGAGCGACTGCGCCCGCGAGCAGACCAAGGCCGAGCAGGACGTCGACCAGGTGCGCCAGCGCGCCGCCCGCGACCAGAAGCGCCTCGACTCCGGTGCCGTCTCCTCGCCCAAGGACCTGGAGAACCTCCAGCGCGAGATCACCTCCCTCGCCAAGCGGCAGGGTGACCTGGAGGACGTCGTCCTGGAGGTCATGGAGCGCCGCGAGTCCGCGCAGGAGCGGGTCGCCGAGCTGACCGAGCGGGTCGGCTCCGTGCAGGGGAGGATCGACGACGCCACCGCGCGCCGGGACGCGGCCGTCGAGGAGATCGACGGCGAGGCGGCCTCGGTGACGAAGGAGCGCGAGGTCGTCGCGGGTTCCGTGCCCGCCCCGCTGCTGAGCCTGTACGAGAAGCTGCGTGAGCAGCAGGGCGGCATCGGCGCGGCGAAGCTGTACGCCCGTACCTGCCAGGGCTGCCGCCAGGAGCTCGCCATCACCGAGCTGAACGAGATCCGCTCCGCGGCGCCCGACACGGTGGTGCGCTGCGAGAACTGCCGCCGCATCCTGGTGCGTACGTCCGAGTCGGGGCTGTAAGGGCTGCCGGGGGTGCGGGAGTTCATCGTCGAGGCGGACGGCGGGTCGCGGGGCAACCCGGGGCCCGCGGGCTACGGGGCCGTGGTGAGTGACGCGGCGACGGGGGAGACCCTGGTGGAGGCGGCCGAGTACCTCGGTGTCGCCACCAACAACGTCGCCGAGTACCGGGGCCTGCTGGCCGGCCTGCGCGCCGCCCGTGAGCTGGACCCGGAGGCACGGGTCCACGTCCGGATGGACTCCAAGCTCGTCATCGAGCAGATGACGGGCCGCTGGAAGATCAAGCACCCGGCGATGAAGCCGCTCGCGGCTCAGGCGGCGCTGGTCTTCCCGCCGGAGCGGGTCACCTACGAGTGGATCCCCCGCGCACAGAACAAGCACGCCGACCGGCTGGCCAACGAGGCGATGGACGCGGGCAAGCGGGGCGAGGCGTGGTCGGCGGCGACCTCCCGGGCCGCCCTGGACACCCCACCGGCCCGTCCCGCCGCACCCGGCCCCGCGGGCCCGCCCGGCGACGCGGCGGCGGGCGCGGCCCGCGCCCGTGCGGCACTGGCCTCAGCGGCCGGAGGTCCTCCCACCGCCGGGACCGGTACCGGTACCGGCACCCTTCCCGAGGTCGCCGGTGGTGAGGAGACCGCCGGTGGCGAGGAGGCCGCCGCTCTCAAGGCCGACGCCGACGTCCGGGCCGCGCGGGCCGTCGCCACGCCCACCGCCGGCTGGGCGCCCGCCGACCTCGGGCCGCCCGCGACCTTCGTGCTGCTGCGGCACGGCGAGACCCCGCTGACCCCGCAGAAGCGTTTCTCGGGCAGTGGCGGCAGCGACCCCTCCCTCTCCTCCGTCGGCCGGGAACAGGCCGAGAAGGTCGGCGAGTTCCTCGCCCGGCGCGGCACCGTCCAGGCGGTCGTCGCCTCGCCCCTCGCCCGTACCCGCGAGACCGCCGGCATCGTCGCCGCCCGGCTCGGTCTCGACGTGACCGTGGAGGACGGGCTGCGCGAGACGGACTTCGGCGCCTGGGAGGGCCTCACCTTCGGCGAGGTCCGCGAACGCCACCCCGACGACCTGAACGCCTGGCTGTCCTCCCCGGACGCCGAACCCACCGGCGGCGGCGAGAGCTTCGCGGCCACCGCCGCCCGGGTCGCCGCCACCCGCGACCGGCTGACCGCCGAGTACCGCGGCCGTACGGTCCTGCTCGTCACCCACGTGACACCGATCAAGACCCTCGTACGCCTCGCCCTGGGCGCCCCGCCCGAAGCCCTGTTCCGCATGGAACTCTCGGCGGCCTCGCTCTCCGCCGTGGCGTACTACGCCGACGGCAACGCCAGCGTCCGCCTGTTCAACGACACCTCGCACCTGCGCTGAGCCCCGCCGCCGCACGGGCCAGCGCCTCGATCCGGTCCCAGTCCCGGGCGGCCACCGCGTCCGCCGGAAGCATCCAGCTCCCGCCCACGCACCCCACGTTGGGCAGCGCGAGGTAGTCCGGCGCGGAATCGGGGCCGATGCCCCCGGTCGGGCAGAAGCGGGCCTGCGGAAGCGGACCGGCGAGCGACCTCAGGTACGCCGTGCCGCCCGCCGCCTGCGCCGGGAAGAACTTCATCTCCCGCACCCCCCGCTCAAGGAGTGCCACCACTTCGGAAGCAGTGGACACCCCCGGCAGGAACGGCACCCCGGACGCCCGCATGGCCTCGAGGAGTACGTCCGTCCACCCCGGGCTGACCAGGAACCGCGCCCCGGCCGCCACCGCCTCGCCCACCTGCACCGGCGTGATCACCGTCCCGGCGCCGACCACGGCCTCGGGCACCTCACCGGCGATCGCCCGGATCGCGTCGAGCGCGGCGGGCGTCCGCAGGGTCACCTCGATCGCGGGCAGGCCCCCGGCCGCCAGGGCCCGCGCCAGCGGTACGGCGTCGGCGGCGTCCTCGAGGACGACGACGGGCACGACGGGGGCGAGGTCCAGCACGGAGGAGTCCGCGGAGGGCAGGGGAGAGCGCATGACGTCATCCTGCCCACACCGGTGCGCCCTGCGCAAAGCTCATTGCATATGCTGCAATCAGTGCACCTCGTCCACCAGCACGTCCAGCGCCCACGCCGCCCCCGCCCTGGCCGGCGCCGCGGCCTCCACCTCGTACCCGAGGTCCCGCAGCGCCTCCACCAGCTCGCCGGGGTCCTTCGGCGCGATCCCGGCGGTCAGCAGGCTCCGTACGATCCGCCCCTTGGTCGCCTTGTTGAAGTGGCTGACCACCTTCCGGGTCGGCGCGTGCAGCACCCGCACGGTCGCCGTCCGTGCCGCCACCTCGCCCTTCGGCTTCCAGGCCGCCGCGTACGCCGCCGACCGCAGGTCCAGCACCAGCCCGTCCCCGGCCGCCTCGGGCAGCACCTGGGCCATCGGCGCACGCCAGTGCCCGCTCAGCGCGCCGAGGCCGGGCAGCTTCACGCCCATCGAGAGGCGGTAGGAGGGGATCTCGTCGGTGACCCGCACCGCGCCCCACAGCCCGGAGAAGACCAGCAGGGACGCCGCCGCCCGCCGCTTCGCCGCCGCGTCCAGGGACGCCAGGTCCAGGGCGTCGTACAGCACCCCGGTGTAGATCTCCCCGGCGGGCCGCGCCCCGGCGGTCCGCAGCTCCGCGTTCTTCGCGACCTCGCCCCGCAGCCCCTCGCTCAGCCCGAGCACCTCGCGCGCCTTGTCCTCGTCACCGGTGCACAGGTCCACCAGTTCGGCGAGGGCGGCCTCCCGCGCGGCGGTCAGCCCCGGCAGCGACAGCGACTCGGGCTTCAGCGGGGCACCGCGGCCGGAAGCGGCCTTGCCTTCGGACGGCGGCAGCAGGACAAGCACACGTACTCCTTCGGTCGAGCTCGAAGTCAGCGTACGGCGTGTGCCAGCCGGTCCAGTTCGGCGCCGTAGAGGACGGCCGGGTCGAAGCCCATCCCCGTGAAGTGCCCCGCCAGTTCCAGGGAGAGCACCCCGTGCAGGCGGGTCCAGAAGGACAGCGCGCGGCGCAGGGCGGCGGGGTCCGCGGGGTGGTCGCCCGCCCACTGCCGGTGTTCGGCGAGGTGGTCGTCGAGGCCGGTGGTGTCGGCCGGGCCCTCGACGAGCCGGGCGGCGTCGAGGAGGACCGCCATGATCTCGCGGGCGATCGCGGTGACGTCGTCGGGGGCGTGGTAGCTGGGGACGGGGGTGCCGTAGACGAGGAAGTAGCGCTGCGGGTCGTCGAGCGCCCACGCGCGCAGCGTGCGCCCCAGCCCGTCCAGGTCGGCGCCGGACGCGGCGGCCGCGCGGAAGGCGTCGGCGAGGCCGCGGTAGGCGTCCCGGATCAGCTCGGTGATCAGCTCGTCACGGCCGGCGAAGTACCGGTACAGCGCGGGTCCGCTCATGCCCATCTGCTTGGCGATGGCGTTCAGTGACAGCCCCGGCGCCCCCGACGTGGCGATCTGCGCCCAGGCGCGCTCCTTGATCTCCGTACGCACCTGGGCGCGGTACCGCTCACGAGGCGTCTGCGTGCCCTTGGCCACCACGTGCCGTGTCCCTCCGGTAGCTGTCCGGTGAGACGCTATCACCGAGGAGAGGGGGTGCAGCGAGCGCGCGGACGAGCCCGTCGGAGTCGTCCGCGTGGAAGCGCACCACGCGGACCTCGCGGCGGTGCCCGAAGAAGGTGACGTGCGTGACCGGCTCGGCGAGCTCGACCGTGACGGTCGTCTGCGCGCCGACGGCGAGATCGAGCTCGCCGTCGGCCGCCTCGTGCGTCATCCGCAGCTCACGCCGGACCGAGGCGATCCGCTCGACCGGTATCCGCAGGTCGACGTGGACGGCCCGGCGCACCCGCAGCACACCGTCACCCACCACATGAGGCCGTACGACGGACGCGGCGTGCAGCGCGACGACGAAGACGACGGTGTACACGTCCAGGAAGAGCACCACCGCGTGCACCGTCGGCCAGTCGTCCAGCAGCACGGACATCGCCACCGTCTCGACCACGCACACGAACGCGAACCCGTACATCATGGCCGCCTGCCCGCGCGCGTACCCGAACGCCGTCCCGCCGCCGACACCGTGCCTGCGCCGGGCCACCCACAGCCAGAGGCTCGCCATCAGCCGCAGCTCGTGCCGGGCCAGCGCCCACGCCACCCGCACGCCCCTCATGACCGCCCCTCCGTGACGATCCGCAGCATGCGGCGGAACACCTCCGCCTGGGCCGGTGCGAAGTCGGCGTAGAGGGCCCGCAGGAAGCCGTCGGCCTCACCGATGTCGGTCCCCTCCGGGATCAGCTCGTCCGGCACGGACGCGGCGAGCGCCCGGGCCGCCTCCTCCACGCGCGGATCGTCCGGCTCGGCGTCGGCGAGCGCGTCGAGCATCGCGTACAGCGCCCGCGCCCGCTCCGCCCCGCCCGGCGCGCCCATCACCCCGCCGAGCAGCCCGACCAGCCGCTCCCGCTCCTCCGGCGGCGCCGCGGTCTCGAGGAACGCGAGCATCTCGCGGTCCTTGACGGCCATGGGGGAGTCGGACAGATGGGCCGTGTCCCGGAACAGCGCGGCCAGCTCGGGGGAGACCGGCCCCTCGGAGCTCAGCCCGCCCTCGCTCTCCAGCAGGGTCCGCAGCCGCGCCCGCCGCTCCCGGATCGCGGCCTCCTGCCGCGCCAGGTCCTCGTCCAGCTCCGTCAGCACCTCGACGAGGTCCTTCCCCGCCTCGTCCGCGAGCACGTCCCGCACCTCGGTGAGCCCCAGCCCCAGCTCGGTCAGCCGCCTGATCCGCGCCAGCACGACGGCGTGCCGCAGGGTGTAGTCCCGGTACCCGTTGCCCAGCCGCTCCGGCTCCGGCAACAGGCCCAGCTGGTGGTAGTGCCGCACCGCCCGCGTGGTGACACCGACGGCCGCGGCGAGTTCTCCGATCCGCATGACCCCAGTAGAAACGTTGACGCCGCGACAGGGTCAAGCGAACCCCGTCGAGTGAACGACTTCCGTCCGTCCCCGAAGCGAGCCCTCCCTGCGCCAGTCTGACCGGCGACCGAAAGCGAGGCACAGCAGCGTGATCACATACGACCCGATCTCCGAGAACCTCCTCCTGGACTGGTTCACCGGTCTGAACACCCCGGAGGGCTTCCGGGCGGAACTCATCGAAGGAGAGTTCCTCCTCAGGCCACTGCCGGACGGATCGCACGAGCACTGCCTCAGCCGGATCGCGAGCCGGATCCACACCGGCTCCCGCACCGCCATGGCCTTCTCCGGGAACAAGGGCCTGAAGCTGAAGAGCGCGCACGCCTGCCCGCAGGACCATGCGATCCCGGACGGCACCCTCGCCCCCAGGGACCTACGGCTCTACAGGGGAGCCGGTCCCTGGATGCCCTGTGCGGGTGTCGCCATGGTGGTGGAGGTGACCGATGCCAGACCCGAGACCGACCGCGAGACCAAGCCGCGCTGCTACGCCCGCGGCGACATTCCCCTCTACCTGCTCGTCGACCGCGAAGCCTCCGCGATCACGCTGTTCAGCGCCCCGGAAGGGGACGAGTACCACGAGCGCCGCACCCGCCCCCTGGGGAAACCGCTGCCCCTCCCCGCCCCTTTCGGATTCGACCTGGACACCGCCGACTTCCTCTGATCCCCTGTGGGGCGGGGGTGCGCGGTGACGGACGTACGGGAACAGGCTCGCTGGACCAGGGCGCGGCTCGGCCGGTGCGGTCCTCCCCTCGACCTCCTGACCGCCCGCTTCAACCGGCACGAGTACGCCCCCCACGCCCACGACGAGTTCACGGTCGGCGTCACCGTCGGCGGCCTGGAGACCATCGCCTACCGCGGCGGACGCATCGTGTCCGGACCGGGCTCGATCGTCGTCCTGGAACCCGGCGAGACGCACACCGGCGGCCCCGCCGCCCCCGACGGCTACTCCTACCGCGCCCTCTACGCCGCCCCCGCCCTCCTCACCGACGGCACCCTCGGCGGCGGCCTCCCGCACTTCCGCGAGCCCGTCCTCGACGACCCCGAACTGGCCGCCGCCCTGTGCCGTGCCCACACGGACGTGAGCTCCCGCCCGGACCCCCTGGAGGCGGAGTCCCGTATCCCCTGGCTGCTCACCGCCCTCGCCCGCCGCCACTCCACGGCCCGCGCGGACGACACGGCGGTCCCCGGCGCCGGCACCGTCGCCCTCGCCGTCCGCGACCGCCTCGCCGACGAACTCCTCGCCCCGCCCTCCCTCGCCGCCCTCGCCGCCGACTTCGGCCTCTCCCGCTACCAGCTCCTCCGCGCCTTCCGTACGGAGATGGGGATGCCCCCGTACGCCTGGCTCGCCCAGTACCGGGTGACCCGGGCCCGCGCGCTGCTGGAGGCCGGAGCACGCCCCGCCGAGGTGGCCGGACTCGTCGGCTTCGCCGACCAGGCCCACCTGACCCGCTGGTTCCGCCGCGTCCTGGGGGTGACACCGGCGGCGTACCGCAACAGTGTTCAAGACGGCGCCCGCTGACCCGGCCGACAATCACCGCATGACTGCACGCGGTTGGGCCCTGTTCTCCCTGATGGGAGTGGTCTGGGGCATCCCCTATCTGATGATCAAGGTGGCGGTGGACGAGGTGTCCCCGTCGGCGGTGGTGTTCACGCGCTGCGCGATCGGCGCCGTCCTCCTGCTCCCCTTCGCCCTGCGCCAGCCGGGTCTGGCCCGTAACGTGCGGGCGCACTGGAAACCGATGCTGGCGTTCGCGGTCATCGAGATCGTCGGCCCCTGGTACACCCTGACCGACGCCGAACGCCACCTGTCCAGCTCCACGGCGGGCCTGCTGATCGCGGGCGTGCCGATCGTCGGCGTCCTGCTGGCCCGCTTCTTCGGCACGGCGGAGTCGCTGGGCGTCCGCCGGATCACGGGCCTGGCGCTCGGTCTCGGCGGCGTCGGCGTCCTCACCGTCCCCCACCTGACCGGCGGCGACGCCCTGTCCCTGGCGGAGGTCCTGGTGACGGTGGTCGGCTATGCCACGGCCCCCCTGATCGCCGACCGCCACCTCAAGGACGTCCCGACGCTGCACCTCATCACGCCCTGCCTGGCCCTGGCCGCCCTGGTCTACGCCCCCGCGGCGGTCGCGACCCGCCCGGCTGCCCTGCCCTCGGCCGAGAGCATCGCCGCCCTGGCCGCCCTCGGCGTCGTCTGCACGGCGATCGCCTTCGTCGCCTTCCTGGAACTGATCAAGGAGGCCGGCCCCCTCCGCGCGTCGGTGATCACGTACGTCAACCCGGCGATCGCGGTGGCCGCCGGCGCGCTCTTCCTGGACGAACCCCTGACCGCCCCCGTCCTGGCCGCCTTCGCCCTGATCCTCACCGGCTCGGTCCTGGCGACGGCCGCCGCACCGAAGCCCCGCCCGCGCCCGGTACCATGGTCGGCACGGCAGACGAGCCGGGCGGGCGGCCGCGTGGAGTCCCTCACGGGACTTCCCGAGGAACGTCCGGGCTCCACAGGGCAGGGTGGTGGCTAACGGCCACCCGGGGTGACCCGCGGGACAGTGCCACAGAAAACAGACCGCCCGGCGCTCAGGCGCCGGGTAAGGGTGAAACGGTGGTGTAAGAGACCACCAGCGCCTGAGGTGACTCAGGCGGCTAGGTAAACCCCACCCGGAGCAAGGTCAAGAGGAGACGCCTCTTCGGAAGAGAAGGCGTCTCTGCGCGGACGTTCGAGGGCTGCCCGCCCGAGTCCGCGGGTAGACCGCACGAGGCCGGTGGCAACGCCGGCCCTAGATGGATGGCCGTCGCCGGCGGGCCCGCGAGGACCCGCCGGAACAGAACCCGGCGTACAGCCCGACTCGTCTGCCGCTCTCCGCGGTCCGCTCTCTGCGGTCCGCTCCCCGCTTTCCGCTCCCCGCTTTCCGCTCCCCGCTTTCCGCTCCCCGCTTTCCGCTCCCCGCTTTCCGCTCCCCGCTTTCCGCGGTCCGCTCTCCGTGATCACGGAAACTTCACGATCAGCGGCATTCCCACACTTCGGCGCCTCGGCCATCACGACGCCCTGGGAGCGAAAGGGACCCGGCGCTCGCATAGTTGGCCGAAATTAGTTAGCTCGTTCGAGTGATGGGGTCGGTGGAGCCCCACGGTCGAGGCGGTGTGACGTCGCGTCGGTGCCCGCCCTGTCCGTGTTCCCGGCCCTCCGGCCGGGCCCGCCGGTGTCATCCCGACTACCACAGAGGGACGCACGAGCGATGGGTTCCCGACGAACTCGGATTGCTGACGGACTGTGCAACAAGCGGGGCCTCCTCGTGCGTCCGGGTGATTAGCATGAGCCGTACGTGGTCGGAAGATCGCCTTCCTGTTGGCTGACCTCCTTTCCGACCTGCGGCTGCGTCGTGCCGCCGCCCCGATTCCCCTGCTCTCACGACCGAGGGACCGCTCCATGCCAGTGCCTGCCTCGCCCAGCCAGCACCGACCGGTGGGGGCGCCGCGCACCTCGTTCGCCCCACGGTCGGCCGTGCTGGTGACGAGCGCCGCCGCCGGCGGCGCGGCGGTCGCCCTGGCACCGTCCGACGCCTCCACATGGGCCCTGGCCGTGGTGGTGGCCGGCTGGGTGTGCGTGGCCGTCACCGTCCTCGTCGACCACCGGCTCGTCCACCGGGCCCGCCGCGCGGCCGCCGAGCGGGAGTCGGAGAACAGCCGCCTCAAGGCGGAAGCGGCCCGGCTGTCGGCCGAGATCTCGCACCTGGCCGGTGTGACGCTGCCCGCCGTGGCCCAGCGGCTGCGGGAGGGCGCGGGCGCGGCCGACGTGCTGGGCAGCGTGCCGCCGTCGTCCGACCCGCAACTGCAGCGGATCACGCACACCTTCGCCGCCACCGTCGAGGAGGACGTGCGGCGGGCGGTCGCCCTGGACGGCGAATACCGCAGGATGCGGGACGAAGTGGAGCAGGCGGCGGCCGAGTACGAGCGCTTCGTGAGGGAGACGCTGCCCGCCGCGGTCGCCCGGCTGCGCGACGGCCGGTCCGCCGACACCGTGCTCGCCGAAGCCGACCTGCCCCAACTGCCGGCGTTGCGCACCCCGGCCGAATCGTTCATCCGCGAACTCGCCCACAGTGAGCGGCGCGCCGCCGCGGCACAGGCCGCCTCCGCCAAGGCGCTCAGCCGCGTCCAGGCCAAGGCCGTGCGGATGCTCGCCGACCTGCGGGAGATGCAGGAGCGGCACGGCGAGGAGGTCTTCGGCGACCTGCTGAAGCTGGACCACAGCACCTCCCAGCTCGGCCTGATGACCGACCGGCTGGCGCTGCTCATGGGCGGCAGGTCCAGCCGCGCCTGGAACAAGCCGATCGTGATGGAGAGCATCCTGCGCGGCGCCGTCGGCCGCATCGCCGCCTACCAGCGGGTACGCCTGCACTGCTCCACCCGCGCCGCGGTCTCCGGCTTCGCCGCCGAGGGCGTGATGCACCTGCTCGCCGAGCTGATGGACAACGCCGCGAACTTCTCCCCGCCCATCGACGAAGTGCACGTCTACGTCGAGGACCGCAGCGCCGGCATCGTCGTCACCATCGAGGACAGTGGCCTGAAGATGGCCGACGCGGCGATGCGCCGCGCCGAGGAGGCCGTCAGCGGCCGCGTCACCGACCTCGCGTCGCTGCAGGGCACCCGGCTCGGCCTGGCCGTGGTGGGACGGCTCGCGGTGAAGTACGGCATCAGCGTCAACTACCGCCCCTCCTCCCGCGGCGGCACCGGCGTCGTCGTCCTGCTGCCCCTGGACCTGCTCGCCCAGCAGCGCGACCTGGTCCCGCACGAGACGGCCCCCCGGCCCGACGCGGTGCCCGCCGCCCTCGCGCCCGCCCCGCTGCCCGACGCCACCGTCCGTCCCGCGGCCGCGGCACTGCCCCCGGCCATCGAGCACTCCGCCGCACGGCCCGAACTGCCCGACGCCACCGTCCGTCCCGCGGCCGCGGCACTGCCCCCGGCCACCGGGCGCCCCGCCGCACGGCCCGAGCTGCCCGAACCGGGCCGGCACCGGCGTCCCGACGGCACCACGCCGAACGGTCTGCCGGTCCGCGCTCCCGGCCGCACCATGGCCGAGGCGGAACGCGAACGCGAACAGCGCCAGTCGACGTCCGCCCAGGCCGGTGACACGGCGTCGACGCGGCGCCCGGCACGCGACGCGGGCTCGCGGTTCGGCGCCTTCCACCGCGCACGGCAGTCCGGAGACGGCACCGCCGGCCCGGGTGCCCGGCCCGGGTCGCAGCCGCCTGCGGCCCCGTAGTCCCACCCCTTCCCGTACGGCGTCGGTCCCCCTTCCCGTACGGCGTCCGGGGCGACGGCGCCCCTTCCCGCTCGAGCTCGTGAGATAGGAGGAACGGGCCGGTGACCGGTCAGCCGGACACCACCGTCCCATCACCCACCATGCAGACCACCGACAACAGCCTCACCTGGCTCCTGCAGGGCCTCTTGGAACAGACCCCCGGCGCACGTCACGCCCTGGTCCTGTCCCGGGACGGCCTGAAACTCTGCTGGAGCGAGCACCTGACGCTCGACCGGGCCGACCAGCTGTCGGCGATCTGCTCCGGCATCCAGGCCCTCGCCCAAGGGGCCTCCATGGAGTTCGGCGACGGCACCGGCGGCGTCCGGCAGTCGATGACCGAGTTCCACGGCGGCCTGCTGTTCATCGTGGAGGCCGGCGAGGGGGCGCACCTCGCCGTCGTCGCCCGGGAGGACGCCGATCCCGGAGTGATCGGCCACCAGATGACGGAGCTGGTCGAGCAGCTCGGCGAGCACCTGCGGGCCGAGCCGCGGGACCAGTCCAGGGGGAGCGGCACGTCGTGATGCGCAAACCCGTCGACACGGGTGATCCGGACCGGCTCTACACCGTCACCGGCGGACGCAGCCGCGCCGACGAGTCCTTCGACCTGGTCACCCTCATCGTCAGCGAGAGCGGGCCGGTGCCGGGGATGCAGTCGGAGCACGCCCGGATCCTGGAGCTGTGCCGGCACCCCATCGCCGTCGTCGAGATCGCCGCGGAGCTCGGGCTGCCGGTCACGGTGGTGCGGATCCTGCTCGGCGACCTGCTGGACACGGGCCGCATCACCGCCCGCCATCCGCGCGCGGCGCCGTCCGTCGCCTCCCTGCCTGATTCCGCCCTACTCCAAGAGGTGCTCCATGGGCTCCGCAACCTCTGAGCTGCCCTCCCACCGCACACCGCTGAACGACACCGCGGAGACCGGTCTGAAGATCGTCGTCGTGGGCGGGTTCGGCGTCGGCAAGACGACCCTGGTCCGCTCCGTGAGCGAGATCCGGCCGCTCAACACCGAGGAGGTGATGACCCAGGCGGGCGTGGGCGTCGACGAGACCGGCGCGGTGACGTCGAAGACCACCACGACGGTCGCGTTCGACTTCGGGCGGATCAGCCTCAACGACCGCATGGTGCTGTACCTGTTCGGAGCGCCCGGCCAGGAGCGCTTCTGGTTCCTGTGGGACCGGCTGTTCTCGGGGACGCTGGGCGCCGTGGTCCTCGTGGACACGCGCCGGATGGACGACTCCTGGTACGCGATCGACCGGCTGGAGCACCACCGCACGCCCTTCGTGGTCGCCGTGAACCGGTTCGACGACGACACCGACCGGTACTCCCTGGACGAGATCCGCCAGGCGCTCGCCCTGCCCGCCCACGTGCCGATGGTCGACTGCGACGCCCGGGTCCGGCACTCCGGCAAGGACGTGCTGATCACCCTCGTGAACCACCTCCACGCCATGGCCATCGCCGAGGAGGCGACACTGTGACCGACCCAGGCGCCCCCCTCGCGCACCCGGCGCCCCCGGGGTGCCCCGCCCACTCCGGCGCGGTGAGCCTGACGGGGCTCGAGTACCAGCAGACGCCGTCGCAGCTCTACCGCGCGATGCGCCGGGAGCACGGTCCCGTCGCGCCCGTGGTGCTCGACGGCGGCATCCCGGCCTGGCTGGTGCTGGGCTACTCCGAGGTCACGTACGTGACCGGCCACGACGAGCTGTTCGCACGGGACTCGCGGCGCTGGAACCAGTGGGAGAACATCCCGCCGGACTGGCCGCTGCTGCCCTTCGTCGGGTACCAGCCGTCGGTGCTGTTCACCGAGGGCGAGGATCACCGGCGACGGGCCGGGGTGATCACCGAGGCGCTGGAGGGGGTCGACCAGTTCGAGCTGTCCCACGACTGCCTGCTGATCGCCGACGACCTCATCGCCCGGTTCGCCGGCAGCGGCCAGGCGGAGCTGATGGCCGACTACGCGCACGCCCTGCCGATGCGCACCGTGGTGCAGCTGTGCGGGATGCCCACCTCGGGCGAGGACACCCACCGGCTCGTCGACGACCTGCGGATCTCCCTGGACGCGGGCGAGGGCGACGACCCGGTGGCGGCGTACGGGCGCGTGGGCGAGCGGCTGCGGCAGCTGGTGAAGGACAAGCGGGCCGCCCCCGGCCCGGACATCACCTCCCGCATGCTGACCCACCCGGCCGGTCTGACGGACGAGGAGGTCGTCCAGGACCTGATCTCCGTGATCGCGGCGGCGCAGCAGCCGACGGCGAACTGGATCTGCAACACGCTGCGCCTGCTGCTGACGGACGAGCGGTTCGCCGTGAACGTGTCGGGCGGCCGGCTCAGCGTGGGTGAGGCGCTCAACGAGGTGCTGTGGCTGGACACGCCGACGCAGAACTTCATCGGGCGGTGGGCGGTGCGGGACGTCCAGCTGGGCGGCCGGCAGATCCGGGCCGGCGACTGCCTGGTGCTGGGGCTGGCCGCGGCCAACACCGACCCGCAGATCTGGCCGGAGGGGCACGTGGGCGCGGAGAACGCCGCGCACCTGTCGTTCAGCAACGGCGAGCACCAGTGCCCGTACCCGGCTCCGCTGCTGGCGGACGTGATGGCCCGGACGGCGGTCGAGACGCTGCTGGAACGGCTGCCCGACCTGGTGCTGGCGGTGGACCCGCAGGAACTGACCTGGCGGCCGTCGATCTGGATGCGGGGGCTGTCGGCGCTTCCGGTGCGGTTCACCCCGGTGGTGCGGTAGCACGGGTGTCCGGGCCCACGGCTATGGGCCCGGATTCCGGCGAGCGGGCGGAGGTGCGTACCGGCCGGTACGGGTCAGCCGCCCACGGGCGTGAACCGCACCGGCAGGCTCTGCGGTCCGCGGGTGAACACGCCCTGCTCGGCCGGTTCGAACCCGTCGGCGAGACGTACGTCGGGCATGGCGTCGAGGAGCTGGCCGACGCCGATCTCCACCTCCGCCTTGGCCAGCAGCGCGCCGACGCAGAAGTGCCGGCCGAGTGCGAACGCGAGGTGGTCGGCGGCGGCGGAGAAGGCGGTCGTGGTGGTGAGGTCGTCGCGGAAGACGTCGAAGCGGTCGGGGTCGCGGTAGCGGCTCTCGTCGCGGTTGGCCGCGCCTATCAGACAGGTGACGGTGGCGCCCGCGGGCACGGTGCCGCCGCTGAGCGTCACCTCCGTCGCCGACTGCCGCATGATCATGTGGACGGGCGGGGTGAACCGCAGGGTCTCGGCGAAGGCGCGCGGGATCAGCGAGCGGTCCGCGCGGACGGCGGCGAGCTGGTCGGGGTGGAGCAGCAGGTTCGCGAAGATGCCGGCGATGGCCTTGTCGGTGGTCTCGCCACCGGCGGCGAGCAGCAGGCTGCAGAACGCCTTGACGTCCTCGTCGCTCATCCGCACCCCGTCGACCTCGGCGGCGCACAGCACGGACAGCAGGTCGTCGCCCGGCTCCTCGCGGCGCTCCCGGATGATCGGCAGCATGTACTCGGCGAACTCCACCCGGGTCCGCTCACCCGCCGCCGTCACCTCGGGGTCGCCCGACAGGTTCCCGAGGAAGGCGATGACGGCCGTGTACCAGCGGTGGAAACGGGGGTGGTCGGCCTTGTCCAGGCCCAGCATGTCGGCGATGACGTTGACCGGGAAGCGGGTGGCGTAGTCGGCGACCAGGTCGGCGGAGCCGGTGTGCCGGAAGCCGTCGATCAGCTCGCGCGAGTTGCGCTCGATGACCGGCAGGAACTTCCGCTCCAGGTCGCTGCCGCGGAAGGCGGGCGCGACGAGGGCCCGGCGCACGGCGTGCTCCCGCCCGCTGAGCTGCAGGATCGTCTTCCCGTGCACGGGCTCGAGCTGCCAGGCGTAGTTGTCGGTGGTGAACTCGCCGGCCTTGTCCTTGAAGACGCGCTCGACGTCCTCGTAGCGCGAGACGATGTAGCTCTTCGTCGCCTCGTGCCAGATGAGGGGCGCGGTCTCCCGCATCACCCGGTAGGCGGGATAGGGGTCGGCCGCGAACTCGGGCGAGAGGATGTCGGGCACCTGCTGGGCGGTGGACATGGAGCTCCCTGCGATCGTGACTTCGTGTACCGCACAAGGTTATTGATCAACCATCAGGTGCGACAGAGCGTCCGGGAACCTTCCGTTCCGGAAGCGGGTATCGGCCGAAAACCGCCCCTCGCCGGTGCCGTCGGCGAGGGGAGACGTCTGCGAGTGCGAGGGCCGGGGCGTCACAACCCGGCCCTCATGCCGCGTCGCCGTGCGCAGGTCACTGATCGTCGGGTCAGAGGCGGAAGGCGGCGTGGCCGGTCAGGGGGCGCATGGTCCGGAAGTGGCGACGGTCCAGGGTCAGTACGGCATCCGTCCGGTACTCGGCTGCCATGACGACGTTCATGGTGTCCGTGAGGCCGATCTGCGGGTAGCGCCGCATTGTGACGAGCGCGGTCGACAGGTGCGGTTCGGTCTCGGGCACCGCGTACCGTCGTACGGCGACACGGTCGCGGATGTGGGCGAGCGCACCGTGCGCGGCGGGGCCGATCCTCGTGGTCAGCAAGTAGACGAGTTCGGCCAGCATCAGGGGTGTTACCACCAAGTGCGCGGCGCACGCCCCCGCGGCGCGGCACTTCCTGCGCTCCGGGTCGGTTCCGTCGTAGTAGGCGAACAGTCCGGATGTGTCGGCGATTAACACGGTCACGCCCCGAACCCCTCCAGGTACGTGCTGCGGCCCGCCGACCAGTCCACGGGCGAGACACTGTGGAACACAGGAGCCTTGTCGTCCTCACCCATGGGGTCGGTCGGGAAGGGGGAGACGGGTACCGTCTCGTCGCTCACTGGAGCGAGTATGGCGACCGGCCGTCCGTTCTTGGTCACCGTGATGCGCCCGCCATGTTCCGCGACAGCGAAGATCTTCGAGGTGTTCTGATTGAATTCACGGGCGGTCGTCTCCATGTGGTACCTCGTAGTACAGGTGTCACGTTGACCAAATGGTGTGGGCTGGCGAGTGGTTCCCCTGGTCCGGGGCGTCGGGTCAGGAGCGCTCAGGGCGTGCGGCCGTCTTCTTCACGGCTGTGGGCCGGGCCCGGCGGATGGACGCGGCACCGACGACGCGTTGAGCCAGCGCCCGCCATTCCGGTTCGTTCACGCCGTGCTCGTCGCTCGTCCAGACCAGGGTGCCGTTGAGGCCGCCACCGTCCTTTTCGGGCAGCACTCCCTGGTCGGCGTACCACTTCAGGCGCTGCCGCCACCTGGCGGCATACTCCGGATCGTCGAGCATACCGAGGTGCTCCCAGAAGACGGGGGGGCCGGAAAGCGGGGTGATGGTGAAGTCCGGCAGCACCGTGCGGCCGTCCTTCCCCTTGAACGGTTGCTCATACGCCCACGCGCCGGGAGCGAGCTGTTCGAGGAGGCCGGCGACGATCACCTCGTTCTTGCTGCGCACCATCACGCCGTTCACCGCCACATGGACGAGCCGCGCGTCGACCCGCCCGCAGTTCGCGCCGCTGGGTGTCGTCACGGTGCGCGGGTCCGGGGTGACCATGAGGTCGGTGAACCGCCGGGCGGTGTCGGATCCGGTGGCCCGGGTCAGCTCAAGGAGATCGTCGAGGGGCCCCTCATGGCAGATGATCACCTTCCTGGTCTGCCGGGTGAGCGCGGTGTACAGAAGCTCCCGCGAGGTGCTGCGGACCCCCGCGGGCAGGATCACGACGACGGTCTCGAACTCACTGCCCTGGCTCTTGTGCACGGTGAGAGCCCAGGCCAGCTCCAGGGGCACGTCTTCCTCACCGCCGGAGCGCCCGTACTTGTAGCGCTGTCCGGGCTGGGAGGAGAACTCGACTTCGGTGGTGCGAGGCGCCCATTTCATGCGCCCGCTCTTCAGCTCACCGGTGACCACACCGAGTTCGCCGTTGGCGACGTAGCCCTTCGTGTTCTTCCCCTCGGACTGGGACCACGCGGGGAGCGTCCCGTTGCGGGTGTGCACGACCTTGTCGCCTAGCACGATCTGCTCCGCGCCCAAGGGCTTGGGAACCCTGCGGTGTCGGGATCCCTTGAGCGCGTTCTCCAGGGAGGCGCCGCGGTAACGTCGCTTGAGGTGGCGGTTGAGTTCCACGGTTCCGTGCGCCGTGCCGCGCACGGGGCTGAGAATCTGCCAGCGTCCGCAGGCCGCCGGGGCGGTGAAGTAGTTCGGGTAGACCGTGTTCCCGTGTTGAGTGGTGCCCGCGCCGTACGAGGTGGCGAAGCTCAGGCCCGTGGCGTCCTCCACCACCTGGAACTCGTCCCGCAGCACGTCGTCGACCACCTGTGTCGCCGTGCGGCCGTTCCAGGGGACCGCGCGGAGCGTTGTCATGTTCTGCCCCTGGCGCAGCCGCTGCCAGATCTCATCGCTGTCGGCCCCGTGCTCGTCACCGCTGTACCAACGGGCCAGCATCAGGTCGTGGCGTACGTTTCCCAGTCCCCGTTGGCGGCGCAGCACCGTCAGCTCCGCCCAGCCCTGGGCGACCCGCGGCCACGAGCCGCTGTGGTTCTGCCGGGCGGCACGCTCCAAGTCGACGAAGGGCCGGCCCGCTCCGATGGGCGGAAGCTGGCGGGGATCGCCCACGAGGATCATCCGTTGCGGCGTCTCCAGGGCGTCCAGCAGCGCCGCGAGCATGTCCTCGGTGAGCATCGAGGCCTCGTCGACGATCACCGTGCCGTACTGCCGCTCCCGCGGCGTCCGGCCGGTGATCCGGTACCGGGCGCTGTCGGCTTCGTAGCGGTCCGACTTGCTCAGGAACTGGGCGAGGGTCTGCGCCTGATGGCCCACCTTGTCCTGCAACTGAACTCGTGCCTTGCCCGTAGGAGCGAGTAACAGCACTCCGCCCGACAACACTTCGGGGCGTTGCACCAGCGCCTTGACCAGGGTGGTCTTGCCGGTGCCCGCCGGACCGTTGAGCACGGTGAACCGGCTTTCGTACATCTCCCGCAGGGCCACGAGCTTTTCCTGCCGGGCCCGCGACTCCTCGGCACGGTCGGCGTCGGCGATCTCGTCCCCCGTGTCGAGGGCGGCGTCCAGGGTGGCCCCGAAATCCTTGGGCGCCGTGTGCCGGGCGGCGGAGCGCAGCTGGTCGACGACCTCCCGGATCGTGTGTTTGCGCCACAGGGCGGAGCGCAGTTTGTAGGCGGCTGTACCGTCGGCGATCCGCGTCCTGCACAACTGCGGCCAGGCGAGGCCGAGATCATCATCGAGGTCCTCTGCCCGCAGCTCGTGGGCTGCCAGAACCGCGTCGCTGGGGCGCAGCGGTTTGACGGAGCTGAGTCCTTCCAGACCCTCCAGCATTTCTTCGAGCGGCAGCAGCGTGTGCCCCTGGCTCTGTGCACGCAGCAGCACGGTCGCCATGGCGGCCTCGACACGCCGTTTGTCGTCGGGGTCCGTGAGCGGTTGCGAGACCGGCAGCGGGTGCCGGGCCGTCAGCTGCCGGTCGGGGAAACAGCCGCGGTCGACGGCTTCGAAGGGGATGGGGTTCGCGTCGTCGATCGTGCAGGTCACCAGTGAGTACGGGTCCGCGAGCAGCTCGGACACCGGCAGGGGCACGGTGGTCTTCTGGTGGTACACGTCGCGCACCTGGTCGGAGGTCAGGTCGAAGCGAGCCAGCAACCGCATGGCCTGACGGTCTTCCTGACCGAGTGCCTTCCATACCTTCCGGCGCGTCGGCGTGGCCAGCGACGTGACGGTGTCCGGGCCGCCGCGTCCGGCCAGTGCCCGCTCCAGCACCGGCCAGGGGTCCTCTCCCTCACCGACGGCAGCCGTCACCTCACGGGCCGCGAAGGTGGGATGCGGCACGCTCAGGAGATCCAGCACCGCAGGAAGACCGGGGGTGGTACCGCGGCGCAGCCAGGCACGGTCCAACTGCTCGTCGAGCCAGTCGAAGGAGCGCTCCGGCAGTCCGCAGCCGAGGGCGACGGCAGCTTCGGCGGCGCGCTTCAGCTCCAGGAGCGAGGCCACCGCCGTGTCCGCCGGTACGTGTTCGGTCCCGTACGAGAACTCCCAGCGTTTTTCAGGAGCTTCGGCCAGGGCGTCCGAAACGTCGGTGCCGTCGGCCGCGAGCTGTGCCAGGGCCTGCATCGGCAGCAGGATGCCTCCGGTGCCGTCTGGTCGCAGCGTGTGCCGGACCACCGTCTCCCACATGTGGTTGGGAAAGGGGACGGGACCGTCGGTCGGCCATCTGCCGGGCCGGGTGACCGATGCGACCAGCGCGGCCCCGACGAGCACGCGGCGGGGATGGTTCTCGAACGGAGCGTGCTTGAGGTAGAAGAAGACCAGGGACCGACCATCGGCGACGTCCTGGAAGAACGTGTCGATGGCCGCCTTCTGGTTGTCCCCGTGGAGCACCCAGGCAGGCGCGAAGTCCAGTGCGGAGACGGCACGGTCTTCCGCGTCCGTGCTGTAGCCGTCCACAGGTTGCTGTTCCATGACGTCATCGAGGAGGTCCCGGTTGAGCCAGCGGAACGGAATGGCGTGGACCGACCACGCGGGCAGGGGCACGGACGCACTTCGAAGAGCCTTGAGCGCCGGGTTGTGGCCGTAGGGATGGGACGTCCGCAGCACCTGGTCCCGGCTGCTCAGGAAGCCGCCCCGCTCGCCGGCGCACGGGGGCAGACCCCCCGGAAGTGCCTCGAATGCCTGGCCGACGTGGCGGACCTCGAGCTCGTCGTCGCGCCGACGCCCGATGTTCTCCAGCAGCACGCAGGAGGCGTTACCCAGCGGATCGTCACAGATCCGGCCGTCCCAGCCCCTGTCGTGCCAGGGGATCCGGACCGAAAGATGCTGCACGTACGCCACCGCGTTCCCTCCCGCACTTCTGGCAGTCACTCATCACTCTAGGGTCGGGCACTGACACCTGTCCGCGACGAGCGGGTATCCGTGCCTGGCGGAAGGACGGGTGTCCGAACGGCCCGAACGGATTCGCCCTATCGAGCCCCGTCGAGGATCCGCCAGACCGTCCGGTAGGCCGGGCCCTTGGCGCCCAGGGCCGACCGCCAGGCCGTCTCGGGCAGCGCGGCGAGCCGACTGCGCGCCGCCGCGGGGCCGCCCGCGGGGGTCCCGTCGGTGATCGTCGCGGCCATCCGGGCCGCCGCCGACCGCGGTACGCCCGCGAGCCGCATCGCGATGGCGTCCTCGGTGCGGACGCCGTAGTAGGCGTACGACGGGATGTTGCGCAGCTCGCGCTGGGTCTCGGCCAGCAGGGTGGCGAAGTCCTTGCCCAGGGTGAGCGACTGGAGCGCCGACAGACCCCAGGAGACCGTGGGCGCCAGCTCGCCGAACAGGCGCTGGCAGCACTTGGTGATCGCCTTGAGTTCGTCTCTCGTGCCGGCCTTCGTGAAGTGGTTGGCGGCGAGCTGCCGCATCGACGCGCCGTTCACCCAGTCCTGCATGACGCGGGCGATGAAGTCCCCGCTGCGGCCCTCGTGCTCGGTGGTCACCTCGACCAGGTTGTCCCTGAGTTCGGGAACCTCCAGCATGACGCCGATGAGCTGGGCGAGCGGGCGGCGATCGCCCTCGAACAGGGGCTGCTCCCACACGTCGCGGCCGATGCGGGCGTCGCTCAGCCGGCCCAGGGTCGCCGACACGCTCTCCCACGAGAAGCCCGTGCTGTCGACGAGGGCCAGCGGTTGCCCGGACAGCCGCTCCGCGTACGCCCGCACGCTGCGTGTCAGCTCCGCTGCCCAGCCGCGGTCCGTGCGCCGCAGGTCCTGGAAGCCCAGGGTGCCGCGCAGGATCTGCTCGATCTCCTCCGCGAACTCCTCGGCGTCCCCGATCTGCCGGTAGGTGTGGGCCAGGTACTGCACGAACGCCGACCACTGGGGGAGGTGGGCCAGGACGCGCAGGTCCAGGTGACCGTAACTGCTCAGGGCCGTCCGCACCATCTCGACGAGGGTGGAGTTCAGCTCCGTCACCCGGCGGCCGACGAACGCCCGCAGTTTCCCGGCCCGCACCTCGTCCGTGGCCGCCAGCGCGATCAGGCCGACCTCGCCCTGCTCGACCCGGCCGGCGCGACCGGCCAGGTTCCAGAAGTCCGGGGCGGGGATGTCCTCCCCGTACGGGAACTGGTGGGAGGCCAGGACGACGTTCGCCACGGGGAAGTTGACGCCCTGGGCGATGGTGGTGGTGGAGACCAGGTGGGTCAGGTCGCCGGACTCCATCAGGTACTCGGTGAGGGTGCGGATGTCGTCGGGCAGGCCGCGGTGGTGGATCCCGATGCCCTTGGCCAACAACCCCACCAGTGGGAAGTCCGGGCCGAACTCCTCCGCGACCACGGCCTGGACGGCCCGCAGGTCCTCGCCGGCGTCCGGTACGTCCTCCCGGCCGCCGGCGAGCAGCTTGGCGATCGACCAGGCGTAGTCCGGACGCCCGGCCAGGGTGATGGTCTGCCCCCGCTCGGCCAGCACCGACGCCGTCGCGGCGGCCAGCTTGGTCGGACTGCCCGCCTGCGACCAGGTCAGTCCGAGCGGCCGGTGGCCGTCCAGCGGCAGGGTGTCCGGCACGCTGAGCGTTCTGCGACTGGTGACCAGCGTCTCCAGGGCGACCCGGAAACCGCCGGCGCCCGGGGTGTGCTCCCGCAGGGCGAGCGCGAGGATGCGGTCGTTCGGGGCCCAGTCCACCGACAGCCCGACCGACTGCCGGCTGCCGCTGTCCAGCCACTCGGCGATGACGTCCCCGTTGTCGATGAACGGCGTCAGCAGCAGGAACCCGGCGTCCAGGGCCTCCCGGTTGACGGTCGCCAGCAGCAGTTCCAGCTTGATCGCGCGCTTGCCCTCGCCCAGCTGGTGGGCCTCGTCGGCCACCACCAGGCAGAGCGGACGCCCGATTCTCTCCTGCCATCCCGACCGCAGCAGCAGGTCCAGTTTCTCCGGAGTCGACACCAGCACCCGGAACCGCCCCTCGCCGCGGTCCGTGAGCATGTCCTCCTCCAGGCCGTCGAACTCCAGGGCGGGACTGACCCGTTCCACCCCGATGCCGAGGCCCGCGAAGTCGCGGCGCAGCCGCCGCGTCACCTGGTTCACCAGCGCCCGGTTCGGGGCGACGTAGGCGACCCAGCCCTGCTGCTTGTCGTAGGCGTTGAGCGCCTGGAGGATGCGGAACTGGGCGATCAGCGTCTTGCCCGCGCTCGTCGGGAGACTGACCACCACACTGCGGTGCGCCGTGCGGATCAGACCTTGCTCCGCGAGGGCCACTCGCTGCGGCGGCAGCACCTCGAAGATCGGGCGCGGCCGGTCCCGGTCGACCAGTGAGGCCACGAAGGCGTTCACCTCCGGGCTGACCGCGCGCGCCACCGTCCACAGGCTGTTGTCGATGATCTGGTCGGCGGTCGCGGTCAGTAGCCGTACGAGCACCTCCAGGTCCGGGTCGGCGGAGGCCATGGCCGCCTCCAGCGCGCGGTCGCAGTGCGACTGCACGCGTTCGCGCACCCCGTAGTGGCGGCTCGGCCGACGGCCCCGCATCAGCGCCCCCGTGGCCAGGTACTCGGCGAGCAGCTCCGCCGTCTTGAGTAGGTGGTAGTGCGCGGCCAGCGACCAGGCGGCGGGACGCGCGTCGTCGCCCGCAGCCGAGAGGTACGGCTCCTCCAGCCCCGCCTGCTCCCACCGCAGCCGCACCAGGAGCTGGTCCAGCGCATCCAGATCGTCCCACCCGCGCTTGCGCAGCAGCAGCAGCCACGCGTCGGCGGTGCCGCGCCGCACCCGGGACTCCCAGTCGTCGGCCATCCGCGGCTCGGAGGGCAGCTCCACGTCCGCCAGCAGCCGGGCGGCGAGTGGTGTCTCGTCCGCGATCCAGCCCAGGCACGCCGTGCGCAGCAGTTCCAGCCGGGCCTCCGGCGAGTCCCAGGCGGGCAGCCGGGCCCGTGCCAGCGCGAACATCTGCCCGCACAGCCGCCGCGTCGACTCCGCCTTCGGGTCCTCGGCGATCGCGTCCCAGGCCAGCAGGTCCAGGGCGTCCACCGCGAAACCGACCGCCTCGTGGCCCTCCTCGGGGCCCGGCGGGACCTCCCCCTCCACGGCGCGCAGCGCGGACCCGATGAGTACGCGGTGTGCTCGCTCGTCGGCCTCGGACACGAGGGCCGGGTCGAGCACGTCGTCCAGCCAGCCCAAGTCAGCCATGGTCGAGCACCCCCACGTGGTCGGGCCACGAGGTCATGGCCACGGGGAGATACCAGGCCGTGAGCAGCGCGTGCATGGGCTCCACGACCGTCTTAGCCAGGTCCTTGGCCCGGTTGCTCAGGTCCTTCGGCTCCGGGGCGGTGTCGCGCACCAGGCAGCCGAAGAGCTGGATGTCCTTGCCCATCGACTTCACCCAGCGGCCGGCCGCCGTCTGGTAGGCGGCCTTGTGCTCCGGGGTCAGGCACCGGAAGCGCAACCACTTCATGAGCGTGAGGTGGTCGTCCTTCGTGGACAGCTTTCTGAGCTGGTTGATCATGCCGTCCGCGCCGTTCATGACGCCCGGCGGGGCGGACTGCTCGGAGGACGACTTGACCTCGCCGAACAGCAGTCGCGCCGAGCCGTCCGCCACGCACAGGCCGACCAGGTCGGCGCCCGGCAGGCTCGCCTTGCGCGTACGCCGGTCACGGGTGCCGTCCCACAGCCACAGCGCCCCGTGCCAGTGCTCCAGCAGCACCTCGGCGAGGGCTTCGCCGACCTGCCAGGGGAGGGGCTCCGGCTCGCTCGCCAGGAGGGCCTTGAGGGTGTCGGTCTCCATGTCCGTCGTGGCGAGGCCCCGTAACTCGGTCAGGAAGTCGCGGGTGGCGGCGAGGTCACCGACCCGCTCGGCCCACGGCCCCCCGCGTAACTCCCGCATCACGTCGGCCGTCAGCTCGACGCCGCTCCACGACACGGCCCCGTCCTTGCCGGCGTACACCTCGATCCCCTGCGAGATGCGCGGCACGGCGCCATCTAACGCGCTGTTCTCCCTCACCCGTACGTCCCCTCCCCACAGTGTGATCGGAATTCTCTCCACCTCCCCGGGGCGTTGTCCACGGTGTGTGCCCGCCTGTGAACGGACTGTCTCGCATTCCCCGTCAGGAGAGCGGGAGACATGCCCACACGGTCTTCCCGGAGGGTGGATAGGGCTCCCATCCCCAGCGGGTGGCGAGGGTCTCGACGAGGAGCAGGCCGCGACCGGATTCGGCGGCGGGGCCGGGGGCGGCCGTACGGGGTCGGGATGCGTGGTCGCCCCGGGCGTCGGTGACCTCGACGCGGAGCGTGCCGGTGCCGGGTGCCTCGACGGTGAGCGTGAGCCGGAACCCACGGCCTTGCGCGCGGCCGTGGGTGACCGCGTTCGCCGCCAGCTCGGCGACGACTAGCGCGGCGGACTCGCTCACCGCGCAGGCCGGCGGCCAGCCCCACGCGTCGAGCTGCTGCACGGTCAGCAGACGGGCGAGCCGGGCGCCGCGCGGGGTGGCGCTGAGGAGCTGGCTGAATCGAAGGGAGGAGATCTGCATCTTCACGTCACCGAGCGTGGTCGGCCCGCTCTACTCTGACCAGGACATCCCCCGGTACGGAGGGTGCCCGTACCGAAACGGAAGGTGCCGTGTGCGGGGTGTCGGTGGTGACCTGGGGAAGGGGGCAGTCGTGTCCGAAACGGCGGTGGAGGCGCAGGGGGCCTACGATGAGGGGGAGTTGAGCGGTGACCTGATGCGGGCGGTGGGCAAGCAGGTCAAGCTGCTCCGGGAGCGGGCCGGGTTCACCCAGCGGGAGCTGGGGGAGCGGCTCGGGTACAGCGAGGACCTCGTCTCCTCGCTGGAGCGGGGGAGGCGGACGCCGCAGCGGGAGTTCCTGGAGGCGGCCGACGAGCTGCTGGGGGCGGGCGGGCTGCTCCGGACCACGATCGAGGACGTGGAGAGGGCCAAGGCGAAGGCACGGGTTCGGCATCCGGCTTGGTTCCGGGACTATGCGCGGTTGGAGCGGGAGGCGGTTGAGATCAACGATTACAACTGCCATGACATTCCGGGTCTGTTTCAGACCGAGCGCAGGATTCGAGCGCTGTACGAGATGCGCAAGCCGCTCCTGGACGAGGAGACGATCGAGCAGCGGGTTGTCTCTCGGCTGGCGCGACAGGAGATCCTGCTCCATTGGCCGTTGCCGGTGATCACCTCGGTCATCGAGGAGCGTGTGCTGACGCGTCCTCTCGGAGGTCGAGAAGTCCACAGAGAGCAGTTGGAGCAGCTGCTTCGACTGGCTCAGCTGCGCAATGTAGAGCTGCAAGTGATGCCGAACGACCGCACTCAGCACGCAGGGATGGGCGGCTCTTTCATCCTGCTGACTCCCAAGGGGAAGAGCCAACTTGGGTACACCGAGGCTCAGAGCTCCAGCCGACTGATCACGGATGCCGAGGAAGTCCGTATCCTGGCCGCACAGTACGGCAGCATCAGGGCGCAGGCGCTTACGATGCAGGAGTCCCTTGCCTTGATCGAAAAGATGGTGGCTGAGCTATGAGTACTGCGGAATCCGCTCCCCTCGCCTGGTTCAAGAGCAGCTACAGCGGCAACGAGGGCGGTGCATGCCTCGAAGTCGCCGTCACGCCCGGCGCCATCCACGTCCGCGACTCCAAGGTGCCCGCCCGCGCTGAACTCACCGTCTCCGCCACGGAGTGGGCCGCGTTCGTACGGTTTGCCGTCGCACGCTGACCCACCCGCAGGCGTCAGGTCTGTGTGTTGTCGGGGTGCTCTCCGATGTACCCCACGTAGACGAGCCCTGTGCCGGCTCCGTCGTCATGGAAGTAGAGCCGGGGTGACACCGTGTTGCCCCCGCCGATCCGCAGGTGGGCCTGCATGAAAAGCTTGCCCTCCTTGGCGACGGACGTCGGCACGGGGAACGTGCGCTGGCGACGCCACTTCGTGTTGTTCCCGACCGTCTCGGACTCCTTCATCTTGACCTTGGCGGACGGAAAACGGTTCGAGGATCCGTCCGGAAGGTTGTCGCACCAGTGGCGGAAGTCGCCGCCCGTCGTTCCCGCGGCGGACGCTGCGGCGTAGTCGTTCAGCGTGTGCAACGCGTCCCAGGCGACGGTCACCCAGTTGACGATGCACTGGGCGTCCAGATCCTTGGTCTTCTTGGGGTTCCCGGTGAATCGCAGGTATGTGAACTCGTCCATGCGGTCGAGGATCTTTGCGAAGGTGGCCGGCTGGTCCTCAGGCTCCGGGGGCGGTGTGTGGGCCAGCGCGTGGAGGCCGGCCTCTTCGAGCTTCTTCTGCAGGAAGCGGACCTTGCGGTGGGCGTCCTGGAAGTCCCGGTAGAGCTGGTCGTTCTCGACGATCTGCTCGAAGTCCCGGTCGTCCGCCTCCTTGACACGAAGGCGGAACTCACGGATCTGCTGGTCCTTCGACTCCTCGCGCTGCTCCGCCTCCTGGCGCTGGGTGTCGACCTTGCGCAGCTCCTTGCGAAGCTCTTCCAGGCTGGACGTGTCGACAACCGGGCGGGGGCGGCTGCGCTGGAACGGCAGGGTGTCCAGCGGTTCCGGGAGGGGGTGGCTCAGCGCCAGGCGCTGGGGAAGGGATGCGAGGATCGCCGCCGCTCGTCTGACGTTCGCCTCGATGGTGGACCGGGACATCACGGGGTGACGCTGGGCGTCGGGCTGCCAGGCCGGGTCCACGCCAGGAAGGTAGGTGCGGACGCCACCCCCGAAGACCGGGTGGTGTTCGAGGGTCGCGTTGAAGGACTGCTGGGCATCCGGCCGGAGGACGTACATGACGGCGAGACCGCTGAGGTGCCGGAAGACCGGTTCGACGACCCGTTTCGTCCAGGCTTCCGCATCCTGCCCGTACGGAACACTTGCCACGACGACAGGAAGTCTGCGGTCCTGTTCGCAGAGTTCCTCGATCACCTCCTCCACGTCGTCCTGTTCGATGAACTTCGGAACCGTCCCGACTTCGGCGAGGCCGTCCTGTGCGGGGACAGCGTCGAGGAGGAGTTTGGCTATGCCGGGCGTGTTCGCACGGATGTGTGCCTGGCCGGGAGCCGGCTGGTACTCGATGTCCACCTGGAGCCAGGTGCGGCGGGAGTCCTTGCCGTTGTCCGAGCGGACCACGACGGTGGACTGCCAGGTGCCCTGGTTGTCCGGCCGGTTCTCGCGGAGTCGCCAGCGGGAGTACGAGCCGTGCCGGCCCGCCGCCGCGTCGTGGTCGAGGGTGACGCCCTCGGCTATCTCATTGCGGCCCTTGTCCAGGGCGGAGGTGTCATACCGCTTCATCGTGCCTAGCCAGTGGTGCAGTTGGCGGTCGGCTTCGGCGGAGGTGGTCACGAAGTCCTGCGCGGTCGAGACGACCATGCGGTAGTTGCGCGGTTCCATAAGCGGCTGCCTGTGCGGTGAGGTGGGCGGGCGGTGGTTGCGCCGAGTACGGCGCGACACCCGGGAGGGGCGGCGCGCCGGTGGGGGTGCTCAGGCGGGGCGGTCAGGTCACGCCGGGTGGCGGGGGCCCTGGCCGGGAGGTGGGTCGAGGCCGATCCGCGTCGGCCTTTCCGTCACCCTATGGCGCCGGACGCGCGTCCCGTCCGCCAGTGGGCGAGGGCGGGGAGCGGGACGCGTTAGCAGGAGGCGTTCAGCGCGGCTCGGTCTCCTCGGAGGTGGATCGCTGTGCTGGGATGCCCCGCACGGGAACTCCTCGGGCTGTTTCCTCCGGTGCTCCGCTGTCGCGGCGGGCGTGTGTGAGGGCTTCGGCGGCCGGTCGGAGGGTTGGGTGTGAGATCAGGTACTACGCGTCGATCGACAATGAAGACGACGTGCCTGTCCTCCAGGACGTGGGGACACGTTTCGGAGATCTGCATGTGGTCTACGCCGAACCCGAGGGCACTGGCACCTTGGAAGGACTGAGAATCCTCCTGGAACGGGCGACGGGGCAGATGTGCGAGATCGGCTACACGATCGGCGGTGACTGGACCGTCAACTAGTGGTACCAGCAGGTGTGTCTGGCCGACTTGGAGTACTGCTGAATAGTTCTTTACCTTTGCCTGGCAAGTACTTGTGTGCCTCGTTCACGTGGTGATCGCCGCGTACTGCTTCGCATTTCCTCGGTGACAGTTTTCTCCGAGCTGACGTCAATGCCCCGTCCGCACGCCGTGGTTACCGGGCAGGCGGAAAACCGTGTGCGGTGATCTGCCCCTTGTGGCAAGGTCCTTGCTGTTCGAAGGGGGGCCCGACATGGCGAAGCTGAACCAGATCATCGCGGTCGAGAAGGGTGTCAAGAGCAAGTCGCTCCAGGACATCAACGCCGCGCACACCAAGGTGCAGAAGCCGGCGCTGCTGGCCGGTATCTCGCGCACGTACCAGCCGAAGGACGAGGAGGGCGAGCAGCTGCCGCCCGAGTCGACGCGGGTGCAGGTGCAGGCCGAGGACGTGCTGCGGGAGATGTCCGCGTCGCTGACGCGGCTGTTCGACGTGACCGCGACCAAGGACTGGGCGAACTGCGGGGCCCGCGCGGACGTCACCGTCGACGGACGGACCGTCGTGGCCGACGTGCCGGTCAGTTACCTGCTCTTCCTGGAGAAGCAGCTCGCCGACCTGCACACCTTCGTCAAGAAGCTGCCCACCCTCGACGCCGCCGAGTCCTGGTCCCACGACCCGTCCACGGACTGGTGGAAGACGGACCCGGTCCGCACGATCCGTACGAAGAAGGTCCCGCGCAACCACGTCAAGGCGGAGGCGACCGAGAAGCACCCGGCACAGGTCGAGGTGTACTACGAGGACGTGCCCATCGGGTACTGGACCACCGTGAAGTTCTCCGGCGCGCTTCCGGCGCGGCGGGTGAACGAGCTGGTGGAGCGGGTCGAGAAGCTCCAGCAGGCCGTGAAGTTCGCCCGCGAGGAGGCCAACGGCGCCGAGGTCACCGACCAGCGGGTCGGCGACGCGGTGTTCGGCTACCTGTTCGGCTGACGCCGGCCGAGGTGGCCACCATGATCGCCCCCGCGTGCGAGCGCGGGGGTGCGCGACAGCGCGGGCCGGACATGAGGACCGGTTCGCGTGACGAGCGCAAGCTGACACTGAAGTTCAGCCTGAAGAAGCGGTCCGCCGAACCGGCGGCCGCGGTCAATCTCAGACTCTCGCTCCAGTCTCAGCATCGCCGCCGATCGCCGGACCGACCGGGGACGGACGAACGCCGTCGGATGCGAGTTCGACTCTCGCCTGCGCCTCTCGCCTGGCGCGGTAGTTCAAAGGAAGAACACGACGGCATGATGACTGATCCGTCCTCTTAAACGCCGCCGGCGTGCGCAATTGGGTGGCATCCCCAGGGGCCCGGGAGCTGGATACGACTCCCGGGCTCCGCCACGTCCGGTGCCCCCGCGGCGGGCCCACCGTTCTGGAAGGGGCCCGTGACCGTCCACCCACCCGGAGTCCCGCTCCTTGGAGGGGCACAGCCGACGGCAGGTACGCCACAGCATCACTGCACGTGATCACTGTGCGTGCGCATAAGGTTCGAATGGGTGAAAATGCCGATGTCCCCTACGTGACGGAGGTCGGATGTCCTGGCACTCTGCGCGGCTGCGGCTGCGTCTGCTGCTTCCCCTGGTGATCACGGGTTTCCTGCTGCCTGCGGAAGGCTCCGTGGCGTACGCCGGCGGGGGTGCCCCGGCACCGCACCGCGGTGCCCGGGTCGTCGCCGAGGAGGACGTCGGTGAGCGCCTGGTCGACCTCACGGTCGACTCGCCCGCCCTGGGGCGCACCGCGAAGGTCCGGCTCCTGACCCCGGACGGCTGGGAGGACCGCCGGCCGGACCGGAGCTGGCCGGTGCTCTACCTCCTGGTCGGCGGTGACGGCAACTACAAGGCGTGGACGGAGGACTACGACGCCCGCCTCCAGGAGTTGCCCGAACTTCGGGACGTGCTCGTGGTGATGCCCGAGATGCCGCTGTTCGGCTTCTACAGCGACTGGTACAACGACGGCCGGGGCGGCCCGCCCGCCGTGGAGACCTTCCACCTCCGGGAGGTGCGCCCCCTCCTGGAACGCCACTACGGCGCCGGCACCCACCGCGTGGCCGCGGGTGAGTCGCAGGGCGGATTCGGCGGGCTCTCCTACGCCGGCCGCCACCCCGGGCTGTTCCGGGCGGTGGCGAGCTACAGCGGTTACGTGCACCCCTTGCAGCATCCGCACGCGGTCCGGGCCGGGATGACCGCCCTGGGCCTGGACTGGAAGGCGGTGTGGGGAGACCCGGTCGCCCAGCGCGTGAACTGGGAGGCCCACGACCCGTATTACCTGGCCGACCGGTTGCGCGACACTCCCGTCCACCTCTCCAGCGGCGACGGCAGGGCGGGCGTGCTCGATCCGCCGGGCACACAGCCCGACCCGGAGGTTCCCGGGCTGGAGGACCCGTCCGACCCGTTCCCCGACGACGTCATCTCACCCACCGAAACGATCATGGAGCGCGAGTCCCGTGCCCTGGCCGCACGCCTGGAGTCCGTCGGGGCCCCGGTGACGACGCACTTCTACCCGGGCACGCATGACCCGCCGTACTGGGTACGGGAGTTCCGCAGGTCCCTGCCCATGCTCCTGCGCGCCCTGCGCGACGCCACCGGTCACGACGGCTGAACGGCCACGGTGCCGACCCCGAGTGGTGGGCCGGTGGCGGGTGGAGGAGCCTGCTCGGGCGCAGTGTCCGGTCGTCGGGTCACCTCGTCGGAGGCGACCCGACGAAGTCCGTCACTCCTGGGCGGGCAGGTTCGCAATCGCCTCCGTCAGACAGGCAGCGGGATCCTCTTCCTCCGTCACGCAGGTGATGAGCGGCTCGACCAGTTCGAGGAGTTCGTCGCTTGAGACTTCCTCCAGAACGTCGACCCGGTCCAGTAGGAGAGGCAGCTGGTCCAGTAGCAGAGGTACCTGGTCGAGCAGGAGAGGCAACCGGTCCAGCAGGAGAGGTACCCGGTCGAGCAGCAGAGGTACCTGGTCGAGCAGTCCGAGGAAGCACTCGCCCATGTCCTCGGGTGCCTGCGCTTCGGGGCAGAGCGCGTTGCCGAGCGGTTGTGGATGCTGCGCCAGAACGTGTTCCAGGGTCGCGCGGACAGCCTTCTCGCCGGCCTTCACCGCGGCAGGGGCGGGAATCACCAACTCGGTCTCGGGGAAGATCCAGTGGCCGATGTCGCTCCCCTTGCGCCCGTGGTCCCGCGCGGTCTTCTCGATCGCCTTGGCATTGGCCCCGAAGACGGCCCACCACTTCATTCCGTCGCCGTAATGGCGGTCGGCGATCTCCCACAAGGTGTTTCCGCGTGCCACGGTGTGGGTCTCGTGACGCGCCTGATCCTTCGAGGGCCCGGTCGTGGCCGCGGCCGACCGGTGCGGCCGGGCCCCGTCCTCCATGGGCGCTGCTTGAGCTGCCTGACTCGCGCCCAAGAGCATCGAGCCGGCCGCCAAGCCGCTGACCATGGCCAGAGCCGGACCGCGGCGGCATATGTGCCGCATATCTCACCTCCTGCGGTGAACGCATACTGTGACAAATCCTCACGCTAGGTCGCGGCGTGTGGTGCGGCGCGGCCACTGAGCCGATCGGCCCTGTGCGCCGGTTCCCTTTGCGTGAACCCTTGACCGTTCCCGGTTCATCGGTATGGTCTAGACCTAGTCGCTGAGGTCTAGACCTCTCTTCCATTCACCCCAACCCCGGTCAGGCCGTCGGTCGGGCGAAGGTGCGGGGCGCGTGCGGCGGCGCCCACGGCACGGTCGGCAGGGCCGCCCCCGCGGGCGGCGTCGACGCACACCGAAGGAAAGGGATATGTCATGAGCACGAAAAGACGAGTGGCGGTCGCCGTCGGAGCGCTGGTCGCTCCTCTGCTCGCCCTCAGCCTCCCGACGGGCCCGGCCTACGCCCACGGCTGGGTGACCGACCCCGGCAGCCGGCAGGACCAGTGCGCCGAGGGCGTCGTCGACTGCGGCCAGATCCAGTACGAGCCGCAGAGCGTCGAGGGCCCGAAGGGCCTGCGCAGTTGCAGTGGCGGCAACAGCCAGTTCGCCGAGCTCGACGACGACAGCAAGGGCTGGCGCGTCACCCCGGTCGGCACGAGCCACACCTTCAACTGGCACCACACCGCCCGGCACGCCACCGACACCTGGCAGTACTTCATCGGCAACACGAAGATCGCCGAGTTCGACGGCCATGGCGCGCAGCCGCCCGCGGACGTCGCCCACCAGGTGAACTTCGGCGGCTTCACCGGCCGTCAGAAGGTCCTCGCCGTCTGGAACGTGGCCGACACCGCCAACGCCTTCTACGCCTGCATCGACGTCAACATCGGCGGCGGCGGTGACGGCGGTGGCGGTGACGGCGGCGGCGAACCGGGCGACTGCGCCGCGCCGGTCTGGAACGCCGCGAACGTCTACACCGGCGGAGACACCGTCTCCCACGACGGCCGCACCTGGCGCGCCAAGTGGTGGGTGACGGGCGAGGAACCCGGCACCACGGGGGAGTGGGGCGTCTGGGAGGACCTCGGAGCCTGCTAGCCGTCCCCGCCGAAGCGGACCGGTGCGGCGCGCGCCGCACCGGTCACCCCTTGCGGGGCCGTGCTCCCGGCGACGGCCGCACCGTCGGGATCTGCCGGGCCTGGCCCACCGGGCCGTCCGCGTGGTGCAGGACCGTGCTGGTGAGGTCCTGGCCGGAGGGACCGAAAGGGCTGAAGGGGCCGAAGGGACCCAAGGCGACCGCGGTGTCCAGGCCGGTCCAGGTGCCCGTTTCAGTCGCCGAGCGAGCGGTGCGTGACCCGGGCCAGATGGTCGGTGAAGACCTCGCGGGCGTCGGGGGTGAGGGTGCGCAGGGCGATCAGCGCCGTGACGGCGACGTCGCACAGCTCCGACCGGACGTCGTCCCAGGTGTGCGTGATGCCCTTGCGCGGGTTCTGGCCGGTCGCGCCGATCACCGCCTCGGCGACCTCGCCGACCTCCTCGGACAGTTTGATGATCCGCAGCAGCAGGCCCTCCCGGCCGTCGGCCGGACGGTTGGCGTCCAGCCAGCCGCACAGGTCGTCGATGGAATCCCAGAGGTCGGCGGCCGGGGGAGGGGGAGGGGGCGGGGGCAGGTGGTCGCTCATGAGGGCCGAGCCTGGCACACGGCACTGACAGGCCCCGGCGCCGAGTCGGCGGCTTGCCTTCGCGCGCGCTCCAACTCCTAGCGTTCCGGGGCATGGAGACCACACGGACACTGGGACGCAGCGGTATCGAGGTCAGCGCCGTCGGGTTCGGCTGCTGGGCGATCGGCGGTGAGTGGCAGGATGCCACTGGACAGCCCCTGGGGTGGGGCAAGGTCGACGACGAGGAGTCGACGCGGGCGATCCGGCGCGCACTCGACCTGGGGGTCACCTTCTTCGACACGGCCGACGTCTACGGGACGGGGCACAGCGAGTATGTCCTCGGACGGGCCCTCGGGCGGCGCCGGGACGAGGCCGTCGTCGCCACCAAGTGGGGCAACGTCTTCGACCCGGACTCCCGCACCCTCACCGGCGGCGACGACTCCCCGGAGCACCTGCGCCGGGCCCTGACCGCCTCGCTGCGCCGCCTCGGCACCGACCACGTCGACCTGTACCAGCTCCACCTCGCCGACGCCGACCCCGAGCGGGCCGCCCGGCTGCGGGACGCCTGCGAGGAACTGGTGGCGCAGGGGCTGATCCGGGCCTACGGCTGGAGCACCGACGACCCGGCCCGCGCCGCCGTGTTCGCGAAGGGGCCGCACTGCACCGCCGTACAGCACGCGCTCAACGTCCTCACGGACGCGCCCGAGATGCTGCGGCTGTGCGAGGAGGCGGACCTCGCCTCCGTCAACCGCAGCCCGCTCGCCATGGGCCTGCTCACCGGGAAGCACTCCGGCCGGCGGACGCTGGAGGCCGGGGACATCCGCAGCCGGCCGCCCGCCTGGCTGCGGGGTTTCGGTGCCGGGTCCGGCGCCGACCCCGAGTGGCTCGCGCGCGTCGACGCGCTCCGGGACGTACTCACCAGCGACGGCCGCACCCTCGCCCAGGGCGCCCTGGCCTGGCTGTGGGCGCGCAGCCCGCGCACCGTGCCGATCCCCGGTTTCCGGTCGGTCGCCCAGGCGGAGGAGAACGCGGGGGCGCTGGAGAAGGGCGCGCTCACCGACGCGCAGATGGCCGAGGTTGAGCGGATCCTCGCCGCCCGGTAGCGAGCCCGGTCGTTTCGCGCGGCAGCCGTTCCACCCACCGGTGCGCACCCGCGGTCCCGCGCGGGTCCACCCCCCACCCGGTGGCGTGGAACGGCTGCCGCCTCCCCCCTGGACATGGCCTGCGGAAGCTGCCCATTCCAAGTGTGAAGCTTTGGTGTAGGAGAGTTGAGCACAAGTCCGCTATCGGCCGCAATAGTGCGGACGTTCAAACTCCGTTTGTGCAGGGTCAGTGCACCGGCCGCGCTCAGCCCCGGCCCACGTACGGCATCGTCGTCGCCAGGACCGTCGCGAACTGCACGTTCGCCTCCAGGGGCAGCTCCGCCATGTGCCGCACCGTGCGGGCCACGTCCGCCACGTCCATCACCGGTTCCGGGGCGGTCTCCCCGTTCGCCTGGAGCGCCCCGGTCTCCATGCGCCGCGTCATGTCGGTCGCCGCGTTGCCGATGTCGATCTGGCCGACCGCGATCCGGTACGGCCGCCCGTCCAGCGACAGGGACTTGGTCAGGCCGGTCAGCGCGTGCTTGGTCGCGGTGTAGGCGACCGAGAGGGGGCGCGGCGCGTGCGCGGAGATCGAGCCGTTGTTGATGATCCGGCCGCCCTGCGGGGCCTGCTCCTTCATCTGCCGGTACGCCGCCTGCGCGCACAGGAACGCCCCGTTGAGGTTGGTGTCCACCACGTGCCGCCAGGCCTCGTACGGCAGTTCCTCCACCGGCACCCCGCCGGGGCCGAACGTCCCCGCGTTGTTGAACAGCAGGTCCACCCGGCCGAACCGCTCGACGGCGGCCGCGAACAGGGCGCTCACGTCCTGCGGGCGTGACACGTCCGTCCGTACGACGAGCGACGCGCTCCCGGGCCCGCCGCCGGGTTCGCGTACGTCCGGCGACGCGCCCCCGGACCCCCGCGCCGCCGTCTCCTCCAGTGTCTCCTCGCGGCGCCCGGCCAGCACCACCGACCACCCCCCGCGCACCAGCTCCACCGCCACCGCGCGCCCGATGCCGGAGCCCGCCCCGGTGACCACGGCGATCCCTGTCCGTCCGTCCGTTCGCTTGGCATTCATGGGCCCGCAGCGTACGGGAGGGTCCGTCATGCGGACCTCATACGACCGTCATGCGAATTCCGTGTACGCGTCAATGCGCGGTCGTCCCCGGCCACTCCAATTCCTCCCGCATCCATACGCCAGGGGAGGAACGGATGACATCCGAGGCCCGTCAGTCACAGCACGCCCCCGAACTCCGCGCGGCCGCCCGCCACATCGGCCGCCGCCGGTTCCTGACCGTCACCGGCGCCGCCGCCGCGCTCGCCTTCGCGGTCGACGTGCCCGGCGCGGGCACCGCGGCCGCCGCCGAACTCGACGCCGCGCAGCTCACCGACGACCCGTTCACGCTCGGAGTCGCCTCCGGCGACCCGCTGCCCGACTCCGCCCTGCTGTGGACGCGCCTGGCCCCCGCCCCCTACCAGGCCGACGGCGGACTGCCCGCGCGACGCGTCACCGTCGGCTGGGAACTCGCCCTGGACGAACGGTTCCGCCGCGTCGTCAGACGGGGCGAGGCCACCGCCCACCCCGAGTTCCACCACACCGTGCACGTCGAGGCCGGCCACCTCGCCCCCGGCCACGTCTACTACTACCGCTTCCGGGCCGGCCGCTTCGTCAGCCCCGTCGGCCGCACCCGCACCGCGCCCGCGACCCGCGGCAGGGCCGACGGCCTCACCTTCGGCGTGGTCTCGTGCCAGCGCTACGACCAGGGCTACTACACCGCGTACCGCCACCTCGCCGAGGAGGACGTGGACGTCGTCTTCCACCTCGGCGACTACCTCTACGAGTACGCCGTCAACGCCGTCGCGGGCTCGCGCGCCTACCCCGCCGGCACCCTGCCCGCGCTGTTCGGCCACGAGACGGTGACGCTGGAGGACTACCGCCTGCGGTACGCCCTCTACAAGTCGGACCCCGACCTGCGGGCCGCGCACGCCGCGCACCCCTTCGTCGTCACCTGGGACGACCACGAGACCGAGAACAACTACGCCGGCGACGCCCCGGAGAACAGCGTCCCGCCGGAGGAGTTCCTGCTGCGCCGGGCCGCCGCCTACCGGGCCTACTGGGAGAACATGCCGCTGCGGCGCCCGCAGTTGCCCGAGGGCCCGGACCTGAAGCTCTACCGCCGCCTGCACTGGGGCCGGCTGGCCCAGTTCGACGTGCTCGACACCCGCCAGTACCGCTCCAACCAGGCGTACGGCGACGGCTGGCAGTACCCGGGCCCGGAGTCCGAGGACCCGTCGCGCACCCTGACCGGGGACGCCCAGGAGCGCTGGCTGCTCAACGGCTGGCACCGGTCGGACGCGGTGTGGAACGTGCTGCCCCAGCAGGTCACGTTCTCCCAGCGGTTCAACTCGAGCACGGCGCCCTCCAAGGTCTCCATGGACTCCTGGGACGGCTACCCGGCCTCCCGCGAGCGGGTGCTGGCCGGCGCGCAGGCCGCCGGCGTCGAGAACCTCATGGTCCTCACCGGCGACGTGCACGTGCACTACGGCTTCGACATCAAGCGCGACTTCTCCGACCCGGACTCCCGGACCGTGGGCACGGAGATCGTCACGACCTCCGTCACCAGCGGCGGCAACGGCTCGGAGAAGCCCTCCAACTGGGACACCTACATGGCCGCCAACCCGCACATGAGGTTCTACAGCGGGCTCCGCGGCTACACCACGGTGTCGCTCGGCCGTGAGCTGGCGCGCGCCGACTTCAAGACGGTGTCCCACGTGACCACGCAGGGCGCGCCGCTCACGACCGCCGCCTCCTTCGTCACGGAGGTGGGGGAGCAGGGGCTCAAGCCGGCGTGACGGCCTGCCGGTCCTGCTCCGTCTCTCCCGGGTAGCGGACGCCGACGCGGTCCCGGATCGCGTCGAGCGTCCGCATCACGGCGAGGGTGCCGTCGAGCGGGACCAGCGGGGACTCGGTCTCGCCGGCCCGCAGGGCCCGCATCGCCTCGACGGCCTCGTGCCTGAGGCTGTCGCGGGGACCGTCGGCCGGGTCGGCCGTGAACTCCTCGGCGTCCCGGCCGTCCCGGTGCAGCACGAACCGCTCCGGGAAGAAGAAGCCGGACGGAATGTCGATGCGGCCCTCGGAACCGGTGATCGAGGCGTAGGTCGCCGTACCGCCCACGATGGAGCAGTGCACCGAGGCGAGAGCGCCGCTCTCCCACGAGAGCAGCGCCCCCGTCTGGAGGTCGACGCCCTCCTCCGAGAGCATCGCCCGCGCCGTGACGTCCGACGGCTCCCCGAGCAGCAGCTGCGTGAACGACACCGGGTACACGCCCAGGTCCAGCAGGGCGCCCCCGCCCAGCGCCGGGTCCCGCAGCCGGTGCGACGCCGGGAACGGACCCGAGAGGCCGAAGTCCGCCTGCACGTGGCGCACCTCGCCGATCGCGCCGTCGTCGACCAGTGCCTTCAGCCGCCGCACCATCGGATGGCAGTACGTCCACATGGCCTCCATCAGGAAGCGCCCGTTGCCCCGCGCCAGCGCGACCAGCTCCTGAGCCTCCCGCGCGTTCAGCGTGAACGGTTTCTCGCACAGCACGTTCCGCCCGGACTCCAGCATCAGTCCGGCCGCCGCGCGGTGCGCCGAGTGCGGAGTGGCGACGTAGACGATGTCGACCTCCTCGTCGAACGCCAGCGACTCCCAGTCGCCGTACGCCCGCGGTATCCCGAACCGCTCGGCGAACGCCTTCGCCGGCTCCACCGACCGCGACGCCACCGCCACGACCTCCGCGTCCGGCACGTCCACCAGGTCCGCGGTGAACCTCGCGGCGATCCCACCGGTCGCCAGAATGCCCCAGCGCACCTTCTGCTCCGTCATGCGTCCCACCCTGCTCGTGTCGTTCGTCACATCCTGAACGGATGTGGATGGAAGCGCTCCCATGACATCGCCGTTGACGCCGAGCACTCCGTACGAGCTGAGAGCATAGGGAGCCGATGGCATGGAAAGGGAGGGGCCACATGCCCGAGGGTGGGGCGTCCATATCGAACCCGGCAGCGAATCCGGCGACGAACTCGACAGCGAACCCGGCAGCGAACCCGGGTGTGAGCAGGGCACCGGAGACGGCCGTCCCGGGCCCGAGGGCGGACGGGGCGGCGCTCCGCGCGACCGCCGGCCGCCGCACGAGCCTCCTGGTCACACTGGTCCTCGGCGGCCTGACCGCCACGCCCCCGCTGGCGATGGACATGTACCTCCCCGCCCTGCCGGCGGTCACCCAGTCCCTGCACGCGCCCGCCGCCACCGTCCAGCTGACGCTCACCGCCTGTCTGGCCGGCATGGCGTTCGGGCAGCTGGTGGTCGGCCCGATGAGCGACCGGTGGGGCCGCCGCCGGCCGCTGCTCGTCGGCCTCGTGGTCTACGTCGTCGCCACCGCGCTGTGCGCCTTCGCGCCGACCGTCGAACTCCTCGTCGCCTTCCGGCTGGCGCAGGGCCTCGCGGGCGCGGCCGGCATCGTCATCGCGCGGGCGGTCGCCCGCGACCTGTACGACGGCGTGGCCATGGCCCGCTTCTTCTCCACCCTCATGCTGATCTCCGGGGTCGCGCCGATCGTGGCGCCGCTCATCGGCGGGCAGATCCTGCGGGTGACGGACTGGCGGGGCGTGTTCGTCGTCCTGACCGGCGTCGGGGTACTGCTGACGGCCGTCGTCTGGGCGAGGCTGCCGGAGACACTGGCCCCCGCCGACCGGCACGACGGAGGCGTCGGCGAGACGCTCGGCTCGATGCGCCGGCTGCTCGCCGACCGCGTGTTCACCGGCTACACGCTCACCGGCGGATTCGCCTTCGCCTCCCTCTTCGCCTACGTCGCCGCCTCCCCGTTCGTCATCCAGGAGATCTACGGCGCCTCCCCGCAGACGTTCAGCCTGCTGTTCGGGCTCAACTCGATCGGGCTGGTGGTCATGGGGCAGATCAACGGCAAGGTGCTGGTCGGCCGGGTCCGGCTGGACAAGGCGACCGGTCTCGGGCTGGCCGTGGTGGTCGTCGCGGCGGTCGCGCTGCTGCTGATGTCGCTGGGCACGTTCGGCGAGGTGGGGCTGGTACCGGTGGCCGCCGCGCTGTTCGTGCTGATGTCCGCGATGGGCATCACCCTGCCCAACACGCAGACCCTCGCCCTGATGCGCACCAGGCACGCCGCCGGCTCCGCGTCGGCGCTGCTCGGCACGACGTCCTTCCTCATCGGCGCGATCGCCTCCCCGCTGGTCGGGATCGCCGGGGAGGACACCGCCGTCCCGATGGCCGTCGTCCAGCTGGTCGCCGCCCTCGTGGCGCTGGCCTGCTTCCTGGGAATGTGCCGTCCGTGGAGCGGATCGGCCGGTGCGAAGGGCGGGGGCGTCTGAGCGCGCCGCGACTGCGTGACGGCACACCGGAGCGGGCCGGGCTCGACACGCGGGAACTACGTCACCTGGTCCGGGAGGTCCACGCCCGCACCGGTGGCGAGCGGCCCTGGGCGGCGGGCGCCGTCGTGGTCGTCGGGCGCGGCCCGGTGCTCGCCGTGCAGGAGGCGGCGGGCTGGGCGGTGCGCTACGCGGCGTACGACGAGGAGACGGACGCCCCGGTCGAGCTGCCGCCGGCCGAACGCGTCCCGATGACCGTGGACACCCCCTTCGACCTGGCGTCCCTGACCAAACTGTTCACCTCGGTGGCGGTGGTGCAGCAGATCGAGCGGCGCACGCTGGGCATCGACGCGCGCGTGGGCGCGTACCTGCCGGACTTCACGGGCGCGGCGCGGCACGGGATCACCATCCGCCAGCTGCTCACCCACACCTCCGGGCTGCGCCCCGAACTCCCGTTGTACGACTGTGCCGACGACGCGGAACGGCTGGCGCTGCTGCGCGCGGAGCGGCCCGTCGGGGTGCCCGGCACGTACTGCTACTCCGACCTCAACATGCTGCTGCTCCAGCACGTCCTGGAGCGCATCACCGGCCGCCCGCTCGACGTCCTCGTGCGCGACGGCATCACCCGGCCGCTCGGCATGACCGCGACCGGCTTCGGGCCGTGCCCGGACGCGGCGGCGACGGAGGACCAGCGGCGGCCGTGGGCCAAGGCGGACCGGGGGATGCTGCGGGGCGAGGTGCACGACGAGAACGCGTGGGCGCTGGGCGGGGTGGCGGGCCACGCCGGGCTGTTCTCCACGGGGCGGGACCTGGCGGTCTTCTGCCGGACCCTGCTGGCGGGCGGTTCGTACGGCCCCGCCCGCATCCTCGGTCCCGACTTCGTGGACCTGCTGTTCACCCCGCCCGGCCTGGGCTTCGCCCTGGACCAGCCGTGGCTCATGGGGGAACTGGCGGGGCGGGGGGCCGCGGGCCACGCCGGCTTCACGGGCACGTCCCTGGTCCTGGACCGGGCCACGGACACGTATCTGATCCTGCTGGCCAACACGGTCCATCCGCGCCGCCCGGTCCCGCCGGACAGCACGCCGAGGGCGCAGGCGGCGACGCGGGTGGCGCGGGCGGTGCGGGGGAGGTGAGCGACGTCCCCGATGGTGAGCGACGTCCCCGATGGTGAGCGACGTCCCCGATGGTGAGCGGTGCCCTCGATGGTGAGCGACGTCCTCGATGGTGAGCGGTGCTGCCGCCGGTGAACGATGCTCCCCGACGTGAGCGACGCCCCACCCTGACGCGTCCTCGTAGAATCGCCGGGTGAACGCCCTCGCCTCCCCGCCCACCGCCGAGACTCTCCGTACCGCCCTCGCCGGGCTGCTCGACGGGCTTCCGGCGCGGCAGGCCGCGCAGGCCGTCGAGCGGCTGATCGCCAACTACCGGGGCGCCACCCCGACCGAGGCGCCGATCCTGCGGGACCGGGCCGACGTGGCCGCGTACGCCGCCTACCGGATGCCCGCGACGTTCGAGGCGGTGCGGTCCGCGCTGGAGGCGTTCGCGGACGCCGTGCCGGGGTGGGCGCCCGGCGACCACGTGGACGTCGGCGGCGGCACCGGCGCCGCGGCCTGGGCGGTGAGCGCGACCTGGGACGGGGAGCGCCCCGTGACCGTCCTCGACTGGGCCGAGCCCGCCCTCGCCCTCGGCCGGGAACTCGCCGCCGCCAACCCCGCCCTGCACGGCGCCCGCTGGCACCGCTCTCGTATCGGATCGGAGCTCACCCTCGAGAGCACCGATCTCGTCACCGTCTCCTACGTCCTCAACGAGCTCACCGCCCCCGACCGCGCCGCCCTCGTCGACGCCACCGCCGGCGCCGCGCAGTCCGTCGTGATCGTCGAACCCGGCACCCCCGACGGCTACGCCCGCGTCATCGAGGCCCGTGACCGCCTGGTCTCCGCCGGCTTCCACGTCGCCGCCCCCTGCCCGCACAGCGCCGCCTGCCCCATCGTCCCCGGCACGGACTGGTGCCACTTCTCCGCGCGGGTCAGCCGTTCCTCCCTGCACCGCCAGATCAAGGGCGGCTCCCTCGCCTACGAGGACGAGAAGTTCAGCTACGTCGCCGCCACCCGCCTCCCGGTGACCCCGGCCCCCGCCCGCGTCGTCCGCAAGCCGCAGATCCGCAAGGGCCAGGTCCTCCTCGACCTGTGCGAGAAGGACCCGGCCCTGCGCCGCACCACCGTGACCAAGCGCCACGGCGATCTCTACCGGTCGGCCCGGGACACCGACTGGGGCGACCCCTGGCCGCCGCGCGCCGACGCCTGACCGGGCGACGTCCCCTTCCCCTCGTCCGCCTCCTGCCGCTTCTCCTGCAGCTTGCGCAGCAGTTCGCGCTTCTGCGCCTGCGGGTCGAGCCCGCCCCCGACACGCCCCCCGCGCCCGCCCCCGCGCAGGGCCTCGCGGCCCAGGTGCTGTCGGGTGCCGCCGACGCCCAGCATGTTTCCGGCTCCGCCTCGGGTCATGGTGATTTCCCTTCATCAGTACGAGACGTATCGTCTCGCTGTCGACGCCTACCACTGTCCGGCGAGACGCGCCGTCTTGTCAACTGGTAAATTCGGTCCCATGGCCGCACACCAGTCCGCCCCCGACACCACCCGCCGCAGCGAGCGCTCCCGGCGGGCCATCTACGACGCCGCCCTCGCCCTGGTCGTCGAGGTCGGCTACCCGAAGACCACCATCGAGGGCATCGCCTCCCGCGCCGGAGTCGGCAAGCAGACGATCTACCGGTGGTGGTCGTCGAAGGCGGACGTGCTCCTCGAGGCGTTCCTCGACATGGCCGAGCGGGCGGCAGCGACGGCCGGCCAGGTCCCGTACGCCTTCCCGGACACCGGCGACCTCGCCGCAGACCTCAAGCTCGTCCTGCGCGCCACGGTCGACGAGCTGCGGGACCCCTCCTTCGAGGCCCCCTCCCGCGCGCTGGCCGCCGAGGGCGTCGTCAACGAGGAACTCGGCCGAAGGCTCGTCGCCCGACTGCTGGAACCCCAGCTCCAGCTGTACGTCGAGCGCCTGCGCTCCGCCCAGGACGCCGGGGACGTCCGCCCCGACGTCGATCCGCGCATCGCCCTGGAACTCTTCGTCTCCCCCCTCGCCCAGCGCTGGCTCCAGTACACGGGCCCGATCACCTACGACTACACCGACACCCTCGTCGACTACGCCCTCAACGGCCTCGCACCCCGCTGACCGGCCCGGACGGCCGACGGCCTCACCGCCCCGGCGCCGCGCTCACCCTCCCCGGCACCCGCGCCGGATGCCGGGCCAGCCGCCCCGGCGCGTCCGTGATGACGCCGTTGCAGCCCAGCGCCAGGGCGCGGTCGCGCTGGGCCGGGGTGACGACCGTGTGGGCCCACACCCGGGGGATGCCGGAGCGCACCGCGCGCCGCAGATCGGCGTCCCGCGCCTTGACGTCGACGTCGAGCAGGTCCACGTAGGAGCGCCAGCGCTCGGGACGGTCGGTGCGCAGCTGGCGGGCCGAGCGCCACAACTGGGTCAGCAGGCCCATGCGGTGGACGCGGAGGGCGACCCCGGGGTCGTTGGTGTTCACGAACACCGAGCGGGTCAGGCCGCGGGCACGGATCAGCGCGGCCAGCCGGTCGACCCCGCGCGGATCCTTCGCCTCCAGCGTCAGCACGATCCGCCCGCCGAACCGGTCCAGCACCTCGGCGACCGTCGGCGGCCGCTCCGAACGCCAGCTCCCCGGCAGCCGGTCGCGCGGACGCAGCCGTACGCCCCGCCACTCCCCGGCGTCCAGGCCGCGCACCTCGCCGCCCAGAAAGGTCGTGCGGTTCAGGGTCGCGTCGTGGAAGACCACCGGCGTGCCGTCCCGCAGCACCCGCGTGTCGAAGTCCAGCACCTGCGCCGTACCGCGCCGGTACGCCGCCATCAGCCCCGACATGCTGTTCTCCGGCACCTCGCGGGCCCCGCCCCGGTGGGCGGCGTACGGGACGCGGGGCAGCGAGTCCACCGTCAGCGGCCCGGCCCCCCACTCCAGCGGGCGGCCGCCGCCGTGGCCCGTGAGCGTCAGCGAGACCACGGAAGCCACGGCCGCCAGGCCCGTCAACGCGACGCTTGTGACCATGACGACCACGGTAGGTCCGCGGATCACCGCGGACCGCCCGACGGCACCCGAACCGGTGCACGCCCCCTCGCCGCGTGTACCCTTCGTCACCCCTCGTCCCGTCGGTGCTCCCTCGTCCCACCTGCGCCGATTGTGGGCTCCGGCCCCCCGAGGCGCACGATCGTGGGACCATAGGGCATGCTGTGTGGCACGACGGCGAGGCGAGGGGATAGATGAGCGCGGAGTTCGGCGGCCGGACCGGCCGGCAGGGCAGGCTCTCCCAGTGGCTGCGCGGACGCCGCCCGAAGCAGGCCGCCGACGAGGGCGGCCGTGAGGCCCTGCTGCTCGCCGCCGCCGAAGCGGGACTGCCGCTCGCGCCCGCCGCCCACCCCGCCACCGGATACGGCTGCTCCTGCGACCGCGTGGGCTGTCCCACCCCCGCCCGGCACCCGGTGTCGTTCGCCTGGCAGACGCAGTCCACCACCGACCGCGCCCAGATCGAGCGCTGGGCCCGCCACCAGCCGCAGGCCAACTTCATCACCGCCACCGGCATGGTGCACGACGTCCTCGACGTCCCCCTGGACGCCGGCCGCGAGGCGCTCACCCGCCTCCTCGACGCCGGCGTCGAGGTCGGCCCCGTCGCCGAGAGCGACGACGGCCGGATGCTGTTCTTCACCCTCACCCGCGGCACCCCCGAGGACGAGGACGAGTGGTGGCCGTGCGAGCTGGACTGCCACCCGGAGACCATGGACGAGCACCCCGGCCTGCGCTGGCACTGCCGTGGCTCCTACGTCCTCGTACCGCCCGCCCGCCTCCCCGGCGACGACGACCAGTCGGTGCATTGGGTACGCGGCCCCGAGCACCCGCTCCCGGACCCGCTGAGCCTGCTGGAGGTCCTCACCGACTCCTGCGCCCGCCACGTCGGCGAACAGCCCGACCACGCAGGCACGGCCTGGCCCCTGCGCCACTGAGCCCGGCCCCTGTGCCACTGGGCCACTGAGCCCGGTTCCGGAAGAGGCTTACTCGCCCTGCGCCGACGTCAGTCCCTGGATCCGCCCCAGGACCTCCACCTCACCGTCGGCCGGGTCCAGCGCCACCTCGTTGGAGACGAACTCCATCGTCAGCGACTGCCGTATCTCCCCGGTCGTCAGCGCCAGCACGTCCTTGTTCGGCGTCGGCACCGACGCCCCGGCCGCGGCGGTCTGCTTCTCGAAGTGGCGGGTGGTGAAGAACACCAGCGCCCCGCCGTCCTTCGTGCGCAGTGCCAGCGGCGCGTAGTCGCCGTCCGTCACCGGCTCGTCGATGTACTGCGTGGCCAGCCCCGGCCGCGACGACTTCTTCGCGCGCTGGGTCCGCCACCCGCTGGTGTGCGGGCCGTCCGAGAAGGCGTCCCCGCCGTCCTTGAGGAACGACGTGTATTCCTCGCTCAGTTCGCCCGGCGGCACGGTCACGTCGGACGTGTTGGCGGGTACCGCCTCGGCCCAGCCGTCCTCGTCGGTCTTGAACTCCGGTATGTCCTCCGGGAGGACCAGCGTCAGATACGCCGCCTCCCAGGTCTCGTCCAGCCCGTTGCGGGTGAACACCAGCAGCCAGCGCGACTCGCCGCCCTTGTTGCCGGCCGCGTCGGCGAGGAACCAGCGCGGCCAACCGGCCTTCTTGGGGATGGTGAACTTCGCGTCCGTCAGCTCCAGCGGCGTGTGCGAGGCGTTGCCCTCCGGACTGTTGGCCCGCCCGGCCTTCAGCCGCGCCTCGTCGATGTCGGCGAGGGCGCCGGTGGTGTGGTCGGCGTCCAGGGAACTGTCGTACGCCTTGTCGGCCTCGTTGTACGCGGCCGTGAACTCCTCGAGCGCCTTGGCGGCTTCGGCGCGGGTGGTGGCCGGGAGCACCTCGCGCTCACCGTGCACCACCACACAGCCGCTCGCCGTCACCGACAGGGCGACCACGAGCACGCACGTGTCGATCCTGCGGTGCCTGAGGTGCCTGCGGAGCCTTCGAAGGCCGAGATCCCTGGTCATCCGGTTCCTTCCCCCTTCCCGGAGGCGAACCCTACCGGGACGAGGAAAAGCGCGAGCGCCGGGACCGGGTACAGCGGCCACACCGTGACCTGGAGGACGGCCGGATCAGGCGGAGGCCGATCCGTCCCGCGCGGGAAGCACCAGGACCGCCCCCGTGCGGGGGTGCGGGAACACCTCGACGGGCTGCTCGTACACCTCCGACAGCAGCCGCTGCGTGAAGACGTCCTCCGGTGGCCCGTCGGCCGCGACCCGGCCCGCGCGCAGGACCGCCACCCGGTGCGCGTGGGCCGCCGCGAGTCCCAGGTCGTGCAGGACGACGACCACCGCGTCACCGGCCCGCGCCCGCGCCCGGCACAGCCGCAGCACCAACTCCTGGTGCCGCAGGTCGAGCGCGGCGGTCGGTTCGTCGAGCAGGAGGAGGGGCGTGCGCTGGGCCAGCACCCGGGCGAGCGCGACCCGGGCCCGCTCGCCGCCGCTGAGCGCGGAGAAGGGGCGGGCGGCGAAGCCGGTCACCTCGGTGGCGGCCATCGCCCCGGCCACGGCGGCCTCGTCCTCGTCCCCGCCCTTGTCCCCGTCCCCGTGCTCGTCCTTGCCGGGCCGGGCGGCGGCGGCGGCCCAGGGTGCCCGGCCCATGCGGACCACCTCCTCGACCGTGAACGGGAAGGAGAGGGACGCGGACTGGGGCAGGACGGCCCGGCGCAGCGCGAGTTCGGGCGCGGACCAGCCGGACGCGGGACGCCCGTGGATCCGCACGGTGCCGGTGGTGGGCGGGAGATCGGCGGCGAGGGCGCTCAACAGGGTGGACTTCCCGGCTCCGTTGGGGCCGACGAGGGCGAGGACCTCGCCGGCGCGGACGGTGAGGTCGACACCGGCGAGCACCACACGGGCGCCGAGCCGTACGGAGAGCCCCTCGGCCTCGGCGAGTACCTCACCGGGCTCGGGGGCGGCCGGCGGAACGGGACGGTTGCGCAGGCGGATCATGCCCAGGGGACGGCTCACGCCCAGCCTCCCTGCCTGCGCCGGGTGCGGCGCAGCAGCCAGAAGAAGAACGGGCTGCCGAGCAGCGCCGTGAGGACACCGAGGGGGAGTTCGGCGGGCTCGGCGACGGTACGGGCCGTCAGGTCGGCGGCGAGCAGCACCAGCGCGCCCAGCAGCGCACTGCCCGGCAGCAGGAACCGGTGCCCCGGCCCGGCCGCCATCCGCAGCAGATGCGGTACGACCAGCCCGACGAACCCGATGATCCCCGACACGCTGACGGCCGCCGCCGTCAGCAGCGCGATGACCAGCACCAGCACGATCCGCAGCCGCTCCACGTCCACGCCCAGGTGCCGGGCCGGCCGTTCGCCGAGCGCCAGCAGGTCGAGCCGGCGGGCGTACAGGGGCGCGACGGTCAGCCCGAGCGCCGCGCACGGCAGGACGGCGAGCACCTTCGGCCAGGTGGCCTGGGAGAGCGAGCCGAGCTGCCAGAAGGTGATCTGGTTGATGGCGGCGGTGTCCGCGACGAACAGGAACAGCCCGATGAGGGCGCCCGCGAAGGCGTTCACCGCGATCCCGGTGAGGATCAGCGTCACCACCTCCGTACGGCCGCCCGAGCGGGACATCGCGTACACCAGCAGGACGGTGGCGAGCCCGGCGGCGAACGCGAGGACCGAAACCGTCCAGTTGCCGAGGAAGTCCAGCCCGAGCGCGATCGCCGCCACCGCGCCCACCGCCGCGCCGGAGGAGACCCCGATGACGCCCGGCTCGGCGAGCGGATTGCCGAACACGCCCTGCATCAGCGCACCGGCGCACCCCAGCGAGGCCCCGACGAGCAGCGCTAGCACGATCCGCGGGAACCGTACGTTCCACAACACCGACTCGGCGACCCGGTCCAGCTCGCCACCGCCCAGCCCGAGCCGGTGCTGCACCGAGGTGAGGACGTCACCGACGGGCACGGGGTAGGCGCCGGTGCCGGCGGCCACGGGGACGAGGACGAGCAGGGCGGCGGCGAGTGAGGCGGTCAACAACCAGGCGGTGGTGTGCCGTTGCCTGCCGACCGGGGGCGCCGGCTCCCGCAGGGTCTTCTCCAGGACGGTCACGCGCCACCGCCGTACAGCCGCGTGGCGACCGGCTCCGGCACTCGGTCCGTACGTGGCCCGGAGCCCTTGCCGCCGATGAGGTGGACGGAGGCGGAGCCGCCTCCGTACGCGGTCGCGGTGAGGGTGAGGGCGAGCACGGGCAGCGGTGCTCCCGCCGGTCGACTGCGCAAGCGTCGCACGGTCCCGTCCGTTCCTTCCGTCCGTGGCGGATGTTGTCCGAGGGGTAGCTTAGGTTAGCCTTACCTACATTCGCTACCGGCTGTCGTCTCCGGAGGGCCCGCCGAGCCCACCCGTCCGCGTGCCCTGGTGACCGCGCTCCGCGCGGCCGTCCTGGGCGCACTCCTCCCGGCCGCCACGGCACACGCCGAGGGACGCACCGTTCGGGGCGGCCGGCTGGACCGGGGCATCGAGTCCTCCTTCCAGCGCTATGTCACCGGCCCCGTGGCGAAGGGGAGTTACTCCCTCACGGACGGCGCGGCGACCGTCGGCGGCAGCGGCTTCCGCTTCCACTCGGCGACGGGGACGTACCAGTTCGACCTCACCCTCAGCCGCCCCGCGGTGAGCACCTCGGGCTCCACCGGCACGCCGTACGTGGACGTCACCAGCAAGGCGAAGGGCACCGGGACGGTCACGACGTCCCCGCCAAGTGCCCTTCGCCTCCTTCTCCCTGGGCGGGATCGACATGCGCGGCGGCGGCACGTCCGTCGTCCTGAACAACCTGCCCGCGACGCTCACCGCGCAGGGCGCCGAGTCCTTCGCCGGGTACTACACGGCCGGGAGCACCCTCGACCCGGTCGACCTCTCGGTCGCCCTGACCGCCGACGCGAACCTGCCCGACGACAACGACACGGACCCCACCGCCTCCACCGCCCCCGCCCCACGTGCCTCTGCCAGACTGCTGGACATGGAGTTGATCGCACGGGGGCGGGACGCCGACGTGTACGCCCTGGACGAGTCCAGGGTGTTGCGGCGTTATCGGCGGGGTGGACCGACGGAGCGGGAAGCGCGGTTGATGACCCATCTGGCGGGCTGTGGGTATCCCGTGCCGAAGGTGTATGAAGTCACCGGCACCGACATGGTTCTGGAACGGCTGACCGGCCCGACGATGCTGGAGGCGCTGGCCCGGCGTCCATGGCAGGTCGGCTCCCTCGGCCGGGCCCTGGGTGGCCTCCACGACCGGCTGCACGCGTTGCCGGCGCCGCAGTGGCTGCCCCGGCGGTTCGCGACGACGGGCGACGACCGGGTGCTGCATCTGGACCTGCATCCGGGCAACGTGCTGCTGACCGGGCGGGGGCCTGTAGTCATCGACTGGAGCAACGCGGGCGCCGGCGACCCCGCTGCGGACGTGGCGATGACCATGGTGACCGTCGGCAGCGCGGAGGTCCCCGGACTGACCGTCCGCCTCGGACGGAGCCTGCTCACCCACAGCATTCGCAAGGGCTGCCGGACCGACCCTCGGCCACTCCTGCGGGACGCGGCCGAGGCCAAGCTGACCGACCCGAACCTTAGACCCGCGGAGGCGGCCTGGCTGCGGCGTCGCGTCGACGACCGGCCCCGCGGCCTGGGACGACCTCGCCGCCCGCGCGGTGCTTCAATGCCCCCGTGACTGATTACGACGTGCTGCGTGTCTTCTGCGGACCTCGCGGCGGGTACGGCAATGAACTCGGTGTCGTCCGCGACGGTTCGGTGATGCCCGAGCGGGAGGACCGGCAGGCGTTCGCCGCGAAGCTCGGGTTCAGCGAGACCGTGTTCGTCGACGACCCCGAGCGCGGGGTGATCGACATCTACACCCCCACCCTGCGCCTGCCCTTCGCCGGCCACCCCTGTGTCGGCGCGGGCTGGCTGCTCGACGTGCCCGAGCTGGTCGTCCCCGCCGGGGTGATGGGCGCCCGGCAGGACGGGGAGTTCTGCTGGATCGAGGCGCGGGCGGAGTGGGTGCCGCCGCGCACCCTGCGCCAGTACGCGAGCGCCGCCGAGGTCGACGACCTGCCCGTGCCGCCGAAGGGGGAGTGGATCTACGCCTGGGCCTGGCTGGACGAGCCGGCCGGCCGCATCCGGGCCCGCGCCTTCCCCGGCCGGGACGACGGCATCGACGAGGACGAGGCGACCGGCGCGGCGGCCCTCCTCCTCACCGACCGATTGGGCCGGGCCCTGAACATCACCCAGGGCACGGGCTCCCAGATCCTCACCGCCCCCCAGCCGGAGGGCTGGACGGAGATCGGCGGCCGGGTCTACCTGGAACGCTGACCGCTCCACTGCATGACGAAGACGCCCCAGACGTCACGGCCGAAGGGGAGCACCGGGCCGTCCGGGTTCTTGCTGTCACGGACGGGGGCGAGGGCGGGGACGTTGCGGGCGAGTTCCAGGCAGTCGCCCTGCCCGCCGCTGTAACTGCTCCTGCGCCATATCGCCGTGTCGGTGGTCGCACGGTTGAAGGCTTCGTGGCTCATGAGTGGTGCAGTTGTGCCCTCATCACGTCGGCACCGCCCACCTGCTGGTGCAGAACACCTTCCGCCAGCACCGCCCAGTACTCGATGGGGCCCTCACCGGCGAGCCGTTCCTGACGGGCGAGGCGCACCCGTACGAACTGGTCGATCTCCTCGGGCGTCTGCCATGCCCGTGAGGCAACCGTGACTGCCCGCCCGTACTCTTCCGTCTGCAAGAGCCCGGGGACCAGCTGTACCTGGTACGTCCGGATGCTGCTGCAGATGGCCTCCATCTCGATCTGATCGATGCAGGTGTCGCTGAGCTGCGCGAGGTGGCGGCGGTCATGGTCCGGACGGGGCAGAAGGTGCGGGTGTGGGGTCAGTGGCGCACCGTGCGGCGCGTGCGCGGCGACCAGTACGCGGCCGGCGGTCCCGCCGTGGTGCTGGAGTTCGACGACGGCCCCGTACTGCGGGTGCACGCGGCCGAACCGTTGGCCGTACGGACGGGGGAGTGCTCCGGATGATGTGGATCTCCGGCACCGGGCCGAATCCGCGCCATCGTCCAAGCCGTCCTGGTCCCCCATGACGTCTGGAACGAAAAGCGTCGAGAAGCCCCCGCTGCCCCACTCACTTGAAAAGCGCGAGCATTTCAGCCCTCACTGTCCACATGTCGCTCATCCGAGCGCCTGGCTGACATCACCCTGCCCACTGCTCACACTTTCGGCAGAAGGTGTTTCCCCCACCTCGCGTTGCTGTGGTGAGGTCACGGAAAAGCTCAGGGCGTCACGCCGACAGCGGGAACTCCTCGCCCAGTGCCCGGAACACGTCCGTGTTCAGTGCGAACGCCCGCTTGCACTCCGTCACGATCCGCTGCTTCTCCAGGTCGTCCGCCGGGACCGCGTCCAGGAGTTCGCGGTAACCCCGCTTGAAGGCCGCCGGGTTGGAGATGTCCTCGAAGACGTAGAAGCGGACGCCGTCGCCCTTCCGCTCGAAGCCCCACGTCTTCTCCGCCTTGCCGCGGATGATCTGGCCGCCGGAGAGGTCGCCCAGGTAGCGGGTGTAGTGGTGGGCGACGTAGCCGGACGGCCAGGTGCGGGCGCACTCGGCGACGCGGGCCGCGTAGGCGCGGGTGGCGGGGAGGGCGGTCAGCGTGGAGCGCCAGCCGGGGCCGCGCAGGTGGGCCAGGTCGCGTTCCAGGGAGGGCAGGCGGAACAGTTCCGGCTGGATGAACGGGCCCGCCACCGGGTCCGACGTCAGCCCTTGTGCGCCGGACTCCAGCGCCTCGTACACGAACCACAGCTGCTCGGTGTAGCGCGCGTACGCGTCCACGCCCAGCCGGCCTCCCAGCAGATCGCTCATGAACGTCGACGTCTCCGCCTCCATGTGCTGCTCGTGGGAGGCGGTGCGGATGAGGGTCGAGAAGGAGTCCATGAGTCCAGATCTTCTATGGTTAGGCTTACCTAAGTCAATGGCTTGCCGACGGGTTGTCGGTAACTTCCACTCTGCCACGGCATGGAAAAGCCCGCCCTCCGGAAGAGGGCGGGCCGAGGGGACCAGGAGGGACGGGGAAGGGCTACGGCAGCGTCAGGATGTCCGCGCCCGTGTCCGTCACGACCAGCGTGTGCTCGAACTGGGCCGTGCGCTTGCGGTCCTTCGTGACCACCGTCCAGCCGTCGTCCCACATGTCGTACTCGTGGGTCCCCAGCGTCAGCATCGGCTCGATGGTGAACGTCATCCCCGGCTGCATCACCGTCGTCGCGTGCGGACTGTCGTAGTGCGGGATGATCAGGCCCGAGTGGAAGGACGTGTTGATGCCGTGGCCGGTGAAGTCGCGGACCACCCCGTAGCCGAACCGCTTCGCGTACGACTCGATCACCCGGCCGATGATGTTGATCTGCCGGCCCGGCTTGACCGCCTTGATCGCGCGGTTGAGGGACTCCCGGGTGCGTTCCACCAGCAGACGGCTCTCCTCGTCCACCTCCCCGACCAGGTACGTCGCGTTGTTGTCGCCGTGCACCCCGCCGATGTACGCCGTCACGTCCAGATTGACGATGTCGCCGTCGCGCAGCACCGTCGTGTCCGGGATGCCGTGGCAGATCACCTCGTTGACCGACGTGCACAGCGACTTGGGGAAGCCGCGGTAACCGAGCGTCGACGGGTAGGCGCCGTGGTCGCACATGTACTCGTGCGCCACCCGGTCCAGTTCGTCCGTCGTCACACCGGGCGCGATCAGCTTCGCGGCCTCCTCCATCGCCCGCGCGGCGATCCGGCCGGCGGTCCGCATCGCCTCGACCGTCTCGGGCGTCTGCACCTCCGGACCGGTGTACGGAGTCGGGGCGGGCTTGCCGACGTACTCGGGACGACGGATGTTCCCGGGCACGGAACGGGTGGGGGACAGCTCCCCAGGGACGAGCAGCGACTGGCCAGACATGCCGGCGAGTCTAATTCAGCGGCGACGGGGGACCATCTTCCTGGCGAGACGGTGAGACGGTGAGACGGTGAGAGGAGCCGGTCATGCCCCTGTTCAAGAAGCGGACGGTCGGAAAGCCGGGCGAGTGGTACTACTGCCTGGAGCACAAGAAGGTCGAGGAGGGCCCCGACTGCCCCGGCAAGGACCGCTTCGGCCCGTACGCGAGCCGCACCGAGGCCGAGCACGCCATGGAGACGGCCCGCGAGCGCAATCTCCAGTGGGAGAACGACTCCAGGTGGCGCGACGCCCCCGCGGGCGAGCGGGACGAGGGCTGACCGCGCCGGGCGGCTACCAGCGCGTCGGCGGCGGGGCCGTCAGCAGGTCGGCCAGCCGCGACAGCCGGTCCCGGAAGCGGCGGGGGCCCCGGCGGGCCGGCAGGACGTCCTCGCCGGCCGCCGCGCTGACCAGGTGCTGCACGGTGTCCAGGTCCAGCTCGGAACCGTCGGGCACGGGCAGGACCTCGTGGGCCATCGCCGGGAGCTCACCCTCACCGGGGCCGAGGGACAGCACCGTCGCCCCGGCCCGGCGGGCGTCGCACACCCGGTCGAGGAGCGGGGCGGCCGTCTCCCCGGGCGCCACCACCAGCAGCGTCTCACCCCGCCGCGCCGCCGCCAGGCGCCCCAGGCCCACCGCCAGGTGTGCGGGGTCCGAGGGGCGCGCGTCGTGCCGTACGAGCGTGGGGGCCAGCTCCGGTGTGCCCGACCAGGCGGCCTCGTCCACCAGGTGCGCCGCCAGATGCCACGGCTCGTACTCCGGTGTGCCCACGAGCAGCAGCCCGCCCCCGTGCGAGACCACCGACCCGCGCAGCGTCCCCGCGAAGTGCCGGGTGGCGCCCAGCCATTCCGTCCCGGCGAGCACGTCCCGCAGCAGCGCGACCCGTACGGCATCCATGCGGCCGCATCCTTCCCCCAACCGCGCCTCCACGTCCCGGTGTTCGAACCGGGTTCGCCCGAACCGGGGACACGGCCCGGGCCGCGTGACGGGGCTCACGCCCGCCGGACGCGGTGCCGTCACGGACGTACAGTCGGGCCATGACCTCCAGTGACAGCGACAATGCACAGAAGCCCGCGAAGGCCCCCGCCAAGGACCCCTGGGACCTGCCCGACGTCTCCGGGCTCGTCGTCGGCGTGCTCGGCGGCACCGGACCGCAGGGCAAGGGCCTCGCGTACCGGCTCGCCAAGGCCGGCCAGAAGGTGATCATCGGCTCCCGGGCCGCCGAGCGCGCGCAGGCCGCCGCCGAGGAGCTCGGCCACGGCGTCGAGGGCGCCGACAACGCCGAGACCGCCCGGCGCAGCGACATCGTGATCGTCGCCGTGCCGTGGGACGGCCACGGCAAGACGCTGGAATCCCTGCGCGAGGAGCTGGTCGGCAAGCTCGTCGTGGACTGCGTCAACCCGCTCGGCTTCGACAAGCAGGGCGCCTACGCGCTGAAGCCGGAGGAGGGCAGCGCCGCCCAGCAGGCCGCCGCGCTGCTCCCGGACTCCCGGGTCACCGCCGCCTTCCACCACCTGTCGGCCGTCCTGCTCCAGGACCCGGAGATCGACGAGATCGACACCGATGTGATGGTGCTCGGCGAGGTCCGCGCCGATGTCGAGATCGTGCAGGCGCTGGCCGGGCGCATTCCGGGCATGCGGGGCATCTTCGCCGGGCGGCTGCGCAACGCCCACCAGGTGGAGTCGCTGGTCGCCAACCTGATCTCCGTCAACCGCCGCTACAAGGCACACGCCGGGCTCCGCGTCACGGACGTATGAGGCGATGGGGGACACTGGAGGCCGTAGCAGTGCCTCAGCAGTGTCCCCCCGACAGGAGCCCGCAGCCATGCCCCGCCTCGCCCTCTACGCCCTCGCCGTCTGCCTCCTCGCCGTCGCCGCGGCCGTCATCTCCTTCGTGCGGGGCAGCGTGTTCATCGGCATCGTCTGGGTGCTGCTGGTGGGCCTGTCGTCCAACATGACCTGGTACTACGTGCGGCGCGGGCGGGCGGTCGAGCGGGACGGCAAGCCGGTCACGGGCTGACCGAGCAGTACCCGCTCGTCTCCCGCCAGAAGCGGAACAGGTCGTAGCCGCAGTACGTGTCGAACTCGTCGATCCCCAGCGTCCCCAGCAGCGAGTCGATCACGTCGAAGAACGCGCCGTTCACCGACGGCACCCACAGCAGCGCGAACACGAACAGCAGACCGAACGGGGCGAACGGCTCCACCTGCCGCCGGACCTTGTACGACAGCCAGGGCTCGATCACGCCGTAGCCGTCGAGACCCGGCACCGGCAGGAAGTTCAGGATCGCGGCCGTCACCTGGAGCAGCGCCAGGAACGCCAGCGCGAACCGGAAGCCGGCCGGTACGCCGTCCAGCGCCCCCAGCCAGAACGGCGCCGTGCACACGACCGCGAACAGCACGTTCGTCAGCGGGCCCGCAGCGGAGATCAGGCTGTGCCGCCACCGCCCCCGGATCCGCCCGCGCTCGATGAACACGGCACCGCCCGGCAGACCGATCCCGCCCATGATCACGAAGACGACCGGGAGCACGATGCTCAGCAGGGCGTGCGTGTACTTCATCGGGTTCAGCGTGAGGTAGCCCTTCGCGCCGACCGATATGTCACCGCTGTGCAGCGCCGTGCGCGCGTGCGCGTACTCGTGCAGGCACAGGGAGACGATCCAGGCGGCCGTCACGAACAGGAACACGGCGACCCCGGGTTGCTCCGCGAACCCGGTCCAGGTGGCCCACCCGGTGACCGCCGTCACGGCCAGGATCCCCAGGAAGACCGGGCTGATCCTCCGGTCGCTGTGACGGGTGGCGGCGGTGGTCATGAGACTCCTCGGACAGTCGGGCACACGCGGGGACTGCCCGACGGTACCGGGCGCACGGTGAAAACGTCTCGCGCACGCCGCCGGTTCCACCCAGGGTGGGGGACGACAACGCCCCCCTCCCGGCCCCTGTGACCGTCCCGGCCGTCACCGGAGAGAATGGACCCCGTGCGCTACCGCATCCTCGGCACCACCCAGGCACTCCGTCCCGACGGCACCGTCGTCCCGGTCGGCGGGGCGCGGCTGCGTGCCCTGCTGACCGTGCTCGCCCTGCGGACGGGGCGCACCGTGCCCGTGGGCCTGCTGGTCGACGAGGTCTGGGACGGTGATCCGCCGGCCGACGCGACCGGGGCGCTGCAGGCGCTGGTGGGGCGGCTGCGCCGGACGCTCGGCGCGGACCAGATCGCCTCCGTCGACGGCGGCTACCGGCTGACCGCCGCACCCGACGACATCGACCTGCACCGTTTCGAGCGGCTGGCCGGCGACGGCCTGCGCGCCCTGGCCGACGGGGACGCCGCGAAAGCGGCCGCCGTCCTCGACGACGCCCTCACCCTGTGGCGCGGCCCCGCCCTCACCGGTCTGCCCGACCGCACCGCCGACACGGCCCGCCTGGCGACCCGGCACCTGGACGTACTGCGCGCCCGGCACACCGCCGCCCTCGCCCTCGGCGACGCCGAGCAGTCCCTGCCCGAGCTGACCGCGCTGTGCGAGGGCCACCCCCTCGACGAACCCCTCCAGGCGCTGCGGCTGCGCGCCCTGCGCGACACGGGCCGCACCGCCGAGGCCCTGGCCGCCTTCGAGGACGTACGACGCCTGCTCGCGGACCGCCTCGGCTCCGACCCCGGCGCCGAACTGCGCGCACTCCACGCCGAGTTGCTGAAACCCGGGCCGGCGCCCAGAACCCGGGTCGGTGCGCCGCCCGGCAACCTGCGGGCCCGGCTGACCTCGTTCGTCGGCCGGGAGGCCGACATCGAGACCATCCGCGCGGACCTCACCGCCGCCCGCCTGGTGACCCTGCTCGGGCCGGGCGGGGCCGGCAAGACCCGGCTGTCGCAGGAGGCCGCCGAGACCGTACGGCAGACCCTCCCCGACGGCGCGTGGCTCGCCGAACTCGCCCCGGTCGACGACCCCGACGCCGTCCCCGAGGCCGTCCTCACCGCCGTCGGCGCCCGCGAGACCGTGCTCTACGGCGCCGGCGCCGAGAGCATGCGGGCCGTCACCGAACGGCACGACGACCCGGTGGAGCGTCTCGCCGAGCACTGCGGACCGCGCCGCATGCTGCTGATCCTGGACAACTGCGAGCACGTCGTCGAGGCCGCCGCCCACCTCGTTCAGACGCTGCTGGAACGCTGCCCCGAGCTCACCGTCCTCGCCACCAGCCGCGAACCGCTCGGCGTGCGCGGTGAGTTGCTGCGCCCGGTGGAGCCGCTGCCCGAGCCGGTCGCGCTGCGCCTGCTCGCCGACCGGGGCGCCGCCGCCCGCCCCGGCTTCCGCACCGACGCCGACGCCGACACCGCGGCGGCCTGCGCGGAGATCTGCCGCCGCCTCGACGGACTGCCCCTGGCCATCGAACTCGCCGCCGCCCGGCTGCGGATGCTCACCCCGCGCCAGATCGCCGACCGGCTCGACGACCGCTTCCGGCTGCTCACCTCCGGCAGCCGCACCGTCCTCCCCAGGCAGCAGACCCTGCGGGCCGTCGTCGACTGGTCCTGGGACCTGCTCGACGAGGACGAACGCGACGTACTGGGCCGCCTTTCGGTCTTCGCGGGCGGCTGCGACCTCGCCGCAGCCGAGGCCGTCTGCGGACCGGTCGCCCTCGACGCGCTCGGCTCCCTCGTCGACAAGTCCCTCGTGGTGGCCGCCCCTTCGGGCGACGGCGAGATGCGCTACCGGCTCCTGGAGACCGTCGCCGAGTACGCCGGCGAACGCCTCGACGAGTCCGGCCGGCGCGCGGAGGCGGAGCGGGCGCACCTGACGTACTTCCGTGAACTCGCCCGCACCACCGAGCCGATGCTGCGCGGCCCGCACCAGGTGGCCGCCATCGCACGGCTGGAGCGGGAGTACGAGAACATCCGCACGGCCCTGCGCCACGCCCTCGCCCTGCGCGACGAGCAGGAGGCGCTCTGCATCACCCTGTCGCTCGTCTGGTACTGGCAGATGCGCGATCTGCGCATCGAGGCCCGCAACTGGTGCTCCGAGGTCATGGCCCTCGCCCCCGACCCGTTCACCGAACCGGTGCGGCCCGCCGCCCCGCTGTGGCAGCGCTGCACCGACGCCCCGCCCCCGATGACCGGCGAGCTCCTCGCCGAGGCCCGCCGCGGGGTGCACCTGGCCCACCTGGCCCACATGGACACCGAACTCGACGACTGGCAGACCCCGCAGGCACAGCACAAGCTGCGCCTCGTCGGCGCGACGTACGAGCCGGGCATGCCGCAGGTCTGCCGGCCGCCCGGCCTGCTCTGGGTGTTCGCCGTGATGCTGACCGGCGACATGGAGCGGCTGCGCCACGTGGTCGACGCGGCGATCCGCACCTGCCGGGAGAACCCCGGCTTCGAGTGGGAGCTGGCCTCCAACCTCCAACTGCGCGCCAACTTCCTGGCCAACCGCAGCGACTGGGCCGGCGACGCCCGTCGCGACGCCGACGAGGCCCTGGAGATCCACCGTCGGCTCGGCGACACCTGGGGCATCGCCGAGGCCCACTCCGCGCGCGGCGAGGCCCTCGAACGCGTCGGCGCGTACGAGGCCGCGGCCGCGGACTTCGAGGCGGCGATCGAGCACGCCGACCGCCTCGGCGCCCGGGCCCACACGGCCGTACTCACCGCCCGGCTGGGTGCCGCCCTGCTGGAGGCGGGCGACTCGGAGCGCGGTGAGCGGCTGCTGCGCGAGGTCATCGACGACACCAGGGGCCGGCACACCGAGGCGCTGCCCGCCGCCCGGCTCTTCCTGGCCGGCTGGCTCTCCACGACCGGGCGCACCGCGGAGGCGCGGGAGCACCTGCGGGCGCTGCGCGAGGAGTTCCGCCTCGCGCACTACGTCGTCTTCGACGCGTTCATCCTCGGCGCCGAGGGCTGGCTGGAGGTGGTCGACGGCAACGACGAGCGGGCCCTGACGATCGTCCGCGAGGCACTCCGCCAGGCGGGCGACCCGCTGTCCGCCGCCATGGCACCCCACATGCGCTCGGCGTACGTCACCACGGGCGCCGTCGCCCTCGCCGGAGTCGACGGCGGGCGGCGCGCCCGGGACGCGGCACGCTGCCTCGGCGCGGCCGACTCCTGGCTGCCGCCCGAACACCACGCCGGGCAGGTGGAACGCCAGGTGCGCGAACGCGCCGAGGCACGTGTCCGGGCGGCACTCGGCGGCGCGGCGTACGACACCGCGTACGCCGAGGGCGCCGGCCTCTCCCCGGAGGAGGCCGCCGCCCTGCTCGAACCGGCGTGATCAGCTCTTCGTACGGAACTTGTGGATCGCGATCGGCGCCATCACCGCCGTGATCCCCACCGACCAGGCCAGCGTCATCCACAGGTCGTGGGCGACCGGGCCGCCCACCATCAGCCCGCGCGCGGCGTCCGCCAGCGCGGACAGCGGGTTGACCTGGGTGAAGGACTCCAGCCAACCCGGCATCGACTGGGTCGGCGCGAAGATCGACGAGCCGAACTGCAGCGGCATCAGCACCAGGAAGCCCATCGCCTGCACCGACTGCGCGTTCTTCATCACCACACCCAGCGTGAGGAAGATCCACATCAGGGCCGAGCCGAACACCGCGGACAGTCCCACGGCCGCGAACAGCCCCGGCCAGTTGGTGATGTCGAAGCCGACGAGCACACCGACGACCATCAGGATGGCGGTGGCGATCAGCATCCGCATCATCTCGACGGAGATCTTGGCGAACAGCACCGAGCCGCGCCCGATCGGCAGCGACCGGAAACGGTCCATGACCCCGGTGTTGAAGTCCTGGTTGAAGCCGGTGCCCACTCCCTGGGCCATGTTCATGCCCATCATGGCCATCAGTCCGGGCACGATGTACTGCACGTACGCCTCCTGCCCGCCGCCCAGCGACTGCCCGATCGAGCCGCCGAAGACGTACACGAACAGCAGGGTGAAGACGACCGGGAACAGCACGGCGTCGAACATCGACTCCGGGTCCTGCCGTATCCACAGCAGATTGCGGCGCACCAGGGCACCGGTGTGGCGCAGATGCCCGCGCAGCGGGATGCGCGCGTCCGCGCGGAGGTCGGCGGCGGTGACGGCGGTGGTGGCGCTCATACGGCGACGACCTCCTCGTGGGTCTCGGCGGACACGGTGTCCTGCGGGGCACCGGCGCGGTGGCCGGTGAGGGACAGGAACACCTCGTCCAGGCTGGGCAGTTCGGTGGTGATGGAGCTGAGCGTGATGCCGCGCTCGGTGACCGCGCCGACCACGGCGGTCAGCTGCTCGTCACTGAGCACCGGGACGAGCACGGCACCCCGCTCGGTGTCCACGGTGGTCGTGGCGAGCCCGGTGACACCCAGCGCGTCGAGGGCGTCCGCCAGCGGGCGCAGCTGCAGCGGATCGGCCGGGCGGACCCGCAGCGTACGGCCGCCGACCTTGGCCTTCAGCTCCTCGATGCCGCCGCTCGCGATGACCTTGCCCCGGTCCACGACGGTCAGCTCGGAGGCGAGCTGTTCGGCCTCCTCCATGTACTGGGTGGTCAGCAGCACCGTCACCCCGTCCCCGACCAGCCGCTTGACCTCGTCCCACACCTCGTTGCGGGTACGGGGGTCCAGTCCCGTGGTCGGCTCGTCCAGGTACAGCACGGCCGGCCGGCCGATCATCGAGGCGGCCAGGTCCAGGCGCCGCCGCATACCGCCCGAGTAGGTGGCCGCCGGGCGCCGTGCCGCGTCGGTGAGCGAGAACCGCTCCAGCAGCTCGTCGGCGCGGGACCGGGCCTCCTTGCGGGACAGGTCGAGCAGCCGCCCGATCAGATACAGGTTCTCCCAGCCCGGAAGCTTCTCGTCCACGGAGGCGTACTGCCCGGTCAGCCCGATCACCCGGCGCAGCTGCCTCGGCTGACGGACCACGTCGTACCCGGCGACGGTGGCGTGTCCGGCGGTCGGCGTGAGCAGGGTGGACAGGATCCGCACCAGCGTGGTCTTCCCGGCCCCGTTCGGCCCGAGCACCCCCATCACGGTGCCCTCACGCACATCCAGGTCGACCCCGTCCAGCGCCTTGGTCTCCCCGTAGTGCTTGACCAGCCCCCGCACGGTGACGGCGTTCCCCGCGCCCCCCAGGTCATTGTCGTTTCGCTTCATGCCCCCGACTCTGCCGCCCCCCACCGACAAACCCCCGACATCCC
>NZ_JAGMUJ010000168.1 GCF_019049255.1 Streptomyces sp. AC558_RSS880 | reverse complement strand
GCGGCTGCACGAAGGCCCACTCGGCATCGGACAGTTCATGGCGACGTATCACCCGACCATGATCCCCGATCGAAGATCATTTGACGACAGACCCTAGGACCACCGGCCCGGTCGACGGCCGACACACGTCCGATCCCGCTGTCACAGCCCGCCGGTACCGTGAGGACATGAGTCACGGCCCCCGGTCCGGCCTCGCCGCGGTGAGCTCCGCGTTGCTGGCCATGAGCAGGCACCTCGAGGTGCGCGACGTCCTCAAGACGATCGTCGCCTCGGCCCGCGAACTCCTCGACGCGCAGTACGCCGCGCTCGGCGTGCCCGACGACCACGGCGGCTTCGCCCAGTTCGTGGTCGACGGTGTCAGCGACGACCAGTGGAAGGCCATCGGCCCCCTTCCGCGCCAGCACGGCATCCTCGCCGCGATGATCGACGAGGCCACCCCGCAGCGCCTCGCCGACGTGCGCCGGGACCCCCGCTTCGGGGGCTGGCCCAGCGCCCACCCCGACCTGGCCGACTTCCTGGGCCTGCCCATCCGCGACGGCGACGAGGTCATCGGCGCCCTGTTCCTGGCCAACAAGAGGTGCCCCAAACCCGAGGGCACCTGCGGCTTCACCGAGGACGACGAGGAACTGCTCGGCATCCTCGCCCAGCACGCCGCCATCGCCCTCACCAACGCCCGGCTCTACGAACGCAGCCGCGAACTGACCATCGCCGAGGAACGCTCCCGCCTCGCCCACGAGCTCCACGACGCCGTCAGCCAGAAACTCTTCTCCCTCCGGCTCACCGCGCAGGCCGCCGCCCGCCTCGTCGACCGCGACCCCTCCCGCGCCAAGGGCGAACTCCAGCAGGTCGCCGCCCTGGCCGCCGAGGCCGCCGACGAACTGCGCGCGGCGGTCGTCGAACTGCGCCCCGCGGCCCTCGACGAGGACGGCCTCGTCGCCACGCTCCGCACCCAGATCCAGGTCCTCGACCGCGCCCACACCGCGCGCGTGACCTTCACCGGACACGGCGTACGCGCCCTCCCGGCCGCCCAGGAGGAGGCGGTGCTGCGCGTCGCCCAGGAGGCGCTGCACAACGCGCTGCGGCACTCCGGCGGCGACCACGTCGACGTCACCCTGGACCGCCGCGGCGGCGGAGCGGTCCTGCGGGTCAGTGACGACGGCGGCGGCTTCGACCCGCGGGCCGTCCGCCGCGCGGGCCGTCATCTGGGCCTGGTCTCCATGCGGGACCGGGCGAGCGGGGTCGGCGGCAGGCTGACCGTGGAATCGGCGCCCGGCAAGGGCACCACGATCGAGATGGAGGTCCCTGGTGGCTGACGCAATCAAGGTGCTGCTGGTCGACGATCACCAGGTGGTACGCCGGGGTCTGCGCACCTTCCTCGAGGTGCAGGACGACATCGAGGTCGTCGGCGAGGCCGCGGACGGCGCCGAGGGAGTCGCCCTGGCGGGGGAGCTGGGGCCCGACGTCATCCTCATGGACGTCAAGATGCCGGGCATGGACGGCGTGGACGCGCTGCGCCGGCTCCGCGAACTGGGCCACCCCGCGCGCGTGCTGATCGTCACCAGCTTCACCGAGCAGCGCACGGTCGTCCCCGCCCTCCGCGCGGGCGCCGCCGGTTACGTGTACAAGGACGTCGACCCCGACGCGCTCGCCGGAGCCATCCGCTCCGTGCACGCGGGCCACGTCCTGCTCCAGGCGGAGGTGGCCGGCGCGCTGCTGTCCCAGGAGGAGACCGGATCGGGCCCGGGACGCGCGGGGTCCCTCACCGAACGGGAGCGCGAGGTGCTCGGGCTCATAGCGGACGGCCGCGCCAACCGGGAGATCGCCCGCGCCCTGGTGCTCTCCGAGAAGACCGTGAAGACCCACGTCTCGAACATCCTGATGAAACTCGACCTTGCGGACCGCACCCAGGCCGCCCTGTGGGCCGTACGCCACGGCCTCAGCGGCTGACCCGGGACGCCGCACACCCTGCGGAAGGTTCCCGTCCGATCCGAGATTCATACCGTAGTGGGAATGTCCCCCGGACGGCCGTATCCCGCGTCGGCGTCCGCCGTTCTCCAGTGCGTACCGCGGCGCCTGCCGCGGTCATCGCAAGGAGGGCTCGGAAAGTGAAGAACCTGAAGAAGGCAGCGGCCGTGACGATGGTGGCCGGCGGTCTGCTCGCGGCCGGTACGGGAATGGCCTCCGCCACCGACGGCAGCCACGCCGACGGCACGGCCGTGGGCTCCCCGGGCGTCGTCTCCGGCAACGTCGTCCAGGTGCCGGTCGACGTCCCGGTCAACGTGTCCGGCAACAGCGTCAACGTCATCGGCGTCCTGAACCCGGCCTTCGGCAACACCGCCGTCAACCACTGACGCCACCCGCCAAGCCCCGGCCGCCCGGCCCCCCACCCGGACGCCCGGGGCTCAGCACTACACAGCCGCACCGCCGTAACTACGGGCAGCCGCGCCGCGTAGCTGCGGGCAGTCGTGCCGCTGGGGCGGCACGGGTGGGCGCAGCGGCACCCCGCAAGCGCCGGGCCGCGCGACCCACCCCGCCCAGCACCAACGCCGGCCACGCGAACCAAGGGACGCCACCGCCCCAACGCCGGCCACGCGAAACCCGAGGGACCTCACCCCACCCCCCGCTCCTCCACAACGGAGTTGTACGCGGCCACCTGCGCCCGCCGAGCCGTCCGCTCGACGGGCCGCAACGCGGCAGCCCGCCCCGACATCTCCGACGCACTCACCGCACCCCCGTGCCCCCCACCCC
>NZ_JAGMUJ010000167.1 GCF_019049255.1 Streptomyces sp. AC558_RSS880 | reverse complement strand
GCAGCCACCCTTGAAAGAGTGCGTAATAGCTCACTGGTCTAGTGATTCCGCGCCGACAATGTAGCGGGGCTCAAGCGTACCGCCGAAGTCGTGTCATTGCGATATGTACCCCCAACGGGGATCGTGATGGGTAGGGGAGCGTCGTGTGCCGGGTGAAGCAGCGCCGGAAGGCAGTTGTGGACGGTTCACGAGTGAGAATGCAGGCATGAGTAGCGATTCACAC
>NZ_JAGMUJ010000166.1 GCF_019049255.1 Streptomyces sp. AC558_RSS880 | reverse complement strand
GTTGTCGCATTCGGTGGTGCCGTTGGTGGGGGCGCCGTTGGAGGCGTTGGAGGAGGCGTTGCAGTCGTTGGCGGCGCGGTTGCTGACGATGGCGTCGGGGCCGGTGGTGGCGCGGCCGTCGGGGGTGGATTGGTCGCGGGTGGGTCAGGACGCGTTGTTCGGTGCGTTCGCGGGGTTGTTCGGTGAGGTGTTGGGGGGTGCCACGCGGGGGGTGGTGGACCGGGTGGAGAGGAAGGTGTTCAAGGAGCGGCTGGTTTTCGCGGTGCCGCTGCGGTCGGTGCATGCGGGTGTGGTGGAGGGGGGTGCGGAGTCTTTGGGGGGGATGTTCGCGGTGGGGGTGTTGGAGGGGCGGTGGGTGTTCAGTGTGCAGACGGCGGGTCAGGCGGGTTTGTCGGCGGTGACGGTGACGTTGGTGCTGGTGGGTGCGGTGGGGGTGGGCAAGGGGTTGCACAAGTGGGTGTTCGTTTCGGGTGGCGGCGGCTATGCCTCCGTTCGTGACGGTGTCGGTGCGGGTGCCGGTGTGGGTGCCGGTGCTGTGGGTGGGGTGAACGGGTTGGGGGTGCTGGAGAGGCTGCCGGGTGTGGGTGCGGGGCTGGAGCCGGCCGTGGCGGCCGGGTCCCTGCCGCCCGCCGCGGCCTTTGTCCCCCCGCCCACCGTCAGCCCCACCCCACCCCCCGCCGCGGCTGCCAGTGCCCTTCCGCCCTCCACCGTCAGCCCTCTCCCTCCTCCGACGGCACTTCCCGGGACGTCGCCCGCCGGGACCGCGCCGTTTCCGGCGTCCACGCCCGCCGTGCCCGCTCCGGTACCGGGCGCCGCCCCGGTGTCGACGCCGGTGTCGACACCGGCGTCGTCGGCGGTGCCGGTGGTACCGGTTGCCGGTTCTGCGTCATGGGCGGTGAGTGACACCGGTGTGGTGCCGGGGACACGGCCCGACGTGACGTCCGGTCAGGTGTCCATCGGCCGGGCGGCGGACACCGGCTCGGCGGCCGGTGCAGTGGCAGGCACGGTCGACGACGCGTTCACGGCCGACGCGGTATTCGTGGACGGCGACTTCTCGGACGACGCCGAGTCCGTCGTCTCGTCGGTGTGGGACAGCGACGTCAGCGACACGGCGTCGGTGACTTCCGTGGACACCGACTATTCCGAGCCGGAGCGTTCGGCCACCGCGCCGGACGTCTTCGCCGCTCTCACCGGCGACGGTGTTCCCGTCGGCGGCCGGGAAGGGGTCGCCGCGCCGGCCGCCGGGCCGGCACCGGGGGATACGGGTTTCGATGCGGTCGCCCTGCCGGTGCCGTCCGCCGCGCTCTCGCCGGACCTTCCCGCCGGGAACGGGAGTTTGTCCCCGGCGGGTTTCCGGGGTGCCGTGCCGTCTTCGGCTGCCTCGCCCGACGTGGTGGCCGGGCCGGCCGGGGATTTCGAGGACACCGCGCGGGACGGCGGGACGGGTTCTGTGCTGCCGGCCGCCGGGACGGTGGCCGGTGGCGGGGTTGTTCCGGTTCTCTCCTCCGACGCGCCCTCTGTCCAGGCGGTCTCCTCTGCGCAGGCGCCGTCCACCGGCGCAGTCACCGCCGGCACGCTTCCCGCCGACGTGTCTTCGTCCGACGCGCCCACCGTCCAGGCGCCCTCGTCCGACGGGCCGTCCGTCGGTGCTTCCCCGGCGCCCACCCCGTCGTCCAACGCGCCTGCCGCGCCTGCCGTGCCCGTCGTGTCGTCGCTGGTGCCACCGCCCGCCCAGGTGCCGTCGTCGGCGGAGGAGTCGGTGTTCGCGGCGTTGACCGGTGGTGAGGTGCTGCTTTCGACACCGTTGCCGGGCAGGAACGGTGCCGGGACGGGTGGTGGGCGGGCGTGGTTCTCCGAGCAGGACATGGAACGCCGGCGGGAGCATTACCGGCATCTGCCGGCGGTGCGGCACCAGGTGATCTGGGATCCGGTGGAGGGCCGGGAGGGGCCGCTGGAGGAACTGGAGGGGCCGGAGGCGGATTACACCGTCGCCCTGCACATCGGTCCGCGGGGTGTGGAACTGCCGTTGCCCGATGGCCGGACCGGGCTGACCGACGGACGCGGCCTGGGCCGGCTGCTGCGGCATCGGCCGAGTCTGGTGCGGTTGGGGCCTGGTGCCCGGGTGCGGTTGCTGGCCTGTGGTGGCGGGGCGCGGCCGGAGGGGGGAGATCCGCTGGAGCGGGTGCCGTTCGGGCAGGAAGCGGCCACGTCCAGTGGTTATGTGATAGACGCCTACACCGGTGAGGTGGCGTTGGTGGGGCCGTCGGCGGGCAGGCCGGCCCGGATCGGGATGGCGGACAGTCTGAAGGAGCCCGAGCACAAGGAGTTGGTCTTCTATCCGGAGCCGGGGCCGGTGGAGCTGGAGGCGCTGGCGCGGCGGGCGGGGCTGGCCCGGGGTGCCGACCGGCCGGCCGAGCGGGCGCGGCGCTGGCTGCGGGCGATCCGCCGGGAGGCGGGCGCGGACCTGGGCTGGGACTCCGCCCGCAAGGCGGAGCTCGAAACCCTCATGCGCGGGGCGATGGCCTGGGAGAACACCCGCCTGACCGGCAACACCGCCGACGCCGGCCCGCTCACCTCGCGGGAGCTGTCCCGGCTGCTGGAGCGGCACCGGGCCTCACACCCCGGTGACACCCTCACCGACGCCCTCACCCGCCTCGCCCGACCGGACACCGCGACCGTGTCCACGACCCCGTCACCCCCCGCTGGCCGTGCGGCGGCCGGGCACCTCACCCCCGCCCCGGTCCCGGCGGCCTCCGGGACCGCCGGGGACCGGTCGGGGAACGGCACCGTGATGCCCCGGACGCCGCCAGCGGTGACGGAGACGGCCCTCGCCGACCCGTCGCTCTTCAACTCGGGACGTGAGAGATACGCGGACTTCTCCGATTCGGATTCGGTGATCTCGGACACCGAAACGGTGATCTCGGACACCGACGGGGGTGGCGTTCACAGTGACGTGGAGGCGGTGGTCGACCAGCTCCTCGAAGACGAGGAGGAGCGGCCGCGGATGCTGTCCGCGGTGGGGGTGTTGCGCGGCCTGTTGCCGGACGGCCCGTTCGACATGGACCGGATGGACGAGGCGACCCGGCGGGTGCTGTCCCTGGACGAAAACTTCGACCTGGAGAGCGAGGAGTACGAGACGGTTCTGGACGTGGTCCAGGAGGCGGTGGGGGAGGGGCGGGCCGCGAGCCTGATGGAGCTGGCGGTGTTCTTCCTGGAACGCGGGGGCGCGCTGTCGGAGGCGACGCTGGTCCGGGACTCGGCGGGGCGGGTCGTGGGCCGCACCTGGCGGGAGGACCCGCCGGGTGCGGTGGACCTGGGCGTGGTGTCGCGGCTGAGCGTCGACATCAACGGGGACAAGCACGGTGCGCGGGGCAGCCGGAGGCAGGCTCCCTGGGCGGGACGGCCGGTCCGTCTGCTCCTGGCGGACGGCGACGCGGACCGGGTGAAGGTGAGGCTGGACGACGACAACGCCCATTGGGTGGACGGCTTGGTCCTGGCCGAACTGCTGCGGCGGGACCAGCAACAGGACCCGGGGTTCCCGCCGGACGCGGAGATTCTGCTGGCGCTGCCGGAAGCCGGCGCAGGGGGCGCCCTGCTGCCGCGGACCCTCGCCGGTGCGCTGGGGGCGCCGGTGTGGGCACCGAGCGCGGATCTGGCCCTGACCGACCCCGAAAACCCCGGCGCGCCGGTTCACCTCGCCCTGGCCAAGGACGATCCGGCAGTGACGCCATGGGGCAACTGGCTGCTCACGCCGCCCGGCCTCGGGCCGCTTCCCGAGCACGACAACATGGCCGGACAGTGGCTCAGGGACACCGATGACAACGAGGAGTGGGTGCCGGACGGAAAACTGCGCACCTATCCCGTGGTGCCCCATGAGAAAAGATCGGCGGACCACCGTTCCACTGGCCGGGCCTCGGTCGGCCCACAGGAGTGGAAGTTGTGGGAAGCGGTCGCTCCGATCACCGCCGCGGCGATGACGTACGTCTTCGCGGATCCGGTCACAAGGGCGCCCGTGGCCATCCGGCGCGCACCCTGGGCAGACCTGGTGGCCCAGGGCACACCCGTCTACGAGTTCATGGCGCACGGCGACCGCCACGGCCGTATCTTCTGGTCTCTGACGGACGGCCGTACGCTGCACGGTGACCCGTGGCAGGCGGGTGCCTGGATCAGTCGGCGTCCGAGTTTCATGGACCTGAACCGACGGGCACCCAAAGAACACCGGACCGTGGTGCTGCTGCAGCCCTGCTACCAAGGCGCGCTGCGGGCCGGTACGGCCGATCCGCTCCTGACGCCCGCTCCGGCACAGGAGCTCGCCAACGCGGTGGGGCACCGCGTGCTGGCCGCTCCCACCCCCGTCAGTGGCATCGACGTGGGGAAGTGGACGCATTCCTCCATCGACGCCGGGTTCGACGGGGCGCTGGACGAATGGCGGACGTTCGATCCCGAACCCAAGGGCGCGGAGCTGCGCGCTCTCGCGCAGGTGATGAAGGTGAAGCCGCCCGTACAGACACCGGAGGGGGCGGTGCCCGTACGGGCACTGGAGGGGGCGGTGCGGCCGGTGCCGTCGGCGCTGCGTCTGGTGCGGGCGCTGCGAAGGGCGTTCGGTCCGCTGGCGGAGCGCAACCGCGAATGGGTGGTGGGGATCGGGGCGCTGGAGCGGCTGCGGTGTGCCGTCCCGGAGCTGAGCGTCCACGGACCTTTCACCATGGACTTCTTCGACGCCGCCGCCGAGGCGTTCGCCCGTCACTACCAGGTGGCGCAGGGCACCGACCCGGTGGCACTGCGGCGGGGTCTGCTGAACGCCGCGACGCAGTGGGTGCGTTCACCGGATCTGACGGGTGCGAGGGCTCTCACCTCGTACATGCCGATGTCCTCGACGTCGCAGGAGTGGAGGGACACCGGCGGGGACGTGCTGACCCGGCTGGTCCTGCACCAGGGGCAGGGCGGGGCGCCGGGCGCCATGGCGGACACCGACCGGACGCGGGCCTTCTGGTCCCTGGTCCGCGCCCGAGCGGCCATCGTCGGCGCCGCGCAGACGTACGGTCCTGACCAGGTCGCCCGCGCGGCGCTGCACCTGGCCGACGACACGGTGGTGGACGCCTCCGTACAGCGGGATCTGTGGATACGGGCGTCGCAGGCGTACGCCCACGGCTATCCGGACGCCGGTCCGGCGGCGTGGGCGGGCTACGACCTGAAGCATCGTGGCGTACTCAAGGTGGCAGAGCTGATCCTGGCCGGCGACGGGACCCATAGGGGACTCTCCCTGGCGGGCACGGTGGTGCGCGAGCTGAACACCGAGGGAATCGCCGTCGGCGGGCCGGGCGCACTCCGGCCGACCGGTGTCCGGCTGTGGCGGCACTCCTTCACCGTCGTGGAGGTCGCCGACATCAGGGCCGACACCGTCGTCGTCCGTGCCCGGGGCGGCTCCATGAAGACCACCCACGAGGCCCTCGCCCACCTGATCGCCGCCGTCCTGAAGGGCGGTAAGGTCAAGGAGATCGTGCTGGTGGGACCGGTGGCGGACCGGCAGGGCGCGGAACGCCTCGCGCAGGCGACGGCGGATGTCACCGGCCGGATGGCGCACATCAACCAGGCCGGTTCGGCGCTGCTCGCGGACCGGGACGGCCGGCACATGATCACCGCGGCCGCCGGCGCCCAGGGCTCGCCGACGGCCGAGGGCGAGCCCTGGACGAGCCTGCTGCCCCGCCGCCCGCACTTCCACCCCCTGCGCATCACCCGGCTGGTCGTCATGCCCCGCAGGGTGGGCCCGGAGAGGAGCAGCCGGACCGGACAGGACCGCGGCTTCGACCGGCGTGACCTGCCCATCGAGATACACGGCGTCGAGGACCTGACGGTCGACGTGGAGTTCGGCCCGGGGACGGTGCCGGCCACGGAGCTGGAGGCCTTGTGGCAGCGGGTGGAGGAGGGCGTGGACGAGCTGTTCAACCGGCCCGGTCATCGCTTCCCCGACAGTAGCCGGCTGCATGTGACCGTGGAGCGGGTCGGGGCGGGTCAGGGCGCCCACCTGCGGGTGGAACCGGTCGGCCGTGATGACGGCCGGCCGACGACCCGGCACCGGTGGAGGGCCGACGCCCCGCCCGGCGAGCTGGCGGTGCAGATCGGCAGACAGCTGGGACTCGGCGACGGCGACACCTGGACGCCCGGCCCGGACGGGCTGACCCCGGCCGATCTGGACCGGCTGTGGAGCCTGATCGAGGGCGGAGCCGCGGTCGGCGCGGTGCGTGGAGAGGGACCGACAGCCACGGTCGTCACCGCCGACGTCCCGCGCCCCCCGGCTCTGGCGCGTGCCGGTGACGGTCGGGACGCGGTCACCGACACCGTGGGCGACGAGGAGGTGTCGGCGTTCGCCGACCCGTCGCAGTTCAACTCCGGGCGGGCGGTTCCGGCCGCCGCCACCACGACCGCCCGGACCACCACGGACGCCGGTCCCGGGGACGGCGTCTGGGCGGCCGAGCGGGTCCGCACGATGAGCGCCCACCGGGCGGCCGGTCCGCCGCTGCGGCCCACCGGGGGAGATGCCGGAGCGGCCGGGCGGCCTGCCGGGGTGCCCGCACCACCGGCACCGCGCGTCTACGTCTCCGAACCCGGCCGGTACGCCGAGCCGGTGCTGGTGCACCCGGGGCCGGACCTGGGGACCGGCCGGGGCGGGGAGGACGACGGCCCGGAGCCCGCGGTCGTTCCGCCCGCGGAACGGGCGGCGGCCGGGCCGCCGGGGAACGCCCGGGTGCTCACCGTCTCCGGCCCCGGGCCGGAGACGGTGTCCGGGGTCGCCGGGACTCCGGACGCGCCGCCGCCTTCGGCCACCGCCGCACCCGAGCCGTCACCGGCGCCCGAGGCCCCCTGGTACCTGAACGAGGGCGCGCTGGGCATCGCCTTCGTGGAGATGGCCGATCCGCCGCCCGGGCACCGGGCGACCCACTGGGCCCAGGAGATCACCGGCGCGCTGCGCCGCGCGGGCGGCGCCGGTGAGGCCCTGCTCGTCGGGCTCCGGCCCGCCCTGCGCGACCTGCTCCTGACCGGCGGTCCCCGGGAGTGGGACGAACTGCTCGCCAAGGGCCGGACGCTGGTGGTGGACGGCCGGCTGGTGTGGCTGCGTCCCCGGCCCGCCCGGCCACGCCCCCGGCCCGCCCCGGAGAAGGCGGAGGTGCGCGAGTACGCGGTGGGCTTCGCCGCCACCTCGACCGGGGGCGAGACGTCCCACGAGGTCGCGCACGGGCTGGAGGCGACGCTGCTCGGTGCGATCGGGGTCTCCTCCGGCTCCGCCGCCGCGATCCTGCCCGGCCTGCCGGCCGTGAGCGCGGGCACCTCGCGCAAACAGGTCCGCAAGTGGGGCCGCAGCGTCATCTCCAGCCGCAAACCGTTCATCGGGGCCACCACCGGTTTCGACGCCGATCTCCAGATCAGGATCTTCGTCGACGGCGAGGAACTCCCGCACGACGTCGTGACCCCCCGGACGCTGGTCCTCAACCTGCCCGCCGAGTACACCGCGCCCGGCGCGCCGCGCCCGGACGCCGCGGCGCCCCCGCCCGCTGCCCCCGCCACCGGGCCGGATCCCGGCGGACCCGCCCCGCGTCCCCCACGGGCGCACGTCGTCCTCAACGCCCTGGACACCACGGCGGCGGTCGCCGGGCTGATGCGCGCCCTGCGGGCCGCCCGGCTGCGCGCCGGGACCGTCCAGCAGATCATGGAACAGGTCCAGACCACCCTCAACGAGACGTCGGTGCTCAACCGGGGCCGCTGGCTGCTGACCTCCGGCGACCTCACCAACACCACGCGCGCCGGGGAGACCACCGAGAGGTCCTTCCGCGGGCACTTCCGGATCCGGGCGGAGATCGAGGCCGTGCAGTACCTCGGCACCACCGGCGGCGTCGGAGTCCGCGACGACCTGGGCGGCGGCCGGTCGGAACAGCGCAAGAAGGAGGGCCACAGCCGCGGCGGCCTGGGCTTCTTCTTCAGTGTGCTGGGCCTGACCGAGGGAGGCGGCCACCCGGCGTCCGGTGACGGGACACCGGGGCACGGCGCGTCCGGCCACCCGGGAGGCGGACACACCCGGCAGGGCGTCTTCCCGGCATTCGGCCTGCGCGGCATGTCGGAACGTTCCGACGGCCACGGCCTGACCGCGCAGACCTCCTCGCACACCGTACTGACCACCAGGACCGAACAGGCCCGGTACCGCACCAGGCTGCGGCTGACGGTGACCACCGAGTCGCCCACGCACACGATTCCCCCGGTCACCGTCACCGTCCCCGGCGAGCTCGGGATGCCGCAGCCGCAGGCGGCCGGGTTCGAACACCACCTGCTGGGCGCGCCGGCCCTCCCGGGCCCGCCGCGTCCGCGTCAGGACCAGCAGCGGCCCTCACTCCCGCAGGCGTCGCCGCCCGGACCGGTGGACGCCCACCCGTGGGTGCGGGCCCTGCTGCGCGCCTCCGGCACGGACCCGGTACGCGTGACCACCCGCCCGGCGCGGCTGGACGCCCCGCTGTCGCCGCCGCACCCCCGCGAACCGCTCGCCCTGGCCCTGCGGCGGGGGCAGGGCTTCGGCATGCTCGTCGGCCTGCCGGGCTCGGAGCTGGTGCTGGAGCAGCTCCGCTGGGCGATCGGCAAGGACCTCGGTCCCCGGGCCCGGCACGCCGACTGGGCGACGACGGACCGGGACCTCGCCCAGTTCTTCGGCACCCCGGCGCTGGAGGGCGATCTGCCGGGACTGCTGCGCGGCTTCACCCGGGAGGTCACCGTGGACGGCCGCCGCTACCGCGTCGGGGTCCGCGCCCATCTGCGGGAGCGGCACGACGACCCGGCCGGCCTGCCGGCGGCGTACCCGAGGACCATCAACGCGCGGCTGATCAGCGAACGCACGGCCGCAGGTCACCGCAAGCAGAAGTGGTCCCTGGAACTCGGCGGCGGCGGCGCGGCCCGCCTCGGCTTCCGCCACTGGCTGCGGCTCCAGCTCGGCGCCTTCCGGGTGACGGGGAGCGGCGGCCGGGCCGTCAAGCACGAGCTGTCCGGCACCGCCAAGGCCTACCGCCGCACCGAGACCGTCGGCCCGGTGGACACGCACACCTACGACATCGTCTACGAACTGTCGCTGAGCCGGCCCGACCGCGACGGCCCGGGGACGGCGGACGAGTGGTGGATCGACCGCCCCGGTGAACTGGTCGCCCTGGTCGACGTACCGCACGTGCACGTCCCCGCCGTCCCGCCCACCCCCGCGCGGCTCGCCGCCGCGGGGTCGCACCACATCGGCGCCACACCGCCGCAGGACGGCCTGCGGCGGGTCGACTTCGCGCGCGGCGGTACCTCGGGGATCTATCCCGTCTTCCTCGACATCCCCGAACTGCCCCGGCTGGCGGCGTATCTGCACGCCCTGCTGGGCGGGATGGCGCCGCAGCGGGCCCGGGAGTGGGCCGCCGACTGGCGGAACTGGCCGGACGCGCTGCGCGACGGCACGACGGCCACCGAACTCGCCGCCGAGATCGCCGACCTGGCCGACACGGAGGGCGGCCACGTGATCGACCTGCCTGAGCGCGACGGGTTCAAGCAGGCGATCCGGCTGCGGCTGACCGCCGTACGGCCCGACGACCTCGGGCCGGCCGCCGGCGAGGCGGAGATCGAGCACTACCTCCAGGCCGGCGGCTTCCACGAGACCGGCACCGACACCCACTGGGGCGTCGGACTGTCCGGGCTGGCAGGCCCGCAACTGCGGATCGGCAGCCGGCCGGCCGCCCATGAGTCCGGCGGGGGCTCCGGCACCGCCGCCGCACACGACGACGGGCACGCGGGCCCGGCCGGCCGCCTGACGTTCTTCTTCCCCTTCGGCTACCGGCGCGGCTGGTCCGAGGACCGCAAGCGCAAGCTCGGCAACGTCATGATCACCCGGGCCACCTACGGGGGAACCACGCACACCGTGCGGGCCACCCCGGTCTTCGAGGTCACCGCCGTGCGCTGGCGGGGACGCAGGCGCGAGGAGAAGACCCGTTACCTGGCGGTCACCGACGCCCTCGACCTGCTGGTACCGGAACGCCGGATGACGGACCTGCTCCCGCCGGTGACCGACGGCCCGGCGGACACCGGGCCCGGGGCCGGTGCGGAGCCCCCGGCGGCCCCGGAGGCACCGGAGGCGGTGCCCGGGGACCCGTCGGCCCCGGAGCCGTCGCCCGCCGGCCCGTCGGTCCCGGCCGTGCCCGCCCCCCGCCCGCCCGAGGCGCGTACCGTCCCCCACCCGGCCATGCTCACGGGCGTCGCGCATCCCGAACTGCTGCGCGCGGACCAGGTGCTGGACGGGATCCGCGCCATGCTCCGCGCCCGTGGCGTGCTGCGGGACGACCCGGCGGGCGACCGGCCCGACCTGCTGACCCGCACGCTGCGCGGCAGTTACGCCTCGCACCGGCTGGAGGCCCAGCACCCCCTGCTGATCACCTCGGGGGTGCGGCGCTGGCTGCCGGTGCCCGGCCTGTTCGGCTCCACCGGCTACCTGTGGATCAACGTCACCGGTGTCCACCTCCCGCAGACCGGCGACCGGCCGCGCCCCGACGTGGCCCTGACCCTGCGCAGCGAGGGGGTGCTCAAGGAGGAGACGGGGACCTCGTCCGACACGGAGGGGAGCATCGGTTTCGACCTCCGGGCGCAGGCCGTCACGTCCGGCCACCGGCACGTCGGCGGCGAACTGGCCGCGGGGTACCGGAGGAAGTCCGGCCGGGGCACGGCGGACGAGCACGACGTCAAGGACATCCAGCGCACCTCCACCAAGGGAACCGCCCACGAACTCACCCTGCCGATGCGGTTCCGGATCGAGATGGGCATGAGCAGCGAGCCGCCGGCGCTGGTCGAGGCGCCGGTCCGCTGGACCAAGCGGGCGCTGCTGACGGCCGGCCGGATGCTCGGCACCGACGGCGTCGAACGCCTGTGGTACGCGGCCCGCCCCTGGGTCTGGTACGCGGACAGCGACGCCGACGGCGGTCCCCGCGTCGAGGGCGACGTACGCCTGCTGGTCCCCGCCGAACTGACGGTGCCGACGGACCGGGCCGCCCCGGTGCCGGATCCACGCCGTCCGTACGGCATCCCACGCCTGCTGCCCGGCGACGGCACCACCCCGGCCGCGGCCCCGATGCGGCACGTCCCCCGGGCACTGGCCGACGCCCTGCACCCCTGGGCGGTCCCCGCCGCCACGGTGGCCGCCCACTGGATCCCCCTGGCCGCCCGCCACCGCTCCGGGTACACCGCTTCCGGCCCGGCCGCCGAAGGGCCCCCGGCGCCCCCGCCCGGACCGGTCCCCGGCACCCTGCCCGAACTGCTGTACCGGCACTACACCGGCGAGGGCATGCTGCGGGCGAACATAGGCGACCTGCTGGCCGGCAGGTACGTGGTGCCGGTCGGGGACACCACCGTCGTCGTGGGTCTCGAACCCACCGCCGCACATCCTCTGATCCCGGGTCAGGAGGGCACGGGGAAGTACAAGGCCCGGCGGTACCGCCAGGACGAGCACGCCGTCAAGGCGAGCGGGGAACGCTCCTCCGGCTGGCATCTCGCGCTGGGCCCGGAGGGCGGCGCCGCCCACGGCGACGTCCGGATGACCGAGCGGGCGCCGTTCGAACTGATCGGCGTGGAGGACGGGGAGAAGCACGAGAGCAAACTCGGCGAGACCCATGAGAGCAACAAGGAGAGCGTGCGCCGCTTCCGCCACTACCGCGTCGACGCCCGCCTGGTGATCGCCGGGCCCGGCGGCACCCTCAGCGTGGACGTCCCGCACGCGCTGTACGCCAAACTCCCGCTCGCCCCGGACGGCGAGACCCTCGCCGACGGCGTGGCGGACGCGGCGCCCGAGCTGTTCGCCGAGGACGGCGACGCCGGTCCGGCGGTCCTGGCTCCGCCGCCCCCGGTGGCGCAGGGCGAGGAGCGGTCGGGGGAAGCGGAGCGGACGTCCGAAACACGGGAAGGGGACATCAGGGGCTCCGGGGGTACAGGGGAACCCGGGTGGCCCGCGGGAGGGACCGGCGGACCGTACGACGGAGCGCAGAGCGGAGACGGCGACGCCGCCGAACCGTACGTCGGGGGCCACGGCGAGGGGGACGACCCGGCGGCGGCGCTGCTGGTGGCGGTGGCCCGCGGCGAACCGGGGCTGCTGACCGCGGAGGTGGGCCGGGAACTCGGCATGGACCCGGCCGCGCCCGTCCCCCCGGACCCCGGGGCGCTGCGGGCGTGGGCCGGCGGAGTGATCACCGACGCGGACGTACCGGCCGGGGCGGAACCGCTTGCGGACGGCGGCCCGGTGACTCTCGACGAACTCCGGGCGGCGGGTGTGCCGTTCGACCGGCGCGTGGAGGTGCAGGCGGTCCTCACGGGCGGGAGTGTGGCGGTCGGTTCCGATGTCCCGCTGACCATCGCGCAGCGGTACTGGCTGCAGGTGTGCCGGCAGGGCGGTCCGGCCGGTGAGACGGTGGCGGGCCTGCTCGGCCGCAGGCTCGGCTGCCGGGTCGTGTTCGCCGGGCGTGAAGGGGCCGGTCCGCGGGCGCCGGGGGCGTCGTCCGGCCTCACGGTGCTGCTGACCCCGGCCGGCGACCGCTGGCGGGCGGTGGTGGTACGGGACGTGGAGGCGGTCACCCCCGGACCGCTTGCCACGTCCGCCGGGACCCCCCGACCGCTCCCGACGATCACCCGGCCCATGCCCCCCGTCGCGACCTCGTGACCAGGCCCGTCGCGATCCCGGCCCCCGCCGGGACGGCGGCCCCGCGTCGTGATCCCGCGCTCGCGGTGTTTCCCCGGCGCGGGGCGCTCGCCGGGGAAACACCGCGAGCGCCGTGAACCGATCCGGTTCCCTCGTCGTAGACGGGATGGGGGCGGCACTCCGTGAGCGGCGCAGTGCCCCCGTCCGATGGCCCGTGCGGGCCGGAGGCGGCGCCGGGCCGCTGCACTCCCCCTTGTGCCCGAGCCGTTCCTCACGGCCCGTGCCGGTCCCCCGTCTTCCGTCCGTTCCCGCCATGGTGCCCGGCGCACCACCGGGGAGCACCGGCGCACCACCGGGGAGCAGGTGACGCTCCGGGGGAGGGACGGCGGAGGCGGGAGGTTCCGGGCCGGGCGACCAGGGCGGCTCGGGACCCGCCGAGCGAGTTGAGGCCCGTGAGGAGACGATGAGCGAGCAGACCACCGGCGCGGTGCGAGGACGGCGGCCGGCGGCTGCACGGGGGAGAGCGACGCATGTGCCGGTGGGCCACCCTCTTCTCCCGGCGCGGCGGCGGCGCGCCGGCACGTGACACCGCGGACGGCCGTGCCGGGCGGCCGTCCGGCACGGCTCCGCTCGAGGAGGTCGACGGCGTGGTGCTGCTGCGTGGCCTTGTCGACGTCAGACGACAGCAGTTGTCGACGACCTCGGGATGCCCTCACCGGGCTCGGATCTCGATGTCGACGAGAGCGGGAGGCATCCACCGACACTCGGCAACGGCAGGACGACGGCCGCCACCTGCGCCTGTAGCCAGCGCTTTTGTCCCGAGCCGCGTCCGAGCGGCACACGGCGTTTCGCCGGCCGGCACCGAGCTGCGGTCCGAAGCCATCGATACTCGACGCGGGCAACGCCTCCCGAACTGCCCGAGAAACGCTGCTCCTCGTCATCGACAGAGCCAGAGCGCCAGATCGCCGACATCGACAAGAAGTACGACGACCTCGGGATGGACAGCCGTGTGCACGGCACCCCCGTGGTCTGCCCCACGGCCCTGGCGGCGGCTCCGGCCACCGCGGCTGCTCCGGTGACTCCGGCGGCGGTGTCCTGAGGCGGTGTCCTGACGCGGGGCGGGGCGGTGGGAGGGCTCGCCTCCCGGCGGACGGGCGTGACCGGTCCCCTCCCCTGAGGCGGGGACGGGACCGGCCGCGGCTCACCCGATGAAGGGCTCGATGTACTCCCAGTTCTCGCGAACCAGCCTGATCCCGGCGGCGTCGAGCCGCACGGCGGCGTCCCGTACTGCCCCTCCCCGGCCGGGCCGCCGGCGCAGGGGCAGGGGCGGCCCCGGGGCTGCCGACAGGGGGCCTCCTCGCGGCTGTCGTCCCGCGCGTCGCGGGACCGGCCGGCACTCGGCGTCCCGCCGGACCGGTCGCCCCGTCCCAGGACCGGAACACGTCGGCTGAAAACGTCAAGCAGGGACATCTGTCCTCCCCGTCGTCCGTCGGCGGAGGCGGGAGAGGGCGCGCTGTTCAGGGCCCTCCCGGCGGGCGCGCGTGATCCCTCTCCGCACCCGTGGCGCGGGACGGGGGTCAGCTGAAGGAGACGGAAGCGGGGCGGGGCGCGGACCGCCCCGCGCGCTGCGACGGCACGGCCGGCCCGAGGTCCGGGACCACCACGTCCGCGGATACGGTGAGGGGCCCGCGGCGGCAGGAGGGCAGCGCGGTCCGGACCCGGAACACCGGGCGCTCGTTCCCGGCGCGGCCACACCCGCAGGACCTGGACGTGGCTCCATCATGCCCCGGCCCTCCTTCCGGCGGAGGGATTATGTTCGGCCCTGTGGGCGGGTGGGGGAAGCGGAGCGGGGTCCCGCGGCCTGAGCCGCGGGACCCCGCTTCTTCGGTGCCGTGTCCCGAACGCGTGGACGCGTCAGAGGATATGCAGGCTGGTCATGGTCGTACCGGGTTCGACCACCCTCTTGGTCTTCCACTTCCCCACGATCTCGGTGCCCACGTTCGTCCTGAAGATGACGTTGTTGTTGCCGGTCGAGACCCGGTAGACCTCGGGGATGTTGACGTTCATGGAGCCCGCGTTGGCGTAGCAGACCGAGCTCCCCCCGTTGTAGTACTCGATCTTGACCAGGTCGTTCCGGTCGCCGCAGGGCGCCGTGTTGATCGCGGCGGCGGTGCTGACGGGGAGGCTGACCGCGAGAGCCGCGGTCGAGCCGGCCGCGACCAGGACTCGCTTGAGCGAGCGCTTCATGTGAATGTCCTTCATCCAGTCTGTGCAGTTCGGGCGGTGAGTGGCCGAAGCCGCTGCCCATCTCGTAGGACGAAGGCCCCCACCTGAGGGTTCACCCGTCGTCGCATTACTTTTGACGGGGCTCCGACAGGCAACCGGAAAAGTGGACGAAAGCCTTCCGGTGCCGCGCGGAGGAGCCGCCCGGGGGCGGCCCGGGTACGTACGGTGAGGGCGCGATGGCGGATCCGTGCGGTGCGCGGCACCCCGCCGCGAACCGAAACACCCCCGAAACCGTTCTTCCTGACAGTTCCGGAACTCCCGCACGGGCCCGGCCGACCGGCCGGCCGCGGGAGCCGTTGCCACACCACTGCACCGCGGCGGACGACAGGGGGAGGCATGACTCGTTTCGCGGAGAAGGAACGGTGGCGGCGTGCGGCGGCGGTGGGCGCTGGCGGCCGGACTGCTGGTGGCGGCGTCCGTTTTACCGAATGCTGTCGTGTATGACATGTCGCTGATCTGGCAGTCCAGGTGCCGTACGTGTGCGTCATGTTCGGAGTGCCGTCATAGGACGGGCTTTGGGCATGCGAACTCCCGGATAGCGTCAGTATGTGGCGGGCCTGTCGCCGACGGGCTGAACGGGGTGCAACGGGAGTCGGGGCGAGGGCTGGGCTCGGCAGCGCTACGACCACCGGCAGCGGGAGACGCCATGCTGTCAGGGCGCACGCAGCAGGACACCGCCCAGGCCACCAGCCGCCCCGGCCGCTGGCTCCACTTCCCTTCGATTCGATGTCGAGGCAGTCCTTCCGGGGCCTGATCGGTATGGCGCGCGAGGTCACCCAGCTCTCCCCCCCCGGGCCGGGCAGCCGGACAGTTCTACCAGGGGGCGTTGCTGTGGCCAGCCGACGAGCCCTGGTCGATGTGCGCCGATCCGGACCACTACAAGCCGCTCGACGCGTCCGTAGGGCCGGAGCCGGTCACGATGATCCCGGTAGTCCAGCTGTATGCAGGGGATGTGCCCGGCCTTGACTTCCCCGTGGCACCGACCTGTTGCAGATCCTGTGGTGCCCGCTCGTTCAGGAGGACGACCAGTACGCGGCCAGTCTCCGGCTCCGTTGGCGCAGCACGGCGCTGACGGCCGCCGCCATTGCCGGGGAACAGCTTCGCCCGCATACCGCGCCAGGAGGGCTACCTGCCTCGCCCGTGGGCTGTGGGTCGTCCTGAGCTGGGGATGCCGGCGCCGGACGCTGTTTCTGTCACTCGGCTGCAGAGCAGCCGTGTTGGCATGCCACTTGGTTGTGAGGGCGCGGCGTGATGGCTACGCCGTTACACGGGATGTTGCCTTGTTTGGAGAGCGGGCTCATCGTTGCCAAAAGCCAGTTGAGGGGGTGTCCTCGGTAAGGAAGGGTCTGTGGTCATGGAGTTCTTCTGCTACCACCGTGATCGGCCTGGCTCCCTCGCGTTACGCGAGGAGTTGCTGGAGGAGCATTGGTCCTACATGGACCGGTACGCGAAAGAGCTGATCGCTCGCGGCCCGACCTTCGCCGATGACGGTGAAACACCCACCGGCAGCGTGCACATCGTCGACCTGCCCGATCCCGCCGCCGCCCGCGCGTTCGCCTTCGATGAGCCCAACTACCAGGCCGGCGCGTACCGGGACGTGCTGCTGCGCCGCTGGCGCAACGTGCTGGGGCGCACCATGTGGGATTTCCCCGGTGGCCCAAGCGGTGGCAACCGCTACCTGGTGCTCGGCCTCGGCGAGGGCCCGGCCGCCGGCCTTGCCCTGCCGCCCGACCAGGACGAACTGGTCGCGTACGGGCCGCTGCTGTCCGACGACGGCGACACCTGGCTGGGTACGGCGGTGCTGCTCAGGGCCCCGGATCCGGACACGGCACGAGCCCTCCTGAATCCGGACCGGTATGCGGACATCGAGGTCTACCACTGGGAGTTCGGCGGGCGCCGGTGAGCCACGAAGGCACCGGGTTGATGTCATCCCCGGACCACATCGACCTGGGACAGGAGCGGTGACAGTGGCGATGCGGGCGGTTCCGCTGGTGGGCGGGCAGCCCGGACTACCGGGCCATGGCCGCCCAGGGTCACGTCCGCTGGAGTGGTGTATCGACGGCCACTCGGTGATCTCGTTTGAGGCTGTGCGGTGAGTTCGGTGGGCGGGGTGGTGTCGTCGGTTTCTGACTCGATCGGGTGGAGTCGGGCCTTGGCGAGGAGGTCGCGGCCCATGTAGCGGCGGGCTTCGGTCCACTCGTCGTTCTGTTCGGCCAGGACCGCGCCGACGAGGCGGATGACGGCGGTGCGGTCGGGGAAGATGCCGACCACGTCGGTGCGGCGGCGGATCTCCTTGTTCAGCCGCTCCTGTGGGTTGTTCGACCAGATCTGCCGCCAGATCTCCCACGGGAAGGCGGTGAAGGCCAGCAGGTCGTGCTGAGCGGCGTCCAAGTGGGCTGCCGCTTTGGGAAACTTGGCCTCCAGGGCGTCCAGGACGTGTGCCATCTGGGCCTTCACCGCGTCGGTGTCGGGCTGTTCGAAGACCGTCCGCAACAGGGTCGCCACCCACGGCTGGGCCGACTTCGGCACCTGGCTCAGCAAGTTCCTCGCGATGGGGGTACCGCCCGCGCCCGTTCAGGGCGTGGGGGAGGGTGCGACAGCGCTGCCAGGAGGCGCCGGGCAGCACCGCGCCGATCGCGTCGACGAGGCCGACGTGGGCGTCGGAGATGACGAGTTGGACGCCGGACAGGCCGCGGGCGATCAGGGAACGCAGGAAGGCCAGCCGGCCGGGCGCCGTCCTCGGCGGTGGCGACGTCGATGCCGAGGATCTCGCGGTGTCCGTCGGCGTTGACGCCGACCGCGATCAGGGCGTGGACGTTGACGATGCGACCGCCCTCGCGGACCTTCTGCGTGAGCGCGTCGACCCGGACGAACGAGTACGGACCGGCGTCCAGGGGCCGGTTGCGGAAGGCGGCGACCTGCTCGTCCAGGTGCTTGGCCATCGCACTGACCTGGGACTTCGACAGCTGCGTCACCCCGAGGGACTCGGCGAGCTTCTCCACTTGGCGAGTGGAGACGCCGAGGAGGTAGGCGGTGGCGACCACCGAGATCAGGGCCTGTTCGGCCCGGCGGCGGCGTTCCAGGAGCCAGTGCGGGAAGTAGCTGCCCTGCCTCAGCTTGGGAACGGCGAGTTCGACGGTCCCGGCGCGGGTGTCCCACTCGCGCGGACGGTAGCCGTTGCGATGGTTGACGCGTTCCTCGCTGACCTGCCCGTACTCGGCGTTGCAGAGGGCGTCGGCCTCCGCCGACATGAGCGCGTCGGCGAACGTCTTGACCATCGCGCGCAGCAGATCCGGACTCGCCGAGGCGAGATTGTCTTCCGCGAGGGTGTGCAGGGGCAGACTGTCGGGTGCGGTCATCGTGCTGATCTCCTTCGAAGACTTGGTCGTCTTGAAAGATCAGCCGGTGGCCGTTCTCATATCCGGACACTCACTCCGACGCCGAGCCAAACGCCCGGATCAGGTGGGAACCCGTACACCACTTCCCAGGACGCAACCCATCGCCCACAGACAAGTCAGCAGCCGAGTTCGTTGTCCACGGACAACAAACCATCCGGCGGTTCCGAGACGGCAGACACTACGGGCGCCTCAGTGCAGAAGCGCCGGACACTGAACGGCGGCAAGAAGACGACAGAGCCCTCTTCGGCGCTGCCCGGACAGCGGAACGACCCGACCGGTGACGCAGCAGGACCGGAAGAGGAGCCGGAGGACAGCCAACCCAAGCGGTTGCCGTATAACGACCCTGTCTATGTGGCCATGCATCTGGACTGAAGATGGGGCCTGAGGACTTCCTGGAGTCCACGCGGTTGATGGCCACGAAGGGGTGTGACCGAGATACGCGCCAAAGGGGCAACGGGATGATCTTGAAGCCCTGATCTGCTCGGATTTACGTGCGGCGGCGTGCAGCGGGGTCGCGTTCGGCGACGTGCCGGGCTACCGAGTCGACGCCGGGACGGGCGTACCGCTCCAGGGAGCGGACGGAGGCGTGGCGGGAGCGGGCCAGCAGCATCGGGGTAGAGGTGCCGTCCTCCGCGTCGTGTGTCAGGGCACTGTGACGTAGCCGGTGAAGCGTCCAGCCGTCCAGGTCCTCGATGTCGTCGGATGAGACGAGGGGGTTGGCCAGCAGCCGGGTGTTCTCCTCGAAGATCTCCTCAGCCCGGCGATAGGAAAGCCGGGCCCGGCGGAAAGCCGGGCCCGGCCGGTCTCCGGGCACACGTCGAGTGTCGGGGTTCCGGCCGGGGCCTTGCGGTCGGTGAGGAACAGCGGGCCGCGGGTGCGGCGGGCGATGAGGCGGGGCAGCAGCTGGGCGGTGCCGGACTGCCAGTGAATCCACTCGGTCGCCCCGCCCTTGGCGGTGATCCTGCCGCGCTTGCCCTGTGGGTAGAGGTCTTCCACGTTGAGGCACAACACCTCGTCGGCCCGTGCGGCGGACTCGTAGAGCATCTTCCATTGGGTCTTCTCCCGCAGTGCGACGTCGAGGCGCCACAGGGCGGTGATCTGGTTCTCCGCGAGAGCCTTGGTGCGGTCCGGCGGTGCCGGCCGCCGCTCGATGCCGATCGTCGGGTCTCCGTCGATCCAGCCCTGGTGTTGCCACCAGCCGATCGCCTTGCGTGCGATGGACAGTTCCCGGTTGACGGTGTCGGCGTCCATCTCGTCCGCCCGCGCGGCGGCCAGCTCGGCCAGGACCTCCGGCAGCGCCGGGTCGTCGATCGCGGCGACGGGGAAGACGGGCGGCTTCGCGCCTCGGCAGGGAGGTCCGGTCGGCGCGGGTTCGCCGGTGAGCATCCATCCCCACGTCGTCAGCGAGATCCGGTAGATCCGCGCGGAGGACTTCGCGATGCCCGCGCCAGTGAGGTAGCGCTCGACCGCCGCGGTGTACGACGACGGCGGGGCGGACAGGGGCACGACCCGAGCGCGCGGCAACCGAAGTGCGCCCCCCCCGCTCCCGAGCTCGGTCGCCGGTTCGATCGTCACGCCGCCCCGCCCTTCCGGCACTGTCGCAGTAAATGCGTACATCTCGCCCCGGCGGCTGGATTGGTCCGCCGCAGGTCGCGGTGATCACCGTAGGGGCTCTGCCGCAGTAAATCCGGCATTTACCGCGGTAGTTCTTCCGGTGCCCGCTGGGCGGCTGCGGTGAGCTGGGCGGCCAGATTCTTGAGCGCCTGCCGTAGTTCGTCGGGATGGTGGATGGTGAAGGGCCATTCCAGGGAGGCGAGCATGTGGGCCATCCCGTCAAGCCGTTCTGCCCGTGCGTGCATCAGGACGCCGGTGGGCTGGGCGGTGAGGGTCACCGCTGAGCGAGGTAGCCGGCGAGCGATCTCATCGAGGGGGCCATGGATCGTCACCTCGACCTGCCAGCGGTAGGGCCCCTGAGCGAGGGTCGAGGTCAGGTGGGCCACGGGGTCGAAGCCGTCGGGTGCGGTGAAGCTGTCGGCTCGGGAGGTGACGGAGGTGATGCGGTCGATGCGGAAGGTACGCAGGCTGTCGCGGAGGTGGTCGTGGCCGACGACGTACCAGCGGCCGGTGTGAAAGACCACGCCGTATGGGTCGATGTCGCGTTCGGTGTGTTCCTGGCGCCAGGACTGGTGGCTGATACCGACGGTCGTGTGGGCGCGGGAGGCCTGGGCCAGTGCCAGCAGAACGCCGGTTCCGGGTACCTGCCCGATCACGGCGTTGGCGGTGAAGGACAGGGTCTCCCGCATGGCGGTGAGCGGTTCGCGCAGGGCGTGCGGAAGCACCCGCTCGATCTTGGCCAAGGCACCGGCACTGGCCGGCGCGGCAGTGCCCATGCCCAGACGTTCTGCCGCGAGCAGGCCGAGAACGACGGCGAGGGCCTCGTCATTGGTGAGGACCAGAGGTGGCATGCGGTAGCCGCGGGCTAGTCGGTAGCCGCCGTAGCGGCCGCGTTCGGCCTCTACGGGGATACCCAAGTCGCGAAGGTGGGCCGTGTAGCGGCGCACGGTGCGGACGTCGGTGTCCAGGCGGTCTGCCAGCTCCGCCCCGGTGAGCCGGGCGTTGGACTGGAGGAGTTCCAGCAGGGTCAGCACGCGGGTGAGGGGATGCGACATGGATCACTCGGCATTTCAGGGCGGATTCTGTCCTGTATCGACCTTACGCTCCCCGCAGCACCTACTTCTGGGAGATCACATGACCACCTTCGTACTCGTTCCCGGTGCCTGGCTCGGGGCGTGGGCCTGGGAAGACACTGCCCGCGCTCTGCGCGAGCGCGGGCACGCGGCGCTGCCGCTGACACTGACGGGCCTGGCCGAGCACGCGGACCAGGGCGGACCCGAGACGGACCTGGACACGCACATCGCGGACATCACCGGCTTCGTCGAGCGGAACGATCTACGCGACGTCACGCTGGTCGCCCACAGCTATGCGGCTGCTCCGGTGACCGGGGCAGCCGGACGTCTCGGTGACCGGCTGGAGCGCGTGGTCTATGTGGACAGCGCCCCGTTCGCCGCGGGTATGTGCATGCTGGACCTCATGCCACCGCAGGCAGCGGACCAGCTTCGTCACCAGGTCTCCGCTTCCGGTGACGGGTGGCGGCTGCCGATGCCGCCGTTTGAGGTCCTGGGCTTGTCCAGCAGCCTCGACGGGCTCGATGAGGGCCAGCGGGACGCTCTGCGCTCGCGTGCCACCCCTCAGCCGTTCGGCACCTACGCCCAGCGTCTTACCGGCCCGGCCGAGCCCGGTCCCGGTGTGGACCGTGTCCTGGTCGCGTGCCATGACTTCACGGGGCTGCTGGATGCCGGGGTGCCGATGCTGGCCTACCTGAACCAGCCGCCGTGGCGGCGCTTCGACCTGCCCACCGGGCACTGGCCGATGCTGTCCGCGCCCATCGAACTCGCCGACATCCTCGACAAGGCCGTCTCCTGACCGCCCTGGCTGAGCGGCACAGCCCGATGCTTGACCACGAGAGCGTCCGCCGGCTGCGGGCCCACGCCCAGGCCCTGGCCGGCGGAGCACGGGAGGACTCTGCCGAGGCGGTCGTCCAACGGGTCTTCGCCATCCAGGCCCAGGACGCCACAGCCTCCGACCTGGGCATCCGCGTACGCGGTCGGGACATCACCGCCCGGGCCATCCGCACGGCATACGAGAAAGAGCGGAGCATCGTCCGCGGCTGGTACATGCGCGGCACCCTGCACACCATTCCCAGCGACGACGCCCGCTGGGTGTTGCCGTTGCTGTCCCCGCGGATCCTTGCCGCAACCAACCGCCGCTACCAGCAGCTGGGCCTGGACGACGCTCTGCGCCAGCGCGCCGACCATCTCATCCGGCACGCTCTTGCCGCGCACGGACCACTCACCCGGGCCGAGCTGACCGAGCACCTCACCACCCTCGGTATTCCGCCGGACGGGCAGGCGCCTTTCCACCTGATCCGCCACGCAGCACTCACCGGCGTCCTCTGCCACGGCCCACAGCGCACCGGTGAGGCCACCTATGTACTGCTCAACGACTGGCTGCCCACCACCGGGCGCTTCGGGTGGGAGGGCGACGCTGTCCTCGCCGAGCTGGCCCGCCGCTACCTGGCCGCGCACGCCCCCGCCACCTTGGAGGACTTCGCCGCCTGGTCCGGGCTGCCGGTCACCTGGGCTCGCAGGGCCTGGAAAATGCTGGCGGAATCGGGCGCGATCACCGAGTACGGCACGTTGACCATGCTCGCCGGGCGGGTGAAAGAACTCCCAGGCTCGTCTGACACCCCGGACGTTCGCATGCTGCCCGCCTACGACAACTACCTGATCGGCTACCGCACCCGCGAGGTGTCCGTCCCCGCTCTCCACCAGGCCCACGTCTGGCCAGGAGGCGGCCTCATCCGGCCCACCGTCATCGCAGACGGCCTGGCCATCGCCACTTGGACCCGTGGCTCCGGCGCGCGCTCCATCCAGGTGGATGCGTTCGAACCTGTCCCGCCTCAGATCGAGCAGGGTATCGACATGGAGAAGGAGGCTGTCGTCGGCTTTCTGCGGACCACCCCATAGCCGACCCGCATCCCGATCGGGCGGCCGCGTAGACGAGAACGTTGGGTCAAGCGGCCTGACCGAGGCCGGCGGCGATCAGACCCTGCTCACGGAGCGGGGTGAAGTCGACGTCAAGCTTCGAGTCGTTGTGGTCGGGTAGCCGGAGACCATTGCTGATCCCCGGCCCCCTCAGAACCGGACGTGCGAGCTTTCCCCGCATCCGGCTCAAGCAAGCCACGAGGGCTTCGCAGGTCAGCAGGGTTATGTGGGCCGTTTGCCGTCGCCAGCGTGGTGCTGGCGGTGGCATTCGGAGTGCACGAGGCGAAGGTTGTTCCGCTCGTCCGTGCCGCCGTCTCGCCGGTAGGTGAAGTGATGCTTGTGGAGCATCTTCTTCGAGGCCGCGAACCAGTTGATCCACTCGCGTGGGCTGTCCGGTTCGTACTCGGCTCCGACGATCAGCGCCTGCTTGCAGAGAGGGCAGAGCCCCTGCTGCCGGACCGCCAGGAGAAGACTCGTCCTGTCCATCGGCGGCGGCGCTTTCCTGTGGCGGCGGTCCCGCCAGTATTCGATCAGAGCAGGATCGTCCGGGGACGCTCCGCCCTTGACGAGCTGGTGTCGGACGATGCCGGTCCAGGTGAACTTGATGAGGAAGGCCCCGCTGTCGCGGTCGCCGAACACCCACCGGTCTCGCCGGGACGGGTGGAACTGGCCGAAGTACCGGTCCACTACCCAGTGCCTCGACTTGTTGCGGTGGCTTCGTCTGGTTCATTTGGAGGTCAACCGCCACATGTAGTGATCCAGCGACGCGAACGTCGTCGTGGATGCCACCGCCCGGTAGTAGGCAGCCCAACCGCGAACGATCGGGATCAGCCTGCGCAACACGGCCTCGGCATTGGACCCGTGCAGGGCCCTCACCTCGGACCGCAGTCGCGCCCGGAGCCTCGCGCAAGCCGCTGTGCTCGGCTTGATGATCAGCTTGCCGCCCGTCCGGCGGACGGTGAAACCGAGGAAGTCGAACCCCATATCGAGGTGGACGACCTGGGGCTTCTCCTCGTTGAAGCGAAGCCCCCTCGGTTCCAGCCAGTCCTCCAGCCGGGCCCTGACCTGGTGCACCTGTTCCTCGTCGTGACAGAGCACGACGAAGTCATCGGCGTATCTCACCAGCACCGGGGTGCCTGGCTTCGCGCCGGGCTCGCGCCCGGCCCGCACCGTGTATTGGCACCCTGCGGCTTGTTCCAGTCCGTGCAGAGTAACGTTCAGCAACAGCGGGCTGATCACACCGCCTTGTGGAGTGCCCTCCTCGGTCGGTGCGAACCGGCCGCGGTCGATCACGCCCGCCTTCAGCCAGCCGCGGATCAGATCCCTGGCAGGGAACTGGCCGAGCATGGTCATGAGGTGGGTGTGATCGATGCGGTCGAACGCAGCCGACAGGTCCGCGTCCAGGACCCACAGACGCTTCGGGTTCTTGCCCTTCACCGTCCAAAAGATCGCGGATATCGCGTCCTGGCAGCTGCGGCCGGGCCGGAAGCCATAAGACCTCGGCTCGAACCGCGCTTCCCACTCGGGTTCCAGCGCGTTCTTCACGCGGGCCTGGAGAACCCGGTCGCGGATGACCGGGATGCCGAGTGGTCGCTGTTTCCCGTTGCTCTTCGGGATGAACACTCGTTTGACCGGCCTGGCCTTCCAGGGCTTCGACGACCGATGGATCTCGGCCGCCAGCGTGCCTCTCGCCTTCGGCGTGAGGGCCCGTTCCCCATCGATGCCAGCGGTCCGGCGACCACTGCTCTGTTGCGTCACCCGCTTCACGCTGATCAGCGTGTTACTGCGGCTTCGCAGCATGAGCTTCTGCAAGTTGCGGACCCTTTTGAGGTCCCCGTCCTGCGTTGCCTTGAAGATCCTCTGCCTCAGCCGCCGTACGTTCTCCTCGCAGGTGGCCCAGTCGGTGCCGTGCCAGTCGAGTAAGCCGTCCTCGGGTCCGTTCACCGCAGACGCGGACGTCACGACAGGTGTCGCGATCTCCATGTTCGCCTCCGGTGTCTAACTTGTCCCTCGGTTCGAGCGTCCTTGCAGTGGTGACTTCAAAGGCTCACCCGATCCACGTGGGCACCCTTTCGGGCCGGGCCACCAGGGCCCGTATCCGGCGAGTTATGTGAGAGCGGGTGAAGGTCCCAATCTCCCGGTTTCCTCTGGCCTTTCGGCCCGCCGGCCTTCGCTTCTTGGATCTTCCTTCTCCCGCCGGGGACTTCAGCCTTCCTTGCGGTCGACCTACCAAGCCGAGGCTTGGACCCCGTCGGGGTTTCCACGTTCCGCACCCGTAAGACGCGGCTGGGGTGGGCGCCCCCTCTACCCCGGGACCAGCGGTGTCCTCCCTCCGAGCTCAGTTACCCGGAGGTCGCTTGGTGCCTTGCAGCACCGGGTCCTGTGACCGCCGCCAACACGCCATCGACGCGGTCTTAGCGTCACGGGGCATCATCGAGGGTTCACTTACGTTCGCCCGTCCAGCCTTCCCCTCGCCTGTTGCTCCTCGATGGCCGAGGTGCCCTTGGGCTTGAACGCTCCGCTTCACACCTCGCCGTTACCAGCAACGCATGGGGGCGCGGGGACGGGCCTTGGACACTGGCCCGAAGTTCAGCCGATCGGTACCTCCTTCACGTGGCTGTCCTTACTTACATGGAGCGACTTCGTGTCGCACACCGAGCGCCGTAGTTGGCCACTCAGCGCGATAGCTGGCCACGCTGAGCGCCCCAGTCGGCCAGCTGGTTCCATGTGGTGACGGACCCTCGGCGAGGGCGGGCGTCGCCTTCCGCAGAGTGGAAAGGGCGTACTGAGTAGAAAAACTCATGTGTGTCAGGACACTGGCTGGCAGGCTCCGCGGTGTGACGAGCAGCAGAGGGGCGCGGACGGCCCTGCATCTCTTCCTGGTCTGGGCGACGATGGCTGCCGCGGTGCCGACGCTCGGCTTCTGGCTGCTGGTGACGGCTTGGGGCGGTGGGGCCGGGGCGGTGGTGCTGGCCCTCGCGTTGGGTGTGCCGCTGACGGTGGGCCTGCTGGCCACAACGGGCATACCGGCGCGGACCGTGGTGCCGCTGTGCGGCTCCGTGTCGCAGCGGCTCGGCTGGGCGGTCCTGGTGTTCGTCCTGGGCACGCTCGGCGTCCTGGCAGGTCTGGCCGCCTACAGCGGGGACGTTGACCTGGGGAGCGCTGGTACCCGGGTCGCGCTGACGGGGGTGCCGTACGCGGTGGCTGCAGCGTTCTTCGTACCAAACCGGTGGGTGAGGCTCGGGGCGGTGGCCGCCCTCGCCGCCGCGGTGGTCTACGGAGGCTTCATCGGCCCGACGCAGTCGCGACAGCGCCAGCACGCAGCGGAGGTCGCACGATACCGGGAGCATCCGGAACTGCTGTACGTGATCGCTACGCCGCCTGGCATGCGAGTAGCTCGTGCCGAGGTCGGCCCCGCCTCCTTCTACGTCGAGTACCACTCCGTTCGACAGGACGCGTACGTGGCCCTCGCGGTGCGCTCGCCACTCACGCCGAAACCCCAATGCCCCAAACCCGCGGAGAAGAACGTGACCTGCACGGTGGACGGGCACGGCGAAATGCGTACGCTCCGCCATTTCCCCGGCGGCGTCATCACCCTCACCCGCCGCTACCGCAACGCTGAGGTCGCGGTCAGCAGCAAGATGCTGGACGAACCCGGCCTGCGTCATCTCCTGAACACGCTGCACCCACTGTCGGACACGGAGTTGGAGGAACTGATGCGCGAAAAGGTGATCGATCAGCGAGCGGCTGGGTAACGCCCTCGAGACGCGCTGGGTTGTGACGGCGGGGACTGTGAACCTGCCACGGCTGCGAAGTACTTGAGCAGGTCAGACGGCGTGGCCAACTGCGATGCTCAGACTGGCCACCTATGGTGCTCAGTCACAATTCCCCGCAGGGCCGGGTTGCTGGTGTGGTGTATCGGGACGTCGACCTCATAGACCTCGCGGTGCGGCATGACGACCCATCTCCTCTCGCTGCTCGTGGTTGAGGGGCCACTGCGACCGCCCCGGCCCCGGCGGGTGCGGGGTCGGGGCGGCACAGAGTGCGCTCAACTCGGAGCGGGGATCAGCTGGCTGTCGCGATGCCGTCGCGCAGGTGGGTGCGCGCCCAGGCCAGGAGCGAAGCCTGGTCGCCGTCCGTGCTGGTCAGTGCGTCGGTGAGGTGGCCGACGGCGTGGTCCAGTTCCTCGCTGGCTTCCCTCCAGTTGCCGATGCTGGACGCGGCGAGGACGTCGCGGACTTCTTCGGCCAGGTCGATGAAGGCGTTCGGGGTGGTCCTGCGCGGCGCCTGGTCGCCGATGAGGGCGGCGAGGTCGGTGGCGAAGCAGTCGCGGAGCGCGGCGAAGGTGTCGGTCCGGGTCTGGGTGGCCATGAGGCCTCCTTGTCAGAAGTCGAGCTGGATCGTGATGGGGCGCCGGGGGTCTCTGGCGCTGGTGTGGACAGTGCGGCGGTGCGCGGCGAGGCCGGCGGCCCCGCCCTGAATCGGGAGGTGGCACTCCCGGCAGCCGTGCCACCAGTCGTCTCCGGCCGGGAGGTCGGCCGGGCTGAGCGGGTGCGGGTGCGGCGGCTGGGCTTTCATTCCGTCTCCCTCGAGCCGGGGACGTAGTCGATGGCCGTGGCGACGTGGTGGATGCGCATGAGGCTTCCGGCGTTGTCGATCCGGTCCCGCAGCCTGTCCAGCTGCGCCCACGCCCGCCGCAACTGCTGCGTGAGCCACTCGGTGCCGAGGACGGCGACAGGTCGTCCGTCGCCGTCCTCGATGACGCCGATGTCGCCGCCCCTCTGCCGCCAGCCTCCTGGAACGGCCTTCAGCCGGGCCTCGATGGCGGTCAGCCGGTCCGCGTCGGGATGCTGGGCGGCCAGGTACGTGGTGGCCCGTGCGACTTCCTCGTCGGTGAACAGTTCGGCGAGGCGGGCGCTGTCGGCGTATCGGGCGCGATGCAGGTACTCCTGGGCGAGCTGCCAGTCCGTCCGGTCCGGCTGCGCGCTGATTTCACGGTGGGCCATCACACGCTCCTGGCAGTCTCGTGCAGGGCGTGCAGGGCGTGGTCGTCTGCCTCCTGGTCGACGTTGTCGAAACCGCCGTGGACGGTGCAGACGATGTCCTCGTCGTCGTCCAGGTCGCCGTTGAGCGCGCGGAACAGGCAGGTGACGCTGTAGGCGGGCACCCACGCCCGGCCGGTGCATTCGTCGTCGTGCGGGCACGGCACCAGCACGTCGAACCCGACGTCGCCCTCGCCGTCCACGTCGGTGCGCAGGGCGAGGGTGAGGTACTGCTGACCGAGGCGGATCTCCGCGACACGGTCGCCGTCGGTGACGACCGAGCCGGGCTTCCACTGCCACAGCGGCAGGATCTCCTCGCCAAACGCCCGGCGTACGAGGTTCAGCTCACCGAGGCCGTCGCCGCCGTCCAGTTCGAGTTCGGCCTGCCGGGTCTCGCTCAGGCGCTCCAGGAACGGCAGCAGCCGGTAGAGGCTGTCGGAGAAGACGACCTCTTACTACGACCGAAAACGCCGCGAGGGGAAACACCACGTCGCAGCCCTCGTCGCACTCGCCCGACGCCGCATCGACGTCCTCTTCGCGATGCTCCGAGACGGCACCTTCTACCAGCCACCCACCCCGGCTACAGCTTGACGAAACCCAAAGAGGCACCCCCCGCCCGCCGGACCCAGGACCCCACCCTGCCCCTCAGCATCCCGCGCTGCCTGACGGGCCCGGACCCGATGGCCCGCCCCACAGGATCTGGCCCCGCCGGGTGCCTGCGAGGCGCCGGTGATGAGCAGGGGCTGCCATCAACGTCAGCGATGCCGACCCCGCCGGTCACCGCGCTGGACGTGCCGCCGGAGGAGGCCGGGGCGCTCGCCGTGACCCGGCTGCTCGACCTCCTCGCCGGCCGCGGCCGCACCGTGGCGACGCGGCTGCCGGCCCGGCCGGTGCTGCGCGCGTCGACGGCACCCCCGCGGGCCGGCGCCCCGGGGGGAGGGGCGGCGGCCCGCAGCGGCCGGTCAGTTGGAGAAGTAGAAGTATTTCCAGGCTCCGTGCGTGGTGGAGTTCACCGAGTCCCCGGAGCTGTCGTTGATGTACGAGGAGCGGACCCGCGCGCGGATGCCGGACTCGCCCGTGTGGCCGAGGTTAACCACCGACTTTCCGCTGGTGCCGAGGGCGAAGTACTCGGCTCCGCTGTCGTACCACTTGCCGCCCGAGTAGACCTGGAGCTGCAGCTTGTGCTTGCGGCCCTTGTAGTAGGTCATCGTCGTGGTGGCGATGGCGTCGGTGTTCTTGTGGAAGTAGTAGTACGTCGTGCCGCCGATCTTGCCGGTCTTGTAGTGCTTGGTGAGGGCCGTGGAGACCTTCACCTTGGCGTAGGCCGTGGCCTTGACTGTCCTCGGGGCGTAGCGGGCGTCGCCCTTGAAGACCGCCGTGAGGGTGGTGTCACGGCTCATATCGAGGGTGACCCAGAGGTTGCCGTTCTTGTTGACCTTGCCGGTCTTGACCAGCTTCTTCGGCTTGTCGGCGCCGAAGGGGTCGGCCCAGATCTCGACGGAGCGGTTCTTGTACGTGGTGCCGAGGTGGGCGGCGAAGGCGACGTCGGTGCCGTGGGCGTACACCTTGCCGTTGTTGTTCAGGGTCAGGGCCGGGGTCGCGCGCGAGACGGCGACCGTGTCGGAGACGGTCGCCGCGGTGTGCGCCGCGTCGCCCGCGTAGGTCACCGTGTACTTCACGGAACCGCCGGCCGGCGGGGTGTCCGTGAAGGAGAACTTGCCGCCGGCGCCGAGTGTCTTGGTGCCGAGAGACTTCCCCTCCGGCGACTCCAGGTCGGTGCGGGTGACGGTCAGCGGCGTCCCGGCGGGCAGGGCCAGGCCGGAGGTGAGACTGCCCTTGACGGTGAGGGACTTGCCCCGGGTCGCCGTGGCGGGGGCGTCGGCCTTCAGCGTGGCGACGTACTTGCGCGGCGCGTCGACGGTGTTGAACTGCATGGCGTCGGCCGAGCCGGTCAGCACGAACAGCGTGCCGCCGTCGTGTGACCAGTCCGTGGAGTGCCCACCCCAGGGCATCCAACTGTGCGACAGGTTCCGGATGCTGGGCGGGCGTGTGGGGTCGTCGCCGCTGAAAACGTAGGTGTCACCGAGGTCGTCGGTGTCCAGGACGGTGGCCGCGACCGTGCCGTCCTCGGCGACGGCGACCGTCTCCGGTTCGGAGGCAACCGGGTAGGTGCGCACCTCCGCCAGGTCGGAGAGGCGGTACTCGGTGAGCGCCCGTCTGCCGGGCCCCGCCACGACGACGTTGCGGCCGTCCGGGGTGAGATCGGCGTCGTTGTAGAAGCCTCCCTTGTTCGCGGAGACCCGGATGGCCGGTGTGCCGGTCGAGATGTCGTAGACGATGATCGGGCCGGAGCTGATGCCGGCGTCGAGGGCGAGCAGGATCCCCGGGTTGTCCGGGTCGGCGTACAGCCGCGGCGTGGACGCGAAGTCGTGTCCGGCCGCGAGGCCCAGCGTCACGGTCGGGGTCTCGGCCGTCAGATCGACGGCGCCGAGGTCGGAGTCCCACTGGTCCCCGTAGCCGAACCAGAGCCTGCCGTCGGCGAGGACCAGGCGGGACGGGGCGGTCTTCTCCCCCGTCGGATACGCGGCGGTCCGCCGGAGGGTCGCCGTGTCGAAGGCGACGATCTCGTCGGCCCCCTCGACCGCGGCGTACAGCGTCGTGGCGTCCGGGCTCAGCTCCAGGTCCCGGATCTGCGGCAGCCCGGTCAGGGTGGCGGTGACTTTTCCGGTGTAGTCGGTGACGACGATCCGGTTGTTGTAGCTGTCACTGAGATACACCCGCTGATGCGGGCCGTCGACGACGGTGTCCTGCGCGTCCCAGACCGCGAGCGGCCTGCTGGAGTCGGCCGAGGCCGGTGTGGCGCAAAGCGCCACCGAGCTGAAGACGAGCGCCAGCGTGGTGGCGGCCGTGAGAGTGCGTCTGCGCACGGTGATTTCGGACCCCCCGGTACGAAGATCGATGAGGTGCCACCGCTCCGGGTGGCCGCGCCGGAGCCGCGCGTGACCAGGGGTGCGTGTGGCGAATGCGTGAAGATTACGCCATGCCACCGACAAGGTGAGCGGGCGGTCCTGTGCCACTGAATGTTGACCGTTTGCCCGGAACTCCCATCATCCCAGGTCAGCGGGTACCTCTTCTCATTCCCTCGCACACAGACCGACTATCGCGCGGTGGATCCAGGGTGAAGGCTTACGAGTTCGCGGCCGCGTGCGAATACCTGGGACTGGAACCCCCGAAGCCTGAAGAGGACCCGTTCCGCAGCAAGCGGACGGAGGCTGGATGCGTCAGCGGGGCGCTGTCACGTTGTTGGGTGGGTAGGTGTCTGATGGTGCGTCGTGGTGTGGTGGAGCCTGGTTCCGGGTTGTGCTCAGGCCGTGGTGGAGGGGCCGGCGGCGCGGGTGATCTGCTCCCAGATGGCGAAGCGGACGGTCATTTCGGCGCGGTAGTCGTGTGCGGACAGCCGGTGGCGGTGGGGCCGGAAGTGGGGTGAGATGCCGCTGAACGCGGACAGGAACCGCTGGGCTGCGCCGGCGCCGCGGAAGCCTTTCATCGCCCGTTCGCGCTGCCTGGTGGGCTGGTGGCTGTTCTCCGCCCTGTTGGTCAGGCCCTTGTGGGAGCGGTGCTCGACGGAGGGCATGACCTCGCGGTGGGCCGCGCCGTAGCAGCGGAGCTTGCCGGTGACGATCACCCGCGGCGCCGTGCGGGTCTTCTTCATCAGCCTGCGCGAGAAGCGCCTGGCCGCGGCCTTGTCCCGGCGGCTCTGCACCAGGATGTCCAGCACCATGCCGTCCTGGTCGACCGCCCGCCACAGATACTTCTGCTCCCCATTGATCTTGATGAAGACCTCGTCCAGGTGCCCCTTGGACGACGGCGACACGGCCCCCACGGAACAGCCCTCTCCAACACGATCAACCAGAAGATCATCCCACCCGCTCAGCCAACGTGACAGCGCCTGGAACAGGCATTTGAGCTGCCACGACGGTGAACCGAGGCACCGGTCGTCCCGTTGAGTGGTCGAGCGGATGTCTTCCACAGTAGGGAAAACCATGGTCACCGTCGAAGGAACCAGTACTGCCCGTTTCGAGCCGGTCCGGGCAGCACTGGCAGCGCACCTCGAGTCCGGCGAGGAGCTGGGGGCGTCGATCGCCGTCGACGTCGACGGCGTCATGGAAGTCGACCTATGGGGTGGCCACGCCGACGAGGCACGGGCCGTTCCGTGGAGCCGGGACACACTGGTCAGCCTGTGGTCGACCACCAAGACCCTCAGCAGCCTGGCGGCCCTCGTCCTCGTCGACCGGGGAGCGCTGGACCTCCACCGCCCGGTCGCGGAGTACTGGCCCGAATTCGCCGCCCAGGGCAAGCAGGACATCGAGGTGCGGCACGTCCTGGCACACACCTCGGGGCTCTCCGGCTGGCAGCAGCCCTTCACCATGGACGACCTGTACGACTGGCCGACGGCGAGCGCCCGGCTGGCCGCACAGGCGCCCTGGTGGAAGCCGGGGACCGCCTCGGGCTATCACATGCAGACCCAGGGACAGCTCGTGGGAGAGCTCGTCCGGCGGGTCAGCGGCCGTACCCTGACCGAGTTCGTCGACACCGAGATCGCCGGACCGTTGGACGCCGACGTCCAGATCGGCGCGCGGGAAGCCGACTGGCCGCGTATCGCCGCGCTGGTGTCGCCGTCGCAGATCTCCGCGGTACCGGCCGGTCTCGATCCCGACGCGGTCCTCACCAGGACGATGCTCGGAAGCCCCGCCCGGGACGAGCACGTCGACACCCCGCGGTGGCGCCGCGCCGAACTCGGAGCCGTCAACGGACACGGCAACGCACGCGGCATGGCCCGCGCCCTCTCCGTGATCTCACGACGCGGCGAGGCGAACGGCCACCGGCTGCTCTCCCCGGACACCGTGGACAAGATCTTCGACGTACAGGCCGACGGAGTGGACCTGTTCCTGGGCGTTCCCGTGCGCTGGGGCGTCGGCTACGCGCTCGCCGACCCCAGGACGATGCCGGGCATGCCCACCGGAGCGATCTGTTTCTGGGTCGGCTGGGGCGGTTCGGTCGTCATGATGGACCTCGACCGGCGCATCACGTTCGCGTACACGATGAACCGGCTGGGTACCGGAATCCTCGGCTCGGAGCGCACGCACAGCTACATCCGGCACGTCTACGAAGCCCTCGACGCCACGAACTGATCTCCCCGGAGGCCCGTCCGTCCCGGGAAGGCGGGCGGGAATCCGTGCAGCGGAATGTCCCGTCGTCCGACGGGGTGAACCACGCGGCACCCGATCCCGTTCACCGGGTGGCGGACCCTGGGACGGAGGCTGAGACGGCATGCGCGTCATCGTGGAAAGCGGAGTGCGGGCGGCCCTGTCGCGAGAGGGGGAGATGACGCTGTCGTCCCCCCGGAGTAAGGAACGGCACGTGTACACCCCCGTGGCCACCGCGATGTGGATCGTCCTGCGCGAGTACGACGGGGACCTCGCCTCCGCCGCCGAGCGGCTGGCTCACGAGTGGTCGTTCGACGTGGTGGCGGTTCGTGCCGCGATGGAGGCATGGGTGGCCGACTGGCGGAAGGTCGGACTGGTGACCACGCAACAGGCGGACGGACATCCCGCGTGAGGGCCGCCCCTCGTGTGTTCCGTCCGCGGTCCCCCAAGCACCCGAACCAAGATTTTCACACGCCTGACCAGGTCTTACGGGGGAACATCGCGCACAACACCCGCGCTCGCGCAGCGGCAGGCCCCGGACAGCTCGAGCAGCCCGGGGCATCGCCCTGTCGGCCGGGCCCCGCCCCGCCGGGCCGGAGTGGTCGTGCGACCCGGCGGAGCCGGCGAACGGTGACTACTTGCCGAGCCGCTCGTACACCTGGTGGGCCGTCATCAGGTGTCCGACGGCGTCGGGGTGGGCGGAGCCGGGCGTCTGCGGCAGCAGCGGATTGATCCACTGCTTGGACGAGGGCCGGCACATGTCCCTGCCCCGGAACAGGGAGGAAGCGCCGACGAACTCGGCCTGCTTGGTGTAGGCCGCCATCTCCGGCAGGAGGTTCAGCCGGTTCGTGGTCTGGTGGAGCCAGGTGACGTCGCCCTTGGCCAGGGGCACGGAGGAGCCGCAGGTGCTCCCGTCGGCGGGGAACGGGTTGGGGTACCCGACCACGACGACATGCGCCTTGGGGCTGCGCCGCTTGATGTCGGTGATCATGTCGGGCAGACGCGTGTTCAGCCTCGCGAAGCCCGCGTCCACGTCCTTGACCGCCTTGTCCCGGCAGGGAGTTCCCTCCCGGGTGGTGAGCCCGGCCAGGACGCACGTGGTGAGCACGTCGGAGAAGCCGAGGTCGTTGCCGCCGAGCGTGACGGTCACCAGGTCGGTGTCCTGGGTGAGGGCGTCGACCTGCGGCGCGGCCGATCCCTCCTTGTCCCACAGCGAGCGCGTGGTGGCGCCGCCGCAGGTGACGTCCTTGAACACGGCCGGCTTGTACGTCTCGGCGATCCATGACGGGTAGCTGCCCGAGGAACACTCGCACTCCGCGTCCGTCTGCTGGGGCAGGCCCGTGCCGCCGCCCGCAGGCGCCGTCCCGGCCGCGGCAAGGCGCTTCTTCCGTCGGCTCCTGAGAGGAGTCGGGACGTACCGAGGATGATCGTCACGGATCGGCTCCGTTCCTGCGGCGCGGCCCGGGCCGCGTCCGACGGCGCCCGCGGCACGGGGCCGGTACGTGAGACCGCGGCACTACGGTGCCGCGGTGCCCGGTGTCGTGGTACTCGCCGGTACGGCCGAGGCGAGGGTGGCCAGGCGGTCCAGGTCGGCCCGGGTCAGCCGGCCGTTTCGCCCGGGCTGCCAGAGCCGGTCTCCGCCCAGTCCGAGCTGCCGGCCGATCCGCACCGCCAGTTCCGCGGGGGTGGCGTCGGTGCGCCACAGGTGCCGGCTCGTCCCCCCGGAAACGTCCGGGGGCGCCAGACGGACGTCCAGGTGGGCATCCTCGTCCGGCCCGGCCCGTTCCACGGTCACATGCAGCCGGGTCCGGTCGGGGAGGAGGTGACGCGCGGCGTTGAACAGCTCCTCCGTCCCGGCCACCGCCCGCCGCCACACCCCGTCGGCTTCCCGTTCCCTGTCCGGTGCCACCGGGCTCAGCCTCACCCGCACCGTCAGGTCACGCACGGTGTCCCGCTCGGTTTCCAGGAGACGCAGATCGAAGCCGCTGCCGTACTGGTCCGGGCCCACGGTGAGCGGCGGGAACAGTCGCCGGCCGACCTCGACGGGGTCGAAGTGCGGGCGGTCCGGCAGCGTGACACGCCAGCCGGCGAAGAGCGGCCCGACGTTGACGGTGTGTCCGCCGCCGTCCACCGGAAGCAGGGCCGAGCCGGCGGGGTCGACGTATGCCACCCGGCCGGTGATGTCCGCGAGCGCCCGGCGCAGCCGCAGCGCGCCCGCTTCGTCGGCCGCCGGGCCCACCAGCACGATGTCTCTCGCGTTGTCGCCGTGTTGTTCGAGGTCGGCGCGGATCAGGTGGGCGAGGGCACGGTGAGAGGTCTCCAGCGGACCATCGTGAGCGTTGACCCGGACGGTGTCCGGCGAGATCGCCCCGACCTCCCACACGGTGACCGCCCGGCGCCACGGGGCCTGCTCCCAGCGGACGTCCGAGGTGCCGATGCTGAACATGTCGGTGATCAGGTCCTGTGCGTCCGTACCCACCAGGGAACGTCCCACCTCGCGCCGGGTGCCGACGGCCCGGACCGGCCCGGCGGTGTCCAGCAGGCCCCGGCGCTCCAGGTCCCAGGCGGCCCACGCGGCCGGGTCGGTGTCCGGGTACCCGTGGGCGAGGGCCTGGGCCACCCGGATACGCAGCAGGCGGTGTACGTCCTGGTCGACCGGTGTGTGCGGGGGCAGGTGGAGGACCCTGCGGGCAACGTCGTCCACGCCGTCCGTCGTGCCGGTGGCGGTGGCCGCCGCGGCGCGGACGACGGCGTTCCCGGCGCGGACCAGCGACCAGAAGGCCCGTGCCCGGTCCGCCGCCCCGGCAGGCTCCCGGCCGCCGTCACCGGGCTGCGTCCTGCGGTTCGGGTCGACGATCCGCCGGACCAGCGCGTCGGCGCCGTTGGCCGTCCACCACGCGGCGGTGTGGTAGACGTCCGGCATGTGCAGGAACGCCGTCAGGTTCGTGGGGCCGGGAGAACGGCTCGGGTCGTCGTGGGTTTCCTCGTGCGACTGCTTCCACCACCGTTCGGCCGAGCGCAGCAGGTCCTGGCACAGTTCCACGCGGTCCCGCTCGTCCGTCCGGCCGTGCCGGCGGGCGTAGGCGTCGGTGGCGTGGTCGAGGAAGTCCAGGGTGAACGCCCCGAACCGGCCCAGTACCGGGTCCTCGCGCCGCAGCCGGTCCAGGGCGCCGATCCCGGCGGCCCGGTCCTTGTCCTGCTCGGGCGGCCGGTCCTCCCCGTTCCTCAGGGGGAAGACGATGCGCAGGGCCCGTACCAGGGGCAGCACCGCCGCGCGGTGCCGAAGCGGGTCACCGGGGTCCGTGTCGACCCCGAAACCGGGGGCGAGGGCGTCCAGCTCGGCGTCGTCCGGTTCGGGAGCGGGGAGGCGCCTCTCCTCCGGCGATCCGTCGAAGCGGGCGTGGACACGCGGGGCGTACCTCAGCGGTTGTGAGGCCGTCCAGGGGAAGATCGTGGAGTGACCACTCCTGGTGGGGCTGACTGCGACCGGGTGGCCGGTCCCGTTGGCGGTCCCGGCGCCGCTGTTGATCAGGTCCTCGGCCACCGCGGCGGCCCAGGTATCGGCCGTCGGTCCAACGCCGGTTCCCGGGTCCGCCCCGGACACCGGGGAGCCGGCGTCCGACTCCGAGTCGCCGGCGCCGCCGTGTGGCCACAACGGGGCTCCGTCCGACACTTCGCCGTCGGTGTGCCGCGTGGTGTCCGTCCACGGGGTGGCGTCGTCGGGGCCGACGATGACGACGGTCGTCGTGTGGTCCTCGGGAGAGGCCGAGTCGGTGACGGCCCCGCCGCTCGAGGGCCGGGGACCGTACTCCGGCCCGGTACCGTCCGTCGACCCGGTACCGTCCGCCCGCCATGGGGTGTCCGTGGGCCCGGTGCCGGTGCCGGTGTCCCGGCCTCCGTCCGGACCTCCCGCGTCCCGACGGGCCTCGGAATCCGGGTCCGGGGCGAATCGGGCGCTCCGTTCCTGGACGGACCGCGGGACGTCCGTGCCGTCCGGTGGTTCGACGCCCGCGCGATCGCCCAGCAGCTCCATGTCGGCCCGGGTCAGTCGGTCGTCCGGGTCGGGTTGCCAGGCGGTGTCGTCGCCGCCCAGCCCAAGCTGTCGCCCGATCTGCACCGCCAGTTCCGCGGGTGTGGCGTCGGTGCGCCACATCCGCCGGCCCGTCTCCCATCGGTCGTCACGTCCCGCCAGCTCGACCCTGAGATCGGCCCCCTCGCCCGGTTCGGTCACCCGCCGCAGGGTCACGTGGAGCCGCTCACCCCTGGGGAAGCGGTGGTGCGGTGGCGCGTTGAACAGCTCCCCCACCCCCTGTACCGCCCGGTCCCACACCGCTTCCCGTTCGGCGTCCGGCACCGCGCCGGGCTCCAGCCGTACCCGGACGGTCAGGTCGTAGACGCCGTCCCACGGGTCGCGCAGGTGATGGACGAGGAAGCCCCGGCCGTACTTGTCCGGGGCGACGGTCCGGTCCGAGGTCAGCAGCCGGCCGGCCCCCAGGGGGTCGAAGTGCGGGCGGTGGGGCAGCGTGGTCTGCCAGTGCGCCGACGTCGCCGCGGCGTCCTCGGGCCGTACGTGGATCACACCTCGGCCGGACCTGGACTTCCGCAATTCGGAGCCGCCGGGTTCGATGTGCGTGATCCGGCCGGTGATGTCCGCGACGGTCCGCCCCAGCCGCAGCGCGCCTTCTTCGCTGGTCACCGAGCCGACCAACACGATCTCGGGCTCCGTACTGTTCCGCCGTTCGAGGTCGGCGCGGATCAGGTGGGCGAGGGCCTGGTGGGAGGTCTTCTGAAGGTTGCCGGGGATTTCGACGTAGACGGTGTCCAGCTCGATGTCCACGACTTCCCATACGGTGAAGGACCTCCGCCACGGCACCGGCGCGACGGACTGCGGCCTTGTCCCGACGGCGATGCCCGAGGTGACCAGGTCCCACACACCCTCAACCGCCAGGGAACGCCCGCGCCAGGTGCCACCGGTGCGGATCTCCGCGGCGAGGGCCAGCACACCCCGGTCTTCCAGGTGCTGGGCCGCCCACGCGGCCGGGTCGGTGTCCGGATACCCCTGTGCGAGGGCCTGCGCCACCCGAGTCCGCAGTCGCTGACGTATGTCGTGGTCGACCGGTGTTCCCGGGTACAGGTGCAGTACCTGGCGGGCCACCTGGTCCACGCCGTTGGTACGGCCGGGAGCGGCCGCGGTCTCTCCGGCGCCGGTGACGGCCTCCCCGGCGCGGGTGATCGCGCTCCGGGCGTGCACCAGCGACCAGAAGGCCCGTGCCCGGTCCGTCTCCGCGTCTGCGGCCGGACCTTCGTCCCCGGCCGGTGTGCCGTTCCGGGGCAGAATCCTTCGGACCATTGAGAGTTCGTCCGGGTTCTCGCCCTCGGCCGCTCTTCTCTCGACTTCCTTCTCCTTGGCCTCCCAATCCTCGGCGGCGCGGGACGCGTCCGGCATGTCGAGGAACGCCGTGATGCCCCTGGGATCACCCGGCATCGCATGGGACTGACTCCGCCACCGGGCGGCCGAGTTCAGCAGGTCCCGGCGCAGCTCAGCCCGGTCTCCGCCGGTGGTCCGGCCGTGCCGGCCGGCGTAGGCGTCCGTGGCGTGGTCGAGGAAGTCCAGGGTGAACGGCCCGAACCGGCCCAGTACGGGATCTTCGCGCCGCAGTGCCTCCAGGGCGCCGATCCCTGCGGCCAGCACCGTGTCCCGCTCGGGCGGTGGCGCTTCCCAGTCCGTCGGGGGGAGGGTGATCCGCAGGGCCCGTACCAGGCGCAGCACCGTCGCGCGGTCGCGCGGCGGCGTGTACGAGTCCGGAGCGAATCCGAAGGCGGGCGCGAGCGCGTCCAGCGCACCGTCGTCCGGCTCGGGATCGCAGATCCGCATGCCCTCCAGCGACCCGTCGAAGCCGGCATGGACGAACGGGTGCCGCTGGGACGGCGCCACCTTGGAGAGGGCGGCTCCGGTGATTCTGGGGCTGACCACGACACGGTGGTCGGCCCCGTTGGCGATGAGCTGCCCGGGGCCGGGGGTGTGCAGCGGATCGACCGGCCCGTGCGGAAGGGGACTCTGTGTGCACGAGGAGACGAGAATCAGGGCCTTCGTGTGCTGCGGTGCCCGCCGGTCCAGCGCCGCCAGGCTTTGCTGCCGCAGCAGCCACCGGCCCGCGGACAGCGCGCTTCCGCGCAGGCTCCGGTTCCGGCCGCCCCGCACGTGCCAGACGATGCCGCGAGGGCTGCCGTGCGCGCTGAAGACGAAGACCGGCATGCCCGCGGCGACCGCGCCCGCCCAGGGAGTGGGCCGGACGGCCACCGGCCGGTACAGGGCCGGATCCTCCAGGTGGTACTCCCGGTAGCCGGGCAGGTGCGGGTCGGATTTCTCGAATGCCGCCCACTCGACGGGGCTGAACGAGGCGAGGCCGGTGGGTTCGTGGTCCGTGCCGCTGACGATGGTGTAGGTGTGCAGGGCGCTGTCGGGTACCCATGCGCCGACGCCGGTCTCGGGGTCCGTCAACCACTGCCTGTTCTCGTCGTCGGTCCCGGGCAGCGGGTCCGCGTGGTCCGGCCGGGTCAGCAGCCACTGTCCCTGGGGCTCGCGTCCCGGGTCGGCGACGGCGAGGCACAGATGTGCCCTTGAGCGCGGGGTCCGGGGGCGGAACGCCCGCAGCACGGTTGGTGCCCACACGTTCCGGTCCAGTTCCCGGCTGAGGGTGCGCGGCAGTACGGCGTCCAGTGCCCCCGCCTCCGGCACCGCCAGGACCAGTTCCGCGCCCTGCGGGAAGTGCGGGTCGTGGCGGAGGAGTTCGGCGAGGACCGCGCCGTCCACCCGGCGGATGAGCCCGTCGGCCAGGGTCACCTTCACCGACGTCGCGTCCCCGTCGGCCGCCAGCAGGCGCACCGGACGGTCACTCCACGGGGCTGGGCCCAGGGTGCCGTCGCGCATACGCCATCCGGCGGCACCGTTGGGCCGTGCCCGTGACACGACGGTCAGGTCGATCGCGCGGTTCAGTTCCCAGGTCCAGCTCCGCCCGGCGATGCTTCCGGCGCCATCGCGTACCAGGGTCCGTTCCAACAGTGCCCCGGAGCGTTCGAGGTACGCCGCGGCCAGTTGGGTCAGGCTGTCCGCCCGGCCGGTGGCCACCGCCCGGCGCACCGCGGCGAAGGCAGCGCGGTAGTCGGACGGCTCCAGCGCGGCGTCGTCCGGCAGGCAGAGCACCCGCCGCGTGGCGCCGTCCACCGCCTCGATCCCGGGTGCGCCGTCGTCGGAGACGGCACCTGGGGGCAGGGCTCCGCGCAGCGCCCGTACCGCCGACGCGACCCGCCGGTCGTCCATGCCGATCGGGCCGATGTCCCGGACCACCGCGTCCACCCAGGGATCGGGATCCGGCTCGTCGCCGGTGCGCGGGTCCGCCTCGTCGTCCGAGGCCACGTCGGACAGCGCGTCGAAGAACTCTTCGTCAGCTTCGGAATCGGAGTCGGTGTCCGTATCGGTGGATGCGTCGTCGTCCTGGCCGGCGCCGCCGCGTAGTCCCAGGAGCGGGGGTACGACTGTGTCGCTGCCGGTGGAGGGAGGGGTGTCCGCGGGCGGGTGGGGGCTGTATGCACTGATGATGACGATGGGTGCCGTGTGGTCCTCCGGAGCAGCGGAGCCGGTGTCGGCCCAGCCGTCCGACGGCCCACGGCCGTCCGCCGGTTCGGGGTCGGTCTGTGGTCCGGTGCTGTCTTCCGAGGGCTGGTGGGCCGGCGACCGGTCGATGAGCTGCTGCAGGCGGTCCAGGTCGGCCGGGGTGATGCCGTCGGGGCCGGGCTGCCAGGTGGTGCCGTCGCCGAGTCCGAGCTGCAGGCCGATCCGCGCCGCGAGGTCGCGGGGGGTGGCGTCGGTGGGCCAGGTCCACTGGTCGGCCGCCCGGGTTTGCTGCGGGCCGGTCGGCTTGACCTTCAAGTGGGCGCCCTGGCCGGGGCCGACGCGTTCGAGGGTGACGTGCAGCCGGGCACCGTCGGGGAAGCGGTGGGGGGAGCGGTTGAACAGCTCCTCCACGCCGTCGACCGCCCTGTTCCACAGTGCTTCCTGTTCCGCCTCGGGGATGTCGGTGTCGGCGGGCGTGAGTTCCACCAGGACGGTCGCCTCGCGGACGCCGGTGTCCTCCAGGGGCAGGCGGCGTATGTCGAAGCCGGGGGTGTATCCGGTGCGGGCGTCGGAGGCGGGGCCGACGGTTCGTGGCGGGAAGAGGCGGCGGGTGGTGCGCAGGGGCTCGAAATGCGGGCGGTGCGGCAGCTTGTGCAGCCAGTTCGCTGTGGCTGGGTCCGTGTCAGGGGTTGGGGTGGTTCCGGGGGCGACCGTGATGACGTGCCGGCCGTCCGGGCCGGGCAGCAGGGCCGATCCGGACGGTTCGACGTACGCCTTGCGGCCGGTGACGTCCGCGACCGCCTGGACCAGCCGTTCCGCGCCGTGCCGGTTGCTTACGGGACCCACCAGCACGATGCGTGTAGTGGTGTCGCCCTCGCGTCGCAGGTCGGCGGCGAGCAGCTGGGCGAGGGCCTCATGGGTGGCCTTCAGTTCGCCGCCGGGATGCCGGACGGTCACGGTGTCGGCCTCGACGCCGGCCACCTCCACGATGGTGACTTCCTCCCCTTGCCACGGCGCGTCCTCGGGCTGCCTCGGGCTGTCCGGAGCGCCGATACGAAATCCGGAAATCTCCAGGTCCGCCGTGACGGTGCCCGCCAGCGAGCGTCCCAGGGTCTGCCCTCCGGCATGAACGTCCGAGGCGGCGTCCAGCACGCCTCGGTGTTCCAGGTCCCGGGCCTCCCATGCGGCCGGGCCGTCGGTGTCCGGGTAGTCGGCGGCGTAGGCCTGCGCCACCCGGATCCGCAGGGTGTGGAGCACGTCCGGGGCGGTTTCCGCGTCCGGGCCGAGATGGAGGACCCGGCGGGCGAGACGGTCCAGCCCGTGGGTCTGGGCGGCCTCGGCGACGGCCGTCCCGGCGCGGGCCAGGGACCAGAATGCCCGCCCCCGGTCTGCCTCGCTCAGCGGCGCCGCCGTCCCGTCCGGCGACGGGGAGCGAAGCAGGATGTCCCGGGCGAGCGGGTCGCCGCCGTCGGCCCACTGCTGTGAGGCCTCCCACGCCCCGGGCATCGGCAGATACGAGGTCAGCCGGGGCTGGCGCCCCGGTGTCCGTTGCGACATTTCCCACCAGCGGCGGGCGCTGTGCAGCAGGTCCCGCCGCAAGGCCACCGGGTCGGTGTCGGTCGTCCGGCCGGACTGCCGGGCATATGCGTGTGCGGCCTCGTCGAGGAAGCCAAGGGTGAAGGCGCCCGTACCGCTCAGCACCGGATCCTCACGCCGCAGCCGCTCCAGCGCGCCGATCCCGGCCATCAACTCCGTGTCCCGTTCCGCGAGCGGGCCGAACTCCCGTCGCAGCGCCCGCACCAGACGCAATGCCGGCGGCACAGGGCCCACCGAGGCAGCGGACACCGGCTCCACACCCAAGGCCCGCGAGAGGGTGACCAGCTCGGCGTTCGTGGGCTCGGGGTCGTATCTCTGCCAGCCCCGCAGGGACCCGTCGAATTCGGCGTCGGCGAAAGCGAAGCCCACACTCGGCGCTTCCTCGTCGGCGGGGGATTCGACGCTCGTCCCCGGCGGCGTGGAACTGGCGTAGGTCCGGCGTTCGGAACCGTTGGCGAAGTCCTGTGCCGGCCCGGGTGTCTCCAAGGGGTCCAACGTCCCGGCCGGTGGACCACCGGCATGGCAGGCGGCGAGCAGAACGTGGGCTTTCTGGCCTCGTGGTGCGCGCGCATCCATGTCGGCCAGGCCCTGATGCCGTCGCACCTGGGCACCGGCCTGCCACGCGTCGCCGTGCATCGTCCGCCCGTCGCGCAGGTTCCAACTGAGGCGGCCGTGGGGATCGCCGTGCAGAGCGAAGATGTACAGCGGGATGCCGTCTTTGAGCGCGTCGGCCCACGGGACACGCCGGCTTGCGACCGGCACGAACGCGGCGGGATCAACGAAGTGGAAGTCCTGAAAGGCGGTGAGCTGGCGCATCTCCGGCTCACGGCCCGCCCAGTCCTGCGGGTCGAACGAGGCGATGCCGGCGGATTCGTGGCCGTGCGGTTCGTGGTCCGCGCCGGGCACGACGGTGTAGGTGCGCAGCGCGCTGTCCGGCACCCATTCCTGGACGCCCGTCACCGGGTCGGTCAGCCACTGGCCCGCCCAGGGATCGTCCTCCGGCTGCCGTGCCGGGCCCGGCGGGGTGTACAGCCACCGGCGCGGCGGCGTCTCACGGGAGTCACCACCGGTGAAGGCGAGGTGGAGCGGCTTTCCTGGGCCATCGTCTCCCGCCGTCTCCAACCCGGCGGTGGGTGACCACACCGGGCGGCCCAGGTTCCGGGCGAGGGTGCGGGGCAGTGCCGTGCCCGCTCCGTCGGGGCCGGTGACGGCGAGGAGCAGTTCGGTGTGTCCCGGGAAGACGTCGGTGTCGTGGCGGAGGAGTTCGGCCAGGACGGTGGCGTCCACCCGGCGGTCGCGGCCGGCCAGGTTCACCGTGAGGCGGGAGGCGTCGCCGTCGGCTTCCAGTACCGCCACCGGCCGGTTCGTCCACGGGGCGGGGCCCCGGCTGCCGGGTGTCTCCGCCCATTGGCCGGTGCTCTCGTCGTGGGTGCCGCGTGAGACGGTGGCCGGGTCCAGCAGGGTGCCGCCGGTCAGGCGCCCGCTCCAACTCCGCCCGATGACCTTGCCGTGGGTGTCGTGGACCAGCGTGCGCTCCGCCAGGGCTCCGGCCCGGGTGAGGAAGTACGCGGCCAGTTCGGCCAGGCTGCCGTCCCGCCGCGCGTTCACCGCGTCCCGCACCGCTTGCAGGGCCTGTTGGTGGTCGGCGGGGGTCAGTGCTGTGTCCGCGGGCAGGCACAGCACCCGGCGCATGGCGCCCTCGATCCGCTCCTGGGGGACCGGGCCGTGGGGCGACAGGTCCGCCAGCGTCCGCACGGCCGACGCGATCCACTGCCGGTCCACACCCGTCCCGGCGCCCCCGAGGATCAGCGCCCCGGCCACCGCGGTAACCCAGGTATCAGCCGTCGGCCCGACGCCGGTGTCCGGGTCCGCCCCGTCATCGTCCTCGTCGTCGGACCACGTGTTGAGGTCCGCCTCGGACGGCAGGGAACCGGCGTCCGAGTCCGAGTCCGAGTGGGCGGCGCCGCCGCGCAGCCGCAACGGGGCTTCGTCCGGCGCCTCGCCGCCGGTCTGCCACGTGCTGTCCGCCCACGGGGCGGCGTCGTCGGGGGCGGCCGAATCGGTGACGGCCCCGCTGCTCGTCGGTCCATGGCCGTCCGTCGGTCCGGTGCTGTCCTGCGGCCCGGGCCCGTCCGCCCGCCATGGCCCGTCCGCCCGCCCGGCGCCGGTGTCCCGGTCTCCGTCCGAGCCCTCCACGCCCTGGTCCGTCGCGGAGTTGGGGTTCTGGAGGATGGCCGGCGCGTGGTTCGTGACGGGCTGTGGGGCGCCCGTGCGGTCCGACCGTGTGAGGTCGTCCAGCCGCTTGATGTCGTCTCCGGTCAGCCGGCCGTCGGGGCCGGGCTGCCAGGTGGTGTGGTCGCCGAGTCCGAGCTGCCGGCCGATCTGCACCGCCAGTTCCTCGGGGGCGGTGTCGGTGCGCCACAGGTGCCGGCTCGTTGGCGGGCCACCGTCCGGGGAGGCCAGACGGACCTCCAGGTGGGCCTCCTCGCCCGGGCCGGTCCGTTCCAGGGTCACGTACAGCCGGTCCTGGTCGGGGAAGAGGTGACGCGCGGCGTTGAACAGTTTCTCCGTTCCGGCCAGTGCTTGCTGCCACACCTCGTCGGCTTCCGGCGTCGGGTCCGGTGATGCATCGGTCAGCAGTTTCACCCGCACCGTCAGTTCGCGAATGCTGTCATACCTGGCGGAAAGCCTTCGCACGTCGAAGGTGCGGCCGTACGCGTCCGGGCCCACGGTGCGGGAGGGGAAGAGCTGCCGGCCGGTCCCCAGGGGGTCGAAGTGCGGGCGGTGCGGCAGCGCCGCCTGCCAGAACCCGGATGACGATGTGATCTCGATGGTGTGCCGGCCATCGGTGTTCGGACGCAGCGCCGAACCGGCGGAGCTGAGGTGCGTCACCCGGCCGGTGACGTCCGCGACGGCCTGTCGCAGCCGCACTGCGCCCTCTTCGCTGACCACCGGGCCCACCAGCACAATGTCTTGCGAAAGGTCACCCTCTTGTTCGAGGTCGGCATAGATCAGGTGGGCGAGGGCGTGCTGGGCAGTCTCCCGCATGCCGTTGAAAGTGCCCACCCGGACGGTGTCGGACAGGATGTCCCCGACCTCCCACACGATGACGGACGACTTGTTCCACGGGGCAGGCTGTTGCAACGGCGACGTGCCGACACTGAACGTGGCGGTGACCAAGTTCCGTACGTGCGGACCCGTCAGACAACGTCCCACCCTGTCTCGGGTCCGGGCGTGGTGGATCGGCCCGGCGGCGTCCAGCACGCCTCTGAGCAGCAGGTCCTGGGCTGCCCATGCGGCCGGGTCGGTGTCGGGGTGTCCGGCGGCCAGTGCCTGGGCGACCCGGACGCGCAGCAGGTCACGGATGGTCTGGTCGACCGGTGTGCCGGGGGGCAGGTGGAGTACCTGGCGGGCCAACTCGTCCGCGCCGTCCGCACCCGGACCGCGGGAAGAACCGGACTTGGTCTCCTCGGTGGCTGCGGCGCGGGTGATGGCGTCTCCGGCGCGGACCAAGGACCAGAAGGCTCGTGCCCGGTTCGATGCCGCGGCGTCGTCGGCCGGGTGCTGGGCGCCGTCGTCGGCCGGTGTGCCAGGGGTATGGGGCAGGATCCGGTGGACCAGGTCGTCCGCGCCGTTTGCCGTCCACCAGGCGGCGGTGCCGGCGGCGTCCGGCATGGGCAGGAACGTCATCAGGTGCGTGAGGGAGGGGGGTGTGGGCCCGCCGGGCTCGCGGTGTGACTGCTTCCACCACCGGTCGGCCGAGCGCAGCAGGTCCCGGCGCAGCTGTGTGCGGTCCTGGTCGCCCGTGCGGCCGTGCCGGCGGGCGTAGATGTCGGTGGCGTGGTCGAGGAAGTCCAGGGTGAACGGCCCGTACTCGTCGAGCAGGGGGTCCTCGCGGCGCAGTGCCTCCAGGGCGCCGATCCCGGCGGCCAGTTCCGTGTCCCGCTCGGGGGGTGGTGCCTTGCGGGTGGTCAGGGGGAAGGTGATGCGCAGGGCCCGTACCAGGCGCAGTACCTGCGCGCGGTCCTGCGGGGTGTAGGGGCCGTGGGGGAACCGGAAAGCGGGCGCGAGGGCGTCCAGTTCGTCGTCGTCCGGTTCGGGAACGCAGAGGGCCCTTTCCGTCAGCGACCCGTCGAAGCCGGCCAGGATTACCGGATGATGCTCCGACTCTCCTGAGGTGTTCAGGTCATCGGAGGCAAAAAACCCGGACGACGTGGGGTTGGCCACGGTCGGGTGGCCGGAGGTGTTGGCGAAGATCTGTCCGGGCCCGGGGGTCCGCAGCGGATCGGCGGTGCCGCGCGGCGGCAGCGGACTCTGCTCGCACGACTCGAGGAAGATCAGGGCTTTGCCGTCCCGCGCCCGCTGGTTCAGTGCCGTCAGGCTCGGCCGCCGTGTGACGTACTTCGCCGCGTCGGCCGTCGTTCCCCGCATCTCCCGGCCGTCCAGCAGGCGCCAGGTGATGACACCGAAGCGGGTACCGTGCGCGCCGAAGGTGTAGACCTCCTCGCCCGCCGCCCGTGCTTCGGCCCAGGGCGCCGAAGGAAGCACGGCCACCAGCCTGTCCAGGGCAGGATCGAACACGTAGTGATCCTGGAGGATGGACACGTAGGGGGTGAGCTGTCCGTGACGCGCCCATTCGGCGGGGGTGAACGTGGCGCGGCCGGTGGATTCGTGGCCCGCTCTGGCGTGGTCGGTGCCGGTGGTCATGGTGTAGGTGAGCAGGGCGCTGTCGGGTACCCATTCGCGGGCGCCGGTGGCGGAATCCGTCAGCCACTGCCCCGCCCTCTGGTCGGTCTCGGGCAGGGCGAGCGCCTGGTCCGGCCGTGTCAGCAGCCACTGTCCGGCCGGTTCCCGCGCCGGGTCGGGGACCGCCAGGGCAAGATGCGCCGGCGAACCCGCACCACCGCTGCGGAACAGCAGTATCCCGGTGGTCGGTGCCCACACGTTCCGGTCCAGGTGCCGGCTGAGGGTGCGCGGCAGCACGGCGCCCAGTGCTCCCGCCTGCGGGATCGCCAGGACCACTTCCGCGTCCTGGGGGAAGTGCGGGTCGTGGCGGAGGAGTTCGGCGAGGACCGCGCCGTCCACCCGGCGGTCGTGGCCGGCCAGGTGGAGGGTGAGGCCGCTCTCGTCGCCGTCGGCCTCCAGCACCGCCACCGGCAGGTTCGCCCAGGGGGCGGGGCCCCGGCTGCCGGGTGTCTCCGCCCATCCCCCGGTGGTCTCGTCGCGTACCCCGCGTGACACCGTGGCCGGGTCCAGCACGGTACCGTCGGTCAGCCGTCCACTCCAGCTCCGTCCGGTGAGCCGTCCGCCGGTGTCGCGTACCAGAGTGTCCTCCGACAGGGCTCCGACCAGGCCGAGGAAGTACGCGGCCAGTTCGGCCAGGCTGTCGGCCCGGTCGGCGGCTGCCGCACGCCACACCGCCACCAGGGCCTGCTGGTGGTCGATGGCGTCCAATGCGGTGCCCTCGGGCAGGCACAGCACCCGGCGCATGGCGTCCTCGACCCGGGCCAGAATGTCCTCCGGGCCGTGCGGCGACAGGTCTGCCAGCGTCCGTACGGCCGACGCGATCCACGGCCGGTCCGCGTCCGTCCCGGCGCCCTCGAAGACCAGCGCCGTGGCCACTGCGTCCGCCTCGGGATCGACCACGGTGAACAGATCGCCGACATCGAAAGCTTCCGCGGCCGATGCGGCGTCCACGTCGCTGTCGCTGTCGCTGTCCGCACCCGTGTCCGTGTCGGGCCCGGTGTCCGGCGGGGAGCCGGACGGGGAGTAGGTGGTGCTGTTCGCGGTGGGCGGGGCGGCGAGGGCCGAAGGGGCCCCTTCGGGCCGGAGGATGGCATCGACCGTCAGGAGCCGGTGGGCGTAGAAGTCGTTCAGTGGGATGTCCTGGAGGTCCGGTGACCAGGCGCCGGCATTGTCGATTCCCAGCTGTTGTCCGACCCGGACCGCCAGCTCCTGTGCTGTGGCGTCGGTGTGCCACAACTTCCGGTTCATCGGCGGTGCGCCGTCCGGGCCGGTCAGGTCGACCGTCAGGTGGGCGTCGCCGTCGGGGCCGACGCGTTCCAGGGTCACGTGCAGCCGGCGCCCGCTGACGGTGCGGGTGGGGGTGTTGAAGAGGTTCTGTACGCCGTCGACGGCACGCTGCCACAGGACGTCCCGTTCCACCTCCGGTACCGGGCCGGGTGCGAACGCCACCCGGACCGTCAGGTCGTGCGTCCAGGTCTCCCCGGTCGACAGGACTCGCAGGTCGAAGGCGCGACCCTCGGCATCCGGGCCGGCCGGCCGCGGCCGGACCAGCGGCCGGGAGGTCTCGACCGGGTCGAAGTGCGGGCGGTGCGGCCACGCGGACCGCCAGTCCGCGGACGTCGCCGCCTGGTCTCCGGGCCGCGCGACGATCAGGTGACCGGAACCGGAGCCATTCGGTCGCAGTTGCGAACCGTCGGGTTCGATGAACGTCTGCCGACCGGTGATGTCGGCGATGGTCCGGTTCAGCCGGAGTGCGGCCCGCTCGTCCGCCGCCGGTGCGATCACCACGAGGTGCCGGCGGAGGTCTCCCCGCCGTTCGAGGTGGGTGTGGATCAGGTGGGCGAGGGCGTCGTGGGAGGTTTCCCGGTGCCCGCCGGGGATGGCGACCCGCACCGTGTCCGGCCCGATCTCCCCGACCTCCCACAGGGTGAACGATGACGAATCCCACGGGGGCTGCAGCGTGGGGAGGGGCGTGGCCTCGGTGGCGAAGCCGTCGGTCTGCAGGGCCTTCACCCTGGTGCCCGTAAGGGACCGTCCGACGTGCTGCGCCTCGGCGGTGCGAATCTCCTCGGAGGCGTCCAGCACGCCCGCGAGTTCGAGGTCCCAGGCGGCCCAGGCGGCTGGGTCGGTGTCCGGGTATCCGTGGGCGAGCGCTTGCGCCACCCGGGTGTGGAGCAGGTCACGTGCCGTTCCGTCGACCGGAGTGTCCTCGGGCAGGCGCAGTACCCGGTCGATCAGGGGCTTCAGGCCGTCGTGCCGGCCGCTGTGGTCCGAGGTCTTTCCAGCGGTGGCGGCTGTTGCGGCGCGGTGGACGGCGTTCGTCGCGCGGACCAGTGACCAGAAGGCCCGTGCCCGGTCCTCCGCCGTGACCCCGGCCGTGTCCTGGTCGCCGCCGGCGGCCGGTGTGCCGGTGCCCGGGCGCAGAATGTCCCGGACCAGGAGGTCACCGCCGTTGGTGTCCCACCATGCGGCGGTGCGGTAGGCGTCCGGCATGGGCAGGAACGCCGTCACCTTCGTGGGGCCGGAGGACCGGTTCGGGCCGCGGCTCTTTTCGTGTGACTGCTTCCACCACCGGTGGGCCGAGCGCAGCAGGTCCCGGTGCAGTTCCGTGCGGTCCCGCTCGTCCGTGCGGCCGCGCTGGCGGGCGTGGGCGTCGGTGGCGTGGTCGAGGAAGTCCAGGGTGAACGGCCCGAAGCGGCCCAGGACGGGGTCGTCGCGGCGCAGCGCCTCCAGAGCGGCGATCCCGGCGGTCAGTTCCGGATCCCGCTCCGGTACCACGGTGTCCTCTTCCTTCAGGGCGAAGGTGAGGCGCAGGGCCCGCACCAGGCGCCGCACCACCGCACGGTCCTGCGGGGTGCGGGGGCCTGGAGGGAACCCGAGGGCAGGGGCGAGGGTGTCGAGCCCGGTGTCGTCCGGTTCCGGAGCGAGGATGCGCATCTGCGGCAGCGACCCGTCGAAACCGGCCCAGAGGAAGGGGAGACGACTCGGCGACGTCTGCTCCTTCAGGCTGAACACCCCCATGACGGTGGGGCTGGCGACGACACGGTGGCCCAGGGCGGTGCTGAAGACCTGGCCGGGGCCCGGCTCCGCCAGCGGGTCGGCCGCCCTGGCGGACACGGGCCGCTGCTCGCACACCTGGAGGAAGACCAGGGCCTTGTGTCCGTCGGGTGCCTGCCGGTTCAGGTCCAGCAGATCCGGGCACTGTCTGAGGTACTCCGCGGCCGACGTCGTGTCACCGTGCATGACCCGGCCGTCCGTCAGAGCCCAGGACACCGTGCCGAAGCGCGTGCCGTGCGCCGCGAAGACGAAGACGGGCACGCCGGCGGCGACGGCCTTGGCCCAGGGGGCGGGCCGGGCGGCCACCGGCACCTGGCCGGCCGGGTCGTACACGTAGTACCGCTCATGACGGTGGAGCGTCGGCAAGTCGCTTTCCCGCACCGCCCACTCCTCCGGAGAATGTGATGCCAGGCCATGGGGCTGGTGGCTGCCGGCGCCGGTCACCATGTGGTAGATCCGCAGCGCCCCGTACGGCACCTCCTCGGAGCGGCCGGTCGCCGGGTCCATCAGTCTCATCCGGTTCTGCTTGCGGGACTCGGGCAGCGGCCCGGGCCTCGGCGGAGTGTGCAGCCACTGCCCCCAGGGAATGCGCCGGGGATCGGCGGTCGCGAGGGCGAGGTACGGGGGAGCGGTGGGGTCGTCGCCGTGTGTCAGTCGCAGTCCGGCAGTGGGCGACCAGACGTGCCGGTTCAGGCTGTCGGCGAGGGGCCGTGTCAGTACGGCGCCCTGGCCTCCGGCCTCGGGTATCGCCAGCAGCAGTTCCGCGTCCGGCGGGAAGGCCTGATCGTCCTGGCGGATCAGTTCCGCCAGGACCGCTGTGTCCACCCACCGATCCCGGCCGCCCAGGTCCAGGGTCACCCGGGTCTCAAGGCCGTACCGCTGCTGCTGCAGGGAGATCCCTGCCTCCAGCAGGGCCACCCGACGGCCGGCCGGGCCGGTCCACGGAGCCGGTTCCCGGCTACCCGGCTCCTCGGTCCACACGCCGGCGTCATAGCGCACCCGCGACACCTCGGTGAGGTCGACCTCGCCACCGGCCAGCCGTCCGCTCCAGCTCCGGCCGGTGACCTTGCCCCCGGCGGCATCGCGTACCAGCGTCGCGTCCGACAACGCGCCCGCGCGCCGCAGGGCGACCACCGCCAGGTCCGTCAGGCTCCCGGCCCTACCGGTTGCCGAGGCCTCTCGTACGGTCTCCAGGACCTCCCGGTAGTCCGCGGTCCCGTTCACGTGATCGGACTCGGGCAGGCTCAGCACCTGCCGCGTCACCGAGGGCATCCACAGGCGGAAAGAGCCGGATAGGCGCGGGGTCGGTGGTGCCAGCCCTTCCAGGACCCGGACCGCGTCGGCGATCCATGACCGTTCGGCGTCCTGCCCCGCCCCTACGGCGAGGAGATCGCCCACGAAGTCACGCCCGGATGGCGGGACGATCCGGTTCCGGGAGCTGCGCGGAGGCATGCGCCGGGAGTGGTCCAGCCCGTTCCCGCCGTTGGACCGGCCGGTCCGCGGAGGCATGCGCCGGGAGTAGTCCAGCCCGTTCCCGCTGTTGGACCAGCCGGTCCGCGGGACCGCGTCGTCCGCGGTGGATCCGCCCGCCCGTGCGGCGGGGTCTGCGGACGCGGCGGCATCGTCCTCGGCGCTCGTGAGCCTGCCGTTCCCGCTCATGCGGGTGACGTGCGTGGTCGCGGTGGGGTCGCCGGGCAGCAGCCGCTCGGACCGGGGGGAGTCCGTGGCAAGCCGTTCGCCCGGTGTCGTGGGGGCGGGTGAGGAGAACCCGGCGGACTCGGTGCGGACGGTTTCCGGGCCGGTCCCGGCCGTCTGTGAGGTGTCGGTCCCGGCGCGCGGGGCGTCCGTCGCGGAGGCGGTGGCTTCCGTTGCGGTCCGGGTGGTGTCGGTGCCGGGTGCGGTGCTCCGGGGGGTGTCCGCCCCGGACGGGGAGAGGCCTTCCGGCCGGCCGGGATCATCGGCCGGGACCCGGTCGGTGCCGGTTTCGGTGAGGGCGGCGGCCCGGGCGTGAGTGGTGCGCTGACGCTCCGCCGGGCGGGCGGGTTCGGCGGCGCCGGGAACCGGTCCCGGAAGGGCGCTGGGGGTGGCCGGTTCGGCGCGGTGGTCGCCCTCCGGGGACGCCGCCACCGGCGTCGGGGTTTCCTGGTCGCTCCGGCGGCCGGTGTTGCCGTCCGGGGCCGGGCCGGCCGCTTCGGTGCGGGGGGTGTCCAGCGGGTGCGGAGTGTGCTCGGCCGGCCGGCCGGCGCCGGCCGGCCGGGCCGCCTCCGCCCCGGCGGTCTCCGACTCCGTGCTGACGCCGGGCGTCTGGTGCGCGGTCCGGGGGGTGTGCGCGGTCTCGGGCACGTCACCGCCGGCCGGTCGGCCGGCGGTCGGCGTCCCGGCGGACACGGTCTCGGGCGCGTCGTTCCCCGCGGTGGCGTGGAGCGCGTCGGTCGCCTCCGGCTCACCCGCAGCCGACGGCGGCCGGTATGCGTCCGGTGCCCTCCGCTCCGTGTCGGCATCGCCGTGTGCCGGTCCGTCCCCGGGCACACCGGCGCCGTCCGCGCTCTGCCGGTCCGTCACCGGACCGAGCTGGTCCGTCACCGGGGGCTGGTGTCCTGGCGCCGGGGTGCCGAACTGCGTCACCGGTGCCTGATGCCGCGTCACGGAGGCGCCGTGCTGCGGTGCCGAACTCTGCTGGTCCGTCACCGGGGCCTGGTGTTCCGGCGCCGGGGTGCCGTACCCGGGTGCCGGGGGCACGGCAGGCTCGGCGACGGTCGTGGACGCGGAGCCGTTGCCGAGTATGGACTCAATGCCGTCCGCGGTCAGATCATCGCGTGCTGGGGGCGTCGGGCCGGGCACGGCCGGATCGCCGCGTGTGGGAGCGGGGCCGGGCGCGGTGAGGCCGTCCCGAGCGCTGCCCGGCACCGATTGCCCGGCCGCCGCCCCGGACGGGTCCGCCGGGGTCCCACCGGGCACCGCCGCCGGATCCGGTTCGGGCAGCGCACGCGGTGCCGGTGGTGTCGGCGGGTACGAGGTGGCCTGCGGCTGCGGTTCCGCGGCGGGCAGCGGCAGCGACCCGGGCGTGGAGGTGGTCGGCGGTACGGTTTCCGGTCCTGGCGACGACAGCCCGGGTGAGGACGGTGGTTCCGGTGAGGGCAGCGGTTCCCGGGTCACCGGGACGGCCGCCGACTCCGGCGCCGGTTCCGCCCCCGGCATGAGTACCGGTTCCGTCCCCGGCGAGGCCGGCGCGACCGCGGCCGGTGTCACCGCCGACGAGGCGGTGTTGTAGGTGGAGGGCGGACCGGCGGGCGGAGGGGTGTACGGGAGGGCGGGGGGCGGGGTGCTCACGGTGGGCAGCAGGCCGGCGCCGGGCCAGTCGGGCAGGGGTGGAAGGGCCGAGAGGGAGTTCACTACGTCCGGCTGCTGGACGGCTCCCGTGTCGGTGCCCGGCTCGGCCGCGCCCCGGGCGCCGGCGGTGGTGGTGGGCGGGGCGAAGAGGAACTTGTGCAGGCCCTTCCCGGCCAGCAGCGCGCTCCCCATCACGGCCTCGGCGAAGAACCCGCTCGCGCCGGCCTGCAGGCCCGTGAGCACGCTCGGGGCGACCCACGCCCCGAAGAGGACCCCCATGGAGACCGACTCGGCCAGTGACTCGGCGAAGCCCTCGGTCACGCCCTCGTTGAGCGAGCGCAGCGGCAGCGTCAGCGCGGTTCTGTCCTTGAACGTCTTCGTCGCCAGTGACTCCACCGCGCCGTGGGTGGCGCTGCCGATGAGTCCGCCGAACAGGCCGGCGAAGGCGCCGAACACCGCGTCCTGCCCGACGGCCCGCCAGTCCACGCCCGACGGCGCCCGCCCGGCCGGCGCGGTGGCGATGTGGTACAGCCGCACCATCAGGCCCTGCAGGGCCTCGTCGAGCGCCTCCAGCGGCGCGCCGATCAGCGGCACCACCCGGTGCGTCAGCACCTGGGTGGCGATCAGGACCCGCAGCACGAACCGGGCCCGCATCGCCGCGATCGCCATCAGCGAGGTTCCCCCGGTGAACGACGCCAGCGCCAGGTAGAACGAGACCTCCGCCAGCAGGCGCAGCGCCTCGGCGTAGACGTTGAGCTTCATCTCCCGGATCTCCATCGAGATCCGGACCCGGCCCTGCGCGATGTTCTCCAGGTGGCGGACCATCTCGGGGATGCCGTCCGACCCGTCGTCGGTCAGGGACTTGACCGTGCGCAGGTAGGAGTCGCGCACCTGTGCCGGCAGCGACGCCGCGACCGTGGCGGCCCCCGCCCGCAGTTCCGTGCTCAGGGACCTCAGTGAGGCCCCCAGTTGTGCGTACGCCTCCCGGCTGTTGTAGGCGCCGTCCTCGCTGGCCGTGACCAGGTTCTCACCCGTCGCGACGAGCAGTGCCCAGCGGACCGGATCACTCAGCGTGTCGTGATCGGCCAAAGCGCAGTCTTTCTGGGAGCGAACGTACGAAGGCGGCCGTCACCGCCATTCCCCTCGGCGGGGCGCGTGCGGGTGGCCGGCACGGTGCGTGTGCGCCACTGCCCCGCCCGGGTCGAGGTGGCGCGTCGTCTTCGGTGGGACACCGGCGCATTACCGAAGGAAAAAAAATGATCATCTACTTACGGCAGCGTTCGCTCCATGGTCATGTCCCGGGGCCGTCATGAGCCGGTCGCGGGCCGGCTTCACTCACGTCTACGAGGCAGCAGGACGTTCGGTTCACCCGGCCCGCACCCCGCTTCCGCGCGCATGGGCGTCCCCGCAGCGGTGCGTGCCCCGAGCCGGCGGTCGCCGTCGTCCCGGCGGGGAGGGACGACGGCGACCGCGGAACAGGGCGGTACGGGCGGCGGTGCCCTCGGGGACGAACCGGTCGGGGACGCCGAGGGCGGTGAGGAAGCCGTGCAGGTCGTGGCGGAGGACGCCGTCGTGCAGGGCGCGTAGTCGGGGGCCGGGATCGAGGCCAGGTGCGCCGGCGAGGAGCCGGCGCACCTCCTCGTAGCGCCGCAGCGTCTCGGGGAGGCGGCCCGCCAGGTACAGGACGCGCAGGAGCAGGGCCCAGCCGGTCCCGCGCAGCGGGTCACGGGCGGTCAGCCGCTCGGCCGCGGCCACCGCCCGTCCAGTAGCAGGGCCGCGGCGTGCGGTTCGGCGGAGCTCCGCCGCAGGTCCTCCAGGCGGGCGGCCTCCGGCCGGACGAAGGGGTGGTCGGCGGCGTCGGCCGAGACGGCACCGCGCCACATCCCCCGTGCCCGTTCGACGCTGCGCAGCGCGTCCGCGGCCCGGGAGTCGGCGAGTTCCCGGCGGGTCTGTGCGAACGCCTCGGCGAAACGCACCGTGTCCCGGCCCTCGGGCGGTACCCGCAGGGCGTATCCGGCCGGTTCGGTCACCAGCGTCCCGAACCGCCCGGAGCCGCGCCGTCGCTCCAGTACCGCGCGCAGTTCGCTGACGTGCGCGTGCGGCGACGGCATCGCCGGGGCCGGGGACCGCCCCTGCCACAGGTCCTCGCACAGAGCCTCCGGGGCCACCGCGTGACCGCCGGCGAGCAGCAGCCGGATCAGCAGCAGCCGCTGCCTGTGCCGCCCCGGATCCACCGCCGTACCGTCGCGGTGCACGAACAGCGGACCCCGTACCGAGACCCGCACACCGCGCTCCCCGGCTGCGACCGGGTCGGCGGACCGTTCGCCCCGGTCGCCGTCCAGCCCTGCCGTGCCTGTCTGCGTTCCTTTCCCACGGACCGTCGCGCCCGTGTCAGTGGTGGACGGCGCGCACCGTGACCCGGACGACCGCCGCGGTGCCGCTTACCGGGCGGTACGTTTCTGCGTAGGGACAGCGCCTCCGGTGCCGGTGCCGTCCTGCCGGTCACCGCTGGTGGAAGGGCCGTTCTCCCCGCCGCCCGCCTTGCTCACCGCGTCGGCCCCGTCCACCCCCCGGCGAGGGCGGCTGACGGCCCGGGCGAGCGGTGTTCCCGCCGGCTCCCGCGGTCCCGCACGATGCCGTCTCCCGTAGGGGGCGCGCACCGGTGGCCGGGACGTGTGCGGACGGCCGACGCAGCGGCCCGCCGATGGCCCGCGGACCGGGCGACGGCGTCAGCCACCGGAGCCGGAATCCGCTCCCTCGACGGTGGCCCCCTCCGGCGCGACGGGCGCGGGGTCCGCTTCGGCGTCCAGGGCGGCGAGCCGGTTCCGTACCTGTTCGGCGCTGTGGGACAGCGCCTGCCGTTCGGCGTCGGCGAGCGCGCGGACCCAGTCGGCCCGGGCGGCCTCCCGGTCGCCCATGGTCAGGCGGGTGTCGCCCAGGCGCATCAGCGCGCCCACGAGGTTCCTGTGGTCCCTCAGCCTCTCGAACTCCTCCAACGCCCGCCGGTAGGAGGTGATCGCCTCCTCGTACCGGCCGAGCAGGTAGAGGGTGTAGCCCAGGCTGTCCCAGCAGAGCGCCTCCCGCCACGGGGTGTTCAGGCGCTGGAACAGGGCGAGGGCCTCCTCGCAGTGCACGAGGCCCACCTCGGGCCGGCCCAGGCTGGAGTGCAGCCAGGCGAGCTCGTTGAGGGACTCGGCCGTCCACAGCTCGTCCCCCGCCGCTCGAGCCAGCGCGAGCGCTCGCTCGGCGGGTGTCAGGGACTCCTGGATCCGGCCGAACAGATACAGCGCGTACGCCGTGCCGTACTGGGCGCGGGCCTGTTCGCCCACTGCGTCGATCTCCTCGAAGAGCGTGGCGGCGCGTCGCAGGTGGTCCAGGGCCTGTTCCTGGTGGCCGAGGTAGCCGTGGAGACCGCCGATGTGGCGCAGGCAGCGGCCTTCCTCCAGGCGGTCGCCCCGGCGCCGGGCCACTTCCAGGCCGGGGGTCAGCGCGGTGATCGCCTCGGGCCAGTACTCCCGGCGGCTCAGGTGCTCCTTCAGCGCCCAGGACAGCCCGGTGATCCGGCGGTCCAGCCTCTGATCGACGGCGGTGTGCAGCAGGCCGCCGAGCACCGGGTGTTCGGCGGTGAGCCAGCGGTCGGCCTGTTCCGCGGTGGTGAGGTCCTCCGGGGTGACGCCCGCACACGGGGAGCCGAAGTCGCGCCCGGGCTCCGTGTCCTGTTTGAGGAGGCGGTTGGCGGCATGGGCGGTGAACAGGTAGTGGTCCAGGACGCGCAGGGTGGCGTGGTGGCGTTGATCGGGGTGGTCGTGGGTGTGGGTGAGTTCGGTGGCGTAGTCGCGCAGCAGGTCGTGCAGGGCGAACCGGCCGGGCTGGGGTTGTTCCAGGAGGCAGGAGCGGGTCAGTTCGGTGAGGAGGCGGCGGGTGTGGGGGAGGGGGAG
>NZ_JAGMUJ010000165.1 GCF_019049255.1 Streptomyces sp. AC558_RSS880 | reverse complement strand
CGCCGCCCGCACCGACCGACCGCTGCGCACCGACATCGATGTGCGGCACGAAGAGCTGCTGAGCTGGGCGAAGGCACACGGGCTGGCGTCCGTCGCGTTGAACGCCGTCATGACGTACGGGATCACGGAGCTGCCCGGGGACTGGAGCCGGCGGTTCGCCCCGGTGACGGTCGCTGCGGCCTGACCTCCGCCGGACGCGACGGCGCCGGCCCCGAGTTTCGGGGCCGGCGCCGTCGCGTCCGGTGAGCGTTGCCGTCAGACGAGGGACTCCACGGCGGCCGTGGCGAAGGCATGGTCCTGCTCCGGGGCGCCACCGCCGACACCGATC
>NZ_JAGMUJ010000164.1 GCF_019049255.1 Streptomyces sp. AC558_RSS880 | reverse complement strand
TACACACCCCGGGTGAAGGGATACGCCCCCGGCTCGCCCAGCTTCTCCGCCGGATCCCAGCCCTCCAGGGCCTCCGGCCCGTACACCGGTTCGATGGGAATTCCCGATTCAGAGCTGCGCACCATGCTGCCTTGCCTCCATGAGGATTCCTCCCGTTGATGATCTCGATGTGTGCCGGAGACGCCCTCGAGCTGTGGCGGCGTGCCCGGACGTTGCCGTGGGCGGCGGACCGACAACCGTTGGCGGTCATGGGGGAGTCGAGTACGGTGCTGCGGCACCGGCCCTCGAAGGGGTGGGCGCGGCGCCGTGTTCGGCGGGTGTCGGCCGGTGCCGTGGTCGATCGAACCGGGCTCGGCAGCGGAAGAGGACGTCGGCGGGATCTCCGACGACCGTGAAGGCGATTTCCTCGCCGGGCCGACGCCCCCGGAATCCCAAGTTCCGAAATCCCGTCACAGGAAATGGCTTTCCGTGAATGGAAGATAGAAGATCTCGATCGCGCCAGTCAATAGGGGCCGGGGTGCGAGGAATTCGGCTTAAGTTACCGGTCGGGAAACATGCTCGCCCTGGGGTCCCGCTGCCAGGGTGGTGGGCGGAGTCCCCTCCGTTCGGCTCTTGGTGGCCCTGTGGGTGCGAGGGTGTGATGAATGGGTGACTGGTGCAAGATTGAACTTATCAGGCGCGGCTCGCGGGAGGGGTTTTCATAGGTGAGTCCCAGTCACCTTCCGATTGATTGAATGGTAAAATGAGGCGTGATCCTGTCGTGAGCAAGGACACATCGCGTCTGACGGAATAGGAAATTCCCCCTCCCGTCGCACGCTGAAGGGGCAGGTCACGGGCGCCTCGCCGCCAACTGTGGCCGCCCGGTGGACTCCTGGGCTCGTCGCGCCGGCACCGGCCCTGGCGGAAGGACCTTTGACGAGTTCCCGCACTGTTCGACATACTTATTCTGGCATTGGCTGCTTTGAAGGTTCGGCGAACGAGCGGTGGGGCGGTGCGATTCGTTGCCTAGACTGCAACGCATGACGCGTGTTATTGAGCGGGCGACCGGCGCGACCGGTAGGTAATAGGGGATCGGTACGGGTCCACCCGCGGCGCTCGGCGGCTCGGGGGTGGTGCCGTCGAACCGGAGTCCTGCGTGCTCGGAGGGTGTGATGCCTTCTTGCCGAGGCGCGCCCACCGGTGTGTTGCCGAGCGGTCGCGGCCGGCCCCGGCAGGAGGGGTGCTCGGTTCGAGCGGATGCCCGGGCGGTTCCTCCGGGGTGTCCTGTACGAGTTCTGGTGCGAAACGGCTGGCAGTTGCTGCCGCTGGGCTCAACGCCATCTTGTGATCAGCGGGTGGCAGGGAACTGAAAAACGGGGGATAGATGCGTACGCCTACGCTGAATGAGCTTGTAGACGACTGCATGGCTGGGAACCAAGACAGCTGGAACCGGATCGTGGAGCGGTACACGCCGCTGATATGGGCGATCGCCAGGGGCCACAGGCTGAGCGCGGCCGACAGTGAGGATGTCAGCCAGACCACTTGGATGCGGGTGATCCAGCACCTGGGCAAGCTCCGCGATCCCGAGAAGCTCGCCCAGTGGATCGCGGTGTCGGCCCGCCGGGAGAGCCTCAAGATCATCGAGAAGTCCGGCCGCAGCGTGCCGGTCGGGGACTCACCGGTCTTCGACCGCTCGGAGCCGTCGGAGAACCACCCGGAGGAAAGGGCGCTGGCGAAGGAGCGCGACAACGAGGTGCTGCTCGCCTACTGCGCACTCTCACCGAAGTGCCAGGCGCTGCTCGGGCTGTTGGTGACCGACCCGCCGATGTCCTACGACGAGATCAGCGCCACGCTGGGCATGCCGCGCGGTTCACTGGGACCCATACGGGCGCGCTGCCTGGCCCACCTGGGGAAGCTTCTGCAGCGGGAGACGGAGCGATCGGAGCGGGCGACGGAACTGCTCGATGCGATCACGCGCTCCGGGCTGCGCACCTTCGCCCTGGAGCAGCACCGCTGATCCGGCGAACACCGCCGACCTTGCGTTTCACTGAAGGCGCCTTCCGGCCCGGGACGACAGGCTTGCCCCACTCCTGTCGTCCCGGCGGGAGGCGCCTTCCGCGTGTGCATCACCGGCCGCGTCCCCGACTGCCGGCCGGTCCCGCCGATGCCGCGGTCGGACGGCGGTCGGTTCCTCTCAAGTGAGGTTCTTGTATACGGTATTGCTCCTTTTGGAGTTCACGTATAACCTCAGTTTCTGTTTAGTTAATGATTCATCATGTGGAGGGCGGGTGGCATGAACGGATCGGGCGAAGCGAAGGCGACAGAATCGGGAGAAGAGGCGCTGGCCAGGCTTGGCGGTGCTGTCGGACAGCCTCCCCGCAGCATGCTCGACAACGCGAAGGCGCTGTATGCGTTCATCTCGGACGACGACGACGCGCGAAGCGCCGACACCGTTTCCGCCGCACGGCCGGCACCGGCCGACCAGGTGTGCTAGAGCGAATCTCCCCGGCGATCGGCGTCGTACGGCCGCCTGAGCGTCAGGACGACTGACGCGGTTCCCGGCTTGTTCGGTGTGGCCACCTTCCCGCCGCACCCGGCCGACCCGGCACATGTGACCTCCGCCACAGTTGCGGAGGAATTCCGTCGCAGCTGTATCCGAGTCGGGTGCGGCCGGATCTGTGGTGCGTGGGAAAGGGACACAGCCAGCTCGAGGGGGGAGCGTGTGGTGGTCCCGCGGGCCGCAATCGTCGGGAAGGAAACCCGTGACCGTTGAACGTAATCCCTGGCCGGCGCTAGGAGCGCTGCTTGTCGGGTTCTCCCTCATCTCGCTGGACATGAGCGTGGTGGCGGTCGCCAATCCCGTGATCATGGAGGAGCTGGGTGCCGACGTCTCCGAAGTGATCTGGGTGACCAGCTCCTATCTGCTCACTTATGCGGCGCCGCTGCTGTTCACCGGACGGCTGGGTGACCGCTTCGGCCCCAGGAACGTCTACATGGTCGGCCTGGTGGTGTTCACGCTCGCCTCGCTGTGGTGCGGCGTGGCCGGGAGCGTCGAAACGCTGATCCTGGCCCGCGCCGTGCAGGGTTTCGGGGCCGCGCTGATGACGCCCCAGACCATGGCGGTGGTCACCAAGATCTTCCCCGCGGACAAGCGTGGCGCCGCCATGGGCGCGTGGGGCGGCGCCGTCGGTGTCTCGCTTCTGCTGGGTCCGGTCGTGGGCGGCCTGCTGGTGGACTCCGCGGGCTGGGAGTGGATCTTCCTGATCAACGTGCCCATCGGTGTCCTGGCCTTCGTTCTCGCCTGGAAGCTGGTGCCGGCGCTGGAAACCGAGAACCACAGGTTCGACGTGGTCGGCATCGTGCTGTCCTGCGCGGGCACGTTCCTGCTGGTCTTCGGCCTCCAGGAGGGCAACAACCAGGACTGGTCGACCGGTATCTGGCTCACGATCGCGGCGGGGCTGGCCGTGCTGGCGCTGTTCGTCGTGACGCAGGCGCGGAGCAAGGGTGAGCCCTTGCTGGTGCTGGACCTGTTCCGCGACCGTAACTTCGCACTGGCGAACGTGGGGATCGCGGCCATGGGTGCCGCGGTGACCGCGATGACCGTGCCCGCGTATTTCTATCTGCAGGGCGTACGAGGGCTCTCCTCGATGGAGTCGGCCCTGATCTTCGCGCCGCTGGCGACCATGACCGGCGTCTGCGCGCCGATCGTCGGCAAACTGTCCGACAAGACGCATCCGCGTACCTTCACGACCGTTGGTTTTGTGCTGTTCGCCCTCACGGCCGTCGGCTACAGCCTTTTGATGGAGCCGGACTCGCCGCTGTGGCTGTTCTCGGTCACCACCGGCGTGACCGGTGTCGCCAACGGCATGGTCTGGGGCCCGCTGGGCGCCATAGCCACACGCAACCTCCCCGTGCACCAGTCCGGTTCGGGCTCGGGCATCTACAACACCAACCGGCAGATGGGCGCCGTACTCGGAAGCGCCGCGATCGGCGCGCTGTTCACGAACCGGATCGAGGTGCACCTGCCGGGCATCGGCGGTGGCGAGGACCGGCCCGAAGGCAGCATCACCGAGGTTCCCAGCGCGTTCCACGAGCCCTACAGCACCGCCTTGAGTGAGACGAACCTGCTGCCCGTCGCCTTCCTGCTGCTGGGCGCGGTCGCCTGCTCCGTGTTCCTCCGCTTTCCCCCGCAGGAAACACAGACGGAAGCCGGGGACGTCGCGTTGCAGAAGGCCCACGACGCCGGCTGAAGCCGGCCGAAAGCGGCCTGGCTGACAGGAGGACAGATATGGCTACCGCAGAAGACTTCGGGCTCTGGATCCGCAAGCTGAGCACTCCGGACGACCCCAGGGCCAGATTGATTTGCTTTCCGCATGCCGGCGGTTCGGCGAACTTCTATTTCCAGTTCGCGCGCGGCTTCGACGACTTTGAGGTCCACGGAGTCCAGTACCCGGGGCGTCAGGACCGTCGGCGTGAACCTTTCCGGAAGACCGTTCAGGAACTGGCCGACGAGATAGCCGGCCTCATGGGCGACTGGAACGACCTGCCCGTCGTGCTGCTGGGAAACAGCATGGGCGCACTGGTGGCCTTCGAGGTGGCCTTCCGCCTGGAAACCATGGGCGTCGCGCCGCTGTCCCTGTTCGCCTGCGGCCGGGTGGGGCCGATGCTGGGCAAGGACGAGGAGACACACCTCAAAGACGATGACGTCTTTCTCCGGGAAATGGCACTGCTCGGCGGCATGGGCAGTGAGTTGCTCCAGGACGAGGAGATCATCGACCTCGTCCTGCCCCCCATGCGTGCGGACTACCGCATCGCGGAGACCTACCGTTGCTCGCCGGGGACGCGGCTCTCCGTGCCGATCCACGTGCACATCGGCAAGGACGACCCCAAGGTGACGGAGGAACAGGCGGCCGAGTGGAAGCACAGCACCACCGGGGAGTTCACTCTGGACACCCATGAGGGCGGTCACTTCTTCTTCACCGACAACGGCGATGACCTGACGCGAACCATCAGCAGATCAGTGCCGGACACACTCGCGACAAAAGCGTGACCGTGATTCCACCGCTGGGCGGCCTGTCCGATCGACAGGCCGCCCAGCGGTGACTTCTCCGGCACCGCGGCGATCCGCAAAAAGCTTTTGAATCGCTGTATCTGAAAGGCCCCCCGAGGGATCTAGCAGGACGACCACATGGTTGCCGGCATGAGCCCGAAGGTGGGGAAACAAGCATGGCCCTCGAGAAGAACGACGTCGTCGGAGCCCTGCGCAAGTCGCTGAAGGAAACCGAGCGTCTGCGGCGCCAGAACCAGCAGTTGCTCGACCAGGCGGGCGAGCCCTTGGCGATCGTGGGGATGAGCTGCCGCTTCCCGGGAGGCGTGGCCTCGCCGGAGGACCTCTGGTCGCTGGTCGCCGAAGGACGCACGGGTATCTCGGAGTTCCCCGACGACCGCGGCTGGGACCTGGACAACCTGTACGACCCGGACCCGGACCATCCCGGAACGGCCTACACGCGCCACGGCGGATTCCTCGACCGCATGGCCGAGTTCGACGCCGAGTTCTTCGGCATCAGCCCCCGCGAGGCGCTGGCCATGGACCCGCAGCAACGGCTGCTGCTCGAGGGGGCGTGGGAAGCCTTCGAGGACGCGGGGATCGACCCCATGACGCTGAAGGGCAGCGACACCGGCGTCTTCTGCGGACTCATGTTCTCGGACTACCAGTTCGTCGCGAGCCTCAGCGACCGACGGCCGGAGATCGAGGGCTACCTGTCCATCGCGTCGTCGCCCAGCGTGGCCTCGGGCCGTATCAGCTACACCTTCGGCTTCGAGGGCCCCGCGGTCACGGTGGACACCGTCTGCTCCTCCTCCCTCGTCGCCATCGACCTGGCGAGCAAGGCCCTGCGCGCCAGGGACTGCTCGCTGGCCGTGGTCGGCGGAGCGACGACGCTGGCCCGGCCCAGCGCCTTCGTCGAGTTCAGCCGCCAGCGCGCCCTGTCACCGGACGGGCGCTGCAAGGCGTACGCGGCGGCCGCGGACGGCGTCGGCTGGGCGGAGGGCATGGGGCTGCTCGTACTGGAGCGGCTGTCCGACGCCAAGCGCAACGGACGGCGCATCCTGGGCCTCGTGCGCGGCAGCGCCGTCAACCAGGACGGCGCCAGCAACGGTCTGACGGCGCCGAACGGCCCCTCCCAGGAGCGGGTGATCCGGCAGGCGCTCGCCGGCGCCGGACTGCGCCCGTCCGACGTGGACGCGGTCGAGGGGCACGGGACGGGAACCCCGCTGGGTGACCCGATCGAGGCGGAGGCGCTGCTGGCGACCTACGGCCAGAACCGGGAGAACGGCCCCCTGTGGCTCGGCTCGATCAAGTCGAACTTCGGCCACACCCAGGCCGCGGCCGGTGTGGCGGGTGTGATCAAGATGGTGATGGCGATGCGGCACGGGGTGCTGCCGCCGACCCTGCATGTGGATGAGCCGTCGCCGCACATCGACTGGGACTCGGGCGAGGTCCGGCTGTTGACCGAGGCGCGGGAGTGGTCGGTCGAGGGTCGTCCGCGGCGCGCTGCCGTGTCGTCGTTCGGCGTGAGCGGCACCAACGCCCACGTGATCCTGGAGGAGGCTCCGCAAGAGGCCCCGGCCGAACCACGAGAGTCGGCCGGCGAGAACGGAACCGGCGCCCGGCCGCAGATTCTCGTGCCGCTCTCGGCTCGCAGCGAGGCGGCACTGCGCGCGCAGGCCGATCGCCTGCGCGCACACCTGATCGCTCGTCCGGAGCTGGACCACCTGGACATCGGCTTCGCCCAGGCGACCACACGCGCCCACCTCGAACGCCGCGCCGTGGTCGTGGCCACCGACCGGGGCGCCCTGCTGACCGGCCTCAGCGATCTGAGCTCGGCCGAGCCGGCCGCGAACACGGCGGAGGGCCAGGTCGTCGGCTCGAGTGTGAAGCCGGTGTTCGTGTTCCCGGGGCAGGGTGCGCAGTGGGTGGGTATGGCGGTGGGGCTGCTGGATTCCTCGCCGGTGTTCGCGGCGGAGGTCGCCGCGTGTGGTGAGGCGTTGGCGGAGTTCGTGGACTGGCGGCTGGAGGATGTGCTGCGGGGGGTGCCGGGGGCGCCGTCGCTGGAGCGGGTGGATGTGGTGCAGCCCGCTCTGTTCGCGGTGATGGTGGGTCTGGCGGCGTTGTGGCGGTCGTACGGTGTGGAGCCGTCCGCCGTCGTGGGTCACTCGCAGGGCGAGATCGCCGCGGCGTACGTTGCCGGTGGTCTGTCGTTGCGGGATGCGGCGCGGATTGTCGCGGTGCGCAGTGTGCTGGTGCGGGAGCGTCTGGCCGGTCTGGGCGGGATGATGTCCGTCGCGGTGCCGGTGGAGCGGGCCGGGGAGCTGATCGCCGGGTATGGGGGCCGGGTGTCGGTGGCGGCGGTGAACGGTCCGGCGGCCGTCGTCGTCGCCGGTGAACCGCAGGCGCTGGACGAGGTGCTGGCGGCCTGCGAGCGTGACGGTGTCCGGGCCCGTCGCGTCAACGTGGACTACGCGTCGCACACCGCGCACGTGGAGGCCGTCGAGGCCGAACTGCTGGAGGCACTCGCGCCGGTGGAGCCGTCGGGCGGCCGGGTGCCGTTCTACTCCACGGTGACCGGCGGTTTCATCGACACCGCCACGATGGACGCCGCGTACTGGTACCGGAATCTGCGCCACCAGGTCGGCTTCGAACCCGCCGTCCGCGCCCTCATCGACAAGGGCATGGGCTGCTTCGTCGAAGTCTCGCCGCATCCCGTGCTGACGATGGCGATCGACGAGACCATCGAGGCGCGGGACGCGGTCGGCCGGGTCGCGGTGGTCGGCTCCCTGCGCCGCGACGAGGGCGGACTGACCCGGTTCATGCTCTCGCTCGGCCAGGCCCACACCGCGGGCGTGCGGATCGACTGGGACGCGGTGTACACCGGTACCGGCGCGAAGCGGGTGGACCTTCCCACCTACGCCTTCCAGCGGGAGAAGTACTGGCTGACGCCGTCGGCGCAGGGCGGTGACGTCACCGCGGCCGGCCTGGACCGGATGCGGCACCCCGTCCTGTCGGCGGCCGTCCAGGTCGGCGACCGCGACGAGTGGGTGTTCACCGGCCGCTTCTCCACCGAGTCGCAGCCGTGGACGCGCGACCACGTGGTGCTGGGCACGGTGATCGTGCCCGGCACCGCGCTCGCCGAACTCGTCCTCGCCGCGGCCCGGCACCTCGGCTGCGAACTCCTCGACGAGCTGGTCCTCGAGGCTCCGCTGACCCTCGACGAGGGCACCGCCCGGCACATCCGGGTCACCGTCGGCGGGGCCGACGAGGACGGCCGCCGCGAGGTCGCCGTCCACTCCCTGGCCGAGGCCGGAACCGGACCGGACGGCACGCGGCAGGCCGTCCGGCACGCGCGCGGCCGACTGGCCCCCGACGCCGAGCCCATCACGCCGTTCCCCGCCCACTGGCCGCCGGTCGCGGCCGTCGAGTCCTCCGCCGACGCCCTGTACGAGCGGCTGGCCGACATCGGACTCGACTACGGCCCGCTGTTCCAGGGGGTGCAGGCGGTGTGGCGCAGCGGCACCGAGATCTACGCCGAGGTGGCCCTCCCGGAGGACACCGCCGTGGACGGATTCGCCATCCACCCGGCACTGTTCGACTCCGCGCTGCACGTCGGCATGGTGGACAAGGAGGCCGGCTCCGCCCCGGACCTGCCGTTCTCCTGGTCCGGGGTGCGGTGCGGACGCCCCGCGTCCACCCGGGTGCGCGTACGCGTCGCCACCGCGGGCGAGTCCGCCTTCCGCGTCGACGTCGTCGACGAGAACGGCGACATGGTCGTCGCCGTCGACAGCCTCGCCGTACGTCCCGTGGACCCGGGCCGGCTGGCGGCGGCCGGGGGCGGGCAGAACACGCTGTTCCAGCTGGAGTGGGCGCCCGTCACGGGAACACCGTCGCAGGTCCGCGTCGTGGTCCTCGGCGACCTCGACGCGCCGGGTGAGCGCTTCGCCGACCTGTCCGCCCTGGAGACCGCGCTCGCCGAAGGAACCGCGGGCGTCGTCGACCTGGTACTCGCCGAGATCGAGACCCCGGCCACGGACGATCCCGCCCACGCCGCGAGCGTGGTCGCCGAACGCACCCTCGCCCTGGCACAGCGGTGGCTGGCCAGCGAGTGGCTGGGCGAGGCCACCCTCGTGGCGGTGACCCGGCACGCGGTCGCCGTGGGCGCGGAGTCCGTCGACGTGGCCCAGGCACCGGCGTGGGGCCTGCTGCGCAGCGCGCAGACCGAGCACCCCGGCCGCTTCCTGCTGGTCGACACGGACGGCGGTATCCAGCCCGACTGGACCGCCCTGGCCGAACTGGACGAGCCACAGGTGGCGGTGCGCGGCGGCGCCCTGCTGGCGCCCCGCCTGGCACGCGCGGCTGCCGGGCCGTCCGGTCAGGCCTGGCGGCTGGCCAGCACGGAGAAAGGCTCCCTGGCGAACCTCGCCATCGTGCCCTCCGACGGCGCCCGCCCGCTGGGCGTCGGCGAGGTCCGCGTCTCCGTCCGGGCCGCCGGCCTCAACTTCCGCGACGTGCTCATCGCCCTCGGCATGTACCCGGGCGACGCGCCCCTGGGCAGCGAGGCGGCCGGCGTCGTCCTCGAAGTCGGCTCCGCCGTCACCGACCTCAAGCCCGGCGACCGGGTGTTCGGCCTGGTGATGGACGCCTTCGGCCCCGTCGCCGTCGCCGACCGCAAGACGGTCGCGCCCATGCCGGAGCACCTCACCTTCACCGAGGCGGCCGCCATCCCCGTCGTCTACCTGACCGCCTACTACGGTCTGGTCGACCTGGCCGACCTGAAGGCGGGCGAGAAGCTGCTCGTGCACGCCGCCGCCGGAGGCGTCGGCATGGCCGCCGTCCAGCTCGCCCACCACTTCGGCGCCGAGGTCTTCGCCACGGCCGGCCCGGCCAAGTGGGACGCCGTGCGCGCCCTGGGCGTGCCGGCGGAGCGCATCGCCTCCTCCCGCGACCTCGGCTTCCGCGACGCCCTCCGCGAGACCACCGGCGGTACCGGCGTGGACGTCGTACTGAACTCCCTGGCAGGCGAGTTCGTCGACGCCTCACTGGACCTGCTGCCGCGTGGCGGCCGCTTCATCGAGATAGGCAAGACCGACATCCGCGATCCGCAGGCCGTCGCGCACCGGCACGCCGGCGTGCGCTACCGCTTCTACGACCTCATGGAGGCGGGGCCGGAGCGCATCCAGGAGATGCTGGTCGAGATCGCCGACCTGTTCGAACGCGGAACGCTGTCCCCGTCACCGATCCGCGCCTGGGACGTACGCCGGGGCGCCGAGGCCTTCCGCTTCCTGCGCGAGGGCCGCAACGTCGGCAAGGTCGTGCTGACCGTGCCGGCGCCGCCGGACCCCGAGGGCACCGTGCTGATCACCGGTGGCACCGGAGGCCTGGGCGCCCTGTTCGCCAAGCACCTCGTCACCCGGCACGGAATACGCCACCTGCTGCTGGTCAGCCGGCGCGGCCCGGCCGCCGAGGGCGCCGCCGAACTGGTCGCCGAACTCGACGCGCTCGGCGCGCAGGCACGCGTGGCCGCCTGCGACGTCGCCGACCGCGAACAGGTCGCCGATCTGCTCGACTCCCTCGACCGTCCGCTCACCGCGGTCCTCCACACGGCAGGCGTGCTGGCCGACAGCGTCATCGAGTCGCTGAGCCCCGAGCAGATACGGCACGTCATGCGGCCCAAGCTGGACGCCGCGTGGCACCTGCATGACCTGACCTCCCGCATGGACCTGTCGGCGTTCGTGCTGTTCTCCTCCGCGGCCGGCCTGCTCGGCAACGCGGGCCAGGCCAACTACGCCGCCGCCAACGCCGCCGTCGACGCGCTCGCCGCCCTGCGGCAGGCGGCCGGTCTGCCCACCCTCTCCCTGGCGTGGGGCCTGTGGTCCGACTCCACCGGCATGACCGGCGAGATGGACGAGGCCGACCTCGCGCGCATGGAACGCACCGGCATCGGCGCGATCCCCAGCGAACTGGGGCTGGAACTGTTCGACCAGGCCCTCGGCTCCGAGGCTGCCCTGCTGGCGCCGGTGCGTCTGGACCCGGGCGCCCTGCGCAACCAGGCCCGGTCCGGCCTGCTGCCCGCCCTGCTGCGCGGCCTGGTCCGCACCCCCGCCCGCCGCGCCGACAACGGCCGCTCGCTGGAGCGGCTGCTCTCCGGTGTGGCCGAGGCCGACCGCGAGCAGGTCGTCCTGGACCTCGTGCGCACCCAGGTCGCCTCCGTCCTCGGCCACGCCTCCGCCGACGCCGTCAACCCCGAGCGTGCCTTCAAGGAACTCGGCTTCGACTCCCTCGCCGCCGTCGAGTTGCGCAACCGGCTCAGCCAGGTGGCAGGCATGCGCCTGCCCGCGACGCTGGTCTTCGACCATCCCACACCGATCGAGGTCGCCCGGCTCGTCCTCGCCGAGGCCGGAGGAGCCACCGCCGGACAGCGCCCCTCGCCCTTCGACGAGGAACTGCAGCGGCTCGAGGCCTTCCTGATCGCCGTGTCCGGCGACGCGCACCGGCTGGCCGGCGCCGAGCCCCGCCTGCGTTCGCTCAGCAACCGGCTGCTGACGCTGCTGAGCGCGACGAGCACCGGCCCCGACGACCCCGACGACGACCTCGGGGACGACCTCGACTTCGTCTCCGACAGCGAGATGTTCGACCTGATCGACAAGGAGCTCGGATCCGCATGACCGGAAAGACGGATGACGGCCGGAGCGGATCGATGAGCGACGAGCGGATGACGAGTGACGACCAGATGACCGGTGGCCGGGAGAGCGACGAGAAGAAGCTCCGCACATACCTGCGTCGGGTGACGGCCGAACTGCGCACGGCCAACCGGAGGGTGCGCGAGCTGGAGCAGCGAGACGTCGAGCCCGTCGCGATCGTGGGCATGAGCTGCCGGTTCCCCGGCGGCGTGTCCTCGCCGGAGGCGCTGTGGGAGCTGGTGGCGTCCGGTCGGGACGCCATGGGCCCGTTCCCGGCCGACCGGGGCTGGGACCTGGAGCGGCTCTACGACCCCGACCCCGACCGGCCGGGCAGCGCCTACGCACAGGAAGGCGGGTTCGTCGACACGGTCACCACGTTCGACGCCGACTTCTTCGGGATCAGCCCGCGTGAGGCGCTGGCCATGGACCCGACCCAGCGGCTGACGCTGGAGACGTCGTGGGAGGCGCTGGAGGACGCGGGCATCGACCCGACGACGCTGCGCGGCAGCGACACCGGCGTGTTCGCGGGCACCGTCTCCTCGGACTACGGCCCCTCGACGCTGCCCGAGCTGGAGGGGTTCCGGGTGACCGGCACCCAGAGCAGCGTGATGTCCGGCCGCGTCGCCTACAGCCTCGGCCTGGAGGGTCCGGCGGTCACGATCGACACCGCCTGCTCCGCCTCCCTCGTGGCCCTGCACCTCGCGGTGACCGCGCTGCGGGCCGGCGAGTGCTCCCTCGCCCTCGCCGGTGGTGTCACGGTTCTGGCCGGCCCCTTCCTGTTCGTCGAGTTCAGCCGCCAGCGCGGCCTGGCCCGCGACGGGCGTTGCAAGGCCTATTCGGCGTCGGCGGACGGGACCGGCTTCTCCGACGGTGTGGGCCTGGTGGTGCTGGAGCGGTTGTCGGACGCCCGGCGTAACGGGCGGCGGATCCTGGGTGTGATCCGGGGCAGTGCGGTGAACCAGGACGGTGCGAGCAACGGTCTGACGGCGCCGAACGGCCCTTCCCAGGAGCGGGTGATCCGGCAGGCGCTCGCCAGTGCCGGGTTGTCCCCGGCCGAGGTGGACGCGGTCGAGGGTCATGGCACCGGTACGAAGCTGGGTGACCCGATCGAGGCGCAGGCGCTGCTGGCGACCTACGGCCGGGAGCGGGACGGGGATCCGTTGTGGCTGGGGTCGGTCAAGTCGAACATCGGTCATACGTCGGCTGCGGCCGGTGTGGCGGGTGTGATCAAGATGGTGATGGCGATGCGGCACGGGGTGCTGCCGCCGACCTTGCATGTGGACGAGCCGTCGCCGCACGTGGACTGGGAGTCCGGTCAGGTTCGGCTGCTGACCGAGGCGCGGGAGTGGCAGGTTGAGGGTCGTCCGCGTCGTGCGGGTGTGTCGTCGTTTGGTGTGAGCGGTACGAACGCGCACCTGATCCTGGAAGAGGCGCCGGCCGAGGAGCGGTCCGGGGAAGCGCCGGTCGACGTGACACGGCCCGCCGGTGCGGTGCCGGTGCTTCTGTCGGCGCGGAACGACGAGGCGTTGCGGGCGCAGGCGGAGCGGTTGCGGGCGCATCTGGTGGCGCGGCCTGAGTTGTCGGTCGCGGATGTGGCGTATTCGCTGGTGGCGTCGCGGGCGTTGCTGGATCGGCGGGCGGTGGTG
>NZ_JAGMUJ010000163.1 GCF_019049255.1 Streptomyces sp. AC558_RSS880 | reverse complement strand
GACATCATCGACTTCAACCCGTACGACGACGAGAAGCTCGCGTCGATCACGATAGCCACGGTCGACGAGGTCGATCAGGCGTACCGGGCGGCCGCCCGCGCGCAGAAGCAGTGGGCGGCGACCAATCCGTACGCGCGCCGCGCGGTGTTCGAGAAGGCGCTCAGACTGGTCGAGGAGCGCGAGGAGGAGATAGCCGGGGCGATCGTCGCCGAGCTCGGCG
>NZ_JAGMUJ010000162.1 GCF_019049255.1 Streptomyces sp. AC558_RSS880 | reverse complement strand
CGGTTTAGGGTACGGGCCGCCATGAAACTCGCTAGAGGCTTTTCTCGACAGCATAGGATCATCCACTTCACCACAATCGGCTCGGCATCAGGTCTCAGACTATGTGCCAGGCGGATTTGCCTACCTGACGTCCTACACCCTTACCCCGGGACAACCACCGCCCGGGATGGACTACCTTCCTGCGTCACCCCATCACTCACCTACTAACCGCTTGGGCCGGCGGCTCCAC
>NZ_JAGMUJ010000161.1:425639-624634 GCF_019049255.1 Streptomyces sp. AC558_RSS880 | reverse complement strand
CCCACATGCCGGCCCCCGCCGACCCCACTCCCCACCGCCGCTCCCTGACGATCGCGGCCGTGGGCCTGGCCACGGTCCTCCTCCTGGCAGCCCTGGCCGCGGTCGTCCCCCGAGGCCGCACCAGGAACTGGCGCCCCCCGAGAGCCTCCTGAGGAGACCGTCACCGCGCCCACCCGGGCCGGCCCCCGCGCGCCCGGTGCGGGGTGTGCCGCGTCGGGGTGGGCCGGGGGGCGGTTGCGCAGCCCGGCGCCTTCGGGGTGCCGTCGCGCCCACCCGTGCCGCCCCGCGGCACGACTGCCCGCGGATCGCGGCGGTGGTGCGGGAACCCCGGCCGGACATGGGCACCTCACGACCCGTCCTCCACAAGCCCCGTCTGCACCTGCAAGGTCTTGCGCCGGGCGATCCGCACCGCCCGCCCCGGAATCAGCTCCCGCCCCTTCACGCTGCCGAACAGATACCCCTCGCTCGGCGGACACGACATCAGCAACCCCGGCGTGTTCACCTCCTGCAGCCTCCGCAGCAACGACTCGTTGAGCCCGCGCCCGGCGCCCGCCGACGACCGCGCCACGATCAGGTGCAGCCCCACCTCGTGCCCCAGCGCCAGATGATCCAGCAGCGGGGCGAACGGCTGCGTCATCGGCCCGCCGCCCACCATGTCGTAGTCGTCGATCAGGATGAACAGCCGCGGCCCCTGCCACCAGTCGCACAACCGCATCCGCGACGGAGCGATGTCCTCCCCGGGAACCCGCTGCTTGACCGCCCGCGCCGCCCCGTCCACCAGGTCCCGCAGCATGTCCAGGGACACCGCGTGCCCGAGCCGGTACGCCTCGGGAACGCTCTCCACCAGCTCCCGCCGGTAGTCCACCGTCATGATCCGCGCCTCGGCCGGCGTGTACCGCTCGGTGATGCCGCGCGCGACCAGCTTCAGCAGGTTCGTCTTGCCGCTCTCCGTGTCGCCCACCACGATCAGGTGCGGGTTCTCGGTGAAGTCGTGCCACACCGGTGCCAGTTCGTTCTCGTCCAGGCCGATGGCGATCCGCAGGCCGTTCTCGCCCTCCGCCTCCGGCAGCTCCTCGACCGGCAGCTTCGCCGGCAGCATCCGCACCCGCGGCGCGGTGGGCCCCGTCCAGTTCTCGGCGATCGCGGCGACCAGCCCCGCGACCCCGTCCGCGAGGTCGTCGGCGTCCTCGACCCCGTCGACGCGTGGCAGCGCCGACAGGTAGTGCAGCTTGTCGGAGGTCAGCCCCCGCCCCGCGCTGCGCGGGATCGTCGCCGCCTTCCGGGAGTCGATCTGCGAGTCCATCGGATCGCCCATCCGCAGCTCCAGCCGGGTGCCGGTCTGGTCGCGCACCGAGGACGACAGCTCCACCCAGCGGGCGGTGGTGACGATCAGGTGGACGCCGTAGTTGAGCCCGCGGGCGGCCAGCGCGTTGAAGGTGGGGATGTGCCGGTCGAAGTCCTGGCGCACGGTAGCCCAGCCGTCGATGGCCAGGAAGACGTCCCCGTGCGGCTCGTCGGGGAACTCGCCCGCCGCGCGCCGCTTGCGGTACGTCGCCATGGAGTCGATGCCGTGCTCCAGGAAGAACCGCTCCCGCCGGGCGAGCAGGGTGGTGACCTCCGCGATCGTACGGCCCACCCGTTCGGTGTCCACCCGTGCCGCGACCCCGCTCATATGGGGCAGCTCGTCCAGCGAGGCCAGCGTGCCGCCGCCGAAGTCGAGGCAGTAGAACTGCACTTCGCGCGGGGTGTGGGTGAGGGCCAGCGCGGTGATGAGGGTCCGCAGCAGGGTGCTCTTGCCGCTCTGCGGGCCCCCGGCGATGGCCACGTGGCCGCCGGCCGCCGACAGGTCCACGGTCAGCAGGTCGCGCAGTTGGTCGAAGGGCCGGTCCACGACGCCCACCGGCACCGTGAGCCGTCCCCGCAGCGGCCAGTCCGCCGTGGTCAGGCCGTACCGCGGATCGGGTGCCAGCGGCGGCAGGATCTGGTCCAGGGTGGCCGGCCGGCCCAGCGGCGGCAGCCACACCTGGTGGGCGGGCGGTCCCGCCCCGCGCAGCCGGTCGAGCGCCACCGACAGCAGCGTCTCCCCGCCGCCGTCCCCCTCGCCCCGCGCCTCCGGCTCGTCGGGCTCGCCCGCCGGGTCCAGGTCCGGGTCCGCGGGCGCGCGCGGCACCACCCACTCCGCCGTCCACGGCACCACCTGCCGCGCCACCTGTGCCTGCACCACGGCCCGGCGCCGCTGGTACGGCCCCGAGACGTACGCGGCCCGGAACCGGGTGAGCGCGTCGACGCCGCTCTTGAGGAAGCCGGCACCCGGCTGCGCGGGCAGCTCGTAGGCGTCCGGCACACCGAGCACGCCCCGGCTCTCCATCGCGGAGAACGTCCGCAGGCCGATCCGGTACGACAGATGGCTCTCCAGCTGGTGCATGCGGCCCTCGTCCAGCCGCTGCGAGGCGAGCAGCAGGTGGACCCCGAGGCTGCGCCCGAGCCGGCCGATCATCACGAACAGCTCCATGAAGTCGCGGTGCGAGGCCAGCAGTTCGCTGAACTCGTCGACCACCACGAACAGGCTGGGCAGCGGCTGCAGCGGCGTCCCGGACTGCCGCGCCTTCTCGTACTCCAGCGCGGAGGTGTAGTTGCCGGCGGCGCGCAGCAGCTCCTGCCGCCGGATCAGCTCCCCGTGCAGGGCGTCCTGCATACGGGCGACCAGCGCCACCTCGTCGGCGAGGTTGGTGATGACCGCCGAGGTGTGCGGGAGTTCGTCGAGGCCGAGGAAGGTGGCGCCGCCCTTGAAGTCGACGAGGACGAAGTTCAGCGTCTCGGAGGAGTTCGTCAGTGCCAGCCCCAGCACCAGTGTGCGCAGCAGCTCGCTCTTGCCGGAGCCGGTGGCGCCGATGAGCATGCCGTGCGGTCCCGTACCGCCCTGCGCGGACTCCTTGATGTCCAGCTCCACGGGCCTGCCCTCACCGCTCACCGCGATCGGCACCCGCAGCCGGGCACTGCCCGTCGCCTTCTCCCACAGCGTGGCCGGGTCGTGCCGGTGCAGGTCGGGGATGTTCAGCAGCGAGGTCAGCTCGACGTCGTTGGCGAGCGGCTTGGAGTCGTCGCCGCCCACGCTCATCCGGTACGGCGCGAGCAGCCGGGCGAGCGCCAGCGCCCCCACCGTGCCCAGCCGGTCGGGCCGGCCGAGCACCGTCGACTGCTCCTTGCGGTCGCGGTCGGTGCGCACCAGCGCGACACCGCCCTCGTCCACCTCCAGGCGCAGCGTGGTCCGCCCGGGCTTCCAGGCGAGCGCCCCGGTGAGGTCGAGCACCACCGCGTTGCGGAAGCCGTGGCCGTCGAAGCGGTGCCCCGCCGGCACCGTGCAGCCGTCGATCACGACGACCGTGTACGGCTCCTCACGTCCCGGGACCGCGTCGGGGTCGGCGCCCGGCCGCTCCAGGAACTCGGCACCGAGCAGGTTCTCCAGCTCGGTGAAGGCCGAGGCGATCATGCGGGCCGGTCCGGCGCCGTCCTCCTCGTGCCGGTGCAGACTGTGCGGCAGCCACTTCGCCCACTCCCACTCCGAGCGCCGCTCGTCCGAGACGCACAGCGCGATCCACAGGTCGTCGGGGGAGTGGAACACCGCCAACTGTGCGAGCAGGGCCCGGGCCTGGGCGCGTATCCGCTCCTCGTCCCCGCGGAACAGCACCTTCGACCAGGCCCGCAGATAGATCGCGATGGGCTGGTCCCGGACGGTGGAGTAGGCCCGGGTGAAGCTGCGCAGCGCGTGTGCGCTCAGCGGCTCCAGGTCCTCGACGGGCTTGGTCGACAGCGGCGTCAGCTTCATCGCAAGACGCTGGTCGCCCACGCCCATCCGCACCTCGGCGAAGTCCTCGTCCGACGCCCGCCGCTCCCACAGCCGGGTGCTGCGCACCAGCGACGACAGCGCGTCGGGTTCCGGATGGCGCCAGGCGAGGGCGCGCTGCTGCTCGACGATGGACGTCCGCACGATGCGCCGGGTCTGCCGCAGGTACCGCAGGTAGTCGCGGCGCTCGCCCTTCATCCGCTGCTTGCGCTCGCCGTTGCGGCGCATGACCTGACCGAGCATCATGCCCGCCGACGCGATCACCATCACACCGAGCGCGATGTAGATGAATCCGCCGCTGTCCCGGCTCATCCCCGGACGCATGAACATCAGCATCATGGAGACCGACATCAGCGCCATCGGCAGATACGTCCACACCGCGGAACTGTCCGGCACGACTTCCGGAAGCGTCGGCGGCTCCTGAAGACTCAGTTCCCCCGACGGCATTTCCGGCCCTTTGCGGCGGGCCGGCCGGCGGAACAGGATCACGCTCAACGAACGTCCTCCTCAACGATTTCGGAAGGAATTCCGGAGGAACCTCGCGGGAACGTCGCGGGTTTTTCCGTAAAGAGTCAGAGTCCCGCGCGACGGCGGCGGGAGAATTTCCTGGGGGTTCCGTAACGCTGAACTCCCGGAGTGGTGTTGCGAAAAGCCCGGCGTACGGTCAAACTCGTCGGCGCATGCCCCGTCCGACTTTTCCGTCGCGTTCGGCGACCGGCCGGTGTGCCGCTGCCACCTTCCAGCCACCGCGTATCGCGTGGTCCGCCAGAAAGTGTGAACCCCGAGCCCATGACTGAGATCCAGACGGCAAGCCTGTGCCGCGTCACCGTACGTGCTCCGGCCAGGACCGTCGACCTGGCCGTGCCCTCCGACGTCCCCGTCGCCGATCTGCTGCCCACAGTGATCGGCTACGGAGGGGACGACCTGGAGGAATCCGGCCTGGAGCACGGAGGTTGGGTGCTCCAACGCCTCGGCGGTCCACCGCTCGACCCCGAGAGTACCTTGGACTCCCTCGGTCTGCGGGACGGAGAGGACCTTTACCTGCGGCCGCGCACCGAGGCGCTGCCCGAGGTGCACATCGACGACCTGGTCGACGGCATCGCCGACGGCATGGGCCGCAGGCCGCACGGCTGGAGCCCGGAGGCCGGCCGGCGCCTGCTGCGCGGACTGGCCGCGGCCACCCTCGCGCTGGGCATCGTGCTGCTGGCCATGCCGGGGACGGCGGGCTGGGTGCGGGCCGTCGCCGCCTCGGCCGCCGGACTGCTGCTGATCGCAGGGGCGGGCTCCGCCTCCCGCGCCGTCGGGGACGCCGGAGCCGGCTCGGTGCTCGGCCTGATGGCGGCCCCCTACTTCGCCCTGGCGGGCTGGCTGCTGCCCGGCGGCGACCTGGGCGGCGCCGACGGCGAAGCCGTCCTCGGCGCACGGCTGCTGGCGGCGTCCGCGGCCGGCGGCGCGGGCGCGGTGCTCGCCCTGGCGGCGGTCGGCGTGTACCCGGCGCTGTTCATCGGCGCGGCCTGCGTCGCCGCGGCGGGCGCGCTCGGCGCCGCCCTGATCACCCTGGACCTGGCACCGGAACAGGCGGCCGGCGTGGTGGCCGTCGTGGTGGTGCTCTTCGGCGGGTTCGTCCCGTCGCTGTCGTTCCGGCTGGCCGGCATGCGGATGCCGCCCCTGCCGACCAACGTCCAGCAGTTGCAGCAGGGCATCGACCCGTACTCCTCCTCGGACGTCGACGCCCGGTCGGCGCTGGCGGACGGCTGGATGACCGCCCTCTACGGCGCCATCGGCCTGGTCTGCCTGCCCTGCCTGGTGGCGCTCATGGCTTCGCCGGGCCTCGCCGAGATCCTCACCGTCGTGGCCCTCTCCCTCCTCCTGCTGCTGCACAGCCGGGGGCTGGGCAACGTCTGGCAGCGGCTGGCGCTGACCTGCGCCGGGGCCTGGGGCGTGGTCCTGCTGCTGTTCGTCTCCGCACGCTCCCTCGCCCCGGCGGACCGGCTGACCCTGACGGCCGGACTGATGGGGCTGGCCGCCGCGATCGCCATCGCCTCGTGGACCGTGCCCGGACGGCGGCTCGTCCCGTACTGGGGGCGCGCGGCCGAGCTGCTGCACTCACTCGCCGCCCTCAGCATCCTGCCGCTGACGCTCTGGTCGATGGGCGTCTACGGCTGGCTCCGCGGCATCAACGGCTGACCCGGGAGAACGGCGACATGCACAGCAAGCGCGACCAAGTACAGGCGCACCTCTTCATCATGGGCCGGCTGGCCTCGGCCATGCTGCGCTCGGAACCCGACGCCCCGGAGAGCCCGCTGGGCAGGACCAACCGCGGCGCCGCGATCGGCGTGATCATCGCCTTGCTGGTGTGCGCCGGCGCCTTCGTCTTCGGACTCCTGCGGCCCGGCGGCAACGACTCGTGGCGTTCGGGGGAGAACCTGATCGTCGACAAGCAGACCGGCGCGCGCTACCTGTACCTGGACGGACGGCTGCGCCCGGTGCGCAACTACGCGTCGGCCCGGCTGGTCACCGGCGGCGAGATCGGCGTCACCACGGTGGGCACGTCCTCGCTGGCCGGCACCCCGCACGGAACACCCGTCGGCATCCCCGACGGGCCCGAGGCGCTCCCGGGCACCGGTGACCTGGACCGCACCCCGTGGCTGGTGTGTTCCGGCATCCTGCCCCGGACGACGGGCGTCGTCACGGTGACCACGACGCTCGCCCTCGGCACCGACGCCCCGCAGGACGTGCCCGGCGGCAGGCGACTGGGCGAGGACGAGGGCATGCTGGTCACCGGCCCGGACGACGCCACGTACCTGCTGTGGCAGGGCAGCCGGCTGCGGCTGGACGAGCGGGCGAAGGCGGCCGAGGCCCTCGGGTACGGCGACGTCACCCCGCGTCCCGTCTCCGCGGCGTTCCTCGACTCCTTCCCGCTGGGACCCGACCTGGCCCCCGCCGAGGTGCCCGGGCGGGGCGAGAAGGGCCCCGAACTGGCCGGGCTGAGCACCAGGATCGGGCAGCTCTTCAAGGTCGACGTACCCGGCTCGGCCGCCCGCCACCACCTGCTCACGAAGGACGGGCTCGTGCCCCTGACGGACACGGAGGCGACCCTCCTGCTGGGCGATCCGCAGACGCGTGAGAAGGCGTACGGCGGGGGCGCCGCGACCGTGGCGACGCTCGGCGCGGACACCCTGGCCGGGCATCTCGCCCCCGACGCGCGGAGCCCGGAGCCGGCGAGGCTGCCCGCGCAGCCGCCGAAGGCGGTCACCGTCGCCACCGGCTCCGTGTCCTGCGCGGAGGTCGACTCCACGGACTCCGGTGTGCGGGTGGGCACCTCGGTGCTGCCCGAGGGCGCCCTGCCCCGGGCCGTGCAGGCGCCGGCGCCCGAGGTCGAACCGGGCTGCCTGAAGGTCGACTCCATCGCCGTACGGGCCGGAAAGGGCGCGCTGGTCAGGGCGTTGAGCGCGAGCGGCAGCGCGCTGGGCGACACCACGTACCTGGTGACGGACGAGGGCGTGAAGTACCGGCTGCTGTCCCAGGAGGCGGTGAAGGCGCTGGGCTACGAGGGAGCCGAGGCGCGGACGATGCCGTCCCCGATGCTGGCCATGCTGCCCAGCGGCCCGGACCTGACCCCCGAGGCGGCGTCCGAGGGCGAGGCACGGGTGACGCTGCGGTGCCCCGGGCGATAGCGGGCGGAAGGGGGCGACCGGGCCCCGACGGAAAGCGTCAGGAAGGGAAATTCTTGGCGTCCGCGCGGCCACTCCACGTTAAGCCGGGCACCCGGCGGCGCCCACCGGACGCCGCCGGGTGCCCGATCTGTCCGGCCGGATTCCCGCGCCGCTCACTTGAGCGGCGTGAATTCGAGAGCGTTGCTCAACTGAGCCCGTGAATACGAGGAGTTCGGGGTTCCGCGGGCAATTGCCAAACAAGTTGCGGCCTGCATAGCATCTGGCCACCCCATTGCCCCGGCGAGCCGTCCGTGATCGCAGGGACACTCTGTCTGCCCACGGAGTGACGTGGGGCCGCAGCCCGGTGAGTGTCACCGAAAAGGGAGTTCTCTCATGGCCATGCAGCAGTCCGAAGAACGCGCGACCCGCAACGGGATCATGGCGCTGGAACAGGCCTTCACCGGTGTCCAGCGCTGTCAGCAGGACGTCCAGTCCACGTCGCACACGCTCGCCTCGAATTACGGGGGCGTGGACGGCGGAAAGTACAAGAAGCTGCTGGAGCAGTGGGACGAGCACGTCGACACCATTCTGATCAACCTGGACCGGATGGTCGACGAGCTCAACGGCACCCTCACGGAGCACGGGCTGGTGCAGGGATCCACCAGCGACGCGATCGACACGGAGTACTCACGCTCCACGCAGGTGTTCGACGAGCTCAACGGCACCAACACGTCGTCGAACTGACCCCGGCGCACCCAGCAGACCTCCAAGCCCTTCCCCTCACGTCGTTCTCCCGGTGAATAGAGGACTCCGATGGACTTCTCCGACGGCTACATCTACGTCGACTACAACCATGCCGAAGGCGCGGCGGACGACATGGTCGGCCAGTCCCAGGCGATCATGAGCATTCTGGCCAACCTGGAAATGGAACTGGCCGAACTCCGCAACAGCTGGATCGGTGACGACCGGGACGTCTACAGCGAGGTCCAGGCGAAATGGGACAACGCCGTCGAGAACATCAAGAACCTGCTCGCCAACCACTCCGGTCTGCTCACCGAGATCTCCTCCAACTACCGGTACACGGAGCAGAACCTGTCGCAGCGGTGGGGCGACATCAGGATCGGCAGCCGCTGACGCCGGCCGGTGACGGAAGGATGATCACGTGGCCGTCACGGTCCTCGACAGCACGTTCCTGAAGAATTTCATCAACAACCAGATCGACGGTTTCCGTACGACGCTGGAGAACATCCTCAAGGACAGCCCGACCGCCGGACCGGCGATCTCGTTCATCGCGGACAGCATCTCGACCACGACGATCGACTCCGCGAAGCCGCTCGTCATCGGCCTCATGGCCGGCGAGAACAGCGCGGTGGGCGGGGGCGCCCTGAACAAGGTCGTCCAGCAGGGCGCGGGCGAGGTCCTGCGCATCCTGGAGGACCAGACGGTCCTCTTCGAGGACCTCGAACAGGCGTTGTGGGACACCATCGACGAGCTGGCCAAGAGCCAGGGTAAGAATCTCGAGAACATCACCGCGGACGATTTCATGGACATCTTCGAAGATGTCGACAGTGATCTCGACAATCCGGGTGGTACCGAAGAGGAAGAGTAGCGGAGTTCGGCGATGGCCAACCCCGGGGACAACAACAACGACAACTGGAAAAAAGCAGTTGACCTGCTCACCGGCTACATCCTGCCGGAGCGGAAAACGTTGTTCGACACCCTCAAGGGTAACGACGACATCCCGCTGATACACGTCCGGGTGGAAGACGAAGGCGGTCCGGAGTATTCATCGGGTTTCCTGTCCTCGGGTGGCTGGAAGACGCACAACACCGACTACACGATCCCGTACTACAGGCCGGCCGGCGACGGTACGGACGTCTCCGAGGGAAGCTACCTCTACCGGTACCGCGTGTACATCACCTTCCTCGCCTCGGGCCAGGCCCTGCCGCCGAGCGGGGACGACGTGATCCCGGGCTACACGAAGACCAGCCAGGTCCTGAAGGACAAGGGCGGCACGAACAGCGAGGGCGAGAAACTCGACTGGGACACCAACCCCCTGGTCCAGTACATCTACGGCTCCAAGGCCGCCCTCTCGCAACTGACGATGTGGCCCTACTCCACCCACGGGTTCGAGAACCGCGGGCTCCCGGTGAACGACGCCGACTACGTCGATCTGCGCACCTTCACGAACGCGGCCCAGGCGTTCGACCGGGTCGTCAAGTTCTTCGAGGACAGCGCGGTCACCGTCGGCAAGTGGGACACCGAGAACATCGGAGAGGGCAGCGACTCCTGGGACGGCACGTCGGCCGCCATCTTCAAGGAGCTCATCCACAAACTGGCCCGGAACTACGAGGGGTACGCCGACCAGCTCAACGGCAAGGGCGGCGGAGACGCCGCGGTCACCATCGACGGTGTGACGGTGACCTCCGAGCCGGCCCGCGCACTGGCCGAGGCCCAGCACGTCGTCCTCACCCAGGCACAGAACCTCTACAACGCCTGGGAGGCGTGGAAGGCCGAGAGCAACCCGCAGCGCTGGCTCTACGACATGCTGCAGGACGCCCGGCTGAAGCTCTTCGACACCCAGTTCGACAAGACGGACATCGACACGGTGTCCAGCGGCTCCGGACCGTACACCACCTGGCACAACTACGTGGTGTCGACCGCCAACTTCCGGAACGAGATCGTCATCGGGGAGAAGTCGTACGGCAAGCCGAGTGACATGACCACGTGGAAGGCGATCGCCGACGAGGCGGTGCGCCGGTGGGAGCAGTCCGTGCAGGACTGGCTCGGCACGAAGGGCGCCGAGGCCATCGTGGCGATCAACAAGGCGTTCAAAGCGGCCGAGAAGGCGTTCGACACCAGCATCACCGACAAGGACGACCGCCCCCTCTCCGAGATCTCCGCCGAGGCGGAGGCCGACGCCGAGAAGAAGAAGGCGGAGGCCGAAGCGGCGGCCGCCAAGGCGGAGGCGGAGCGGGAGAAGGCCGAGGCGAAGGCCGAGCGGGACCGCGAGAAGGCCGAAGCCGAGAAGGAGAAGGCGGAGGCCAAGGCCGAGGCGGAGCGGGAGAAGGCCGAAGCGAAGGCCGAGCGGGACCGCGAGAAGGCCGAAGCCGAAGCGGAGCAGGCCGCGGCCAAGGCGGAAGCGGACAAGGAGAAGGCGGAGGCCAAGGCCGAGCAGGAGCGCGAGAAGGCCGAGGCCAAGGCAGAGCAGGAAGCGGCCAAGGCGGAGGCCGAGAAGGAGAAGGCGGAGGCCAAGGCCGAGCAGGAGCGCGAGAAGGCCGAGGCCAAGGCCGAACAGGCTGCCGCCAAGGAAGAGGCCGCCAAGCAGCAGGCGTTGATCCTCGCGCAGAACCAGAAGGCGCAGGACGAGGCGAAGAAGGAACGGGAACGCGCCGCGGCCCAGGCCGAAGCCGACCGCGCCGAGGCCAAGGCCGAGCAGGAGGCCGCGAAGGCGGAGGCGGAGAAGGAGAAGGCCGAGGCGAAGGCGGAGCAGGAGGCCGAGAAGGCCGAGGCGAAGCGCGAGCAGGAAGCGGCCAAGGCGGAGGCGGAGAAGGAGAAGGCCGAGGCCAAGGCCGAGCAGGAGAAGGAGAAGGCGGAGGCGAAGGCCGAGCAGGAGGCCGCGAAGGCGGAGGCCGAGAAGGAGAAGGCCGCAGCCAAGGCCGAGCAGGAAGCCGCGAAGGCTGAGGCCGCCGCCGAGAAGGAAGCCGCCAAGCAGGAACAGGCCCAGGCGAGGGCCGAGGCGGAGCGCGAGCAGGAGGCGGCCAAGGCGGAGGCCGACGCCGAGAGGGAAGCCGCCAAGCGGGAACAGACTGACGCGCAGGCCAGGGCGGAGGCCCAGCAGGAGGAGGCCCGCCGCGAGGCCCTGCAGGAGAAGCAGCAGGCCAGGCTGGACGCCCAGAACGCCAAGGCCGAGGCGCAGGCCGACTACGAGCAGCAGAAGGCCGAGGCCCGCGCCGAGCGCGACGCCGCCCTCCGGGACGCCGACCGCCAGGAGGCGGCGGCCCGGCAGGAGTACGAGCAGGAGAAGGCCGAAGCCCAGGAACAGCGGGACCAGGCGCGGCAGGACGCCGAGCAGGAACGCGCCGAGGCACGCCGGGAGTACGAGCGGGAGATCGCCGCCGGCACCGACGAGGACGTGGCCCGCGAGGAGTACGACCGGCGGATCGCGGAGATCGACGCCGCCGAACGGGAGGCCGTCGAACGGGCGGACGCCGCCGAGGCCGAGGCCAGGAGCGAGTACGACCAGGCGAAGGCCGACGCCCAGGCGGAACGCGAGGAGGCGCGCACCGAGGCCGAGCAGGCGCGCAAGGACGCCAAGGCCGAGTACGACCAGCGGATGGGAGACATCCAGGCCGAGTACGACCGGATCAGCGCCGAGCAGAAGGACATCGACGAGCTGATCCGGCAGCGCATCGCCGACCTCCCCGAGCCCCCCGACCTCTCCGCCTACAACCCGGGCGGCTCCACGGGCTCCGCGGGCTCGGCGTATTCCTCCGCATTCAGCGACAACCTCTACAACCAGGACGACCTCGCCTCGGCGCTCGGGCGCCCGCAGAGCGGCGACGCCCTGGCGGGCGCCTCCGCCGGCGGCACCGGCACGGGAGCGGGCTCGCCGGGGATGTACCCGCCGATGATGCGCGGCGCGGGCGGCGAGGCCGGCGGCAACTCCGGCGAGCGCGCCAGGACCGTCATCGAGCCCGTGGTCGGCCGCTCCGGCCGGACGGCCGCCACCACGCCGACCGTCGACGACGAGGAACACCGCGTCGTCCCCAGGTCCACGCAGACCAGCAGCAGTACGCCCTTCATGCCGCCGATGGGACCCATGGGCGGGGCGGGGGCGGGGGACAGGCCGCAGACGGAGAGCGGGGACAGGGAACGGACCACGTGGCTGGCCGAGGACGAGGACGTCTGGGGCACCGACGAGGGCGGCGCGCCGCAGGCCCTGGGACGCTGAGAGGAAGGGGACCGGTATGAGCCGGCCGATGGAGGACCGGGTGGCCCAGGCGATGGCCCACCTCAAGGCGGCGGAGCAGGCCGCGGCCTCGGCACGCGCCGAACTGGACGCGGCCTCGGTCACCGCGCGTTCGACGGACCGGTCGGTCCGGGTCTCCGTCGGCGCGAAGGGCGAACTGACCAGCCTGGAGTTCCTCGACGGCAAGTACCGGACCATGGCCGCCCCCCAGCTCTCCGCGGCGGTGCTGGAGGCCGCGAACAAGGCACGGGCCGAGATGGCCCGCCGGGTCGTCGCCACGCTCGACCCGCTCACCAGGATGACCGCGCGCGGCGCCGCCCCGGAACGGATGGGCGTCGACTGGGAGTCCGTCTTCGGATCGCTGCTCCGCGAGACCTCCGTGGCGGAGGGACCCACGGCGATGAGCAGACTCCGCGACGAGATCGTCGAGGACGACGAGGAACCCGCGACCCCGCCCGGGGCGGCCCGCGGCACGGACGACGGACGACGGGAACGGCAGGAGGGCGCGTAACCATGGCCGGCAACTACTCCGCCGACATCCAGGCGATCCTGCAGGGTTCCAGGCACCTCGCCGACGCCGTGCGCTACGGCGACGAGATGCTGCCCCGGTTCGAGACCGGCAACGCCCAGTACGCGGGCTGGTGGGGCGAGGAGGGCGGCGACGACGAGTTCGCCAACGCGGTCGGCGAGCAGGTCCGGCGCGAACAGCAGCAGGTGACGGACACGGTCCTCGCCATCACCAGTGGGTTCATGGCGCTGGTCGACGCGGTCGCCGCGGAGGCCGACCACGTGCAGCGGCCGCAGACCCAGGCGGTGGAGGACATCGAGGCGCACGGCTCGGAGAGCGAGACCAGGCGCTGAATGGCCATCATGTTCCCGCCCGCCCTGCGGGAGTTCATCGAGGTCTGGGTGGGCGCGAACGTCGCCACCGGCAACGAGGACCTGGGCTTCGACAGCCGTAACCCCTACAAGCGGCTGGCCGACGACGTCAGGGACCTGTCCGACGCGATGAAGGGAGCGATCTCCACCGCCGGGAACTCGCTCCCGCCGCGGATCGCCGACGAGTTCGTCGCCGCGATGAAGCTCTTCGTCGACGACAACGGCCAGAACCACCTGCAGAAGTTCTCCGACGAACTCCGGGAGCTCGGCTCCCGGCAGATCGACCGCTCCATCAAGCTGTCCGAGGCGAAGTACCAGATCCTCCTCGAGTTCATCCTGATGAACATCGAGCTGGCCCTGATCGCCGCGCTGGCCGTCTTCACCGGCGGTACGTCCCTCACCGAGATCGCCATCCAGAAGGCGCGCACCGCGCTCACCATCCTGCTGCTCCTCCAGCGGCTGGGACACGCCATCCCCACCCCGCTGTCGGTGCTGCTGGAGGCGATCCAGGAGGCGTTCGTCTCCTTCGCCTCGCAGCTGATCTCCATGACCGCGCCGGACGACCCGGAGCGCCGACGCGACAAGTTCGACTGGACGGACATCGGCCAGTCGGCGGTCGCCGGCGCGTTCGCGGGACTCTTCGGGGGCATCTTCGGTGAGGTCGGCGGAAAGTTCATCAACAAGTACTTCAAGAACAACAACTTCTGGAAGGAAACCTCCGAGCTCCCGTTCAGCTTCATCAACGAGGGGCAGGCGGAAACCTTTGCGGAGGCGTTCACCAGCCTCATCTTCCTGGGCACGTTCACGCTCAACCCCGCCACGTTCGTCAGCGCGGGCCTCAGCGGCCTCCTCTTCGAAGCGGCCTCCAGCGGCGCGGAGTACGGCGGGAAGTGGCTGAACAACAAGTTCTTCCAGAACCTCGACTTCGGCCCCGACGACATCAACGACCTGCCGGGCGGCGGAAATCGGTACGAGAACGAAAGCACCGGCCGGTACGAGTACGAGAACCGGTACGACACCACGTACGACGACGGAAGCACGTACCAGGACCTCTACGACGACACCTACAGCGACACCTACAGCGACACCTACAGCGACACCTACAGCGCCCCGTACACGAACAGCGGCACGTACCGGAACACCTACGACGACACGTACAGCGACGACTCCGACTCCTACGTCAGCGACACCAGCGACAGCGCGTCGGTCTTCAGCGACACCAGTGACATCAGCGACATCAGCGACAACGCGTCGATCTTCAGCGACACCAGCGACGTCTCGTCCGTCTCGTCCGTCTCCTCCCTCTCGTCCCTCCCGGACCACGACACGGTTCACGGCGTCGGCACCGACGTCAACGCGTACGGACTCCCGGGGACGACGGGCGCGGCCAAGCCGTCGTCCTACACCCCTCCGTCGCACGCGTACGACGACGCCTACCGGGACTCCCTCGTGGACGACCCGGACACCGACACCGTCTTCTCCACCCTCAACCCGTCGGTGACGAGGACCCCGGGGACCGACTGGTCCGCCGACACGGACAACACCCTGCCGGTCGACAGGCCCGCCACCGTCGGCTCCGCCGCCCCGGAACCGCTCCCGACCCGGACGGGCGGCGGCAGCAGCGGCTTCACACCGGACGAGACCGAGCGACAGCGGTCGACGGACGACGGCACGACCCGGTTCACCCCCGAGGAGCGGCAACAGCAACAGCAGGACCCACAGGCGCCCCTCGCGACCCCCACCGCACCCACCCCGTCGGCCACCACGCCCCCGGGCCAGGCCTCGCCGAACGCCACCCCGGCCACCCCGCAGCCACGGCCCCAGACCGCACCGCCCGGCGACCCGGCGGTCACCGCCGAACCGCCGGCCTCGGACGCGGACGCGGACACGGCCGCCCCGGACGACGTCCGTACCCCCGCGCCCGAGGAGTCCGAGCGGTCCCAGCCGTCCTCCCCGGTGCCGAAGGCAGCCGAGACCCGGACCACGTCCGACGTCCCGCAGCCCTACCGGCCCGTGCGGACCGAGTCCGAGGAGCTGCCGGTCACCACCGGCTCCACGGCGGAGCCCGCCCCGGTCGTCTCCCGCGAGGTGCCGCCCGCCCAACCCGTCACCGTCGACGAGACGCCGCTCAGCTCCCGGGCGCCGGCCGAGGTCCCGACCGGGGAATCCTCCGATCCGGGTTCCCCGGACTCGGTCGACATGATCCTGGACTGGGAGGACGACCAGGACGCGTCCGAGGACGAGTTCGCGTCCGAGCCCGAACCGGACCCGGCCACCGAGGCGCTGTACGACCGGCTGCTGACGGACGTGTTCGGCCCCGGCATCGCGGCGAACCCCGTCCACCCCGCCCTCCGCGACACCCTCGCGCACCTCGACCAGCTCCGGCAGTCCGTTCCCGCGCTCCGCGACGGCCCGCTCGACCTGGACGCCCTGACCCGCCAGGTGCTGCTCCTGGACACCGCCCATCCGGTGACCCACGCGCAGCGCAGCGAGCTGTTCCGGGTGGCGATGGACCCGGCGGTGGAGTCGGCGGGCAGCCTGGCCGCCCTGGCCGCCTTCCACCTGGAACTCCGCGGCGTACTGTCCCCCACCCAGGCGCTGACCGCCGACGACGGCGGCGTCTGGGGCCGCAACTGGACGAACGCCACGATCCCCGACCTCGACCTCACCGAGGTGGGGAAGGTGGTCCGGCAGCCCGACGGCACCCTGGGCCGCGGCGATGTGGAGCCCGCGCCCTGGCACCGGCCCGGCGAGCCGAAGCCGTACGTCGTCATGGCGGAGGGCGACCACCGGCGGATCGTCGTACGCGGCTACGACGGCGCCCCGCGCCAGGTGCCGATCGACGTGTTCGCCGAACTGCTGGCCCGCGACCCCCGGCTGGCCGGGCTGCCCCCGGACACCACCGTGGTGCTGCTCGTCCCCGACGCCGGGGCCCGCGGCCTGGACCTGCCGCGCCAGGCGGCGGACCGGGTCGGCCGGGAGGTCTGGTCGGCCAACGGCACCGTGAAGGTGTCCCCGCAGCGCGACCCGTCGCAGCCGCACGTCGTCTCCCTGCTGTTCGGGGAGGGGCTGCCGCGCGCCGACTGGATCCGCAGCACCCCCGGCCAGGTGCTCGACCCGGCGGAGCGCGAGAACGCGCCGGAGTGGGAGCGCGAGGTGCTGTCGCACAGCGTCGTCGGCGACGGGGGCGTGACCATCGGCAGAGGCGTGTTCGAGGGTTCCGAGGCCCCGCGCCGGATCGCGGCGCTGAAGCTCGCGACGGAGTCGTCGGAGCTGTGGCACTACAACCCGGTCACCAAGGACGCGGTCAAGGACGACGAGCCGGTCCCGTTCGCCGGCAAGCCGGTGTACGTCTTCAGCGCCCACGCCCGGCCGGGCGCGACCCGGGTGCCGACCACGACGGACCCGAGGCACCACACCCACCAGCGGGAGACCGGCGGGATGCTCAGGCGGCGTCCGAGCCTGGCGCGGCTCCCCCAGGACCACGCCGTGCTGATGGAGGCGTGCTCGAGCGCCAAGCCGCCGGGTGTGGTCCGCACCCGCAGGGGCATCGACGACACCTTCGTCCCCGACCCGCTGGCGGTCGTCAGCGAGAGCCAGCACGTCGCCAACGAGACCGGCCGCACGGCGTACGGCGGCACCCACATGGTCAGCTTCGCGACGCTGCCGGACGGGACGTTCGTCCACCGCCTCTACACGGACTCGCGGGGGCGGCGCGGCCAGTGGGTGGAGCACCGGCCGGAACCCACCGGCGCCCTGCTCGACGACCGCGCCCGCGCCGCGGGCCTGCACACGGACCCCGAGCGGCCGGTCACGGACGCCACCCGCGAACGGACCCTGCGGCTGGTCCGTGCGCTGCGGCTGGCCTTCGGCGCGGCGATCGAGGACGACAGCCGGTACGGCGAACTCCTCGCCGGGATCGGTGCGCTGGAGACCATGCGGGCGGCCGACCCGGCCCTGCGCGACCTCGGCCCGTTCTCCATGGACCTGTTCGAACGCGCGGCCCACGCGAGCCGGCCGGGCGACCAGGGCCCCGACGCCTACCGCGACCTGCTCGTCCGGGCCACCGACACCCTGCGCGGGCAGCCGGGCACCGTACTCTCTGACGTCGTCGCCCTGCCCCACGTCACCGCCGCCGCACGGCGTCTCGGCGGTCTCCCGGACCAGGACCTGGACACCGAGGCCGCCCGCGTCCTGCGGCTCCCCGACGGCCCGGCGGCCGTCGGGGACGCCGAGCGGGCCCGGCTGTTCTGGGCGACGGTGAAGGCCCTGGAGTGGGAGAGCCGGGTCCCCGACCCGGACGCCCTCACCGGCAGGATCCTGCACCTGGACCGGCCCGACCCGGCCCGGCGGCCCGAGCTGCTCGACCTGGTCGCCCAGGCGGCGGCCGTCGGCGTCGACGTGGACAACCCGACCGAACTGGGCGCGTTCCACCTGGAGACCCTGGGTGCCCTCGCGCCGCAGACCCAGCTGCTCGACCTCAACGGCGTGCCGACCGGGCGACGCTGGTCCCCGTCCCCGCCGAACGCGGCCACGACCACGCTCACCGACCGTGTCGTCGTCGCCGCCCCGCAGCAGGGCGGCGGCTACCGGGCCGTGGGCCAGGAACGCCCGCCGTGGAGCGCCCCCGGCGGATCACCGGCCTACCTGGTGTGGGCGGGCGGCGGCCGGGACCACCTCCTCATGACCCTGCCCGGCGGCTTCCGCGCCCGGGTCCCCTACGACGAGGTCGCCGAGCTGCTGGCCCGCGACCCGGTGCTCAACACCCGCCCGCAGGACACCACGGACGTCGTCCTGGCCGTCCCGAAGGCGGCCCCGGCGGCCGCCACCGGACCGGCCGGCGGCGGCACCCCGGACACCGATCCGCGGGCCGTCGTCAGCGCCGGGACCGGCCGTACCGTATGGGCCTCGCAGGGCAGCGTGAGCCTGGCCCCGACCGGGCCGTCACGGCCGTACGTCCCCTCCCTGCTGCCCAGCGCGCCGGGGCGTCCCGCGGCGGCCGACTGGGCGGCCGTCCGGCCCGGCGACCTCGCCGCGCCCGGCACCGGCGACACCGGAGTGGACGACGTCACCTTCGCGGACCGCCACGGGACCGAAACCCCGCCCGAGCCGCCCGCCGCTCTCGCCGACCTCCTCGATCCCGGACCGGTCGGGGGCCTCGACACGCCGTTGCCGAACCTGGACGGCGTGCTGGACGGCTTCGACACCCCGTTGTCGGACCGCCGGGACGACGGCGTGGACGGGGACCGGGCGGAGGAGCCGACCCCGGAGGAAGCCCGGTACCGGGAACTGCTGGCGGACATCTACGGTCCCGCCGTCACGTCGAACCCCCTGTACCCGGACTTCCGCGAAGGGCTCGCGCGCCTCGACCGGCTCCGCCGGAACGACCCCCTGCTGGAGTCCGGCCCGCTCGACCTGGACGCCGTGGCCCGCCGGGTCCTGCTCCTGGACTACGCCGATCCGGTGACCGACGTGCAGCGCAGCCGGCTGCTGGGGCTGGCCACGGCACAGACGGCGCAGCCGGTGGGCAGCCTGGCCGCCCTCGCCGCGCTCCACCTCCACCGCCAGGGCGTGCTGTCACCCACCCACGCCATGACCACCGGCCTCGACGGGCGCCCCCGCGGCCGCGACTGGACCCGGGGCAGGGGCGGCACCGACGACCTGGACCTCACCCGTACGGGAAGGACCGGACCCCGCACCGACGGCACCCTGCCACGGGACGAGGTGGAGCCCGCGCCCTGGCACCGGCCCGGCGGCCCGGAACCCTACGTCGTGCGGGCGGACGGCAACCGTGACCATGTCGTCGTGCGCGGCCACGACGGCGCCCCGCGCGAGGTGCCGTACGAGGTGTTCGCCGAACTGCTCACCCTCGACGCCGAGTTGAGCGGACTCCCGGCGGACGTGCCGGTGCTGCTGCTCGTCTCCGACGCCGGCGGAGGAGGCCTGGAACTGCCGCGCCGGGCGGCGGACCGGACCGGCAGGGACGTCTGGTCGGCCAACGGGGACGTGGACGTCGCCGAAGGCCCGGACAAGAACGCCTCCCACCCGTACGTCGTGCCGCTGCGGAGCGGCCGGGGCAGTGACCGCACCGACTGGATCCGCAGCTCTCCCGGCCTGCTGCCCGACCCCGCGGAGCCCGCCCACGCCCCCTTCTGGGAACAGGACCTGCAGTCCCACACCATCGTCACCGACCAGGGGCCGATCGGCAGGGCCGTGTTCGAGGACGGCGAACGCGTGCGACTGCTGCCTGGGATCCGGCACTCGGCGACGGCGACCGAGCTCTACCACGTCAACCGGCAGGACGGGACGTGGGCCAAGGACGACCGGCCCGTCCCGTTCGCCGGCAAGCCGGTGTACGTCTTCGCCGCGCACGGCTCTCCCGGCGAGACGGCGCTGCCGACCCGGTCCAACCCCCGCCACCGGAAGCGGGAGCGGGCGACGGGCGGCATGCTCAGGCGCCGCCCGAGCCTGGCGCGGCTCCCCAAGGACCACGCCGTCGTGCTGCAGGAGTGCTTCTCCGCGACACCGCCGGGCCTCACCCGCAGGCGCAAGCTGGTCACGGACACGTTCGTCCCCGACCCGCTGTCCGACGTCAGCCAGAGCCAGCACGCGGCCAACGAGACCGGCCGGACCGTCTACGGCGCGACCCAGGAGGTCGGCTTCAGATACGGGAAGGACGGCCGGGTCGCCCACTACATCCTCACGGATTCGCGGGGCCGGCGCGGCCAGTGGGTGGAGCACCGGCCGGAACCCGCCGACGCCGCGCTCGACGACCGCGCCCGCGCGGCGGGCCTGCACACCGACCCGGTGGGGCCGGCTTCGGAGGAGGTCCGCGAGCGGACGCTGCGGCTGGTGCGCGCGCTGCGGCTGACGTTCGGGGTGGCGATCGAGGACGACGGCCACTACGGCGAACTCCTCGCGGGGATCGGTGCGCTGGAGTCCCTGCGTGCCGCCGACCCGGTGCTGCGCGACACCGTGCCGTTCTCCATGGACCTGTTCGAGCGCGCGGCCCGCGAGATCCGCGCGACGGAACACGGCGAGGTGGACGGCGAGCCGGGACCCGACGCCTACCGGGACCTGCTGGCCAGGGCCGCCGACGCCGTGCGCCTGAACCCCGGCGCCGTGCTCACCGACTTCGTGACCCTGCCGCACGTGACCACCGTGGCCGAGGGGCTGGACGGTCTCACGGACGAGGACGTGAACGCCGAGGTCGCCCACGTCCTGGGGCTGGACCCGGACCGGGCGGTCATCGGGGCGCCCGAGCGGGCCCGGTTCTTCTGGGCGACCGTGAGGACCCTGGAGTGGGAGAGCAGGACCCCCGACTCGGGCGCCCTCACCGGCAGGGTGCTGCACCTGGACCGGCCGGACCCGTCCCGGCTGTCCGACCTCCTGGACCTGGTGGCGCGCGCGGCGGCCGTCGGCGTCGACGTGGACGACCCGGTCGCGTTGGGCGCGTTCCACCTGGAGACCCTGGGCGCCCTCGCGCCGGACACCCTGCTGCTCGACGACTCGGACGCCCCGGCCGGCCGGAGCTGGGCGCAGGGTCCACCGAGTGCGGCGGTGGACGTCGGCACCGCCCTCGTCATGGCGGCGACACCGGACGGCGGCCACCGTCCGCTGCGCCGGGCGAAGATGCCGTGGACCACCGACACCACCAAGCCCGCCCCGTTCCTGGTGCGGGGCGAGGCCGGGCCGGACCACCTCACCATGGAGCTGCCCGGCGGATTCCGCGCCAAGGTCCCCTACGAGGAGATCGCCGAACTGCTCGCGGTGGACCCGGCGCTGAACGAGTTTCCGCGCACGGCCGACATCGTCCTCGCCTCCACGACCCCCACCCCGACCCCGACGGATCCGCAGGTCACCGACCGGCGAGCCCTCGTCGGCGCCGGGACCGGCCGTGGTGTGTGGACCTCACCGGGGCCCGTGGACCTGCTCGCACAGAGCGACCCGTCGCTGCCGCACGTCCTCTCCCTGCTGCCCATGGCGGACGGCCGTCGTCAGCAGGCCGACGACTGGTCGGCCGCCCGGCCGGCCTCCGCGTCCCCGGCGGACGCCCACCTGTCACCCACCACGGCCACGGCCACGACCGGGAACGAAACCGTCACTCCTCCCGGCCCGCCCCCGCCCCCGGCACCGGACCCGACGACGGCCCTCGTCACGCCGACCACCGAGCCGGACCCGACGACGGCCCTCGTCACCCTGACCACCCAGCCGAACCCGACGTCGGCCCTCGTCACCCTGATCACCGAGCCGGACCCGACGTCTCCGGACGCCCCGCGCCTCGACCCCGCCATGGCGGCCCCGCCGAGGCGCCGCACCCCGGCCCGGTTCCAGGACGGCCGGCGGATGCCCGCGTACGTCGACGACCTCCGGTCGCTGCTGCCGTCCGACCTGACCGCCGCAGAGATCGAACAACTCCTCGCCAATCCGAGCACGTTCGGTCAGAGCACGGTCCTTCTGCGCGGCACCGAACAGGCCCTGGACGCCATCGACCGCGAACTGGAGCGCAGGCCGGACGCCCGGCCCGCGGACCACACACAGCTGCTGGACGACATCCGGCAGACGCTCCGGGACAAGCCGAAGACGCTGGCGGACGGCGAGGGGCGCCCCTTCCCGTACGTCAACGCGGACGGGAAGGCGCGCGTCCTGTGGGTCAGAGCGCGTCACCACGGCAACTGGGCCCCGTTCGACGACGGCATCGGTGACTCGACGAAGATCGACAGCATGCACCGGGCGGCCGCGACCTTCGGGCTGACCAAGAACATGCAGGCCAACTCCCAGTACGGCCTCGGCGGGCCGATCGGCCCGGCGGGCGCCGCGGCGTTCGGCGGCTTCGGCCGGCTCGCCCTGCGGTTCGGCTTCATCAACAAGGTCGGCTACACCCTGACCGACCAGCGCATGAACCAGATGGAGACCCGGACACTGGACAAGTCGGGGGCGTTCCTGGACGACATCCACTACGAGATCCGCGTCACCGACCCCGCCGGACGGGTCGTCACGGGCATCGACCCCGAGCCCGGCACCGCCCCCGATCCCAAGACCGACCGGGCCGTGCCCGCCCGGTTCTCCTTCGGCGTCCGCAAGGGCCTCCTGGTCCGCCTGCCCGACAGCGTCACCAGGATCCCGGAGCCGGGCCGGATCCCCCGCTCCATCGACCTGGACCGCAACTCCCAGTACCGCTTCGTCCGTATCGAGGGGTTCGGCCCCGTCGCGGCGATCCGCGACTGGGCGGCCCGGCAGATCGGAGCCCTCCCCGGCAGCTCCGCCTACACCGAGCTGGACATCTTCTTCTCCGGCGACAGCTTCCAGCGGCACGGCGGCACGATGGCGCGCGGCCGCATCACCACCCCGCCGCTGTTCGCCGACGACAAGAAGAAGTCACCGCTGGGCGTCTTCGTCGTGGAGGAGCTGATCCCGCGGACGGCGATCCTCGTCGGCGAGACCGACCAGGCCGAGATGCGGGACATCAACACCACGACGGTCCGCAGCGAGCGCAGCCGGGCCCAGGGCAGGAGCCTGCTGCTGCAGGCCGTCGCCGGACCCGCCTTCAACTTCTACGACCCCGGCACGGCCCCCTTCGACCTGCGGCTCCAGTTCGGGCCGACCGCCCAGTACTCGTACGCGAACACCTGGTCGGTCGGACTCGGCGCGGCCGGCACCCTCAAGTCGGCCGGACAGGTGAAGGGCCCCAAGACCGCCCTCTACCTGGTCGTGAAGTCGGTGCGGGTGCGGCGGGCCGGTGACAACGCGCCGCCGACGCGCTTCCTCACCTGGAGCCTGGACCGGATGACCAGCTCCGAGGCACGGCGGCTGGCCGGATGGGACGACGGGACCACACTCGCCCTGCGCAACGGCGCCGCACCGCCGTTCGTCCCGGCCTATCTGACCGTGGACCGCCCGCGCACCCTGGGCATGCACCGGGTGAAGGAGTTCACCTTCGACGACGGTCTGCGCACCCGGGTCACCCCGGACGCGGCGGACGGCGTCGGCCGCACCCTGCTGGACGCGTTCGCCGACGGCGTCGTCGACGCCGTCTCGCATCTGAACCAGGACCTGGTGGTGCCCCTCGACCAGCTGCTGCCGCCGAACCTGCCGAAGGGCTGGCGCACCCGCTTCAACGACCTGCTCAAGCGCAAGCCCGACCAGGTGCTCCAGGCGGCCCAGAGCCTGCCCATGCCGCCCCGGTGGACCGATCCCGTCAAGTACCGGATCGCGCTCCAGAACACCCTGCAGATCCTCGGTGTGCTGTCCCAGCAGAACGTCACCGCGAACCTGGAGGCGCTCACCACGGTCGGCCTGCCGGTCAGGCTCACGGACCCCGACTCCGTCGGGACGATCTACTACACCCTCCGCGTGCACGGGTCCCTGACCGGGCGCCGCTACGAGGGCAAGGACGTCGACGAGGGAATGCGCTTCAGCGCCCAGGGCGTCGACCGGATCGACGGCCAGACGAGCGTGAAACGAGGCGTGGACCTGGGCTTCGAGGGCACGTTCTCGGGCCGTGACAACAACGTCGACGAGATGGCGGGCCTGCCCCGGAACACGCTCGGGCTGACCCTCGGCGCCCGCCAGGGCTGGCAGCGGGAGTCGGAGACCGCCTTCGGCTCGACGGTCACCAACGAGCCGATGTCGGTGACCAACCAGCCCACCCACCTGTACCGCTACGACCTCGCCCTCATCGCGAGCCTGAGCGGCTACTGGCGGCCCCGCGGCCTGATCCGCGGTCTCGGCCTCGGGCTGCCGGGACTGCTGGTGCTGGACGAGCCGGTCAACGTGCTCTTCGGCCGGACGCCGCGGGGCCACCTGCGGGGCGGTGGCCCGATGACCGGACAGGTGCTCATCGGTATCCCCGTACAGCACACGCCCGACGCGGACCCGTACGCGGACGGGGCGCTCAACCCGTACCTGTCCGACGAGCCCGCACCCACGTCCATGACCACCGAGCGGGCCCTCGCACTGGCGAAGGGCGACCTCGTCCTGCCCGCGGGACCCGGCCCGCAGCAGCCCGCCGGACGGCTCGCCGACCGCGGGACACCGCAGTTCAAGGAGTTCCGGCAGCACCCGTTCGTCATCGTGAACGTGGTGCTGTCACCCACGCTGACCGCGGAGGTGGACCGGGTCCTGCGGACGGCGTCGGGCAGCGCCTGGCAGCTGGTGAAGGAGGGCGCCCCCACCCGGGACGCCATCGTCCGCACCTTCACCCCCCAGTACCTGACGTCGAGCTTCGACCAGAGTTCGGGGCCGCTGGGCCTGGTGGGCAGCGGCCTGCTGGGCAAGGGGCCGTACGGCGAGCTGTGGGGAACCTTCCGGTACACCACGACGGTCGGGAACCTGCGCGCCCTCACCCCGCCGATGTCCATGGACACCGAGATGACGCTCGGCGGCACCCGCCAGGCGGCCGGAAAGATCAGCAACAGCACCAGCTTCGTCTTCGGCGGCCAGCTGATCTACTCCGTCGCACAGAATCCGGGACACGGGCTCATGGGCGCGTACGGAATCGTCGCCAATCCCGTGTCGAGGACCGGCACGCACAGTCTCAGCGTCGTCCGCACCGTCGTCGCGGACATGAACCGCAAGGGCTTCACCCACCAGGTGCTCGTGGCCGGCGATGTGCAGCACTGGTTCGCGCTGCTCTCCAGCCGGCTGGGCACCGGCCGCGTCGGAACGGCCGCGGCGGGCAGCGCCCTCGTGCCGCGTTCCCTCGCCGGGGCCGCGGGGACCGCGCTGACCAGCCCGGGCGGTCTGCTGGGACATCTGCCGGAGAAGAGCGCCCACCGGATGGGGCTGATCGACGACGGGCTGGGCGACGTCCCCCGCTACACCGGCCAGGTCTGGACACCGCAGCCCTGGATGCGCGGCGCCGCCTTCGGCACGTACGCGGTGAACGCGCTGGACCCCACGGACGTGCTGCTCGCGTTCGACAAGCGGATCGGGAAACTGGGACTCGACGACGAGAGCCGGGAGCGGATCCGGCAGCTGGTGACGGGCCGTGCCACCCGGGCGCTCAAGGGGGAGATGACGACCACCGGCCCGTCGACCCTGGTCAAGGCCGGCGGCTGGGGCTGGGACAGCGTCCGGATCGGCAGCCGGCGGGTGCGGGCACGCGTCGAACTGATCCCCGGGACGCCCGTGTTCGACGGACTCGACCACAGCGCCGAACTGGAGGAGAACCGGCGGGCGATCGAGACCGCCCAGCAGAGCTCCGAGTTCTCGGCCGGCGCGGACCTGGGCTTCCTGACCAGCCAGCTGGTGTACACCGGCAACCCCCAGGTCGCGGCCGCCGGACCCACGTACACCGAGGGCGGCTCGAACCGGAAGACGGTCGCGTCGAGTCACACGGTCACCACCGTCACCATCTACCGGGCGGCGTCCACCGAACCGCACGCGGAGGTCGTCACCCCGTACCGGATGCGTATCACCCTGGAGGCCGATGACACCCCCCACACCGGCGCGCCGGCCGACCCGGACCTGGAGGAGGCGGAGTCCACGGCCCTCGACCGCTTCCGGGGCCGGCTGAGCATCGTCGAGGAGGACGACGTCGGCGAGCTGCGCGAGCACGTGCCGCTCAGCCTGATGGAGCCGACGCCGTCACCGACGGGGGCGGACGGGACCGGTACCTCCGGGACCGGCCGGCTGCTGCCCGCGCCCGACCCGGCGGCCGACCCCGCCCTGGCCGGTCCGCCCCGCCCGGTGCCGCTCTCCGGGGTGGAGGAGAGACTGACGGTCCGGGACGGGGACGGTGTCACGCGGCCGTTCACCTTCCCCGAGAACGGCATGCACCCCCGCGGGATCATCGGCATCGAGAACATCCGCATGGCCGGCGACCTCCTCCTCACCAAGGCGTACGACGTCGGCTTCTCCCTCCGGGCCCTGGAGGCCGAGAACGGTCCCGACGCCTCCGCCCTCACCGACCTCCTGCGCCGGACCAGGGAGACCGGACTGACCCGCCTCGGCACCGGCTCGGCGCAGGCGTTGGAGGACGGCACCAGCTCCACGGCGGTCACGGCGTTCTTCCCGCGCACCACCGAACCGGACGGCTACCAGGTGGCGGGGCTGACCGAGAAGTCCCTCGTGGGCACCGACACCGGACGGCTGACGCTGCGCTCGGCGCCCGACTTCAGCCGCGCGCTGCTGCTGACGGTCGCCGACGGCAAGAAGCTGGAGGTGCTCAGACGGTACGGGGACAACGCCGGCACGTCGTCGTCCGTCGAGCACAGCCAGTCCTCGAGCTTCGGCGGCGCCTTCCTGTACGACTCGCCCAACAACGCGGGCCTCAACCAGATCGGCGCCTTCGGCCCCGGCCCCAACGACCTCGACGGTGACGTCATGCCGGTCGGGGACGACCACCTGACCTCCCGCAACCTCAAGCCCAAGACGGGCCGGTCCTTCCTGTTCGCCGTCCCGGCCACCTGGATCGGCGTCGGCGACGTGCACCGCAGCATCGTGGACTCCAGGCTCGCGAACCGGATCCGGGGCGGGACCTTCGCCAAGGCCCGGTCGGGTCCACAGGCGATGGAGTCCGAGGCGTACGTCGTCACCTGGATCCGGGAGGACGTCGCCCGCGAGCTGCGGATCATCACCGACGCGAACTTCCCCGAGCGCGTCGCGAAGGCGTGGGACGCGGTCGAGAGCGCGAGCAAGGCGTGGGTCGACGCGGACAAGGCCTACTGGAAGAAGCGGCGGGCCTCCGGCGGGCTGCGCGCGGACCTCGACGCCGCGCAGGCCTCCCTCGACGAGGCCGCCGGGGTCGCCCGCGCGGCGGCACGCCCGGTCGACCTCGCCCGGACGGGCGTCGAGGACGCGGACAGGGCCCTGGCCCAGGCCGAGGCCGACGCCCGCCGGGACCACGGCATCGCGGACGCGAACGTGGCCGCCGCGCGGGCCGAGGTCGACGCCTTCGCCGACGACGAGTACGGCGCCGCACCCGAGCACGACGGCTGGGCGGAGCTCCTGCGGGACGAACAGGACGCCGCTCTGGCCCGCCTGGCCGACGCGGAAGAGGCCGCCGGGAAACTGCGGAAGGCGGCCGATCTGCGGCTGGAGACCGCGCGCACCGAGAAGGCGTTGGCCGACGGGCGGCTCGACGCGGCCCTGCTGTCCGCGCGAGCTCCCGGCCGGGCCCTCGACGAGGCCACCGCCCGCCGGGACACGGCACGCGACGCCTTCGACACCCGGCGCGCCGAGCTGGACGCACTCAGGGACACGGCGGAGAAGGCCGCGGCGGAATACCACCGGGTACGGGCCGGGGCGGACCAGCTCACCCGCTGGCACCGGCTCGCGGCCACCGCGGAGGGCCGGGAGGAGCTGGACGGTCTCGCCGAGCCGCCCGCGGTGACCTATCAGGCTCCGCCCAGGGAACCCGTGGCCAAGCCCCCGGCCCCGCCCCGCTACACCAGGACCGGTACGGCACCGGACACCGTCCTCACGTCACCCACGAACGAGACGTACACGCTCCAGGACGTGCCGAGGGACGGTGACGCCTTCTTCCGCGCGCTCGCCCTCGGCCTCGAACGCGCCGCCCCGGGACTGCTGGCCGCGCAGGGCATCGACCCCGCCGATCCACGGGCGATGTCCGACCTGCGCAGGAGGATGGCCTCCTGGCTCACCGACCACGCCGACGAGGACCTGCTGGCCGCCGTCGCCCCCGACCACACCGACGCCTTCAGCGCGGAGGAGATCGCCGCGGCGGGCCTGGACCTCGGAACGGACACCCCCGCACGCCGGGAGTTCGACGGCCTCGGCGGTCTGATGCCGCACTCCGTCGACCTGACGCCCGAGGTACGGGCCGAACTGGCGATCACCCAGCTCCTCCGCCGGGGCGACGCCCCGTCCGAGGCCGGCTGGAACCACGCCGCGTCCGACCTGCTCCCCCTGCTCGCCGCACGGACCTTCGGCGTGCGCGTCACGGTGGTCGGGAGCGACGGCGCCTTCCAGGACTTCACCCCCGAGGACCCGGCGGGCGCCGGCAACCTCCAGGCACTCGTCGGCACCTCCGCCCACTCCGGCGCACACGTGGTCCTGAGCCTCGACGACCGCCACTACCAACTGGCCCTGCCGACCGCCCCGACCCTGCCGATGGGCACGCAACTCCCGGCGCCGAAGGGGACGGAGCCGCTGCCGAAGGGCGCGGAGTCGCAGCCGAAGGGCACGCAACTCCCGGCGCCGAAGGGCACGGAGCCCCAGCCGAAGGGCGCGGAGTCGCAGTCGTCGAAGGGCGCGCAACCGCAGCCGAAGGGCACGCAACTCCCGGCGCCGAAGGCGAAGACCGGGCAGCCTGAGTCCCAGCTGCCGAACGTTCCGCCCCAGGGGGGCGAGAAGAAGGGATCCGAGCCGGAGAGCGACAGCGGCCGGGCGAGGGGCCGCCGGGTGCCGGTGCCCGGCACGGGCGAGTGCCTCCTGTACTCCTTCATGGCCGGCGACCCCGTGCACATCCGCAGCCGTCTGGGCGGCCTCGCCGCCACCGACCGCGCCGCGTACGACTGGCTGGGGAACCCCGACGCGGTACGCGGCGAACTGCGCCGGCAGGCCGGGTCCGGCACCGGGGCCGGCCCTTCCCGGACCGCGCTCCGCGCCATGCGGTCCCACGTGGAGGACTACGTGGGCCGCAGCGGGGGGCGGCTGCACCCGCAGATCGTCGGCCAGTTCCGGCAGACGGTCGCCGACGAGTTCGCGACACGCGTCCGGGGAATGAACCGGGCCGGGATGCTGGCCCTCCTCGCCCACCACGGCGTCCGGCACGTCCCCGTACCCGAGGCCCTCGACCCCGCCGACCTGCTGACCCGGTACGTCGATGCCCGCATGGCGTCGCGCCCCGCCGACCCGGAGATCTCCCCGGAGAGCGCCAGGGCCGTACTGGAGGCGGAGGCCGAGGACCTGAGCCCGCGCCAGATGTTCGAGCACCTCGAGCGGCACGGCCTGCTGCCGGCGCCCGACGACCTCGACGACCGCGCACTGGCCCGCCTGCTCGGTACCGCCTACACGCAGAGCACCGCGCCGCTGGACGACACGGAACTGCTCAGGCTCATGGACGCCGTCGTCAACTGGGAACACCGCTGGGGGACACCCGAGGGAGAGATCTTCCTGCCCCTTCTCGCGCACGCGTTCGACCTGAGGGTCGACGTGGTGCAGTCGCTCCCGTCGGGTCCCCGGCGGGTCAGCGGCGCCGGGCCCGACAACGCCACGCGGCAGACGGAGGTCTACTACAACGGCGTCAACCACTACGACGGCAGCGACGCCGCGGCCCGCGACCGGTTCGGCGACTCGGTCCTCCCGAAGCGCGTCAAGGACGAGGAACGCGACCAGGACGGCGACGTACGGCTCAACCCCCTGTGGGTGCCGTTGGACGAGGTCGACCCGGACCTGCTGATCACCGGCAACCGCGACACCGTATGGCTGTACACGGTCACCGATGACGGGCGGGTGATCCTGGGCACGGAGGACCTGAGCGGGATCATCACGCCGGAGCAGTTCGACGCGCTGCTGGCGGGAATGCGGGAGAAGGACCCCGACCTGACGGCGGATTCACTGCGCAAGGCGCTGGACGGGCTGGGCCACACCGGCATCGCCGCCGGTCACGTCGCCGCCGGCGAGGAGAACGCCGGCCGGACGCTGCCGGGGCGCAGCCGGGTGTCCGGCGAGTTCCGCTGGAGCGCGGAGCTGCGTTCCTGGGTGGTGAACGACAAGTCGGGCCGCTACATGAGCGAGACGGTCCGCCCGGGTCTGGACGCGGCGGAGGCCGCCGACTGGCTGACCAACGTGGCGGCCCTGTTCAGCGCCCGGCTGGGCGTCGTGGTCCGGACCGACCAGGTGAAGACCGCCGCGACCGTCCCCCCGCCTCCGCCTCCACCGGCGCCCGCGCCCCCGCCTCCGCCGTCGGCGCCCACCGCCACCGCGGCCGACCGCGGTGCTCCGGCCCCCTCGGCCACGCCGGCCACGCCGTCCGGTGACGACACCGGCAAGCTGGACGTCGCCCGCCGGGTCGGTGCCGTGCTGCACGGCCTCGGCCACCCGGTGGTGCTGTCCGGAGCCGCCCGCGGCCGGGTGCAGTTCGGCGGGCCCCGGCCCCTGGGCACCGTGGAGTTCCAGCTGCCCGCGGCCGCCCTGCCCGCCGTCGCCGGGACACGCGCGGCGCTGGAGCGGGAGCTGCCCGGGGCGTCGGTGCGGGTCCGGTCCGGCACGGGCGGCGGCCGGGTGCTCGACCTGTCGGTGAACGGCGTCGACATCACGGTCACGGCGGTGGACCGGCCGGCCTCCGGCACGGTCACGGCCGACGGTTTCACCGTGCCCACGCCCGCGGACTCCCTGGCCGACGCCGCCCTCGCCCTGGCCACCGGGACCGACCCGGAGCTGCGCGGACGCGACCTCCTCGACCTGCTGTGGGCGCTGCACCGCACCCCCGCCGACGGCCCCCGTACGGTCACGCCGGCCCTCGCGCGCGAGGACGCCTACCGTTCCACGCGGCCCGCCGGCGCCGCCCCCTCCCTCGCCGTACGGCTCAGCGAACTGCTCGACTCCGCCGCCCGGGACCCCGACGCCCTCGCCCGCCACGAGGAGACCTGGAGCGCCCTCGGCGTCACCGACGCCGACCTGCCCGCGCTGCGCGCCGAGCTGACCGCGCTCGCCGACGGGCTGCGGATCCGCCCGGAGGTGACCGCGGACCCGGTCCGGGCGCTCGCCGCACGGCTGCCCGGCCTGTCCGCCGCCGACCGTGACGCGGCGCTGGCGGCGCTGCCGCCCGCGGACCGCGAGCGGCTCGCCGCCGATCCCGCGCTGGTGGACGCCCTGCGCGCCGGACTCGATCCGGCCGAGTTCGCCTCGGTCGCGGCGCGCCTCATGACGCAGGTGCCCGACGGGGTCGAGCAGCCCGTCTCCGCCGGTGACCGGGCCCGTGCCCAGATCGCCCGGATGCTGCGGGACCCCGACGTCGCGGCCCGGTTGCTCAAGGGCGGCTCACGGGTCGTGGTGATGCCCAGGGGCGAGGCCCTGACCTCCCTGGACGCCTTCCGCTTCCTGCGGGGCGCCGTCACCGGCGACGGCCGCCCCTGGGACGACGTCCGCGGCGTCGGCACACGCACCGCGGCCGTCACCGAGGAGAACCTGCTCGGCGAACGCACCACCGTCGGCACCGGCAAGTCCGCCTATCCCGACGGCTACTCGACCACCCTGCACGAATTCGCCCACACCATCCACCTGCACGGTCTGAACCCCATCGACCGGCAGCGCATCACCAACACCTTCCGCACCACCACCCGGGCCGGCGAGGCGGGCAACTGGCCCGACGGCCCCCTTTACAGCCACGACGCCGACGGCCGCCGCAGCGCCCCCAACTACAGCAGCCGCAACGAGCTCGAGTTCTTCGCCCAGCTCACCAACGTCTACCTCATGGCCAACGGCGGCGACGACCCCTACACCGGGCTGCCCCGCAACAACGCGGGACCGGAGTGGGTGCGCACCCGCCAGCCCGCCCTGTACCCCCTGCTGCGCCGCTTGTACGGCGAGGGCCCCCGGCCGGAGCCCCGCCACCCGCGCAGCGTCGAACCGGCCCGCCCCCGCGGGTCGCGTCCCGCGGACGTCAACCCCGTCGAGGCCACCGACATCGAGAACGAGGCGCTGGCCCGCGCCCGTGCGCTGTGGGACGTCGCCGAGGGCGCCCCGGGTGACGGCGGCGACTCCTACGTGGCCGTCCGCGCCCTGTGGGACGGCACCACCGGCGCACACACGCCGCAGCCGCACACGCCCGCGCCGTTGCCGCCGCCGCACCCCACCCCGGTGCCGGCGGTGGGGTCCGCCGCCGCACCGCCGCCCACCGACGGCGCGGTCCAGCAGCGGCTCCAGGAACTGTGGGCGCTCGTCGACGCCACCTTCGGCTCCCAGCCGCTCCCGCAGGAGCTGCGCACCGGGCTGTTCAACTCCCTGCGTGTGATCGAAGCGGCGCGCGCCGGGCACCCCCGCTTCGGCGCCGCCCTGGACCTGGACGGCATCACCCGGACGCTGTTGCACCTGGCACCGGACGAACCGGTGGACGCGGCCCGGCACTACGACGCTTTCACCCTCGCGAGCAGCGCCCACCGCCGGGGCCGTGGCGGCAGCCTGGACGCCATCGCCGCCTACGGGCTGACCCGGCAGGGCTACCCGCAGCAGTCCGTGCTCAGCGGGGACGACAACGTGCCGTACGGCAGGAACTGGGCCGGACGTCCCGGCATCCGCCTGCACATGGACGTGGTCGCCGATCCCCGGGGCGTCCACCCCTCCCCCTGGGGGCCCGCCGCCTACGCGGTGCTGGCCGAACGGAACGCCGGGGGAATGCTGCTGGCGGACGGAAGACCGGTGTCGGACGAGGAGTTCGCCGAACTGGTGCTGCACGACCCGGGGCGGCGGCCGGACGTGCCCGTGGTGGTCCTGATCGCGGACGAGGACGGCCGCAACGAGGCCCTCGCACGGGTGATCGCCGACCGCACCGGCACCCGTGCCTGGTTCACCTACGGCGACCTGCGGCTGGAAACGGCTCCGTCCGGCCGCCGGGTGCCGGTCCTGGCCGTGCCCGCCTCCGGGAGCGATCCGGCGGGGGCCTGGATCCCCGCCGATCCGGGACTGGTCCCGGACGACCCGGCGGCCACCGTCAGGGCCGCGAACGGCACCGTCTTCCCGGACGCCGACATCCACTCGTATCCGCTGGTCACGGTCGACGGGCAGACACTGACCGGGCGGGCGTTCCTCGACGCGCACGACATGGCGATGCGGGAGGAGGCCCTGCGGGTGGTGTCCGCCATCCAGCACTACACCAACGTCATGGAAGGGCTGCCCGGTGTGTACGCCGGGAAGCAGAGCGGCGCCCTGCCCCTGCCGCGCGGCCTGGCCGACTCCTACGTCGCCGTCGGCCACGGCGACAGCGGACGCACCACCGTGCCCCGCCGCAGCACCGGCGCCAACCAGGCGGTCCACCCCCGGCAGCTGGGCCGGATGCTGGCGCGGCGCAAGAGCATGCAGGCGCTGTCCCCCGACAAACCGGTGTGGCTGCTGATCTGCGAGCTGTCCATGACGCGCGCCGACCAGGACCTGCTCGCCCATCCCTCCTCCGCCCAGTACGTCGCCAACGAGACCCGCCGCACCGTCTTCACCGTGGACCGGCAGATCTCGCCGAGCGAGGCCGAGGGCGGCCTGCCGCCGCACCTGGTCGTGTACGACGACCCCGACAACCCCGTGGGCCACATCGAGGAGTTCCGTCCCGAGCCCGGAGCCGACGCCCTCGACGCGCTCGCCGACCTGGGCGGACTGCCCGACGGGCTGCCGGGGCGCACCGACCGCGCCCTGCACTGGGTACGGGCCCTGCGGCAGACCCACGGCGTGCACATCGACTCCGACCCGGCCCGCGAGGCGGAGTTCCACGAGCTGATCGAGGGCTTCGGCGCCCTCGAGAGGCTGCGGTTCCAGGCGGCCGGCAACACCGACCCCGGTCTGCTCACCTGGGGCGGGCTCCGGCACGTCGTCGGCCAGTACGCCACCCGGCAGGGCTGGGACCGGTCGCTGACCGCCGGCTCCCTGGCACACCTGCTGCACGCCGCGCACACCGGCCGGCTGCGGCCCTCCGACGCCGCGGACCCCACCGCCCCCGCCGCGCCGCCGGCCGCCACCGTCCCCCCGGCCCCGACGGACACGGTGTCACTGTCGGGCACCGACCCCGACAACGACCCCGACCCCGACCTCGATGTCGACCTCGACGACGACGAGGCCGAGAGCATGGCGGTGCCGGACGACGCCGGACCCGCCGAGCCCGCCCCGGCGCCGCCCTCCTCCCGGTCCCGGGTCGCCTTCGAGTACCGCCACCGGGACATCACCGATCCGGACCAGCGCCGCCGACTCGCCGACCTGGCCGAGCAGATCGTGCTGTCCGGCCTGCGGGACCTCAGGGCAGGTCTCCGGCTCCCCACGATCACGGTCACCGGTTACAGCAACGGCCCGCGCTTCGCGCTGTCCGGTGACGCCGTCGAGCACGCCGGGACGGTCGGCCGGCAACGGGCGGACGCCGTGCGCGACCTCCTCCTCGAAGAGATCCGGCGTCAGCTGGAGCTCAACGAACAGGCCGTGCGCGACGTCGCGGAAGTACGCGGCGGCACGGTCCGGGCCGAGGACTTCACGGTCATCACGGAGAGCGGCGGCCGGGACATCAGCGCCGTCGGCCCGATCGACGGCGCCACCGGGCGGGCGGCACGGCGACAGGCGGTCGTCACGGTCGACCGTTCCCCCCTGTCGGAGGCCGCCGACCGGCTGGCGGAACTGAGCCCGGAGGACTTCGGCCGGCCGGACTACTTCACCGGCCCGGACCGGCTCGCCGGGAACCTCCTGCACCTCGACGACAACCCCGGGGACGACCCCGACTCGGACGACGACTCGGACAGCGACTCGGACAGTGATGCGGACGGCGAGTCCACGGACTCCGCTCCCGCCCCGGTGCGCTTCGACGTCGACGACCTGTCGCACCGCGTACGCCGGCTGTACGAGCTGACGGCCGAGGCGATGGCCGCCGGCCGGGCGACCAGCACGGTGTCGCTGACCGCGTACCACCTCGGCCGGCAGGGCCTGCTGTCCGACGCCACCCGCCTGACCGCACCCGACGGCACCCCGCTGGGCCGGAACTGGACGGGCCGGCCCGCCCGGGACGTGGACGTCTCCTCGTACGACGTGGTGGACGGCGACGACCGGAGGCCCCAGCCGTCGCCGTGGACACGCCGGCCCGGCGCTCCCCTCCCGTACGTGATCGGGACGAAGGACGGCGACCACACCAAGGTCCGGCTGGTCCTGCCGGACGGCAGCAAGCGGTGGCGGCTGTCGCCGGAGGAGTTCGCCGAACTGCTGGCGCAGGACGAGGAACTGGCGGGCCGTGAGGACACCGCCGAGGTGGTGCTCGTCTCGCCGAACGCCGGCTCCATGGGACTGGACCTGCCGCGCAGGGCCGCGGCCCGGACCCGCAGGACGCTGTGGTCGCACAGCGGCGAGGCCGCCCTGAAGCCGCACCCCGACACCGGCCGGCACCGCGTCGAGGTGACCGACGACCGGTCCCTCGGCGACGAGTCGATGGGCGAGTCGGCGGGTGAGTCGATGGGTGAGCCGATGGGCGAGTGGATCGCCAGCGACCCCGACGACCTGGGTCCGGACGAGGGACGGCCGGAACCCGGGGAAGGCGTCCTGCACACGATCGACGGGAGGACCCTCCGGGACGCGGACGTCAAGTCGGTCACCCTCACCGACGAGGGCCGGCCCGTCGGCCGCGCGGTGGTCAACGACGCCGACCTGCTCCGGCGCGAGCCGTGGCTCCAGGATCTGGTCCGGTCGACGGAGTGGTCCGTCTACGACCCGGTCACCGGTGAGCCGATCGGGAATCCCCGGCCGGTGCCGTGGAAGGGCCGCAAGCCCTACTTCTTCCTGGTCCACGGCCTGCCGGGGCAGACCCTCATGGTCGAGCGCATGTTCCAGAACAACGTTCCGGTCCGGGGCACGGAAACCGGCGGCTACCTCCGGCGGCGCCCCAGCGTGAGCCGGCTGGACCAGGACACCCCCATCGTGTTCCTGTCCTGCTGGGGGAGCGGACCGGAGGGGCACACCGCCGCCGCCCTGAAGCGGAGCCGCCCGTTCGTCCCCGACCCGCTCGCCGTCTCGTCGGCGGCCCAGGACGTCTCCAACGCGACACGGCGCGACGTCTACGCCCCGGACAGGGAGCACTTGAGCCGTTACGCGAAGGGAAAGCTGTACGACCACGGCATCGGCACCACCCCGGCGAACGACCCGGTGGACATGGTGAGGCTGCGCCCCGAACCGACCCCGGACGAACTCGACGCCCTGGCCGCGCAGGCCGGTCTGGAGACCTCCCCGGACTTCACCCCGGCCATGGCCCGGGACACGGCACTGCGACTGGTCCGCGCCCTGCGGGCCACGTTCGGCGTCGACGTGGAGAAGGACAAGGACGACCCGGCCGGCACATACCGTCACCTGCTGCGCGGCATCGGCGCCCTGGAGGTCATGCGCCGCGGGGACGGGAACCTGCGGGAGTACGGGGAACTGACGCTCGACCTGCTCGACCGGGTCACCCGCGCGCACCACGGCCTGACGACCGCCCCCGGCACCCGGCCCGTGCCGCCGGACCCCGACGCCGTACGGACGATGCTCGACGCCGCGTCGGCGCGCCTGTCCACCGACCCGGAGTCCGCACTGCCCGACTTCGTCCCCCTGCCCTCCGTGGACCGGGCCCGCGAACTGATCGGCCGCCACGATCCGGACCGGTGGACCCGCCAGGTGCTGGGACTGCGCCCGTCGGCGCACGTCACCGCGACCGACCGGCAGAACGCGCTGTGGGCCACGGTCCAGGCCGTGGAGAGCGTGGAGAACCATCCCGACCCCGACGCCCTGACGACGAAGGCACTCCACCTGCCCACCGGCGCGGACCCGCGGGACGAGGCCCTGCGGACGGACCTCCTCCGGACGGCGGCCACGGCGGCGGCCCTCGGCCGCGACGCCTACGACCCCGTCGCGCTCGCCGCGTACGACCTCGAACGCAACGGCGCGCTGGACGACCGCACCCTCATCACCTCCGTGAACGGGACGAAGGCCGGCCGCAGTTGGACGGGGAGGCCCGCCCCGAGCCGCATGTGGGCGGACCGCTACGTGATCTCACCCGACGGCGGCCTGGGCAACAGCCGCGGCGCCCTGGCGCCCTGGTACCGGAAGGGCGCCCGAAAGAGCGACCACCCCGGCGGATACGTACTGGACATGAGCGGCACCACCCCGGGACAGGTCGACATGCCCTGGCCGGACGGCACCACCCGCCCGGTGCCCTACGAGGAGATCGCCGAACTGCTCTCCCACGACCCCGTCCTGGCGCAGCTGGACCGGGACGTCACGGTCGTCCCCGTCGGAGCGGGGACGGGGGACGCCGGCCTGGCCGAGGCGATCGCCGCCCGGACGGGGGCCGCCCGGACGGTGTGGCTGCCGACGCGGCCCCTCCGGCTCCTCGACCGGCGGCCGGCGGTGAACGAGAGCCTCCTCGTGCTGACCTCACCCCAGGACGACACGGGAGCCCACTGGTCGGAGACCCGTCCACCCGAACCCGAGCCCGAGCCCGCGCCCGAACCCGCGGCCCAGCCCTCCGGCCCCACCCCAGACGTCATCACGGCCGGCGACGACACCCCGCTCCAGGCGCCGCCGCCCGAGGAGGCCCGGCGCCAGTGGATCGCCGGCCGGGTGAGCGCGGAGGACCTGCCCGGCACCCCGCCGGGGTTCACCGGCGCCGAGCTCGTCACCCTGGCCGAACTGAGGGACGCGGGCATCGAGATCACCCCCGGAATGGACGTCGAGGCGCAACTCGGCGGAGGCGTACGGGGCAGCGGACTGGCACCGCTCGACCAGGTGCGGCTGCTGCTGGCCCGCCCCGGCCCGTGGCCGGACGCCCTCGACGCCGTCGCGGCCGCGGTGTCGCGCCGGATCTGGCGCTCGGCGTTCACGGCCTTCGAGACCGCGAACCCGGCCCCGAACGCCGTCCAGGCGTGGGACACCGCCCTCGGGCTGCTCCTGCCGGGCGACGCGGACTCCGTGCTCGCGGACTGGCGGTACGCCGCGGAGGCGTACCGCGACGCGGTGCGCCGGCTCGCCGAGCTGCTGGCGGCGGAAGGGACGGACCCCCGGACGGTCGCGCGCCTCGCCGCCCGGTTCCGGGAGATCCTCGGACCGGTGGACGAGTGGAGCGACGAATGACCGTCATGGGTGTCGAGGAGAGTGCGTGGGGATGAACGGGACGACCGAGCGCGGCGGGACGGCGATGCCCACGCCCCCCGACGACATCGTCGAGGCCGCACGGCTCGCGCCGGACCACTGGATCAGCATGATCGACCCCGGCTGGGACGGCGAGGGCGTGCCGCCCGACCGGGTCGTGGTCGGCCGCTGGCGCACGGGAGCGACCGGCGAGATCGAGGAGTGGGAGGACAACGAGGCGTACCGCCCCTCCCCGGAATCGCTCGGCTGGCCCGAGCCCACCGACGACGTCGACAAAGCCCTCCAGCTCGCCGTCACCGGTTACGGACCGGCCGAGGACGTCCTGCGCGCACTGGCCACCGCCGAGGTGGCGGTGCTGACCCTGCCGGACGGATCCCTGGTGACCGCCGCGGTGGAGGACGGCGGGCTCGTGGTCCCGGTCTTCACCGCCCCGCCCCACCTCGACAGCGTCGGCGGCTTCGCCTTCGAACGCGTCACCGTCCCGGCCCTCCTGGACCGCCTGCCCCCCGGCCACGCGCTCTACGTCAACCCGGCCAGCCCGGTGGGCAGCGTGCTGGAGTCCGACCAGCTCGCGGAGACGATCGCGGACGGAACACGACCGGACGGCACCCGGTCCCCTGACACCACCGGGTGACGGCCCCCAGGGCTCGGGGAACTCCGTGATCCGGCGTGGATCAAAGCCGCCGCGCTGACTTACCGGAGATGGCCCGCGTGGTGCCCGAGGGCGTCCGCGTCCCGGACCCGGACCACGTCCGTGTCCCGCGGGACGACCTCGGCTTCGTCCAGGACATCGACCCCGCCGGGGGCCGTCGAGGCGGCGTCACGGCATCTGCCGCGACTCGTGGACGAGCGCGGTGAGGAGCTGCGGAGCCCCCGCCCGCCGGCGACCGCGTGCGGACGTGCCGGTCGGAGCCCGGCCCCTCAGCACTCGATGATGTTCACCGCGAGCCCGCCCCGCGCCGTCTCCTTGTACTTGACCGACATGTCCGCGCCGGTGTCCTTCATCGTCTTGATGACCTTGTCCAGGGACACCTTGTGCGAGCCGTCGCCGCGCATCGCCATCCGGGCCGCCGTGACCGCCTTCACCGCGGCCATGCCGTTGCGCTCGATGCACGGGATCTGCACCAGGCCGCCGACGGGGTCGCAGGTCAGACCGAGGTTGTGCTCCATGCCGATCTCGGCGGCGTTCTCCACCTGCTCAGGGGAGCCGCCCAGCACCTCCGCGAGGGCGCCCGCCGCCATCGAGCAGGCGGAGCCGACCTCGCCCTGGCAGCCGACCTCGGCGCCGGAGATCGAGGCGTTCTCCTTGAAGAGCATGCCGATCGCGCCGGCGGCGAGCAGGAAGCGGACCACGCCCTCCTCGTCGGCGCCGGGCACGAAGTTCATGTAGTAGTGCAGGACGGCCGGGATGATCCCCGCCGCGCCGTTCGTCGGCGCCGTGACGACCCGGCCGCCGGCCGCGTTCTCCTCGTTCACGGCCATGGCGTAGAGGGTGATCCACTCCATGGCCAGGGCCTGCGGGTCGCCCTCGGAGCGGAGCTTGCGCGCGGTGTGCGCGGCCCGGCGGCGCACCTTCAGACCACCCGGCAGGATGCCCTCGCGGGACATGCCGCGGTCGACGCACGCCCGCATCACCCGCCAGATCTCCAGCAGGCCCGCGCGGATCTCCTCCTCGCTCCGCCAGGCGCGCTCGTTCTCCAGCATCAGGGCGGAGATGGACAGGCCGGTCTCCCGCGTCAGGCGCAGCAGCTCGTCACCCGTGCGGAAGGGGTACTTCAGGACCGTGTCGTCCAGCACGATGCGGTCCGCGCCCACCGCCTCCTCGTCGACGACGAAGCCGCCGCCGACCGAGTAGTACGTCTTGGTCAGCAGCTCCGCGCCGGAGGCGTCGTACGCCCACAGGGTCATGCCGTTGGCGTGGTACGGGAGCGCCTTGCGGCGGTGCAGCACCATGTCGTCGTCGAAGGAGAACGCGATCTCGTGCTCGCCGAGCAGCCGGATCCGACCGCCGTCCTTGATCTTCTCCACCCGCTCGTCGGCCGACTCCACGTCCACCGTGCGCGGCGAGTCGCCCTCCAGGCCGAGCAGTACCGCCTTGGGCGTGCCGTGGCCGTGGCCGGTGGCGCCCAGGGAGCCGTACAGCTCGGCCCGCACCGAGACGACGGAGTCCAGCAGGTCCTCGTTGCGCAGCCGCCGGGCGAACATCCGGGCCGCCCGCATCGGGCCGACCGTGTGCGAGCTGGACGGGCCGATGCCGATCGAGAAGAGATCGAAGACCGAGATGGCCACGGGAGGACTCCTAAGGGTTCGGCGGACGACGCTGTCCACCGGGGAAGGGTGGTTCGGGGAATCTGCGGATCGGAAGAGGAGGATCGTTTGTGCGGAGCATGGTGCGGGGCACCGCGCCCACTGACCCAGTGTGCGCGGTGCCCCTGATGTCCGTATGTATGAAAGCGTACGAAATTACTTCAGACCGGGGTACAGCGGGTGCTTCGCGGCGAGTGCCGTCACCCGGGCCCGGAGCGCCTCCACGTCGAAGGACGGCTTCAGCGCCTCGGCGATCACGTCCGCGACCTCGGCGAAGTCCTCGGCGGTGAAGCCGCGGGTGGCCAGGGCGGGCGTGCCGATGCGCAGACCCGAGGTGACCATCGGCGGACGCGGGTCGTTCGGGATCGCGTTGCGGTTGACGGTGATGCCGACCTCGTGGAGGCGGTCCTCGGCCTGCTGTCCGTCCAGCTCGGAGTCGCGCAGGTCGACCAGGACCAGGTGCACGTCCGTGCCGCCGGACAGCACGTCCACGCCCACGGCCCTGACGTCGTCCTTGACCAGGCGCTCGGCCAGGATGCGGGCGCCCTCCAGGGTACGGCACTGGCGCTCCTTGAAGTCCTCGGAGGCACACACCTTGAAGGCGACCGCCTTGGCGGCGATCACATGCTCCAGCGGGCCGCCCTGCTGACCCGGGAAGACCGCGGAGTTGATCTTCTTGGCCAGCTCGGCCGTGGAGAGGATCACACCGCCGCGCGGGCCGCCGAGAGTCTTGTGCGTGGTCGTCGTCACGACGTGGGCGTGCGGCACCGGGTTCGGGTGCAGGCCCGCGGCCACCAGACCGGCGAAGTGCGCCATGTCGACCATGAGGTACGCGCCGACCTCGTCCGCGATCCGGCGGAACGCGGCGAAGTCCAGCTGACGCGGGTACGCCGACCAGCCGGCGACGATCAGCTTCGGCTTCTTCTCCTTGGCGAGGCGCTCGACCTCGGCCATGTCGACCTGGCCGTCGTCGCCGACGTGGTAGGCGACGACGTCGTAGAGCTTGCCGGAGAAGTTGATCTTCATGCCGTGGGTCAGGTGCCCGCCGTGCGCGAGGTTCAGGCCCATGATCGTGTCGCCGGGCTTGAGCAGCGCGAACATCGCGGCGGCGTTGGCCTGCGCGCCCGAGTGCGGCTGCACGTTGGCGTGCTCGGCGCCGAAGAGCTCCTTGACCCGGTCGATGGCGATCTGCTCGATCACGTCGACGTGCTCGCAGCCGCCGTAGTAGCGGCGGCCGGGGTAGCCCTCGGCGTACTTGTTGGTGAGGACCGAGCCCTGGGCCTCCATGACCGCGACCGGGGCGAAGTTCTCCGAGGCGATCATCTCGAGGGTGGACTGCTGGCGGTGCAGCTCGGCGTCGACCGCGGCGGCCACGGCGGGGTCGAGCTCGTGCAGGGGCGTGTTCAGAACGGACATGCGGCTACGGACTCCTCAGCCGGCGATTTCGGCGTCGTACTCGGCGGCGGAGAGCAGGTCGGCCGGCTCGTCGGTGACCCGCACCTTGAACAGCCAGCCGCCCTCGAAGGGGGCGGAGTTCACCAGCGAGGGGTCGTTCACGACGTCCTCGTTCACCTCGGTGATCTCACCGCTGACCGGGGAGTACAGGTCGCTGACCGACTTGGTGGACTCCAGCTCGCCGCAGGTCTCGCCCGCGGTCACGCTGTCACCGACCTCGGGGAGCTGGACGAAGACCACGTCGCCGAGCGCGTTGGCCGCGTGCTCCGTGATGCCGACCGTCGACACGCCGTCCTCGGCGGCCGACAGCCACTCGTGCTCCTTGCTGTAACGCAGCTGCGTGGGGTTGCTCATGGCCTGGATTCTCCTGTACGGGGGGACTGCGGATGACTGAGGGGATTGCGTACGGCGCGCCGGTGAGCAGGCACGACGTGCTCACCGGTGCGCGTGGAAGCCGTCTGTGACGGTGTCACTTCCGCCGCTTGTAGAACGGCAGCGCCACGACCTCGTACGGCTCGTGGCTGCCGCGGACGTCCACGCCGACGCCCTCGGTGCCGGGCGCCGCGTACGCCGCGTCGACGTACGCCATCGCGATCGGCTTGCCCAGCGTGGGGGAGGGCGCGCCGGAGGTGACCTCGCCGATCACCTCGCCGCCGGCCACGACCGCGTACCCGGCGCGCGGGACCCGGCGGCCCTCGGCGACCAGGCCGACCAGGACGCGCGGCGGGTTCTGCTCGGCGCGGGCGGCGGCCTCGGTCAGCGCGGCGCGGCCCACGAAGTCGCCCTCCTTCTCGAACTTCACCACCCGGCCGAGACCGGCGTCGAAGGGCGTGAGGCCGGTGGTCAGCTCGTGCCCGTACAGCGGCATGCCGGCCTCCAGACGGAGCGTGTCCCGGCAGGACAGCCCGCAGGGGACCAGGCCGGCACCCTCGCCCGCCTTGGTCAGCGCCTGCCACAGCTCGACCGCGTGCTCGGGCTTCACGAACAGCTCGAAGCCGTCCTCGCCGGTGTAGCCGGTACGGGCGATGAGCGCGGGCACACCGGCGACCGTGCCGGGCAGACCGGCGTAGTACTTCAGACCGTCCAGGTCGGCGTCGGTGAGCGACGCGAGGATCCCCGGGGACTCGGGACCCTGCACGGCCAGCAGCGCGTACGCGTCGCGGTCGTCGCGGACCTCGGCGTCGAAGCCGGCCGAGCGCTCGACGAGCGCGTCGAGCACCGTCTGCGCGTTGGAGGCGTTGGCGACCACCATGTAGTGAGAAGAGCCGGCCTCGGTGTCGTCCAGCCGGTAGACGATCAGGTCGTCCAGGATGCCGCCGTCCTCGCGGCAGATCATGGTGTAGCGGGCGCGGCCGGGCTTGACGCCCCCGATGTTGCCGACCAGGGCGTGGTCGAGGAGCGCGGCGGCTCCCGGGCCGGTGACGGTGATCTCGCCCATGTGCGAGAGGTCGAACAGGCCGGCCCTCGTGCGCACGGCGTTGTGCTCGTCGCGCTCGGAGCCGTAGCGCAGGGGCATGTCCCAGCCGGCGAAGTCGGTCATCGTCGCGCCGAGCGAACGATGCAGGGCATCGAGCGCGGTCCGGCGGGGTTCGGTACTGCTCATCGGTCGGTCTCCCAAGGCATGACGGGCGAGGGCGTTTCCTCCCCATCTGTCATCGGAACCTGAGAGGTTCGCCATGACCGCCCACGCAGGGGCGTCCTGGCTTGCACCTTGGGTGGAGCCGCCGGAGCACTACTGGATGCCCTTCGGCGGCCCGCTTTTCAGATGTGCCTCGCCCGCGCGGTAACGGGGCCTGAGAGATTCAAGGGAGGGACTTGCTCCTTCGGCGCCCCGGCGGCAAACGGTGCCGGGGACTCTCCCGCGCGGATTCAAACGGCCGGTATGCAGTTGGCGCGCACATCATTGCACGCATCGTGGGGCCGCGGCAGGGGGACCCTTCACAGGGGGTGCACAGGGTGTGCGGGAACCGTCACGGAGGGCTGTGACACGCCTGTTTCGAGAAACGGACGGAAACGGCAGACTCCGGCATTACCTTCTCTTTACACTCGGCGGGGATCGGTACTCGTACCCGGCCCCAGGGGAGGACGATCACGGTGAACAGGACCACGGCGTGCGCCACCACCACGGGCGTCACGCTGCCCCAGCAGCCGGCCGCCCGGGCCCGGGGGGCCCGCGGCGCGCTGCCGGCGCCCGTCGTCCGCGATCTGCGCGCGCGGGCCGGCCGCAGCCCGCGCGCCCTGCTCTTCGGGCCCCGGGACCTCGTCGTGGTCACCGGGATGCCCGGCAGCGGCAAGTCCACGCTGATGCGGCGCACGGTGCGCGGCACCCGCGTCGACTCCCAGGACACCCGGGACCGCTGGGACCGCCGCATGCCGCGCCTGCTGCCGTACGCGGTGTACCGCCCGCTGGTCCGCCTCGCCCACTACGCCGGGCTGCGCCGCGTGCTGCGGACCGGAGGGCCGGTCGTCGTGCACGACTGCGGTACGCAGGCCTGGGTGCGCCGCTGGCTGGCCCGCGAGGCCCGCCGCCGGGGCGCGAGCCTGCACCTGCTGCTGCTCGACGTCACCCCGCAGCAGGCCCTGGCCGGCCAGCGCGAACGCGGGCGCGGCGTCTCGCGCTACGCGTTCCTGCGGCACCGCGCGGCGAGCGAGCGGCTGCTGCGCGCGGTGGAGCGGGGCGCACTGCCGGCGGGCTGCGGTTCGGCGGTCCTGATCGACCGGGACGCGGCGGACGCGCTGCACCGGGTCGGCTTCACGGGCTGACCGGATAGCCTTTCCAGCCACAGCAGTGGCTTCAGGCTTCAGGCGGTAGGCAGATGGACTTCCCGGCGGACTTCCCGGCACAGACACCCCCCCACCCGCACGGCGGATGGCCCGGCAACGAGCTGGAGGAGGTGCTCTCCGCCTCCCTGGGCGTCCCCTCGGCGGGCGGCAGGATCGTCGAGGTGCTGGGCCGCAGCTTCGTCTGGGTCCCGCTGCCGAACGGCGGCGGCCCGGACAGCGGCCCGCTGGACCTGCCCACCCTGGAGATCGACGGTCAGGCCTACGTCCCCGTCTTCAGCTCCGAGGAACAGTTCCGCCAGGTCGTCGGCCCCCACCTGTCGTACACGGTCGCGCCCGCCGTGGAGTTCGCCCGCGGCCTGCCGCCGCAGGCCGGGATCGCGGTGAACCCCGGAGGCGTGGTCGGCATCCCGCTGCCGCCGCCGGCCGTCGCCGAACTGTGCCGGGCCGGACGCACCCTGCTGGACGGCCCGGCCGCCGGCGGCCGGGTCCGGCTGTTCCAGCCCGACTGGCAGGACGACCCGCTGGACTTCCTCGCCGCCGCCTCGGCGGAGTTCGACTCTATCGGCGTGGTGACCACCGCCCGCCGCTGCCTCGCCGCGATCGAGACGGCCGACCCGGTCCTCTTCATCGGCGTGGAGCTCTCCCAGTGGGAGGGCGACGCCCGCACCCTCCCCCTGAACGCCCTGGGCCGGGCCCTCGGCCGGACCCCCGCCCCCTGGCCGGTCAACCTCATCGTCCTGGACATCGCCCAGGACCCGGTCGGTGACTGGCTCCGTACCAAGGTCCGCCCCTTCTACGAACGCCGGCAGTGACACCCAGGGGCGCGGGGCCGTGTCGCTGTGCGGCTCCGCCGCGTGGGCGCGAACGACCACGACGGACCCGCCCGCGGTGCCGCGGTCCCGGGCCCTTCCGCGCTCGCCGCGCAGCAGCCCGCCGCACGGCGTCGGCTTAAGCTAGGTTCATCCGCTGGCGAGGTTGTACGGAGGGGCGATACAAGTGAGCGCTGGCACCGCGGCGGCCGGGCAGGTCGAGCACATGCTGCGCCAGGTGACGCCCGGGCGTTACGACGCGTACGAGGCGTTGCTGCGCGCTCTCGCGACCCCCGCATCCGGCCAGGTCTGGATGCTGCTCTGGCACGGCCAGGCCGGATCCCCGGACGCCCAGTACGGAAACATGGAGGTCGACGGCCTCGGCTACGCGCCCTGCGTCACCTCCGCCCAGGAGCTGTCCGCCAGCGGCTGGAACCGGTCGTACGAGGTGGTCGACGGCCTCGAGGTGGCCCGCGCGCTCTACCCCGACCACTACGGGCTCTGGCTCAATCCGCACGCCCCCGGCGGCGGCGTCGGCATCCCCTGGCTGGACCTGCGCCGGATCGCCGGCGGCCTGGACCGCCAGCCCGCCGGACCGCTGCGGCTGTCCGAACCGGCCATCGAGATCCCGCAGTTCTACGCCCTGCTCGCGCAGAACGCCCACCGCACCCCGGCCGTCCGCTCCCTGCGCCGCGCCTGGGTGCAGCCCGCGCTGGGCGCCCCGTACCTCGCCATCGGCCTGGACGTGTACGACGCCTCCCCGCCCGCCGTGGACGCCGTACGCGCGATGATGCGGCAGTCCCTCGGCGCGGTCCCGGACGGGCTGCCCGTGTCGACCGTCGCGATGTCCGACGAGCACGACCCGGTCGCGATGTGGCTGCGCGCCAACTCCCGCCCGTTCTACGACCGCGAGGCCCACGGCGCCGTGGCGCCCCCCGCCACGGCCTACGGCTACCCGCCCGCGCACCGGGGCTGACCGGCCCGCGCACCAGGGTTGACCGGCCCGGACGCCGACGTGCTGACGGGGCGTCACCGTCCACGGAGTGGACAGGCACGCGGGCCGGAACCGGCACGTCCGCTCGGCCCGTCGCGTACCGCTGCTTTCGCGCCAGATTTTCGGCCATGCGCGCTTAGCGACAGCCTGTTGACCGCCTGTCACCTGCGGTTTCACCCGTTCTTCACGCCGTCCGGCGTCACCTGGGCAACCGCCGGAAAGGCACTTCTGTGTCCGGCGGGTTAAATCCTGACGGGGGGACGCCTGAACCGTCCCTTATGTCAACTGTTCAGATCTCAGGTAGGTATCACCGCTATCCGGACTGTTCCTGACACCCTTCGATCGTCTGTAGTGTTCGGCCGGTCAAGATGCATCCACATAGCGGACCCGGAGTGGCCCCAGTATGCGCATATTCAAGTCCCGAGCCGCTCGGGCGATCACGGCCGCGGTGGCGGTCGGTCTGATCGCCACGGGCTGCTCCAGCGAACGGGACGCTGACAACGAAAGCGGCGGCGGCAAGAAGGACACCTTCGTGTTCGCCGGCGCAGGTGACCCGGGTTCCCTGGACCCTGCCCTCGCGAGCGACGGTGAAACCTTCCGTGTGACGCGTCAGGCGTTCGAGGCCCTGCTCGAGCACGAGTCCGGCGGCACCAAGCTGGTCGGTGGCCTCGCCGAGACCTGGTCGAGCAACGACAAGGGCACGGTCTGGACCTTCAACCTCCGCAAGGGCGTGAAGTTCCACGACGGCGAGGCGTTCAACGCCGCGGCGGTCTGCGCCAACTACGACCACTGGTTCAACTGGACGGGCACCTACCAGTCCAGCGCGGTCTCCTACTACTGGCAGACCATCATGGGCGGCTTCGCGAAGAACGAGGACAAGGAGACGCCCGAGGCGAACTACAAGTCCTGCACCGCGAAGGACGAGAACACCGCCGTCATCGAGGTCAAGAAGCCCTCCGCCAACCTCCCCGGCGGCTTCTCCCTCCAGGCCCTGGCGATCCACTCGCCGAAGGCCCTCAAGGAGTACGCGAAGGAGGAGGCGACCGCCAAGGGCGACGCCATCACGTACCCCAAGTACAGCCAGGAGGCCGGCACGGTCGCCGGTACCGGCCCGTACAAGATCACGAAGTGGAACAAGGGCAACAAGGAAGTCACCCTTGAGCGCTTCGACGACTACTGGGGCGACAAGGCCAAGATCAAGAACCTGGTCTTCCGCACCATCGACACCGAAGAGGGCCGCCGCCAGGCGCTCCAGGCCGGTGACATCGACGGCTACGACCTCGTCGCCCCGGCCGACGTCAAGACCCTCGAGGACGAGGGCTACGTCGTCCCGACCCGTGGCGTCTTCAACCTCTTCTACGTGGGCATGAGCCAGGGGGCCAACAAGGCCCTCAAGAAGAAGGAAGTCCGCCAGGCGATCGCGCAGGCGATCGACAAGGAGAACCTGGTCAAGACCCAGCTGCCCGAGGGCGGCAAGGTCGCCGACCAGTTCATGCCGGACACCATCGCGGGCTACTCCAAGAACGTCAAGAAGTACCCGTACGACACCGCGGCGGCCAAGTCGCTCCTCAAGAAGGCCGGTGAGGAGAAGCTCAAGGTCGAGTTCTGCTACCCGACCGAGGTCACCCGCCCGTACATGCCTGCCCCGCAGGATCTGTTCGAGCTGATGAAGGCCGACCTGGAGAAGGCCGGCATCACCGTCACGCCGAAGGCCATGAAGTGGGCCCCGGACTACATCGACGCCACCGAGGCGGGCTCCTGCGACCTGCACATGCTCGGCTGGACCGGTGACTTCAACGACGGCTTCAACTTCATCGGCACCTGGTTCGCCGGGTACGACAAGCAGTGGGGCTTCAAGGACAAGAAGGTCTTCGACGCCGTGAACGCCGGCTCGAAGCTGGGCAAGGCCGAGGAGCGCGTCGCCGCGTACGAGAAGGCCAACGAGGCCATCATGGAGTACCTCCCGGGTGTTCCGGTCTCGTCCTCCCCGCCGGCCATCGCCTTCGCCAAGAACGTGAACCCGCCGAACGTCTCCCCGCTGACGCAGGAAGTCTTCGCCGAGACGTCCTTCAAGTAGGCGAGCAGCGGTAGGAAACCAAAACGGGGGGTCCGCCCGGTCGTCGCAACTCGGCGGCCGGGCGGGTCCATTCATGTAAGACATCACGCAAGAAAGGGGCATGCGGGGTGCTGCGTCTCGTCGTACGAAGACTGCTCCAGCTCATACCCACGCTGCTCGGCCTGTCGGTTCTGCTCTTCCTGTGGCTCGACCGTCTGCCCGGTGGACCCGCCTCAGCGATCCTGGGGGAGAAGGCCACCGAGGCCGAAGTGGCGCGCATCAACCGCGCGCTCGGGCTGGATCAGCCCGTCTACGTCCAGTACTGGCGTTTCCTGAAGCGCATCGCCGAACTCGACCTGGGCACCTCCACCCAGACCGGACAGCCGGTGTGGGACGAGTTCGTCCTGCGCTTCCCCGCGACCGTGGAGCTGTCCCTCCTCGCGATCCTCATCGCCGTGGTCGTCGGCGTCCCGCTCGGCTACTTCGCGGCCCGCAACCGCGGCGGCTGGCTCGACGTCAGCGCGGTCTCCGGATCGCTCGTCGGCATCTGTATCCCGGTCTTCTTCCTGGCTCTGATCCTCAAGGGCATCTTCGCCGTCGAACTCGGTGTCTTCCCCAGCTACGGACGCCAGGACACCGGCATCAACGCCACGGACGTGACCGGTTTCGCCGTCCTGGACGGCATCCTCACCGGGGAGTTCGACGCCTCCTGGGACGCGATCATGCACCTGATCCTGCCCTCCATCGCCCTGGCCTCCATCCCGCTCGCCGTGATCGTGCGCATGACCCGCGCCAGCGTTCTCGAAGTGCAGGACGAGGACTACGTCCGCACCGCCGAGGCCAAGGGCCTCAAGCGGAGCGTCATCCGGAGCCGGCACGTGCTGCGCAACGCGATGCTCCCCGTGGTGACCGCGGTCGGCCTGCTCACGGGCTCCCTGCTGTCCGGCGCGGTCCTGACCGAGTCCGTCTTCTCCTTCGGAGGCATCGGCTCCTTCATCCGGACCGCGATCGACGGCCGCGACTACCCCGTGCTCGTCGGTTTCATCATGTTCATCGCGCTGATATACGTCCTGATCAACTTGCTGGTGGACCTGGCGTACAGCCTCATCGACCCGAGAGTGCGGGTGCACTGACATGAGTGTCGCCACCAAGACCGACAAGATCCAGCGCCTCGCGGAACTGGCCGCGACCAAGGAGACCAGCACCGGCGCCAGCCTGTGGCGGGAGGCGTTCCGACGCCTCAAGCGCAGCAAGATGGCGATCATCGGCGCGGTCGTCATCGCCCTCTTCATCGTCCTCGCGATCGTCGGGCCCTACATCGCCCCGTTCTCCCCGACCGCCCAGACCTGGCGGAACGAGGTCTTCCCCAACCGCGGCGAGTTCGTCGGCATGCGCGGCGAGAACTGGTTCGGGCTCGACCACCTCGGCCGGGACATGTTCTCCCGCATGCTGGTCGGCGCCCGCCAGACGCTGCTCGTCGGCGTCGTCGCCACGCTGATCGGCCTGATCATCGGCTTCCTGATCGGCGGCCTCGCCGGCGCCTTCGCCACCCTCGGCGGCGACACCGGCAGGCGCATCGACTCCGTCGTCATGCGCTTCATCGACATCATGCTGGCGATGCCCTCGCTGCTGCTGGCCGTGTCCATCGCCGCGGTCATGGGTCAGTCACTGACCACCGTGATGATCGCCGTGGGTGTCGTCCAGATCCCGGTGTTCGCCCGGTTGCTGCGCGGTTCCATGCTGGCCCAGGGCAGTGCGGACTACGTGCTCGCCGCCAAGTCCCTCGGTGTGCGCAAGCGGCGCATCGTCCTCTCGCAGATCATCCCCAACTCGCTCAGCCCGGTGATCGTGCAGGCCACGCTCTCCCTGGCCACCGCGATCATCGAGGCCGCCGCCCTGTCCTACCTGGGCCTCGGCAACCCCGACCCGGCCATCCCCGAGTGGGGCGTCATGCTCACCCAGGCGCAGCGGTTCTTCGACAACGCGCCGATGATGGCGGTCTACCCCGCCGTCGGCATCATCATCACCGCCCTCGGCTTCACCCTCCTCGGCGAGGCCATGCGGGAAGCCCTCGACCCGAAGCTGAGGGGCTGAACCACCATGTCTCTGCTCAATGTCGACGAACTGACCATCACCTTCGGCGGTCGCGGCCGCAAGGAGTCCCGGGCGGTCGACGGCGTCTCCTTCGAGGTCGACCAGGGCCAGGTCGTGGGCCTGGTCGGCGAGTCCGGCTGCGGAAAGTCCGTCACCTCCCTGGCCCTGATGGGCCTGCTCCCGAGCAAGGGCGTCACCATCGGCGGCCGTGCCGAGTTCGACGGCACGGACCTGTTCACGATGAGCCCGTCCGCCCGCCGCGACCTGCGCGGCAGCGAAATGGCGATGATCTTCCAGGACCCGCTGTCCTCGCTCAACCCGGTCGTGCCGGTCGGCGTGCAGGTCACCGAGATCCTGGAGCGCCACCGCGGACTGAAGGGCGAGGCCGCCCGCAAGGAGGCCGCCCACCTGCTGGACCGGGTCGGCATCCCCGACCCGACCCGGCGCCTCAAGGAGTACCCGCACCAGCTCTCCGGCGGTATGCGCCAGCGCGCGCTGATCGCCATGGCGGTGGCCTGCGCCCCGCGCATGCTCATCGCCGACGAGCCCACCACGGCCCTCGACGTGACGATCCAGGCGCAGATCCTGGAACTGCTCAAGGAACTGGTGGACCAGGAGGGCACCGCCCTGCTGATGATCACCCACGACCTCGGCGTGGTCGCCGGCCTCTGCGACCAGGTCAACGTGCTCTACGCGGGCAAGACCGTGGAGTCCGCCGGGCGCCGCGAGCTGTTCGGCCACCCGACCCACCCCTACGCGCACGGACTGCTGGGCTCCATCCCGCGTCTGGACGCCCCCCGGGGCGAACCCCTCAAGCCCATCCGTGGCTCCATCAACGACCGCATCGCCTGGGCCGACGGCTGCGCCTTCGCGCCCCGCTGCGACCGGTACGAGATGGGCTGCCTGACCGGCACCCCGCAGCTCACCGAGCCGCGCGCGGCCGGCCACCAGGTGCGGTGCGTCAACCCCGTACTCGACGACGCGAAGGCCGAGGAGGTCACCGCATGAGCCTGCTCGAACTGGACGGCGTCAAGGTCCATTTCCCCATCAAGAAGGGCGTCTTCGTCGACCGCACGGTCGGCCACGTCTACGCCGTGGACGGGGTGTCCCTGAAGGTCGAGGCCGGCGAGACCTACGGCCTGGTCGGCGAGTCCGGCTGCGGCAAGACCACCCTCGGGCGGTCGGTGCTGCGGCTGGTGGACATCACCGAGGGGTCCGTCGTCCTCGACGGCACCGACCTGGCGAAGCTGCCCGGCGAGGAGATGCGCCGCTTCCGGCGCCGGCTCCAGATGGTCTTCCAGGACCCGCTGGGCTCGCTCAACCCCCGGCAGAACATCGAGTCGATCCTGTCCGAGGGCATGATCGCCCACGGCATCGGCAAGGACCAGGAGGAGCGCAGGGAGAAGATCAAGTCGATCCTGGACAAGGTCGGCCTGCCCTCCAACGCGCTCTCCCGCTACCCGCACGAGTTCTCCGGCGGTCAGCGCCAGCGCATCGGCATCGCCCGCGCCCTCGTCCTCGAACCCGACGTGATCATCTGCGACGAGCCGGTCTCCGCGCTCGACGTGTCGGTCCAGGCCCAGGTCATCAACCTGCTGGACGAGCTCCAGGAGGAACTCGGCCTGACCTACGTGGTGATCGCCCACGACCTCGCCGTGGTCCGGCACATCTCCGACACGATCGGCGTGATGTACCTGGGCTCGCTGGTCGAGGAGGCGCCGAGCGACGCGCTGTACGCCGAGCCGAAGCACCCGTACACCAAGGCCCTGATGTCGGCCGTGCCGGTGCCGGACCCGGAGGTGGAGGACAAGCGCGAGCGCATCCTGCTCACCGGCGACCTGCCCTCCCCGGCCAACCCGCCCAGCGGCTGCCGCTTCCACACGCGCTGCCCCTGGGCCCAGGCCGAGCGGTGCGCGACCGAGCGGCCGGAGCTGCGGGACGTCGGCGGCGGCCACCGGGTGGCCTGCCACTTCGCCGACGAGATCGCGGCCGGGACGCTGAAGCGGACCACGGGCGAGATCGTGTCGGCGACCCGCGAGGGCGTGGACGACAACCCCGCGTCCGAGGAGCCCGGCACCCCGGCGGTACCGGAGCAGCCCGGACCGCCGAAGCTGGAGACCGTCCCGGAGCAGGAGAACACGCCTGAGCCGACGGAGAAGGCGGAGGAGGCGGAGGAGGCCGAGAGCGCCGAGAAGGCCGAAAGCGCCGAGGAGGTCGCGACCGCCGACAAGGCCGAGAGCGCGGAGAAGGCCGACGAGGCCGAGGCCGCCGACAAGGCCGAAAGCGCCGAGGAGGTCGCGACCGCCGACAAGGCCGAGAGCGCCGAGAAGGCGGAGAAGGTCAAGAGCGCGGAGAAGGCCGACAAGACCGAGGCCGCCGACAAGGCCGAAAGCGCTGAGAAGGTCGAGGCCACCGACGAAGCCGAGGCCGCCGACAAGGCCGTATAGACGACGGCCGCGGTCCACTGCCGGGCCTTCGCCCGCTTCCGGGACATCGCCCGACGGAGTCATGGACAGCAAGTACACACAACCCCCCGCCTTGGTTTGCAAGGCGGGGGGTTGTCATTGGGTAAGAATGTAAGGGTGCTCCAGCAACTGTTCAGTCCGTCCGTCCTGCATACGCTCGACCTGATCGGCATCTTCGTCTTCGCGATCTCCGGCGCCCTGCTGGCCGTCCGCAAGAACTTCGACGTCTTCGGCATCGCCGTACTCGCCGAGGTCACCGCGCTCGGCGGCGGACTCTTCCGCGACCTGGTCATCGGCGCCGTGCCGCCCGCCGCCTTCACGGACCTGGGGTACTTCGTCACCCCGCTGCTCGCCACGGCCCTGGTGTTCTTCCTCCACCCGCACGTGGAGCGCATCCAGACCGGCGTCAACGTCTTCGACGCGGCCGGCCTCGGCCTGTTCTGCGTCGTCGGCACGACCAAGGCGTACGACTACGGCCTCGGCCTGACCGCCTCCGCCTGCCTGGGCCTGGCCACCGCGGTCGGCGGCGGTGTGCTGCGGGACGTGCTCGCCAACGAGGTGCCGTCGCTGCTGCGCTGGGACCGCGACCTGTACGCCGTCCCCGCCGTCGTCGGCGCCGCCCTGACCGCGTTGTGCATCCGCTACGACGTGCTGAACGCGGGTACCAGCAGCCTCGCCGTGGTCACGGCCTTCGTGCTGCGGCTGCTCGCGATGCGCTACCACTGGCGGGCTCCTCGCGCGTGGCACCGCCGTTCGACGGTCCAGGAGGAGTAGTCCCCCGGGACGCACGGACAAAGCTACCGCTTAGTATTGTCTTCTTGTACTGTTCAGCCATGCCAGAAGCAGCCTCCGTCCAGTCCACCCGGGCCACCATCGGCGCCAGTGAGTTCGACCGCGACACCGCGGTCACCCCGCGCGCGCCCGGCGTCTACGACATCGACCTCTCCGCCGGTTGGACGATCATCAACGCCGTCAACGGCGGTTATCTGCTGGCCGTCCTGGGCCGCGCGCTCGCGGACGCCCTGCCGCACTCCGACCCGTTCACCATCTCCGCGCACTACCTGACCGCCTCCCGGCCGGGACCGGCGGTCGTCCGCACCGAGACCGTGCGCACCGGACGGACCCTGTCGACCGGTCAGGCCTCCCTGTTCCAGCTCGACGAGCAGGGCCGCGAGGTGGAGCGCATCCGCGTCCTCGCCTCCTACGGCGATCTGGACTCCCTCCCCGACGACGTCCGTACGACGGCCGAGCCGCCCGCGATACCGCCGATGGAGCAGTGCTTCGGCCCGGAGGACGGCCCCACCCCGGTCGACGGCAGCTCCGCCATCACCGAGCGCCTGATGCTCAAGCTCGACCCCTCGACCCTGGGGTGGGCGCTCGGGCAGCCGTCCGGCAAGGGGGAGATGCGGGCCTGGTTCGGTCTCGCCGATGGCCGGGACCCCGACCCGTTCGCGCTGCTCCTCGCGGTGGACGCCCTGCCCCCGACCGCCTTCGAGCTGGGCCTGACCGGCTGGGTCCCGACGGTGGAGCTGACCGTCCACGTCCGCTGCCGCCCCGCCCCGGGCCCCCTGCGGGTCTCGATCACCACCCGCAACCTCGCCGGCGGCTTCCTGGAGGAGGACGCCGAGGTCTGGGACAGCACCGACCGCCTGGTGGCCCAGTCCCGCCAACTGGCCCGAGCCCGTCTCTGAGCCGGCCCGGCGAGAATCAGCCCCTCCGGCGTTTGAGGAGCGGGAGTCCGGGGGCAGCGCCCTCGGGTAGGGGGCGGGTGGGGGCGGCGGAGGCGAAAAAACCCTCACCCCTCCCCACCCGCCCCGCCGTCCAGCCAGTGCGCACGCCCGATACCGATCAGCCGCAGCCGACGCGTCGCCATCCGGAACGCCCGCTCCCGCGCCCCCGCCCCACTCCCCGGCGCCTCCAGGAACAGCGAAGCGGTGACGAGCATCTGGTCCACGTACAGCTGCGCCAGCATCATCAGGTCTTCCTCGCCCCACCCCGCGGACACCGGATCCTCCGCCAGCGCCTCCCCGACCTCCACGGCGAACAGCGCCAGCTGATCCCGTATCGCCTCCCGCACCGACCGCACCCCACCGTGCCGCTCCCGGGCGATGAACCGCACATGCGCCGGATACGCGTCGACATGACCGGCGATCAACTCGATGGCGCGCTCGATACGTTCCTCACCGTCACCGGTCGTGGACACGATCGTCCGGATCATCGGGTGCAGACTGCCCAAAGCCTCCTCGACCAGCGCCACCCCCAGATCCTCGACGGAACGGAAGTGCCGGTAGAAGGCGGTCGGCGCCACCCCCACCGCACGGGTGACCTCACGCAGCCCCAGGCTGCTCAGGCTCTGCTCCTCGAGCAGTGCCAGCGCCGCGTCGAGCAGCGCCCGCCGTGTCTTCTGTTTCTGGGCCTGCCGGACGCCGAGGGTGTGACTCATGCCATGCAGTTAACAACTGTTCTCCGGCATGGGGAAGTCATGACCCGCGCTAGGCTGGGAACTCAGTGAACAACTGTAACTACAACCGTTCACCGACCTGGGGGATCCACTCATGTTGTTCCTCGTCGCCGCGCTGATGCTGCTGGGCGTCGCCCTGGGTACCGTCGCCCACGCCCCGCTCTCCTTCTCCGTCGCCGCGGGGGTCGTCATCGCCGTATGGCTCGGCGCCTTCGCCCTGCGCGAGCGCCACGGCCGGGGCCGTGGCGGTTCGGCGCACTGACCCGCACGAGGCCGTTCGAACCCCGTCCCTCCGACCGTGGGAGCCGATCATCATGCATCTGACCGCACCGGCCGCCGGACGCACCGGTCTCCGTGACGCCGACGGCATGGCCGTCGCGTCCTTCGTCCTGGGTCTGCTGGGCCTGCTCGTCCTCAACGTCTTCCTCGGCCCGGTTGCCGTCGTGTTGGCGGCCGTGGCGCTGTGGCGGGGCACGACCCGACGTGGCCGCGCCTTCCTGGGGCTCGGACTGGGCGTCGCCGACCTCCTCGTCCTCGTCGCGTTCATGCAGGCGGACAACACGATCTCGTGGAGCTTCTGAGCGGGTGCCGCATCCTGGCCGACCGTGATCCGTGGCCGGTGCACGGGGCCCCGTAGAATCGGCCCCACCATGGCTTACCTCGACCACGCCGCGACCACCCCGATGCTTCCCGAGGCAGTCGAGGCACTCGCCGCGCACCTGGGCGTCACCGGCAACGCCTCCTCCCTCCACGCGGCCGGCCGCCGCGCCCGGCGCACCGTCGAGGAGGCCCGCGAGACCCTCGCCGAGGCCCTCGGTGCCCGGCCCAGCGAGATCGTGTTCACCTCCGGCGGGACCGAGGCCGACAACCTCGCCGTGAAGGGGCTCTACTGGTCCCGCCGCGACGCGGACCCGGCCCGCACCCGGGTCCTCGCCAGCCCCGTCGAGCACCACGCCGTCCTCGACGCCGTCCACTGGCTCGCCGAGCACGAGGGCGCCACCGTCGAGTACCTGCCGGTCGACTCCCACGGCCGGGTCCACCCGGACACCCTGCGCGAGGCCATCGCCCGCAATCCCGACGACGTCGCCCTCGCCACGGTCATGTGGGCCAACAACGAGATCGGGACGATCCTGCCGGTCCGCGAACTCGCCGAGACCGCCGCCGAGTTCGGCGTGCCGCTGCACTCCGACGCGGTCCAGGCCTTCGGGCAGGTCCCGGTGGACTTCGCCGCGTCGGGGCTCGCCGCGATGACCGTGTCCGGCCACAAGATCGGCGGTCCGTACGGCATCGGCGCGCTGCTCCTGGGCCGCGAGCACACGCCCGTGCCCGTCCTGCACGGCGGCGGCCAGGAACGCCATGTCCGCTCCGGCACCCTCGACGTCCCCGCCATCGCCTCCTTCGCGACGGCCGGGCGGCTCGCCGCCGAGCAGCAGGAATGGTTCGCCCGCGAGATCGGGAGGCTGCGCGACGACCTGGTCGCCGCGGTCCGCGAGGCCGTGCCGGACGCGATCCTGGGCGGCGACCCCGCCCTCGGGGGGCGCCTTCCGGCCAACGCGCACTTCACCTTCCCCGGCTGCGAGGGCGACTCCCTGCTGCTCCTCCTGGACGCCCAGGGCATCGAGTGCTCCACCGGTTCCGCCTGCACCGCCGGCGTCGCCCAGCCCAGCCACGTCCTCCTGGCCACCGGCACCGATCCCGACCTGGCCCGCGGCACCCTCCGCTTCTCCCTGGGGCACACCTCCACGGAGGCCGACGTGGAGGCCGTGGCCAAGGCCATCGGCCCGGCGGTGGAACGGGCCCGCGCGGCGGGACTGACCTAGACCAGTGATTCCTGACGGTGTCAGTGGTCGTATGCGATCAGGGATCGCATGACCGGCCGTCCGGTCGTGTGGCCGTGCCTGATCGCCGGGGCCGGGGCGAGGGCCCGCTTCAGATGCTACGGTCCGGCCGGCTCAGCCGGACAACGGCAGCCGTTGCGATCCGGTGCGCGACCTCGGTCGTACGCGCGGGTACCTCTGGAGGCGCAGGCCGCGGACATCCTCCCACCCTGAGACGGACGCCCGATGCCGCCTCGGGCGTGACGTGGCAGGAGCGCGGAGCCGGGAGAGTGGGAGCCGTCCGATCATCCCACCGAAAGGACCGGCATGAACCGCCGTACGAAGACTGCCGTGCTTGGTGCCACGCTCCTGCTCACCGCCGCGGCGGCGGGATCCGCCGTCGCGTCCGGTGACGACCGACGGGAAGCCGCCGCCCTCACCGGTACCGCGAAGCTGGACCGGTTGGCCGGGGGCGAGATCACGTTCTCCTTCGACGCGCATCTGGCGGCGAAGGACACCGACAATCCGCTCGAGGCGACGGGGACCTTCGAGTGGAGCCACTACACCGATGGCCACGGCGCCTGGGTGAAGGCGAAGGTCAACTGCCTTGTCACCGGTGGCAAGGTGGCCGTCGTCTCCGGCGTCATCACCGACTCGGACCTGCCCGGCGCCAAGGGGAAGCAGGTCGGCATCACCGTCCATGACCTCGGCCGCCACGACCGGCTCGGCTACAGCTGGGCCGCGACCGGCACCCCCGTGGAGACCGGCGACATGCCCAAGTGCGTGAGCTCGGCACCCTTCGAGAAGGTCGAGCAGGGTACGGGCGACTACACGGTCGTCCCCTGGCAGCCGAAGTTCTAGACGAGTCGTCCTGGACGCCGACGGTGCGTCCGGGAACCCGGACAGGGCGTCCCGGAGGGATCTGTGACGAATGACCTGGACGCCCTGCTCACCGCGCTTTGCGTGCAGAGCGACGACGGGATCCGGCACGACCACAAGAGCCGGACGGCCGGTCATGCGATCCCTGATCGCATACGACCACCGACACCGTCAGGAATCACTCGTCCGGCCCGCCGTGGCCGACGGGGAGCCGGAGGGGCCGGTGTCCGCCTGCGTCGTACGGGCCCGGCGGACCAGCTTCATGTAGCGGTCCCAGTCCCAGTGCGGGCCCGGGTCCGTGTGGTCCGTGCCCGGCACCTCGACGTGGCCGATGATGTGCTCCCGGTCGACCGGTATGTCGTAGCGGGCGCATATCCGTGCCGTCAGGCGGGCCGACGCCTCGTACATCTCGTCCGTGAAGTCCTCGGGGCGGTCCACGAAGCCCGCGTGCTCGATGCCGACACTGCGCTCGTTGTAGTCGCGGTTGCCCGCGTGGTACGCCACGTCCAGCTCGCGGATCATCTGGGTGACACGGCCGTCCTGGCCCACGATGTAGTGCGAGGCGGCCTTGTGCTCCGGGTTCTTGAACGCCTGCACCGCGCTGTCGAAGCTGCCCTGGGTGACGTGGACGATGACCATGTCGACGCCGAAGTCGTCCGGCCGGTCCGCGCGGCGCCAGTTGGCGTCCGAGGCCGCCACCCAGCGGGCGCCCGCGTAGTCGACCACGCCCTGCTCGCGCGGCTTCTCGACCCCGGGTATGCGCCACCACAGCCGCGCCAGCTCGTCGCGTGCCAGCACCGCCGTACCCGCCGCGGCCGCCACCCCGCCCACGATCAGGGCCCGCCGCCCGATGCGCCGGTCCCCGTCCTCGGATGCTCTTCTTGCCGCCATGTGATCGAGAACGCATATTCGGCGGCCCTGGTTCCCGAGCCCCGTACCCTGGAGGGGTTATGACTGACACCTCGCAGCGCTCCCGCCCCCTCCGCGTCCTGGCCGCCATGTCCGGCGGAGTCGACTCCGCCGTCGCCGCCGCCCGCGCGGTCGAAGCGGGCCACGACGTGACCGGCGTCCACCTCGCGCTCTCCGCGAACCCGCAGTCGTTCCGTACCGGCGCGCGGGGCTGCTGCACCATCGAGGACTCGCGCGACGCCCGCCGCGCCGCCGACGTCATCGGCATCCCGTTCTACGTGTGGGACCTCGCCGACCGCTTCCGCGAGGACGTCGTCGAGGACTTCGTCGCCGAGTACGAGGCCGGCCGCACCCCCAACCCCTGCCTGCGCTGCAACGAGAAGATCAAGTTCGCCGCCCTGCTGGACAAGGCGCTCGCCCTCGGCTTCGACGCGGTCTGCACCGGCCACTACGCCCAGGTGATCCTGCGCGAGGACGGTACCCGCGAACTGCACCGCGCCTCCGACATGGCCAAGGACCAGAGCTACGTCCTCGGCGTGCTCGACGACCGTCAGCTCGCCCACGCGATGTTCCCCCTCGGCGACACGGTCACCACCAAGGAGGAGATCCGCGCGGAGGCCGAGCGCAGGGGACTGGCCGTCGCCAAGAAGCCCGACTCGCACGACATCTGCTTCATCGCCGACGGCGACACCCAGGGCTTCCTCGCGAACCGCCTCGGCAGGGCCGAGGGCGACATCGTCGACGAGTCCGGCACCAAGGTCGGCAGCCACGAGGGCGCGTACGGCTTCACCATCGGCCAGCGCAAGGGCCTGCGGATCGGCACCCCCGCCCCCGACGGCAAGCCCCGCTACGTCCTCGACATCTCCCCGGTGACCAACACGGTCACCGTCGGTCCCGCGGCCGCCCTCGACGTCACCGCCCTCACCGCGGTCAAGCCCCGCTGGTGCGGCGCCGCCCCCACCGGTCCCGGCACCTACACCGCCCAGCTGCGCGCCCACGGCGGCGAGACCGAGGTGACGGCGGAACTCGTCGACGGCGACCTGCGCGTGCGCTTCACCGAGCCCGTCCGCGGCGTGGCCCCCGGCCAGGCGGTCGTCCTGTACGACGGCACCCGCGTGGTCGGCTCGGCGACGATCGCCTCGACCGTGCGGGCGACGGCCGGCGTGGCCTGAAGGCGCTCCTGAGGGTCCGGCGGGGGCTCACCGCGTGAAGAACTCCGCCAGGACCGGGGCCAGGACGTCCGGTTCGACCATATGGGTCTGGCCCTCCAGGGTGCGGTACGTGCCCCGGGGGACGGACTCCGCGATCGCCCGCGCGGCCTCGCGCATCCACGCCGGGCTCGCGTCGCCCGCGATCGACAGCACCGGCACCCGGATCGACGCCAGCAGCTCGCGCGGGACGCTCCCGTCGCCCATCACGGCGTCGTCGTACGCGAGGCTCGGCGCGATGGACTCCATGCCGGCCCACATCGGTGACTGCCGCGCACCCCGGATGACCTCCTCGCCCAGGCCGGTCAGCCGCAGGAAGAGCTCCACCGCGTCCCCGCGCCGCCCCTCGGCGAGCGCCGCCGTCAGCCGCTCGGTGTAGCGCGCCCGCTCCCCGAGGTCCTCCTCGGACATCGCGTACGGCGTCTCGTACACGGCGACGTGGTGCACCGGCAGTCCGCTCGCCGCCGCCCTGAGCGCCAGCGCGCCGCCCGAGGAGACGCCGTACAGCGCGGCCTCGCCGCCCACCGCCCCGATCAGCGCCGCCAGGTCCTCGACCTCGCGCTCCACCGCGTACGGCGCCGTGTCCCCGCTGCCGCCCCGGCCCCGGCGGTCGTACACGACCACCCGGAACCGCTCCGAGAGGGGCGCCGCCAGCGGGGCCACCGTGCCGCCCGTCGACATCGCGCCGCTGACGAGAACGATCGTGGCACCCCGCCCGGCGCTCTCGTACGCCAGGGAGGTGCCGTCACGCGAAGAGATGTTCTTGTCCATGTCACGCCAGACTGCCGCACGGGGCGGCATTCATCGGTGAGGCGGGCGGCGCGTTCGCCCATCACAACCCGTTTACGTGATCAGCCGACTTCCACCTCGTAGAAGCAGAGGTGGTCCTTGATCTGCGCGACGTCCGGCTTCGGCTCCGGGTACGCCCAGGCCAGGTCCGCCGCGTCCGGCAGCGACCAGTAGGAGGCGGTGCCCTTGAAGGGGCAGCGCGTGTGCGTCTCGGAGGGCGTCAGCAGGTCCAGCCGTACGTCCGCCGGCGGGATGTAGTACCGGTCCGGACAGCCCGTCTCCTTCAGCAGCAGTGCCCCGTCGCTCTCCGCCAGCACCTGCCCGCCGTGCACCACGCGCACGTGCCGGTCACTGGCCTCGATGGTGATGCGATGGCCTGTGGTCACGATCGTCCCTCCTCGGGTGGCCGACTCCGTGAGTACAGCGCACGCTGAAGCGGACTTCTTCCCGAGGAGGAACCGCAGGAGGACCCATGGGAGCCAAGGACACCGGCCGGAACCGCGGCACCCTCGCCCACCGGGCCCGCTACGCCCTGCGCCATCCGGGGCGCGTCCCCGCCCACGCGCGGCGCGCGCTGCGCGACACCTGGCTGCGGCTGCGCAACCGCGACCACATCGCCTACTACCGCGCGGTGATGGCCTCCGACACGGCCCGCGGCGCCGAGGCGGCGGTCGGCCACAACCCCTCGCGCGAGCAGTGGGCGCGCATCGGCCGGATGCAGTTCGACTACCTGCTGCGGCACGGCCTGGAGCCGCACCACCGGATGCTGGAGATCGGCTGCGGCAACCTCCGCGCGGGACGCCTGTTCATCGACCACCTGGAACCCGGCCACTACTACGGCATCGACATCTCGCCGCACATCCTGCTCGCCGCCCAGGACACCCTCGTGCGCGACGGACTCCAGGCCAGGATGCCGTACCTCACCCTCGCGGACGACCTCACCTTCGCCTTCCTGCCCGACGGGCACTTCGACGTCGTCCACGCGCACAGCGTCTTCTCGCACTCGCCCCGGCACGTCATCGAGGAGTGCTTCGCGCACGTCGGGAGGGTGCTGGCGCCCGGCGGGTTCTTCGACTTCACCTTCGACCGCACGGAGGGCGAGGAGCACCAGGTGCTGCACGAGGACTTCTACTACCGGACGGAGACGCTCGTGGACCTGGCCGCCGGGTACGGTCTGTCGGCCCGGTTCATGGACGACTGGGAGGAGCTGCCGCACCGGCAGTCGAAGATGCGGCTGACCGCGATGTCCGACCGGGCCCGTACTGTGGGTCCGTGAACATCTGCGTCTTTCTCTCCGCCGCCGACCTCGACGAACGCTACACACGCCCCGCGCGGGAGTTCGCGCGGCTGCTCGGCAAGGGCGGGCACACGCTGGTGTGGGGCGGTTCGGACGTCGGCCTGATGAAGGTGGTCGCCGACGGTGTGGAGGAGGCGGGCGGCCGGCTCCTCGGCGTCTCCGTGGAGTTCCTCGCGGCGAAGGCCCGGGCCGGCGTCGACGAGATGGTGATCGCGCGTGACCTCGCCGAGCGCAAGCGACTGCTGCTGGAGAAGGCCGACGCGGTGGTCATCATGGTCGGCGGCACCGGCACCCTCGACGAGGCGACCGAGATCCTGGAGCTGAAGAAGCACGGGCACACCGAGAAGCCGGTGGTGCTGCTCAACACCGAGGGCTTCTACGACGGCCTCAAGGAGCAGTTCCGCCGCATGGAGGACGAGGGCTTCCTGCCCCGCCCGCTGACCGACCTGGTGTTCTTCGCCGAGGAGCCGGTGGGCGCGCTGGCCCACCTGGAGGAGAGCCTGGGCGTGGAGTGACCGCGCGGTGATGCGAGCATGGCGGGCATGGCTACACATGTGATCACCGGAGCGGGCTCCGGCATCGGCGCGGCCGTCGCCCGCCGTCTGCACGCGCGCGGCGACGAACTCGTCCTGCACGCGCGCGACGCGGGCCGGGCGAAGGAACTGGCGGCCCGGTTCCCCGGCGCCCGCACCCTCGTCGGCGACCTGGCGGACCCGGACAAGCTCTCCTGGGCCTTCTCCCACCAGTCGCTCCCGGACCGGGTGGACTCCCTCCTGCACATCGCCGGCGTGGTCGACCTCGGCCCGGTCGGCGAGCTGACCCCGAAGACCTGGCGGCACCAGCTCAACGTCAACCTGATCGCCCCCGCCGAGCTGACCCGTCACTTCCTGCCCCAGCTCCGCGCGAGCCGGGGCCACGTGATCTTCGTCAACTCCGGCGCCGGCCTGGCCGCCCACGCCGACTGGTCCGCGTACGCCGCCTCCAAGCACGGTCTGAAGGCCCTCGCGGACTCCCTGCGCCACGAGGAGCACGCGGGCGGCGTCCGCGTCACCTCGGTCTACCCCGGCCGCACGGCCAGTCCGATGCAGGCCAAGGTCCACCAGCAGGAGGGCAAGGAGTACGACCCCGCGCGGTGGATCGACCCCGAGTCGGTCGCCACGACGATCATCACGGCCCTGGACCTGCCGAGGGACGCGGAGATCAACGACCTCACCGTACGACCGGGCCGGTGACGAACAGCCCCTCTGGGGGAGTTTGAGGAGCCGGGGGTCCGGGGGCAGCGCCCCCGGGTACGGGACGGGTAGGGGCGGCGGGGGCGGAAAACCTCCGTACGCTCTACGGGTGAGCGAAAACAGCCAGTTCAGCCTCGGCCCCGCCACCGGCATCGGCTCCATGCCGGGCGGGGACGCCCGAGAGGCCGCCAGAACAGTCACCGGCAGCTTCGAGACCTTCCCGCACCTCCCCGAGCTCCCCGCCCGCGGCCCCGGCGCGGACATGATCGGCCGCACCGCGGGCATGCTCGTGGAGCTGTACGCCCGCGTGGAGCCCAGCGGCTGGCGCATCGGCGACCGCCCGGGCCGCGACACCAAGCGCGCCCGCTCCTGGCTCGGTGAGGACCTCGACGCGCTGGAGGAGTTCACCCAGGAGTATCAGGGGCCCCTGAAGGTCCAGGCGGTCGGCCCGTGGACGCTCGCCGCCGCCCTGGAGCTGAAGAACGGAGAGGCCGCCCTCTCCGACCTCGGCGCCTGCCGCGACCTCGCCGCCTCCCTCGCCGAGGGACTGCGCCTCCACCTCGCCGAGGTGCGGCGGCGCGTACCCGGCGCACAGCTCGTCCTGCAGCTCGACGAGCCCTCCCTCACCGCCGTACTGCGCGGACAGGTGAGGAGCGCCAGCGGCTACCGCACCCACCGCGCGGTGGACCGGCAGATCGTCGAGGCCACGCTGCGGGACGTCGTCGGGGTGCACGACGACGGGCCCGTCGTGGTCCACTCGTGCGCACCGGACGTCCCGTTCGCCCTGCTGCGCCGGGCGGGCGCGGCGGCGATCTCCTTCGACTTCTCCCTCCTCACCGAGCGTGACGACGAAACGATCGGGGAAGCGGTGGAGAGCGGGACCCGGCTGTTCGCCGGCGTCGTTCCGGGCACGGACGGCCCGTTGTCGGACCCTGGCGGTAGCGTCATGGGTGTCAGGACGCTCTGGCGCAGGCTGGGGCTGCGGCCGGGACTCCTCCCGGAGGCGGTCACGCTCACTCCGGCGTGCGGACTCGCGGGGGCTTCCCCGGAGTACGCGCGCAGGGCCCTCGCCCAGTGCGTCCGGGCGGCGAGATCCCTCGCGGACAACCCAGAGTGACGGGAGGACACACGGTGGCCGGCGACAAGCAAGCGGAGACGACGAGCGTGCCCGCCGAGGCACGGGAGAAGCACGCCAGGCTCGCTGAGCAGATCGAGGAGCACCGCTTCCGGTACTACGTGAACGACGCCCCCGTCATCAGCGACGCCGACTTCGACCGGCTGCTGCGCGAACTGGAGGCGCTGGAGGAGGAGCACCCCGAGCTGCGCACCCCCGACTCGCCGACCCAGAAGGTCGCCGGGGCGTACGAGACGGAGTTCACCTCCGTCGAGCACCGCTCACGCATGCTCTCCCTCGACAACACGTTCAACGACGACGACCTCGCCGCCTGGGTGGAGCGCATCCACCGGGAACTGGGCACGCAGAAGTACCACTTCCTGTGCGAGCTGAAGGTCGACGGCCTCGCCGTCAACCTCACCTACGAGAAGGGCCGGCTCGTCCGCGCGGCGACCCGCGGCGACGGCCGCACCGGCGAGGACATCACGCCCAACGTGCGCACCATCGCCGAGATCCCGGACCGGCTGAAGGGCGACGAGGTTCCGGATCTGGTGGAGATCCGGGGCGAGGTCTACTTCCCGATGGAGAAGTTCCAGGAGCTCAACGCGCGGCTGAACGCGGCCGGCGACAAGCCCTTCGCCAACCCGCGCAACGCGGCGGCCGGTTCGCTGCGCCAGAAGGACCCCCGAGTCACCGCCTCCCGCCCGCTGCACATGGTGGTCCACGGCATCGGCGTCCTGGAGGGGTTCAAGGGCATGACCCGCCTGTCCCAGGGCTACGACCTGCTCAAGACCTGGGGTCTGCCGACCTCCGAGCACAACAAGGTGGTCGACGACCTCGCCGGCGTACGGGAGTTCATCGCCCACTACGGCGAGAACCGGCACTCCGTGGCGCACGAGATCGACGGGGTCGTCGTCAAGCTCGACGAGATCTCCCTGCAGGGCCGTCTCGGCACCACCTCGCGCGCCCCGCGCTGGGCCATCGCGTACAAGTACGCGCCCGAGGAGGTCAACACCAAGCTGGTCGACATCCGTGTGGGTGTGGGCCGTACGGGCAGGGTCACGCCGTACGCCCAGGTCGAACCGGTCACGGTGGCCGGGTCCGAGGTCGAGTTCGCCACGCTGCACAACCAGGACGTGGTCAAGGCCAAGGGTGTCCTCATCGGCGACACGGTGGTGCTGCGCAAGGCCGGTGACGTCATCCCCGAGATCCTCGGCCCGGTCGCCGACCTGCGGGACGGCAGCGAGCGCGAGTTCGTGATGCCGGCCGAGTGCCCGGAGTGCGGTACGCCGCTGAAGGCGATGAAGGAGGGCGACGTCGACCTGCGCTGCCCCAACGCCCGTACGTGTCCGGCCCAGTTGCGGGAGCGGCTGTTCTACCTCGCCGGGCGCAAGGCGCTGGACATCGAGCACTTCGGCTATGTCGCCGCGGCGGCGCTGACCAGGCCGCTGGAGCCGGAGGACCCGCCGCTGCGGGACGAGGGCGACCTGTTCGACCTCACCATCGAGCAGTTGCTGCCCATCAAGGCGTACGTCCTCGACCAGGACAGCGGGCTGCCCAAGCGGGACCCGAAGACCGGCGAGGAGAAGGTCGCCACCGTCTTCGCCAACCAGGAGGGCGAGCCGAGGAAGAACGCGGTCGCGATGCTGGCGAACATCGCGGCGGCTAAGGAGCGTCCGCTGGCGCGCGTGCTGACCAGTCTGTCGATCCGTCACGTCGGCCCGGTCGCGGCGGAGGCGCTGGCCCGTGAGTTCCGCTCCGTCGACCGCATCGAGCAGGCCACCGAGAAGGAGCTGGCGGAGACCGCGGGGGTCGGCGGCATCATCGCCGCCTCCGTGAAGGAGTGGTTCGCCGAGGACTGGCACCGGGAGATCATCCGCAAGTGGAAGGCGGCCGGTGTCCGTATGGAGGACGAGGGGGCCGGGGAGGACGAGGGGCCCCGCCCGCTGGAAGGGCTCACCGTCGTGGTGACCGGAACGCTGGAGAACTTCACCCGGGACGGCGCGAAGGAGGCGCTGCAGGGTCAGGGGGCGAAGGTGACCGGATCCGTCTCCAAGAAGACGTCGTTCGTGGTCGTGGGTGACAATCCCGGTACGAAATACGACAAGGCGATGCAACTCAAGGTGCCGGTTCTGAACGAGGACGGATTCACCGTCCTCCTCGAACAAGGCCCGGAGGCCGCGGCGGACGTCGCTCTTTCGGCCGAGGAGTAGCGGTTGAAGACCACCCGATCGGCGCATACCAGATGCATACGGGTGGCTGGGGCGCATTCGGGCAACCGTCGGCGACCGGTGCCCGTACAGGCCCTGTGCGGCCTACTGTTGAGATGTGCGCCTGCCGTGCCCAGCTGCGGTCGGGGCAACCCCGTACTCGCGAGGGGTCCGGGGTAAGGGCTTTCCACCGCGGAGCCGCTGAGGGTCGTCGGGCATCGGGCCGCGTGGCGTGGGCACCGCCGGCTGGGAGAGGGACGGGAATGGAACCGACCGAGAGCGCCGCCCCGGGCTCACGGCTGCGTCTGCGCCGCATGGCGGTCGCATGGCTGCGCGGCCGTGAGGACGGGCGGCCCGCGGGGCGACCGGGCGCAATGGGGCGCACCGGGGCGCGTACCGCGGACACGCGCGGGGCGGATGCGCGTGGGGCGGACGTGCGGGGTGCCGGGCAGTCGGTTACCGGACACGGACGCGGACACGGTCCCGGGCTGGCCGAGTTGTCCGAGTCGGACGCGGAACGGCACCCGTCCTGGCCCGCGTTGCCCACGGCGGTCGTCGCCGCCGCCGGTTTCGTGCTGGGCGTCGGCTTCCTGCGGGCGTTCACCGGAGGCCACGCGCTCTTCCCGTCCGGCACCGTCGGCTGGTCCCTGGCCGTGCTGACCGGAATCATCGTCGGTCATCTGGTGATGCTGGGCCGCTCCCGCTGGTGGGGAGGCACCGGCTCGGGCGCCGCCCTCACCCTTGCCGTGCTGCTGCTCTACGGCTGGGTCGCGGCCGGGATGATCAGCCTCACCGTCGTCGTGCTCGTCGGCGTGGCCCGGCGGGGCCGCTGGCGGCAGGGCGTGCTGCACGGCGCGGTGGACCTGCTCGGCATCGGCGCCGGGGCGCTGGTGCTGGCCGCGTTCGGCTGGGTGCCGTCCGTCGAGTCGCCGTCGACTCCGGACACCTGGACGCCGTACACCGCGCCGGGAGTGGTGCTGGTCGCCGTCACGTACCTCGTGGTCACGCGCACGCTGCTCTGGTATCTGCACACCCCGCGCGCGGGGCTGCCGACCGTGGCCCGTACCGCTCTGGCCCGGCAGGGGCTCGTCGCGGTCGCCCTGCTCGGTATAGCGCCCCTGGTGTGCGTGGTCGCGGTCGCCAAGCCGGTGCTGCTGCCGCTCTTCTCCATTCCGCTGATCGCCCTCGACTCCACCCTGTGGATAGCCCGCGCGCGGGCCGAGGAGCAGCTGCGCGATCCGCTGACCGGACTGCCCAACCGGCAGTGGCTGCTGGAACGCATCTGGACCGCGCTGGACGACGCCGAGCGGATCGGCGCCCGTGCCGCGCTCATGCTGATCGACCTGGACCGGTTCCGGTCGGTCAACGACACCCTCGGGCATCTCGCCGGTGACCGGCTGCTGCTGCAGATAGCCGACCGGCTCAGACTCGCCCTGCCGCGCGGGGCGGAGGCCGCGCGGCTCGGCGGTGACGAGTTCGCCGTCTTACTGCCCGTCGCCGACTCCACGACGTCCGCGACCCGCGTCGCCCGCGGCCTCGTCGCCGCCCTCAGCTCCCCGCTCGACCTCGACGGGCTCACCCTCGTCCTGGAGGCGAGTGCGGGAGTCGCCGTCTTTCCCGACCACGCGGACGACGCGGAGGGGCTGTTGCGGCGGGCGGACGTGGCGATGTACCAGGCCAAGCGGGACCGTACGGGGGTCGAGGCGTACGAGTCCAAGCGGGACTCCAACACTCCCGACCGGCTGGGGCTGCTGGGGGACCTGCGGCGGGCGCTGGACGCCCGGGAGGTCGAGCTGCACTACCAGCCCAAGGTCCGCTTCGACGGGCAGGTCGCGGGGCTCGAGGCGCTGGTGCGGTGGGTGCATCCGGAGCGGGGGAAGGTGCCGCCGGACGAGTTCATAGCGATCGCCGAGTCGTCCGGGCTGATGCCGCACCTCACCGAGTACGTGCTGGAGACCGCGCTGGGGCAGGTCGCCAAGTGGCGGGCCCAGGGGCTGTTCGTGCCGGTCGCGGTCAACGTCTCCCCGCGCGACGTCCACACCCCCGGCTTCGCCGGCTCCGTCGCGGCCCGGCTGGCCCGGCACGGCGTCCCGGCGGGAGCCCTCCAGCTGGAGATCACCGAGCACGTCCTCCTGGAGGACCCGCAGCGCGCCGCCGACACCCTGAACGCCCTGACCGGGCACGGCGTGAAGATGTCCCTGGACGACTTCGGTACGGGGTACTCGTCGTTGGTGCATCTGCGGCGGCTGCCGGTCAGCGAGCTGAAGATCGACCGGTCGTTCGTGGCCCGGCTGGCCGTGGACGCCGAGGACGCGGAGATCGTGCGGTGCACCGTCGATCTGGCGCATTCGCTGGGCCTGCTCGTCGTCGCGGAGGGGGTGGAGGACGACGAGACGTGGGAGCGGCTGCGCGATCTTCGCTGCGACGCGGTCCAGGGCTGGCTGGTCGCCGCGGCGATGCCGCCCGAGGAGACGACGGCCTGGCTCCTCGCCCGCGGCTCCCGTGGCTGGCAGCGGCCGGCCGCCGCGCTCCCGGCCGCGACGACCACGGCCGACGAATAGCCTGCGGCGCCGCGGGTGGGATGCCTGCGGCGCAGCGTTCGGTCCGGTGGGGGCGCGCGTAGCGCCTACGGCCGGTGGGTGGGGCGGGGCCGCGTCGGGGGTGTCCGTCCTCGGACACCGGCGCGGATCACGTTTCTTGGAGGGGCTGAGGGCGCGGACGCGCCGGCCACTGCGGGCGGCCACCCCCGCCCCGTCCCCTCCGCGCCGCCGGCGGCTGCCTGCCGCCGTCACCTTCAGGACTCGGGGCCGGTCTACCGGCGGGGGCTGACCAAGCTGCTGGACGTGATGGAGTTCCGCTCTTCCCACCAGGCCCACCGGCCGGTTGTCGAGGCCCTGGCGCTGGTGGCGCGGTACGCGAACGCGGGGAAAACACCACATACTACCCGCTGGGCGATACGGTGCCGGTCCACAAGGCGATGGGCGGGGACCGGGCGGTGGCCGTGCACCGTACCGACAAACGGGGCCGGCGACGGGTGGTGCGCATGGTCTACGCGGCCGTCGCCTTCCAGGCCCTGCGTGATCAGCTCAAGTGCAAGGAGATCCGGGTGGTCGGCGCCGACAAGTGGCGCAACCCGGACGAGGACCTGCGAGGGCGGGGAGATCGCCTCGAACCGGCGCGACGAGCAGGAGGTTTTCGTGCTGTGCCCGCGGATTCCGTAATCGGCCCTGGTGTACGTGAACGACCTCGGCGGACGCGGTGTCTTCCGTAGTGGCAGCGGTCAGAGGCTCTTCAGTGCGGCGGCGCTGGGGCTGCCGGCTTCTGCCGTGTACATCACCAAGGAGAAACCTGAGCCGGGCAGGCTGAGGGTGTGCCGGTCGATTTCCAGCTCGCCCAGTCTGGGGTGATGTAGGTTTTTTCGCACGCTGGGCATGGGGCGCACAGCGTGATTGCGCCAACTGCTCGCAAAATCCGGATCGTGGGTCGCGAACTCGTTGATCAGCTCTGCAAGCACGTTGTCCGTGGGGTACCGAACGCTGGCCGCGCGCAATTGGGCGGCCACTTGCTGAGAGAAATCGGGCTCTGAACCGGGCGCGCCGGTGCAGAGGGTGCCACGGAATCTCGTCGAGATGCGCGTGAGGTTGCGCTCGTCAGGTGTGAGACGAGAGAAGTCTGTGATCAGAGCCGCGGCTGCTGCGTTCCAGGCGACGATGTCTTGCCGGTCGTTGACGATGTAGGCAGGGATGCCGTCAAGTCTGCCGAGTAGTTGTCGGGCGTCCTCGGGTACGTGCTCCGGCGCGCCGTCGTTCTCCGCCGGCAGCACTTGTCCGGCCACACGGGCCAGATGGTCACGCTCTGCTCCAGTGAGCTGGAGAGCCGTCGCCAGCGCGGACAGCACCTGCGGTGAGGGCCTGGGCGCCCGTGCCTGTTCCAGTCGTTCGTAGTAGCTCACCGACACCTGTGCCAGGGCGGCTACCTCTTCGCGGCGCAGTCCGGGTGTGCGACGGGCGCGCCGGCTCGGTGGAAGCGTCGCTTCGGCCGGCACGTCTTCTGGCCGCAGGTCCTCGCGGCGGCGGCGGAGAAAGTCTGCGAGTTCCTGGCTGGTCACCCTTCCACCCTGTCACAGGAGGGGCAGCTGAGCCTCGCACTGTCGGTCCGGGGCTTGGCCGTCCGTTCCGCGCCCACACATCTGCTGTGCATGGTGGTCCGGCCGGTTTGTCGAATACGAGGAGAAATGGTGTCCAGCACGCCTGAGGAAATTTTTCGCCGCATGATCGACCTGATGCTGGCCAAAGACATGGACGCCGTGGCAGATCTGTGGGTGCCTGACGGAATTGCGGAATTCCCTTTCGCGGCCGGGAGTTCCCCTCGCGTTCTCCGCGGACGTGAGGAGGTGCGCGCCTATCTCGCTCACTATCCGGAGCTGATGGACATGAAGGAGGTGACCGCGCTTACCGTGCGGCCCACGGATCAAACGGACACCGTCGTGGTGGAGTGGACGGCCACCGGCCGCACCGTGGCCACCTCCCAGCCCTACCGCCTGGACTACATCGTGGTTCTCACGGTCCGTGACGGGCTGATCGCTCTGTATCGGGATTACTGGAGCCCGCTGTCGGCGGCCGCCGCTGCCGGGGGTCTCGCCGGGCTGATCGACTCGCTCGAAAGGAAGGACGCCTGATGTCCGGAGTGCTCGTGACCGGAGGGACCGGCAAGACCGGCAAGACGCTGGTGCAAGTGCTCCGCGACGCTGGTGTGCGGGCTCGGGCCGCCGGCCGGACCCCGGCCGCAGCCGATCCTGACGCGATCCGCTTCGACTGGAACGACCCGACCACGTACGGACCCGCGCTCGACGGGACGGACCGGGTCTTCCTGCTTCCTCCGGTGGAGAGTGTGGACCCGCTGCCGCTGGTCGAGCCCTTCCTGCGCCAAGCGCAGCGGGCCGGTGTCCAGCGCCTCGTGATGCTCGGCTCCGCCATTGTGCTGCCGAACGCGCCCAGCGCTGTGGAGATGGCCGCTCGGGTTCAGGCTCAGCCCGGAGGCGTCGTGCTCCGCGCGTCCGGCTTCATGCAGAACTTCCTGCGCCCGCACCCACTGGCCGAGCACCTCCATCGACACGGTGAGATCCGCACCGCAGCCGGTGACGGCAAGCTGGGGTGGGTCGATGCGCGGGACATCGCGGCCAGTGCTGCCGCGCTGCTGGCCGACCTGGGGGTGGACGCTCGAAGCGACTACCTGATCACCGGGCCGCACGGGATGAGCTATCCACAGGCCGCGCAGATCATCACCGCGCAGACCGGCAGACAGGTTCGGGTGGAGCGTATTACGGAGGAGGAACAGGCTGCCGCCTACCGTGCCTCCGGAATGCCGACGGAGTTCGCTGCCGCCCTTGCCGCCGTCGAGCGCGGAATCAAGGAGGGACGCGAGGACCAGGTCAGCACTGCGGTGCTCGAACTGACCGGCCGTCCGCCGCGCGCCTTTGCCGAATTCGTCTCCGATCACGCGTACGAGTGGACGCGGTAGTACCTGAACAGCAGCGATGTGCGGTCGAGTAGGAACCGCGCAGAGAGTGCGGTTCGGCGTCACATGACGTGACATTCCATCGGACGGGAGGCGGCCCGCCTGCGCCTGCCGCAGTGGGCGCCGGTTTTGCTGCGGCAGTGCCGGGAGAGCGGAGCGGGCACGACGATCGAACCAGTGATCGAACTCGGAAGCGGGGCGCGCACCGGCTGCCGCACGCCCGCGTCGTGCCCGTGTCCGCCCCACTCGCGTCGTACACCGTGGCGGTCGATCGGTACCTCACTGGTGCCGGGATCGCGAAGTCCTCTGCGCGGATCTACCGGATCTCGCTGACGACGTGGGGGTGGATGCTCGTCGGCGAACTCGCGCCGACCGGACCCGCCCGCCGGGGCGCGAAGCCGCCCCTCCTCCCCATCGCCGCGATCGACAACCCGGCGCTGCCGGTCGGCCCGCTCGCCTCACCCGACGACATCGATGACCTGGACGGCTGGACGCTCCACCGGCTCCGGCACAGTGCCCTGACGCACGACGCCGAGGACGGCACCTCCACCACGATGCTGCCAGCCCGCTCCCTGGAGCGATACGCCCGCCCCGGCGTCGACGCGGTCGCCCGACACGTCGCCGGACGCGCCCCCGCCGCCCGCCGCCGGACGTGACCCTCGCCGTCTGCGGCCGGTGACGGCGTGCTTACCGGCACCCGCACCCCGACGCGGAGAAACGCCGCGCGGCGTCCGACAGGGCGGGCCCACGGAAAGGGTTTCACGGGCACGGGCCCCCGCCCCATAGGATTGGCCCCAAAACACACACACTCACCCCAGAGGATCGCTGCATGCCTGGCATCACGCGCGAGGAGGTCGCCCACCTCGCCCGGCTGGCGCGTCTGGAGCTGAAGCCCGAAGAGCTCGACCACTTCGCAGGCCAGCTCGACGACATCATCGGCGCGGTCGCCCGCGTCAGCGAGGTCGCCGACCAAGACGTACCGCCGACCTCGCACCCGCTCCCGCTGACGAACGTCATGCGCGCGGACGAGGTCCGTCCCTCGCTCACCCCCGAGCAGGCGCTCTCCGGCGCCCCGGCCCAGGAGCAGCAGCGTTTCAAGGTGCCGCAGATCCTGGGGGAGGAGTAACCCGCCATGAGCGATCACATCATCAGGCTCACCGCCGCCGAGACCGCCGAGAAGATCGCCTCCGGTGAGCTCACGGCCGTAGAGGTCACCGAGGCGCACCTGGCCCGGATCGAGGCCGTCGACGAGAAGGTGCACGCCTTCCTGCACGTCGACCGTGAGGGCGCCCTGGCGCAGGCGCGCGCCGTCGACGAGAAGCGGGCCCGGGGCGAGAAGCTCGGTCCGCTGGCCGGCGTCCCGCTCGCGCTCAAGGACATCTTCACCACCGAGGGCATCCCGACCACCGTCGGTTCCAAGATCCTCGAGGGCTGGATCCCGCCGTACGACGCGACGCTCACCAAGCGGCTGAAGGCCGCCGACGTCGTCATCCTCGGCAAGACCAACATGGACGAGTTCGCCATGGGGTCCAGCACCGAGAACAGCGCCTACGGGCCGACCGGCAATCCGTGGGACCTCACCAGGATTCCGGGAGGGTCCGGCGGTGGTTCGTCCGCCGCGCTCGCCTCCTTCCAGGCGCCCCTCGCCATCGGCACCGACACCGGCGGTTCCATCCGCCAGCCGGCCGCCGTCACCGGCACCGTCGGTGTGAAGCCGACGTACGGTGCCGTGTCCCGGTACGGCATGGTCGCCTTCTCGTCCTCGCTCGACCAGGGCGGGCCCTGTGCCCGTACGGTCCTGGACGCCGCCCTGCTGCACGAGGTGATCGCCGGGCACGACCCGATGGACTCCACCTCCATCGACGCCCCGGTCCCGCCGGTCGTCGAGGCCGCCCGCAACGGCAGCGTCGCCGGCATGCGCGTCGGCGTCGTCAAGCAGTTCCGCGGCGAGGGGTACCAGGCCGGTGTCGTCCAGCGGTTCGACGAGTCCGTCGAGCTGCTGAAGGAGCTGGGCGCCGAGGTCGTCGAGCTGGACTGCCCGACCTTCGACCTGGCGCTCTCCGCGTACTACCTGATCGCGCCCTCCGAGTGCTCCTCCAACCTCGCCCGTTTCGACGGCCTGCGCTACGGCCTGCGGACCGGCGACGACGGCTCGCACTCCGCCGAGGAGGTCACCTCGCTGACCCGTGAGGCCGGCTTCGGCGACGAGGTCAAGCGCCGCATCATGCTCGGCACGTACGCGCTCAGCTCCGGCTACTACGACGCGTACTACGGCAGCGCCCAGAAGGTCCGCACCCTGATCAAGCAGGAGTTCGAGCGGGCGTTCGAGCAGGTCGACGTGATCGTCTCCCCGACGACCCCGACCACCGCCTTCCCGATCGGCGAGCGCGCCGACGACCCGATGGCGATGTACCTCGCCGACCTGTGCACCATCCCCACCAACCTGGCGGGCAACGCGGCCATGTCGCTGCCCTGCGGCCTCGCCCCCGAGGACAACCTGCCGGTGGGTCTGCAGATCATCGCCCCCGCCATGAAGGACGACCGGCTCTACAAGGTCGGCGCCGCCGTCGAGGCCGCCTTCGTGGAAAAGTGGGGCCACCCGCTGATCGAGGAGGCACCGTCGCTGTGAGCGCACTGTCCAAGGCCAAGGGCTTCAAGAAGTCCAAGTCCGGTCTGTACGTCTCCATGGCCACCTCGGCGTTCGGCGCCGTCGGTGTGTACAAGCAGATCAAGAAGGCGCGTGGCGAGAGCGACACGCTGCGGCTGCTCGACGCCGTCGTCACCGGTGCCGCGGTCGTCACCAACCTCGCCATCCTCTACCGCGAGCTGAAGCGCCTCGGCGACGACGACGTCCTGCTGGGCTGAGAGGGAAGTTTCACCGTGACCACCACGACTGACCTGGTGTCGTACGAGGACGCGCTGGCGTCGTACGACCCCGTCATGGGCCTCGAGGTCCATGTCGAACTCGGCACCCGGACCAAGATGTTCTGTGGCTGTTCGACGGCGCTGGGCGCCGACCCGAACACCCAGACCTGCCCCGTCTGCCTCGGCATGCCCGGCGCGCTCCCGGTCGTCAACGCGACCGGCGTCGAGTCGGCGATCAAGATCGGTCTCGCGCTGAACTGCGAGATCGCCGAGTGGTGCCGCTTCGCCCGGAAGAACTACTTCTATCCGGACATGCCGAAGAACTTCCAGACCTCCCAGTACGACGAGCCGATCGCCTTCGACGGCTACCTCGACGTGCAGCTGGAGGACGGCGAGACCTTCCGCGTCCTGATCGAGCGCGCCCACATGGAGGAGGACACCGGCAAGTCGACGCACGTCGGCGGTGCCACCGGCCGTATCCACGGCGCGTCCCACTCCCTGCTGGACTACAACCGCGCCGGCATCCCGCTGATCGAGATCGTCACCAAGCCGATCGAGGGAGCGGGCGAGCGTGCCCCCGAGGTCGCGCGGGCGTACGTCCGTGAGCTGCGCGAGCTCATCCGGGCGCTCGGCGTGTCCGAGGCCCGCATGGAGATGGGCCAGATGCGCTGCGACGTGAACCTGTCGCTGCGCCCCAACGGCACCGAGAAGTTCGGCACCCGCAGCGAGACCAAGAACGTGAACTCGTTGCGGTCCGTGGAGCGTGCGGCCCGGTTCGAGATCCAGCGGCACGCTGCCGTGCTGAGCGGCGGTGGGACGATCATCCAGGAGACCCGGCACTTCCACGAGGACACGGGGTCCACGACCTCGGGCCGCGTGAAGGAGGAGGCCGAGGACTACCGGTACTTCCCGGAGCCCGACCTGGTGCCGGTCGCCCCGTCCCGCGAGTGGGTCGAGGAGATCCGTGCCTCCCTGCCCGAGCTGCCGCTGGTGCGCCGCAACCGGCTCCGCGAGGAGTGGGGCATCTCCGGCACCGACATGCAGGCCATCCTCAACGCCGGTGCGCTGGACCTGATCGTCGCCACGATCGACGCCGGTGCCGACGCGGCCTCCGCCCGCAAGTGGTGGATGGGTGAGCTGGCCCGCGCCGCCAACGAGTCCGGCAAGGGGCTCGACGAGCTGGCGATCACCCCGGAGCAGGTCGCCCGGGTGGCCGAGCTGGTCGTCAAGGGCGACCTGAACGACAAGCTGGCCCGCCAGGTCATCGAGGGCGTCCTCGCCGGTGAGGGCACCCCGGACGAGGTGGTCGACAAGCGCGGTCTGAAGGTCGTCTCCGACGAGGGTGCCCTGGGCACCGCCGTCGACGAGGCCATCGCCGGCAACCCGGGCATCGCGGACAAGATCCGCGGCGGCAAGGTGGCCGCGGCCGGTGCCCTGGTCGGCGCGGTCATGAAGGCCACGCGCGGGCAGGCGGACGCGGCCCGCGTGAAGGAGCTGATCCTTCAGAAGCTGGGTGTCGACGAGGGCTGATCCCCGAAGACGGCGGGAGGGGGCGCATCGGGTTCGATGCGCCCCCTCCCTCATGAGGTCATGCCGTCACGCGGTCAGGGGCGGCGGCCCACCACGCGTGCGAAGCCCAGCGTGCGGCCCCGGTCCGTGCGCAGCATCCGCGCGCTCTCCCGGCTCATCCGCACGTGGAACTCCTCCGTGCTCTCCTCGGCGACGACGTCGCACCAGAGCAGCCACTCCCGCCAGCCGTCCTCCAGCCAGTCGGCCGTCTCGACCTCCACGGCCCCGCTGCGGGTCCAGTGGCGGCGCCACCAGGCGGGGCTGTGGAAGCACCAGAACGCGGGGTCCCAGAAGGGCTTCATGTGCTCCGGCGGTTCGGTGCCCTCGATCTCCTCGGGCATCGCGGGAACGACGACTCCGATCCGCCCGCCGGGCTTCAGCAGCCGGGTCAGCGTCGGCAGGTAGAGGTCGTCGGTGCCGAAGTACTGGTACGCGTCGATGGAGACGATCGCGTCGAAGCTCTCCTCCCCGAAGGGCAGGTCGTGTGCCTCGGCGAGGACCGGGAACACCCGGTCGGCGACGCCCGCCTCGGCGATGCGGCGCGCGTTGTCGTCCGGCTTGATCCACAGGTCGGCCGCGGTGACCTGGACGTCGTACTCCCTGGCCAGGAAGACCGACGTCATGGCGCGTCCGCAGCCCAGGTCGAGCACGCGTGCGCCGGGGCGCAGGGTGTCGAGGCCGAGGGCCGGGGCGAGCCACTCCAGCAGCCACAGCGCGTGCGGGCCCATCCCGTTCTCGATGGTCCAGCGGGCGTCGTAGGCGCTGCTGCGGGGGTACCGGGGCAGGGTGAGGAGGCTAGCGAGGTCGTCGTGCGGGGTGTGCGATGTGATGTCCGACATCGGTGAACGGGCTCCTTGGGGCCGTGAAGAGGGAAAGGGTCGCGTCGGAGATCGGGCGGACAAACATCAAAGCACCTGCTTCGGCCGGCGGCGGACTGCCGCGGAACGTCGGAGCGGCGGACGTTAGCAGCCGGACCCGCACCCCCGCATCCGGGTTTCCGGGCCGCAGGCGCTACGCTCGCGCGCCATGAGTGGACGTTCCGATTCAGAACCGCTCCCGGACGCTCACACCGAAGACGCCTCGCGGGAGGCGCGCCGGGCCCGCTGGACAGCGGCGGGCGCCGGTGCCGTACTCGCGTCGGCCGGGGCGGCCGCCGCCCTCCTCCGCCTCACCGGCCCCGCGCCGGTCCTCGTCCCGGTCGCGTACGCCTGCGGGGCCGCCGTCTGTGCCCTGGCCGCGGGGCTGGGCTCCCGGGGGCGGACCCGCAGGGCGCTGTGGCTGCTGATCGCGGGGCTCATGGTCATGGCGCTGGGGGACCAGTTCGACTGAGCGGTCAGCGGTCAGAGGCCAGCGGGCGGAGGCCAGAGGGCAGAGGCCAGCGGTCCGTGGTCAGTTGTTCAAGAAATGTGAATTAGTACACGAAGCCGACAAGTGATCACTCTTGCCTGCAACAGTGGTCAGTGCATCGCCCATGCGTTCTTTGCGGGATGTTCGGTTCGCGGTCGACTGTTCCCGGTCAAAGATCCACACCTCAGTCACTCCGGGAGCACGTTTCGTGGCAGCCCTCGCACGCTGGTGTGTCCAACGCCGTCTGATCACCGTTCTGCTCTGGCTCCTCGCCCTCGGCGGGGTCTCCGCAGGCGCCTTCGCCGCCGGCTCCGCCTACTCGAACGACTACCACGTGCCCGGCACCGAGTCCGGGCGGGCCGCCCAACTGCTGGAGGAGGGCTTCCCGGACCTCGGCGGCGACAGCGACAACGTGGTCTGGCACACCACGTCCGGCACCGTCCGGGACCCCGGCGTCGAGCAGACCATGACCCGCACCCTGGACCGGATCGGGGACCTGCCCGGCGTGACCGCCGTGAGCGGTCCGTACGACGACCAGGGCGCCGGCCGGGTCAGCGCGGACGGCCGTACCGCCTACGCCACGGTCACCTTCGACGACCAGGCCAAGGACATCGACGCGGGCGAGGCCGCCGCCGTGGTGGAGACGGCCGAGGCCGCCGAGACCGACGGACTCCGGGTCGAGCTGAGCGGCAGCGCCGTCGAGCTCGGCGAGTCCTCCGGCGGACACACCGCCGAGATCGTCGGCGTGCTGGTCGCCGCCGTCGTCCTGTTCCTCGCCTTCGGCTCGCTCGCCGCCTCGCTGCTGCCCATCGCCACCGCCCTGGTCGGCGTCGGCACCGCCTACGCCGGGATCGTGCTCCTCGGGCACGTCATGACCGTCGCCGACTTCGCCCCCATGCTCGGCATGCTCATCGGGCTCGGCGTCGGCATCGACTACGCGCTGTTCATCGTGACCCGGCACCGGCGCGGACTGAAGCGCGGCCTCACCGTCACCGAGGCCGCCACCAACGCCGTCGCCACCACCGGACGGGCGGTCGTCTTCGCGGGCGCCACCGTGTGCATCGCCCTGCTGGGCATGCTGATCCTCCGGCTGAACTTCCTCAACGGCGTCGCCATAGCGGCCTCGCTCACCGTCGTCCTGACCGTCGCCGCCTCCGTCACCCTGCTGCCCGCCCTGCTGTCGTTCATCGGCATGCGCGCGCTCAGCCGCCGCGAGCGGCGCCGGCTGGCGGAGCACGGGCCCGAGCCGGAGCTGCCGACCGGGTTCGCCGCCCGCTGGTCGGCGTTCGTGGAGCGCCACCCCAAGCTGCTCGGCGCGGTCGCCGTCGGCGTCATGGCCGTCCTCGCGCTGCCCACCCTCTCCCTCCACCTGGGCACCTCCGACCAGGGCAACGACCCCAAGGCGTCCACCACCCGCCAGGCCTACGACCTCCTCGCCGACGGCTTCGGCCCCGGTGTGAACGGCCCCCTCACCCTCGTCACCCACGTCGACGGCGCCGAGGACCGGCTCGCCCTGGACAACCTCGGCACCACCCTGCGCGCCACCGACGGTGTGGCGTCGGCGTCGCCGGTGACCTACGGGCAGGGCGGCGACACCGCCTACCTCACCGTCGTACCGGAGTCGTCCCCGCAGTCGAAGCGGACCAGCGACCTGGTCGACCGGCTGCGCGACGACGTGCTGCCGCGGGCCGAGTCGGGCACCTCGCTCGACGTGCAGGTCGGCGGCGTGACGGCCGGGTACGACGACTTCGCCGACGTCATCGTCGACAAGCTGCCCCTCTTCGTCGGTGTCGTGATCGGCCTGGGCTGTCTGCTGCTCCTGCTCGCCTTCCGTTCCATAGGCATCCCGCTCAAGGCCGCCGCGATGAACGTGGCCGCCGTCGCCGCCGCCTTCGGCGTCGTCGTCGCGATCTTCCAGTGGGGCTGGGGCAGCGAACTGCTCGGCCTCGGCAGCGCGGGCCCCATCGAGCCCTTCCTGCCCGTGATCATGGTGTCGGTCCTCTTCGGGCTCTCCATGGACTACCAGGTCTTCCTGGTCAGCCGGATGTACGAGGAGTGGCTGGAGACCGGCGACAACCGGCGCGCCGTCCGCGTCGGTCTCGCCGAGACCAGCCGGGTGATCAACTCCGCCGCCGTGATCATGATCTCGGTCTTCCTCGCCTTCGTCCTCACCGGCGACCGCGTGATCGCCATGTTCGGCATCGCGCTCGCCGCGGCCGTCGCCCTCGACGCCTTCGTCCTGCGCACCCTGCTCGTCCCCGCCCTCATGCACCTCCTCGGCGGCGCCAACTGGTGGCTGCCGCGCCGGCTGGACCGGATCCTGCCGCGGATCAGCATCGAGCCGCCCGAGGCCCGGGCCGCCCATGAGAGGCTGGCCGCCGCCACGGACGCCGAGGTGGCGGACGTGCTGGCCGAGGAGGAGCAGCAGCGGGATGTACGCGATACCACTGGGTGACGACGGAGCCGAACTGCGCCCGCTGGAGCCCTGGCACGCCGAGGAGTTCCTGGCCCATCTGGACCGGGGCCGGGAGTTCATCAACCGGTACATCCCCTTCGGCGCCAAGGCCACGGACGTGGCCGGCGCCCGGGAGGTGCTGCGGCGGTACGCCGACTGGCGCGCCGCCGACACGGCCTCGCTGCACGGGCTGTGGCTGGACGGCACGCTCGTGGGCGGGGTGCTCACCCTGAACTTCGACGCCGGGAACGGCACCTGCGAGGTGGGCTGCTGGCTGGAGCCCGCCGCCACCGGGCGCGGGCTCGTCACCCGCGCGATGCGGGTGCTCATCGACTGGGCGGTCGAGCAGCGCGGCATCCACCGGGTCGAATGGGTCGCGGCGGCCGGCAACGGGCCGAGCATCGACGTCGCCCGTCGGCTCGGCATGACCCGGGACGGCGTCCGCCGCGAGGCCCACCTCCACCACGGGGTACGCCACGACCTGGAGGTCTGGTCCGTCCTGGCCCCGGAGTGGCGCGCGCACAACGATCATTAAGCGGACTCTCAGACAGCGTCCGTACGGTGCGGGGCATGGAAACCAGGACAGTGGACGAAACCGGAGCCGACACCGAGCGCGATGAGACGGCGGTGGACGCCACTGAGTCCGCCGACATCGACATCGACATCGACGCCGACGCCGACGTCACGGAGACGGAAGCGGAACCGGAAGCGGCGCAGGACGCGCCCGAGACCGAGGACCGAGCCCCGTCCGGTGTCGGACAGGGCGCCGCCGCGGTCGTCTCGGCGGCCCTCGGCCTCGTCTCGCTCACCGGCAGCTGGCTGGGCACGGTGGCCGCCGCGCGGGAGACCCTCGTGGGTCAGCTGGAGACGGCCGCGGACGCCGGCGTCGCCACCCAGGTCAAGGAGATCTACGGGGATGCCTGGCACACCAGCGCGCTGTGGGGCGGCCTGTTCGCGCTGACCGCGCTGATCGTGGGCGTGGTGGTGCTGGCGAGGCCCGCGTTCGGGACGCCCGGCCGGACGGTACAGGCGCCCTGGATCAAGTCGGTCGCCTGGGCGGGCGTGTCGCTCGGCGTCATCGGACTGCTGCTGGCGGTCCTCAAGTACACCGACGTGCTCCTGGGCCTGCCGGCGGCCGGTTGAGTCGGGCCGTGAGGGGTCCCCGGGTGCCCGGGGACCCCTCACGCGTGTTCAGGAGGCGAGTACGGCGCGTGCCTCGGCGATGATGGCCGCCAGCTCCTCGGTCTCGGACGCGGTGAGGGGCGTCAGCGGCGGGCGGACCGGGCCGGCCTCCAGGCCCTCCAGGGTGACCCCGGCCTTCACCAGCGCCACCGCGTACCCCGGAACCCGCTTGCGCAGCCGGACCAGCGGGTGGAAGAAGGTGCGCTGCAGCGCGTCGATCCGCTTCTGGTCGCCCTCCTCCACCGCGCGGTGGAAGGCGAGGGAGACGTCGGGCGCGAAGGCGAAGGCGGCCGACGAGTACAGCTCCACGCCCAGCGCCCGGTACGCGAGCTGACTCGCCTCGGCCGTGGGCATGCCGTTGAAGAACTGGAACTCCTTGCCGGTCCCGTCGAGCGCCTCCCGCACGGCGGGGACGATCCGTGCGAGCAGGTCGAGGTCACCGGTGCCGTCCTTGAAGCCCACGCAGGTGGGAAGCTGGGCGACCGCGGCCGCCGAGCGCTCGTCGAAGCGGGCGTTCGCCCGGTTGTAGACGATCAGCGGCAGGGCGGTCTCCCCGGCCACGTCGCGGGTGTAGGCGACGAGCCCGTCCGCGGGGGCCTCGACCAGGTACGGCGGCATGAGCAGCAGACCGTCCGCACCGGCCCGATCGGCCGCCCGCGCGAGCCGGCGGGCCTGGCCGACGGCGCCGCCGGCCCCGGCGTACACCGGGACGCGTCCGTCCACCGCCTCGACGGCGGTGCGCACGACCGCGCCGTACTCCTCGTGGTCCAGGGCGTGGAACTCGCCGGTGCCGCAGGCGACGAAGACTCCGCCCGGGCCGGCGTCGACCCCGGCCGCGATGTGCCGGCGCAGGGCGTCGAGGTCGACGTCACCGGCCGCGGTGAACGGGGTGACGGGGAAGAACAGAACGCCTTCGAGCATGGGTGGTTTCCTACTCTGGGTGAGGGGCGGGAGCGGTGTGGTCAGTGGTCGGGGGAGGGGGTACCGGCGCGGACCACGTGGGTGAGCGCCTCACCCCGCTCCAGCCGGTCGATGTTCCCGGCGATCTCGGTCGCGCGAGCGGCGAAGGTGTCGGCCGTGTGGCCCGAGTGGTGCGGGGTCATCAGTACGTTCGGCAGGTCGTGGAAGGGCAGCCGGCTCGGCGCGTCGGGCGGTCCCGACCACCACACGTCCAGCGCGGCGCCCGCGATGGTGCCGGAGCGGAGCGCCTCGTGGAGCGCCTCCTCCTGGACCACCGGCCCCCGCGCCACGTTGACCAGCAGGGCCTCGGGGCCCATGGCCTTCAGTTCGGCGGGGCCGATCAGTCCGCGGGTCGCGGGGCTCAGCGGGACGGTGACCACCACGACGTCGGAGTCGGCGAGGAGTTCCGGCAACCGGTCGTCGCCGCCGATCCAGTCGGGCCGCAGGTCCGCGGGGAACGGGGCCGAGGGGTCACGTCGTACGGCGCGGACGCGCAGGCCGACCGCCTGGCACAGCCGGGCGACCTCGGTGCCGGTCTCGCCGAAGCCGACGATGCCGACCCGGCGGCCCCGCAGCGTGGTCCCGAAGGGCAGTCCGGGATCGACCGCCACGTTGCGCCACCGTCCGGCGCGCAGCGCGCGGTCGGCGCCCAGGACGTCGCGGGAGAGCATCAGTACCGACATGAGCACGTGCTCGGCGATGGAGCGGCCGTGGTGGTGGGTGGTGGCGACGGTCACCGAGGGGTGGAGCGCGTCCAGCGGGATGCCGTCGTAGCCGGCGCCGACGACATGGACGAGCCGCAGCCGCCGCGCGCGCCGGGCGTCCTCGGGGCTCAGCTTCGAGCCGACGTAGACGTCGATGTCGCCGATGGCCTCGGAGAGCTGTGCGGGGGCCAGGTCGAAGGCTTCGAGCCAGTCGTGCTCGCCCCGCGTGGACGCCTTGAGCCGGTCGTGGAAGCGGCTGAGGATGCGGTGGTTGAGCATGATGCGCATCAGCCGCTCACCACCGGGGGGTCTTGGCGGAGAAGGACGGCTCGAAGCGGCGCATGTAGCCGGTGTCGTCGCGGTCGCGCAGTCCGCAGTCGAGGTACTGCCGGTGCAGCCGGGCGAGGGCGTCCCGGTCCAGTTCCACGCCGAGTCCGGGGGCCGTCGGCACGGCGAGCCGGCCCTCGCTGAAGCGCAGCGGCGTGGGGTCGACGACGTCCTCGTCGGGCCGCTTCCAGGGCCAGTGCGTGTCACAGGCGTAGGTCAGCCGCGGTGTCGCGGCGGCCAGGTGGGTCATCGCCGCGAGGCTGATGCCGAGGTGCGAGTTGGAGTGCATCGACAGGCCGAGGCCGAAGGTCTCGCAGATCGCGGCGAGCTGTCCGCAGCGCCGCAGACCGCCCCAGAAGTGGTGGTCGGACAGGACGATGTCCACGGCTCCCTCCGCCACCGCCGGGGCGAGGTCGTCGAAGGAGACCACGCACATGTTGGTCGCCAGCGGCGTGGGTGTCTCGCGGGCCACGGCGGCCATGCCCCCGATGCCCTCGGTCGGGTCCTCCAGGTACTGCAGGACGCCGTCCAGCTCCCGGGCGACGTGCAGAGACGTTTCCGTACTCCACGCCGCGTTGGGGTCGAGGCGCAGCGGGAGCTCCGGGAACGCCCTCCGCAGCGCCCTGACCGCCGCGATCTCCTCGTCGGGCGGGAAGACACCGCCCTTGAGCTTGATCGAGGTGAAGCCGTACGCGCCGATCATGCGGCGGGCCTGTTCGACCAGTCCCGCCGGGTCGAGGGCGGGGCCCCAATCGTCGTCCTCCCGGCCCGGGTGGCCGGCCCACTTGTAGAAGAGGTACGCGCTGTAGGGCACCGAGTCGCGCACCGCTCCGCCCAGCAGATCGCTGACCGGCCGGCCCACCAGCTTGCCCTGGATGTCCAGGCAGGCGACGTCGAACGGGGACATGACCCGGTCCACGGTGCTGCTGCCCGTGACCATGCCGGACATGCCGTCGCCGCCCGTGGTGTCGGCCCCCAGCGCGCGTGTGGTGCGGGCGGTCAGCTCGTTCAGGCTCCACACGTCCATGCCGGCCAGTTCGTCGGCGGCGCGCCGCAGCCGCTCCAGGTGCACCGTGCCGCCGTAGGTCTCACCGACGCCGCTGACCCCCGACTCGGTGGTGATCTCCACGATGGTGCGCAGCGCGTAGGGCTCGTGCACCCCGACCGTGTTCAGCAGGGGGTGGTCCCGGAAGGCCACGGGGGTCACGGTGACGCCGGCGATCCGCTCTGAGGTCCGAACCATGAATGCCATCCTCATATGTAGTCGGCGTTCTCATTTGTAGACAGCCGGGTGGGGCGGTGTCAATGGGCGGACTCCGGTACCGGGGTGAGCAGCACCCCCTCGGTCATGAACCGCTCCACGTTGCGCAGCACCAGGTCGCCCATGGCCTCGCGGGTCTCCCGGGTGGCGCTGGCGATGTGGGGGAGCAGGACCACCCGGTCCGAGTCCAGGAGCGCCCGCGGCACGTGCGGCTCGTCGGCGAAGACGTCGAGCGCCGCTCCCGCGATCCGTCCCGCCTCCACCGCCGCGACCAGGGCGGATTCGTCGACGACGCTGCCCCGCGCGACGTTCACCAGATACCCGTCGGACCCGAGTGCCTCCAGCACCTCCGCCGAGACCAGGCCCTTGGTGCCGGTGCCTCCGGCGACCGTGACGACGAGCGCGTCGCACCACTCCGCCAGCGCCCGGGCGGTCGGCAGGCGGCGGTACGCGACACCGGGCACCGGGACGCGCGAGCAGTACGCCACCTCCACACCGAACCCCTCGAGCCGTCGCGCCACGGCCCGGCCGATCCGGCCCAGCCCGAGCACGCCGACCCGCTTGCCGCTCACCCGCGAGGCCAGCGGGAAGGGCGCGGTGCTCCAGCGGCCGGCCCGCACGTACCGGTCGGCCTCCGACATCCGGCGCATGACGTCGATCAGCGCGCCGACGGCGAGGTCGGCCACGCAGTCGGTGAGCACGTCCGGGGTGTTGCTGACGTCGATGCCGCGTGCCCGGGCGCGGACCACGTCCGTGGTCTCGTGGCCGACGCCGAAGTGCATGATCGCGCGGAGGTTCGGCAGGGCGTCCATCAGGGCGTCGCCGACCCCGAACCGCGCGCTGGTGACGGCGGCGACCACGTCCCCGCCGCGGTCGCGCAGGAAGCCGTCCGGGTCGGGCAGTTCGTGCAGCCGCACCGTGCGGTGGCGCTCGGCCAGGGCCCGCTCCAGGCGGGGGAGCAGGGGGGAGACCTGGAGCAGGGTGGCCGGGCCGGCGGGGACGTCGGGGGTGGTGCCGGGGCTGGACATGGTGTTCTCCTGTCGTCGGCGAGGTTGCGGAATGCGGCGCTCCGACCTCTGGGGCGGGATCTCGTGGTCGTCGCGACGGGTCGGCGCGGGCGCCCGGCCGGGCCCGGAGGGTCTGGGGGGCAGGGGCGGGGCGGGGCGAATCCGTTCCTGCGCACGTCTTGACGCTGCCACGGTGCCGGTTTAGCTTCGGCGTTCACAGATGCGGACCGGGTACGCAAGTGTAGACAGCCTCTCGCAGTCGCCGTACGTGGAACGCGACACACCAGCACTCACCGGAGACAGGCCGACGATGAAGTTCTCCGTTTCCTCCCACCCGCCCACCGGACGAAGGCGCCGCCGCGCGCCGACGGCGACACTCCTGGCGGGCACGGTGCTGCTGTCCAGCGGCTGCGCCGTGGCGGGCAGCGCCGCCGGTGACGCCGGCCGTGCCGACGGACGCACCCTGCGGGTGGTGCTCACCCAGGAACCACCGACCCTGGAACCCTGCGAGGCGTCGCTGACCGGCACCGGCGTGGTCGTCCGGTCCAACATCACCGAACCCCTCGTCGAACGCGACCCCGACTCCGGCGAGCTGCACCCGCTGCTCGCCACCGGCTGGGAACGGACCGGCGACCGCACCTGGACCTTCGACACGCGCGAGGGGGTGACCTTCCAGAACGGCGAGCCGTTCACCGCGCGGGACGCCGCCTTCTCCATCGACCGGGCCGTCAACTCCGACCTCGCCTGCAACGTCGAGGGCTATGTCTTCGGCGACGAGGACCTGGAGGTGAAGGCGGAGAGCGACACCCGGCTGACCGTCACCACCGAGCAGCCCGACCCGATCCTGCCGCTGCGCCTGAGCTTCGTGGAGATCGTGCCGCGCACGACGGACGCCGAGGCCAAGGTCCGTGTCCCCGTCGGCACCGGCCCCTACGCCGTCAGCTCCTGGCAGCCCGGAGCGGCGATCGACCTCAGCCGCCACGACGGCTACTGGGGCGAGGCCCCGGACTTCCCCCGCGCCCGCTACGTGTGGCGCAGCGACGCCAGTGTCCGCGCCGCCATGATCGACAAGGACGAGGCGGAGATCGCCGTGGCCCTCGACCCCGTCGAGGCGGAGAAGGACACCACGGTCGCCTACCCCAACAACGAGACCACCGCGCTGCGGCTGGACGGCCGCGAGGCACCGCTCGACGACATCCGGGTACGCCGCGCCGTCGACCTGGCGGTGGACCGGGACGGCATCATCGACGCCCTGCTCGGCGGACTCGCCGAACCGGCCGGCCAGCTGGTCCCGCCCGGAGTGGTGGGACACGACGAGGAGATCGAACCGACCCCGCAGAACGTGGCGGAGGCCAGGGCCCTGATCGAGGAGGCCGAGGCCGACGGCGTACCCGTCGGCCGGCAGATCACCCTGGTCGCCCGCAACGGCATGTTCTCCGGGGTGTCGGAGACGGCCGAGGCGCTCCAGTACCAGATGCGGCGGATCGGACTGAACGTCAAGGTCCGGATGGCGGACACCGCCACCCAGCTCCAGTACCAGCTCCGGCCGCTGCCCGAGAACGTCGGCCCCATCGCCCTGCTGATCATGCACGGCAACCAGGCCGGTGACGCGGCCTTCACCACGAGCCAGTACCTGCTGAGCGACGGCCCCCAGTCCACCTTCGGCACCGGGGAACTCGACCGGCGCATCGCCGACGCCGGCGCGCTCTCCGGCGAGCAGCGGCAGCAGGCCTTCGCCGGCCTGCTCGCGGACCAGAACAGGTCGGTCGTCCAGTACGCCCACCTGGCCCACATGAGCGGACTGCTCGGCCTGTCACCGTCCATCCGGTACGAGCCGAACTCCGCCACCGGCGACGAGATGCGGCTGGCAGAGGTCAGCCCGGCGAAGGCGGGACAGCACTGACATGGTCACCTTTCTGCGCAAACGCATCCTCTCCAGCGCCGTCCCCCTGGTGTGCGTGGTGCTGGGCGTGTTCTTCCTGGCCCGGATGACCGGCAACCCGGTCGACCTCTACCTCCCGCTGAGCGCCACCGCCGAGCAGCGCGCGGAGTTCTCCGCCGCGCAGGGCTTCGACCTCTCCGTCCCGGCCCAGCTGTGGAACTACCTCGTCGACGCCGCGCACCTGGACTTCGGCACCTCGCTGCGGACCGGGCAGTCCGCCACCGAGATGGTGCTGGACGCCTTCCCCGTCACCCTCCAGCTCGCCGGCGTCACCATGCTCCTCGCGATCACCGGGGCGGTGCTGATCGGCAGCCTGGCCGCCTACCGGCCCAACTCCCTGGTCGACCGGATCGCCAGCCTGCTGTCGATGACGGCCGCCAGCATCCCCGACTTCTGGTTCGCCGTCATGGGCGTCCTCGTCTTCGGCGTGAGCCTCGCCTGGCTGCCCACCTCGGGCACCCTGGGCGGACCCGAGGTCTGGGTCCTGCCCGTCGCGACCCTGCTGATCCGCCCGTTCGGCGTACTGGTCCAGGTGGTGCGCGGCAGCATGGTCTCCGCGCTCTCCGCGCCCTACGTCAAGATCGCCCGCAGCAAGGGCGCCACGCCCCGGCGGGTGATCTTCGGCCACGCCCTGCGCAACGCCGTGACGCCGGTGCTGACCGTCGCCGGTGACCTGACGGTGGGCCTGGTCAACGGCGCCGTCATCGTGGAGACGATCTTCGGCTGGCCCGGCATCGGCAAACTCATGATCGACTCCATCCTCCAGCGCGACTTCGCGGTCCTCCAGGCGGCCGTCCTGCTGACCGCCGTGACGATCTTCGCGCTGAACATCCTCGTCGACGTCTGCCACGCGCTGACCGACCCCCGAGTACGTCAGGCGGTGCCGGCGTGAGCGAAGGAGGCATCATGACCGAAGAAGAGACCGCGGCCGCGGACGGCCGTGCGGACGCCCCCGAGTCCGCCCCCGCCCGGAAGAGCCCACCGCGCTGGTGGCGGCTGCTCGGCCGGGACCGCACCGCCGCCGTCGGAGCCGTCGTCCTCGCCGTGGTCGTCCTGGTCGCCCTCTTCGGCCGGCTGTTCATCGGCGACCGCGCACAACGCCAGGACCTGGACGCCTCCCTGCGGGCGCCCTCCCTGAGCGACGGCTTCTACGGACTGCTCGGCACCGACGTCCTCGGCCGCAGCGTGCTGGCCCGGCTGATCGACGCCGCCGCGACGACCCTGTCCGTGGCCGTCCCCGCGGTGCTCTGCTCCCTGGTGATCGGATCGGCGATCGGCCTGTGGGCCGGCTACCACGGGGGCCGCCGGGAGAGCGTGGCGATGCGCGTCGCCGACGTCATCCTCAGCTTCCCCTCCCTGCTCATCGCGGTCGTCGTGCTGTACGTCTTCTCGCCCTCCGCACTCAACATCGTGCTGATCCTCGCCGTGGCCCGCATCCCCGTGTATCTGCGCACCTCCCGCGCGGAGGCGGCCGAGCTGAGGAGCCGTCTGTTCGTCGACGCGGCCCGCACCTTCGGCACCCCCAGCCGGCACATCATCCACCGGCACATCCTGCCGATCGCCCTGCCGACGCTGCTGACGGTCGCCACCCTCGACTTCTGCTTCGTGATGCTCACCGAGTCCTCGCTGAGCTTCCTCGGCATCGGCATCCAGCCCCCGGACGTCAGCTGGGGCCTGATGGTCGCCCAGGGCCGGCAGTACCTCCAGACCGCCTGGTGGATCACCGTGCTGCCCGGGCTGGCCATCGTGCTCACCACCGTGTCCGCCACGGTGCTCGCCGCCTGGGCCCGCATCGCCACCGACCCCGCCCAGCGCTGGCGTCTGACGCTGCCCCGCAAGCGCCGCGGAGCCTCCGCCGCCGTTCCCCCGGAGATGATCCCGTGACGACCGCATCCGCATCCGTGCCCGCCCCGTCCGTCCCCGGCCCCGCCCTCGACGTCGAAGGGCTGTGCGTGGACCTGAGCACGGCCTCCGGGACGGTACGCGCCGTCGACGGCGTCAGCTTCAGCGTCCGCCGCGGCCGCACCCTGGCCCTCCTCGGCGAGTCCGGCTGCGGCAAGTCGATGACCGCGCTGTCGGTCGTGGGCCTGCTCGACCCCGCGGCCGAGGTGACCGGAGGCGCCGTACGGGTCAGGGGCGAGGACACCCTGCGGCTCAGCCCGGCCGAGCGCCGCAAACTGGCCGGCCCCGTCCTGTCCATCGTCTTCCAGGACGCCCTGACCGCCCTCAACCCGGTGCAGCCGGTGGGCCGGCAGATCGGCGAGCCGTTCCGCATCCACCGCGGACTCTCCCGGCGCGAGGCCCGGGAGAAGGCGATCGAGCTGATGACCCGCGTCGGCATCCCCGAACCGAGGCAACGGGCCAAGTCCTACCCGCACCAGTTCTCCGGCGGCATGCGCCAGCGGCTGCTGATCGCGATGGCCGTCGCCCTCGACCCCGACGTGCTCATCGCCGACGAACCGACCACCGCCCTCGACGTCACCGTGCAGGCCCAGATCATGCGGCTGCTGCGGGACCTCCAGGACGAGCGGGACATGGCCGTCGTCCTGATCACCCACGACCTCGCCGTGGTCGCCCAGCGCGCCGACGACGTCGTCGTGATGTACGCCGGAACGGTCGTGGAGCAGGGCACGGTGCGCGACGTCTTCTCCGCACCCCGCCACCCCTACACCCGCGGACTGCTCGACTCCGTCCCCGAGGACGCCGAACGCGGACAGCCGCTGCCCGCCGTCCCCGGCAGCCCGCCCGAGCTGAGCGCGGTGCCGCCCGGCTGTGTCTTCCAGGCCCGCTGCCCGCTGGTGCGGGAACGCTGCGTACGGGAACGGCCGTCCCTGCGCGCCACCGGCGACGGACGGTCGGCCGCCTGTCACTTCTCCGAGGAGCTCGACCGTGACTGAGTCCCGCACCACCACCGAGACCGCCGGGCCCCGGGCCGACGGACACCCGCCGCTGCTGGAGGTCCGCGGTGTCACCAAGAGCTTCGGCAGCGGCCGCCGCCGACTGACCGCCCTGGACGGGGTGGACGTACGGCTCGGCCGGGGAGAGACCCTCGGGCTCGTCGGCGAGTCCGGCTGCGGCAAGTCCACCCTCGCCCGGGTGCTGCTCGGCCTGGAACGCCCCGACGCGGGCACGGTGCGGTACGACGGCGTCGACCCGTTCGCCCTGCGCGGCAAGGAACTGCTGAACTGGCGGCGCCGCGTCCAGATGGTCTTCCAGGACCCCTTCGCCTCGCTCAACGCCCGCATGTCGGCCGCCGATCTGATCGGCGAGCCCTGGCGCACCCACAAGGACGTCGTCCCGGACGCGAAGGCGCGCGAGAAGCGGATCCGCGAACTGCTCTCCCTGGTCGGGCTCCGGGACAGCGACGCCCACCGCTACCCCAACGAGTTCTCCGGCGGGCAGCGCCAGCGCATCGGCATCGCCCGCGCGCTGGCCCTGGACCCCGACCTCATCGTGTGCGACGAACCGGTCTCCGCCCTGGACCTGTCGGTACAGGCCCAGGTCCTCAACGTGCTCTCCGAACTCCAGTCCCGGCTCGGCGTCGCGTACGTGTTCATCTCCCACGACCTGTCCGTGGTGCGGTACATCTCCGACCGGGTGACGGTGATGTACCTGGGCAAGGTCATCGAACACGGCGGGACCGAGGACGTCTTCGACCGCCCCCAGCACCCCTACACCGCCGCGCTGATGTCGGCCGCCCCGGTCCTGGACGCCACCCGTGCCGCCCACGACCAGGAGATCCGGCTCAAGGGCGAGATCCCCTCGCCCTTCGACATCCCCTCCGGCTGCCGCTTCCGCACCCGCTGCTGGCGCGCGGAGGACACGTGCGCCACCGAGGTGCCCCCGGTCGTCGTCCGGGAGTCCGAGGGCGACGGCGACGACCACACCGCCCTGTGCCACTTCCCCCTGGAGGCGCGGCCCGCGTGGGCATGACCGGCGCGGAGTTCGCCCTGCTCTCCCTCACGGTGGGCGTCGGCGCGGTGCTCCAGGTGTCCGTCGGCTTCGGCCTGGGCATGATCGCCGCGCCGGTGTTCTCCCTGGTCGACCCCACCTTGGCACCACCGGTGGTGCTGCTGCTCGCCGCCGGGGTGACGGCGGCGGTGCTGGCGCGGGAACGGGGCGCGGCGGACCTGCGCGGCTGCGGCTGGGCCCTCGTCGGACGGGTACCGGGCGCGGCCGCGGGCGCGCTGCTCGTGGTGGTGCTGCCGGCGAAGTACCTCGCACTGCTCATCGCCGGGGTGGTGCTCACCGGCGTCGCGGTGAGCGCGGCGGGGTACGTACCCCGGGCGCGGCGCTCCTCGGTGTTCCTGGCCGGGATGGCGTCGGGGCTGATGGGCACGGCGACCTCCATCGGGGGCCCGCCGATGGCGATGGTGTGGCAGCGGCTGAGCGGGCCGCGGCTGCGGGCCACGATGAGCGCGTTCTTCCTGGCCGGCTCGCTGATGAGCCTGGTCGCGCTGGCGGCGGCGGGGGCGGTCGGGGCGCACACCCTGCAGCGCACGGTACTGCTCGCGCCGGCGGCGGTCGCCGGCGTGCTGCTCGCCGGTCCGCTGACCCGGCGGCTGAACGCGCGGCACACGCGTACGGCGGCCATGGCGCTCGCGGTCGCCGGTGCGGCGGGGCTGGTGGCGCAGCAACTGAGGGCTTAGGCGGCCTAAGTACCTCCTAAGGCCCCGCGCCGGCCGGAAGATACGGAACCCTCCCGATGTGGCGGACCCGCCTCGGAGACGAAGGTGGAGACATCGCGGAAAGCGATGACCGACACCGACTCCTCCGGGGGGAACACACCATGTTCGAGTACGCACTCCACCAGCTCCGTCACGACGACCTTCTCCGCCGCGCGGAGCACGAGCGCCAGGTCCGGCAGGCCCTCCGTCTCCGCCGCACCACCCGCCGCAACGCCGCCCCACACCACACCGAGGCGGAAAGCCATACCCGGCGGCACCGCTTCCCCCGAGCCGCATGAGCCGCCGCTCCTGCCCCTCCTGCCGCTCCCGCGGGCAGTCGTGCCTCCCCCAGTGCCTTAAAGGCCTGGGAGGTGCCCCCAGGGCGGCACGGGTGGGCTGGGGGTACCCCCTCTGGGGGAGGCACCCCGCAAGCGCCGGGCTGCGTAACACCCCCCGCCCAGCCCGGACATGCGCCGGCCCCGCCGACGGGGGAAGATCGACGGGGCCGACAGGGTGGTGCGGCAATGGCTCAGTGCACGGAGTGCGCCTCCGTCGGGAAGGTCCCGCCGACCACGTCCTCGGCGAACGCCTTCGCCGCCCCGCTCATGACCTCACGCAGATCCGCGTACTGCTTGACGAACTTGGGCACACGCCCACCCGTCAGCCCCAGCATGTCGGTCCACACCAACACCTGCGCGTCCGTCTGAGGCCCGGCCCCGATCCCGACGGTCGGGATGTGCAGCACCCGCGTCACCTCGGCCGCCAGCTCCGCCGGCACCAGCTCCAGCACCACCGCGAACGCCCCCGCGTCCTGCACGGCCTTGGCGTCCCGCAGCAGCTGCTGCGCCGCCTCCTCGCCCCGCCCCTGCACCCGGTAGCCCATCGCGTTCACCGACTGCGGCGTCAGCCCGATGTGGGCCATCACCGGGATCCCGGACTCCACCAGCAGCTCGATCTGCCGGTGCGACCGCTCGCCGCCCTCCAGCTTCACCGCGCCGACCCCCGCCTCCTTCACCAGCCGGGTCGCCGAGCGCAGCGCCTGCACCGGACCCTCCTGGTAGGAGCCGAAGGGCAGGTCGCCCACGATCAGGGCGCGCGAGGTGCCCCGTACGACCGCGGCGGACAGCATGGTCATCTCGTCGAGGGTGACGGGCACGGTGGTCTCGTACCCGAGGTGGCAGTTGCCCGCGGAGTCGCCGACGAGCATCACCGGGATACCGGCCTCGTCGAACACGGACGCGGTCATCGCGTCGTACGCGGTGAGCATGGGCCACTTCTCGCCGCGCTCCTTGGCGGCGGCGATGTCGCGGACAGTGATACGGCGCGTGCCCTTGCCCCCGTACAGCGTCCTGCCGTCGGAGGGGGAACCGGACGTCGTCCCGGTCTGGGCAGCCGAAAGCTGCGTCATTGAACCGTCTCCCAACACGTCATCTCGAGGCGCCCTGACGGCGTCCCCGGACCACATCCATGGTGGCACCTCGCCCGGACGAGGGCCAGAGGCATCCCTGTGAGTTCCACCGTGCAATATTCCGGCAAGAACTGGGCGAAACGCTTTCGATACGAGACGGTCTCGTATCGTAAATGACTACTCTGGACCGCATGACTCCTCCCCCCACCCCTGCCCGCCGGGTACCGGAGGCCGTGCACCGGCGCCGTTGGGCGATCCTCGGCGTACTGATGCTGAGCCTGCTGATCGTCGTACTCGACAACTCGATCCTGAACGTCGCCATCAAGACGATCTCCACCCCCGCACCCACCGGCCTGGGCGCCACCCAGAGCGAGCTGGAGTGGGCGATCAACGCCTACACGCTCGTCTTCGCCGGTCTGCTCTTCAGCGCGGGGCTGCTGGGTGACCGGCTCGGCCGCAAGAAGATGCTGATCGGCGGTCTCGTCGCGTTCGGCACCGGCTCGGCGCTCGCCGCGTTCTCCGGCTCACCGGCCGAGCTGATCGGCTTCCGCGCGGTGATGGGGCTGGGCGCGGCGTTCGTCATGCCGGCCACTCTGGCGGTCCTGATGAACGTGTTCGAACGCGACGAACAGCCCAAGGCCATCGGCGTCTGGACGGGCGGCGTGGGCCTGGCCATCGCCATCGGCCCGATCACCGGCGGCATCCTCCTGGACCACTTCTGGTGGGGCTCGGTCTTCCTGGTCAACGTGCCCATCGTGGTCCTCGCCGTCGCCCTGATGCTGTGGCTGGTCCCCGACTCCCGCGACCCGAACCCGGGCCGGATCGACCCCGTCGGCGTCGTCCTGTCCGTGGCCGGACTGGTCCTGCTGGTCTACGGCATCATCAAGGGCGGCCAGCTCGCCGACTTCACCGACGTCACGGTGGTGTCGACGATCGGCGCCGGTCTCGCCGTACTCGCCGCGTTCGTGGCGTTCGAGAAGCGCAGCGACCACCCGTCCGTCGACGTCACCTACTTCAGGAACAAGGTGTTCTCCGCCGCGATCGCCGCGGTCGCGCTGGTCTTCTTCGCGCTGATGGGCGTGACGTTCTTCGCGGTGTTCTACCTCCAGAGCGTGCGCGGTTACTCGCCGCTGGAGACCGGGCTGCTGATGCTGCCGCTGGCCGCCACGCAGATGATCTTCGCGCCCCAGGCCCGCCTCCTGGTGGACCGCTTCGGCGACAAGGCCACCACGGCCACCGGCCTGGTGGTGCTCGCGGGGACACTGGCCGCGTTCGCCACCCTGGACGGAGACACGCCGATCTGGACGCTGGAAGTCGTCTTCTTCCTCATGGGCACCGGCATGGCGTACGTCATGACACCGGTCAGCGTCGTCATCATGCAGGCCCTGCCCCGCGAGAAGGCCGGCTCCGCCTCCGCCCTGAGCAACACCTTCCGCCAGGTCGGCGGCGCCCTCGGCATCGCCGTACTCGGCTCGGTGCTGTCCACCGCCTACCGCAACGGCGTCGAGGACGAGCTCGGCCTGCTGCCGCCCGGCGCACGGCACGCCGCCGGTGAGTCCATCGAGGCCACCCTGGCCGTGGCGGACCGGCTGGGCGCGCGCGGCGAGGTCCTGGCCGGCGCGGCCGACGACGCGTTCCTGCACGCGATGCACATCACGGCGCTGTGGGGAGCGGGCATCACGGTGCTGTGCGCGATCGTCGCCGTGGTGTTCCTGCCCGGCCGTACGCCGACGTCCGAAGGGGACGGGGGGAAGCGGGAACTGGTCTCGGCGGCGGACTGAGAACCCCTGGGCGGTGGACCGTTCCCACCACCCACCGGGGAGAATCGTCCCAGCCCACCGAAAGGACCCGACGACGTGAGCCCGGCCGGCACCGACCCCCGGCGGGACGGCCCCGCACGGGGGCGCCCCCGCAGCGAGGCGGTCGAACGCGCCATCATCGAGGGAGTGATGGAACTCCTGGAGGACGGCGTGCCCCTCGCCGAGCTCTCCATCGAGCGCATCGCCCGCACCGCCGGCGTCGGCAAGGCCACCATCTACCGCCGCTGGAGCGGCAAGGAGCAGCTCTTCGTCGACGTCATGCGCGCCGCCGAGCCGCCGGACCCCCAACTCCCCGGCACGTCCCTGCGTGACGACCTCGTGGTCCTGCTGGAGTCCCTGCGCCGGCGGGGCCTGGCGGGCCGCACCTCGGCGATCCTGCACAACGTGCGCGCCCAGATGAAGAGCAGCCCCGACCTCTGGGCCGCCTACCACGACACCGTCATCGTGCCGCGCCGCAGACTCGGCCTGGAGGTGCTGCGCCGGGGCCGGGAGACCGGCGAACTGCGCGCCGACGTCGACATAGAACTCCTCAACGACATCGTCGTGGGTCCCCTCCTCGTCCGCACCGTCCTGCGCCCCGACGCCGACCTCCCGGACGACCTCGCCGAACAGGTGGTCGACACCCTCCTCGAGGGCCTACGCCCCGTCAGCGGCTGACCGCAGCGTGCGCGTTTCGTCACAGAGGGCGCTTTCACCACCCCCGCCCGGAACTCCCCGAGCGCCCCCGCGCGTCCTCGCCCCCGTACGGCCGTCGCGGGGCGGCAGGAACAGAACCGATCATCCCCTAGGGTCTTCACGAACACGGGGTGACGGCGTGCACGGCAGGTTGTGAGGCGACGGTATGGCGCAGCAGGCGTACATGACGGAGACGGACAACGGCGGTTCGGGGTCCGGGCCGCAGCCGACCCGGTTCCGGCGCCTGCGCGAGCGCCTCACCAGAGGCTGGCGCGGCGACCGCCGCATCTGGCGCCGCGGCCTCGTCCTGGCCGCCTGCGCGGTCCTGCTGGCGCTGGTCATGCTGGCCCACGGCCACATCCCGAACGCGATCGGCAACCTGGGCAGCCTGGTGGACACCTTCCTGCCCTGGCTGGGGCTGCTGATCCCCGTGCTGCTCGTCCTCGGCCTGATCCGCAAGTCGGCGACGGCACTGATCGCGACGATCCTGCCGGTGGCCGTCTGGCTGGACCTCTTCGGCGGCCTGCTCACCGACAAGACCGCCACGGGCGGCGACCTCACGGTGGCCACGCACAACGTCAACGCCGACAACCCGGACCCGTCCGCCACCGCCCGCGACGTGGCCGCCTCGGGCGCGGACGTGCTGGCCCTCGAGGAGCTGAAGGCGTCGCAGGTCCCGACGTACGAGCGGGCGCTGGCGTCGACGTACGAGTACCACGAGGTGGTCGGCACCGTCGGCCTGTGGAGCAAGTACCCCCTGAGCGACGTGAAGGCGGTCGACATCCGCCTCGGCTGGAAGCGCGCGATGCGCGCCACGGTGGACGCCCCCGCAGGCCAGGTCGCCGTCTACGTCGCCCACCTCCCCTCGGTCCGGGTGAAGCTGGAAGCGGGCTTCACGGCCCGTCAGCGGGACAAGAGCGCCGACGCCCTGGGCGAGGCCATCGCCGACGAACCGCTGCCGAACATCGTCCTGCTCGGTGACCTGAACGGCACGATGAACGACCGCGCCCTGAACGCCGTCACCTCCCAGATGCGCTCCACCCAGGGTGCCGTGGGCAGCGGCTTCGGCTTCAGCTGGCCGGCGTCGTTCCCGATGGCGCGGATCGACCAGATCCTGGTCAAGGGCGCCGAACCGGAGAGCTCCTGGACCCTCCCGGCCACGGCGAGCGACCACCTCCCCATCGCGGCCCGTGTGAGGGTCACCACACAGGACGACTGAAAACCGCAGGTCAGCCGCCCTTCCTTCACCTGCTCGTCATTCAACGGAATACCGGACCTGCGAGACTTTGTTCCGCACGTGAACATATTGCGTCCCTGAAAGGTCCGTACGTCATGCCCCTGGCCCTGCTCGCCCTTGCCGTGGGTGCCTTCGGCATCGGTACCACCGAGTTCGTGATGATGGGGCTGCTCCCCGACGTCGCGGACGACCTCGGCATCTCCCTCCCCAGCGCGGGTCACCTGGTCTCGGCCTACGCCCTGGGCGTGGTCGTCGGCGCCCCGCTGCTGGCCGCCGCGACCGCGCGGATGGCCCGCCGCACGGTCCTGATCGCCCTCATGGCCCTCTTCGTGGCGGGCAACGCCCTCTCGGCGTTCGCCCCCGACCACACCTGGCTGCTGGCCGCCCGCTTCCTCAGCGGCCTCCCGCACGGCGCCTTCTTCGGCGTGGGAGCGGTGGTCGCCACGACGATGGTGGCCCCGGAACGCAAGGCCCGCTCGGTCTCCCTGATGTTCCTCGGCCTGACCACGGCCAACGTGGTGGGTGTCCCCGTGGCCACGCTCATGGGCCAGAACTTCGGCTGGCGGGCCACCTTCCTCGGGGTCAGCGCCATCGGCCTGGCGGCGATAGCGTCCCTGGCCCTCCTGATCCCCCGGGACCGCACCCCCGCCCCCCGGTCCGCGCTGCGCGGCGAACTGGCCGCCCTGCGCTCCCTCCCGGTCTGGCTGGCCCTCGGTACGACGGTCGCGGGCTTCGGAGCCCTCTTCGCGGCGTACAGCTACATCACGCCGATGCTGACCGAATCCGCGGGGTACGCCGACACGAGCGTGACGCTGCTGCTGGCCCTGTTCGGCGTGGGCGCCACGGCCGGCAACCTGCTGGGCGGCCGGCTGGCCGACCGCTCCCTGCGCGGGACGCTGTTCGGCGGTCTGGTGTCGCTGACGGTGATCCTGGCGCTGTTCCCGCTGCTGATGCGGACGGAGGTGAGCGCGGCGCTCGCGGTGACCGTGCTCGGTACGGCGGCGTTCGTGACGGGGTCGCCGTTGCAGCTGATGGTGATGGAGAAGGCGTCCGCGGCACCGTCCCTGGCCTCGTCGGCCAACCAGGCGGCCTTCAACCTGGCGAACGCGGGTGGTGCGTGGATCGGGGGCCTGGCGCTGTCGGCGGGCTTCGGGACGACGTCGCCGGCGCTCGCGGGGGCGCTGCTGTCCGCCTTCGGCGTCGGGGTGGCGACGGTGGCGTACGCGGTGGACCGCAGGGTGACGCCGGTCGCCGGCCGCGAGCGGGTGGTCGCGGGGCGCGTGCCGCGGCAGCACGAGGCGAGCGGCGTCTGAACGGGGGGCGCCCGGCGCCTTGCCGGGTGCGCCGTGTCGGTGTGGGCCGGGGGTAGGTCGCGCGGCCCGGCGCCAGCGGGGTGCCTCCCCCACTCTCGACTTCTCCCCCACTCTCGACTTCGCTCGAGCGGGGGGACCACCCCCATGAGCGGGAGGTACCCCCACCGCCCACCCGTGCCGCCCTGGGGGCACCTCCCAGGCCTTCAAGGCACTGGGGGAGGCACGACCGCCCGCGGTGGCGGCGGTAGGTAGCCGCTCTCGACACGGCTCCGACCCACCCACCCACCGCAGGCGCTACCGCAACCCCCACCGAAGCCGCAGGCGTCTGACGCGCGTCAGACGCGCACCCCCTCGCGCCAGCCGTTCGTGATCGGCAGCCGGCGGTCCTTGCCGAAGCCCTTCGGGGAGATCTTCGTGCCCGGCGGATACTGCCGCCGCTTGTACTCCGCCCGGTCCACCATCCGCAGCGTCTTCGTGACCAGCTCCGCGTCGAACCCGGCCGCGACGATCTCGTCCGCCCCCCGGTCCCGGTCCACGTACAGCGCCAGGATCGCGTCCAGCACCGGATAGTCCGGCAGCGAGTCCGTGTCCACCTGCCCCGGCCGCAACTCCGCGCTCGGCGGCTTCGTGATCGAGTTCTCCGGGATCGGCGGCGTCTGCCCCCGCTCCGTCGCCGCCCGGTTGCGCCACTCCGCCAACCGGAACACCGACGTCTTGTACACGTCCTTGATCGGCCCGTACGCCCCCACGGAGTCCCCGTACAGCGTCGAGTACCCCACCGCCAGCTCCGACTTGTTCCCCGGCGCCAGCACGATGTGCCCCTCCTGATTGGAGATCGCCATCAGCAGCGTCCCCCGCAGCCGCGACTGCAGGTTCTCCTCCGCCAGCCCCGTCAGCCCCAGCGCCCCCATGTACGCGTCGAACATCGGCTCGATCGCAACGGTGCGATAGTTCAGCCCGGTCCGCCGCGCCAGCTCCGCCGCGTCGTCCTTCGAGTGCTCCGACGAGTACTTCGACGGCATCGACACGCCGTACACGTTCTCCGCGCCCACCGCGTCGCACGCGATCGCGGCGACCAGCGCCGAGTCGATCCCCCCGGACAACCCGATCAGCACCGACCGGAACCCGTTCTTCGCGACGTACGCCCGCAGCCCGACCACCAGCGCGGAGTACACCTCCTCGTCGTCGTCGAGCCGCTCGGCGTACCCCCCGGACGACGAGGCGTCGTACGCGGGCACGGGCGCCTCCGACAGCACGACCCGGTCGATCCGCAGCCCGTCGTCGACGATCCCCGTCGGCGCGTCGGCCTCCGCCGCCGGAAGCTCGAGATCGACCACGACACACGCCTCGGCGAACTGCGGCGCACGCGTCACGACCTCGCCGTCACGGTCCACCACGATCGAGTCCCCGTCGAAGACCAGCTCGTCCTGCCCGCCCATCATCGCGAGGTACGCGGTCGTGCATCCGGCCTCCTGCGCACGCTTGCGCACCAGCTCCAGCCGGGTGTCGTCCTTGTCCCGCTCGTACGGCGAGGCGTTGATCGACAGCAGCAGCCCGGCCCGCGCGGACCGCGCCGCCGGCACCCGCCCCCCGTCCTGCCACAGGTCCTCGCAGATGGCGAGGGCGACGTCGACCCCGCGCACCCGCACCACCGGCATGGTGTCGCCGGGCACGAAGTACCGGAACTCGTCGAAGACGCCGTAGTTCGGCAGGTGGTGCTTGGCGTAGCTCAGCACCACCTCACCCCCGTACAGCACGGCGCCCGCGTTCTGCGGCGCACCGGCCGGCTGCCCGTACTTCGGCTGGGCGGCGGCGCTGCGGTCGAGGTACCCGACGACCACCGGAAGGTCCCCGAACCCCTCCTCGGCGAGCCGCGCGGCCAGCGAGCGCAGCGCCGCCCGCGAGGCCTCCACGAAGGACGACCGCAGGGCGAGGTCCTCGACGGGATACCCGGTCAGCGCCATCTCGGGGAACGCCACGAGGTGCGCTCCCTGCTCGGCGGAGTGCCGGGTCCAGCGGACGATCGTTTCGGCGTTGCCGACGAGGTCACCGACGCTCGAGTCGATCTGATTCAGGGCGAGACGTAGTTGAGGCACGGGCCCAGTGTAATCGTCAAAGCGACGCGATGTCCCGGAGCCCCGTCCGCTACGGCCGGGCCGCCGCTCCCCGCTCCTCCAGCATCCCCGCCATCAACGCGATCTCGGACTCCTGCCCCTCCACCATCCCCCGGGCGAGCCGCTTCTCGACCGCCACCTCGCACGCCCGGACGCACGCCTGGGCCATGTGCACCCCGCCCTTGTGGTGGTCCGTCATGAGCTGCAGGTAGAAGACCTCCGCCCGCTCCCCGCTCAGCGACCCCAGCCGCTTCATCTCGGTGTTGGTCGCCATCCCCGGCATCAGCGCCCCGTCCTTGCCGGAGGCCGCGTCCCCCATGCCCATCCAGGTCATGGGCGGATCCGCGGACACCTTGGGCAGCTCCCACAGGTCGAGCCAGCCCAGCAGCATGCCCCGCTGGTTGGCCTGCGTCTGGGCGATGTCGTAGGCGAGCCGCCGGACCTCCTCGTCGTCCGTGCGGTCCCGCACGACGTACGACATCTCGACGGCCTGCTGGTGGTGCACGGCCATGTCCCGGGCGAACCCGGCGTCCGCGGACTCCGCGGACGGAACCGAGCCCGAGGACCCCTCGTCCCCGGCCACCGCGTAGGTGATCGCCCCGGCCGCGACCAGCGCCGTGGCCGCGGCCCCCGCGATCAGTCCCACCTGCCTCACTCGGACAGCCCGTTGGTGCAGGCGGCCCCCGGCTCCGGCGTCTGCTCCCCCTGGACGAACTTCTCGAAGAACGCGTCCACGTTCGGATCCTCCGCGCCGGTCACCGTGCGCTGGTGCCCCCAGGCGGACAGCATGATCGGGTCCTTCTGACCGTCCACCGGGCTCATCAGCGTGTACGGCGTCTTCTTCACCTTCGCCGCGAGCGCGTCGACGTCCGCCTTGTCGGCCGAGGCGTTGTACGTCACCCACACGGCACCGTGCTCCAGCGAGTGCACGGCGTTGGTGTTGTTGATCTCGTCGGTGTAGACGTCCCCGTTGCAGTTCATCCACACCGGGTTGTGGTCACCGCCGACCGGGGGCGAGACGGCGTAGTCCACCGCCTTGGTCACGTGGTTGCGCCCCAGTTCGCCCTCCCACTTCCGCACACCGTCGGCATCCGTGACGAACTTGCCCGAGTTCTTCGAGTCGGCGGCCGCGCCGCCGTCGTCGTCCGACTGGGACTGGACGAGCACCACACTGCCGGCGACGAGTCCGGCGACGACCACCACACTGGCGGCGATGACGAGGAGCCGGTTGCGGCGCTCGCGGGCCTTCTCGGCGCGCCGCATCTCCTCTATGCGCGCCGAACGTGACGCGCTGCTCTTCTTGGCGGAGCCCATGGGAGTGTCCTTCGGGAGAGGAAGAGTGTGACGAACGGATCAGCTGATCGTAATGGGGAAGGCGGGGCGAGCCGTAGAGGGCGCGGGAATCCGGCCCGGCACCCACGCGCACGCCCTCCGCACACATTCTCCACGCCGAATAATTTGAACCCCAGATGCGTATTACTTACGCTGCGTGGTATGCGGCTCCTCCGCTCCACCGACCTGGCTCTCCGGGTCCTCATGCGCCTCGCCGTGGCCGGCGACTCCCATCCGACGACACGCGACGTCTCGGAAGCCATGGACGTGCCCTACACCCACGCCGCGAAGGTCGTCGCCGAACTCCAGCGCAGGGGCCTGCTCACGGCCCGTCGCGGCAGGGGAGGTGGCCTCGCGCTCACGGAGGAGGGCCGCACCGCCTCGGTGGGCGCCCTGGTCCGGGCCTTCGAGGGCGAGGGTGACGTCGTCGACTGCGAGGGCACCGCCACCTCGTCCCCCTGCCCGCTGAGCTCGGCCTGCCGGCTGCGCGGCGCCCTGCGCCAGGCCCAGGAGGCGTTCTTCGCCTCGCTGGACCCGGTCACGGTGGCGGACATCGTCACGACCCCCACGGGCCCCCTCCTGCTGGGCATCTCCCCGAGGCCGTGAGCCACCGGCCGTAAGTCGCCGGTCGCGAGCCACCGGCCGTGAGCCGCCCATTACGGATGCCGGTCCGAACGGGCAAGATGGGCCCCGGAGCGGTACACCTGTCGTGTGCGAGGCGTTCAGGCCGCGGCAAGCCGGCCGATCGAGGTCGGCAACGCGTGTGAAACGCTGGTGTGGTGGGATGCTCGGGACGCCCGGCCGCCTCCCGGGGGCGTGGGAGCGGACAGGCGGCCTGACCGGCAAGGATGGGGAAGCGGAAGATGGACAAGCAGCAGGAGTTCGTGCTCCGGACGTTGGAGGAGCGCGACATCCGGTTCGTGCGCCTGTGGTTCACCGACGTGCTGGGCTTCCTCAAGTCGGTGGCCGTCGCCCCCGCCGAGCTCGAACAGGCATTCGACGAGGGGATCGGCTTCGACGGCTCCGCCATCGAGGGCTTCGCCCGGGTGTACGAGTCCGACATGATCGCCAAGCCGGACCCGTCGACGTTCCAGATCCTCCCCTGGCGCGCCGAGGCCCCCGGTACGGCCCGCATGTTCTGCGACATCCTCATGCCGGACGGCTCCCCGTCCTTCGCCGACCCGCGCTACGTCCTCAAGCGCGCGCTCGCCCGCACCTCCGACCTGGGCTTCACCTTCTACACCCACCCGGAGATCGAGTTCTTCCTGCTGAAGAACAAGCCGCTGGACGGCAGCCGCCCGACCCCCGCGGACAACTCCGGCTACTTCGACCACACCCCGCAGAACGTCGGCATGGACTTCCGCCGCCAGGCGATCACCATGCTGGAGTCGATGGGCATCTCGGTGGAGTTCTCCCACCACGAGGGCGCCCCCGGCCAGCAGGAGATCGACCTCCGCTACGCGGACGCGCTCTCCACGGCCGACAACATCATGACGTTCCGCCTGGTCATGAAGCAGGTGGCCCTCGAGCAGGGCGTCCAGGCGACCTTCATGCCGAAGCCCTTCTCCGAGCACCCCGGCTCCGGCATGCACACCCACCTCTCCCTCTTCGAGGGCGACCGCAACGCGTTCTACGAGTCCGGCGCGGAGTACCAGCTCTCCAAGGTCGGCCGTTCCTTCATCGCGGGCCTGCTGCGGCACGCGGCGGAGGTGTCCGCGGTCACCAACCAGTGGGTCAACTCCTACAAGCGCATCTGGGGCGGCACGGAGCGCACGGCCGGCGCCGGCGGCGAGGCCCCGTCGTACATCTGCTGGGGCCACAACAACCGCTCGGCGCTGGTCCGCGTGCCCATGTACAAGCCCGGCAAGACCGGCTCGGCGCGCGTGGAGGTCCGCTCCATCGACTCCGGCGCCAACCCGTACCTGACCTACGCCGTCCTGCTGGCCGCCGGCCTGAAGGGCATCGAGGAGGGCTACGAGCTCCCGCCGGGCGCCGAGGACGACGTGTGGGCCCTGTCCGACGCGGAACGCCGCGCGCTGGGCATCGAGCCACTGCCGCAGAACCTGGGCGAGGCCCTGACCCTGATGGAACGCAGCGACCTGGTCGCCGAGACCCTCGGCGAGCACGTCTTCGACTTCTTCCTGCGCAACAAGAAGCAGGAGTGGGAGGAGTACCGCTCCGAGGTCACCGCCTTCGAGCTGCGCAAGAACCTGCCGGTGCTGTAGGCGCGGGTCGCCGTCAGGTGTCCGGCTGACGGGGCGGAAGGGACCGATGGCCGTGGGCCCCGGCCCCTTCCGCGGGCGCCCCGGCGGTCAGCCCATGCTCTTGGAGCCGTCCAGCGACTCACGGATGATGTCGGCGTGGCCGGCGTGCTGGGCGGTCTCGGCGATGACGTGCATCAGCACCCTGCGGGCCGACCACCGCGCGTCGGACTCGAACCACGGGGCCTTCGGCAGCGGCCACGTGGCCCCCAGGTCGGGCAGGGCGGCGACCAGGTCGTCGGTCCGGCGGGCCACGTCGGCGTACTCGGCCAGCACACCGGCCAGCGTCTCACCGGGCAGCATCCGGAACTCGTCGGCCCGCCGGGCCCAGTCGTCCTCGGTCATGGCCGTGAAGTCCCCCATCGCCGAGGGGCCGTTCAGGATGAAGTCCACCCAGTTCCGCTCGACCGAGGTGACGTGCTTGATCAGACCGCCCAGGCAGAGCTCGCTGGCGGTGGTCCGCAGCCCGGCCTGCTCGTCCGTGAGGTCACGGGTGGTGAAGCGCAGGAAGTGCCGGTGCTTGGCCAGCGTCTCCAGCAGGTCGGCGCGCTCGCCGGTGACGGCCGGGGCTCCGGCCGGTTCCTGGGTGGCCGGTTCGTTCACAGTCATGATCTCCGCCTTCCGGGGTTCTTCCGTCGGTCGAGGACCACGCTAGGAGCCATTGAGGTCAGATCTTGTCCTAGAACGCACGGAGGCGGCGGGCCGCACTGCGGAGGCGGCGGGCCGCGCTGAATCGGAAGGCTGTATTCCGTAACTGCGCGGAACCTTGCCAGTCCCTCGGGCGTGCCCCTACTGTCATCGACAGACCAAAAGAAAGCGCTTTCCCGCCGATGAGTCCGGCTCACCCCGCCCTCTCTCATCGGTCTTACTGTCATGCCCATGACATTCAGTCCGGCGCAACTCGGAGTACGAAAGGCGAGACGAGAATGAGACGATCAGTCGCCGTGCGACTCTCCGCTCTCCTGGCCACGGGCGCCCTCGCGGCGGCGACCGGTATGGCCCTGTCCACCTCCACGGCGTCCGCCGCCACCGGCGGCGTCACCGGCTACGCGACCCAGAACGGCGGAACCACCGGCGGTGCGGGCGGCCAGACGGTCCGCGCCACCACCGGCACCGCGATCCACCAGGCCCTGTGCAGCCGGGCCAGCAGTTCCACCCCGATCGTCATCCAGGTCGAGGGCACCATCAACCACGGCAACACCGCCAAGGTGTCCGGCGACAGCTGCAGCACCGCCGCCGGTGTCATCGAGCTCAAGCAGATCAGCAACGTCACGATCGTCGGTGTCGGCAACGGCGCCGTCTTCGACCAACTGGGCATCCACATCCGGGACTCCAGCAACATCATCATTCAGAACGTGACGATCCGGAACGTCAAGAAGTCGGGCTCGCCCACGTCGAACGGCGGAGACGCCATCGGCATGGAAAGCGGTGTCCGCAACGTCTGGGTCGACCACGCCACCCTGGAGGCGTCCGGCGGTGAGTCGGAGGGCTACGACGGCCTCTTCGACATGAAGGACAACACCCAGTACGTGACGCTGTCCTACAGCATCCTGCGCAACTCCGGCCGCGGCGGCCTCATCGGCTCCAGCGAGAGCGACACCTCGAACGGGTACGTCACGTTCCACCACAACCTGTACGAGAACATCGACTCGCGTACGCCCCTGCTGCGCGGCGGCATCTCGCACATCTACAACAACCACTACAAGAACCTGAACGAGTCCGGCATCAACTCCCGTGCCGGAGCCCGTGCGAAGGTGGACAACAACTACTTCGAGGACTCCAAGGACGTCCTCGGCACCTTCTACACCGACCAGGCCGGCTACTGGCAGGTCAGCGGCAACATCTTCGACAACGTGACCTGGTCCGAGCGGGAGGGCGACAACAACCCCGCCGGCCCGAACCCGACGTCGAACACGTCGGTCGGCATCCCGTACGCGTACACCCTCGACGCGGCCAACTGCGTGCCGAGCGTGGTGAGCCAGACGGCGGGAGCCAACAAGGGCCTGAAGGTCTCCGACGGCAGCTGCACCCCGCAGACCCCGGACCCGACCGACCCCGACCCGACGGACCCGGACCCGACCGACCCGGACCCCACTGACCCGCCCACCGGCACCAACCTCAGCATCGGCGCGGGCGCCGACGGCTCCTCCAAGGCCTCCGGGACGAGCTACGGCAACGTCGTCGACGGCAGCACGAGCACGTACTGGTCGCCGTCCGGCTCGACCGGCTCCGTCTCGGTCAAGTGGGGCTCGGCCACCACGGTCTCCAAGATCAACATCCGTGAGGCGTCGGGCTCGGGAGCCGTCGGCTCCTACCGCGTCATCAACCACGACACGGGCGCCGTCCTGGCCTCCGGCAGCGGAACGGGCGTCATCAGCTTCTCCGCGACCTCCCTGAAGAAGATCACCTTCGAGATCACCAGCGCCTCGGGCACCCCGAGGATCGCCGAATTCGAGACGTACGCGGGCTGACGGGTACCGGGGGCCGTCCTCGCGGCGGCCCCCGGTCCCGGTCGGTGTCGTACGCCACGAAACGGGCCCACGCCGCCGGAGGGCATCGCGACCGCTTCGGGCCGGTCACCGGCCGTCCGGCCAAGGCCCCGTCGAAGCGCCCCACCGCGGCGCCGTCCGCGGACTCCAGCACCTCGGTCACCCCGCCCGCCCCGACGTGTTCCTCGGCCTCGGTCGGCGGCACCTGGACCGACACGCGCCGCAACTTCCCCAGCCCCAGCAGGCGTTCGAGTTGCCGACGCCACACCACTGTGCCCCCGACCGGGCGGCGGAGTGAGGCGGACGAACCCCGGGGCACGCCGACGAGTGACATCCCTCGACGGCCGATGTCAGTGACGTGCCCTACATTGCGGTTGACCGAGTGAGCGGGAACAGCGGGAACGAGGAGGAGCCATGGCCGGGATCACGATTCAGATCGCACCGCCGGACGATCCCCAGTGGGACAAGGCATGGCCGGTCGCCCTGGCCACGGGGGAGTACCTGTCGAAGGTGCTGGGGATGCCGGTGACCGTGAGCGACAACTACGGGAGCGCGCACGACTTCGAGCCGGAGAGCGGCTGACGGGCCGGACGGCCGGAGCCCCGCCTCCGGGCCCGTGCGGGCGCCGCAGACAGGGCTCTCCCCGTTCTCTCCGTTCTTCTCGGTCTTCCCGTTCCCGCCGCCGCGTCGCTCACGCGGGTCCGGAGCGGCCGCCGGCCTCGTCCTTGAGGCTGCGGCCGGAGTCCTTGGCCTGGTCGGTGACCTGGCCGGCCTGGTCGCGGGCCTCGTCCTGAGTGGTGCGGGCCGCCTGCTGCGCGGTGTCCTTCACCTCCGCGGCCGCGCTCTGCGCGGCCTCCTTGGCGTCCTCCTTCAGGTGCTGCGCGGACTCGGTGGCGGCCTGCTTGACCGGCTCCAGCGCCTCGGCGCCGCGCTCCATCAGCTCGGACGCCTTCTGCTGCTCCTTCTCGGAAGCGGGCACCATCGAGGCGGCCAGCAGGCCGACGCCGAAGGCGACCAGGCCGGCGGCGATCGGGTTGCCCTGCGTCTGGCGGCGGGCCATCTCGGGCGTCTGCTGGACGGCCTCTCCCGCCTGACCGGCGACCTCGCGCGCCGAGTCGGCCGCGCGTCCGGTGCCCTCCTGCACCGAACCGGCCGCCGAGCCCGCCGCCGACTGCACCGAACCGGCCGCCGACCGGGCGGTGTCGGCCACTCCGTGCGCCGTGTACGAGGCGGTTCCCATGACGCGGTCGCGGACGCCCGACACCGTGCGGCGCATCCTCGCCTTGCGGCGGCGGGCCATGCGGCGCGGGCTGGCCCGGTCGGCGAGCCGGTCCACGTCCGCGGACAGCTGGTTGCGGGTGGCCGCTATCTCGGCCCTCATTTGGTCGGGTGACGTGCCCATTCCGCGTCCTCCTTCAGGGTCTGGACGGTGCGCTCGGGCTTCGGCGAGACGGTGCGCATCTGCGCTCGGCCCTTCTGGTACAGCACGGCCGCGGCGACGGCCCACAGCGCGGCGATGATCAGCGCGGCCCAGCCGTCGTCCATCACGTTGGCCAGACCGAACATGGCCGCCAGTGACAGGAACAGCAGGACCATGTAGCCGGCGAAGCCGGCACCGCCGTACATGCCGGCCGCCTTGCCCGCCTTGCTGCCCTCCTCCTTGATCTCGGCCTTGGCCAGCTCCACCTCCTGACGGAAGAGGACCTGGAGGTCGGAGGTCACCCGGGACAGCAGCTCACCCGCGGACCGCTCTCCTTCGTACGGCTCGGCCGAGCGGGCCCGGGACAGCGGTGACATCGTGGCCATCTCACGCCTCCGGGAACGGGCGGCCCGGCGTGCCGAGGCTCGGCGGAGCGGACGGTGCGGGCGGTGCGGTCCCCGGCGGGGGAGCGACCGGCAGGGCCTCGGAGGCCGGGGCCGCGGTGACCCGCCGCTGCCCGTCCCCGTCGGCCCGGGACGCCGTCTGCGTCACCTTCGCCAGGCGTCCGACGGCCAGCCCGGCCAGCAGCGCGCCGCCGAGGAAGGCGCCGGGGCGGCGCCGGGCGAAGCCCTGGAGGTCGGCGACGATGCCTTCGACCCCCTGCCGCTCCAGATAGTCGGCCGCCCGCTGCCCCTTGTCGCCCGCCCGGGCCGCCAGGCCCCGGGCGGGCGAGTCGTGCTCGGCGTGCGCGGCCAGGTTCGAGAAGTCGTTCGCCCACTGCCGCAGCGTGCCGGCCGCCCGCCTGGTCTGCCCGTCGGCCTCGTCGATCGCCCGGGTGCGCAGGTCCTCGATGACCGTGCCGGCCTGCTGCCGCGCCTCACCCACGACGGTCCGGGCCTGTTCCGCCGCGGTCCCCGCGACCTGGCCGGCGGCCTGCCTGGCCTGGTCGGCCGTCGCGGAGGTCTCTGCCTTGACCTTCTCTCCGGTGCTCCCGGATCCGGTTCGTACGGACTCACTCATCGGCGACTTCCCCTCATCGGATGTGTGCGTACGGCCCGTGCCCGATGACCCGGTGTGGGCCGGAACTCGCGTCCCGGACCGCACACGTGGCCGTCCGTCTCGGCCCGAGTGGCCATTTACGACGGTTTGACACGCTATGAGGGAAACCTGTGCCATGTCGTGGGGCGAGTGTGGCGGGCGGTTCGCCCTCCGTTCCCGCCGCGCCTGACCCATGAGCGAGCCGTACCGTGCGGGTACGGCTCTGAGGTGCACCGTTATCTGTGCCGACGACGGTGATCGAGGGGCGTGCGGGGGCTACAGATCGTCGGGCAGGAGCCGGAACGCCGGGTGTGCGGTGAGTGGGCGGATGGCGCGGAAGTCCTTCCGGTCGAGCGTGAGCACGGCGTCCGTCGCGTACTCGCGGGCCATGACCGCGATCACCGAGTCGGTCAGGTCGAGCGCGAGTTCCCGGTACCTGCGCTGAACGTGCCTGGCGTCCGCGAGGAGATCGGCGTGCGCGTCACCGAGGACGTAGCGCCCCGTCCTGGCCTGTGCCACGAGTGAGTCCATGACCTGCCCTGCGGCATCCTTGTTGAACCGGCGGCTCAACAGGTGGTCCAGTTCGGCGAGGACGAGTTGGGGGATCACCAGAAGGCCGGCCGTGTCCATCACGTGACGGGCGGTCTTGTGCTCGGGGCAAGCGTGATCGACGGAGGCGATGACCCCCGACGTGTCGGCGATGGCGATCACTTATGAGGCCTCGTTCCGGCGGCCGAAGCCCGTCTCGCCCAGTATCTCGTCACCTCGCTCCGCGAAGGTGGGGTCGCCGCTGTCGAAGACGGGAAGCCCCACGGGCTCGTCCCAGACACGATTGCGGGCGATGGCCAGGCGGACGCCCTCACGAATCAGTTCGGCTTCGCTGATCCCTCTCCGCGCAGCCGTGTCTTTGAGGTCGTGGAGATCGTCTTCCTCGAGATAGACCGTCGTTCGCTTGAGGCTCATGACTGTATGGTACTCCCGCCATACGTTGCCCTACGCCCCTGCCAGATCCCCCAGCACCTTGTGCAGCGGCTCCGTCGCCCGCCGCCGGTACTCCTGGACCGCCCAGCCGTTGCCGTCCGGGTCCGTGAAGTACATGAAGGTGGCGCCGTCGGCGTCGGCGTACCGGACCGGTTCGGAGACGTCCAGGCCGCGGGCGGTCAGTTCCGCGTGGGCCGCCCCGATGTCGGCGACGCAGAGCTGGAGCCCCCGGTAGGAGCCGGGGGCCGGGGCGGACCCGGGGGTCATCTTCCAGATGCTGTCGCCGAGGGCGATCGAGCAGCCGGAGCCGGGCGGGGTCAGCTGCACGATGCGCATGCCCGGCATGACCTCCTGGTCGATGTCGACGTGGAAGCCGACCTTGTCACGGTAGAAGTCCCTGGCGCGGTCGATGTCGCTCACCGGGAGGGGGATCACTTCGAGGGTCATGTCCATGGAACAGCGACTCCTTCGTCGGGGGTCGGCTCGGCGTCAGGCGAACCGCCACCTGGTCTGGCTGAACGGCTTCCCCTTACCGAAGCCGAACACGGTCCGCGGCGCCACCGAAAACACGACAGCGTGTCCCGGACCGTGGTGGAAGTGGCCGTCTCGGACCTCGAAGTGCCAGAAGCCGCCGTACTTCGCCTCCCACGCCGCCGCCAGCTCGCGCAGCCGCGCGTCATCGGTGACCCGTACCGCCTCGCCCTCCACCACCACGTCGTAGCCCTGGTTCCAGGTGTTGGTGCCGGTCGTCAGCACGACGTGCGGGTTCTCCGCCAGGTTGCGGGCCTTGCGCTCGTCCGGGCCGGTGCAGAAGTGCAGGGCGCCGGCCGACCAGACGGCCGGGAGCGGGGTGACGTGGGGGCGGCCGTCGGGGCGGACCGTGGAGATCCAGAACAGTTCCGCCTCGGCGAGCAGCCGCTCCGTCTCCGACCAGGGCGGCGCACCGGCCGCCGGGTCGCTGTAGCGCGGGTCGAGGCGGGTCTCGGGGGCGTCGCTCATGGGACCTCCATCGCCGGTCGGCCGTACGTGCCGTCTCTCCATCAGACCCCGTCCGCTCCCGGAACTCATCGCGGGCCGCCCCGGGGCCGCGGGCCCGTACTCCGGATAGGCTCATGGCCGTACGACCCTGATCCGAGGCATGTGCATCAGGCACAGGCACGAGGCACGAGGGAGGCCGGGGATGACGTCGGCGCCGGGGCGCAGGAGCAGTACCTTCACGCGGCTGCTGCGGCACGGCTTCACCGATCCGTCCGCCGCCGAGCGGCTGCTCGACAGTGCCGGACTCGCGCTCGTGCGCAACGACCCCGTGCTGCTGGACGCCCTCGGCGCCACCGCCGACCCCGACCTCGCGCTCCAGGGGCTCGTACGGTTGCTGGAGGCGCAGGGCGGGGCCACCGCCCACCAGGAGCTGCTGGACACGCTGATAGCCGCCAAGCCGCTGCGGGACCGGCTGCTCGGAGTGCTCGGCGCGTCCGAGGCGCTCGCCGACCACCTGGCCCGGCACCCGAGCGACTGGCAGGCCCTCGTCACCTACGAGCCGCGCGACCTCCACCCGGGCCTCGAGGAGTTCGAGCGGGGCCTCGCCGGGGCCGGCGACCCGGTCTCGCTCCGCGTCGCCTACCGGCGCTGTCTGCTGTCCATCGCCGCCCGTGACGTCTGCGGCACCATCGAGGTCGCCCAGACCGCCGCCGAGCTCGCCGACCTCGCCACCGCCACCCTGCGCGCCGCCCTCGCCCTCGCCCAGGCCGCGGCGCCCGAGGACGCCGCCCTGTGCCGGCTGGCGGTGATCGCGATGGGCAAGTGCGGCGGACACGAGCTGAACTACGTCTCCGACGTCGACGTCATCTTCGTCGGCGAGGCGGTGAACGGCGCCGACGAGGACAAGGCGCTGCGCGCCGCGACCCGGCTCGCCTCGCACCTGATGCGGATCTGCTCCGAGACCACCGTCGAGGGCTCCATCTGGCCCGTCGACGCCAATCTGCGCCCCGAGGGCCGCAACGGGCCGCTCGTGCGCACCCTCGCCTCCCACCTCGCCTACTACCAGCGCTGGGCCAAGACCTGGGAGTTCCAGGCGCTGCTCAAGGCCCGCCCGGTCGCCGGCGACCAGGCGCTCGGCGAGGAGTACGTCGCCGCGCTCCAGCCGCTGGTGTGGCAGGCCGCCGAGCGGGAGAACTTCGTCGCCGACGTGCAGAAGATGCGCCGCCGGGTGGTGGAGAACATCCCCGCCGCCGAGATCGACCGCCAGCTGAAGCTGGGCCCGGGCGGCCTGCGGGACGTCGAGTTCGCGGTGCAGCTGCTCCAGCTGGTGCACGGCCGCTCCGACGCCTCGCTGCGCAGCGGCACCACCCTCGACGCGCTGAAGGCCCTCGCCGCCGGCGGCTACGTCGGCCGCGCGGACGCCGCCCAGCTCGACGACGCCTACCGCTTCCTGCGCTCCATGGAGCACCGCATCCAGCTCCACCGGCTGCGCCGCACCCACCTCGTCCCCGAGGACGAGGCCGACCTGCGCCGCCTGGGCCGCTCCCTGGACCTGCGCACCGACCCGGTCGCCACCCTGACCCGGGAGTGGAAGCGGCACGCCTCCGTCGTACGGCGGTTGCACGAGAAGCTGTTCTACCGGCCGCTGCTGGACGCCGTCGCCGCGCTCGCCCCCGGTGAGGCCCGGCTCAGCGCCGAGGCCGCGCGGGAGCGGCTGATCGCGCTCGGGTACGCCGATCCGGCCGCCGCGCTGCGCCACCTGGAGGCGCTGGCGTCCGGTGTCACCCGCAAGGCCGCCATCCAGCGCACCCTGCTGCCCGTGCTGCTCGGCTGGTTCGCGGACTCCGCCGACCCGGACGCCGGTCTGCTCACCTTCCGCAAGGTCTCCGACGCGCTCGGCAAGACGCCCTGGTACCTGCGGCTGCTGCGCGACGAGGGCGCCGCCGCCGAGAACCTGGCCCGCGTGCTGTCCGCCGGCCGGCTCGCCCCCGACCTGCTGATGCGCGCCCCCGAGGCGGTGGCGCTGCTCGGCGACGGGGGCGGGGGGCTCGAACCGCGGCCCCGCGCCCATCTGGAGCAGGAGATGCTCGCCGCCGTCCGCCGCGCCGACAACGCCGTCCAGGGCGTCACGGCCGCCCGCGGGGTGCGCCGCCGCGAGCTGTTCCGCACGTCCGCCGCCGACATCGTCGGCTCCTACGGCACCGAGTCGCAGCCCGCCGAGGCCGACCAGGGCGCCCTGGTGGACCTGGTGGGCGGCGCGGTGTCCGACCTGACCGCCGCGACCCTCTCGGGCACGCTCCGCGCGGTGGTCCGGGAGGGCTGGGGGGACACGCTCCCCACCCGGTTCGCGATCATCGGCATGGGCCGCTTCGGCGGGCACGAGCTGGGCTACGGCTCCGACGCGGACGTCCTGTTCGTGCACGAACCGCGCGACGGCGTGGACGAGCGGGAGGCCGCCGAGGCGGCCAACAAGGTGGTCGCCGAGATGCGCCGCCTGCTGCAGATACCCAGTGCCGACCCGCCCCTGCTCATCGACGCCGACCTGCGCCCGGAGGGCAAGTCCGGCCCGCTGGTGCGCACGCTCAAGTCGTACGAGGCGTACTACCGCCGCTGGTCGCTGGTGTGGGAGCGGCACGCGCTGCTGCGCGCCGAGCACGTCGCCGGGGACGAGGACCTGGGCCGCCGCTTCACCGAGCTGATCGACCCGCTGCGCTACCCGGCCGGCGGACTCGACGAGGAGGCCGTCCGCGAGATCCGGCGGCTGAAGGCCCGTATGGAGTCCGAGCGGCTGCCGCGCGGAGCCGACCCCAAGCTGCACGCCAAGCTCGGGCCGGGCGGGCTGTCCGACGTGGAGTGGACCGTGCAGCTGCTCCAGCTGCGGCACGGCGCGAAGGAGCCGGGCCTGCGCACGACCCGCACGCGGCAGGCGCTGGCCGCCGCCCGCGCGGCCGGGCTGATCTCCGAGGAGGACACCGCCACCCTCGACGAGGCCTGGGTGCTCGCCACCCGCGTGCGCAACGCGGTGATGCTGGTCCGGGGCCGGGCCGGGGACACCTTCCCCACCGTGCCCCGCGAACTGGGCGCCGTCGGCCGCTACCTGGGCTACGGCCCCGGTCACGCCGGCGACATGCTCGACGCGTACCGGCGTACGGCACGGCGGGCGCGGGGCGTGGTGGAGGAGCTGTTCTACGGGGGGTCGTGACCCCGGGTCATCCCTGCTTCGGCACCGGAATCCGGGCCGGCCCCCGTTTCTCCCGTCCGCCCGCCTGCCTCGGCAGGGCGTACGGCTGCCGGCCGTACCAGACCAGGGCGATGCCGTAGCCGAAGGCCAGGCAGAGGACGCCGCCCACCGCGTCCAGCCAGAAGTGGTTGGCGGTGGCGACGATGACCACCAGCGTGGCCGCCGGGTACACCAGGCCCAGCACCCGCACCCACGGGACGGTGGCCAGCGCGAAGATCGTCAGACCGGACCAGACCGACCAGCCGATGTGCATCGACGGCATCGCGGCGTACTGGTTCGACATGTTCTTCAGGTCACCGGAGGCCATCGAGCCCCACGTCTGGTGGACCAGGACGGTGTCGATGAAGTCCTGGCCGTTCATCAGCCGGGGCGGGGCGAGCGGATACAGGTAGTAGCCGACGAGGGCGATGCCCGTGGTGGTGAAGAGGACCAGGCGGGTCGCCGAATAGCGGCCGGGATGACCACGGTAGAGCCACACCAGGACACCCAGCGTCACCACGAAGTGCAGGGTGGCGTAGTAGTAGTTCATGCCGACGATGAGCCAAGTCACCGAGTTCACGGCATGGTTGACGGACTCCTCGACGGCGAGGCCCAGCTGCTGCTCGAGCCGCCAGATCCAGTCGGCGTTGCGCAGCGCCTCGGACCGCTGTTCCGGCACGGCGTTGCGCACGAGCGAGTACGTCCAGTAACTCACCGCGATCAGCAGGATCTCGAACCACAGCCGGGGCCGGCGCGGTACGCGCAGACGGCGCAGGCGGCCCGGCCCCGTCTTCTCCGCGACGGGGCGCGCTGCGGCCTCTTCCTGGCCTTCCAGCGTTGTCACCGTCGTGTCACCCATGGGCCAGAGTCTGCCAGAAAAGACCCTCCGGTCAGATCATCCCCCGGTCGGGCCCGACCCGCACGTGCTCCCCCGACGGCAGGCCCGCTCCTTCCTCCTGTGGCAGTGCGCCGGAGGCCCTACTCTCCGCCTTGAGGACGATTCCGGTCCCCAGGGGCCGAAGCGGTCGAACCGCGCACCACCAGTTCCGGCATGAACACGAACTCGCTGTGCGGCGCGGGCGTCCCGCCGATCTCCTCCAGCAGCGTGCGCACCGCGGCCTGGCCCATCGCCGGGACCGGCTTGCGGACCGTGGTCAGCGGCGGGTCGGTGAAGGCGATCAGCGGGGAGTCGTCGAAGCCGACCACCGAGATGTCCTTCGGCACGTCCAGACCGCGCTGCCGGGCCGCCCGTATCGCGCCCAGCGCCATCATGTCGCTCGCGCACACCACCGCCGTGCAGTCGCGGTCCATCAGCGCGGTGGCGGCGGCCTGGCCGCCCTCCAGCGTGTACAGCGAGTGCTGGACCAGCTCCGTCTCGACCGTCTCGGCGCTCAGACCCAGTTGCTCCTGCACGGTGCGCACGAAGCCCTCGATCTTGCGCTGCACCGGCACGAACCGCTTCGGCCCGAGCGCGAGCCCGATGCGGGTGTGGCCGAGGGAGACGAGGTGGGTGACGGCGAGCGCCATCGCGGCCCGGTCGTCGGGGGAGATGAACGGCGCCTGCACCTTCGGCGAGAAACCGTCCACGAGCACGAACGGCACGCCCTGCGCCCGCAGCCGTTCGTAGCGCTGCGTGTCGGCGGTGGTGTCGGCGTGCAGCCCGGAGACGTAGATGATGCCGGCCACGCCGCGGTCCACGAGCATCTCGGTGAGCTCGTCCTCCGTCGACCCGCCCGGGGTCTGGGTGGCGAGCACCGGCGTGTAGCCCTGGCGGGTCAGCGCCTGCCCGATGACCTGGGCCAGCGCCGGGAAGATCGGGTTCTCCAGCTCCGGGGTGATCAGACCGACCAGGCCCTCGCTGCGCTGCCGCAGCCGCACCGGACGCTCGTAGCCGAGGACGTCGAGGGCGGCGAGCACGGACTGGCGGGTGGTGGCGGCGACGCCCGGTTTGCCGTTGAGGACGCGGCTGACGGTCGCCTCGCTCACCCCCGCCTGAGCAGCGATATCGGCAAGGCGTGTGGTCACAGGAGTGGACTGTAGCCGCCGGTTCTCCCCTTGCACACCGATCGGACGCCTGGTGCGCGCGGCGCGTGCCGTCGAACGGCCCGCTGCGGGCTGCTGGGTCATCGCGGTCCTCAAGTCGTGGTCGGCGTCCGGTCCGCAAGGGATGATTCCCCCGGCGGCAACGGATGGCAAGTGCTTGCAGAGTCTTGCACAACAGTCCGAACCCTTGCCGTACGGGCGGAAACCCGGGTCGCCGAGCGGTCGAGAACAGGTCACGGCGGGGTAACTCTCGGCGTTGCTTGCAAAACTTTTCTGCAAGGTCTTTCGAAACGGTTCCATCGCTGTTACGTTCACGTCGCCCGGCGGCGGCAACGGCGCGGTCGGCAAGTTCGCAGGACGGCAGACGGGGCCGCACCTGCGGGGCCCTGTCGTCACCTTCCCGTCTGCCTCGCGACGCCTGGCACGCACGCTCGCAATGTTGCCGAAACGCCCACGTGGCTCCGCCACGAGGGCGCTCCGGCGCCTTGCGATCGCACGCACCAGACGCCGCGAGGCCCGCCCTTCGGGCGGACGACGCGAATGTGACGACAGGGCCCACCACACGGGCTTAACCCTCAAGGAGAACCTCATGCGGCGTGGCATAGCGGCCACCGCGCTGGTGGCGTCCCTCGCCCTCGCGGCGACGGCCTGCGGCGGAGACAGCGACAGCGGCGACTCGGCCGGCGGCCCGGTCACCATCACCTGGTGGGACACCTCCAACGCGACCAACGAGGCGCCGACGTACAAGGCCCTGGTCAAGGAGTTCGAGGCGGCCAACAAGGACATCAAGGTCGACTACGTCAACGTCCCCTTCGACCAGGCGCAGAACAAGTTCGACACCGCCGCCGGTTCCAAGGGCGCCCCCGACGTGCTGCGCTCCGAGGTCGGCTGGACCCCCGCCTTCGCCAAGAAGAGCTTCTTCCTGCCGCTGGACGGCACCGAGGCCCTCGCCGAGCAGGACAAGTTCAAGCCCAACCTGATCGAGCAGGCCAAGTACGAGGGCAAGACCTACGGCGTCCCCTTCACCACGGACACCCTCGCCTTCGTCTACAACAAGGAAATCTTCGAGAAGGCCGGCGTCGAGGCCCCCAAGACCTGGGACGACCTGAAGAAGGCCGCCGCCACCATCAAGGCCAAGACCGGCGTCGACGGCTACTGGGGCTCCACCGCGGGCTACTACGCCCAGCCGTTCCTGTACGGCGAGGGCACCGACATGGTCGACGCCGACGCCAAGAAGGTCACCGTGAAGTCGGCCGCGGCCGAGAAGGCCTACGGCACCTGGCTGGACCTCTTCGACGGCAAGGGCCTGCACAAGGCCGACGTGACCGCCGACGCCTACGCCCACATCCAGGACGCGTTCGTCAACGGCAAGGTCGCCTCGATCATCCAGGGCCCGTGGGAGATCACCAACTTCTACAAGGGCTCCGCCTTCAAGGACAAGGACAACCTCGGCATCGCCACCGTCCCGGCCGGCTCCACCGGCAAGGCGGGCGCCCCGACCGGCGGCCACAACCTCTCCGTCTACGCCGGTTCCACCGAGGACAAGCAGCAGGCCGCGCTGAAGTTCGTGAAGTTCATGACCTCGGCCAAGGCGCAGGAGACCATCGCGCTGAAGAACTCCACGCTGCCCACGCGCGACGACGCCTACACCGACCAGGTCAAGGCCGACCCGGGCATCGCCGGCTACCAGACGGTCCTCTCCGCCGCGCAGCCGCGCCCGGCCCTGCCCGAGTACAGCTCGCTGTGGGGTCCGCTGGACGACGAGCTCCCGCAGATCGCGAGCGGCAAGGAGTCCCTGGACAAGGGCCTGGGCGACGCGGAGACCGCGATCGCCAAGCTGGTGCCGGACTTCAGCAAGTAACGCCCGCGTGGCCGCCGGACCCGCTTCCCGTCAGGGGAGGGTCCGGCGGTCGCCGGCCTGTGTGCCGTACTCCTTGATCATCCAGAAGGTGCCGAACCATGACAGTCGCCATCGACCGCGCGACCGGCAAGCGCCGCGGTGACCGCGCGCCCCGCCCCGGGCCGGTCAGCCGCCTGAAGCGCAGTTTCCAGAAGCACTGGTACGCCTACGCCATGATCGCGCCGGTGGCCCTCGTGCTCGGCGTCATCGTGCTGTACCCCCTGACGTACGGCTTCTACCTCACCCTCACCGACGCGGACAGCCTGAACTCGGCCCGCACCATCGGCGTCAACGAGATCGAGGCCACCTACAAGTTCATCGGCATCGACAACTACGCCGACATCCTGTGGGGCGAGACGGCCTACGACCGCTTCTGGTCCAAGTTCCTCTGGACGATCGTGTGGACGGCGGCCTGCGTCACCCTGCACTACGGCATCGGCCTGGGCCTGGCCCTGCTGCTCAACCAGAAGATCCGGGGCCGTACCTTCTACCGGCTCGTCCTCATCCTGCCGTGGGCCGTGCCGACCTTCGTCACCGTCTTCGGCTGGCGCTTCATGCTCGCTGACGCCGGCATCATCAACACCGCCCTGGACTCCCTCGGCCTGCCCTCGCCGGCGTGGCTGGAGGACACCTTCTGGCAGCGGTTCGCCGCGATCATGGTCAACACCTGGTGCGGTGTGCCGTTCATGATGATCTCCCTGCTCGGCGGACTGCAGTCCATCGACGCCAGCCTGTACGAGGCGGCCGAGATGGACGGCGCGAACGCCTGGCAGCGGTTCCGCCACGTCACCCTGCCCGGCCTGCGCTCGGTCAGCTCCACCGTGGTCCTGCTCGGCGTCATCTGGACCTTCAACCAGTTCGCGATCATCTTCCTGCTGTTCGGCAACACCGCCCCGGACGCCCAGATCCTCGTCACCTGGTCCTACTACCTGGGCTTCGGACAGCAGCCGCGCGAATTCGCCGAGTCCGCGGCCTACGGCATGCTGCTGCTGGCCATCCTGGTCGTCTTCACCTCCTTCTACCGCCGCTGGCTGAACCGCAATGAGCAGCAGCTCGCGATCTGAGGCAGGAGTCCCCATGAGCACCTCCACCGTCACCACCACTGCTCCGGCGGACCGGCCTGCCGACGCCCCGCTCCCGCCCCGCAAGGCGCGCCGGCGCGGCGAGAGCGGCCCTCTGGGCCGCCTCACCTCGCACGGCATCCTGACCGTCGCCAGCCTGATCGCGCTGTTCCCGGTCGTCTGGCTGGTCTTCCTCTCCCTCGGCCCGGACAAGGACGACTATCTGCGCCCCGGCGGCATCTGGGGCAAGATGACGCTCGACAACTACACGTTCGTCCTGCAGAACACGAACTTCTTCGACTGGCTGAAGAGCTCGCTGATCGTCTCGCTCGGCACCACGGTCATCGGCGTCCTCGTCGCCGCCACCACCGGCTACGCGGTCTCCCGCATGCGCTTCCCCGGCTACCGGAAGTTCATGTGGGTGCTCCTGCTCACCCAGATGTTCCCGGTGGCCGTCCTGATGGTCCCGATGTACCAGATCCTCTCGGACCTGCAGCTCGTCGACAGCTACCTTGGACTCATCCTCGTCTACTGCTCGACGGCGGTGCCGTACTGCGCCTGGCTGATGAAGGGCTACTTCGACACCATCCCGTTCGAGATCGACGAGGCGGGACGCGTCGACGGGCTGACCCCCTTCGGCACGTTCGCACGGCTGATCCTGCCGCTCTCCAAGCCGGGGCTGGCGGTCGCCGCGTTCTACAGCTTCATCACCGCGTTCGGCGAGGTCGCCTTCGCCACGACGTTCATGCTCGACGACGAGAAGTACACCCTCGCCGTCGGTCTGCAGAGCTTCGTCAGCGAGCACGACGCACAGCGCAACCTCATGGCCGCCACCGCGGTCCTGATCGCGATACCGGTCTCCGCGTTCTTCTACCTCGTGCAGAAGAACCTGGTGGCCGGCCTCACCGCCGGCGGCACGAAGGGCTGACCCCCTCCGTGGAACGACTCCCGCGCGCCTGACTCGCGCGGGTAGGCGGCCGCGGGTGTCCATCCGACCCCGCTGACCCCCGCGGCCGCCTCGTCTCCCCGCCGCACCCCACTCGCCTTCCCGACCGAACTCGTATCAAGGACGACATGAGCCAGCAGCACTCCGCCGCCCCGGCCCCGACCCCCACGACCGACTCGGCCGTCGCCACCGTCGCACGGCGCCGCGACTGGTGGCGGGACGCGGTGATCTACCAGGTGTACCCGCGCAGCTTCGCCGACAGCAACGGCGACGGCATGGGCGACCTGGAAGGCATCCGCTCCCGCCTGCCGTACCTGCGCGACCTCGGCGTGGACGCCGTGTGGCTCAGCCCCTTCTACGCCTCCCCGCAGGCCGACGCCGGCTACGACGTCGCCGACTACCGCGCCGTCGACCCCATGTTCGGCACCCTCCTCGACGCGGACGCGCTGATCCGCGACGCCCACGGCCTCGGCCTCAGGATCATCGTCGACCTGGTCCCGAACCACTCCTCCGACCAGCACGAATGGTTCAAGCGCGCCCTCGCCGAGGGCCCCGGCTCGCCCTCCCGCGACCGCTACCACTTCCGCCCCGGCAAGGGCGAGAACGGCGAGCTGCCGCCCAACGACTGGGAGTCGATCTTCGGCGGCCCGGCCTGGACCCGGGTCACCGAGCCCGACGGCACGCCCGGCGAGTGGTACCTGCACCTGTTCGCGCCCGAGCAGCCCGACTTCAACTGGGAGCACCCGGCCGTCGGCGACGAGTTCCGCTCCATCCTGCGGTTCTGGCTCGACATGGGCGTGGACGGCTTCCGCATCGACGTCGCCCACGGCATGGTGAAGGCGGAAGGGCTTCCCGACCTTGGATCCCATGAGCAACTGAAGCTGCTGGGCAACGATGTCATGCCGTTCTTCGACCAGGACGGCGTCCACGACATCTACCGCCAGTGGCGCCTCATCCTCGACGAGTACAGCGGCGAGCGCATCTTCGTCGCCGAGGCCTGGACCCCGACCGTCGAGCGCACCGCGAACTACGTCCGCCCCGACGAACTGCACCAGGCGTTCAACTTCCAGTACCTGGGCACCCACTGGGACGCGTCGGAACTGCGCGAGGTCATCGACCGCACCCTGGACGCCATGCGCCCGGTCGGCGCCCCCGCCACCTGGGTGCTGTCCAACCACGACGTCACCCGGCACGCCACCCGCTTCGCCAACCCGGCCGGCCTCGGCACCCAGATCCGTCTGGCCGGCGACCGCGAACTGGGCCTGCGCCGGGCGCGCGCGGCGACCCTGCTGATGCTGGCACTGCCCGGTTCGGCCTACGTCTACCAGGGCGAGGAGCTCGGCCTGCCGGACGTCGTCGACCTGCCGGACGAGGTGCGCCAGGACCCGGCGTACTTCCGGGGCGCGGGCCAGGACGGCTTCCGCGACGGCTGCCGCGTCCCGATCCCGTGGACCCGCGAGGGCTCCTCGTACGGCTTCGGCGACGGCGGCAGCTGGCTGCCGCAGCCGGCGAGCTGGGGCGGGCTGAGCGTCGAGGCGCAGACCGGCGACCCCGGCTCGACCCTGGAGCTGTACCGGTCCGCGCTCGCCGTGCGCCGGGACCAGGCCGACCTGGGCGCGGGCGACGCGGTGGAGTGGCTGCGGGCACCCGAGGGCGTCCTCGCCTTCCGGCGCGGCGACTTCGTGTGCGTCGCCAACACCACGGGGGAGTCGGTGACCACGCCGTCGTACGGTCGTGTCCTGCTCGCCAGCGGTGAGGTGGAGGAGACGGCCGGCGAGGCGAAGCTGCCCGCCGACACGACCGTGTGGTGGACCACGGCCTGACGTTCGGCTCGCAACTTTTTTCGTTCAAGTTGGTACGGCCCGCTGCCCTTTCGGGTGGCGGGCCTCTAACATCTGCGTTGCCGCAAGGTTGCTGAAGTTTTCTGCAAGAAGATTCAGCCGACTTGGGCGGTTTCCCCACACCCTTCGATGAAGAAGGACACCCCTCATGGCACGCAGAACCCTCTCCGGGGTGGTCGCCCTCGCGGCCGCCTCGGTTGTCATGGCCCCGACTGGGGCGCAGGCGTCCCCGCCCGGTAGCAAGGACGTCACCGCCGTCCTCTTCGAGTGGAACTTCGCCTCGGTCGCCCGCGAGTGCACCACCACCCTCGGCCCCGCCGGATACGGATACGTCCAGGTCTCCCCGCCCGCCGAGCACATACAGGGCGCGCAGTGGTGGACGTCGTACCAGCCGGTCAGCTACAGGATCGCCGGGCGCCTCGGCGACCGCGCCGCGTTCAAGAACATGGTCGACACGTGTCACGCGGCCGGCGTGAAGGTCGTCGCCGACACGGTCATCAACCACATGTCCGCGGGCAACGGCACCGGCACCGGCGGCTCCTCGTACACCAAGTACAACTACCCCGGCCTGTACTCCTCGTACGACTTCGACAACTGCACCTCGCAGATCAGCAACTACGGCGACCGCGGGAACGTCCAGAACTGCGAACTGGTCGGCCTCGCCGACCTCGACACCGGCGAGGAGTACGTCCGCAGGACCATCGCCGGGTACATGAACGACCTGCTGTCGCTGGGCGTGGACGGCTTCCGCGTCGACGCGGCCAAGCACATGCCGGCCGCCGACCTGGCCAACATCAAGTCCCGGCTGACCAACCCCTCCGCGTACTGGAAGCAGGAGGTCATTTACGGCGCCGGCGAGGCCGTCCAGCCCACCGAGTACACGGGCAACGGGGACGTCCAGGAGTTCCGGTACGCCTACGACCTCAAGCGGGTCTTCACCAACGAGAAGCTCGCCTACCTGAAGAACTACGGCGAGGGCTGGGGCTACCTGAACAGCTCCGTCTCCGGCGTCTTCGTCGACAACCACGACACCGAGCGCAACGGCTCCACCCTGAACTACAAGGACGGCGCCACCTACACCCTGGCCAACGTCTTCATGCTGGCCTGGCCCTACGGCGCCCCGGACGTCAACTCCGGGTACGAGTTCTCCGACCACGACGCCGGACCGCCGAACGGAGGCCGGGTCGACGCCTGCTGGCAGAGCGGCTGGAAGTGCCAGCACGCCTGGCCGGAGATCAAGTCCATGGTCGCCTTCCGCAACGCCACCCGCGGCCAGGCGGTCACCAACTGGTGGGACAACGGCAATGACGCCATCGCCTTCGGCCGGGGCGGCAAGGGCTTCGTGGCCGTCAACCACGAGCCGAGCAGTCTGAGCCGCACCTACCAGACCTCCCTCCCCGCAGGCACGTACTGCAACGTCCAGAACAACACCACGGTGACGGTGAACGGTTCCGGACAGCTGACCGCCACCCTGGGCTCCCACACGGCCCTCGCGGTGTACGCCGGCAAGTCGTCCTGCTGAAGACGCGCGGGCCGCGCCGCCGTTCACGGGGCGGCGGCGCGGCCCGCGTCCGCATGCAAGTCCTTACCGTTACTTTCACAACCCTTGCTGTAAAGCTTTCAACGGCGGTACGGTCACGCCGACGCTCCGGTGACGTGGCCGAAACAGGGCCATGCCGCGGCGTATGGGGTCGGACCCGAATCGAGCCGTAAGCGCAAGGAGTTCTCGCCTTGATACCCAGATGGCCCGCGCCCCCGGGGCGCCGCACCGCACGCGGCAGACGCGTCGCCGCCGTCACCGTGGCCGCGCTCGCCGCCGCCGTGGTGCAGCCGGTCGCCGCCAGTGCCGCCACCCCGCCCGCGCCGCCCTCGGACGCGAAGCTCGCCGAGTCGCCCGCGCGGCACGAGCTGACCCGCGAGCAGTTCTACTTCGTCCTGCCGGACCGTTTCGCCAACGGCGACCCGAAGAACGACCGCGGCGGACTGACCGGTTCGCGCCTCACCACCGGGTACGACCCCACCGACAAGGGCTTCTACCAGGGCGGCGACCTCAAGGGCCTGACGAAGAAGCTCGACTACATCAAGGGTCTCGGCACCACCGCCATCTGGATGGCGCCCATCTTCAAGAACCAGCCCGTGCAGGGGACGGGGGAGAACGCCTCCGCCGGTTACCACGGTTACTGGATCACCGACTTCACCCAGGTCGACCCGCACTTCGGCACCAACGAGGACCTCGAGACCCTCATCGACAAGGCCCACGACAAGGGCATGAAGGTCTTCTTCGACGTCATCACCAACCACACCGCCGACGTCGTCGACTACGAGGAGAAGTCCTACGGCTACCTGTCCAAGGGCGCCTTCCCGTACCTGACGAAGGACGGGGAGCCCTTCGACGACGCCGACTACGCCGACGGCTCGCGCAGGTTCCCGCGCGTCGACTCCGGCTCCTTCCCGCGCACCCCGGTCGTGCCCGACGCGAAGGAGGACCTCAAGGTCCCGTCCTGGCTCAACGACCCGGACATGTACCACAACCGGGGCGACTCCACCTTCGCCGGCGAGTCCGCCGAGTACGGCGACTTCTCCGGCCTCGACGACCTGTGGACCGAGCGTCCCGAGGTCGTCGACGGCATGGAGAAGATCTACCAGCGGTGGGTGAAGGACTTCGACATCGACGGCTTCCGGATCGACACCGTGAAGCACGTCAACATGGAGTTCTGGACCCAGTGGGCCACCGCCCTGGACGCCTACGCGGCGAAGAAGGGCCGCGACGACTTCTTCATGTTCGGCGAGGTGTACTCCGCCGACACGGACGTCACCGCCCCGTACGTCACCGAGGGACGCCTGGACGCCACGCTCGACTTCCCCTTCCAGGAGGCGGCACGGCAGTACGCCTCCCAGGGCGGCAGCGCGAAGAAGCTGGCCTCGGTCTTCGGCGACGACTACAAGTACGCCACCGACAAGGCCAACGCCTACGAGCAGGTCACCTTCCTCGGCAACCACGACATGGGCCGCTTCGGGACATTCCTGAAGCAGGACGACCCGGAGGCGTCCGACGCGGAGCTGCTGAAGAAGGACATGCTCGCCAACGAGCTGATGTTCCTCAGCCGCGGCAACCCGGTCGTCTACTACGGCGACGAGCAGGGCTTCACCGGCGCCGGCGGCGACAAGGACGCCCGCCAGACCCTGTTCGCCTCCCGCACGGCCGACTACCTCGACGACGACCTGATCGGCACCGACCGCACCCACGCCGAGGACGCCTACGACACGCGCGCACCGCTCTATCAGCAGATCAGTGCTCTCGCGAAGCTCCGCAAGGCCCACCCGGCGCTCACCGACGGCATCCAGCAGGAGCGGTACGCGGCCGACGGCGCGGGCGTCTACGCCTTCTCCCGCACCGGCACCGGCAAGGACACCACCGAGTACGTCGTCGCCTTCAACAACTCCGGCGAGGCCGAGAAGGCCACCTTCGCGACCGGCTCCGCGCGGATGACGTTCAAGGGCCTCCACGGCACCGACGCCTCCGTCACCAGCGACGCCGACAAGAAGATCACCGTCACCGTCCCGGCGGGCTCGGCGATCGTCCTCAAGGCGTCCGGCCCGCTCGCCGAGCCGGCTGCCGAGCCCACGGTCACCCTCAAGGCCCCCGAGGCGGGCGCCACCGGCACCGTCGAGGTCACCGCTGATGTCGACGGCGGGCAGCTCAACCGGGTCGTCTTCGCCGCCCGGACCGGCAACGGCAGGTGGCAGACGCTCGGCTCCGCCGACCACGCCCCCTACAAGGTCACCCACACCATCGGCGAGGACGTCCCCGCCGGCACCGCCCTGCGCTACAAGGCCGTCGTGATCGACTCGGCAGGCCGCACCGCGAGCGCCCTGGCCGCCTCCACCACGGGCACCCCGCCCGTCGCGGAGCCGCCCACCGCCGCCTCCCGCGACTACGCGATCGTCCACTACAAGCGCACGGACGGCGACTACGACGACTGGGGCCTGTACGCCTGGGGCGACCTGGCGGACGGCGAGGCCACCGAGTGGCCGGACAGCCACCCCTTCACCGGCCGCGACGCCTACGGCGCCTTCGCCTACGTCAAGCTCAAGCCGGGCGCGTCCGACCTCGGCTTCCTCGTCATCGACAAGGACGGCAACAAGGACGTCGCCACCGACCGCACCATCGACGTCACCCAGCACGGCGAGATCTGGATCGAGCAGGGCAAGGAGACCGTCACCACCGAACGGCCCGAGTACCCGGCCCAGGACAAGAGCAAGGCGATCCTGCACTACCACCGCGCCGACGGGAACTACGACGGCTGGGGCCTGCACACCTGGACCGGCGCCGCGGACCCCACCGACTGGTCGAACCCCCTGGAGCCGGTGAAGACTGATGCCTATGGCGCTGTCTTCGAGGTGCCGCTCACCGAGGGTGCCACCAGCCTCAGCTACATCCTCCACAAGGGCGACGAGAAGGACCTGCCCACCGACCGGTCGCTGGACCTCAAGGCCGACGGCCACGAGGTGTGGCTGTTGAACGGCCAGGAGAAGCACCTGCTGCCGCAGCCGGCCGGCTCGGCGGCCGCCCTCGACCCGACCACCTCCAAGGCGGTCTGGATCGACCGGGACACCGTCGTCTGGGACGGCTCGAAGGCCGCCGCCTCCACCCAGCTGCTCGCCTCCCGCACCGGTTCCATCAAGGTGCGGGACGGTGCGCTGACCGGCGAGGACGCGCGCTGGATCCGGCTGACGAGCGCGACGCTCACCGACGCCCAGAAAGCGAAGTTCCCGCACCTGAAGGACGGCACCGCCTGGTCCGTCGACCCGCGTGACCGGGACCGGGTGCGCGAGGCCCTGCGCGGCCAGGTCGTCGCCTCCCAGCGGGCCGCCAACGGCGCCGTGCTCGCGGCGACCGGCGTGCAGATCGCGGGCGTCCTCGACGACCTCTACGCCGCCGGCGCCACGAAGGCGAAGCTCGGCCCGACCTTCCGCCACGGCCGCCCCACCCTCTCCGTGTGGGCGCCGACCGCGCAGAACGTCTCCCTGGAGATCGGCGACCGCACCGTCCGGATGCGCCGCGACGACGCCACCGGCGTCTGGTCCGTCACCGGCCCGCGCTCCTGGAAGGGCGAGGAGTACCGGTACGCGGTGAAGGTGTGGGCGCCCGGCGCCCGCGAGGTCGTCACCAACAAGGTCACCGACCCCTACTCGGTCGCCCTGACCACCGACTCCGAGCGCAGCCTCGTCGTCGACCTCGGCGACCGGTCCCTGAAGCCGCGTGAGTGGTCGACGTACGACAAGCCGAAGGCCGTGCCGCTCAAGGACGCCCAGATCCAGGAGCTGCACATCCGCGACTTCTCCGTGGCGGACCGCACGGCGGAGAACCCCGGCACCTACCTGGCCTTCACCGACAAGGACAGCGACGGCAGCAGGCACCTGCGCGAGTTGGCTGAGGCCGGCACCTCGTACGTGCACCTGCTGCCCGCGTTCGACATCGCCACCATCCCCGAGAAGAAGTCCGACCAGGCGACCGTCGGCTGCGACCTGGCCTCCTACCCGGCCGACTCCGACAAGCAGCAGGAGTGCGTGGCGAAGGCCGCCGCCAAGGACGCCTACAACTGGGGCTACGACCCGTACCACTACACGGTCCCCGAGGGCTCCTACGCCACCGACCCGGACGGCACCGAGCGCACGGTCGAGTTCCGGAAGATGGTGAAGGCGCTCAACGAGGACGGCCTCCGCGTCGTGATGGACGTCGTCTACAACCACACCGCCGCGAGCGGCCAGGCGAAGACGAGCGTCCTCGACCGGATCGTCCCCGGCTACTACCAGCGGCTCCTCGCCGACGGCTCGGTCGCGAACAGCACCTGCTGCGCCAACACGGCCACCGAGAACGCCATGATGGGCAAGCTCGTCGTCGACTCGGTCGTCACCTGGGCCAAGGAGTACAAGGTCGACGGCTTCCGCTTCGACCTCATGGGCCACCACCCGAAGGCCAACATCCTCGCCGTCCGCGAGGCCCTCGACGCGCTGACCCTCGAGAAGGACGGCGTCGACGGCAAGGAGATCATCCTGTACGGCGAGGGCTGGAACTTCGGCGAGATCGCCGACGACGCCCGCTTCGAACAGGCCACGCAGAAGAACATGGCCGGCACCGGCATCGCCACCTTCTCCGACCGGGCCCGCGACGCCGTGCGCGGCGGCGGCCCCTTCGACGAGGACCCCGGCGTGCAGGGCTTCGCCTCCGGCCTCTACACCGACCCCAACTCCTCGACGGGCAACGGCACCGAGGCCGAGCAGAAGGCCCGCCTCCTGCACTACCAGGACCTGATCAAGGTGGGCCTGAGCGGCAACCTCGCCGACTACACCTTCACCGACACCGGCGGCAAGGAGGTCAAGGGCTCCCAGGTCGACTACAACGGCGCCCCCGCCGGATACGCGGCCGCGCCCGGCGACGCCCTCGCCTACGCGGACGCGCACGACAACGAGACGCTGTTCGACGCGCTCGCCTTCAAGCTGCCGAAGGACACCCCGGCCGCGGACCGGGCCCGTATGCAGGTCCTCGCCATGGCGACGGCCACCCTCTCGCAGGGCCCGGCCCTCTCCCAGGCGGGCACCGACCTGCTGCGCTCCAAGTCCCTGGACCGCAACTCCTATGACAGCGGCGACTGGTTCAACGCCATCCACTGGAACTGCGCGGACGGCAACGGCTTCGGCCGCGGTCTGCCGCCGGCCGCCGACAACGAGGCCAAGTGGTCCTACGCCAAGCCCCTGCTCGGCGCGGTCGAGGTCGGCTGCCCGCAGATCGAGGGAGCTTCGGCCGCGTACCGGGACCTGCTGAGCATCCGTACGACGGAGAAGGCCTTCTCCCTCGACACGGCCGCCCAGGTGCAGTCCCGGCTCTCCTTCCCGCTGTCCGGGAAGGACGAGACGCCCGGCGTGATCACGATGACCCTCGGTGACCTGGTCGTGGTCTTCAACGCCACGCCCGAGGAGCAGGAGCAGCGGGTCGCCGCGCTCGCCGGGACCGGCTACCGGCTGCACCCGGTGCAGGCGGCGGGCGGGGACGCGGTCGTGAAGACCTCGGCGTACGCGAAGGGGTCCGGCACGTTCACCGTCCCGGCGCGCACGGTCGCCGTGTTCACCACCGCCGGCTGACCCCGCAAGGGGCCTGCGGCTAGTGTGAGCCCTCCTGACCAGGAACAGGAGGGCTCATGCCGCAGATCACCGTCGACTACTCCGGGCCGCTGGCGGAGGGCTTCGACCGGCCCGCCTTCGCGCGGGACCTGCACACCGCCGTGGTGGAGATCGCGGCCGCCAAGCAGCCGGCGTGCAAGACCCGGTTCCGGCGGACCGAGGACGTCGTGGTCGGTCCCGACACCGACGGACACGCCCTCGTGCACGTCCACATCGCCCTGCTGGCCGGCCGCGGTGACGAGACCAAGGCCCGCCTCACCGAGGCCGTCCTGGAACTGCTGCGGCAGTACGTCAAGCCGGCCGAAGGGGTGGTGCTGCACGCCTCCGCCGAGGTGCGCGACCTCGACGCCTCCTACCGGAAGTTCGAGGAGTAGGGGCCGCTAGGAGGCGGCCAGCGAGATCAGCCGGGTGGCGAGGTCGGTGAACGGCCCGTCGCCCGGCTCGTTCTTGACCAGGCCACGGAGCAGCGCGGCCAGTTCCTCGTCACGGGCGGCGGCGACGGCGGCCAGCGCGGCGAAGTCCTGCACCAGCTGGACCTCCAGCTCCTCACGCGGCACGCGCCGCCCGTCCAGCCAGATCAGCGCCGTCGACTCGACGAGCGAGATCCAGGACCTCACGACCAGTTCCAGCCGCGCCGGCGCCGGTCCCACCACACCCATGTGCGACAACATCTGGTCATACGCGGCCTGCCGTACGGAGTCGATCAGCGCGTTCGTGGTGGAGGAGCCGACCGCCGGGCCGCCGCGCATCAGGGCGGCGAAACCGGGCCCGTGCTCGTCGACGAAGTCGAAGAAGCGGACCATCACCCGCCGCAGCCGCGACCCCAGCGGACCCTCGTGCGGCTCCACGAACCGGGACGCCAGATCATCCGCCGCCCGCCTCAACGCGGCCTCGTACAGGCTGAGTTTGCCGGGAAAGTAGTGATAGACCAGCGGGCGGGAGATGCCCGCCCGCGACGCTATCTCGTCGATGGAGACCTCGTCGGGGGAACGCCGGCTGAACAGTTCGAGGGCCACGCCGATCAACTGCTGCCGCCGCTCCTCCACTCCCATTCTGCGCCGTGCCCCGGTAGTCATGCGAACACCTTACCGATCGATTCCGGCCTCGAACGGCCCGGACCGGACGGCGGTGTTCATCCGGCTAGCGCAGTCCGCCGATCGACCGCCCGTCCTCCAGCCTGCCCCTGAGCTCGGCCCGGGCGCCCTTCTTCGCGCGGACGGCCAGCAGACGGCCCCGGGCCGACCCCTCGACCCCGCCGGTCGCCCTGACCGACACCGTGTCGCTGCTGCCGGCGGCCAGCAGGTACCAGGTGCCCGCCCCGGACTTCCACAGCACCCCGGCGAGCACCCGGGGCTCCCGCTCCCCGCAGGCCGGCACGGACTCGGCCTTCGCCGCCACCGCCCCGAACCGCCCGCCCGGCGTGTGGAACTGCGCCAGCACCCGGGCCCCGCCGCCCCGCCAGGTCTCCGCGCGGGTGCACACCCACTCCGCCGTGCCTCCCGCTCCGGGCAGCGGCTGCTCGGCGAACGCCCAGGCGTTCACGCTCCGCACGCCCGCCGAGCGCACCGCGCCCAGCGAGCAGGCGTACGGCGCCCAGGTGCGCAGCGCCCTGGCACCGGAGACCTCACGCGCCCCGCCCGGACGTCCGGCGGTGAGGTGGGCCGGGACCAGCTCGCCGAGGTCGGTCACCAGCCGGGTGCCGGTGCCGTCGGTCAGTTGCAGCACGTTCCAGGAGGTGCACGGCCCCGGCCGCAGGGCGGAACTGGCCAGCGGCGAGGTCACCCCGTCGCTGAGGGGGAGGGACATCACGCCCGAGCCCGGCTCGCGCAGGTCCCGCTCGCCGGCCTCACGCACCCAGGGGGCCAGCAGATAGCGGACGTTGCCGTCGGCCCGGCTCAGCACCACCGCGCCCGACCCGGCCCGCCCGGCGCCGTCGACGCGGGCGAAGTCGAGGACGGCGCCCTGCGTGCCGTCCTTCGGCTCGGCGTACCTGGCGAGGCGCAGACCGTCGTACAGGACCACCACGCGCGCGGTGTCGACCGTCCCCGCGTACAGCAGCTGGGGCGGTCCGGCGGGGCCGCCGGACGGGGTGCCCGGGGTCGCCGACACCCGGACGCTCTCCCCGGGCCGGGCCCAGACGGCGAGGGCGCGGCGCAGCAGGGCCCGGTCACCGGTACGGTCGCCGCGCGCCGGCCACACGGAGAAGTCGGTGCGCGCCGAGGTCCGCCACGCGGTGGGGGAGACCCGGGCCAGCTTCCCCGGGTCCAGTGCGGCCTGCGCGGCCGGGTTGCGCGCGTACGGGGGTGCGGCGGCGCCGTCCGGGCCCCAGCCGTCGCCCGGCAGCCCGAGCAGCGTCCCGCACACCGCCAGCGCCGCCCCGGCGACCAGCGTGGCCTTCAGACGCCGTCGGCGGCGCAGCAGGTCGGTCGGCCGGACCTGCAGCGCGCAGGGGTCGAACTCGGGGGAGTCGAGCAGCCGGTACGGGTCGGGGATCCGGTCGGCCTCCTCCAGCGCGGCGTCCACGTCGGCGACGCCCGCGGCCGTGAGCACCTCGCGCACGTCCCCGTCCGGAAGCCGTTCCAGGCCGCGCAGGGCGTGGGCGGCGCGGGCCGGTCCCGACAGCGCGGACAGCCGCTGGTCCAGCGCGAGTTCGTCGGCGCCGCCCGAGCGCGGGAACAGCTTCAGCCCCCACACCTGCGGAAGCGGCGGCGGCAGCCGCACCCCGCGCCCCAGCGCCGTACGCAGCACCTGGAGGCGGATCAGCGCGTACCCCGGGTCGCCGTCCCGGCCGGCCCGCTGGGCGGGGATCAACGGCGCGGGGGTGCGGCCCCGGGGCAGTGCCCGCTGGACCAGGGCGTGCGCGGTGAGCACCCGCCTGCTCCGGCCCCTGCCGGACGGCAGCACCAGGTAGGCGAGCCGGACGAGCCGCGGATAGTGCTCGACGAGCGCTGCCTCGGCCTGCTCGACACCCACGACCGGACCGGCCGCGGAGGGGGCGGGGGAGTCGGGGGAGGGCGGGACGACATCCTGTGGCTGCACGCTCAGCAGAACGAGGGAACCGGCGGATGGTCACCTGCCCCGCGCGGTCGTTGAGCGTTGCGGGCGTCGCAGCCGTATCGAAGGCGGAGGGCCCCGGTACGGGGCTCCGTGCGGCGTGTCGCCGCCACGATGTCGCCGTCAGAACCGGAGGAACACATGAGGGTGACCCGACCGATGCTCGCGCTGACCGGCGCGGTGGCGGCCCTGGCGCTGGCGGGCTGCGGAACCGGCGGTGGCGACGGGAAGGACGACGTGCCGCCCACCGCGACCGGCAGCCTGGAGCACCTGGCCGCCGAGGCGGAGTGCGATCCGAACATGCAGACCGACGCCGACACCATCCGCCAGGCGCTGTGCGAGAAGGGCGACGAGAAGTACGTCCTCGCCACCTTCGCCACCGACCGCGGCCAGCGCGAGTGGCTCGACACGGCCAAGGACTACGGCGGGTACTACCTCGTCGGCCGCAAGTGGGTGGCCGTCGGCGAGGAACGGACCGTCACGGCCCTGCGGGGCACGCTCGGCGGGACCATGGAGGAAGGCTCCGAGCACATGAACCCCGGCGGCAGCCACAACCGGGGCGGCCACCACGGCTGACCCCGGAGCCCCGGACGGATGAGGAGGCCGGCGGTGGGAGATCCCACCGCCGGCCTCCTCCCGCCACCGGACTACTGGCAGTCCTGGCCGCTGTTGATGCAGTCGACCATCTCGTTCATCAGATCCTCGTCGAAGAAGTTGATGAAGTCGTTGTGGTCGGTGATCGGCTTGTGCAGCTGCTCCGGGAAGGAGTCCAGCGCGAACGGGTTCACCACCTGCCCGTTCTCGATCCGCGGGGCCGGGATGTTGTCGTAGACCAGGCGGACCTGGAGCTGGGGGACGGCCTGGAAGCCGTTCGAGCAGGTGCCGTCCGCCTCGACGAAGTCCATGTGCGTACGGTGGTTGGCGCTGTCGGTGTTCTGACCGTCCCAGCAGCTCTGGAAGTTGGTCGTCCGGACCACGCCGCTGCCCTCGGGGCAGATCGGGTACTTGTCCGTCACCTGCCGGTCCTCGAAGCCGGTGCAGCTCCAGGCGGTGTTGGCGTTGTTCAGCCCGTTGGTGAAGGACTTGGCGTCACCGGTGATGATGCGCAGGGCCCTCGGCATCGCGACGACGTCGCTCGTCCGGTTGCCGACGAACTTCAGGTCCACCTCGGTGGGCGCGACGATCTTGCCGACGTTGCCGTCCTGACCGCCGCCCGGCTGGTCCTGGTCGATGTCCTGCGTACCGTCCTGGATCCGCAGCACCGGCCAGAAGTACGTCGACCTGTCGCCCTGGTTCTGGCAGGTCGTCTCACCATTGGCCAGGTCCTCGTCGCTCGCGAAGGCGTTGTTGGCCTGGTTGCCGACGTAGTCGTGCTGGTGCTGGGCGCCGTTGCTGACGCCGGGAGCGGCGATCACGTTGTCCGAGTTGCGGAGCGCGTTCTCGTTGGTGCCGCACTCGGTGGTGAAGCTGCCCGTCGAACCGCCGTCGCCGTTCGCGGCCAGACCGTTGGGCAGGTTGCGGGAGTTCGGCTGGACGTCCTCGATGTCGATGAAGTCGTCCGCCACGGGGCCGTTGCCGGCCTGACCGCCGTTGCCCTGGTCCTGACCGCCGTCGCCCTGGTCCTGGCCGTTGTCCTGATCCTGACCGTCGCCGTCGCCGCCGTCGGGTTGTTCGACGGGAACGCCCTGGCACCGGGCGAACCGGCCGAGGTCGCGCGGCGCCGTGCCGCCCGCGCGGTTGATGTTGATGCCGATCCGGTCCAGGGTGGCCGTCCGCTTGGACTTCAGCGGTCCGAGGATGGCGTTGTCGACGTAGCCGGCGTCTCCCGCCTGGGCCTGGCGCGTCTCCGCGAGACGCGTGTAGGCGTCCGTGATCTGCCGGTCCAGCAGCGCCAGTTCCTTCGCCACGCCCCGGCGCGCCTGCCTCGGCACCTTCGTCAGCTTCTGGCCGACGTCGGGGCAGTTGATCGTGGCGACCTGCGCCCCCCTCGACTTCGTCCGGTGGTGGCCTCCGTCCTCGTGTGCCGAGGCGTAGAAGTTCGCCCAGACGAGCCCGCCCCCACCGAGCGCCAGGGCCGCCGCCCCGGCTGTCACTTTGGTGGCCAGCGGCATACGGCGTTTTCTTGTGTTGCGTCCCATGGAAATCCTCTTGACCTTCCTTACGGGGGCACCTTTGCGGGGCGTCGAGCGGCCCGGCAGGAGTGAAGCGGCTCCCTTGAGTACGGGAGCCGCCCCACGGGTGTTCACCCGTCCCGGAAATCGATGAGAGGTCCGTACGGTCACATGGGTTTCAACAGGCCCTGGAACACCGGAAGTTGTTGACCGCGTACCCGGAGTGAAGGGGCGGTGGGTCCGGTTTCACCGGCCGTGGTCGAGATACGCGAGAACCGCCAGCACGCGCCGGTTGTCGTCGTCCGAGACCTCGAGGCCCAGTTTGGCGAAGATGTTCGCGGTGTGCTTCGCGATCGCCCGTTCCGTCACCACCAGCCGGGCCGCGATCGCCGCGTTGGTCCGCCCCTGCGCCATCAGCTCCAGCACCTCCAGCTCCCGGGGCGTCAGCCGCGCCAGCGGCCGGTCACCGCCCGACTGCCGTGCCAGCAGCTGCTGGATCACCTGCGGGTCCATCGCCGTACCCCCCTGCGCCACCCGTCGCACCGCGTCCACGAACTGCTCCGCGTCGAACACCCGGTCCTTCAGCAGATAGCCCACCCCACCGCTGCCGTCCGCCAGCAGCTCCCGCGCGTACAGCTGCTCCACGTGCTGCGAGAGCACCAGCACCGGCAGCCCCGGCCGCCTGCGGCGCGCCTCCAGCGCGCACTGCAGCCCCTCGTCGGTGTGCGTCGGCGGCAGCCGTACGTCGACCACGGCGACGTCGGGCTCCAGCTCGGCCAGCGCCCGGGCCAGCTCGGGCCCGGACTCCACGGCCGCCGCGATCTCGAAGTCGTGCGCTTCGAGCATCCGGACGAGTCCGTCGCGCAGCAGGAACAGGTCTTCGGCTAGGACAACGCGCAAGGCATCTCCATGGTGACCATGGTGGGGCCGCCCGCGGGGCTGCTGACGGCCAGGACGCCGTCGAATGTACCCAGTCGCCGCTCCACCCCGGTCAGTCCCGAACCGGCTCCGATCACCGCGCCGCCCTTGCCGTTGTCGGTGACCGTCACCCGCAGATGACCGTCGGCGTGATGCAGGTCGATCCAGATCCGGTCCGCGCCGGAGTGCTTCACCGCGTTGGTGAGCACCTCGCTCACCGCGAAGTACGCGGCCGACTCCACCGGCGCCTCGGCCCGCCCCGGCAGTTCCACGGTCACCTCGGTGGCCACCGGCAGCCGCAGCGCCAGCGCCCGCACCGCGTCACCGAGCCCGCGCTCGGCCAGCACCGGCGGATGGATGCCGCGCACCAGCTCCCGCAGCTCGGTCAGCGCCTCGGCGGAGGACTGCCGGGCGTGCGCCAGCAGCTCACGCGCCTTCGCCGGGTCCTTCTCGATCAGCGCCTCGATCGTCCCGAGGTCCATGCCCATGGCGACCAGCCGCGCCTGCGCCCCGTCGTGCAGGTCCCGCTCGATGCGCCGCAGCTCGGCGGCGGAGGTGTCCACGGCGTCCCGCCGGGTCTCGGTCAGCACCCGCACCCGCTCGGCCAGCTCACCCCGGCCCGAGCCGAGGACGGCCCGCGTGAGCAGGAAGTGCACGTGCAGCAGGCGCACGGAGAAGAAGTGCGCGAAGAGCAGCAGTACGAGGGCGAGGGCACCGGCGCCGAGTGCGGACGCCTGGCCGGAGACCGGCACGAAGCCGTACCAGTACCCGTCGGGCATCACCCGCCACAGGCCGGCCGCCAGCGCGAGCCCCTCCAGGGGGTAGGCCAGCAGCGCGAGGGGGAGCAGCGCGGTGACGAAGCCGAAGGTCATGTCGACCAGCAGCCACCCCAGATCCCGCCAGGTCGCCGGGTCGCCCAGCATCCCGAACGTCCGGCCCCAGGGGTTGGCGCCCCGCGGGATCGGCCGGTACGAGGGCGGGATCCGCACCCCGGCCCATTCCGCCGCCAGCACCCGCCGCCAGTTCGCGAACGTCCGCACGCCCGTCAGCACGTACGGGGTGGTGACGATGCCGACCCCGATCGGGATCAGCGCGATGGACACGACGGACAGCACGAAGCACAGCACCGCCCCCGGCAGCGACACCAGGCAGAGTGCCAGCCCTCGTATCGCGGCGAGCCCGATGGCCCGCCCCCCGGTTCGCATGTCGCCGCTCTTCGTATCGGTGGTCATGGCAACAGTCTGGTCGAGCCGGACGGACGGGGCACTGGGCCGGGCCCCCGTTTCCGGGGGTGGTGCTGGCTACACCCCTTGAGGCGTCCCCAGCACCTTCGCCTCCACCTGAGGATCGAGCCCCTTGACGGTCCGGTCCGGGCGCTGGGGCGCGGTGCCGATGTCCTTCAGCCAGGCCCAGGTGTCGGCCACGGTCTCGGCGACCGGGCGGCAGCGCAGCCCCGCCGCGACCGCCCGGGAGACGTCCGCCGAGTGCAGCGCGTCGTGCAGGTCGCTGCCCGGCGGCACCCAGACCGGCAGCTGCGTCCACGGCTCGATCCCCGCTTCGAGGATCACCTCCGGCGCGGTCCACCGCAGCTCGGCCGCGCCCCCGGTCACCCCGGCGCACGCCTCCAGCAGCTCTCCCATCGTGGCGTGCCCCTGCGGCGAGATCAGGTTGTACGGCCCGCTCAGCCCCCGCTCCGCCGCCCCGAGGATCCACTCCGCGAGGTCGCGGACGTCGACGTACTGGAGCGGCAGGTCACGCGGACCCGGCGCGAGGACCGGCCCGCCGCGCGCCATCCGGTCCAGCCACCAGGGCAGCCGGCCCACGTTCTCGTACGGCCCGAGGATCAGTCCCGCCCGCACCAGCAGCGACCGGTCCGCGCCGAAGGCGTCCACGGCGGCCAGCTCACCGCCCCGCTTGTCCCGCGCGTAGTCCGTGAGGTCGGCGTCGGCGGAGGCGCCCTCCACCACGGGCGCCCGCTCGGTGTACCCGGCGGGCGGGGCCCAGTCGTACACCGAGCAGCTCGACACGTACACGTACCGCCCGGCGCGGCCCCGCAGCAGCCGCGCCGAGTCCCGCACCGCGCGCGGCGCGGACGACCAGGTGTCGACCACGACGTCCCACTCCCCGGGGTCCTCGTCGAGCGCGGCCAGACCGTCGGGCGCGGTGCGGTCGCCCAGCAGCGTCCGCACGCCCTTCGGGGCCCCGTGCCGGCCCCGGTGGAAGACGGTCACCTCCCAGCCCCGCCCGAGGGCCGCCTCGACGACGGCCCGGCCCGCGAACTCCGTACCACCCAGCACCAGAAGTCTCATACCGGTGACTCTGCCCGGCCGGGCGGCGTGAGGGAACGGGAATCTGCTGTCGGCAGACCGGACGCGGGCCGGCTCAGCGCCCCGCCGGCGGAACGTACTTGTAGCCGACCCGGCGCACCGTGCGGATCGTGTCCCGGTGCCCGGCGCCCAGTTTGCGGCGCAGCCGGGCGATGTGGACGTCGACGGTACGGCCGTCGCCGACATGGCCGTAGCCCCACACCGTGCCGACCAGGTGGTCCCGGGTGTGCACCCGGCCCGGGTGCGCCACGAGGTGGGCGAGCAGCTCGAACTCCAGGTAGGTGAGGTCGAGTTGCCGTCCGTCGACGTGTGCGGTGCGCTGTGTGGTGTCGACGTGGATGAGCGGATCGCCGTCGGGGTGCCCGGCCGGCTCCGGTACCGCGGCCGGGAACGGCGGCTGCCGGTCGGCGGGGACCAGCACCAGGTAGCCGACCATCGGCGGGCGGCCGGGCAGGACGGGCAGGGCGTTCTGCGGCGCGGGCAGCCAGGTGGCGCCCGGCGGCAGCAGGTCCGCGACGGTCACCACCTCGTCCCGGTCGACGGCGCGCAGCCGGGGAGGGGCGGAAGGGGAGGCGGAGGGCAGGGAACGGGTGGTCGCCATGAGTCGTCAGCTCTTTCGCGCGAAGGGGTTCGTCGGGGACGTACGCGGTTCGCGCCGGCCGAAGGCCGGGAGAGGATCCGGGCGTTAGAGGGCCGGCGCGTTCGTCGCGCGACAACACACCCGGTCGAAGTCGTGGTGCTGACGGGAGGGCCAGAACGGCTCGAGGTCACGGCGACCCGTCGCGTCGTACTTCCGGAAGCTGGCCATGTCCCCCATTGAAGCAGACACCCGCGGTCCGCAGGAGCCCTCTTCCACCGCTCGGACAACGCGCGAGGGCGCCCACCCCCCCCACGGTGGACGCCCTCGCGCGGACTGCGGTACGGATCAGACCTGGCCGGCCTTCTCCAGCGCGGTGCAGCACGTGTCGACCAGCAGACGGGTCACCACGTACGGGTCGACGTTGGCGTTCGGACGGCGGTCCTCGATGTAGCCCTTGCCGTCCTTCTCGACCTGCCACGGGATGCGGACCGAGGCGCCGCGGTCGGAGACGCCGTAGGAGTACTCGTTCCACGGGGCGGTCTCGTGCAGACCGGTGAGGCGGTCGTCGATGCCGGCGCCGTAGTTCTTGACGTGGTCCAGCGGCTTGGAGCCCTCACCGAGCGACTCGCAGGCGGTGATGATCGCGTCGTAGCCCTCGCGCATCGCCTTGGTGGAGAAGTTGGTGTGCGCGCCCGCGCCGTTCCAGTCGCCCTTGACCGGCTTGGGGTCCAGGGTCGCGGAGACCTCGAAGTCCTCGGCCGTGCGGTAGAGCAGCCAGCGGGCCACCCACAGCTGGTCGGAGACCTCCAGCGGGGCCAGCGGGCCGACCTGGAACTCCCACTGGCCGGGCATGACCTCGGCGTTGATGCCGGAGATGCCGAGGCCCGCCTTCAGACAGTTCTCCAGGTGCGCCTCGACGACGTCGCGGCCGAAGATCTCGTCCGAGCCGACACCGCAGTAGTAGCCGCCCTGCGCGGCCGGGAAGCCGCCCTCGGGGAAGCCGAGCGGGCGGGCGCCCTTGAAGAAGGTGTACTCCTGCTCGATGCCGAAGATCGGCTCCTGCGCGGCGAACTTCTCGGCGACCTCGGCCAGCGCGGCACGGGTGTTGGTCTCGTGCGGCGTCATGTCCGTGTTCAGGACCTCGCACAGCACCAGGACGTCGTCACCGCCGCGGATGGGGTCCGGGCAGACGAAGACCGGCTTGAGGACGCGGTCGGAGTTGTGGCCCTTGGCCTGGTTGGTGGAGGAGCCGTCGAAGCCCCAGATCGGCAGCTCCGCGCCCTTGGCGTCGTCGGCCAGGATCTTCGTCTTGGAACGCAGCTTGGCGGTCGGCTCGGTGCCGTCGATCCAGATGTACTCGGCCTTGAAGCTCACGGTCCACATCCTTCGGGGGTGGGTCTGGGCGCTTGTGCGGGTGCTGCGGCGCTGCGGCACTGGGGCGCCGCCGTCGATGCCCGCAGCCTGTCAACAGGCGATTTCCCGGCCATTGCCCGAATGTGAACCCCGTGTTACCTGACACCGCCGTGTGCCGCCCCGCCGTGTGAGCACGCGTGCCCGGTCGCGGGGGACGCGGGCGGGTCCGCCGCCCCGGTGGGGGAGCGGCGGACCCTGGGAATCCGCGACGAACCCGGGCGTCACCCCACCTTCTCGATCACCGCCCGGCGGATCAGGAACTTGCCGGCCTCGCGGACCTGCTCGAAGGCCGCGTTGTTGAGCAGCACGCAGCTGCCGGACACCGAGGTGACCTCCACCGTCGTGGACTTGTCGTTGTCCAGGTTGGTCACCTTCAGCTTCGTACCGGCCGGGAACTGGTTGCTGGACGCGGCCGGGGCGCCGTCCTCGCCGGAGAGGGTGACGGTCGACCCGGTGCACACCTGCTCGCCGGAGACCTGGCCGCCCTGGTCACCCGCGGCCGGCTGCGAGGGAGCGGGCTGCTCCGGCCGCGCGGCCTGGGAGTCCTGAGCCGACTCCCCCACCGTGCACCCGGACGCCTCCTGCTGGCGCTGGATCTGGGCGATGACCGCCTCGCGGTTGGCGATCCGCGCCTCGGACTGCGCGTCGGGGGCGGCCCGCTGGCCCTCGATGAACTTCTGGTTGTTGCCGAGCGCGGTGGCGAGACCCTGGCAGACGGTCGACTCCGCCGCCGACCTGGTGGTGGCCGGCGGCGCCGCGTTCGACGTGTTCGCCATGACGAAGGCCCCGCCTCCCGCCACCGTCGCGGCGCTCAGCAGCAGCGCGAGCTTCTTCTTCGAGCCGAGAGTTCTCCTGCGCGACATGCGCGCCTCCTGAAGAGGTAGGGGAGCGTACGCCGCTATGTACGAGATACCGAACAGAGTTGCTCAGCGGTCGGGTCAACTCGCCGAAGTGGCCTGCGTCACACGGCTGTCAGCGGGAGAGGGCGTCCCGTACGGCGTCCTCCGTGCGGCCCACGACCGCCGTACCGTCGTCCGCCGTGATGATCGGCCGCTGGATCAGCTTGGGATGCGAGGCGAGCGCCGCGATCCAGCGGTCCCGCGTGCCGGCGTCCCGCGCCCACTCCTCGATCCCCAGCTCCGTCGCGACGGCCTCCTGGGTCCGGGTGATGTCCCACGGCTCCAGCCCGAGCCGCTCCAGCACCGCCCGGATCTCGTCCTCGCTCGGCACGTCCTCCAGGTACCGGCGGACGGTGTACTCGGCCCCCTCGGCGTCGAGCAGGCTGATGGCGCTACGGCACTTGGAACAGGCGGGATTGATCCAGATCTCCATGCCGCCCACGGTACGCCGCCCTGTCGTTGTTCGAATTCTCCACCCTTGTGCGCGTGTCTCCCGGGACCGGTGTGGCGCTCTGTCAAAACCGGTGCTCACCAGGGGATTTATTGGCTCCTTCAGGTCTGCTGATTGTCAGTGGGGGGCAGTAAACTGGAAGCAGTGTTCGAGGGTGGTACCGGGGTCGTCGGGGATCCCGGCGGGCCGCCCCGACCGCGACAGGAGGATGCCCGTGCCCGCTGCCGCACTGAAGCCGAAGCCCTTGCCCACCCAGTCCACCGCGAAGCGTCCCGTGCTGCTCGAACTGCCCTGCGCCCCGGTGGAGAAGCGCCCGCTCCCGGCGGGCCGCCCGCGCGAGTGGTACATCACGCACAACCGCCGGCTCAAGGCGATGCGGCTCGCCATCGCCCTGCTCGACTCCGGCGTCTACCTGCCGGGCCAGGCCCGCAACGACAAGATCCGCACCACGGCGGCACTGATCGGCGTCCACCCGCCGTCGGACACCACGTGCCACATGGTGCGCGCGTTCATGCGTGACAACCGCTGAGCCGCGGACCGGTGCCGGGCGCCTCCCCGCGTGGGGTGCCCGGCACCGCCGTGCCGCGCGCTGAGGCAGTATGGGCGGGTGAGGACACCGTCCTCACCCCGAAGTCACCGCGGCCCGCGGGCACTTGTGCCGGCGGGCCACGCGGTCGCGCCCCTGCCGGAGGAGAAAGGTACGACGGTTGACTGAGGAGAGGACGGTCCCGGTCCCGTCGTCGTGGATGACGCTGTCCGGCCGGTACGGCCGCGCCGTCGCCCGGGCCTGCGACATCGCCATGGCGCTGGGGGTCCTGATCGCGGCGAATCAATACAGCGAGGACTACGACCTGGTCCTGGGCTTGCTGATGGCACTGTGCCTGCTGGCCCGCAGACGGTTCCCCGGCACGGTGATGGTGGCCGTCCTGGCGCTGACCGTCGTCCAGTTCGCCCTGGACGACGCGCCCGACACCCCGCTGGCGTCGTCGCCCGCCGCGTACGACGTGGCCGTGCTGTTCGCCATGATCTCGGTCGTCCATCATTCCCGGACCACCTGGATGCCGTATCTCGCGGGCGCCGCGGTGTTGTTGGCCACGTTGGCCGGAACGGTGGGGATGCCGCCCCTGGGTATCGAGCCGTTCGCCGATCTCGAGGTGCTGCTGACCTTCTGGGGACTGACGCTGACGGTCTGGCTGACGGCTTTCGTCCTGCACACGCGGCGGCTCTACGCCGAGAGCCAGGCGGACCGCGCCGTGCACGTCCAGCGGGAACAGGAGCAGCGCGTCCGGCTGGCCGCGGCCCGGGAGCGGGCCGACATCGCCCGTGAACTGCACGACGTGGTGGCGCACAGCCTGGCCGTGATGATCCTTCAGGCCGACGGGGCCGAGTCCGTGCTGCGGAAGTCGCCGGACATGGCCCGGTCCGCGCTGAAGACGATCGCCGCCACGGGCCGGGACGCGATCGACGACATGCACCGCATCGTCCGGGTGCTGCGCGAGGGAAACCCGGACTCCGCCGACAGCGGCCCGCCACGGCGCCTGGTCACCCTCGACGAGATCGAGGTCGTCGCCGAACGCGCACGGGCCGCCGGGCTGACGGTGGAGGTGTCGATCGAGGTCGGCGAGGGACGGCTGGCGCCGGCGGAGGAGATGACGGCCTTCCGCATCGTCCAGGAGTGCCTCACGAACGTGCTCCGCCACGCCGGAGCCGGGGCCGGGGTCGACATCCGGCTCCACGAGGAGCAGGGCACACTGCTGATCAGCGTGGCCGACGACGGGGCGGGCACCCTCGCCGGCCGCGGCGTCGGGGGCTCCGGAGGGAACGGACTCGTGGGGATGCGGGAGCGGGTGGAGCTCGCCGGCGGCACCTTCGAGGCCGGCCCCCGGCTCGGCAGCGGATGGCACGTACGTGCCTCGATTCCGACAAGGAAGAAGTGATGACGCAGGCAGACAGGCCGATCCGGGTGGCCGTGGTGGACGACCAGCCGCTGATCCGGGCCGGGTTCTCCATGGTGCTGGCCGGTCAGGACGACATCGAGGTCGTCGGGGAGGCGGAGAACGGGGCGGACGCCCTCGACCTGCTGCACAAGGTCGAGGCGGACGTCGTCATCATGGACATCCGCATGCCCGTCATGGACGGCATCCAGGCCACGGAGCAGCTGATGCTGCGGGACGACCCGCCCGGGGTGCTGGTGCTGACCACCTTCGACAACGACGAGGACGCGTTCGCGGCGCTGCGCGCCGGAGCCGGCGGCTTCCTGCTGAAGAACGCCCCCGCCGCGGAGGTCGTGAACGCCATCCGGGTCCTGGCCGCGGGGGAGTCGGTGGTGGCGCCGCGCATCACCCGGCTGCTCCTGGACCGGGTCTCGGACCGGCTGGCACCGGCGAACGGACAGGCCGAACGGCTGGACGCCCTGACCGCGCGCGAGCGGGACGTGCTCGCCCTGGTCGCCCGAGGGCTGTCCAACGCCGAGATCGCGGCGGAGCTGTACGTCGCGGGGGCCACGGTGAAGACGCACCTGGGCAACCTCATGGCGAAGCTGCACCTGCGGGACCGTGCCCAGGCCGTCGCGTTCGCCTATGAGTCCGGACTGGTCCGTCCCTCCCCCTGAGGGTGCAGAAGTGCCCCCGGGGTCTGCCCCCCGGGGGCGCAGGGATCACCCCGTCCGGTGTGCCAGATCCGCCGCCTCCGATCTCGGATCCGTGGCCGATGTCCGGCGGGCCGCCGAACTCCAGACTTCTCACTGTCGCCGAACGCGGCCGAGAAGACCTCTGGAGGACCCGATGAACACCACGCCCACCACGCGGAACCGCAAGCGCAACCGTCTCGTCATCGGCGCGGCCGCGGCCGTGATCGCCGCGGCCCTGGCCGCCGGGGCGGGCTACTGGTGGCTGGACCGCGACGAGCTCAGCCAGGCCTCCGCCGAGGACTGCCGGCTGGCGCAGCGCATCATCACCGAGGCCGAGGAGATCTCCACCGGCCCCGTGCCGGACGCGGAGAAGTGGTGGCAGGAGACCGGCGACGAGCGCCGCGCGCAGATGAAGGACGGCTACCTCGGAGCCAAGATCTCCCGGTACGAGGGATGGGCGCTCGCGACCGCCCAGAAGTCCCCCGAAGCGCCGTCCGCGAAGGACGTGAAGAACCTCCAGGAAGAGGCGCAGGGGCACTGCTCGGACTCCGGCGTCACCCTCTCCATGCCGCCGCTCGGCGCCTGACCCGGATCGCGAGAACCGTCCCCATGGCTGTCCACACCGCCGCCCGCGACCGCGCACCGGACGACGTCATCACCGCCACCGCCCTGGTGAAGACCTACCGTCAGGGCACCACCGAGGTACGGGCCCTCGACGAGGTGTCCGTCGGCATCCGGCGCGCCCGGTTCACCGCCGTCGTCGGCCCCTCCGGGTCGGGCAAGTCGACCCTGATGCACTGCGTCGCCGGACTCGACACCGTCACCTCCGGCAGCATCGTCCTGGACGGGACGGAGATCACCGGACTGTCCGACCGGCGGCTGACCCGGGTGCGCCGGGAGCGGATCGGGTTCGTCTTCCAGTCGTTCAACCTGCTGCCGCAGCTGACGGCCTACGAGAACATCGTGCTGCCCGTCACCATGACCGGCGGGCGCCCTGACCGCGAGCTGGTGGACCACCTCTGCGAGGTCCTCGGCATCGCCCACCGGGTCTCGCACCGCCCGTCCGAACTGTCCGGGGGCCAGCAGCAGCGGGTCGCCGTGGTCCGGGCGCTGGTGGCCCGGCCGGCCGTGGTCTTCGCCGACGAACCCACCGGCAACCTCGACTCCCGGGCCGGCGCCGAAGTCCTCACCATGCTGCGCCGGTCCGTCGACGACCTCGGGCAGACGGTCGTGATGGTCACCCACGACCCCGCGGCCGCGCGGTACGCGGACCGGGTGCTGACCCTCGCGGACGGACGCGTCGTGAAGGACGAGCACGCCACTCCCTCCGGGCGGGCCACCGCACTCACCACCGACGTCATGGGGAGGCGGCGATGAGGTATCCGTGGCGCGCGACCGTCCTGGGCTCCCAGGTGGCGGAACTCCTGAGACGGCCCGGACGGTTCATGGCGACCGGACTGTCGCTGCTGATCGCGGCGTTCGTCGTCTTCGGGACCGTCATGACCCAGCAGATCCTCACCGCGACCGCCGTCGAGAAGTTCCGCGGAACACCCGAAGCGGTGTCGATCGTGGTCACGCCCGGCGACGAGGGGGCGGACATCGGCGAGTCCCGCCTCCGTGAGATCCGGAAGACGCCCGGAGTCGTCGAGGCCGTCGGCCGGATCGACGACGGCATCCCGCTGGGCGGCAGCGCCGTCGACCGCTACCTCGGTCTGTCCGCGGACCCGGGCACCGGCGCCCTGGCGGAAGTCCGGCTGCTCGACGGCACGTACCCGTCCGGCCCGGGCAGGCTCGCCGTCAACACGCAGGCCGCGGAGGAATACGATCTCGCTCCGGGAACGTCGCTCACCCTGCTGCAGCCCGACGGCGAAGCCACCCGACGGGTGACGGTCGAGGTCAGCGGCATCGTCCGCAGCACCGCCACGAACGACGTGGAGCCCACCGGGTACGCTCCCGGGCCCCAGCTCCGGAAGATCCTCGGCGCGTCGGGCTACGCCCGCGTCGACATCCGCACCGACACCGCGTCCTCCGCGTCCGTCTCCGCGGAGCTGACCGAGCGGATCCGGCAGGCGGTGCCCGGAGCGGAGGTGCGGCCCGGGGACGAGGTGCGGGACGAGGAGGCCCGCGAGGCGGTGGCGGCGGCGCAGGACAACCTGGACCTGGTCACCGTCTTCCTCGCGGTCGCCGTCGGCGCGGCGGTCCTCGTCGCGACCTCCACCTTCCGCATCGTCTTCACACGGCGCGTACGCCAGCTGGCGCTGCTGCGCGCCATCGGGGCGACCCCGCGACGGCTCGCCGCCGCGCTCGTCGTCGAGGGGACGGTGGTCGGCCTGCTGGCCGGCGCGATCGGTGTGCTGGCGGCCTGGGGCTGCGGGCAGTTCGTCCCCCCGGTCGCCGGGCGGTTCGGGCACGACCTGTCCGCCGCCTCCCAGGTCCCGCTGACGGAGGCCGCTCTCACCGTGCTCGGCACCGGTCTGCTGGCCGTCCTGGCGGTCCTGGCCCCGTCCCTGAGCGCCTCCCGGGTCTCCCCGCTGCAAGCCCTGCGCACCGCGGCGTCCGAGGAGAGCACGGTGAGCGGCATCGGCCGGACCCTGCTGGGCCTGCTGTGCGCGGCGGCCGCCGCGTTCCTCGCCTGGCAGCAGTACGACGGGCTGCCCCAGCCGGGCGACACGGAGTACGACCGGTTCACGGCACTGACCGTCGTGGTCCTCTCGGGCGGGCTGGCCTTCCTGGCCCTGATCGCCCTCGGCCCCCATGCGGTCCGGCCGGTGCTGTCGGCCGTCGCCGTGCCCCTGCGCCGCACCGGTGCGGCCGGCCGCCTCGCGGTGGCGGGTGTCGGGGGTGCGCCGCGCCGAGCGGCCTCGGTCTCGGTCGTCGTGGCCCTCGGCGCCTGCCTGGTCGGCTCGACGCTGACCTGCCTCGCCTCCCTGGACGCCTACGAGCGGTACCGGCAGGCGGTGGAGGCACCCGCCGACTTCCGCCTGTACCCGAGGGACAGCGAGACGCTGGACAGGTCGCTGGCCGCCGATCTGGCCTCCCACCCCGGCCTGGCCGACGTGACCGCCTTCCGCACGGCGGAGGTCACCGAAGGCACCTACAGCGCGACGATCTCCGACCTCGACCTCGGCGCCGTCCGCTCCGGAGTGAGCCTGACCACCCGCACCGGCTCCCTCGACGACCTCGGCCCCGCCCACGTCGTCGTGGACGCCGACCGTGCCCATCGGCTCGGCGTCCAGGCCGGCGACCGCGTGACGCTGAAGTTCGAGGGCCGCCCCGTCGAGCTCACCGTGGCGGCGACGCTGACCGGAGCCGGCCCCTGGGGAGGACAGTTCTTCGTCCCCGCCGCCGATCTCACCCGGATGGGAGCGGACGCCGCGCCCACCGTGGTCACCGCCGACGCCGCGGAAGACGGCGCTCAGGGGCGGACAAGCGCACAGCGGGCCATCACCGACACCTTGACCGGCCCGGAGCGCGGCGACGGCCGCGTCGTCGCCGAGGACTCGGCCGGACAGGCCGGCGAGTCGGAGGACCTGCGGACGACGGCCACGACAGTGATCATGCTGCTGGGGCTGACCGTCCTGGTGGCGGTCGCCGGAGTCGCGACCACGGCGAGTCTCACCGTCGTCGAGCGCAAGCGTGAGTTCGGGCTGCTGCGGGCCCTGGGCCTCGGTGGAACGGCCGTGCACCGCATGGTCACGGTGGAATGCGCGCTCTACGGCGTACTGGGCGGGATCCTCGGTCTGGCCCTCGGGCTGCCGTACTCCTGGCTGGTGGTCCGTGTCACCCGGGCGGACGCCCCGTTCAGCGTGCCGGCCGGGGAACTCGCGGCGGTCTTCACCGCCCTCGTCCTGGTGACCGCCGCCGCGGGCATGATGCCCGCCCTCCGGGCCTCCCGCACCTCGCCGACGGTCGCCGTCGCCCAGACCGACTAGCCCGAGACGCGGGCCGGAGCCTGGCGGGCACGCCGCGTCGCCGGGATCAGTACGGGCGGAAGTTGACGTAGCCGAGCAGCACGATCACCGCGACGACACACCCGAGCACGACGGCCGTCGACACCCACGACGAGCGGCCCGACGATCCCCGGTACTCCGGTTCACCGCGGAACGGGACCGGTCCGGGCGGGTTGTCCTTCCAGCGCGCGGCGAGCATCCGGGCCCGCGCCGACGGCTCCTTGTGCGTGGCGCCGTCCGCCCACTTGATGTCGAACTCCCGCTCCTCGTCGTCCCTTTCGGACATCCCCGTGACCTTCTCTCGAACAACGGTGTCGGACCAAGGATCCCCCCTCCGGGTACGGAGAGGGAAGCTTTCCGGACACACGACGGCGCCCCGCCCCCGGAGGAACCGGGGGCGGGGCGCCGTGGCCCGATCACACGTCGAAGTAGAGCTCGAACTCGTGCGGGTGCGGGCGCAGCTGCAGCGGGGCGATCTCGTTGGCGCGCTTGAAGTCGATCCACGTCTCGATCAGGTCCGGCGTGAAGACGTCGCCCTGGAGGAGGAACTCGTGGTCGGCCTCGAGGCGGTCGAGGACCGCGCCGAGGGAGGTCGGGACCTGGGCCACGTTCGCGTGCTCCTCGGGAGCCAGCTCGTAGAGGTCCTTGTCGATCGGCTCGGCCGGCTCGATCTTGTTCTTGATGCCGTCCAGGCCCGCGAGCAGCAGGGCCGAGAAGGCCAGGTACGGGTTGCCGGAGGCGTCCGGGGCGCGGAACTCGACGCGCTTGGCCTTCGGGTTGGAGCCGGTGATCGGGATGCGCATCGCGGCGGAGCGGTTGCGCTGCGAGTACACCAGGTTCACCGGGGCCTCGAAGCCCGGCACCAGGCGGTGGTACGAGTTCACCGTCGGGTTGGTGAAGGCCAGCAGCGACGGCGCGTGCTTGAGGATGCCGCCGATGTAGTAGCGGGCGGTGTCCGACAGGCCGGCGTAGCCCTGCTCGTCGTAGAAGAGCGGCTCGCCGCCCGCCCACAGCGACTGGTGGACGTGCATGCCCGAGCCGTTGTCACCGAAGATCGGCTTCGGCATGAAGGTCGCGGTCTTGCCGTTGCGCCAGGCGACGTTCTTCACGATGTACTTGAAGAGCTGCAGGTCGTCGGCGGCGGCGAGCAGGGTGTTGAACCGGTAGTTGATCTCGGCCTGGCCGGCGGTGCCCACCTCGTGGTGCTGGCGCTCGACCTTCAGGCCGGCCTTGGCCAGCTCCAGGGACATCTCGGCGCGCAGGTCGGCGAAGTGGTCGACCGGCGGGACCGGGAAGTAGCCGCCCTTGTAGCGGACCTTGTAACCGCGGTTGTCCTCCAGCGCACCGGTGTTCCAGGCGCCCGCCTCGGAGTCGATGTGGTAGAAGGACTCGTTCTCGGACGTCTTGAAGCGCACGCTGTCGAAGACGTAGAACTCGGCCTCGGGACCGAAGTACGCGGTGTCCGCGATCCCGGTGGAGGCCAGGTACGCCTCGGCCTTCTTGGCCACGTTGCGCGGGTCGCGGGAGTACTGCTCGCCCGTGATCGGGTCGTGGATGAAGAAGTTGATGTTCAGCGTCTTGTCACGGCGGAACGGGTCGACCCGGGCGGTCGACAGGTCCGCGCGCAGCGACATGTCGGACTCGTGGATGGCCTGGAAGCCACGGATCGACGATCCGTCGAACGCCAGCTCCTCGTCCGGGTCGAACGCCTCGGCAGGGATCGTGACGTGCTGCATCACACCCGGGAGGTCGCAGAACCGGACGTCGATGAACTTGACGTCCTCGTCCGCGAGGTACTTCTTGGCGTCGTCGGCGTTCTGGAACATCCAGCTCCTCCTACTCCCGACCGTCCCGCCGGGGTGGTAGACCGTTCGTGTGGCCAGTGCGGGTGGCACACGCTCCCCTCGACCCTAGGGACGGGTCATTTCTCGGGCGTGACCCATTTGTTTCGCACAAGTTAACCGGCCCCTCTCCCACGGTAGCCCCGGCGCACCCCGCCGTCCTGTGGTCATATCCGGGCGCAGTACCGTGGACGGGTGGACAACAGGCAAGCAATCGGATCATGGCTCTCCGGGCCCCGCGCGGCCCTGGAGGACGCCGGTGCCGAGTTCGGTTACCGGGGTGAGCAGCTGGGGCTGCCGGAGGACGGACCGGGCTCGATCGCACGCCCCGGCCGCAGGCTCGGCGCCCTCGCCGTGGACTGGGGTCTGTGCGTCCTGATCGCATACGGCCTGATCACCGACGGCTACTACGGACAGACGACCAGCAACTGGGCGCTGCTGGTGTTCCTCGTGCTGAGCGTCCTCACCGTCGGCACGGTCGGCTTCACGCCCGGCAAGCGGTTGTTCGGGCTGCGGGTGGTCGCCCTCGACACCGGCCGGGTCCAGCCGCTGCGCGGGCTGGTGCGCTCCGCGCTGCTGTGCCTCGCCGTCCCCGCGCTGATCTGGGACCGTGACGGCCGCGGCCTGCACGACCGGCTGGCCCGTACGGTCGAGGTGCGGATCTGACACCCGCTTCCGGCGGATGTGACGGGGTACGCCGACGGGGGCGCCGGAAGTGATTCCGGCGCCCCCGTCGGCGTAGAGGAAGGGGTGGGTCAGCGGCCCCTCGGTCCGCCGCCCTTCGGCAGCCTCATGCCCTTGGGCATCGGGCCCTTCGGCAGCGGCATGTTGCTCATCAGGTCGCCCAGGGCGCGCAGCCGGTCGTTGGTCGCGGTGACCTGCGGGCCGGTGAGCACGCGGGGCAGCTTGAGCATGGTCGTGCGGACCTTCTTCAGCTCGACCTGGCCCTCGCCGGTGCCCACGATCAGGTCGTGCACCGGGACGTCCGCGACGATGCGGTTCATCTTCTTCTTCTCGGCGGCCAGCAGGCTCTTCACCCGGTTCGGGTTGCCCTCGGCGACCAGCACGATGCCGGCCTTGCCGACCGCGCGGTGCACCACGTCCTGGTTGCGGTTCATCGCCACCGCGGGGGTCGTCGTCCAGCCCCGGCCGATGTTGTCGAGCACGGCCGCGGCGGCGCCCGGCTGTCCCTCCATCTGCCCGAAGGCGGCCCGCTCGGCCCGGCGCCCGAAGACGATCGCCGTCGCGAGGAAGGCGAGCAGGAGGCCCAGGATGCCGAGATAGATGGGGTGCCCGATCAAGAAGCCGATCGCGAGGAAGACACCGAAGGTGACGATTCCGACAGCCGCGAGTACAAGACCGATCTTCTTGTCGGCCCTGCGGGTCATCTTGTAGGTCAGGGCGATCTGCTTGAGTCGCCCGGGGTTCGCAGCGTCCGCTGCGGTTTCCTTCCTCGCCATGCCATGAAGTCTACGTGTCCCCGCCGGGGGCGGTCGGTCAGGGGCGGGTCGTCAGGGACGGAGTGCTCAGGGGCAGGGTGCTCGGGGACGGGGCGCTCGGAGCCTGGTCGAGGACGCGCTGTGCCTCGAGCCGGTCCTTGGCGCGGCGGCGGTCCTCCAGCACCGAGGTCCAGGCGTTGCGGCGGGCGGTGCGCTGGCCGCCGCTCATCAGCAGCGACTCGACGGCGCGCAGTGCGGTGGTGAAGGACGGGATGGCGGTGGCGCGGACGGGCGCGGCCTGCATGGTGGAGGTCTCCCTCGGTGCCGGTGGACAGGGGTGTACGTGCGGTGATTCCAGGCTCACTGACTGGTGTTACCAGGGCGTGACCGACCGGTCAAACAGGCATGAAGCCTCGGTGGGAGGGTCCGGGACGCCGACGCGGCCCCGACCTGTGCCCTCAACTGCGAGGACGGTCGGGACCGCGTCGTCTCGGCCATTACTGGCGGGTAGGGCCTTGTGCGTGAATTCACACGCCGTCGGTGGCGTGGTGCCGGCCGGCTCCGGGCGCCGTCGGACGGGCCCGGGAGGGCGCCGTCGGACGGCCGGGGGAGGGTGCTGCCGGACGGGCCCGGGAGGGGGTGCTGCCGGACGGCCCGGGAGGGGTGCTGTCAGACGGCCTGGGAGGCCACGTACGCGCCGCGCTTCTCGACGGCCATCTGGTACAGGCGGCCGGCGCGGTACGAGGAGCGGACCAGCGGGCCGGACATCACGCCGGAGAAGCCGATCTGCTCGGCCTCCTCCTTCAGCTCCACGAACTCGTGCGGCTTCACCCAGCGCTCCACGGGGTGGTGGCGCACGGAGGGCCGCAGGTACTGCGTGATGGTGACCAGCTCGCAACCGGCGTCGTGCAGCTGCTTCAGCGCCTCGCTGACCTCCTCGCGGGTCTCGCCCATGCCGAGGATCAGGTTGGACTTGGTGACCAGGCCGTAGTCGCGGGCCTCGGTGATGACCTTCAGGGAGCGGTCGTAGCGGAAGCCGGGGCGGATCCGCTTGAAGATCCGGGGCACCGTCTCGACGTTGTGCGCGAAGACCTCGGGGCGGGAGGAGAAGACCTCCGCCAGCTGCTCCGGTACGGCGTTGAAGTCGGGGGCGAGCAGCTCGACCTTGGTGCGGCCGGCCTCGCGCTCCGCCGTCTGCGCGTGGATCTGGCGCACGGTCTCCGCGTACAGCCAGGCGCCGCCGTCCTCCAGGTCGTCGCGGGCGACGCCGGTGATGGTGGCGTAGTTCAGGTCCATGGTGACCACGGACTCGCCCACGCGGCGCGGCTCGTCACGGTCGAGGGCCTCGGGCTTGCCGGTGTCGATCTGGCAGAAGTCGCACCGCCGGGTGCACTGGTCGCCGCCGATGAGGAAGGTCGCCTCGCGGTCCTCCCAGCACTCGTAGATGTTCGGACAGCCGGCTTCCTGGCAGACCGTGTGCAGCCCCTCGCTCTTCACGAGGTTCTGCATCTTGGAGTACTCGGGGCCCATTTTCGCCCGGGTCTTGATCCACTCGGGCTTGCGCTCGATGGGGGTCTGGCTGTTGCGGACCTCCAGGCGCAGCATCTTGCGTCCGTCGGGTGCGACTGCGGACACGACCGGCTCCCTAGCGATTGATTCTTCGGCGTGCTCAAGCGTACGCCCGTTGATTTGAATGCCCGGCGAGGGTGTCGGCCTGCTGAGGGAAGCCGCCCCCGGTCCTCGCTGCGGCCTGTTCGGCCGTGACGTGCAACGCCGGACGGGCTGTTTTTATGCCGGTGCCTTCTCGATGACCCGGGGCTTCGGTTCCGCGTTCTCCAGGATGTCCCGGAGGTGGCGCTCCGCGACGGGGAGCACCTCGGCGATCGTGATGTCGCGGCCCAGCTCGTTCGCCAGGGAGGCGACGCCCGCGTCGCGGATGCCGCACGGGATGATCTTGTCGAACCACTTGTTGTCGGGGTTCACGTTCAGCGCGAAGCCGTGCATCGTGACGCCCTTGGCCACGCGGATGCCGATCGCGGCGATCTTGCGGTCCTCGCGGCGCTGGCCGGCGTTGGAGGGCGCGTACTCCGGGCCGTTGAGGCGGGGGTCGAACTCGTCGTCGTGCAGCCGGGGGTCGAAGTCCAGGGAGAGTCCGCCGAGCGCCGGGCGCTGCTCCACCGGGTCGCCCAGCACCCACACCCCGCTGCGGCCCTCGACCCGCGTGGTCTCCAGGCCGAACTCCGCGCAGGTGCGGATCAGGGCCTCCTCCAGGCGGCGGACGTGCGCGACCACGTCCACCGGGCGGGGCAGCTTCTGGATCGGGTAGCCCACCAGCTGGCCGGGGCCGTGCCAGGTGATCTTGCCGCCGCGGTCCACGTCGATGACCGGGGTGCCGTCGAGCGGGCGTTCGCTGTCCGCGGTGCGGCGGCCGGCCGTGTAGACCGGGGGGTGCTCCAGGAGGATCACGGTGTCGGGCACCTCGTCGGCGAACCGTGCCGCGTGCACCCGGCGCTGCTCGTCCCAGGCCACCTGGTAGTCCACGGCCTCGGCCCCGAAGCCCATCCGCACGAACCGCAACTCGCTCACGGCAAGCGCCTCCCTAGAAGGTCGTCAGGCACGAAACGCGCCCACGCCACTGTACGACCGTTCGAGTGGGTGCCGGTCGGCGGCGTCCGGTCGGCGGCGTCCGTCCGGGGTGGCCGTCAGCTTTCGGGCAATCCTCACACGATCGGATGAATGCCGGGTGAAGCCCGCGATCGGGTGCTTACTCTCCGCTACATTCGCGCCGTCCACGTGGCCATAAGGGCTGCTCACAGGCAATCCGGGCACCTCGCTCAGCCGGAAGGCAGGAGACCGCACCGCAGATGACGGAACGACCCGCGCAGCGCACCCCCAACCGACAGCTCGCCGCGCTCATCGCAGAAGCGGGGTTCTCCAACGCGGGACTCGCCCGGCGCGTGGACCAGCTCGGTCTCGAACACGGGCTCGACCTGAGATACGACAAGACGTCCGTCACCCGCTGGCTGCGCGGGCAGCAGCCTCGCGGTACGACGCCGGCGCTGATCGCCGAGGTCTTCACCCGGCGTCTGGGCCGCCGCCTGACCGCGCAGGACCTGGGGCTGGACGCCTGTGCGCCGGTCTACGCGGGGCTGGAGTTCGCCGCCACCCCCGAGGAGGCCGTCGACATCGTCAGCGGGCTGTGGCGCAAGGACTCCGGCAGCCACGCCGAGCTGCGGAAGATCGCCTTCACCTCGGCGGGGCTGGTCGTGCCGAGCCGGGACTGGCTGATCGGGCGGGCGGACGAGAAGGTGGCCCGGGCGGAGCCGCCGGTGCCGGTACGGGTGCCGGCGCAGGGCCGGCCGCCGGTCCGTCCGGCCGAACTGCTCGCGCGCCGGCGTGCCACGGCCGAACGCGGTCCGGGCCACCGGGTCACCGGCGGCGACATCGCGGCGCTGCGTTCGGTCGGTGAGCTGTTCCGCACGCTCGACGACGCGTACGGCGGCGGGCACGCCCGCCAGGCCCTCGTGCGGTACCTGGAGCACGAGTGCGAGCCGATGCTGCGCGGCACGTACGGCGAGCAGACCGGGCGGCGGCTGTTCGCGGCCGCCGCGGACCTGACGCGGCTGGCCGGGTGGACGTCGTACGACATCGCGGCGCACGGGCTCGCGCAGCGGTACTTCGTGCAGGCACTGCGGCTGGCGCAGGCGGCGGGGGACCGGCCGTACGGTGCCTACGTCCTGGTCACCATGAGCCGGCAGGCCGTCTACCTCGGGCACGGGCGGGAGGCCGTGCAGCTCGCGCGGGTCGCCCAGCAGGGGGCGGGCGGGTCAGGGCCGCCGGTCGTGCAGGCCCTGCTGCACGCGGCCGAGGCGCGGGGGCACGGGGTGCTGGGGGAGGTGCGGGCCTGTACGGCGGCGCTGGTGCGCGCGGAGCGGGCGCTGGAGGGCGCGCGGCCCGGTGACGAGGTTCCGTACTGGGCGCGCTTCTTCGACGAGGCGCAGCTCGCCGACGAGTTCGGGCACTGCCACCGGGACCTGCAGCAGTTCCGGGCCGCCGCGCAGCATGCGGAGCGGTCGCTGCGGTTGCGGGCGCCGGGGTACGCCCGGAGCCGGCTCTTCTGCCGGATGGTGCTGGCGACCGCCCGGCTCGGCCTGGGGGAGCTGGACCAGGCGTGCCAGCTGGCCGCCGAGGCGGCCGGTCAGGCGGCGGAGATGCGGTCGGTGCGGGCCGTCGAGTACGTCCGGGACTTCGAACGGAAGCTGGAGCCGTACCGGGACGCGGCTCCCGTGCGCACGTACCGCGACAGGATCGCGGCGTACGGCTGAACCCGCGTCCGACGCCTGCGGCGGGTGGGGGTGCGGGGCGCGGACGCGCCGGCCACTACGGGCGCCCACCCCCCGCCTCGTCGCTTTGCGAGTGCCCCGTGTTGGTGCGGGCCGGGGGTGGGTCGCGCGGCCCGGCGCTTGCGGGGTACCGTCGCGCCCACCCGTGCCGCCCCAGCGGCACGACTGCCCGCGGTCGCGGGAGACGGAAGGGGCCGGGCGCGCCCCCACCCCCGGCTCACGCCGCGCGAGCACTCGGTACCGGATCCGCCGTGTGCATGGACCGGTCCACCCCCAGATCCGCCAGGATCGCCGCCGCCGCCCGGTGCGCCGAGTGCAACGCCCCCTGCACCGTCCCGGTGTCCCGATGATCACCACACACGTACAGCCCCGCCAGCAACCGCACCGGCCGCCGCAGATCGTGCGGCGGCCGCATCACCGGCACCGCCTCCGCGGTGTGGTGCACGCCCAGCGTCTCCCAGCGCGCCGTCGACACGCCGTACAGCCGGGCCAGGTGCATGCGCACGGCCGTGTCGATGCCCGGTGCGGGCGGCCCCAGGACCGTCGAGCTGACCAGTGTGCGCCCGGCCGGGGCCCGGGACGGGTCGACCCGGCTGACGACCGCCGTGTGCGCCACCGGCCCGCCCCGCTCGGCGTCGAGCAGCAGCGAGGCACCGGTTCCCGGGGCCTCGTCGGTGCTGTGGTGCACCACCGTCACGGGGTGGAAGTCCGGCACCCGCAGCCCGGGCAGCAGCTCGGCGGCGGCCCGCGCCCCGGTCGCGACCAGCACCGCGCCGCACCGGAACTCCCCGTGCTCCGCGGTGGTCACCGAGGTCGTCGACACGGAGGTGACCCGTACCCCCGTGTGCACCGTGCCCGGCGGCAGCGTCCGCGCCAGCGTCCGCGGCAGCGCCTCGGCACCGCCTTCCGGCACGCACAGCCGTCCGCTCGCGAACGCCCGCAGCGCCAGATCCGCGCACCGGCTGGACGTGGTGAGATCCGGATCGCACAGCAGGGCGGCGAGCAGGGGGCGCAGAAAGCCGTCGATGGTCCGGGCGGGCAGGCCCCGGGCCGGCAGCGCCTCGGCCGCCGTCGTCTCGGGCCGGGCCAGCAGCCGTTCCACCGGCGTGCCCGCGAGCTTGCTGAACGCGGCCCCCAGGCGGGCCTGGTCGACCGCCGTGCCCAGCGGGGCACCGGTGCGGCTGCGGGGCACGGACACCTGCCGTCCGGGCACGGCCACCGGCCTCCTGGGCCCGCCTCCCGGCCGTGGGGCGCTCGCCAGGGCGCGTACGGCATGGAGTGCGCTCCTCGCGCTCCGCGCCCCCCTCACGCCCGGCTGCACCCCCGCACGATGGTGCCGTCCGTCGCTGTGCAGCAGGACGCCGGGCGCGAAGGGCCGCAGCACCAGCCCGTCGAGGCCCGAGGACGGCCGTAGTTCGGGATACGCCGTGGACAGCAGCCGTCCGATCCGGTCGAGCCGGAAGCCGTCGACCTTCTCGGTCGCCATCCGGCCGCCCACCTCGTGGGCGGCCTCCAGGACCAGGGTGGTGACTCCTGCGCTGGTCAGCCGTCGCGCCGCGGAGAGTCCGGCGACCCCGGCTCCCACGACGACGACGTCCGCCTGGTACGTGGGCTCAAGCACGTGCCCCTCCTCGAGGTTGCGCGGGCGCTGGAGACGTCATGCCCTCAACAGGCCCCAGGGATACCCGAGTTCTGCTCGAGGTTAGGGCCGTGGCCGAGCACCTGGTCAGTCGCGCATGGACAGAGCACGGGCGCACGACGGTCGCATACGCACGCCGGTTGGGCACGATGTGGTCGCAGAGGGCTCAGAGCCGGATCGGTTCCGGGCGGACCGTGGTCACGTCCGTGCGCTCACAGCGCCGCCCGGACCGCCCCCTCGATCCGGGGGAACGCGAACCGGAAGCCGGACTCCAGCAGCCGTGCCGGCAGCACCCGGGCGCTGCCGAGGACCTCCCCGGCCATCTCCCCGAGCACCGTCCGCAGCACCGGTGCCGGCACCGCGAACACCGCCGGCCGGTGCAGCACGCGCGCCATCGCCCCGGTGATCTCACGGTTGGTCACCGGATGCGGGGCGGTCAGGTTGAACGGCCCGGACAGCCCGTCGGTGTCCAGCAGATGGCGCAGCGCGGCCACCTCGTCGTGCAGCGCGACGAACGACCAGTACTGGCGTCCGTCACCCAGCCGGCCGCCCAGCCCGGCCCGGAACAGCGGGAAGAGCCTGCCCCATGCCCCGCCCCCGCGCGCCACCACCAGGCCGGTGCGCGCGAACACCGTCCGCACGCCCGCCTCCCGCGCCGGTGCCGCGGCCGCCTCCCACTCGACGCACAGCTCCGGCAGGAAGCCCTCGCCCGGCGGAGCGCTCTCGTCCACCGTCCGGTCGCCGGTCTCGCCGTAGTAGCCGATCGCGCTGCCGTTGAGGAACACCCGGGGCCGTACGTCCTCGGGCAGCCCGGCGACGGCCTCGGCGAGCGCGGTCGTGCCCACGACCCGACTGGTCCTGATCCGTGCCTTGTAGGCCGCCGTCCAGCGCCGGTCGCCGACCCCGGCGCCCGCCAGGTTGACCACCGCGTCGCACCCGGCGAGGCCGGCCGCGTCCACCGACCCGCGCTCCGGATCCCACCGGACCTCGTTCGCCGCCCGGGGCGCGCCCCGCACCAGCCGGACCACCTCGTGCCCGTCCGCCGTCAGGGACCGCGCCAGCGCGCCACCGATGAGCCCGGACGCACCGGCCACCGCGATTCGGGAACGTTCCATGGCGTCCATCCTGCCCCTCACGGCACGGAAATCACGGCCGGGACGTCAGGGCCCGGCCGTACAGTGGCCCTCATGTCCGAGCCGTCCATACGCATCGCCCGTTCCGGTGACGAGGGGGAGCTGGCCCGCCTCGACCGGGAGACCTGGTCCACCGTGCACGCCGTCGTCCCGCGGCCGGCGGACGACTCGTTCTTCAGCGAGCGGTCCGGGCCCCGGGAGCACCTCGTCGCCGAGTACGGGGGACGGATCGTGGGGTACGTCCGCCTCGGCTTCGCCACCGAACTCGCCAGCAACGCGCACGTGCGGCAGATCCGCGGCCTCGCCGTCGCCGAGGAGGCGCGCGGCCGGGGCGTGGGCCGGGCCCTGGTGCGGGCCGCCGTCACGGAGGCACGGGAGCGCGGCGCCCGCCGGATCACCCTGCGCGTGCTCGGCCACAACACCGTCGCCCGCACGCTGTACGCGTCCGAGGGCTTCGTCGTGGAGGGCGTGCAGCCGGAGGAGTTCTTCGTCGGGGGCGAGTACGTCGACGACGTCATGATGGGCCGGTCGCTGGTCTGACGGGGCAGACGGGGCCCACGAGGCAGACGGGGCCCACGAGGCATACGAGGACTACGACGTCACCGGCTCCCCGGTGTCCACCGGTGCCGTCGCGTCCGCCGCGCGCTCGGCGTCGCCGGCCACCTCGTCCGCCGTCAGCACGTAGCCGGTCTCCGCGTCCGAGGTGGAGCGCGCGAACACCACGCCGTACACCCGGCCGTCCGTGGTCAGCAGCGGGCCGCCGGAGTTGCCGGGGCGGACGGTCGAACGGATCGAGTAGATCTCGCGGGTGACCGCCGCGTCGTTGTAGATGTTCTGCCCCCGGGCCTGGAGCCGGCCGGCGACCGTCGCCGCCTGCAGGTTGAGGTCGCCGTCCTGCGGGTAGCCCGCGACGACCGCCGAGTCGCCGCGGTCGGCGTCGTCGTCGAACTCCAGGACGGGGGCCCGCAGCTCCGGCACGTACAGCACGGCCACGTCCTTCCGCGGGTCGAAGAGCACCACCCGGGCCTCGTGCGTCCGTCCCACCCCGCCCACGCGCACGGTCGGCTCGTCGATGCCGGCCACCACATGGGCGTTGGTCATCACGTGCTCCGTCGCGTACACGAAGCCGCTGCCCTCGCGGCCCTGGGCGCCCGCGACGCCCTCGACCTTCACCGTGCTGCGCTGCGCGGCCCGGGTGGCGGCCGCGGTGACGCTGTCGCCGGTGGGCGCGGCGACCTCGGCGGTCGACTCGTTCTCGAACGGGTTGAAGACCTGCGGGAAACCCGCCTCGGTCAGCGCCGACGTGGCCCGGGAGAACCATCCCGGGGTGGTGTCCGGCATCGCGTCCTGCACCGCGCCCAGCAGCCGCGAGTCCCGGATCGCCGACGTCACCAGCGAGGAGGAGGACGCGCCCAGCACGCTCGCCACCACCCACGCCACGATCAGCACGGCCACCGAGTTGGCCACCGCCCCGCCGACCCCGTCCGCCACCCGCAGCGGGCCCCGGTCCAGCTCCCGCCGCAGCCTGAGCGCCAGCCGCCCCGCCAGCTCGTGGCCCGTCACGGCCGGCAGCAGCACCGTGAACACGGCCGTCAGCGTCGCCCGGGTCGTCCCCGGCGTCACCGGGTCCATCACCCACGGCAGGATCCACACGCCGACGACCGCACCGCCCACGAAACCGGCCAGCGAGACACAGCCCGCCAGCAGCCCGCGCCGGTAACCGGACGCCGCGTAGGCCAGGACGACCAGCAACAGCAGGATGTCGAGCAGGTCCACGCACGCCGCCTTTCTCTCGGGACCACCGGCCCATCAGTACGTGGGGGAGGGGCCCGGTGATCAGCCACGCGCGCGACGGCCGCGGAAACGCGGCCACGCGCGCGTGTACCGGGGAAAACGTCGCGGACCAAGGCGATGGTTCCACCGGGTGGCGCAGCACGGATCGCGGACGTGGGCGGACCGGCCCACAGTGGGCTCATGCGTGTCCCCAGGAGACCGCGCGGAGCGCGGCAGCGCCGCCCCCACCGGATACCCGGCGGGCCCGGCGTCCCGCGCCCGCCACGGGCCGTCACGGTGTCGCTCGGCTGTCTGCCGGGCGTGGCCGCCGCCGTCGCCCTGGTGCTGTGCGCCTACGGCGTCGAGCACGCCGCCGAGGACGCCGCCGCCCTTTCCGCTTCCGCCGCGCGGGCCTCGGCCCTCCACCAGGCGCCCCGGCCGGCCGTCGTGCCCCGCTCCGCCTGGCTGGGCGACACCGCGCGGGAACAGCCGCCGCCGCGCTACGACGACGAGGTCGTCGCCGTCTTCGTCCACCACACCGACTCGCCCAACGGCTACGACTGCGCGGACGCCCCCGGCATCATCCGGAGCCTGTACGACGGCCAGACCGGCGCCCGTGACTGGGACGACCTCGGCTACAACTTCGTCGTCGACCGCTGCGGCACCGTCTACGAGGGCCGCGCGGGCGGCACCGACCGCCCCGTCACCGGCGCCCACACCCAGGGCTTCAACCACCGCACCACCGGGATCGCCGCCCTCGGCACCTTCACCGAGGGCGTGGAGGTGCCGCCGGAGATGCTGCGCGCGATCGCCGCCGTGGCCGCCTGGAAGCTCGGCACGTCCGGCACCGACCCGCGCGCCGACGTCCGGCTGGTCTCCAGCAACGGCGGCAGCCGCTACGCGGCCGGCACCACCGCCACCCTGCCCGCGGTCGCCGGCCACAGTGACGGCTACATGACCGACTGCCCGGGCGCCGCCCTCAAGGCCCGCCTCCCGGAGATCAGGACCCTGGCGGCCCGCCTCCAGGGACGCGCGACCGAGGACACCGTGCCCGACGACACCCAGACCGCAGTACGGAACGACAACGACACACGGAACGAAGAGCAGGTCCCATGAACGACACGCCTGACCGAAGTACCACCTGGGCGGACGCCCTGCGCCGCCCCTGGACGGCCCTGTGCGCCGCCGCCGCCGTCGTCCTGGGCCCGGCGGCCCACACCGCCTCCGCCCTCATGCAGGCCAACGCCGCCCCCCTGCGCCACGCGCCGACCCCCCACCGGCGCCTGTGAACCGGCAGGCGGCTCAGCTCCCGAACCGCTCCCACAGCCGCGGGTAGCGTTCGGCGAGCAGGGCCTCGTTCTCGAAGTCGAGCGGCGTGCCCTCCGGCTCCACGGGGGCCGGGGGCAGGTCGAGGTCGGGCGCCACCGTGCCGGTGAGCTGCTCGTACGCCTCGTCCGCCGCGTAGCCGAGGTCCTCGCCGTCGCCGTCGATCTCCTCGTCGAAGTCGTCCAGCAGCTCGGCCAGCGCGTCCGGGTCGTGCAGCGCCCCCTCGAACACCTCCCGGCCCTGGCCGATCAGCCAGCACCGGAAGTAGTCGAAGGCGTCGTCGCTCGCCCCGCCCAGCAGCACCCAGGCGGCACCCCACAGGTCCCAGTGGTACGCGCGGTGGTAGCGGGACTCGAAGTGACGGGCGAAGTCCAGGACCGCCTCCGGGTCCAGCCGCACGAGCCGCTCCACCAGCAGATCGGCCTGCTCCTCCGGATCGCCCCCGGCGTCCTCGCGGGCGGTGTCCACCAGCTCCCAGAACTCCGTCTCGTCCATCACGAGGTCAAGCATCGGCCCTACGGCCCCCGGACGCACTCTAGGGGCGCGGGGAACTGCGCAAACGGGGGTCCGGGGGCAGCGCCCCCCGGGGACGGGACGGGAAGGGGCGGCGGGGGCGAAAAAACAGGGACCGAAGACCCCCGTCACCCCCCGTACAACCCCGCCAACCGCACAGCCTCCGCCGCGAACCGCTCCCGCAGGGACAAAGGCGCCAGCACCTCCACCTCCGCCCCCAGTGCCGTCAGCTGCTCGTGGGCGACCTCCTCGGACTCCACCGGCAGGGTCACCGTCACCCGCCCGTCGTCGCCGTCCGGCTCACCCGCCCGCGCCAACGCCTCCCGCGCGGCAACCGGATCCACGGCGTGCGGCAGCCGGCGCACGCCCTCCGCCGACAGCCGCACCACCACCTCCGCGCGCAGGATGGACCGCGCGAACTGCTCCGCCCGCTCCTCCCAGAACGCCGGCAGATCGAAGTCCGGCTCCCGCTCGAAACGCTCCTCATCCGCCGCCACCGCCGTGAACCGGTCGATCCGGTACACCCGGAAGGAGCCGCCCCCGGCCACCCGCGCGCACAGGTACCAGACGCCCGCCTTGAGCACGAGTCCGTACGGCTCCAGCTCCCGCTCCACATCGTGCTCGCCGCGCCGGTAGCGGGCGGTGATCCGCCGGTCGTCCCACACCGCGTTCGCGACCGCCGGCAGCAGCTCGGGCGTGACCGGCTCGCGGAACCAGTTCGGGGCGTCCAGGTGGAACCGCTGCGCCGCCGTACGCGACGCGTCCCGCAGGGACGGCAGCAGGGCGGCCGACACCTTCAGCCGGGCCGCCGAGGCCGCGTCCTCCAGGCCCATCTCGCGCAGCGCCCCCGGCACCCCGGACAGGAACAGCGCCTCCGCCTCGCCGCGCGCCAGCCCGGTCAGCCGCGTCCGGTAGCCGCCGACCAGCCGGTAGCCGCCGATCCGCCCCCGGTCCGCGTACACCGGTACCCCGGCCTCCGACAGCGCCTGCGCGTCCCGGGTGACCGTACGCTCCGACACCTCCAGCTCCCGCGCCAGCTCGGCGGCGGTCATGGAGGGCCGGGACTGGAGCAACAGCACCATCTTGATCAGCCGGGCGGCACGCATGGGCCCCATCATGCAGGAGGCCCCCGCCGAGTGGGCGGGGGCCTCCTGTCGTGATCCGAGCCTTACAGGCCGTACTTCTCGCGCGCTTCCTTCACGGACGCCGCCTGGACCTCGCCGCGCCGGGCGAGCTGGGCCAGGGCCGCGACGACGATGGACTCGGCGTCGACCCCGAAGTGGCGGCGGGCCGCGTCACGGGTGTCCGACAGGCCGAAGCCGTCGGCGCCCAGCGACGTGTAGTCCTGCTCGACCCACTGCGCGATCTGGTCCGGGACCTGGCGCATGTAGTCGGAGACCGCGAGGACCGGACCCTCGGCGCCCTGGAGCGCCTGCCGGACGAACGGCACCCGGTCCTCGCCGCGCAGCAGCGCCTCGTCGGCCTCCATGGCGTCCCGGCGCAGCTCCGTCCACGAGGTGGCGGACCAGACGTCGGCGGCCACGCCCCACTCCTCGGCGAGCATCCGCTGCGCCTTCAGCGCCCAGTGGATCGCCGTACCGGAGCCGAGCAGCTGGATGCGCGGCGCGTTCGCGGCCGGGGACAGGCCCGCGGACTCCGCCGTGTTGAAGCGGTACAGGCCCTTGACGATGCCCTCGTCGATACCGGCGGCCGACGGCTTGGCGGGCTGCGGCAGCGGCTCGTTGTAGACCGTCAGGTAGTAGAAGACGTTCTGGTCCTCACCCGGCAGGGCCTCGCCGAACATCCGGCGCAGACCCTCCTTGACGATGACGCCGATCTCGTACGCGAACGCCGGGTCGTACGTCAGTGCCGCCGGGTTGGTCGCCGCGATGACCGGCGAGTGACCGTCGGCGTGCTGGAGGCCCTCGCCCGTCAGCGTCGTCCGGCCCGCCGTGGCGCCGACGAGGAAGCCGCGGCCGAGCTGGTCGCCGAGCTGCCACATCTGGTCGCCGGTGCGCTGCCAGCCGAACATCGAGTAGTAGATGTAGAACGGGATCATCGTCTCGCCGTGCGTCGCGTACGACGTCGAGGCGGCGACGAACTCGGCCATGGCACCGGCCTCGGTGATGCCCTCGTTGAAGATCTGGCCGTTCTTGGCTTCCTTGTAGTACATCAGCTGGTCGCGGTCGACCGGCTCGTACGTCTGGCCCATCGGCGAGTAGATGCCGAGGGACGGGAAGAGGCTCTCCATGCCGAAGGTGCGCGCCTCGTCGGGGACGATCGGCACCCAGCGCTTTCCGGTCTCCTTGTCGCGGACCAGGTCCTTGACCAGGCGGACGAACGCCATGGTGGTGGCCACGTTCTGCGAGCCGGAGCCCTTGTCGAAGGCGGCGAACGCCTTGTCGGCGGGCTGGGGCAGCGGCGCGACCGGGTGCACGCGGCGGGCCGGGGCCGGACCGCCGAGGGCGGCGCGGCGCTCCTGGAGGTAGCGGACCTCGGGGGAGTCGGCGCCCGGGTGGACGTAGGGGACCACGCCGTCGACGAACTGCGCGTCCGAGATCGGCAGTTCGAGCCGGTCGCGCATCGCCTTGAACTCGTCCACCGTCAGCTTCTTCATCTGGTGGTTGGCGTTCTTGGAGGCGAAGCCCTCACCGAGGGTGTGGCCCTTGACGGTCTGCGCCAGGATCACGGTCGGCGCGCCCTTGTGGGCGAGCGCGGCCTTGTAGGCGGCGTAGACCTTGCGGGACTCGTGGCCGCCGCGCGAGAGGTGGAAGCACTCGAGGATCTTGTCGTCGCTCAGCAGCTTCGCCATCTCGACGAGCGCCGGGTCCTTGCCGAAGAAGTCCTCGCGGATGTAGGCGGCGTCGCGCGTCTGGTACGTCTGCACCTGCGCGTCGGGTACCTCGCGCAGCCGGCGTACGAGGGCGCCGGTGGTGTCGAGCCGGAACAGCTCGTCCCAGGCGGTGCCCCACAGGGTCTTGATGACGTTCCAGCCGGCGCCGCGGAACTGGGCCTCCAGCTCCTGCACGATCTTGAAGTTGGCGCGGACCGGACCGTCGAGGCGCTGCAGGTTGCAGTTGATGACGAAGGTCAGGTTGTCCAGCTGCTCGCGGGAGGCGAGGGTGAGCGCGGTCGTCGACTCGGGCTCGTCCATCTCGCCGTCGCCGAGGAACGCCCAGACGTGGGAGTCGGAGACGTCCTTGATGCCGCGGCTGGTCAGGTAGCGGTTGAACCGCGCCTGGTAGATCGCGGAGATCGGGCCGAGGCCCATGGAGACGGTGGGGAACTCCCACAGCCAGGGCAGGCGGCGCGGGTGCGGGTACGACGGCAGGCCGTTGCCGCCCGCCTCACGGCGGAAGTTGTCGAGCTGCTGCTCGCCGATCCGGCCGTCGAGGAAGGCGCGGGCGTAGATGCCGGGGGAGGCGTGGCCCTGGATGTAGAGCTGGTCGCCGGAGCCGTCACCCTCCTTGCCGCGGAAGAAGTGGTTGAAGCCGGTCTCGTAGAGCCAGGCCGCGGAGGCGAAGGTGGCGATGTGGCCGCCGACGCCGTACTTGCTGCCGCGGGTCACCATGGCCGCCGCGTTCCAGCGGTTCCAGGCGGTGATCCGCTGCTCCAGCGCCTCGTCGCCGTCCACGGCGGGCTCGGCGGCGGTGGGGATGGTGTTGACGTAGTCCGTCTCGAGGAGCTTCGGCAGCGCGAGGCCGGCGCCCTCGGCACGCTCCAGCGTGCGGCGCATCAGGTACGCGGCACGGTGCGGCCCGGCCGCCTTGGTGACGGCGTCCAGGGAGGCCTGCCACTCGGCGGTCTCCTCGGGGTCGCGGTCCGGGAGCTGGTCGAGCTCGCTCGGCTGGATGGCGTTGGGGTCGGTCGTCATGTCGCCGCCTTCCTCAGTCGAAGGGGGTTCCCTCATCGGTAAGGGTTCGGGGATGCCCTTGGTCTTTGGCAGGACAGGGCGGAGGGCTCGGGTGCGAGCCCGGGGCGACTGTAACCCCCTGATCGATGATCGATCAAAGGGTTGAGGGCGATAATCTCTTGATGACAAGAAAGTAGGCACGCGGTGCCTTGGGAAGTGGCACTCGGTGACGCTTTTGTGCCATGTTTTTCCAGGTGAACGGGCGTTTGAGCGATGGTTCGCTCGGGTGGGATGCGTGAGGAGCCGGGTCAGGGCCGCGGCGCGCACCCCAGGACGTGCGCCTTCACGAGCTCCGCGATGCGCGGGTCCCGCCTGTGGAACGCGGCGACCAGTTCCTCGTGCTCCTCGGCGTACGACTGCTGGACCGTGCCCAGCCAGCGGATGGACAGCGCGGTGAAGACCTCGATGCCCAGGCCCTCCCAGGTGTGCAGCAGCACCGAGTTGCCGGCCGCGCGGACCAGCTCACGGTGGAAGGCGACCGTGTGCCGCACCTGGCCCGTTCCGTCGGTCGTGCGGTCGGCCTCGTACAGGGCGGCGACGTGCGACTCCAGCGCCGAGCAGTCCCGTGCCAGCCGCTCCGCCGCCAGCTCCGCCGCGATCGCCTCCAGGCCGGCCCGGACGGGGTAGCTCTCCTCCAGGTCGGCGGCCGTCAGGTTGCGCACCCGTACGCCCTTGTTCGGTGCCGACTCGATCAGCCGCAGCGACTCCAGTTCGCGCAGCGCCTCCCGCACCGGCGTCTGGCTGACCTCCAGCTCGGTCGCGATCCGCCGCTCCACGATCCGCTCGCCCGGCTGCCAGCGTCCGCTGATGATCCCCTCGAGGATGTGCTCGCGGATCTGTTCGCGCAGCGAGTGGACGACGGGCGCTGTCATGAGGGCTCCTTAGGGGCGTTTGACGCTTAGACAATAAGGCCGGCCCGCCGCGGTCGAGGGGCGCTCGGTGATGCTTTCGCGCAGGTGAGACAAGGCTTACACGCCGCCCTCTCTGCGCCGAACAGGTGGTTTGATCCGATTTTCGGATCAGATGGAGTACATCATGTGCTGTGAGTGATTTGCCCGTATCAAAATGATCGTGCAACTTCCCTTGAGTCAGACGGGACACAAGCGACGATGATGCGAGTCAAACGGTCCAGACCCCCGCGCCCCCGGGCCTTCGCCCGGCGGCATGCTCTTCACCTGGGTGGCGCGATGCTCTTCGCCGCGACACTGGTCGGCGTCTCGCCGTCCGGGGTCGCGGCGGCACCCGGTCCCAGCTGGGTCGACTACGACCCCGGCAAGTGCGGCTACAGCCCTCACCACCTCTGCAAGGGCGAGCAGGGGCCCCCTGGTCCGCCCGGGCCTCCCGGTCCGCCCGGACCCGCTGAGCCGTGCGTGAGCATCGACAGCTACAACCGCGGCTCGCAGCAGTACACCGGCGTCATCAACCCCGACCGTGAGATCTCGGTCGGCACGCGGAGCCTCCAGCCGAGCCCGGGCGCGTACACGTGGTCGAACCTGTCGGACAACCAGAACGCCCCGACGAACGGCTGCAGCATCACGGTGAGCGAACAGGGGAACACGCTGAACGTCCAGGTGATCACCACCACCGGCACGGTGGTCGAGACGTTCTGCAGCGTCCCCGGGAACCAGCTCGTGTGCACGTCCCCGTGGACCGCGGTCAACCCGCAGCCACCGGCGTGATCCCCCGCTGACCGACGCGGCCCCGCGCCCCCCTACGTCGGTGCCCCCACCCGGAGACTCCGGGTGGGGGCACCGACGTATGTGCCGAAGGCGTTTACAGACCGAGCTCGACCTCGAACTCGCCCGCCTCCAGGATCGCCTTGACCGCCGTCAGGTAACGGGCCGCGTCGGCACCGTCCACCAGGCGGTGGTCGTAGGAGAGGGTCAGGTAGGTCATGTCGCGGACGCCGATGACCGTACCCTCCTCGGTCTCGATGACGGCCGGACGCTTGACCGTGGCACCGATGCCGAGGATCGCGACCTGGCCCGGGGGCACGATGATCGTGTCGAACAGCGCGCCGCGCGAACCGGTGTTGGAGATGGTGAAGGTCGCGCCGGCCAGCTCGTCCGGGCTGATCTTGCTCGCCCGGACCTTGCCCGCCAGGTCGGCCGTGGCCTTGGCGATACCGGCGATGTTGAGGTCACCGGCGTTCTTGATGACCGGGGTCATCAGGCCCTTCTCGGAGTCCACCGCGATACCGATGTTCTCGGTGTCGAAGTAGGTGATGGTCCCCTCGGCCTCGTTGATCTTGGCGTTGATCGGCGCGTGGGCCTTCAGCGCCTGGGCCGCGGCCTTGACGAAGAACGGCATCGGGGAGAGCTTGACGCCCTCACGCGCCGCGAACGCGTCCTTGGCGCGGGCGCGCAGCTTCATCAGGCGGGTGACGTCGACCTCGACCACCGAGGACAGCTGGGCCTGCTCGTGCAGGGCCTTGACCATGTTGTCGCCGATGACCTTGCGGATCCGCGGCATCTTCACGGTCTGACCGCGCAGCGGGGAGGCCTCGAGGGACGGGGCCTTCTTCGCGGCGGGCGCCGCCGCTGCGGCCGGGGCCGGGGCGGCGGTGGCGGCCTTCGCGGCCTCGGCGGCGGCGATGACGTCCTGCTTGCGGATGCGGCCGCCGACGCCGGTGCCCTTGACGGTGGACAGGTCGACGCCGTTCTCGGCGGCGAGCTTGCGCACCAGCGGGGTCACGTAGGCGCCCTCGTCCGTCGGCTGGGCGGCGGCCGGGACGGCCGGAGCGGCAGCCGGGGCCGGGGTGGGCGCCGGAGCGACCGGGGCCGCGGGCGCCTGCGGGGCCGGGGCCGGAGCCGGAGCGGGGGCCGGAGCCGGAGCGGGCGCCGGGGCGGCCGGAGCCGGGGCGGCCGGAGCCGGGGCGGCCGGAGCCGGGGCGGGCGCGGGCTGCGCCGGGGCCTCGGGGGCGGCCGGGGCGGGGGCGGCGGCCGGAGCGGCACCCGCCTCGCCGATGACGGCGAGCTTGGCGCCGACCTCGGCCGTCTCGTCCTCGCCGACCACGATCTCCAGCAGCGTGCCGGAGGCGGGGGCGGGGATCTCGGTGTCGACCTTGTCCGTCGACACCTCCAGCAGCGGCTCGTCGGCCTCGACGGTGTCACCGACCGACTTCAGCCAGCGGGTGACGGTGCCCTCGGTGACGGACTCGCCGAGCGCGGGCAGGACCACGTCCGTGCCCTGGGCGGAGCCGCCGCCGGCGGTGGCCTCGGCGGTGGGCGCCGGGGCCGGGGCGGGCTGCTCGGTGGAGGGCTGGGCCTGCGGCTCCGGGGCGGGAGCCGGCGGGGCGACCTGCTCGGCGGCGGGGGCCTGCTCGGCCGCAGGGGCGCCGCTGCCGTCGTCGATCAGCGCCAGCTCGGCGCCGACCTCGACGGTCTCGTCCTCGGCGACCTTGATGGAGGACAGCACGCCGGAGGCGGGAGCGGGGATCTCGGTGTCGACCTTGTCGGTGGAGACCTCGAGCAGCGGCTCGTCGGCCTCGACGCGCTCGCCCTCGGCCTTCAGCCACCGGGTGACAGTGCCCTCGGTGACGCTCTCGCCGAGCGCCGGAAGGGTTACGGAAACCGCCATGGTTTCGGTTGCTCCTTTAAAAGTGCGGAAGTCTGTGTCGTCGCGCCCGATGACCGAGAGCGTCAGTCGTGGGAGTGGAGGGGCTTCCCGGCCAGCGCCAGGTGGGCCTCGCCCATCGCCTCGTTCTGCGTCGGGTGGGCGTGGATGAGCTGGGCCACCTCGGCCGGCAGCGCCTCCCAGTTGTAGATCAGCTGGGCCTCGCCGACCTGCTCGCCCATGCGGTCGCCGACCATGTGGACGCCGACCACCGCACCGTCCTTGACCTGGACGAGCTTGATCTCGCCCGCGGTCTTCAGGATCTTGCTCTTGCCGTTGCCCGCCAGGTTGTACTTCAGAGCGACGACCTTGTCCGCACCGTAGATCTCCTTGGCCTTGGCCTCGGTGATGCCGACGGAGGCGACCTCCGGGTGGCAGTACGTCACCCGCGGGACACCGTCGTAGTCGATCGGAACGGTCTTCAGACCCGCCAGACGCTCCGCCACCAGAATGCCCTCGGCGAAGCCGACGTGCGCGAGCTGGAGGGTCGGGACCAGGTCACCGACGGCGGAGATGGTGGGAACGTTGGTGCGCATGTACTCGTCGACCAGGACGTAGCCGCGGTCCATGGCGACGCCCTGCTCCTCGTAGCCCAGGCCCTGCGAGACCGGGCCGCGGCCGATGGCGACGAGCAGGACCTCGGCCTCGAACTCCTTGCCGTCCGCCAGGGTGACCTTGACGCCGTCCTGGGTGTACTCGGCCTTCTGGAAGAAGGTGCCCAGGTTGAACTTGATGCCGCGCTTGCGGAAGGCGCGCTCCAGCAGCTTGGAGCTGTTCTCGTCCTCGACCGGGACGAGGTGCTTGAGGCCCTCGACGATCGTGACGTCGGCGCCGAAGGACTTCCACGCGGAGGCGAACTCGACGCCGATGACGCCGCCGCCCAGGATGATCGCGGACTTCGGCACGCGGTCCAGGACGAGGGCGTGGTCGGAGGAGATGATCCGGTTGCCGTCGATCTCCAGGCCCGGCAGCGACTTCGGCACGGAGCCGGTCGCCAGCAGGACGTGGCGGCCCTGGACACGCCGGCCGTTGACGTCGACGGAGGTGGGGGAGGACAGCCGGCCCTCACCCTCGATGTAGGTGATCTTGCGGGAGGCGACCAGACCCTGCAGGCCCTTGTACAGGCCGGCGATCACGTCGTCCTTGTACTTGTGCACGCCCGCCATGTCGACGCCCTCGAAGGTCGTCTTGATGCCGAACTGCTCGCTCTCGCGGGCCTGGTCGGCGATCTCGCCCGCGTGCAGCAGGGCCTTGGTGGGGATGCAGCCGTTGTGCAGGCAGGTGCCGCCGAGCTTGTTCTTCTCGATCAGGGCGACGTCCAGGCCCAGCTGTGCCCCGCGCAGGGCCGCGGCGTAGCCACCGCTGCCACCGCCGAGGATCACTAGGTCGAAAACGGTGCTGGCGTCGTTCGCCACGTCACGTCCTCCATGCATGTGCGCCACGCCGGTCTCCAGTGACCGGTCGGCGGCTGGTGTCCGGCCGCTCTATGTTCTCGGCCCTTAGGTGGGGCCCTGTCCTGCCGAGCCCCATCTTCGCACCTGTGGGACCCGAACGAGACGCCGGGCCGTGGTGTGAGACACCCCACGTCCCCGAAGGGGGCTGCCCCTCCGACCCCGGACGCACGGGCGTGCGGGGGTTCCCCGTGCCCCGCAGCCGACCTGAAGGGGCGCTGCCCTTTCGGCCCCGGACCTGCGGGCGGGTGGGGGTGGCTCGCGCAGTTCCCCGCGCCCCTTCAGGGGCGCGGCCGGCGGGCGGCGCGTGCAGAAGAGGCCGGGCCGCAGCCGACGGAAAAGGGGCGCGGGGAACTGCGCGACCAGCCGCAACGGACCCGCGGTCGCGCAACTCCCCGTACCCCCGACCCATAAGGCGTCCTCAGCCGAGATCACCCGAAGCCGCCAGCTCGGCGACCCGCACCAGCGTGCGCACGGCCGACCCCGTCCCGCCCTTCGGCGTGTACCCGAACGGCCCGCCCTCGTTGAACGCCGGCCCGGCGATGTCCAGGTGCGCCCAGGTGATCCCCTCACCCACGAACTCGCGCAGGAACAGCCCGGCGACCAGCCCGCCGCCCATCCGCTCGCCCATGTTGGCGATGTCGGCGGTCGCCGAGTCCATCCCCTTGCGCAGGTGCTCCGGCAGCGGCATCGGCCACGCCGGCTCGCCGACCTCCTCCGCCGCCTCGTGCACCGCGGAGCGGAACGCGTCGTCGTTCGCCATGACCCCGAACGTGCGGCTGCCCAGCGCCAGCATCATCGCGCCGGTCAGCGTGGCGACGTCCACGATCGCGTCCGGCTTCTCCTGGGAGGCCGCCCACAGCGCGTCGGCCAGCACCAGCCGGCCCTCGGCGTCGGTGTTGAGCACCTCCACGGTCTTGCCGCTGTACATGCGCAGCACGTCACCCGGGCGCGTCGCCGAGCCGGACGGCATGTTCTCGGCCAGCGCCAGCCAGCCGGTGATGTTGACCTCCAGGCCGAGGCGCGCGGCGGCGACGACCGCGGCGAACACGGCGGCGGCACCGCTCATGTCGCACTTCATCGTCTCGTTGTGACCGGCCGGCTTCAGCGAGATGCCGCCCGAGTCGTAGGTGATGCCCTTGCCGACCAGCGCGAGGTGCTTCTTCGCCTTGGACGAGGTGTACGACAGCTTCACCAGCCGCGGGCCCGACGCCGAACCGGCGCCCACGCCGAGGATGCCGCCGTAACCGCCCTTGGTCAGGGCCTTCTCGTCGAGCACCTGCACCTTGATGCCGTGCTCCTTGGCCGCGGCCTGGGCGACGGCCGCGAACGCCTCGGGGTTGAGGTCGTTCGGCGGGGTGTTGACCAGGTCGCGGGCGCGGTTGAGTTCCTCGGCGACGGCGACGGCGCGCTCGACCGCGGCCTTGTACGCCTTGTCGCGGGGCTTGCCGCCGAGCAGCGCGGCCTCGGCGAGCGGCGCCTTGCCGTTCTTCGCGTCCTTGCCGCGCTCCTTGTAGGCGTCGAAGGAGTACGCGCCGAGCAGCACGCCCTCGGCGACCGCGCCGGCGTCGGCGGCGTCCGTCAGGGGCAGGGCGAACGCGGCCTTCTTGACGCCGGCGAGGGTACGGGCGGCCACACCGGCCGCCTTGCGCAGCGCCTCGGTGTCGTAACCGGCGTCCTTCTCGGGCTGGGCGCCGAGGCCCACCGCGACCACGAGCGGCGCCTTGAAGCCGGCCGGCGCGGGGAGCTTCGTCACCTCGCCCTCGGCACCGGACGCGCCGAGGGTCTCCAGGACGCCGGCGAGCCCGCCGTCGTACGCCTGGTCCACGGCCTCGGCGCCCGGTGCGACGACGGGGCCGCCGGACTTGGACGCGGAGTCCTTGGCGACACCGATCACGATCGCGTCGGCCCGCAGGCCGGGGACCGCGGCGGTGCTGAGAGTGAGAGCAGTCACGGTGGTGAAATCTCGCTTCCGATGTGAAGTTGCTGTGGCCGAAGGGTGTGGGTCGACCGGGCCCGGCAGCCGACCCTAGTTGCGATGTGCGGGCGCGGTCCCGTCGGGGTCGTCCCCGGTGCGGCGAACACTCGGGACGAGCCTACGCGCGTGTGTGCGTTCGCTCATTCCCGTGGGTGTTCACCCCGTGGTGACGCCGTGGCCATGTTCCGGGCCCCGCCGCCGCGCCCGGAGGCGGCGACGATCATCCTTGACGCTCCTGTGTACCGCCCGCGGTGCCACCCGCACCGCCACCCGTTCCGGAGACCGCCCGGTGAGACGACCTTTCCTCCTTGTCCCGCTGCTCGCCCTGCTGCTGGCGGCCTGTACGGCCGCGCCCGGCGCCGACGACGCGGCCGACGCGAAGACGTCGGCCGGCGACCGTTGGCGGCCCCGGCCCGGCACCGACTGGCAGTGGCAGCTCAGCGGACGGCTCGACACCTCCGTCGACGTCCCGGTCTACGACATCGACGGCTTCGACCACTCGAAGGAGACGGTCGCGGAGCTGCACCGCGACGGCCGGAAGGTCATCTGTTACCTCTCCACCGGCGCCTGGGAGGACTTCCGCCCGGACGCGGACGACTTCCCGAAGTCGGTGATCGGCCGCGGCAACGGCTGGGAGGGCGAGCGCTGGCTCGACATCCGCCGTACCGACGTGCTGGAGCCGCTGATGGCGGAGCGCCTCGACATGTGCCGGGAGAAGGGCTTCGACGCGGTGGAGCCGGACAACATGGACGGCTACCGCAACCGCACCGGGTTCCCGCTCACCGCCGACGACCAGCTCCGCTACAACCGGCTGATCGCCCGGCTCGCCCACGAGCGCGGTATGGCCGTCGGTCTGAAGAACGACCTGGACCAGATCCCCGAGCTGGTCGACGACTTCGACTTCGCGGTCAACGAGCAGTGCGCCCAGTACGGCGAGTGCGCGGAGCTGACACCGTTCGTCGAGGCGGACAAGGCCGTCTTCCACGTCGAGTACGAGCTGACCACCGGCCGCTTCTGCGCCGACTCCCGGCGGCTGGGGCTGAGTTCCCTGCTCAAGAAGTACGAACTGGACGCATGGCGTCAGGCCTGCTGAGGCCCGGTCCCGTCACCGACGTGCCCGCCACCCGGCCGGCGAGGGAGCGGCGGCCACCGCGCCCGTCGCCGGCACCGCTCCGCGACCTACGGGGCGGAAAACCCGGCGTCACCCGATTGCCGAGTGGAAAGTGCGCCACAACGTCCTGTTTCGGGCACGGCGGGGAATCGTCCCGTCATGCTGCCTTCGGAACTCTCCCCGGGCCCATAGGAGGACTTGGACAGTGGCGGACAAGAGCACGGTGGGCTCATTCGACAAGGAGACCTACGAGGACGAGCTGCCGGTGCGGCGCCAGAGGCGTGGCTACGTCGTCGTCAAGTGGCTGACGACCACGGACCACAAGACGATCGGCACGCTGTACCTGACGACGTCGTTCGGTTTCTTCGTACTGGGCGGGATCCTGGCGCTGGCGATGCGCGCCGAGCTGGCCCGGCCGGGTCTGCAGGTCCTCTCGAACGAGCAGTACAACCAGTCGTTCACGATGCACGGCGCGATCATGCTGCTGATGTTCGCGACGCCGCTGTTCGCCGGTTTCGCCAACTGGATCATGCCGCTGCAGATCGGCGCGCCCGACGTCGCCTTCCCGCGGCTGAACATGTTCGCCTACTGGCTGTACCTGTTCGGCTCGCTGATCGCGGTCGGCGGTTTCCTCACCCCCAACGGGGCGGCCGACTTCGGCTGGTTCGCCTACACCCCGCTGTCGACCTCGCACTATTCGTCGAACATCGGCGCCGACCTGTGGATCATGGGCCTGGCGTTCTCCGGCTTCGGCACCATCCTCGGCTCGGTCAACTTCATCACCACGATCATCTGCATGCGCGCGCCCGGCATGACGATGTTCCGCATGCCGATCTTCACCTGGAACGTGCTGCTGACCGGTGTGCTGGTCCTGCTCGCCTTCCCCGTCCTCGCCGCGGCGCTGTTCGCCCTGGAGGCGGACCGCAAGTTCGGCGCGCACATCTTCGACGCGGCCAACGGCGGGCCGCTGCTGTGGCAGCACCTGTTCTGGTTCTTCGGCCATCCCGAGGTGTACATCATCGCGCTGCCGTTCTTCGGCATCATCACCGAGATCATCCCGGTCTTCTCCCGCACGCCGATCTTCGGCTACATGGGCCTGGTCGGCGCGACCATCGCGATCGCGGGCCTGTCGGTGACGGTGTGGGCGCACCACATGTTCCCCACCGGTGCGGTGTTGTTGCCGTTCTTCTCCTTCATGACGTTCCTGATCGCGGTGCCGACCGGTGTGAAGTTCTTCAACTGGATCGGCACCATGTGGAAGGGCAGTCTCTCCTTCGAGACCCCGATGCTGTGGGCGCTGGGCTTCCTGGTCACCTTCCTCTTCGGTGGTCTGACCGGCGTCCTGCTGGCCTCGCCCCCGCTGGACTTCCACGTCACGGACTCGTACTTCGTGGTGGCGCACTTCCACTACGTGGTGTTCGGCACCGTGGTGTTCGCGATGTTCGCCGGCTTCCACTTCTGGTGGCCGAAGTTCACCGGCAAGCTGCTCGACGAGCGCCTGGGCAAGATCACCTTCTGGACGCTCTTCGTCGGCTTCCACGGCACGTTCCTCATCCAGCACTGGCTGGGTGCCGAGGGCATGCCGCGCCGTTACGTGGACTACCTGGCCGCGGACGGCTTCACCGCGCTGAACACGGTCTCCACGATCGCCTCGTTCCTGCTCGGCGCGTCGATGCTGCCGTTCTTCTACAACGTCTGGAGGACGGCCAAGTACGGCGTGCCGGTCGGCGTCGACGACCCGTGGGGCTACGGCCGCTCCCTGGAGTGGGCGACCTCCTGCCCGCCCCCGCGCCACAACTTCACCACCCTGCCGAAGGTCCGCAGCGAGTCCCCCGCGTTCGACCTGCACCACCCGGACATCGCCGCACTGGACGACATCGAGAACCATCCCGGGGCCTCCGTGACCGTGGCCCCCGGTGACAAGCAGCGATGAGACCGGGGCGCGGAACGTGGAGGAGCGTGTGAACCCCCGTCAGGACAGCGCCCACGGCCTGGCCCGGCTCGAGGGCCACCTCCTGTGGGCCGCCGAGGTCGAGGAGGCCCGGCGGCAGGCCGTCCGGTTCGCCGGCGAACTGCCGTGGCTGACGACCGCGCAGCGCGAGGAGGTGGAACGGGTGTACCGGGCCGACCGGATCGCCGCCTCCCGGGCCACGCTGGTGCGGATCTGCGACCGGGCGGCCGAGCTGCGCACCGAGTACGAGGCCCGCTACCGGCTGCTGAGGGCGCGCTGCGTCGCCCTGACGGTCATGGCGGTGGCGGGCGGCGCGGGCACGGCGACCGCCACGATCCTCACCCGGCGGTGACGAGCCGGCTGCGGGGCGGTCTCAGCCCAGTGAGGACACGACGAGCGCGGTCGTCGCCGCCGTCTCCGCGAGGCCGCCGAACACATCGCCCGTGACCCCGCCGAAACGGCGGACACAGCGCCGCAGCAGCACTTCGGCCACGGCGACGGCCAGGACCACCGCGAGCACGGCACGCAGGACGTCGTACGCCCCCAGGAACGCGCCCCCGGCCACCGCGAGCCCGGTGACCGCGAGCGCGGCACCCACCGCGCCCGGCACCGGCACCACCCCCGCGACCGCCGCGCCCAGGCCCTCCGGCCGGGCGGGCGGCACGCCGGTGCGGGCGGCCAGGGTGAGCGCCAGCCGCGCCACGACCGCCGAGACGACGGCGGCGAACGCGCCCCGCGTCCCGTCGTGGCCGTACGCCTGTGCCAGCGCGGCCACCTGGGCCAGCAGGACCAGGACGAGCGTGAGCACACCGAACGGGCCGATGTCCGACTGCTTCATGATCCGCAGCGCGTCCTCGGCGGGCTTGGCGCTGCCGAGCCCGTCGGCGGTGTCGGCGAGCCCGTCGAGGTGCAGGCCCCGGGTCAGGGCGGCCGGTACGGCGACGGTGGCGACGGCGGCGAGCAGCGCGCCCGCGCCGAGGAACAGCAGGAGGAGCCCCGCGGCGGCGGCGAGAACGCCGACCGCCAGCCCGGCCGCCGGGGCGAAGAGCATGCCCGCGCGCGCGGCCGGCCGGTCCCAGCGGGTGACCCGGACCGGGAACACGGTGAGGGTGCCGAAGGCGAAGCGGAGGCCGTCGGCGGGGGAGGCGGGGGCCTCGGGGGATTCGGGAGGCTCGGGGGAGGGTGCGGGCACCGGCGCAGATTACCCGGCGGTCACCGGGGCGTCCGCGGCCACCATGATTAAAGTGCGCATATGGGACATTGGCTGGATCGGAACATCATCGAGCCGGGCAAGCTTCCGCTGCTCCTCGCGCTCGCCGCCTTCGTCCTCACCTTCGTGATCACCCGGGCCGTCACCCGTCTGATCCGGGCCGGCAAGGGGCCCTTCGGCAACGTCACGGCGGGCGAACTGCACATCCACCACGTCGTGCCCGGTGTCGTCCTCACGGTCGTCGGCGGCTTCGGCTCGGTGGCGAGCGGCGGGGAGGGGGTGGGTTCCGTCTTCGCCGCAGTGCTCTTCGGCATCGGCGCGGGGCTGGTCCTGGACGAGTTCGCGCTCGTCCTGCACCTCGACGACGTGTACTGGACCGAGGCCGGCCGCAAGAGCGTCGAGGCGGTCGTGCTCACCGCCGCGCTGGTCGGCCTGCTGCTGGCGGGGTTCGCGCCGTTCGGCGTCAACGACCTGTCCCAGGAGGAGCTCCAGAACCGCGCGGGCGCCGCCGCGAGCGTGGGGGTGAACTTCCTGTTCGCGCTGATCGCCCTGAGCAAGGGCAAGGCGCGCCTCGCCGTCTTCGGCGTGATCGTTCCGGCCGTCGCCCTGATCGGCTCGCTGCGGCTGGCGCGTCCGGAGTCGCCGTGGGCCCGGCGTTTCTATCGCCGCCGTCCTCGCGCGCGGGCCCGGGCGATTCTGCGTGCCTACCGCCACGACCGCCGCTGGTCCGGCCCGCGCCGGGCCTTCGAGAACTGGCTCGGCGGCACACCGGACCCCCCGCCGCGTCCCCTGGAACGGGGCTGACCCGAAGTTTCTTCGCCCCCGCAGCCCTTTCCCGTCCCTGGGGGCAACGCGCTGAAGGGGCGCGGGGAACTGCGCGAGCAACCACCCACCCACCCGCGCGTCCGGAGTCAAAGGGGCAGCACCCCTTGAGGACGGGACGGGAAGGGGCGGCGGGGCGAGGAAACAGCGCGGGCACCCGCTCCCCTTGTCACTCCGGCGAAGCCGGAGCCTCCGGCTTCGCCGGTTCTTCCGGCAGCTCCGCCGCCAGAGCCGCCGCCGCCTGGACGAGGGGCAGTGCCAGCAGACCGCCCATCCCCTCCCCGACCCTGACACCGTGCGACAGCACGGGGTCCAGCGCCATCCGGTCCAGCGCCTTCGCCTGCCCCGGCTCCCCGCTGTCGTGCGCCGCCACCCACCAGTCCGGTGCCCGGAACGCCACCCGCTGCGCCACCAGCGCACACGCCGCCGTCACCACCCCGTCCAGCACCACCGGCACCTTCCGCACCGCCGCCTGCAACAGGAACCCCGTCATCGCGGTGAGGTCCGCCCCGCCGACCGTCGCCAGCAACCGCAGCTGATCACCCAGGACCGGCCGCGCCCGCCGCAACGCGTCACGGATCGCCGCACACTTGCGCATCCACGCCAGGTCGTCGATCGCCAGCCCCCCGCGCCCGGTCACCACCGACGCGTCCGTCCCGCACAGCGCGGCCACCAGCACGCCCGCCGCCGTGGTCCCGCCCACGCTCACATCGCCGAGCACCACCAGATCCGTACCGGAGTCGGCCTCCTCGTCGGCCACGGCCGCCCCCGCGCGGAACGCCTCCTCCGCCTCCTGAAGGGTCAGCGCGTCCTCGATGTCGATGCGCCCGCTGCCCCGCCGCACCCGGTGCCGTACGACGTCCTCGGGCAGCGCTTCCGGATCGCAGTCCAGGGACATGTCGACCACCCGCACCGGCACCCCCTGCCGCCGGGCGAGCACGGACACCGGACGGCCGCCCTCCAGGACGTCCCGCACCAACTCCACGGCACTGCCCGCACCCCGCGCGGAGACACCCAGTTCGGCGATCCCGTGATCGCCGGCGAACAGCACGACCCGCGGCCGTTCGATCGGTCGCACCGGCACCGCGGACTGCGCCGCCGCCAGCCACTCACCCAGGTCGTCCAGGCGGCCCAGCGATCCGGGCGGCACGATCTGGCGCTCCCGGCGCGCCTCCGCGTCACGGCGCACCCCGCCGTCCGGACGCTCGATCAGATCGGTGAAGTCGTCGAGATTAAGCGAGCTCATTCGCCGAACAGTACCGGCCCCGGTCGAACACGACGGCGCACCGGTCAGCCGGGCGTGCGGAGCCTCACCCCCACCACGCCGCCCCGGCGCCGTTCCACCCTGTGACGCCCTCCCGTCCGTAACGTTTTGCCGTGGATCACCGGACATCCACCCGTCCGTCCCACCTGTCCCGTACGTCGCCCCACCCGAGTGCCGTACGCCCTCACGCCGGGAGCCGCCCATGTCCGCAACCGACCCAGCCCGTGCGGTCCCCGCCCCCCACGGCTCCGTCCGGGTGCACGAGCCGCGCCGCGCGGACTGCCCCTGGTGCGGTTCCGCGCGGTTGCGCAACCGGCTGAGAACGGGCGATCTGCGCCGGCACCGGCCGGGCCTGTTCACCGTCGACGAGTGCCGGGACTGCGGCCACACCTTCCAGAACCCCCGCCTCACCGCCGAGGGCCTCGCCTCCTACCGGCGGGCCGTGCGCGACGCCCCCCGCGACCCCGCCACCGAACGCGTCCTCGCGCTGCCCGCCGTCCGGCACCGCCGCCGGGGCGCGGCCCGCGCGATGCTCCCCTTCGGCGAACCGGAGAGCTGGCTGGACGTCGGCACCGGACTCGCCCGCTTCCCGCTGACCGCACGGGAGTTCTTCCCGTACACCGCCTTCGACGGCACCGACCCCACCGCGCGCGTCGAGAGGGCCCGCGGCCTCGGCCGCGTCGAGGAGGCCCACATCGGGTCGCTGACCGACCCGCAGGTCATGGCCCGGCTGGCCGGCCGCTACGACGTCGTCAGCCTGCTGCACCACCTGGAACACACCACCGACCCCCGCGCGGAACTCCACGCGGCCCTCGACGCCCTGCGCCCCGGCGGCCATCTGCTCATCGAGACACTGGACCCGCGCTGCGCCTTCGCCGCCCTGTTCGGCCGCTGGTGGCTGCCCTACGACCAGCCCCGCCGGCTGCACCTGCTGCCCCTGCGCAACCTCCGCGCGGAGCTCGAGGGGCGCGGCTGCGCCATCGTCACCGCCGGGCACCGCGCCGGGCACGTACCGCACGACCTGGCCGGCCTGACCGCCCTCGCCCTCTCCCACGCGCTGCCCGCCCCGGACACCCCCTGGCGTGCCGCCCCGCCGACCCCGTTCCAGCGGCACCTGCGCACGGTGCTGCTCCGCGCGGGCACCCCGCTGGTGGTCGCGGCGGCGGTGGCGGACCTGGCCCTGGCGCCCGTGGTGCGCCACACCCCGTTCGCCAACGCCTACCGGATCATCGCGCGCAAGCCGAGACCGTAGGGCCGCCCCGGGGTCTCATCCCCGCAGGACGACCGCCTGTCCCGCCACCACCAGCAGCACCTGCTCGCACTCCCGCGCGAACGCCGCGTTCAGCCGCCCGAGTTCGTCCCGGTACCGGCGGCCGGACGCGGTCGCGGGCACGATGCCCGAGCCGACCTCGTTGGACACGGCGACCACCGTCCGCCGTGTCCCGCGCACCGCGTCCGTCAGCTCTCCCGTCCGGTCCCGCAGCGCCCGTTCCCCGCCGTCCGCCCACTCCGCGTCGTCCCACGCCCCCACGGCGTCCATCGCGTCCGTCAGCCACAACGACAGACAGTCGACCAGCAGCGGCGGCCCGTCGTCCTTCAGCAGCGGCACCAGATCGCACGTCTCGACGGTCCGCCACGACCCCGGCCGCCGCTCCTGGTGCGCCGTCACCCGCGCCGTCCACTCGGTGTCCCCGCCCCGCGTCCCGCCGGTCGCCACGTACAGCACCTCCGGGAACGACTCCAGCCGCCGCTCGGCCTCCACCGACTTGCCCGAACGCGCCCCGCCCAGCACCAGCGTCCGCCGCGGGACGTCGGGCACGTCCTCGTAGGCGCCCACCTCCAGCGCGGTCCCGTCCGGCACGGCGCGCGCCCCGGCCGCCGCGAGCCGCCGCCGCGACTCGGCGCCCGGCGGCACGTCGTGGTCCAGGTGGACGGCGACGACGTCCGTGGCCGGGCCCACCGCCCCCGCCTCCCGCAGCCTCGCCAGCGCGTCCGGCCGCCCCACGACGTCCAGCAGCACCATGGCGTACGGCTCGGCCGGCTCCTCGAGACCGGCCGGCGCCCCGCCCGGCGGCAGGTACAGCAGCCGCTGCCCGTCCGGACCGGTCACCGCGTACCCGGTGCCGGGCGCGTCCAGCGCCACCGCCCGCACCCGATGCCCCGTCAGCAGCGCCAACTCCCGCCCGTCGGGCACCCGTCCCGGCTGCGGCAGCCCGGCCGGCACCTCGAGAGCGGGGCCGTCGTGCGGGTGCGACAGCAGCACCTGGCGCACACCGCCCAGCGAACGGCCCGCGCGGGCGGCCGCGAGCGCGGTGCCCGGCGTGAGGTCGAGCAGCAGTGCCCCGTCCACGAGCAGCGAGGTGGCCGCCCGCGCGTCCGCGCCGAGCGCGGACGCGCACGCGGCGCAGGGACAGTCGGGGCGGGGCAGTCCCGCCGGGGCACCGGTGCCGAGCAGAGTCAGTTCCACGCCCCGATTTTCACCTGTCCCCACGGTGGCTGCCCGTCCGACTAGGCTTTGGGCCCGGTGTGATCACACTCTTGGGAGGCGTACATGGCGGCATGGACGTGGCGGTTCGAGAAGACCGACGGGACGCAGGTCGAGCCCGCGGTGACGCCGGAGGAGTTCTCCACACAGGGGGACGCCGAGTCCTGGATCGGGGAGAACTGGAAAGCCCTCGCGGAGGGCGGCGCCGACCAGGTGCGACTGCTGGAGGACACGACGGAGATCTACGGCCCGATGAGCCTGCACGCGGAGGCGGAGGCGGAGGCGGAGGCGGGCGCGGAAGAGGCGTGAGTCCCGGCGGCGGGGGCGGGGAGGCGCGGGCCCCCGCCCGTCCGGGGCCGAGGTCTCAGCCCCGGACCCCGCACAGGTGCAACAGAGCGGCGACCCCCCGGTAGGGGTCCGTGCGGCCGGCCCGGTCCTCGACCGTCAGCAGCGTGTCCAGGTCGGCCGGCAGACAGGCGTCGTCCGCCACGGTGTCCGTGAAGACCCGCACCCCATACCAGGTGTGCAACGGCGCCCCGATCCCCGCGAGCGTCGACGTCAGCCTCTTCAGCCCGTACGCCGTCGTGCAGAAGCCCGCCAGCGCCCCGGCCCAGTCGCCGGACAGGCCGGGCCGCATCGCCGGCGCGTCGCCGTTGCGCACCAGCAGGGACAGCAGGCCCCCGGGCGCGAGCACCCGGGCCATCGCCGCCAGCAGCGCGTCCGGCTCCTCGACGTCCATGAGCACGCCATGACACAACACGACGTCGAAGCTGCCCGGCAGGAAATGCACACCGGTCTCCCCGGCGTGGCCTTCGACGATCCGCATCCGCTCCCGGATGCCCTCCGGCTCCCCGGCGAACGCCTCCCGCGCGGCGGCGATCATCGTCGCGTCCTGCTCGACGCCGGTCACCTGGTGGCCGGCCCGGGCCAGCCGCAGCGCCTGCTTCCCCCGGCCCATGCCGACGTCGAGCACCCGCAGTCGCCGCCCGACCGGGAAGTGCCCGACTATCTGTTCCTCCAGCTGGCGGGCCACCAGCTCCTCCCGGACGACATCGCGCAGCCCGCCGGGCCCGCTCGGCGGGCCCGGGACCGCTCCGTCCGTGAACGGCGTGGTGCTCAGGGCCGCTCCCCGCGCTTGACCTGGGGCTTGGGCAGCCGCAGCCGGCGCATCTGGAGCGAGCGCATCAGCGCGTAGGCCACCGCGCCGCGCCGGTTGTCGTCGGGGAAGCGCTCCGCCAGCCGCTTCTTCAGCCGGAACCCGGTCACGACCGAGTCGAGGACGATCATCACGATCACCACGAGCCACAGCAGCAGCGCGACGTTCTGCAGCTGCGGCACCTGGATCATGCTCAGCACCAGGATGATCACGGCCATCGGCAGGAAGTACTCCGCGATGTTGAACCGCGCGTCCACGAAGTCGCGTGCGAACCGGCGCACCGGCCCCTTGTCGCGGGCGGGCAGATAGCGCTCGTCACCGCTGGCCAGCGCCTGGCGCTGACGCTCCAGCGCGGCACGGCGCTCCTCACGCTGCCGCTTGGCGGCCTCCTTGCGCGTCATCGTCGTGTTGGCGACGCTGCGACGCTGCGACTGGGCCACGCTCCGCTTGGGCGTGGGGCGGCCCTTGGGGGCCTCCGGGTGACGGGTCTGCTTGGAGTCGGTCATCGTCGCGTTGTCGGCGGCGGATGCCTTCTCTTCCTTGGCACGGCTACGGAACACAAAACCCAAGGGTACGGGGTGCCCGGGGTTGGACCCCAGCCCCATGGGGAACGATCCGGCAACACCGGACGTCTCCAAAAGGACAGAGGGGACGTTGTGGGGGCCTCCGGGTGGTCCGGTCGTCCGGCCCCGGGGAGCACCTACTCCCTACGCCGGATCGGGAGGGTACTCAGTCGTCCTTGGGGATGAGCGCATCCGTCCTCGAACAGTGCGGTAATGGATGCGGGGCCCGTACTGTGGGTTCTGTCGCAGGTGCTGGAGCTGGAGTCGGTCAGAAGGGGGCGCGCGAAGCCCATGAGCGGTGTCATGAAGCGTATGGGGATGATCTTCCGCGCGAAGGCGAACAAGGCCCTCGACAGGGCCGAGGACCCGCGCGAGACCCTCGATTACTCGTACCAGAAGCAGCTGGAGCTGCTTCAGAAGGTCCGCCGCGGCGTCGCCGACGTGGCCACCTCGCGCAAGCGTCTGGAGCTTCAGCTCAACCAGCTGCAGTCCCAGTCGGGCAAGCTGGAGGACCAGGGCCGCAAGGCGCTCGCGCTCGGCCGCGAGGACCTGGCCCGTGAGGCGCTCTCCCGCCGCGCCGCGCTCCAGCAGCAGGTGACGGACCTGGAGACGCAGCACGCCACGCTCCAGGGCGAGGAGGAGAAGCTCACCCTCGCGGCGCAGCGCCTCCAGGCCAAGGTGGACGCCTTCCGCACCAAGAAGGAGACCATCAAGGCCACGTACACCGCCGCCCAGGCGCAGACCCGGATCGGCGAGGCCTTCTCGGGCATCTCCGAGGAGATGGGCGACGTGGGGATGGCGATCCAGCGGGCCGAGGACAAGACCGCGCAGCTCCAGGCGCGGGCCGGCGCGATCGACGAACTGCTCGCCTCGGGCGCCCTGGACGACCAGTCCGGGATGCACAAGGACGACATCCAGGCCGAGCTGGACCGGCTCTCCGGCGGTACGGATGTAGAGCTGGAACTGCAGCGCATGAAGGCCGAGCTGGCCGGTGGTGGTACCGGCCAGCAGCAGGCCATCGAGGGCGGCAGCGGCCAGCAGCAGGCTGAACAGCGGTCGCAGGACACCCCGCGCTTCGACAAGCATTGACGCCCTCTCCTGCCCGAGGGCAGGAGATTCCGGTCCGTACCGCGATGCGGCACCACCTCGGGTTCCTGTTTCACAGGCCTCTGCCGACCGGTGAGGATCGGTCTTACGTGGCCTCCGCAGGCCTGACTTCCCGCCCGTCCGGCGGTAGGTCGGACACATTGCGTCGCCCGGCATGGCGAGCGTAGCCATGCCGATGCGGCGCTCGGGTCGGGATGCCCTGCACTTCCACCCTGAAGGGTGGAACACTGGGCGGGTGTTCGGTAGCTCACGCCGAGGAGGGCGACATGATCGTACGGATCATGGGGGAGGGGCAGGTGACGCTGGCCGAGAGCCGGCTCGCCGAGCTGGACGAGCTGGACGAGGAACTGCTCGCCGAGATGGAGAACGGCGACGGGCCGGGCTTCCGCGCGACCCTGAAGGCGCTGCTGGCCAAGGTCCACGAACTCGGCGAGCCCCTGCCGGACGACTCCCTGGAACCCTCCGACCTGATCCTCCCGTCCCCGGACGCGACGCTCGAGGAGGTCCGGGACCTCCTGAGCGACGACGGCCTGATCCCGGGGACCTCGTAACCGCGGGCAGTCACTGCCGTCACCCTCCCGCTCCCGCGGGCAGTCGTGCCGCTGGGGCGGCACGGGTGGGCGCGGCGGCACCCCGCGAACGCCGGGCTGCGCGACCCCACCCGGGCCGGAGCACTCGGCACGACTGCCCGCACCGACGCCCACCCCGGCTACCGTAAACAGCCGTGAGCACCCTGACCCGCGCCCGGTGCCGAGCCCAGGCACACCCCTTCGCGCTGGACGCGGCCCTCGCCGCAGGCGTCCTCATATGCATGGTCGCCGGCTCCTTCGCCGACCCCCACGGCCCCGAGGGCGTCACCTGGGGCCTGCGCACCCCCGACCCGCTCAGCCTCGTCCTCATGACCCTCGGCGCCGCGGCGCTGGTCTTCCGCCGCCGTGCCCCCCGTACGGTCCTCGCCCTCGCCGGCGGCTTCTCCGTCGCGGAGTCCGTCACCGGTGACCCCCGCACCCCCGTCGCCATGTGCGCCGTGATCGCGCTCTACACGGTCGCCTCCACCACCGACCGCCCCACCACCTGGCGCATCGGCCTGCTCACCATGACCGTCCTCACCGGTGCCGCGATGGCGGCCGGCCCCCTGCCCTGGTACGCCCAGGAGAACCTGGCGATCTTCGCCTGGACCGGCATCGGCGCCACCGCCGGGGACGCCGTCCGCAGCCGCCGCGCCTTCGTCCAGGCCATCCGGGAACGCGCCGAACGGGCCGAGCGCACCCGCGAGGAGGAGGCCCGCCGCCGCGTCGCCGAGGAACGCCTGCGCATCGCCCGCGATCTGCACGACGTGGTCGCCCACCACATCGCCCTGGTCAACGTCCAGGCCGGAGTCGCCGCCCACGTCATGGACAAGCGGCCCGACCAGGCCAAGGAGGCCCTCGCCCACGTCCGCGAGGCCAGCCGCTCCGCGCTCGGCGAACTGCGGGCCACCGTCGGCCTGCTGCGCCAGTCCGACGACCCGGAGGCCCCCACCGAACCCGCGCCCGGCCTGGACCGCCTCGACGACCTCGTCGGCACCTTCCGCAGCGCCGGACTGCGCGTCGAGGTCGCCCGCAGCGACGAGGACACCGACCTCCCCGCCGCCGTCGACCTGGCCGCGTACCGGATCGTCCAGGAGGCCCTGACCAACGTGCAGAAGCACGCCGGCACCGACGCGCGGGCCGAGGTCAGCGTCGTACGCGTCGGACCCCACATCGAGATCACCGTCCTCGACGACGGCACCGGCGAGGACCAGGACCACACCCCCGGCGGCGGTCACGGACTGCTCGGCATGCGCGAACGCGTCACCGCGCTGCGCGGCACCCTCACCACCGGCCCCCGCTACGGCGGCGGGTTCCGCGTCCATGCGATCCTGCCCGTCAAGACCCGCACGTCCGCCGCCCGGGACAACAGCCCCTGACCCTCCCCCCGTTGGAGCCCGTATGACGATCCGTGTCCTGCTCGCCGACGACCAGGCACTGCTGCGCAGCGCCTTCCGGGTGCTCGTCGACTCCGAGCCGGACATGGAGGTGGTGGGCGAGGCGTCCGACGGCGCGGAGGCGGTCCGGCTGGCCCGGGAACAGCGCGCCGACGTCGTCCTCATGGACATCCGGATGCCCGGCACCGACGGACTCGCCGCCACCCGCCTGATCAGCGCGGACCCCGAACTCGCCGGGGTGCGGGTGGTGATCCTGACGACCTTCGAGGTCGACGACTACGTGGTGCAGTCGCTGCGGGCCGGTGCCTCCGGCTTCCTCGGCAAGGGCTCCGAACCCGACGAGATGCTGAACGCCATCCGGATCGCCGCCGGGGGAGAGGCCCTGCTGTCCCCGGTGGCCACCAAGGGGCTGATCGCCCGCTTCCTCGCCCAGGAGGGCCCGTCCGGGGCCGACCAGGACCCGGCCCGCGCCGAGCGGCTCGAGACGCTCACCGTGCGCGAGCGCGAGGTGCTGGTCCAGGTTGCCGGCGGCCACTCCAACGACGAGATCGCCGAACGCCTGGAGGTCAGCCCCCTCACGGTGAAGACCCACGTCAACCGGGCCATGGCCAAACTGGGCGCCCGCGACCGGGCCCAGCTGGTGGTCATCGCCTACGAGTCGGGGCTGGTCCGTCCGAGGGTGGAGTGAGCCCCACGGGGCGTACTACGACGGGAGTATGCGCCGGATAAGGGATGGGACCTCGGGTCTACGGATCGGCCCCTGCCGATGGCTCAGGGTGTAGAGCGGGCGCCCACTTGTGCGCGCGCCCGCTTGCCGGACTTCTGCCGCTCCACGGAAAAGAGACCCTGACCATGTCCTGGCTGTCCAGATTCAGCCTCGCGCAACGGGCGCTGATCGGACTGATGTCGATCATCGCGCTCGTCTTCGGGGCGATCGCGATACCCCAGCTCAAGCAGCAGCTGCTGCCCACCATCGAACTGCCCATGGTGTCCGTGATCGCCCCGTACCAGGGCGCCTCCCCGGACGTGGTGGAGAAGCAGGTCGTCGAACCCATCGAGGACAGCCTGGAGGCCGTCGACGCCATCTCCGGCGTCACCTCGACGGCGAGCGAGGGCAACGCCGTGATCATGGCGTCCTTCGACTACGGCAACGACACCCAGCAGCTCGTCGCCGACGTCCAGCAGGCCGTCAACCGGGCCGGCGCCCGCCTCCCGGACGACGTCGACCCGCAGGTCGTCGCCGGTTCCACGGACGACATCCCGACCGTGGTGCTCGCCGTCACCTCCGGCAAGGACCAGCAGGCGCTCGCCGACCAGCTTGACCGCACGGTGGTGCCGGCGCTGGAGGAGATCGACGGCGTCGGCCAGGTCACCGTGGACGGCGTACGCGACGTCCAGGTCACCGTCACCCCCGACACCGCGAAGCTGACGAAGGCCGGTCTCACCGCCCAGTCGCTGTCCACGGCCCTCCAGGCCGGCGGGGCGACCGTCCCGGCCGGCTCCTTCGACGAGGACGGCGCCAACCGCACCGTCCAGGTCGGCGGCGGCTTCACCTCGCTGCAGCAGATCGAGGACCTGCTGGTCACCGGCGAGTCCGGCAAGGGGAAGCCGGTCCGCCTCGGTGACGTCGCCACGGTCAAGGAGGAGGAGGCCAGGGCCGACTCCCTCACCCGGACCAACGGCGAGCCCAGCCTCGCCGTGATGGCGACCATGGACCACGACGGCAGCGCGGTCGCCATCTCGGAGGCGGTCGAGGAGAAGCTGCCGGACCTGCGCGAGGACCTCGGCGACGGGGCCACCCTCACCGTCGTCAGCGACCAGGGCCCGGCGGTCTCCAAGGCCATCGACGGCCTGACCACCGAGGGCGCGCTCGGTCTGGTCTTCGCCGTGCTGGTGATCCTGGTCTTCCTGGCGTCGGTCCGCTCGACCCTCGTCACGGCGGTCTCCATCCCGCTGTCCGTGGTCCTCGCCCTGATCGTGCTGTGGACGCGCGACCTGTCGCTGAACATGCTGACGCTGGGCGCGCTGACCATCGCCATCGGCCGGGTCGTGGACGACTCGATCGTGGTCCTGGAGAACATCAAGCGGCACCTCGGCTACGGCGAGGAGCGCCAGTCGGCGATCATGAACGCGGTGCGTGAGGTGGCGGGCGCGGTGACGTCCTCGACGCTCACCACGGTCGCCGTGTTCCTGCCGATCGGCCTGGTCGGCGGCATGGTGGGCGAGCTGTTCGGCTCCTTCAGCCTCACCGTCACGGCGGCGCTGCTGGCGTCCCTGCTGGTGTCGCTGACGGTCGTGCCCGTCCTGTCGTACTGGTTCCTGCGGCCCCCGAAGGGCACCCCGGAGGACGCCGAGGAGGCGCGCCGGATCGCGGAGGAGAAGGAGGCGAAGAGCCGCCTCCAGCGCCTCTACGTCCCCGTGCTGCGCTTCGCCACCCGGCGCCGGCTCACCAGCGTGGCGATCGCGGTCGTCGTGCTGATCGCCACCTTCGCCATGGCGCCGCTGCTGAAGACGAACTTCTTCGACGCGGGCGAGCAGCAGGTCCTCACCGTCCGGCAGGAACTGGAGCCCGGCACCAGCCTGGCCGCCACCGACGCCCAGACCAAGAAGATCGAGAAGCTGCTCGGTGACACCGAGGGCGTCAAGGACTACCAGGTCACGGTCGGCTCGTCCGGCTTCATGGCGGCCTTCGGCGGCGGTACGGACACCAACCAGGCGACGTACCAGGTGATGCTGGAGGACGACGCGTCCTCCGAGGACGTGCAGGACGGCGTCGAGAAGGGCCTGGAGAAGCTCGACGGCATCGGCACCACCACCATCGCGGCCGGTGACGGCTTCGGCAGCCAGGACCTGAGCGTCGTCGTCAAGGCGGCCGACGCGCAGGCGCTGCGCAAGGCGGCGGACCGGGTCCGCGAGGCGGTGGCCTCCCTGGACGACGTCACGGACGTCACCAGCGACCTGTCGCAGAGCGTGCCCCGCGTCTCGGTGAAGGCCAACGACGAGGCCGCCGAGGCCGGTTTCGACGACCAGACCCTCGGCGCGGCCGTCTCCCTGGCGGTGAAGGGCACCCCGGCCGCCAAGGCGGTCCTCGACGACACCGAGCGCGACGTCGTCATCCGCTCGGCCGAGCCGGCCACCACCGTGGCCGAGCTGAAGAACCTGCGCCTGGGCCCGGTGAAGCTGAGCGACGTCGCCACCGTGGAGGTCGTGGACGGTCCCGTCTCCATGACCCGGATCGACGGTCAGCGCGCGGCCACCATCACCGCGAAGCCGACCGGTGACAACACCGGCGCCGTGGGCACGGACCTCCAGCAGAAGATCGACGCGCTGACGCTGCCCGCGGGCGTGACGGCGGAGATCGGCGGCGTGACCGAGGACCAGGACGACGCGTTCGCCAACCTGGGCCTGGCGATGCTGGCCGCGATCGCGATCGTCTTCATGCTGCTGGTCGGCACCTTCCGGTCGCTCGCCCAGCCGCTGATCCTGCTGGTGTCCATCCCGTTCGCGGCGACCGGCGCCATCGGCCTGCTGCTGGTCACGGGCACCCCGATGGGCGTCCCGGCGATGATCGGCATGCTGATGCTGATCGGCATCGTGGTCACCAACGCGATCGTGCTGATCGACCTGATCAACCAGTACCGCAAGCAGGGCTACGGCGTCGTCGAGGCCGTGCTGGAGGGTGGCCGCCACCGTCTGCGGCCGATCCTGATGACGGCCCTGGCGACCATCTTCGCCCTGCTCCCGATGGCCCTGGGCGTCACCGGCGAGGGCGGCTTCATCGCCCAGCCGCTGGCCGTGGTGGTGATCGGCGGTCTGATCACGTCGACGCTGCTGACCCTGCTGCTGGTCCCGACGCTCTACGCGATGCTGGAGCTCCGCAAGGAGCGCCGCGCGAAGAAGCGGGCCGCGAAGAAGGGCGCGTCCGCGCGGCCGGAGCCTGCACAGGAGCCGAAGCCGGCCCAGGTCTGACGTCCGTCCGTACGACGAAGGGGCGCCCCGTGCCTGCACGGGGCGCCCCTTCACGTGTGGCCCTACGGCAGCGCCAGCATCCGCTCCAGCGCCAGCTTCGCGAACGCCTCCGTCTCCTTGTCCACCTCGATGCGGTTGACCAGGTTGCCCTCGGCGAGGGACTCCAGGGCCCAGACCAGGTGGGGGAGGTCGATGCGGTTCATCGTGGAGCAGAAGCAGACCGTCTTGTCGAGGAAGACGATCTCCTTGCCCTCGGGGGCGAATCGGTTCGCCAGGCGGCGGACCAGGTTCAGCTCCGTGCCGATGGCCCACTTGGAGCCGGCCGGGGCCGCCTCCAGCGTCTTGATGATGTACTCGGTCGAGCCGACGTAGTCCGCGGCGGCCACGACCTCGTGCCTGCACTCGGGGTGGACCAGGACGTTCACGCCCGGGATGCGCTCGCGCACGTCATGGACCGAGTCCAGGCTGAACCGGCCGTGCACCGAGCAGTGGCCCCGCCACAGGATCATCTTCGCGGCGCGCAGCTCGTCCGCCGTCAGCCCGCCGTTCGGCTTGTGCGGGTTGTAGACGACGCAGTCCTCCAGGGACATCCCCATGTCCCGCACCGCCGTGTTGCGGCCCAGGTGCTGGTCGGGGAGGAAGAGGACCTTCTCGCCCTGCTCGAACGCCCAGTCCAGGGCCCGCCGGGCGTTGGAGGAGGTGCAGATGGTGCCGCCGTGCTTGCCCGTGAAGGCCTTGATGTCGGCGGAGGAGTTCATGTACGAGACGGGGACGACCTGCCCGGCCACGCCCGCCTCGGTCAGCACGTCCCAGCACTCGGCGACCTGCTCGGCGGTGGCCATGTCGGCCATGGAGCAGCCGGCCGCCAGGTCGGGCAGGACCACCTTCTGGTCGTCACCGGTGAGGATGTCCGCGGACTCGGCCATGAAGTGCACACCGCAGAACACGATGTACTCGGCCTGCGGGCGCGCGGCCGCGTCGCGGGCCAGCTTGAAGGAGTCGCCCGTGACGTCGGCGAACTGGATGACCTCGTCGCGCTGGTAGTGGTGGCCGAGCACGAAGACCTTGTCCCCGAGCTTCTCCTTGGCCGCGCGGGCACGCTCCACCAGGTCCGGGTCGGACGGCGAGGGGAGGTCACCGGGACACTCCACACCGCGCTCGCTCCTCGGGTCGGCCTCACGGCCGAGCAGCAGCAGGGCGAGGGGCGTCGGCTGTACGTCGAGCTCCTGGATCTGGGCGGTGGTCACGGCACGCACCCTTTCTGTTTCTGGCGACTTTTCGTCGAAATGACGCTATCTATCATAACCGGTTCACGTCACTTTGACGACGGCCATAGCGTCCATGTGACGTGAATCCCGAAGGGTGCCGATCCATTCCCGGAAGATCCCCACAAGGGCCGGTTTTCGCTCGGCACGGCGTGTGCGAGCATGAGGAGGGAGCCGGGGAAACCGCGCGCCCGGCCCGGAATGAATCCGCGGCCCCGGCGGTTGCAACCGTCGGCAAGCAGTCTCCGTACAACCCGGGAGAGATGTAGATGTCCGTATCGGACGAGACCAGCACCGTCACCGACGGCATCATCCTGTCCGACGCCGCCGCGGCGAAGGTCAAGGCCCTGCTCGACCAGGAAGGCCGTGACGACCTGGCCCTGCGCGTCGCCGTCCAGCCCGGCGGCTGCTCCGGCCTGCGCTACCAGCTCTTCTTCGACGAGCGCTCCCTCGACGGCGACGTCGTCAAGGACTTCGGCGGCGTCAAGGTCGTCACCGACCGGATGAGCGCCCCGTACCTGGGCGGCGCGTCCATCGACTTCGTCGACACCATCGAGAAGCAGGGCTTCACGATCGACAACCCCAACGCCACCGGCTCCTGCGCCTGCGGCGACTCCTTCAGCTGAGCCGGGTTCCCCCACCGGGCGGCACATGACGAAGGCGGCGGCCCTCTCCGAGAGGGTCGCCGCCTTCGGGCTTCTTCCCCGGGCTACCGGGTGGGCGGTGCCGGTAGCCGGGCGCCGTCCTTCCGCAGCGGAACCGGCTCGCCGTCCGTGCCCACGACCTCGCGGTCGCCGAGCGGCGCGTCCAGCCGCACCGTCTGCTGGTACTGCTTGGCGATCAGGATGCACACCTTGTCAGGCCAGGGCGTCTCGGTCACCCGCACCGTCACCCGGTCGCCGTCCTCGCTCGCCGTCGCCTCGTAGTCGGCGCACACCCCGCCCGTGAAGGTCACGGTCAGCTCGTCGCCCTCGGCGGTGTAGCCCTCGACGTCGACATCGCGGGTGGACGGTGCCGCGGTCGGCTCGTCACCGGGCCCGGAAGGCGCGGGACTGGCCTCCCCCGACCGGGTCCCCGAGGCGATGTACCGCGGGTCCACCGCGGGATGCGTCACGGTGAGCGTGCCCCGCGCGTTGGCCGGCACCACCTCGAACAGCCAGGACGGCACCAGGGCCGGCCGGCCGTCCACGCTGTGCGCGGCCAGCCCGAACACCGCCTTCTCGACCGCGATCGTGTCCTGGTCCGGCAGGGTGCCCGGAGTTTCGCACGGGGCCGCCTCCCGCTCCTCGTCCAGCGGTACGGGGCTGGCGCAGCCGCCGATTCCGGCGCGTCCGTCGGAGCGCGGCGCCGCGTTCATCAGATCCAGCGCCTTCCGGGCGCTCACCACGGGGTACGTGTCCCCCTTCACCGGCTCCGCGAGCCGGCCGCTGCCGCCGGTCACCTCGCCGCCCGCGTCGACCGTCACCGAGGTCGTCCAGCCGTGGGTCGGCAGCCCGCCGACCTCGGGGTCGGCGTTCACCACCCGGAAGACGCCGACGGACTGGCTCGCGTCGTACTTGGCGTCGTCCTGGCCCACCGCCTTGAAGACGGGCGCGGCGGCCTTCCTCGCGACCTCCTCACTCACCAGGGGGCCGCCGACGGGGGGCGTCTTGCACACGTGCCCCTTGCAGTTGTCGGTGCCCGGGGCGTGCCGGCTGAAGGTCCAGGCGCCCGGAGCGTCCCGGTCCACCCGCAGCGTGGGCCCGGAGCCGTCCTGGCCGCCGATCCGCCAGTCCCCGCCCTCCGCGACCGGCTTCCCGTCGAGCCCGAGGGCCTTCGCCAGCGTGACCACCTGCCCCTGGGTGATCTGCCCCCGGACGCGGTACACCGGCGCCGAACCGGGACCGTCCGGGAGCGGGCCGTCGGCGCGGTAGACGGCGCCGTAGGGGTTGGGCTCGCCGGGTGCGATGCCGTTCGCGGCGTCCTCGGAGGGACCGTCGAGGGCGAGCGGCGGGGGAGTGGCGTCCCCGTTCGCGCCAGGAGCCGCACCGTCTCCCGAACCGCCCGAAACACCGGCGGCGAGGTAGGCGCCACCGCCGCCGACCAGCAGCACGGCGGCCGCGACGGAGGCGATCAGCGCGGGGGAACGCCGCCGGCCCGCCGCCGGACCGTCGGGGTGCTCCTCCCCGGAGGGGCGGCCGTCGGCGGGGTGGTCCCCGACGAGGGGCCCACCCCCGCCGGAGTCCGGCTCGGCCTCCGCGGCGGGCTCGGATTCCGCGGTGGGTCCGGTCTGCTCGGCGGACTCGCGGGCCCCGGTGGGTCCGGCCTGCCGTGCGGGCTCGTGGGCCCCGGCGGGCTCGGTCTGCTCGACGGGCTCGCCTGCCCCGGCGGGCTCGGGCGCCCCGGCCGTCGCGGCGTCCGTCTTCCCGTCGTCACCCGAAGCGCCCCCGGTGTCGCGCGTGCCGCCGGAAGCAGGGCGCGCCTCGGCGTCGTCGTTGTCGGGTCGCTCGGTGTTCACCGCATCGCTCCTTCGGCTGCGCAGCTGTCCCGGAAAGGCCCTTCCCGGCCGCACCGGGACTGCTCGTGGGTCGTATCCCGCATCCCCTTTACGGGGGACAGCGATGGGACGCAGCGGGGGAGCGCGCGGTTCCCCGGGAGCGCCGGACGGGCCGGCGCCGGCTCAGTCGCCGTACTCCGACATCGCGTCCAGCAGCCGTGCCGACCCGGACGGCACGGTCACGCCGTGGATCGAGGACGGGGAGACCGGCCGGGCGGCCACCCGGTCGGGGACCGCCCAGTGGGGGACCATCCGGGCGCAGTCGCCGCGCAGCGACGCCAGGCCGCCTTCGAGGTCTGCCGGGGCGGGGGCGTGGACCCTGAGGTTCGTCATGTCGGCACCGTATGCACGGGAAAGGTCACGAAGAAAGATCTACTATCGGGTAGTTTTGCCCGCTTCTGCGGGACCTCCCCAACCGGTAGCGTGAAGTGTCAACCCGCCTCCCTCAGGAGAATCCCGCCGTGCGCATCGCAGTCACCGGCTCCATCGCCACCGACCACCTCATGACCTTCCCCGGGCGCTTCGCCGACCAGTTCGTCGCGGACCAGCTGCACACGGTCTCGCTGTCCTTCCTGGTCGACAACCTCGACGTGCGCAGGGGCGGCGTGGGCGCGAACATCGCCTTCGGGATGGGCCAGCTCGGCACCCGCCCGATCCTCGTCGGAGCCGCCGGCGCCGACTTCGACGAATACCGGGCCTGGCTGGACCGGCACGGCGTCGACACCGGGTCCGTCCGCATCTCCGACACCCTGCACACCGCCCGCTTCGTCTGCACCACGGACGCCGACCACAACCAGATCGGCTCCTTCTACACGGGCGCGATGAGCGAGGCCCGCCTCATCGAGCTGAAGACCGTCGCCGACCGCGTGGGCGGCCTCGATCTGGTCTCCATCGGCGCCGACGACCCCGAGGCGATGCTCCGGCACACCGAGGAGTGCCGCTCCCGCGGCATCCCGTTCGCCGCCGACTTCTCCCAGCAGATCGCCCGGATGGACGGCGAGGAGATCCGGATCCTGCTGGACGGGGCGACCTACCTCTTCTCCAACGAGTACGAGAAGGGGCTCATCGAGACGAAGACCGGCTGGAGCGACGCGGAGATCCTCGGCCGGGTCGGCCACCGTGTCACCACCCTCGGTGCGCGGGGTGTCCGCATCGAGCGGGCCGGCGAGGAGACGATCGAGGTCGGCTGCCCCGAGGAGGAGCGCAAGGCCGATCCGACGGGCGTCGGCGACGCCTTCCGCGCGGGGTTCCTGTCGGGACTCGCGTGGGGGGTCTCGCTGGAGCGGGCGGCGCAGGTGGGCTGCATGCTGGCGACGCTGGTCATCGAGACCGTGGGCACGCAGGAGTACCGGCTGCGCCGGGGGCACTTCATGGAGCGCTTCACCAAGGCGTACGGGGACGAGGCCGCGGACGAGGTCCGGGGGCATCTGAGCTGAGGCCGCCGGGTGCGGGGCGGGGCCGGTCGCGCCCGTGCGGTGGAGCCGCACGGGTGGCACGACGGCCCCGCGTCCCCGGGGCGGGTCAGCCGATCCGGCGGACCACGTAGGCCGTTCCCCGGTCCGCCGGTTCCTCGCCCACGTACTCCTGGCCGCGCATCTCGCACCAGGCCGGGATGTCCAGGCGGGCCGCCTCGTCGTCGGCCAGGACGCGGACCGTGCCGCCCAGGGGGACGTCTCCGATGACCTTGGCCAGTTCGATGACCGGGATCGGGCACCGTCGGCCCACGGCGTCCACCACCAGGGCCTCGTCCCTCTCCTCCGTGGGAACGGGACCGGCGGATACCGGCGCGCCGAGCTTCTCCCGCACCCCCGCCACCACCTCCGGCAGGACGGACAGGAAGCGCTCGACGTCCTCCTCCCGCGTCCCCGGCGGCAGCGAGAGGCGGATGTTGCCCTCGCTGAGCACGCCCATCGCCCTCAGCACATGGCTCGGCGTCAGCGTGCTGCTCGTGCAGGACGACCCGGACGAGACGGAGAAGCCGGCCCGGTCCAGCTCGTGCAGCAGTGTCTCCCCGTCGACATAGAGACAGGAGAAGGTGACGATCCCGGGCAGCCGCCGCTCCGGGTCCCCGACCACCTCCACGTCCGGCACCAGCCGCGGCACCCGCGCCCGGATCCGCTCCGTCAGTTCCCGTAGCCGTACCGCCTCCTCGGCCGCCTCCGCCCGCACCGCCCGCAGCGAAGCCGCCGCCGCCACGATCGCCGGCAGGTTCTCGAACCCGGCCGCCCGCCCCGACTCCCGTTCGTCCCGCGGCCCCTGGGGCGCGAAGCGCACCCCCTTGCGTACGACGAGCAGCCCCACCCCCGACGGCCCGCCCCACTTGTGGGCGCTCGCGGCGAGCAGCGACCAGTCGCCCTCCACCGGCCCCCACCCCAGCGACTGGGCCGCGTCCACCAGCAGCGGCACCCCCGCCGCCCGGCACACCTCGGCGACCCCGGCCACCGGCTGCACGGTCCCCACCTCGTGGTTGGCCGACTGCAGACACGCCAGCGCGGTGTCCGGCCGCAGCGCTGCGGCGTACCCGGACGGGCTCACGGCCCCCGTACGGTCCACCGCGACCTCGGTGACCGACCCACCGCCCGCCTGGTGAACTTCCGCCGCATGGAGCGCAGAAGAGTGTTCGACCGCGGACACGATCAGGTGATCCCCGGCGCGCCGCCGCCCGGCCAGCGCCCCCGCGATCCCGGAGTGCACCGCCCCGGTACCCGACGAGGTGAACACCAGCTCGTCCGCCCTGCACCCCACCGCCTCCGCGGCCGCCTCCCGCGCCGCGTCCAGCAGCAGGCGTGCCCGCCGTCCCTCCCGGTACAGCCGCGCCGGATCCGCCCACCCCTCGTCAAGAGAGGCCATCAGGGCCTGCCGGGCAACGGGATGGAGGGGGGCGGCGGAAGCGGCATCAAAGTAGGACACACCCCAACGCTAAGCGCCCCGAAGGGACGCGGGGAACTGCGCGACCGACCACGGCGGGGCGGCAGCCGCGAGACACCCCGTACCCCCGGATGGTGAGGCGCTCGGTGTAACCCGCGGCGCGTACGGCACCCCTCCCCGCGACCCCCCGGAGGGCGTCGGCTAGGGTTTGGTCCGCATAAACATCCAAACCCCTGCCCGACGCAGGGCGGCGACCGACCAGCGAGAAGGCAGGCCGCAGCCAATCCGCGCGGGCGAGACTCTCGGGAAGGCGCTACGTGAGTCCCAACGGCTCCGACCGCTCGCCGCGGCGCCCGATGCGGCGGAAGCTGCTGCAGGCACTGACCGCGGGCCTGGTCCTGGCGACCGCCACCGGTTGCACATGGGAGGACTTCCCCCGCCTTGGTATGCCCACCCCCACCACGGAAGAGGCTCCGCGGATCCTCTCCCTGTGGCAGGGATCCTGGGCCGCCGCGCTCGTCGTCGGCGTGCTGGTGTGGGGCCTGATCCTGTGGAGTGCTTTCTTCCACCGGCGCAGCCGCACCAAGGTGGAGGTTCCTCCGCAGACCCGGTACAACATGCCCATCGAGGCGCTGTACACGGTGGTTCCGCTCATCATCGTCTCGGTGTTCTTCTACTTCACCGCCCGCGACGAATCCGAGCTTCTGAGGCTCGAGAAGAGTCCCGACGTCACGGTCAACGTGGTCGGATTCCAGTGGAGCTGGTGCTTCAACTACGTCGAGAACGTCGACGGTTCCACGGGCGACGCCAAGACGTCCAAGGAACTGGAGTCGGTCCCGGAGCGCTACAAGAAAGCCTTCCCGGCCGATGCCGGTGGCGTCTACGACTGCGGCGTCCCCGGTACCCGGAACCCGCAGACCAACAACCCGGGCCCCACCCTGTGGCTGCCCGAGGGCAAGCGGGTCCGCTTCGTGCTGACCTCGCGTGATGTCATCCACTCCTTCTGGGTGGTGCCGTTCCTGATGAAGCAGGACGTCATCCCGGGCCACCCCAACGCCTTCGAGGTGACCCCCAACCGTGAGGGCACCTTCCTCGGCAAGTGCGCCGAGCTCTGCGGCGTCGACCACTCCCGGATGCTGTTCAACGTGAAGGTCGTCTCCCCCGAGCGCTACGAGCAGCACCTGAAGGACCTCGTGAAGAAGGGGCAGACCGGTTACGTGCCCGCCGGCATCGAGCAGACGGAGCACGAGAAGAACCGGGAGGCGAACATCCTGTGAGCATCCTCAACGAATCCCAGGGTGCCGCGGCACCAGGGTCCCACTACGAGGACGAGCTGCCGGTCAGGCGCCAGAGCCGTGGCAACGTCATCGTCAA
>NZ_JAGMUJ010000161.1:424800-425523 GCF_019049255.1 Streptomyces sp. AC558_RSS880 | reverse complement strand
ACCCCGGACGGGGCGGCCGACTTCGGCTGGTTCGCCTACTCCCCGCTGTCCGACGCGGTCCGCTCGCCGGGCATCGGCGCCGACATGTGGATCATGGGTCTGGCCTTCTCCGGCTTCGGCACCATCCTCGGCTCGGTCAACTTCATCACCACGATCATCTGCATGCGTGCGCCCGGCATGACGATGTTCCGCATGCCGATCTTCACCTGGAACGTGCTGCTGACCGGTGTGCTGGTCCTGCTCGCCTTCCCGGTGCTGGCCGCGGCGCTGTTCGCGCTGGAGGCGGACCGCAAGTTCGGCGCGCACATCTTCGACTCGGCCAACGGCGGGGCGCTGCTGTGGCAGCACCTGTTCTGGTTCTTCGGCCATCCCGAGGTGTACATCATCGCGCTGCCGTTCTTCGGCATCGTCAGTGAGATCATCCCGGTCTTCTCCCGCAAGCCGATGTTCGGCTACATGGGCCTGATCGGCGCGACCATCGCGATCGCGGGTCTGTCGGTGACGGTGTGGGCGCACCACATGTACGTCACGGGCGGTGTGCTGCTGCCGTTCTTCTCCTTCATGACGTTCCTGATCGCGGTGCCGACGGGCGTGAAGTTCTTCAACTGGATCGGCACCATGTGGAAGGGGTCGTTGAGTTTCGAGACCCCGATGCTGTGGACGCTGGGCTTCCTGATCACCTTCACCTTCGGTGGTCTGACCGGTGTCATCCTGGCCTCGCCG
>NZ_JAGMUJ010000161.1:0-424790 GCF_019049255.1 Streptomyces sp. AC558_RSS880 | reverse complement strand
TTCACCGGCAAGCTGCTCGACGAGCGCCTCGGCAAGATCACCTTCTGGACGCTGTTCATCGGCTTCCACGGCACCTTCCTCGTCCAGCACTGGCTGGGTGTCGAGGGCATGCCGCGCCGGTACGCCGACTACCTGGCGGCCGACGGCTTCACCGCGCTGAACACGGTCTCGACGATCGCCTCGTTCCTGCTGGGCATGTCGATGCTGCCGTTCTTCTACAACATCTGGAAGACGGCCAAGTACGGCAAGCCGGTCAACGTCGACGACCCGTGGGGCTACGGCCGCTCCCTGGAGTGGGCGACCTCCTGCCCGCCGCCGCGGCACAACTTCCTCACCCTGCCGCGGATCCGCAGCGAATCCCCCGCGTTCGACCTGCACCACCCGGAGATCGCCGCACTCGACGAGCTCGAGAACGCCGGTCACGGTGAGAAGGCCCTCTCCGGCAGCAAGGAGGCCGGCAAGTGAAGATCCAGGGCAAGATGTTCATCTGGCTGAGCGTCTTCTTCCTCATCATGGCCGGTGTCTACGGCGTGTGGTCGAAGGAGCCGGTCGGCACCACCGCCCTCTTCCTGGCCTTCGGCCTGAGCATCATGATCGGCTTCTACCTGGGCTTCACGGCCCGGCGGGTCGACGTGGGCGCGCAGGACAACAAGGAGGCGGACGTCGCCGACGACGCCGGCGAGGTCGGGTTCTTCAGCCCGCACAGCTGGCAGCCGCTCTCCCTCGCCGTGGGTGGCGCGCTGGCCTTCATGGGCGTCGCGATCGGCTGGTGGCTGATGTACTTCTCGGCACCGCTGCTCCTGATCGGCATCTGGGGCTGGGTCTTCGAGTACTACCGCGGTGAGAACCGCACCCAGTGACCACGGCGTCGAGGGGCCCGGACACTCCATCAGGAGGGTCCGGGCCCCTCGCCGTTGTCTCACCCGTTCGGGCCGTCCAGTGAGCCGAGGGCGGTGCGGGTTCCTAGCGTGAAGTCATGAGACGCACAGAGCCCCCTCGTGGCGCGGGCGCCGGGCGGAGCCGCGTCGCCGGCCGCACGCTGCTGGTGATCGCCCTCGTCGCGGGCGTCGCGGGCTGTTCCGCCGACGGCGACCCGCTGTCCGCCGAGCCCTACGACGCGGCGGGCCGGATCTCCTTCAGCGGATCCGTGGAGGCGGGCGGGAAGGCCGACCCCGACAAGCCCCTGGAGGTCGTCGCCGAGGACGCCGACGGGCGCATCACGGACGTCACCGTCGTGGACGCCTCGGGACGCCGTGTGACGGGCGAGCTGGCCGCCGACGGCAGCCGCTGGCACAGCACCTCCCCGCTGGCCGCGGGCGCCCGGTACACGGTCCGGGTGAGCACCGAGGACGAGGACGGGGCGCCCGGCCGCAAGGTCCTCACCTTCACCACCGCCAAGCCCTCCACCGCCAAGCGCCTGGCCGTCGCCTTCGGCCCCGCGGCGGGCACGTACGGCGTCGGCCAGCCCCTCACCGCCGAGCTGAACGCACCCGTCAAGGACCGGGCCCAGCGAGCCGTCGTGGAGCGCGGCCTGAGGGTCGAGTCCACCCCCGCCGTGTCCGGCGCCTGGCACTGGGTGGACGACAAGAAGCTGCACTACCGCCCCCAGGACTACTGGCCCGCCCACGCCACCGTCAGCGTGCGCAGCACCCTGGAGGGCATCAGGATCAACGACCGGCTGCGGGGCGGCAGGTCCGAGCCCCTGACGATCCGCACCGGTGACCGGGTGATAGCCGTCACCGACGCCGCCGCGCACCGGCTGACGGTCTACAAGAACGACGAGGAGATCAAGCAGATCCCCGTCACCACCGGCAAGCCCGGCTTCGAGACCCGCAACGGCGTCAAGGTCGTGCTCGCCAAGGAACGCCTCGTACGTATGCGCAGCACCACCGTCGGCATCGCCGAGGGTTCGGCGGAGTCGTACGACCTGGACGTCCACTTCGCCACCCGGGTGACCTGGAGCGGCGAGTACGTGCACGCCGCACCCTGGTCCGTCGGCTCCCAGGGCTACGACAACGTCAGCCACGGCTGCGTCGGCATGAGCACCGGCGACGCGGAGTGGTTCTTCGACACCGTCCGTGAGGGCGACATCGTCAAGGTCGAGAACTCGGCCGGCGACACGATGGAACCCTTCGGCAACGGCTACGGCGACTGGAACCTGGACTGGACCACATGGCAGGCGGGCAGCGCCCTGACCCCCGACAAGGGCCAGAACCCCCGGGAGACAGCACGTCTCAGGCCGACGGCGGTGTAGCGCCCCGAAAGGGGCGCGGGGCTGTCACCTGTGCGGCTCCGCCGCGTGGGCGCGACCAGCCACAACGGACCCGCGGTCGCCGTGTCACAGGAGGAACCGAGTTCCTAGGCGCTCTGCAAGTGCTTCTGCCGCAGCAGCGCGGCCAGCGCCGCCGCGAACTCCACCGGCTCCACCGGCAAGGTGACCGCACTCTCCGCCCGGCTCCACGTCGCCAGCCACGCGTCCTGCGGCCGCCCGATCAGCAGAAGCACCGGGGGACAGTTGAACACCTCGTCCTTGATCTGCCGGCACATCCCCATGCCCCCCATCGGCACGGCCTCGCCGTCCAGCACGCACACGTCGATGCCGCCCCGGTCGAGCTCCGCCAGCACGGCCGCCGGGGTCGCGCACTCCACGAACTCCACGACGGGCACGTCCGGCGCCGGTCGCCGCCCGGTGGCGAGCCGCACCTGCTCCCGGGTGTTGGCGTCGTCGCTGTAGACCAGCACCGTGGCGGTCGCCTGCATTGTTCCTCCACGCGTAAGAGAGAGGGCACGGCTCTGTCGGGAACTTCGGGTACCGATGGCGCGGATGCTACCCCTTCGGACCGCTTGTCAACACTGGTTCGGACACGCCTTCGAGGCGGCTCCGCCACGGGCCCCGGGTGGGCCATCCGGGCAGTCCAGGAGGGCCGAACACACCGAACGGCACCCCCGGGAGTGAGGGCGGGATAAGCGACCGACATAATGTCGGCGTGGCGACAGCAACGACAGTAGATACCGGGCACGCGCACCCGTCGGTCAACCGACCGAACCTCACCAGCGTCGGAACCATCATCTGGCTGAGTTCCGAGCTGATGTTCTTCGCGGCCCTCTTCGCGATGTACTTCACCCTGCGATCGGTGACCGGACCCGAGTTCTGGTCGGAGAAGGCCGACCACCTGAACTTCCCGTTCTCGGCGGCGAACACCACGATCCTGGTGCTTTCCTCCCTCACCTGCCAGCTCGGCGTCTTCGCCGCCGAGCGCGGTGACGTGAAGAAGCTCCGGATGTGGTTCATCGTCACCTTCATCATGGGCGCGATCTTCATCGGCGGTCAGGTCCTCGAGTACACCGAGCTGGTCAAGCACTACGGCCTGTCTCTCTCCTCCGACGCGTACGGCTCGGCCTTCTACCTGACCACCGGCTTCCACGGCCTGCACGTGACGGGCGGTCTCATCGCCTTCCTGCTGGTCCTGGGCCGGACCTACGCGGCCAAGAGGTTCACCCACGAGCAGGCGACCGCGGCCATCGTCGTGTCCTACTACTGGCACTTCGTCGATGTCGTCTGGATCGGCCTCTTCGCCACGATCTACATGATCAAGTAGCCGGGCCCACATCCGCGCGCGCTCCTCGAGGGCGCACCAACCAGAAGCATCGACGCAGAAGATCCTGACACCGGGGTAATCCGTGAAAAAGCTCTCCGCACGACGACGCCATCCGCTGGCGGCGCTCGTCGTCCTCCTCCTCGCGCTGGCATGCACCGGGGGGCTCTACGCCGTGTTCGCACCCGCGGACAAGGCGCAGGCCGACGAAACCGCCCAGTCCCTCACCATCGAGGAGGGCAAGAAGCTCTACGCGGTCGGCTGCGCCAGCTGCCACGGCACCGGCGGTCAGGGCACCACCGACGGCCCGACCCTGGTGGGCGTGGGCGCCGCGGCCGTGGACTTCCAGGTGAGCACCGGCCGTATGCCGGCCGCCACCTCGCAGGCCGCGCAGATCCCGGACAAGCCGGCCGTCTACACCCAGGCCGAGATCGACCAGCTGGCGGCGTACATCGCCTCCCTGGGCGCCGGCCCGGCCGTCCCCACCGCCGAGCAGTACGGCCCCGAGGGCGCCGACATCGCCAAGGGCGGCGAACTGTTCCGCAACAACTGCGCGCAGTGCCACAACTTCACCGGCAAGGGCGGTGCGCTCACGCACGGCAAGTACGCCCCGAGCCTTGAGGACGTCGCTCCCAAGCACATCTACGAGGCCATGCTCACCGGCCCGCAGAACATGCCCTCCTTCCCGGACAGCACGCTGACGGAGCAGAACAAGAAGGACATCATCGCGTACCTGGGCGAGGTCAACAGCGACGAATCCGAGAGCCCGGGCGGCATGGAGCTGGGCGGGCTCGGCCCGGTCAGTGAGGGCCTGTTCGGCTGGATCTTCGGTCTCGGCGGACTGATCGTCGTCGCTGTGTGGGTCGCCGCTCGGACCGCAAAGGCCAAGAAGTCATGAGTAGCCAAGACATCCCCGAAGAGAACCTGCCCGCAGCGCAGGACACCACCCACGGCGCGGTGAGGGTCGCGGACGAGAAGAACCCGTTCGCCGACCCGGGCCTGCCGCCCCACGAGCACCGGATCCAGGACATCGACGAGCGGGCCGCCAAGCGGTCCGAGCGCACGGTCGCCCTGCTGTTCACGCTGTCGATGCTGGCCACCATCGGCTTCATCGCCTCGTTCGTGGCGATCCCGGTCGAGAAGATCGTCTACATCTTCCCGCTGGGCCACATCAGCGCTCTGAACCTCGCGCTCGGCGTGACGCTCGGCATCGCGCTGTTCGCCATCGGCGCGGGCGCGGTCCACTGGGCCCGCACCCTGATGTCCGACGAGGAGCTGACCGACGAGCGGCACCCGATCGAGGCCTCGCCCGAGGTCAAGGCGAAGGTCATGGACGACTTCCGCCAGGGTGCCAAGGAGTCGGTGCTCGGCCGGCGCAAGCTGATCCGCAACACGATGTTCGGCGCCCTCGCCCTGTTCCCGCTCTCCGGCGTCGTGCTGCTGCGCGAGCTCGGCCCGCTGCCCGAGGGCAAGCTGCGCCACACCCTGTGGGGCAAGGGCAAGCTGCTCGTCAACATGAACACGAACGAGCCGCTGCGGCCGTCCGACCTCATCGTGGGCTCGCTGACCTTCGCCAAGCCCGAGGGCCTGGAGGAGCACGACCACGGCTTCCAGAACGAGATCGCCAAGGCCGCCCTGATGCTGGTCCGCATCCAGCCGGACGACATCAAGGACAAGCGGTCCCTCGAGTGGTCGCACGAGGGCATCCTCGCGTACTCGAAGATCTGCACCCACGTCGGTTGCCCGATCTCCCTGTACGAGCAGCAGACGCACCACGCGCTGTGCCCCTGCCACCAGTCCACCTTCGACCTTTCCGACGGAGCCAAGGTCATCTTCGGTCCCGCCGGTCACGCCCTGCCGCAGCTGCGCATCGGCGTGAACGACGAGGGTTACCTCGAAGCGCTCGGTGACTTCGAGGAGCCCGTCGGTCCTGCCTTCTGGGAGCGCGGATGAGTACTACGACGACCCCCGAGTCCCGCTCGCGCGGGAAGGCCCCGGCCGGCGAGCGCGTCGCCGACTGGGCCGACGGCCGGCTGGGGATCTACTCCCTGGCCAAGGCCAACATGCGCAAGATCTTCCCGGACCACTGGTCCTTCATGCTGGGCGAGATCTGCCTCTACAGCTTCCTCATCATCATCCTCACGGGTGTCTACCTGACGCTGTTCTTCCACCCGTCGATGAACGAGGTGGAGTACCACGGCTCCTACGTCCCGCTGCAGGGACAGCTGATGAGCGAGGCCTACAAGTCGACGCTGGACATCAGCTTCGACGTCCGTGGCGGTCTGCTGATCCGGCAGATCCACCACTGGGCCGCGGTCATCTTCCTGGCCGGCATGTTCGTGCACATGATGCGCGTCTTCTTCACCGGCGCGTTCCGCAAGCCGCGTGAGATCAACTGGCTGTTCGGCTTCCTGCTGTTCGTCCTCGGCATGTTCACCGGTTTCACCGGTTACTCGCTGCCGGACGACCTGCTCTCCGGAACCGGTGTCCGCTTCACCCAGGGCGCGATCCTGTCCGTGCCGATCGTCGGCACGTACATCTCGATGTTCCTGTTCGGCGGGGAGTTCCCCGGCACCGACTTCGTCGCGCGGTTCTACTCGATCCACATCCTGCTGCTGCCGGGCATCATGCTCGGCCTGGTGGTCGCCCACCTGATCCTGGTCTTCTACCACAAGCACACGCAGTTCGCGGGTGCCGGACGGACCAACAAGAACGTCGTGGGCATGCCGCTGCTGCCGGTCTACATGGCCAAGGCGGGAGGCTTCTTCTTCCTGGTCTTCGGCTTCACCGCGCTGATCGCCGGCATCGCGTCCATCAACCCGATCTGGGCTCTGGGCCCGTACCGTCCGGACATGGTCTCCACGGGCGCCCAGCCCGACTGGTACATGGGCTTCGCCGAGGGCCTGGTCCGCGCGATGCCCGGTTGGGAGATCAACTTCTGGGGCCACACCCTGGTCCTGGGCGTCTTCATCCCGCTGGTGCTGTTCGGCGTCTTCCTCGCGGCCTTCGCGCTCTACCCGTTCATCGAGTCCTGGATCACCGGGGACAAGCGCGAGCACCACATCCTGGACCGGCCGCGCAACGCCCCGACCCGTACGGCCTTCGGCGTCGCCTGGGTCACGGCGTACATGATCATGTTGATCGGCGGTGGCAACGACATCTTCGCCACGCACTTCCACCTCTCGATCAACGCGGTCACCTGGTTCGTCCGCATCGGCTTCTTCGTGGGACCGGTCATCGCGTTCGTCGTCACCAAGCGGATCTGCCTCGGCCTGCAGCGCCGGGACAAGGACAAGGTGCTGCACGGCCGCGAGTCGGGCATCATCAAGCGCCTGCCGCACGGTGAGTTCATCGAGGTGCACGAGCCGCTCAGCCAGGAGCAGATGTACACCCTCACCGCGCACGAGCAGTACAAGCCGCTCGAGATCGGCCCCGAGGTCGACGAGAACGGTGTCCGGCGCAAGGTGAAGGCGACCGAGAAGCTGCGCGCCAAGCTGAGCAAGGGCTACTACGGCGAGGACGCCCAGATCCCGAAGCCGACCGTCGAGGAGTACAAGGAGATCACGAGCGGCCACGGCCACCACTGATCACCTTCGGCACCTCACCCCAGTCGCCACACGACGGCGAAGGGCCCCCGTCCGTTCTGCGGACGGGGGCCCTTCGCCGTCCACGGACCTCGATAGGGTGGAGCCCGGGACCTCTCTGGTTCCCGCGATCCTTCTACGACCATCAGGAGCGGCCATGAGCGCTGTGACCCCCGCTGGAGGCGACACCGCGGCGGGCCGCTCCTGGCCCGCCCTGCTGAACGGACTGCTGGACGGACGGAACCTGTCCGCCGACGACACCGCCTGGGCGATGGACCTGATCATGCGCGGCGAGGCGACCGACGCGCAGATCGCCGGATTCGCGGTGTCCCTGCGGGCCAAGGGCGAGACCGTCGAGGAGATCACCGGCTGCGTACGGGCGCTGTACGACCACGCCAACGTGATCGAGGTGCCGGGCGCGACCGTCGACATCGTCGGCACCGGCGGGGACGGCGCCAAGACGGTGAACATCTCCACGATGTCCTCGATCGTCGTGGCCGGCACCGGCGCGAAGGTCGTCAAGCACGGCAACCGGGCCGCCTCCTCCGCGTCCGGCGCCTCCGACGTCCTGGAGAAGCTCGGCGTCAACCTGGAGCTGACCCCGCGACGGGTCGCCGAGGTCGCCGAGGAGGCCGGGATCACCTTCTGCTTCGCGGTGAAGTTCCACCCGGCGCTGCGCCACGTGGCCGCCGCGCGCGGCCAGCTCGGCATCCGCACGGTGTTCAACTTCCTCGGCCCGCTGGCCAATCCGGCGCGGGTCAAGGCGCAGGCGGTCGGCGTCGCCGACCTCCGGATGGCCCCCATCATGGCCGGGGTCTTCGCCGAACGCGGCAACTCCACGCTGGTGTTCCGCGGCGACGACGGACTCGACGAGCTGACCACCACCGCCACCTCCAGGGTGTGGGTGGTCCGCGACGGCAAGGTCGACGAGGAGACCTTCGACCCGCGCGACGTCGGCATCGACCTGGTGCCCGTGGAGGCCCTGCGCGGCGCCGACGCCTCCTACAACGCCGAGGTCGCCCGCCGGCTCCTGGACGGCGAACCGGGTCCCGTGCGGGACGCGGTGCTGCTGAACTCGGCGGCGGCGCTGGTGGCCCTGGAGCCCGGCGGCGGCACCCTGACGGAGCGGATCCGCGCCGGTATGGCGAAGGCGGCCGAGGCGATCGACTCGGGGGCCGCCAAGCGGGTCCTGGAGCGCTGGGTGGCCGTCAGCAACGCGTAGCCGCCGGGCGGTGGGACGTCCCGCGATCCGGACACGGGTTGCGGGACGTCGATCACTTCACGTACTTTCCTGTCCAGGTCATGAGTGACAGCCATCAGGCCCCGGCCGGCTGTCCGGCAACCCTCCGTCCGTGGCGGGGTGCCCCGGGTGAAGACCAGGCCGTGAGCAGCAAGGCCCACGGCAAGCGCGGACCCCTCACACACCAGGGGTCCTGGTCGTCGAGGAGTCTTCCGTGAGCAAGCGAATGCGCTAGGGCTGCCGAGCCCCGCCTCCGCACGTCCCCTTTCCTTCCCTCCGCGCTCGAGCGACACGCGCTCGCGCGGGGATTCCGCCTGCCTCACCGGGAGTTCCGTCATGTCCGTCCCCACCGCTGCCGCCGACCCGTCCGTCCGCGCCCCCCTGCCCGTCCTCGGCCGGGACGTCACCGTCCCCCTCGTCACCGGCGGCGAGGTCACCTACGCCGCCCTCGACTACGCCGCCAGCGCCCCCGCCCTCCAGCGGGTGTGGGACGACGTGGCCGCGTACGCGCCGTACTACGGCAGCGTCCACCGGGGCGCCGGATACCTCTCCCAGCTCTCCACCGACCTGTTCGAGAACGCCCGCCGGACCGTCGCCGGGTTCCTCGACTGCCGTACCGGGGACCAGGTGGTGTTCACCCGCTCCACCACCGACTCCCTCAACCTGCTCGCCACCGCGCTCCCCGACGGCTGCGAGGTCTTCGTCTTCGAGACCGAGCACCACGCCTCCCTGCTGCCCTGGCGTGACGCACGGGTCACCTACCTCGACGCCCCGAACAGCCCCCGACGGGCCGTGGAGACGCTGGAACGCGCCCTCGCCGACCGCGACCCGTACGGCCCGGCCCTGGTCTGCGTCACCGGCGCCTCCAACGTCACCGGCGAGCTGTGGCCCGTACGGGAACTGGCCGCCGCCGCGCACGCGCACGGCGCCCGGATCGTCCTGGACGCCGCCCAGCTCGCCCCGCACCACCCGGTGAGCGTCCGTGACCTGGACGTCGACTGGGTCGCCTTCTCCGGGCACAAGCTGTACGCCCCCTTCGGCTCCGGCGTGCTGGCCGGCCGCGCCGACTGGCTCCAGGAGGCCGAGCCGTACCTCGCGGGCGGCGGCGCCAGCCGCAAGGTCACCCGGCGCGGGGACGGGGGAGTGGACGTGGAGTGGCACGACGGCGCCGCACGCCACGAGGCCGGATCGCCCAACGTCATCGGCGCGTACTCCATCGCCTCCGCCTGCACGGCGCTCACCGAGGCCGGGTTCGACGCCCTGGTCGCCCGCGAGGAGGAGCTGATCGGCGCGGTGCGCGAAGGACTCGCGGACGTGCCCGAGGTGCGCTTCCTGTCCCTGTTCGGGGACGACGCCCCGCGCGTCGGTGTGCTCTCCTTCGTCGTCGAGGGCTGGAACAGCTCCCACTTCGCCGCCGCGCTCTCCGCCGAGTACGGCATCGGCGTACGGGACGGGCTGTTCTGCGCGCACCCGCTGGTGCGGAGGCTGCTCGGCGGCGACTCGGGGGCCCAGGGCGAGTGCGGCGCCCCCGAGGCGGTGCCCGGGGAGAAGTCGCTCAACGCGATCCGGGTGAGCTTCGGCGCGGGGACGCCGGACGAGCACGTGGAGCGGTTCGTCCGGGCGGTGCGCGAGCTCGTCCGCGACGGCGCGCGGTGGAACTACCGCACGGTGGACGGCCGCTGCGTACCGGACACGTCCGCCCGCAAGTGACCTTCTTTCGCCCCCGCCGCCCCTTCCCGTTCCCGTCCCCCGGGGGGCGCTGCCCCCGGACCCCCGCTCCTCAAACGCCGGAGGGGCTGGAGTTAGCCCCTCCGGCGTTTGAGGAGCGGGGTCCGGGGCGGAGCCCCAGGTTCGGGACGGGAAGGGGCGGCGGGGGCGAGAAACCTAGTTGCGGGCCGGCACGGGCAGCCGCGCGCCCAGGACGATCATGCGCAGAGCGCGTTCCGTCGCGTCCGTGAGAAGCTCCGCGCCGCGGACCAGCGCCTCCGCCAGGGCCATCGGCGCGGGCAGGATGCCGTGGCAGGCGTCCACTCCCGGCACCTCCCCCGCGCCCTCCCCGAGCGTCCCCGCCAGGGCCAGCACCGGCCGCCCGGACAGCTTGGCGCGGCGCGCCACCTCCGCCGGGACCTTGCCGCGCGGCGTCTGGTGGTCCAGGGCGCCCTCCGCGGTGACGACCAGATCGGCGCGGGCCAGCCGGGCGTCCAGGTCGAGGTGGTCCAGCAGGACCTGGAAGCGGGGCAGGAGGGACCCGCCCAGGGCGGCGAGCCCGGCGCCCAGTCCGCCGGAGGCGCCCGTACCGCGGCCGAGGCGCAGATCGGTGCCGGTGACGGCGAGATCGCGGGTCAGCACCCGCGCCCAGTTCTCCAGCGCCGCCGACAGCTCCTCGACCTGCTCCGGGGTCGCCCCCTTCTGCGGGCCGAACACCCGGGCCACGCCCCGCTCCCCGCACAGCACGTTGAAGGGGTTGCAGGCGACGAGGAGTTCCACCTCGGCGAGACGGGGATCGAGGCCGGCCGGGTCGATGCGGGCCAGGCGCGTCAACGCGCTTCCGCCGGGCGCCAGTTCAAGTCCGTCCGCGTCCAGCAGCCGGGCGCCGAGCGCCTGGAGCGCGCCCGCGCCGCCGTCGGAGGTGCCCGAGTCGCCGCAGCCCACCAGGATCCGCCGTACGCCCTGGTCGAGGGCGGCGCGGATCAGTTCCCCGACGCCGTACGTGGTGGTGGCGCCCGGGTCGCGCCGGGTGCGGGGGACGAGGGAGAGGCCGGCGACCGCCGCCATCTCCACCACCGCCGTGTCCCCGGGGCCGAGCAGCGCGAAGTGGGTGCCGACCGGTTCGCCGACCGGGCCGGTGGCGGCCAGTGCGACCAGCCGGCCGCCGGTCGCCGAGGCCAGCGCCGAGGCGGTGCCCTCACCGCCGTCCACCAGGGGGATCCGGTCGATCTCGGCGTCCGGCAGCACCCGGCGGACGCCCGCCGCGATGGCGTCGGCGGCGGCCTGGGCGGACAGCGACTCCTTGAAGCCGCTGGGGGCTACGACGACACGGTTCAGCATGAGGGGAACTCCTTAGCGGGTCACGGGGACGCCGAGCAGCGGCCACACCGCGACGGCGAACAGCAGGACCAGGGCGGCGGTGAGCGGGGCCAGCACGGCGGACAGCCGCAGCAGGTCGCGCGGGGTGTAGGTGGGGGTGCCGGGGATCTCCGCGAAGAGCGTGACCGGTTTCGCGGAGGCCGGGAGCGTGTGGCAGAAGCCCGCGGCGGCGGTGGAGGCGAGCGCCGCGGCGACCGGGTTCACCCCGGCGCCGACGGCCGCCGCGACCACCAGCGGGACCAGCACGGAGGAACGGGCGGACCGGGACTGGAGTATCAGATGGGCGGCCGTGCTGACCGCGACGACGACCGCCAGGAACATCACCGGGGTGATGCCCGACGGCACCCCGCCGACCAGCCACTTCGCCGCGCCGGACTCGGCGAGTGCCACGCCCATCGCCATCGTCGCCGCCATGAACAGCAGCAGCGACCAGGGCACCGTCTTCAGCGCGTCCTTCAGCCGTACGGTGCCGAGTGCCGGCGAGGCGGCGACGACCGCGCCGATCAGCGCGACCATCGCGGGGGACACCCGGTGCAGCGGCTCGCTGCACCACAGGGCGACGACCGTGGCCAGCAGCAGGGCGCAGCGCTTCTCGGCCTGGGTCCAGGGGCCGGTGACCGGGCGGTCGCTGTGCCGCTGGATCTCCTCGGCGGTGATGTGCACGCCGCCCCTGCGGTCCGCGCGCCGGGTGGTGGTCAACAGGACGGCCTCGGCGGCGAGGTGGGAGGAGGCCACGGCCAGCGGCAGCCCGAGCAGCAGCCACTCGGTGAAGCCGACCCGTTCCCCGGCGGCCTCCCACAGCACCGACACGGTGATCAGATGCGCTCCCGCACCGATCAGGGTCGCCACCGCCGACAGGAGGATCACGGTCGGGAACAGCAGCGCCAACATCACGACCAGCCGTTTCCGGTCGGCGAGCGCCTTGGCGAGGGCGAGGAACACCGGCAGGGCGAGCGCCGCCCGGCCGGACGTGGCCGGCACCGCGAACGCCGTGACGACCAGCGCGGCCGTCGTCAGGTGCGTCAACTGCCGCACCGTACGCGCCCCGCCGACCAGGAAGGCCGCCGCCCGCCCCGCGAGCCCCGTCCGGGTGACCGCCGCCGCCAGCACGAACGCACAGATCAGCAGCCACACCGTCGAGTCGCCCAGGGTGCCGAACAGGGTGTCGCTGCTGATCACCCCGGTCACCGTCAGCGCGAGTCCGGCGCCCAGCGCGATGTACGTGTCGTCGATCGGCGTACCGACCCACGCGCAGGTCGCCAGCGCGAACACGGCGAGGGTGAGGCGCGCGTCCCCGCCGAGGCCGGGGAAGGTACCGGGGACCGCGAGCAGCGCGCACAGCGACAGCGCCACGCACAGGGCCGCGGTCAAGCGGGGGTTCAATGTCACGTCATCGACGATTCACCCCGGCGGTGAGCCGTCGATGAGCCGGAGATGAAGGGAACTTCACCCGGCGGGTCCGCCCCGCCGCGGGGGCCGTCACGCGGGGAGCCGGTAGCCCATCCCGCGGACCGTCTCCACCTTCTCCGCGCCGAGCTTCTTGCGCAGCGCCCGCACGTACACGTCCACGATGTTGGAGCCCGGGTCGAAGTCGTAGCCCCACACGTGGGAGAGGATCTGCTCGCGGGAGAGTACCTGCCCGGGGTGTCTCAGGAACAGTTCGAGGAGCACGAATTCACGGGCCGTCAGGTCGACGGTGCGGTCCCCGGCGCGGGCGCGGCGGGTGCGCAGGTCGAGGCTCAGCGAGCCCGCCTTCAGCACCGTCACCTCCGGCGCCCGGGCCGCCGTGCGCAGCCGCAGCCGTACCCGGGCGAGCAGTTCCTCGAAGCGGAACGGCTTGGTCATCCAGTCGTCGGCGCCGCCCTCCAGACCGGCCACCGTGTCCCGGACCGAGTCCCGCGCGGTCAGCACGATCACCGGGGTCGTCACCCGGGACTCGCGCAGCTCGCGCAGCACGGTGAAGCCGTCCCGGCCGGGCAGCCCGATGTCGAGGACGACCAGGTCGAAACCGCCGGTCAGGGCGTACTCGTAGCCGGTCTCGCCGTCGGGGACGACGGTGGTGGTGAAGCCGTTGGCGCGCAGGCCCTTCTCCACGAAGGAGGCGATGCGCTCCTCGTCCTCGACGATCAGGATCCGGTTCACTCGGGTGCCTCTTCCAGGGTGAGTACGAAGGTGGCGCCGCCGCCCTCGGTGTCGTCCAGACGGACCCGGCCGCCGTGGCCCTCGGCGATCGCCTTGACGATCGACAGGCCGAGCCCGGCTCCCGAACCGCGCGCCCCGCGCCGGGAGGTGCCGCGCCGGAAGCGTTCGAAGACCAGCTCCCGGTCCTGCGGCCGGACCCCGGGGCCCGAGTCGGCGACGTACAGCTCGATCCGGGAACCCTCCGCGCGGGAGCCGATGCGGATGGTCTGGCCGGTGGCGGTGTGCTGCACCGCGTTCTGCGCCAGCTGCACCATCGCCTGGGTGATCCGCTGCGGATCCAGCTCGGCCTCCCGGTCGGCCGTGCCGGTGAGCTGCCAGTCGCGTTCGCCGAGGGTGCGGGCCTTGACGTAGACGTCGGCGGTGAGTTCGGCGAGCTGGACCGGCTCGGGGCGGACGAAGTCGGGGCGTTCGGCCTTGGCGAGCAGCAGCAGGTCCTCCACGATGCGGCTCATCCGGTCGAGTTCGTCGGTGACGAGGCGGACGGTCTCCTCCCGTTCGGCCGGGTCGTCGCCCATCAGCTCCAGATGACCGCGCACGATGGTGATCGGGGTGCGCAGTTCGTGGCCGGCGTCGTCGACGAACTGGCGCTGGACGGCGAAGGCCCGCTCCAGCCGGTCGAGCATCGCGTTGAACGTCTCGGCGAGGGCCGCGATGTCGTCGTGGCCGCGCACCGCGATACGGCGGGTGAGGTCCTGCTCGGTGAGCTGCGCGGCGGCGGTGCGCACCAGCCGTACGGGCTGCAGGATCCGCCCGGCGACCGCCCAGCCGATGCCGGTGGTCAGCAGCAGGGCGACCCCGGAGATGGCGAGCAGCACCCGGAACACCTCGTCCACCCGCGCCACTTCGCGCTCGGGGTGGAAGGCGACGACGAACGCCGCCTCCGGGGCGCCGCCGTGCCGGGCCACGGCCACCTTGGCCCAGCGGATCTCGCCCTCGGGCCGGTGCAGCACACCGGAGGCGTCGGGGGAGTCGAAGATGCGGCGCCGGGCGTCGTCGTCCTCGTACAGGGGCAGGGCGACGGGCAGCTCGCGCGGCTGGGTGAGCTTCGCCGGGCCGCCGCTGCCGCGGGCCACCAGGCCGATCAGCTCCTCGTCCGGGTCGGCGTACTGCCGTTCCAGGAAGACCCGCAGCAGCCGGTCCGGGTCGGTGAAGGACCGGCCCGTCTCCGGATCGAAGCCGCGCTCCTCGAAGTTGGCGAACTCACCGGTCTCCTGGGCGAGCAGCCCGCTGATCCGGTGGTCCACGTCCCGCAGCAGGAAGGAGCGGGTGGTCATGGCGACCGAGGCGAGCGCGACCGCCATGACGAACAGCAGCCACAGCAGGATGCGGACCCGGGCGGAGATCCGCCGGCGGACCCGGTCAGCCGTCGTCGCCCGGTCCGTCGTCCCCGCCGGGGGCGTCGTCCGGGGAGTCCTGGCCTCCGTCGTCGTCATCGTCGTCATCCGCTGGGCTGTCGGTCACGGGAGGCCGGGAGACGACCTCGTCGCTCGGCGTCGGCTCGGGCCGCGCGGACGGGGCCGTGGGCGCCGGAGTGGGCGAGCCGCTGTCCAGTTCGACCCGGGGCGGCACCTTGGGCGGTTCGGGGCTGTCGGCGAGGGCGTAACTGGTCGCGGCGACGCCCAGTGGGATCAGTACGACGGCGGCGAGGGCCGCCATCCGGCGAGTGAAGACCATGCCCCGATCCTGCGCACCGCACCGGAGGTCCCGGATGAGCACCGGATGAAGAACTCTTCATCCACCCGCTGAAGGTCAGCCCCTCCGGCACGATCCAGCCCCTCTGGGGGTGCCCCCTTTGGGGGAGTTCGAGGAGCGGGGTCCGGGGCGGAGCCCCGGGTTCGGGACGGGACGGGGCGGCGGGGGCGAAAAACCGGCTGAGGCACCCCGGACCGCCACCGACCGGAGGGCGGGCGATCCCGCCCCGGGCGGACCGCTAGCTGTCCAGCCCGATGGCGAACGCCGCCTCCAGGTCGTGCTGCGAGTACGTACGGAACGCCACGTGCGTGTCGGTGCCCTCCACCCCCGGGATCTTGCTGATCCGGCCGGGAATGACCTCCGCCAGATCCTCGTGCTCACGCACCCGGACCATGGCGATCAGGTCGTACGTGCCGGTGACGGAGAAGACCTCGCTGACGCTGTCCAGCGCGGCGATCCGTTCCGCGATCTCGGGGATCCGGTCCACGCTGGTCTTGATGAGGACGATCGCGGTGATCACGGCTGGTTCTCTCCCTCGGGGGCCGGAGCAGGGGTGGCCTTCACTGTAGTCGCCCCGCCGAAGCGCACCCACGCGTAGCCGAAGCCCAGCCCGAACCCGATCAGGTGCGCCAGGTACGCCACCCCCGGCCCCTCGCCCGCCCGCCCCGCCGCCGCCCACTGCAGCGCCGCCCAGAACGGCAGCACCACCCACGCCGGCAGGCGTACCGGCAGGAAGAACAGGAACGGCAGGAGACTGGTCACCCGGGCCCGGGGGAACAGGAAGAGGAACGCGCCGAGCACCGCCGAGATCGCCCCGGAGGCACCGACCAGGGACCGCCCGGAGTCCGCGTCGGTGGCGGCGTACCCCAGCAGCGCGAGGTAGCCGCAGCCGACGTAGCACAGGGTGAACCGCACCCGGCCCATCCGTGCCTCGGTCATCGCCCCGAAGACCTGGAGGAACAGCATGTTGCCGAGCAGGTGCACCCAGCTGCCGTGCACGAACAGCGCCGTGGCGGGGGTGAGGACGGCCGCGGGGGATCCTTCGAACAGGTCTGCGGGAATGACGCCCCAGTGCCGGAAATAGGCCCTTTGCGCGGCGAGCAGCTCCTCCCCGGAGCCGTGGGCCGGATTCAGGCCCGACGCCGGCCCGATCAGGAAGAGCAGGCAGCACAGCGCGATGAGGGTGTGCGTCACCGGCGCGGAGGCGCCCCGGATCGCCCCGGCGGCCGACGCGCTCCAGTCACGGATCATGAATACAGAGCATGACGTAACCGGACGCAACCGCACAGACCGCCTCGCCGCCGTGGACGGGCGGGCGGCGGGGACCCGCCAGGCCGTAGGGTTACGAGCCACACGCACCGGCGGGCCGGTGCGTCACGGACACTGGAAGGAAGGCGAACAGCCACGATGACGGTTCCTCTGCCGACCGCCTCGACGCGGTGGCGCTGCACCCTCTGCGGCAACCTCACCCGCTTCGACGTGACCCGCTCGTCGAAGGTCGTCGAGTACGTCCACCTCGATCTGGCCGGAGAGCCCAGGGTCGAGGAGCGCGAGGTGCTCGGTGAGACCATCGAGTCGGTGCGGTGCCGCTGGTGCAACGCCGTGGATCAGGTGGAACTCGTGGACAGGCCGGGTGCCGGCTCCTGAGCGGGAGCGGGCCCCGCTGACGTGACCCCGCGCGGGGTCGCAGAACAGGCATAGGGGTGTGACGGATGGTGGAGACCACGGGCGGGGGGCCGCAGGACGGCGCCGCCGAGGTGCTCGACCGTCCGCTGCCCGACGGAGTGCGCCGCCGCGTCATCCAGATCGTCGCCGACGGCTTCGGCGGACTCACGGTCGCCGAGCTGCCCGCCCAGCTGCGGCAGTACGCGCGCTTCGCCCCGAACCGCCGCGCCAAGTTCGCCGGCAACGCCATGGCCGCGGCGCTGGAGACCGATCCGCTGTTCCGGCAGCGCATCGGGGAGAAACTCAGAGAGGCCCAGCCGGAACTGACCGGTGCCCTCGACTCCGGCTCCCCGCCCCCGGCCGCGGACCCGCTCGACGTGGCGGCCGCGGCCTACGTGCTCCGCCCGCCCGGCTGGGTCAAGCTGGTCACCGCCGCCGGCGAGGAGGCCCAGCGCGCCGACGCCGAGCGCGCCGACGACGAGACCCGGGCCGAGCTGGAACGGCTGCGCGCCGAACTGGCCCGGGCCCGGGAGCACACCAAGTCCGAGACCGAGCGGCTGCGCACCGAACTGGAGTCGGCGAAGAAGGAAGCCGAGTCGCTGCACCGCAAGCTGCGCTCCGCCCTCAGCGACGTCAAGCGCGGCGAGGCCGCCGTGCGCAAGCTGCGGGGCGAGATGGAGACCGTGCGCGCCGAGGGCCACGCCCAGGTGTCGGCCGCCGAGAGCGAGAGCCGGCGCCTCAAGGCCCGGCTGGGGGAGACCGAGGCCGCCCTCGAGGCCGCCCGCCGGGCCGCCCGCGAGGGCCGCAGCGTCGAGGACATGCGGGTCCGGCTGCTCCTGGACACCGTCCTTGACGCCGCCCAGGGGCTTCGCCGGGAGCTGGCGCTGCCCCCGGTGTCCGTCCGGCCCGCCGAGACCGTGGACGCCGTCGAGCCCGGCCGCATGACCCCGAAGGACATCGCCGCCCGCGCGCTGTCCGAGCACGACCCGGCCGTCCTCGACCAGCTGCTGGCGCTGCCGCAGGCGCATCTGGTCGTCGACGGCTACAACGTCACCAAGACCGGCTATCCCCAGATGCCCCTGGAGAAGCAGCGGCTGCGCCTGCTGGGCCAGCTCGCCCAGCTCGCCGCCCAGACGGGCGCCGAGGTGACCTGTGTCTTCGACGGCGCCGAACTGGTCGCGCCGGTGCTGCTCGCGCCGCCGCGCGGGGTGCGGGTGCTGTTCTCCAAGCCGGGCGTCACCGCCGACGAGCTGATCCGCCAGCTGGTGCGCGCCGAGCCGCCGGGGCGGCCCGTCATCGTCGCCTCCACCGACCGCGAGGTCGCCGACGGGGTGGCCCGCGCGGGCGCCCGCCCGGTCGCCTCGGCGATGCTCCTGAAGCGGCTCGCCTAGCACCTCCGAAGCGGCTCGCGCGGCACCCCGCCCAAAAGGCTTACCTCACACCTCATTCACATCCGTCCCTCGTGCAACGTACGGGATCTATGCCCGAATTGACGGAACCGTCACGCAACGTAGCGTCAAAGGTGCGTCACTGCAGGTGAGTTCGGATCGAATAAACCCGCTGTAACGGAGATTTTGTGTCCAGGGATTTGAACTGATCACAAGAGAATCACTAGGGTCTCCCTTCGAACCCTCGCTCGCGCGATCACTCTCGAGAAGGAGCTCGTCTCCGTGGCGTCCCACCGTCGTCCCAAGCAGCCGAGCCGCGCACGCGTCACCGTGCTCACCACCGCTGCCGCAGCTGCCGTCGTCATGAGCTCGCAGGCCGCCAACGCCGCCCCGAGCGAGAAGCCGAGCAAGGACGAGGTCAAGGCCAAGGTCGACAAGCTCTACGAGCAGGCCGAGCAGGCCACCGAGAAGTACAACGGCGCCAAGGAGAAGCAGGAGAAGCTCCAGAAGGAGATCTCCACCATCCAGGACAACGTCGCCAAGGGCCAGCAGGAGCTCAACGAGCTGCGCGACGGCCTCGGTTCGATGGCCAGCGCCCAGTACCGCAGCGGTGGCATCGACCCCTCCGTCCAGCTCTTCCTCTCCGCCGACCCGGACGACTACCTCGACAAGGCGTCCACCCTCGACCAGTTGAGCACCCAGCAGGTCGACGCGCTCAAGGAGATCCAGGAGAAGCAGCGCGAGCTCGCCCAGCAGCGCTCCGAGGCGTCCGAGAAGCTCAAGGACCTCTCCGCCACCCGCACCGAACTGGGCAACAAGAAGAAGGAGATCCAGAGCAAGCTCTCCTCCGCGCAGAAGCTGCTCAACAGCCTCACCGCCGCGGAGAAGGCCCAGCTCGCCCAGGAGGAGAACCGCGCCACCCGCGCCAGCGAGCGTGAGGCGCTCGACGTCAAGGTCCCGGCCGGCTCCGGCCGCGCCGCCGCCGCCTTCGCCGCCGCCCAGAGCAAGCTCGGCACCCCCTACGTCTACGGCGCCACCGGTCCGTCCTCCTTCGACTGCTCCGGCCTGACCTCCTGGGCCTACGCGCAGGCCGGCGTCGGCATCTCGCGCACCTCCGAGGCCCAGACCAACGACGGCACCAGGATCTACTCGGTGAGCCAGCTCAAGGTCGGCGACCTCGTCTTTTTCTTCAACGACCTGCACCACGTGGGTCTCTACGCGGGCAACGGCCAGATCATCCACGCCCCGCGCACCGGCACCGTCGTGCGCTACGAGTCGATGAACACCATCGGCGGCCCGTTCATGTTCGGCGTCCGCGTCTAGCCGCCGCCGTTCGGGGGATTCCCGACCACGCCGTTCGGCTCCACGCCCCGCCTCTGACGCAGGTCACAGGCGGGGCGTCACCGTGTGTGGCTCCCTGGGCCGTTGGTCCGCCCGTGGTTTTGAGGGCTACTGTCTGCCGCGTTTCCCTGTCCGCCAGCGGAAGGAGCGCGGCTTCCCGTGGGGTCCCATCGCCGTATCGCACCGTCGTCCGGATCCGACCGGGGCACCGCCGTCGCCCTCGGTCTGCTGTCCGCGGCGGCCACCGCCCTCGCCGCCGTACCGGCCACGGCCACGCCGTACGACGTCACCCGGGCCGAGGTGGACCGCCTGTACCGGGAGGCCGAGAAGGCGACCGAGGCGTACAACGAGGCCGACGAGCGCACCGACGGACTGCGCCGGCGGATCGCCGACGCCCAGGACGGGATCGCCCGGCAGCAGGCACGCGTCAACACCATGCGGGAGTCGCTGGGTTCGCTCGCCGGCGCCCAGTACCGCTCCGGCGGCCTCGACCCCACTCTCGCCCTGCTGCTCTCCGACGATCCGGAGGACTACCTCGAGAGGGCCTCCGTACTGGACCGGATCACCGTCCACCAGGCCGGTGAGCTGAGGAGACTGAGGAGCGCCCTGCGCTCCCTCGCCCAGGACCGCGCGGAGGCGGCCGGAAAGCTCGGCGCGCTGGAGAAGAGCCGCAGGGCCGTCGCCGCGCACAAGCGGACCGTCGAGCGCAAGCTCGCCGAGGCCCGCCGGCTGCTCAACTCCCTCCCGGCCGGCGAACGCGCCGCCTGGGACCGCGCCACCCGCTCCGCACGCACGGACCTGCTCGGCCCCGGCGAGGCGCCCGCCTCGCGCCGCGCGGCGGCCGCCGTCGCGGCGGCCCGCTCCGCCCTCGGCAGGCCCTACGTCTGGGGCGCCAACGGCCCGTCCTCCTTCGACTGCTCCGGACTGATCCAGTGGTCGTACGCCCAGGCAGGGGTCGCGCTGCCGCGCACCTCACAGGCCCAGCGGCACGCCGGCCGGCAGGTCCCGCTGTCCGAGGCGCGCCCCGGTGATCTGGTCGTCTACCGCTCCGACGCCTCCCACGTCGGGATGTACATGGGCAACGGCCAGGTGATCCACGCGCCCCACCCCGGCGCCCCGGTGCGCTACGACCCGGTCGGCATGATGCCGGTCTCGTCGGTCACCAGGGTCTGACCGCACCGGCCCGACGCCCGTACCCTCAGGAAGGTGGCTGGTCGAAGGCGGGTGTCGGGTGCGTCGGTGACGGCGCTGTGTCTGCTGCTCGTCTCCCTGGTGGGATGCGGCGGGGGACCGGCCGTCGACGCCGTACGCGCGGAGGTGCAGTCCCTCCTCGACCGCCGCGCGGCGGCCGTCCTCGACCACGACGCCGCCGCGTACGCCCGTACCGGCACCCGCGCCGGGTTCGACAACCTGCGCGCGGTACCGCTCGCCGACTGGTCCTACCGCGTCACCGCCCTCGACCGCACCGGTGACACCGCCACCGCCTCCGCCAGCCTGAGCTACCGCGTCGAGGGCCACGACCGGTCCCCGGTCACCACCGCCCGCTCCCTGAGCCTGAGCCGGGACCGCGACGGCCGCTGGTCCGTCGACTCCGACCGGCCCGCGACGAAGTCCGGCCAGCAGCTGTGGGACCAGGGCCCCGTACGCGCCGTCCGGGGCGAGCGGAGCCTGGTCCTCGGCGTCGGGCAGTCCGACGGGAAGCTGCGGGACTACGCCGGACTGGCCGACCGCGCGGTGCCCGCGGTGTCCGACGCGTGGCGCCCGGAGTGGAGCCGGCGCGTGGTCGTCCTGGTTCCGGAGACCCTGGAGGGCATGGCGGGCCTGCTGGGCTCGCCCGCCTCCTCCTACCGGGGCATCGCGGCGGTCACCACCGGCGCCACCGGCGCGGACGGGCGGGCGCCGGCGGACCGGGTCATCGTCAACCCGGACGCCTTCGGACTGCTCGGCGACTCGGGCCGGCAGGTCGTCCTCACCCATGAGACCACCCACGTCGCCACCCGCGCCCACACCTCCGCCGCGACCCCGCTGTGGCTGTCCGAGGGGTTCGCCGACTGGGTCGGCTACCGCGGCGGCGACCGCGCCCCCGCGGAGGTCGCACCGGAACTCGCCCACGCGGTGGGCCGGGGCGAGGTGCCCGCGGAGCTGCCGGACGACGAGGACTTCGGCTTCTCCGGCGACGCGGACCGCCTCGCCCGCGCCTACGAGAGCGGCTGGCTGGCCTGCCGCCTCATCGCCGACCGCTGGGGCGAGGAACGCCTCGGCGAGTTCTACCGCGCCGTGGGCGCACACGAACACCGCGACGGCGCGGTGGAGGACGCGATGCGACGGATCCTCGACACCACCCGCGAGGACTTCACCGCACAGTGGCGGGAGTACGTGAGGAACGCACTGACCTGAGCAGCCGTTCCGAAACCGCGGGCAGTCGTGCCTCCCCCAGTGCCTTAAGGGCCTGGGAGGTACCCCCAGGGCGGCACGGGTGGGCGCTGGGGGTACCCCCTCTGGGGGAGGCACCCCGCAAGCGCCGGGCTGCGCGAACACCCCCCCGCCCCGCACCAACAGCGGAGATCAGGACGAAACCGGCGCCTCGGCGGCCCGCGCCGGCCCGGGCACCCTGGGAATCGACCGCCGACGGGGAACCGTCGCACACCACAGCACACGCGCCGCCAGAAGCGTCGCCGCCACCAGCAGGCCGTTGCGCACCACCAGCAGCGCGATGCCCAGCGCATCACTGGCCACCACATGCCCGAACCACACCGGGAACTCCAGCACCGTCACCAACGAAGCAACCAGCACCAGCCCGACCGGCACCCCCATCCGGCTCTCCCGGAAGCACAGGCACACCGCCCCGAGCCCGACCAGCCACACCATGTACTGCGGACTGATCACCCGACTCGTCGTCGTGAACAGAAGCACCGCCACGAACGCCGCGTCCGCCACGGTCCACGCCTCGAACCGGACGGCCATCACCCGCCACAGCACCAGCCAGCCCAGCGCGGCCCCGCTCAGGAACAGCGCACCCGTGCTCACCCAGCTCACGTACGGGCCGAGGAACTCCACCGAGCCGTAGTTGAGCAGCACCTCACCCTCCCACCCGTGATGCCGGGCCACATGGAAGACGAGCGCCCCCAGCGACTCCACCTCCGTCCCCCGGTCCCGCTGAAAACCGAGGAACGCGAACGCCCCCGGCATCAGTACGGCGAACAGCGCGGCCACCCCGGCACCGGTCACCGCGGCCCACACCCACGCACCGCGCCGCCGCACCGCGAGGAGCAGCAGCGCCGGCCACACCTTCACCAGCGCCCCGAAACCGGCGAGCGCCCCCGCCGACCGGGGGTACCGGCCGGCCGCCAGCAGCGCGGCCACGGCGACCGCGGTCACCATCACGTCGTAGCGCGCGTACACCGTCGGCCCCAGCAGCGGCACGCCCGCCATCCACACCCAGGCACCGCGCGGCGACCGGCCGGAACGGCGGCCGGCGTACAGCAGCAGGGCCAGCGTGGCGAGGTCGGCGAGACACGCCAGGACGAAGAAGGCGGTGGCGTACTCCAGGAACGGCAGCAGGCCGGGGGAGAGGATCGCCAGGGCCGCGGCGGGCGGGTACTGCCAGGTCACGTCGTCCAGCGGGAACGTTCCGGTGCGCAGGACGTCGTACCAGCCCCGGTAGATGACCGACACGTCGCTGGTGACGTCCGGCCCGGGGAAGACGATCACCTTCAGGACGCACAGCAGCAGGGCGGCCCGCGTCAGTGTCCACAGGAGCAGCAGCCAGGCGAGGGACCCCCGTGCGGCCGTCGTCTTCATCTGCTCCCTGCCCGTCCGGTGTGCGGTCGTGAGGGGCCATGATGTCCCGGACACCTGTGTACGTGCCACAGAGCGCCGCCGTGGCGGGCGGCGCACCCCCCGTTCGGTAGGGTCTGCGACGATGCACAAGACCCTGATCGTGACCAATGACTTCCCGCCCCGCCCCGGCGGCATCCAGGCGTTCCTGCACAACATGGCGCTGCGGCTCGACCCGGAGCGGCTCGTCGTCTACGCCTCCACCTGGAAGCGCTCCCGGGAGGGCGTCGAGGCCACCGCCGCCTTCGACGCCGAGCAGCCCTTCACCGTCGTACGCGACCGGACGACCATGCTGCTGCCGACCCCGGCGGCCACCCGGCGGGCCGTCGGGCTGCTGCGTGAGCACGGGTGCACCTCGGTGTGGTTCGGGGCGGCGGCACCGCTCGGCCTGATGGCACCGGCGCTGCGCCGGGCGGGCGCCGAGCGGATCGTGGCCACCACCCACGGCCACGAGGCCGGCTGGGCCCAGCTGCCCGCCGCACGGCAGCTCCTGCGCCGCATCGGGGACTCCACGGACACGATCACCTACCTCGGCGAGTACACGCGCTCCCGGATCGCCTCGGCGCTCACCCCCGGGGCCGCCTCCCGGATGGTGCAGCTGCCGCCCGGGGTCGACGAGAAGACCTTCCACCCCGACTCGGGCGGCGACGAGGTGCGGGCGCGGCTCGGGCTGACCGACCGGCCGGTGGTCGTGTGCGTCTCCCGGCTGGTGCCGCGCAAGGGGCAGGACACGCTGATCCGGGCGATGCCCGCGGTCCTGGCCGCCGAACCGGACGCCGTCCTGCTGATCGTCGGCGGCGGCCCCTACGAGAAGGACCTGCGCCGGCTCGCGGCCGACACCGGCGTCGCCGCCTCCGTCCGCTTCACCGGCTCCGTCCCCTGGTCCGAGCTGCCCGCCCACTACGGCGCCGGGGACGTCTTCGCGATGCCCTGCCGCACCCGGCGCGGGGGCCTGGACGTCGAGGGCCTCGGCATCGTCTACCTGGAAGCCTCCGCGACCGGTCTCCCGGTCGTCGCCGGCGACTCCGGCGGCGCCCCCGACGCGGTCCTCGACGGCGAAACCGGCTGGGTCGTGCGGGGCGACTCGGCGGAGCAGACCGCGGACCGCGTCATCACCCTCCTGGGCGACGAGGAACTGCGCCGCAGGATGGGCGAGCGGGGCAGGGAATGGGTCGAACAGAAGTGGCGCTGGGACCTGCTGGCGGAGGAACTGAAGAAGCTGCTCTGAAAACGCCGTCGGGGGCAGCTTCCCAGGGGCGCGGGGCTGTGACATTGTGCGGCTCCGCCGCGTGGGCGCGACCAGCCACATACGACGGAAAGCCGCCGACAAAGCGCCCCCGGCACCCCCATGGGCACCGAAGTCCTACTTTGCGTAAATCGCCTCGATCTCGTGGGCGTAGTCCTTGGCGACAACGTTCCGCTTCAGCTTCAGCGAAGGCGTCAGGTGCCCCGACTCCTCGGTGAACTGCGCCGGCAGAACACGGAACTTCCGCACGGACTCCGCCTTCGACACCGCCGAGTTGCCGTCGTCGATGGCGGTCTGGACCGCCGCGAGCAGATCGGGGTCCTCGCTCAGCGACTCCGCCGTCGACCCCGCCGGCTTGCCGTGCTCGGCACACCACCGGCCCAGGAACTCCTCGTCGATGGTGACCAGCGCGCCCACGAACGGCCGCCCGTCGCCCACGACCATGCACTCCGCCACCAGCGCGTGTGCCCGGATCCGGTCCTCGATGACCGCCGGGGCGACGTTCTTGCCGCCCGCCGTCACCAGTATTTCCTTCTTGCGGCCGGTGATCCGCAGATAACCGTCCTCGTCCAGCGTGCCGATGTCCCCCGTGTGGAACCAGCCGTCGGTCAGCGCCTCGGCGGTCGCGCCCTGGTTGTTCCAGTACTCCTTGAACAGGTGCTCGCCGTGCAGCAGCACCTCGCCGTCGTCCGCTATCCGGATCACCGAGCCGGGCAGCGGCTGGCCGACCGTGCCGATCTTCTGCCGGTCCCACGGGTTGAACGCGGTCGCCGCGCACGACTCGGTCAGCCCGTAGCCCTCCAGCACGCTGAAGCCGATGCCGCGGAAGAAGTGGCCCAGGCGCTCGCCCAGCGGGGCGCCGCCCGAGATGGCGTACTCGCCGCGCCCGCCCAGCACCGCGCGCAGCTTGCCGTAGACCAGCTTGTCGAACACCTTGTGCTTGATCCGCAGGCCGAGCGACGGCCCGGACGGCGTGTCCAGCGCCCGGCTGTAGGCGATCGCCGTGTCCGCCGCCTTGTCGAAGATCTTCCCCTTGCCGTCGGCCTGCGCCTTGGCCCGCGCCGAGTTGTAGACCTTCTCGAAGACCCGCGGCACGCCCAGGATCAGCGTCGGGCGGAACGTGGCCAGCTCGTCGGTGAGGTTCTTGATGTCGGGCACACAGCCCAGCTTGATCGGCGCCATCATGGGCGCGATCTGCACCAGCCGGCCGAAGACGTGCGCGAGCGGCAGGAACAGCAGCACCGAGCACTCGCCGGTGCGGAACAGCGGACGCAGCCGCTCCACGATGTTGCCGCACTCGGCGAAGAAGCTGCGGTGGGTCAGCACACAGCCCTTGGGGCGGCCGGTGGTGCCGGAGGTGTAGACGATCGTCGCCGGGTCGTCCGCCTTCGCGGACGAGCCGCGCTCCTCGACCGTCTCGTCGGTGACGTCCCGGCCGAGCCGGCCCAGCTCCTCGATGCCGCCGGACTCGATCCGCCACAGGTTCTTCAGCGCGGGCAGCCGGTCGCGCACCGACTCCACCGTCTCCGCGTGGGCGTCGAGCTCCACGAAGCAGGCGGTGGCGCCGGAGTCGCCGAGGATCCACGCCACCTGCTCCGGCGAGCTGGTCTCGTACACCGGCACGGTCACCGCGCCGGCGCTCCAGATCGCGAAGTCCAGCAGCGTCCACTCGTAACGGGTGCGGGACATCAGACCGACCCGGTCGCCGGGCCGTACACCGGCGGCGATCATGCCCTTGGCGGCCGCCCGCACCTCCGCGAGGAAGGCGGTCGCCGTCACGTCCTGCCAGGTCCCGTCCACCTTGCGGGCGATGACGGCGACGTCGGGGTGCTGCGCGGCGTTTCTGCGGACGATGTCGGTCAGGTTTCCGTCGGCGGGGACCTCGTACAAAGCCGGAAGGCTGAACTCGCGCAAGACTGCTGCTCCTCTTAGGGCTCCGGCGCCACGACGTTGTGCGATGCGACGGTGCGGTCCAAGGCTCGGGCGGGTGCTCACGGATTCACATGTTGAAATCCCGAGCACGACTGGACTGCCCGGACGTTACCCGCCGGTATGTCGTCTGCGACAGGGGGGCCCGGCGAGATGTTCGCTGCGTCACACAGGTTGGTGTTTCATTGCGCACAGTAGTCCACCTCTGAACCGACGAGCCAGTAACCGCAGGTAGGCCTGCCATTGTTCACGCACGCCGCACACCCTTACCCTTGATCGCCATGGCATCCACACCCGGCGGAAACCGACGCACACGCGTCCACGTGGTCAGTGACGTGCACGGCAACGCCCGCGACCTGGCCCGGGCGGGCGAGGGCGCCGACGCCCTGATCTGCCTGGGCGACCTGGTGCTCTTCCTGGACTACGCCGACCACTCGCGCGGCATCTTCCCCGACCTGTTCGGCACCGAGAACGCCGACCTCATCGTGGAACTGCGCACCGCCCGCCGCTTCGAGGAGGCGCGCGAGTTCCAGCGCGGGCTGTGGGCGGGCATCGGCATGGACAAGCCCGCGGCGATCGAGAAGGCGGTGCGCAAGCAGTACGCCGAGCTGTTCGCCGCGTTCCCCACACCGACGTACGCGACGTACGGCAACGTCGACATGCCGCCCCTGTGGCCGGAGTACGCGGGCCCCGGCACGACCGTGCTGGACGGGCAGCGGGTGGAGATCGGCGGCTGGACCTTCGGCTTCGTCGGCGGCGGCCTGCGCACACCGATGCGCACGCCGTACGAGATCGACGACGAGGAGTACGCGGCGAAGATCGAGGCCGTCGGCGAGGTCGACGTGCTGTGCACGCACATCCCGCCGGAGGTGCCCGAGCTGGTCTACGACACCGTCGCGCGCCGCTTCGAACGCGGCAGCCGCGCCCTGCTGGACGCCGTCCGCCGCACCCGACCCCGCTACTCCCTGTTCGGACACGTCCACCAGCCGCTGGCGCGGCGGATGCGGATCGGCGCCACCGAGTGCGTGAACGTGGGGCACTTCGCGAGCAGTGGGAAGCCCTGGGCACTCGAATGGTGAGGCCGGAAGGGTGTGGATGCCCCAGGTCGGGTGAGTTCCGTCGGTCCGCCGCACGGTAGCCTTCCGCTGCACGCGCGTGCGCTGTGCGACTCGCGCACGGCGATGACGACTACCGGCCCGCATCTGGAGGAGCCACGGCGATGGCGGAACACACCAGCTCGAGCATCACGATCGAGGCGGCACCGGCCGACGTCATGGGGGTGATCGCCGACTTCGCCCGCTACCCGGACTGGACCGGTGAGGTGAAGGAGGCCGAGGTCCTCGCGACCGACGGCGAGGGCCGCGCCGAGCAGGTGCGTCTCGTCATGGACGCCGGCGCGATCAAGGACGACCAGACCCTCGCCTACACCTGGACCGGCGCGCACGAGGTCTCCTGGACCCTGGTGAAGTCCCAGATGCTCCGCTCCCTCGACGGCTCCTACATCCTCACCCCGGTGGGCCCCGGCACCACCGAGGTCACCTACCGCCTCACCGTCGACGTCAAGATCCCCATGCTCGGCATGATCAAGCGCAAGGCCGAGAAGGTCATCATCGACCGCGCCCTGGCAGGCCTGAAGAAGCGCGTGGAGTCAGGCCCGAAGTAACCCCCGCGACTGCGGGCAGTCGTGCCTCCCCCAGTGCCTCAAGGGCCTGGGAGGTACCCCCAGGGCGGCACGGGTGGGCGCGGCGGCACCCGCGAGCGCGGGCAAGCGAAACCCACCCCCGCCCGGTGTCAGTTACCGTTCACCCCCATGCGCACCCTCCTGATCACGGGCCCCGGCGGCAGCGGCCGCACCACGACCGCCGCCGCCACCGCGCTCACGGCAGCCCGTGCGGGTGCCCGCACCCTGCTGCTCGGCACCGACAGAACGGACACCCTCGGACCCGTACTGGGCGACGAGGCCACTCCACGCCTCACCGTGCGGCGCGTCGACCCCGACGCGGACTTCCGTGCGGACCTCGCCGCCCTCCAGGAGCGCGCAGCCTCCGCACTGGACCTCCTCGGCGCCTCCCGACTCGACATCGAGGAGACCACCCCCCTCCCCGGTGCCGAGGAACTCGCCGTCCTGCGCGCCCTGCGCGACGCCGCGCTCTCGGAGGACGCGTACGACCTCGTCGTCGTCGACCTCCCGCCCACCCCCCGCGCCCTCTCCCTCCTCGCCCTCCCCGAGGAGCTCCGCCGCTACCTGCGCCACCTGCTCCCGCCCGAGCGGCAGGCCGCCCGCGCCCTGCGCCCCGTGCTCGGCCGCCTCGCCGGCGTCCCCATGCCCGCCGAGTGGCTGTACGGCACGGCGGCCCGCCTGGACCTTCAGCTGGCCGCCGTGGAGGCCGTGCTCGCCGACCCCGGCACCGTCGTACGCCTGGTCGCCGAGCCGGGACCCGCCGGCGCCGACGCCGTACGCACCGCGGCCCTCGGACTCGCCCTGCGCGGACTGCGCGCCGACGCGCTGATCGCGACCCGCGTCCTGCCGGAGAGCGACGCGGACAGCTGGCTCGCCGGCCCCGTCGCCCAGCAGCGCAAGACCCTGGAGGAGTGGCGCGAGGCGTACGACGTCCACCCGGTCGCCCACCTGGGCCGCGACCCGCGCGGCACCGACGACCTCACCGCGCTCGCCGTACCCGGTGCCGGGACCGGACCGGGCGGTGCCACCCGGTGGCCGGTGGAGGACCGGCTGGCCGACGACGGCGTCCTCGTCTGGCACATCCCCCTGCCGGGCGCCCGCCGCGACGAACTCGACCTGATCCGGCGCGGCGACGAGGTCGTCGTCACCGCCGGACCGTTCCGCCGCATCGTCCCGCTGCCCTCCGCGCTGCGCCGCTGCACCGTCGCCGGCGCCGCCCTGCGCGAGAACGAGCTGCGCATCCGGTTCCGGCCGGATCCGGAGCTGTGGCCGCGCACCCGGTGAAGCGACGACGGCCGTTCGGGTAACGTCGAAGGTGCCATCCGTAGTCAGGAGTCCGTCATGAGCGAACAGCTCCCTCCGTCCGACGACGCCGGGGACGAGATCGTCGGCAAGCCGGTGGACGACGTACGGGCGGCCGAGACCCACGCCGACGCCTGGGCGACCGCCGCCGCCGAGGACCTCGAGGCGGAGAAGGCCCGCCGCCGGACCCAGTACGGGCCGCCCCCCGGTTCCGCAGCCGAGGAGCTGAAGAAGCTCGTCGACGCGGTCGCCGACAAGCTCTCCGGCCTGCAGTCCCCGCTGTTCGGCGCGGTCGCCGGACCGGCCGCCCAGCAGGTGGTGCGGCAGGTCGTCCAGCAGGCCAAGGCCGCCGTCGAACCCGTCATCGAACGCAACCCCGACGTCTTCGACCACCTCGCGGCCGCCGGCAATGAACTCCTCGCCGCCTACCGCTCCGCCGTGCAGGACCAGGAGCGCCGCTGGACGGCCCGCGAGGCCGACCCCCGCGACCTCGACGAGCGCCGGGACCGGGGCGACGACCCCGGCACCGGCCCCGGCGAGCGCATCGACCTGGACTGACGTCGAGGTCCCCGGCGGGGTTCCCATGATCCCCGCCGGGCCGCCCACCGTGCGGACGCCGGGCCCCTCACGGCAGTGCCTCGGGTACCGTTGGCGGTAGCGGGGCTCGACCGGAACTGAGGGATTCATGGGACTCACCATCGGCGTCGACATCGGCGGCACGAAGATCGCGGCCGGCGTGGTCGACGAGGAAGGCAACATCCTCTCGACCCACAAGGTGCCGACCCCGGGTACGCCCGAGGGCATCGTGGACGCCATCGCCTCCGCGGTGGAGGGAGCGCGCGCCGGGCACGACATCGTCGGCGTGGGCATCGGTGCGGCCGGATACGTCAACCGTCAGCGCTCCGAGGTCTACTTCGCGCCCAACATCGACTGGCGCAACGAGCCGCTCAAGGAGAAGGTCGAGGCCCGTACGGGTCTCCCGGTCGTCGTGGAGAACGACGCCAACGCCGCCGCCTGGGGCGAGTACAAGTTCGGCGCGGGCGCCGGCCACCGCAACGTCATCTGCATCACGCTCGGCACCGGCCTCGGCGGCGGCATCATCATCGGCAACAAGCTGCGCCGCGGCCACTTCGGCGTGGCCGCCGAGTTCGGCCACATCCGCATGGTGCCGGACGGCCTGCTGTGCGGCTGCGGCTCACAGGGCTGCTGGGAGCAGTACGCCTCCGGCCGCGCCCTCGTGCGCTACGCCAAGCAGCGCGCCAACGCCACCCCCGAGAACGCGGAGACCCTGCTCTCCCTCGGCGACGGCACCCCCGACGGCATCGAGGGCAAGCACATCTCCATGGCCGCCCGCCAGGGCGACCGGGTGGCCGTCGACTCCTACCGGGAGCTGGCCCGCTGGGTCGGCGCCGGCCTCGCCGACCTGGCCTCCCTCTTCGACCCCTCCGCCTTCATCATCGGCGGCGGCCTCTCCGACGAGGGCGAACTGGTCCTCGGCCCGATCCGCAAGTCCTACAAGCGCTGGCTGGTGGGCAGCAACTGGCGCCCCGTCGCCGACGTCCTCGCCGCCCAGCTGGGCAACAAGGCGGGCCTGGTCGGCGCGGCGGACCTGGCCCGGGAGCCCGACCCGGTCATGTGACACCCCTTCACGTGCACGGCTGCGCCCGCCTGGCCCCTCCGGGGACGGCGGGCGCAGCCGTACCCGGCAGAGGGCGTGCCCGGTGCGGAGCCGAAAGCCGTGGGTTCCTCGTCCGCGGGGGGCGGCTTCCTCGGGTACGTGCGGCGCCGAGCCGCACCGCGTGGTGCGCGTAGGCGTATCTTGATCCGCATGGCGACGACTCCGCTGCTGCCCGACTCCCGGACCGAGTCCGACGGTTCGGCCGTCATCCGGGTGCTGAGTTACAACATCCGTTCCCTGCGCGACGACACCGACGCCCTCGCCCGGGTGATCACCGCCTGCGCTCCCGATCTCGTCCTGCTCCAGGAGGCGCCGCGGTTCTTCCGCTGGCGCAAGAAGCTGGCCCGGCTCGCCTCGGAAACGGGCCTCGTCATCCTCTCCGGGGGCGCCACCGCCGCCGGGCCCGCGATCCTGTGCTCGCTGCGGGCGACCGTCGAGCGCACCGAGGACGTGCTGCTGCCGCTCACCCCGGGGCAGCACCGGCGCGGGTTCGCCACCGCCGTCGTACGGTTCGGGGGCGCCCGGATCGGCGTGCTGAGCTGTCACCTGTCCCTGGAGAAGGGCGAGCGGTACGAGCAGGGCGGCATGCTCCTCGACCGGCTCGCCGGGATGGGCGTCGAGCACGCGGTCGCGGGCGGGGATCTCAACGAGCGGCCGGGCGGGCGGACCTTCCGGCGGCTGGCCGAGTCCCTGACCGACTGCTGGACCGCGGCTCCCTGGGGCGGTGAGCACACCTGGGTCCGCGACGAACCGCAGCGGCGGATCGACGCCCTCTTCGTCACCAAGGGCGTCGAGGTGCTGGGCTGCGGGGTTCCGCTCGAGCAGCCCGGGGTGAGCGCGGCGGACCTGAGGGCGGCCACGGACCACCTTCCGGTCCTGGCCGCCCTCCGGATTCCGGCCGCGTGACAGCGGTCAGACCACCGCGCCCCGCCCCGGATCGTCGTCGTCCTCGTCGTCCGTGCGCATGCGCATCACCAGCGTGACGAAGCCGCCCAGGAAGCCGCCGATGCACAGGGTGGTCAGCCACCAGGTCATCTCCCAGCCGAGCAGGATCGCCAGCAGAAGCAGGAGCGGGCCACCGAGCACTCCCAGCCAGGCGAACTTCGACGTGACGTCGGCCTCCGGCAGCGGCGGGGGCTCCGGCGGGACGAAGTGGCCCTCGTCGGTCTCGTCGAGGTCGTCGTCCGACGGCTCCTGCACGCTGTAGTCGCGCGGGCCGCCGACGCCGGGCGCGAAGGAGACGGAGCCGCCCAGCGGCTTGGCCGGCTTGTCCTCGGCCTTGACGGGGGACTCGGCCTTCGCCTCGTCGTCGTTCGTCTCGGGCTCCAGCAGCGCCAGGTCCTCGACGGACTTGAACGGCTTGGCGCCCGGTGGATCCGGCGGCTCCTCCCCGTACCCGGCGACGATCGCCTCCCACGCGGCGGTCTCGTCGAAGGGGACCCCCTTCTCCTCGGGCTCGCGGTCCTCACGGTCCTCGCGGTCCGAGTCGTGCTCAGCCACCTGTGGTCGTCCCTTCCGTGCCGAGACCGGGCTCCTTGACGGCGCCGGGTGCGAGCCGGCCGATGAACGCGGTGCTCTCCCGGAAGATCCGCTCCGCGTCGTAGTCCAACGTCGCCACGTGGTAGCTCTGTTCCAGCAGGATCTCCGTGACGTCCGTCGACGACACCCGGCCGAGGATCCGGGCCGAGTCCGCGGGCGGCACCACGTGGTCCTGCGGACTGCGCATCAGCAGCAACGGCTGGGTGACCTGGGGCAGCTCGCCGTCGACGAGCCGGAGGAAGTTCCGCAGCGAGTGCGCCGCGTGCAGCGGCACCCGGTCGTACCCGAGCTCCCTGCTCAGCGGCTTCGCGATGTCGCTCGCGATGCCCTTCGTCGCCGGGACGAGATGGCGGAGCACCGGAAGGGCGTGCGCGGCCACCCCGTGCACCTTGTTCGCCGGGTTCACGACCATCACCCCGCTCACCGCGGCACCGTGCCGCGCGGCCAGCCGCAGTGCCAGCGCGCCGCCCATCGACAGACCGGCGACGAACACCCGCTCGTGGCGGTCCAGCAGCAGCCGCAGCTCGCGGTCCACCTCCGCGTACCAGTCCTGCCAGCCGGCGACCCCGAGGTCCTGCCAGCGGGTGCCGTGCCCGGGCAGCAGGGGCAGCGAGACGGTCAGGCCGTGCCCGGCGAGATGCTCGGCCCAGGGGCGCAGCGACTGCGGTGAACCGGTGAAGCCGTGGCAGAGGAGGACGGCGCTCTCCCCGCCCTCGTGGCGGAACGGCTCGGCTCCGGTCAGGAGCGGCACCTTCGGCCTCCTGTTCGTAGGAAGGTCTGGTACGTCACGGTGATCGCGGCAGGCGCCGCACACGGGTTGCAGGACCTTCACCGTACGCGACCGCACTGACACCGACCAGGGCCGTCGGGGCCTTTGACGGCGCTCCGGGATATGGTCTGACCAACACGCACGGGAGGCACTCGGTTGTTGTACGGCACGATGAAGGTCGCCATCGGAGGGCCGCTGAAGCTCGCCTTCAGGCCCTGGGTGGAGGGCCTGGAGAACATCCCCGCCGAGGGCCCCGCCGTCCTGGCCAGCAACCACCTGTCGTTCTCCGACTCCTTCTTCCTCCCGGCCGTGCTGGACCGCAAGGTCACCTTCATCGCCAAGGCCGAGTACTTCACCACCCCGGGCGTGAAGGGCCGGCTGACGGCCGCCTTCTTCAAGGGCGTGGGCCAGCTCCCGGTGGACCGCTCCGGCGCGCGCGGCGCGGGCGAGGCGGCGATCAAGAGCGGCATCGAGGTCATCGAGCGCGGCGAGCTGTTCGGCATCTACCCGGAGGGCACCCGCTCGCCCGACGGCCGCCTCTACCGCGGCAAGCCCGGTGGCCTCGCGCGCGTGGCGCTGGCCACCGGAGCGCCCGTCATCCCGGTCGCCATGATCGACACGGAGAAGATCCAGCCTCCCGGTCAGGTCATGCCCAAGCTGATGCGGCCCGGCATACGGATCGGCAGGCCGCTGGACTTCAGCCGTTACCAGGGCATGGAGCACGACCGCTTCGTGCTCCGCGCGGTGACCGACGAGGTCATGTACGAGATCATGAAGCTGTCCGGCCAGGAGTACGTCGACATGTACGCCACCGCCATGAAGCGGCAGCTCTCGGAGGCGGCCAAGGCCGAGAAGGAAGCGGAGAAGGCGGCGAAGGCCGCGCTCGCCCGCGCGGAGAAGGAACAGGCCGAGAAGCTGAAGGCCGCCATGGAGCAGGCCGACCGGGAGCAGGACGGGCGGCGGTCGGGCCCTTAGGGTCCGGACGCGGGGCTCGGGGGGGAGTGGGGGACATGGCCAGGCGCGAGAGAGTCATGCGCATGTCGGTGGAGCAGCCGCTGTGGCGCGCCCTCACCGGCTACCGGATCCTCACGCTCGTGTACGCGATCGGCCTGTTCGCCACCGCCCACGAGGAGTTCCCCCGCCCCTGGCTCGCCGTCGGCTACTTCACCGTCCTCGCGGTGTGGACCCTGGCCACCCTGCCCAGGACCGCGAGTGAGGCCGCCTGCACCAAGCGCTTCCTCACCGCCGACCTGACCATCGCGATCGTCGGCATCCTGATCACGCCCCTCGCCGACGCACCCGAGCGCATCCACGAGGGCGGCCCGACCCTGCCGTCCATCTGGACCGCCGGATCGGTGCTCGCGTTCGCCGTCAAGGGCGGCTGGCGCTGGGCGGCCCTCGCCTCCACCCTCGTCGCCGTGGCCAACCTGATCGAACGCGGCAGCCCCGTCCGCGACACCGTGCACAACGTGATCCTCGTGTGGGTCGCCTCCATCGCCATCGGCTACGTCGTCGAGGTCGCCCGCGCCTCCGAGCGCACCCTCGCCCGCGCGCTGGAGATCGAGGCCGCGACCAGGGAGCGGGAGCGCCTCGCGCGGGACATCCACGACAGCGTGCTCCAGGTGCTGGCCATGGTGCAGCGCCGGGGTGCGGTGATCGGCGGCGAGGCCGCCGAACTGGGCCGGCTGGCCGGGGAACAGGAGGTCGCGCTGCGCACCCTGGTCTCCGGCGGGCTCGTCCCCGTCTCCCGGGCCTCGGAGGACGCCGCCGAGGGCGCCGTCGTACGGGCCGTGGACGAGGACGACACCGGGGACGACGAGCCGGTCGACCTGCGCACCCTGCTCGCCCCCTACGCCGGATCCCTGGTCAGTCTCGCCGAGCCCGGAGCGCCGGTGCGGCTGGCGCCGGCCGCCGCGCGGGAGGTGGCCGCCGCCGTCGGGGCCGCCCTGGACAACGTCCGCAAGCACGCGGGGGAGCGGGCGCGCGCCTGGATCCTGGTCGAGGACGAACCGGACGAGGTGATCGTCACCGTCCGCGACGACGGACCCGGCATCCCCGAGGGCCGGCTCGCCCAGGCCGAGGGGGAGGGGCGGCTCGGCGTCTCCCTGTCCATCCGGGGCCGGCTGCGCGACCTGGGCGGCAGCGCGGAACTGATCTCGGTGCCGGGGCAGGGCACGGAGGTCGAACTGAAGGTGCCCAAGGACGTGAAGGAAACGAAGGACCCACGGGGGAAGGCGGAACAGCGATGACGGACAGCACCGGGGAACACAAGGACCCGATCAGGGTCATGGTGGTCGACGACCACCCCATGTGGCGCGACGCCGTCGCCCGCGACCTGTCCGAGTCCGGCTTCGAGGTCGTCGCCACCGCCGGCGACGGCGAGCAGGCGGTGCGCCGCGCCAAGGCCGCCGTACCCGACGTCCTCGTCCTCGACCTGAACCTGCCCGGCAAGCCCGGCGTCCAGGTCTGCAAGGAGGTCGTCGCCGCGAACCCCGCCGTCCGCGTGCTCGTGCTCTCGGCGAGCGGCGAGCACGCCGACGTCCTGGAGGCGGTGAAGTCCGGTGCCACCGGCTATCTGCTGAAGTCCGCCTCCACCGAGGAGCTGCGGGACGCGGTGCGCCGTACGGCCGTCGGCGACCCGGTGTTCACCCCCGGCCTGGCCGGGCTGGTCCTCGGTGAGTACCGCCGCCTCGCCTCCGAACCGGCGGGGCCCGCCCCCGCCGACGGCGAACCGGGGGCACCCCGGCTGACCGAACGCGAGACCGAGGTGCTGCGCCTGGTCGCCAAGGGCCTCAGCTACAAGCAGATCGCCGAACGGCTCGTCATCTCCCACCGCACGGTGCAGAACCACGTCCAGAACACCCTCGGCAAACTCCAGCTGCACAACCGCGTCGAACTCGTCCGCTACGCCATAGAGCGCGGCCTCGACGACGAGTAGACCGGCCCCACCGCTGCCCCGTTCGGCCCAGGCGCGCCCTCCCCGGCCCCCGTATATTCGCGGGTACGGCATATGCGCGGGTACGGCAATGAACCCGGCACAAACCCCGGAGGGAACCGTGGAGATCCTGGCGTTCGGTGTGCAGGCCGACGAGAAGCCGCTGATCGAGCGGGCCTTCGCGGGCCACCACGAGGTGCGCGGCCTCGACGTCTTCCTCAACGCGGACACCGCCCCCATCGCCGCCGGCCACGAGATCGTCTCCACCAGCGTCAACTGCGACCTCGGCGCCGAGGTGCTCTCCGGCCTCGCGGCCGGCGGCACCCGGATGGTCGCCCAGCGCTCCACCGGCTTCAACAACATCGACCTGGAGGTCGCCGAACGGCTCGGCCTGACGGTCGCCCGGGTGTCGTCCTACTCGCCGTACTCGGTCGCCGAGTTCGCCTGGACCCTCGCCATGGCCGTCAACCGCCGGGTCGTCCGCGCCTCCACCCGCACCCGCGACTTCGACTTCCGGCTCGACGGACTGATGGGCCGCGACCTGCACGGCCGCACCGCGGGCGTCCTCGGCACCGGGAAGATCGGCGAGGCGTTCGCCCGGATCGCCCACGGCTTCGGCATGCGGCTGCTCGGCTGGGACGTCACCGAGAACCCCGCCTGCCTGGACCTCGGCATGACCTACGTCCCCAAGGAGCAACTCCTCGCCGAGTCCGACCTGGTCACCCTGCACGTCCCGCTGCTGCCCGCGACCCGGCACCTCATCGACGCCGACGCCCTGAAGACGATGCGGGACGACGCGATCCTGGTGAACTCCAGCCGGGGCGGCCTCATCGACACCGCGGCCCTCGTCACCGAACTGCGCGCCGGCCGCTTCACGGGCGTCGGCCTGGACGTGTACGAGGCGGAGGCGGGACTGTTCTTCCTCGACAAGTCCCTGGAGGCCGTCGACGACGACACCCTGGCCCGCCTCGTCACGTTCCCGAACGTCCTGGTCACCTCCCACCAGGCGTACTACACCGTGGACGCCGTCGGGCAGATCGTCGAGACCACGGTGAACAACGTCCTCGACTACAGCGCCGGCCGCCGCTCCGAGAACGTCCTGGTGCCGCGGAGCTGACGAGCCATCCCCGCGTGTGCGGGGAGCAAGCACTGCGTGGGCACGGCTTGGCCGGAGTGCAAGGGCCATCCCCGCGAGACCGGGGAGCAATTCGCCAGGACAACGACGGCGCCCCGGGAATGGTCACGGCTGTCGGACCAGTGGTTCGGCCATCAGCGTCGTGATGATCGCCTGACCGTTCAGCGTCAACACGGACTCGGGATGGAACTGCAGCGACGCGAACCTTGCGCCCCGCAGCGCGTGCACCTCGCCGTTGGCGGCACGGCTCACCTCGACGCCGTGCGCGGCCAGTTCCCGCGCGGTGTCCTCGTCGCAGTGCGCCACGAAGCTGTTGTAGAAGCCGACCGTCTCCGGCCGCCCGAACAGGTCGATCCCCGTCTGCGCCCCCTGGTACGGCACCTCCTTGCGGACGATCTCCAGGCCCAGCTCGGCCGCGATCAGCTCATGGCCGAGGCAGACCCCGAGGACGCCGTGCCGGCCCTCCCGGAGCACCTCGGCGGCCAGCGCGCGCAGGAATCGCATCTTCGGGTCGGCCGTGTCGGACGGGTCGCCCGGCCCGGGGCCCAGCACCAGCGGCCCCTCGTGCCCGAGCACCGCCTCCCGCAGCCCCGGCTCGTCGTAGCGCCGGACGGTCACGTCCAGCCCGGCGGCGCGCAGTACGTGGGCGAGCATCGCGGTGAAGGTGTCCTCCCCGTCGACGACCAGGGCGTGACCGGTCAGCGCGTCCGACCGCTCCTGCATCCGCAGCCAGAACGGCGCCAGCGAGGCCCGCCGCCCGTCCAGCGCCGCCCGCACCCGGGGGTCGTCGGCCAGCTTCGGCCGCACGGACTCCTCGCGCGGCCGCCCGGGACGCACCCCCAGCGCGGCCAGCACCCCGGCCGCCTTGGCGTGGGTCTCCGCGACCTCGCCCGCCGGGTCGGAGCCGCGCACCAGCGTGGCCCCGACCGGCACCCGCAGCCGCCCGGCCGCGTCGATGTCGGCGGTGCGGATGAGGATGGGGGAGTCCAGGGTCTGGGCGCCGCCCTCGTCGCGGCCGATGAGCGCCAGCGCGCCCGCGTAGTAACCGCGCCCGCCGGCCTCGTGCCGCTCGATCACCCGGCAGGCGTTCTGCACCGGCGACCCGGTGACGGTCGCCGCGAACATGGTCTCCTTCAGCACCTCGCGCACATCCAGCGAGGACCGGCCGCGCAGCTCGTACTCGGTGTGCGCGAGGTGCGCCATCTCCTTCAGCCGGGGCCCGACCACGACCCCGCCCATGTCGCCGACGGTGCACATCATCTTGAGCTCCTCGTCGACGACCATCGACAGCTCCTCGATCTCCTTGCCGTCGGCGAGGAACTCCAGCAGGTGCTCCGGGGTCGGGCCCCCGGCCGGATAGCGGTAGGTGCCGCTGATCGGATTCATCACGACCGTCCCGCCGGACGCCCGGACGTGCACCTCGGGGCTGGCCCCGACCAGCGTGCGCTCACCGGTATGGACGACGAACGTCCAGTAAGCGCCCCGCTCGCCCTCGAGAAGCCGCCGGAACAGCGCGAGCGCGTCGGCCCGTCCGAACCCGGGGATCTCACCCCCGTACGTCCGCCGGATCACGAAGTTGGCGCCCTCGCCCCGCCCGATCTCCTCGTCGAGGACGCGCCCGACGATCCGCGCGTACTCCTCGTCGTCGACGTCGAAGCCGCCGCCCTCCACCCGGACGTCGTGCGCGGGGAGCCGGTCGAGGGCCTCGGCGAGCGGGATCTCGTACCGCTCCTCGGGCGTCAGCACCAGCAGCGGGGTGCCGTCGTCGCGGACGTCGAAGCCGCGCTCGCGGATCTGCCGGAAGGGGACGACCGCCAGGCACTCGTCGGGCAGGTCGGCCAGGCGGTCACGGGTGCCGACCGGTCCGACCAGCAGCTCGACCATGTCGTGATCGTGGCCCGGTGTGCGGCGGCGCAGCAGGGCGAAGGGGCGGTCGTCGTGCGGGAGCTGTGCCAGGTCCATGGGGTGTCCCTCGTCTCGTCGCTGTCATGAGCGTGAGGAACGACCCCGGGAAACACCGAAGGCCGCCCCTCGGGCGGCCTTCGCGAAGTCTTGCGTACGCGCAGTCAGTGGGCCGCCGGAGAAGCGGGCCACCACCAGTTCTGGGTCGAGTGCGCGAACATGCGACGCACCCTACCGCATCAGCAGCAGATCGAGCGTCCGCTCCAGATGGCGCTCCAGCTCCGCGTCCGCGGGCAGCGAGGCCGGGACGGCGCGGCCGAGCTGGACGTGCCCCAGGTAGACGCTGTACGCCAGCAGCCCTCGCCGCCGCGCCTCCGGCTCCGGGAAGCCGGCCAGCTCGAACTGGCGCGCCACGTAGGCGATCCGGCGTTCCGTGACCCGTTCGAGCACGGCCGCGACGCGCGGGTCGTCGGCGGTGGCCAGCAGGGCGACCTCCAGCGGGTCCTCGGCGGCCGACCGCACCGCCTCGGCGAACAGCCGCCGCAGCCGCGACTCGGCGTCGGGCCCGGTCGTCTCCTCCAGCTCGGCGATCGGACGCTCGGTCTCGGTCTCCGCCCAGCGTTCCAGCGCCGCCTCGATCAGCGCGTCCCGGTTCGCGAAGTGCCAGTAGAAGCTGCCCTTGGTGGTGCCGAGCCGGGCGGCCAGCGGCTCCACGGCGACGGCCGCGAGCCCGCCCTCGCGCATCGCGGCGAGCGCGGCGTCCGCCCAGTCCCGGGCGCTCAGCCGGGGCCTGCCGGACTTCCGGCGGGGAGAAGCGGGGGAGGCGGGACCGTCCGCGGGGCGTTGCACCATGACCATACGCTACCGTACGGTTGACCATACGCAACCGTATGGAGGTCCTCGGTGAGCACGGTACGCAACGTCCACATCCGTACGCTCCCGGTGCCGGCCGACAGCGCCGGCGCCCTCCTGGACCGCCTCGCCGGGCCGGACGACCCGCTCTTCCCGGGCCCCGCCTGGGCCCCGGTCCGCTTCGACCGGCCCCTCGCGGCCGGCGCCACCGGCGGCCACGGCCCGGTCCGCTACTCGGTCGCCGAGTACGAGCCCGGCCGCAGGATCCGCTTCGCCTTCGACCCGCCCGACAACGGCTTCCACGAGCTGTCCGTCGAACCGCTCGGCCCCGGCCGCTGCCTGCTGCGCCACGTCCTGGAGCAGGACCAGCGCGGCACGGAGCGCCTGGCCTGGCTGCTGGCCGTCCGCGCGGTGCACGGCACGGTCGTGGAGGAGCTGTTCGACAACGCCGAGCTGGCCCTCACCGGCACCGTCGCCCGCCCCGCCCGCCGCGGCCGTTACGCGTGCCTGATCCGATGGCTCACCTGGGACCGTCCGGCCGCGACCGACGTACCCGAGGGCGCGAGGCTGCTGCGCGCCGCGCTGCCCGTCGCCGACCACGAGGACGCCTTCGCCCTGGAGTGGCGCCCCGGCATGCCCGCCGACCCACGGGCCTGGGACGTCCTGCCCGGCCGCCTGTCCGTCACCGAGTACGCCGGTGGCGAGGGTCTGTACGGCGAGGACGGCGCGCACCTGAGCTACCGGGTGTCGATCCTGGTGGACGGGCCGGGCCGACGCGTGACGATGAGCTCCGCGGTCCGGCTGCACGACCGGTGGGGACGCCTCCACTGGGCGCTGGTCCGCCGCGGCCACCCCGTCGCCGCCCGTCTGCTGCTGCGCCGCGCCCACCGCCGTCTCGCCCTTACGGCGCCCCGCGCGGCGATGCGTGGCACGAGCGTGACCTGATGCCGTTCCGCGTCGTTGACCCGAGCGCTCCCCGCCGACGCGGGGATGGCCCGAAGCTCAAGATGCTGCTTCGGATGGGCGCTGTCTGCTCCCCGCCGCTGCGGGGATGGTGGCGTGCCCCCGCCCGGTCGGTGGGGCACGCGCGTCTCACGGATTGAGCGGCGGGATGGACGCCCCGACCGAACGCGTACTGTTGGGCACGTGACCGTGAACGCTGATTCCCGAAGCGTCGCCGCTCAGGCGACGTGGCGAAACCTGCCCGCGGCGCAGCAGCCCGAGTACCCGGATGCCGAGGCTCTGCGCGATGTGATCGCCGAGCTGGAAACGTATCCCCCGCTGGTCTTTGCCGGCGAATGCGACCAACTGCGCGCGCGTATGGCTGCCGTCGCTCGAGGAGAGGCGTTCCTGCTCCAGGGCGGCGACTGCGCCGAATCCTTCGACGGGGTGTCCGCCGAGCACATCCGGGCCAAACTCAAGACGCTGCTCCAGATGGGCGCCGTCCTCACGTACGCCGCCTCCGTGCCGGTCGTGAAGGTCGGCCGGATCGCCGGCCAGTACTCCAAGCCGCGCTCCAAGCCGACCGAGACCCGCGACGGCGTGACGCTGCCGACCTACCGGGGCGACTCCGTCAACGGGTTCGACTTCACCGAAGAGGCCCGGATCCCGGACCCCGAGCGGCTGAAGCGTATGTACCACGCGTCGGCGTCCACGCTGAACCTGGTGCGCGCCTTCACCACCGGCGGCTACGCCGACCTGCGCCAGGTGCACGCCTGGAACCAGGACTTCGTGAAGTCGTCCCCGTCCGGCCAGCGCTACGAGCAGCTCGCCCGGGAGATCGACAACGCGCTGAACTTCATGCGGGCCTGCGGCACCGACCCGGAGGAGTTCAAGACCGTCGAGTTCTTCTCCTCGCACGAGGCGCTGCTGCTCGACTACGAGTCCGCGCTCACCCGAGTCGACTCCCGCACCGGCCAGCTGTACGACGTCTCCGCGCACATGGTGTGGATCGGCGAGCGCACCCGGCAGCTGGACCACGCGCACATCGAGTTCGCCTCGCGGATCCGCAACCCGATCGGCATCAAGCTCGGCCCGAGCACCACGGCCGAGGAGGCGCTGCAGTACATCGACCGCCTCGACCCCGAGCGTGAGCCCGGCCGGCTGACCTTCATCGTCCGGATGGGCGCGGACAAGATCCGCGACAAGCTCCCGGAGCTGGTCGAGAAGGTCACCGCGTCCGGCGCCACCGTGGCCTGGGTGACCGACCCGATGCACGGCAACACCTTCGAGGCGGCCTCGGGTCACAAGACCCGCCGCTTCGACGACGTGCTCGACGAGGTGAAGGGCTTCTTCGAGGTCCACAAGGGCCTCGGCACCCACCCGGGCGGCATCCACGTGGAGCTCACCGGCGACGACGTCACCGAGTGCGTGGGCGGCGGCGACGAGATCTTCGTCGACGACCTGCACCAGCGCTACGAGACGGCCTGCGACCCGCGGCTCAACCGCAGCCAGTCGCTGGACCTGGCGTTCCTCGTCGCGGAGATGTACCGCGACCAGTAGCCGGTGACACCGGCCAAGGGGTGGGGCGCGCATCACACGGGATCGCGCCCCACCCCTCTTCTGTGCGTTTCGGGTGGCGGGTAAGGTTAGGTTAGCCTCACCGATCAGGGGTCGGGACGGCTCGACCCAGTACCCTCCCGGGAGGTGAACCGCGTGTTCGTCTGCAGTTGCTTCGGTGTGACCGAGGAACAGGTGAGGAGTCACGCGGACGCCGGAGCGTGCACGCCCCGGCAGATCGCCTCCGCCTGCAAGGCCGGCACCGACTGCGGCGGCTGCGTACGGCGCATCCAGGCGCTGCTCGGCCGCGGCTCCTGCCCGCGCCGGCAGCTCATCGACCAGGGTGAGCAGCCGCTGGCGGCGAAGGTCCCGGAAGCCGCCTAGCCCCGTCCTAGTGCGTGGAGAAGCCGCTCGTTCCCGGGCCTGAGGAGTCGGGCTGGGACTGTTCGATGACCGTCGACAGGTACAGCGACTCGCCCAGCTTCTCGATCAGGTCCAGCTGGGTGTCCAGATAGTCGATGTGGTGCTCTTCGTCGGCCAGGATCGCCTCGAAGACGTTGGCCGACGTGATGTCGCCCTTGTTGCGCATGACCTCCACTCCGCGGCGCAGCCGGTCGATCGCCTCGAGCTCGATCTCCCGGTCCGCCTGGAACATCTCGGTCACGGTCTGCCCGACCCGGACGTGGAACAGCCGCTGGTAGTTCGGCAGGCCGTCGAGCATCAGGATGCGGTCGGTGAGCACCTCGGCGTGACGCATCTCGTCGAAGGACTCGGCGCGCGTGTACTCGGCGAGTTTCGTCCAGCCCTTGTGGTCCTGCAGCTTCGAGTGCAGGAAGTACTGGTTGATCGCCGTGAGCTCGGCGGTCAGCTGCTCATTGAGGAATTCGATGACCTCGGGGTCGCCCTGCATCGCATGGGCTCCTTCCGCGCGGGGGAACTGGCAGGTTGGAGCGCATGATTGCACCGGCGGAGAAGATCGTCCAGTAAGTATTGACTTAGTAAGTAAGTCCGTGCTTAGTCGACTTTGTACCTGTTTGACCGAATCTGTCGGGCCCGGTTCAGGGGCATCGCCACCGGTCTGTCAGGATGGGGACATGGGTCAGCCGGCGGAACGCGAATCGGGGGAGCGCGCATCAGAAGGGGCGGCGCGGTTCGAGCTCCCGCCGGGGCAGCGGCTGCAGAAGGGCTGGCCGGTCACGCACTACGGGCCGGTCCCCAAGTTCCGGCCCGAACGCTGGGAGTTCCGGGTCTTCGGCGCCACCGCCGACGGTGAGAAGCACTGCTGGAACCACGAGGAGTTCACGGCCCTGCCGTACACCACCGTCGAGGCCGATCTGCACTGCGTCACCAAGTTCAGCATGGTCGGTGCCGAGTGGGGCGGGATCCCGGCGCGCACCGTCGTGGACATCGCCCCGCCCGCGCCGGACGTCACCCATGTGATGGTCTGGGCGGAGTACGGATTCAGCTCCAACCTCCGGCTGGCCGACTTCACCTCCGAGCGCACCCTCTTCGCCACCCACAAGGACGGCGAGCTGCTCACCGCCGAGCACGGCTTCCCGCTGCGGCTGATCGTCCCCCATCTGTACGCCTGGAAGGGCCCCAAATGGGTCCGCGGTGTGGAGTACATGACCGCCGACCGCCGGGGCTTCTGGGAGGAGCGCGGCTACCACAACGTCGGCGACCCCTGGCAGGAGCAGCGCTACTCCTACCAGGAGGGGCCCGGGGACGGCCCCGAGATCTGACCCGGGGGAGTCCTTCAGGCGTCCCGGAGCTTCTTCAGCCGCTCCACGTCCGCGGCGTGCCCCTCCTTGCCGCCGGGCGTCTCGATGACCAGCGGTACGCCCTCGGTCGCCGGGTGCGTCATCAGCGCCCGGAACGGGTCCTCGCCGATGTGTCCGGCGCCGATGTTCGCGTGCCGGTCCTTGTGGGCGCCGACCACATCCATGGAGTCGTTGGCGTGGATCAGCTTCAGCCGTCCCTCACCGACCGTGTCCACCAGCAGATCCAGCGTCTGGTGCATCCCGCTCGGCCCGGTCAGGTCGTGGCCGGCCGCGAAGATGTGGCAGGTGTCCAGGCAGACGCCCAGCTTCGGGTGGGCGTCCAGCGCCTCGAAGTACGGTCCGAAGTCCCAGGTCCGTGAGCACAGCGAGGCGCCCTGGCCGGCCGTCGACTCCAGCAGCAGGAACGGGTCGTCGTCATGGGTGAGCTCGTCGAGCAGCGGCAGCATGTGCTCCCGTACCTGCCGCAGCGCCACCGGACGCTCCCGCCCGCCGGTCGCGCTGCCCGTGTGCACCACCACACCCAGCGCGCCGATCTCCCGGCCGCGCCGCAGCGAGTGCCGCAGCGACTCCACGGACCGCTCGACGGTCGCCTCGGTGTGGGACCCGAAGTTGATCAGGTACGGGGCGTGCACGTACGCCGGGATCGAGCCGTCCGCACAGGCCGCGCGGAACGCCTCGTCCTGCTTCGGATTGCCGGCCGGGGTGGCCCAGCCGCGCGGATTGGCGACGAAGACCTGCACGGTCTCGGCCTTCAGCTCACGGGCGTAGGACAGGCCGACGGAGTGCAGGCCGCCGGCCACGGGCACATGGCCGCCGACCGGGTTGCGGGCGGGGCCGGACAGGTGACTCTTCACCCGTCAAGGGTGCCACGCGTGCCGGCCCCGCCCGTCAGCGGATCTCGATGGTGATCGTCGAGCCCTTGGGCGCGGTGTCCCCGCCGTCCACGGACTGGCCCTTGACGGTGTCGCCGAAGAATCCGAGCAGCCCGCGGTCCTCGTCCACGTCGAACCCGGCGTCCTCCAGCTTCTCCTTGGCCTCGTCCACGCTGTCCCCGATCACGTCCGGCACCTCGATCATCTCCGGGCCCTTGGACAGCGTCAGCGTCACGGTGTCGCCCTCGGCGGCCTGCCGGCCCGCGCCAGGGCTCTGCCGGGCCACCTGTCCGGCGTCGTGCTCGGAGTTGACCCGCTCGGCGGCGATCCTCACCTCGAGGCCGGCCTCCTCCAGCTCCGCGCGGGCGTCCTCCGCGTCGTCACCGGTCACGTCCGGCACGTCCACCGGGCTGCCCTTGCTCACGGTCAGCGCCACGGCGGAGTCCGCGCGGACCTCGGTGCCCTTGCCCGGTTCGGTGGAGATCACCGAACCGCGCGGCACGGTCCCGCTGAACTCACGGGTGACCATGCCCGGCTCCAGGCCGTCGTCCTTCAGCAGGTCCCGCGCCTTGTCCAGCGGGTAGCCGTCGAGGTCGGGCACCCGCACGGTCTGCGGACCCTTGGAGAGGGTCAGCGACACCGAGTCGTTGCCACGGATGCGGGCGCCCGCCTTCGGGTCGGTGCTGATCACCGTGCCCCGCTCCACGGTGTCGCTGTACGCCTCCGTCACCTGGCCGGCCTCCAGCCCGGCGTCCGACAGCCGGTCCCTGGCCTCCTGCTCGGTCTTCCCCAGCAGCGGCGGGACCTTGGTGAACTGGCCGGAGTTGATGTACCAGATTCCCGTGCCGACCCCGAGGACCAGGAGCACGGCCACGACGATCGCCATCGGCCCGCGCCGCAGCGCCGTCCGGCGCCGGGGCGGCAGCGGCGGCGGGGACCGGAACCGGCTGGTGTGGTGCACGGGGTCCGCGGGCTCGTCCTCGTTGACGGGCAGCGGGCGGGGAACTGTCAGGGAGCGCGGGATGACGCTCGTACGGTCCTCCGCGTTGTCGTGCTCCGACGCCAGCGCCTGCGGCGGCACCGCGTCGAGCTGCTCGGCGGTGAGCCGGCCGCGCCCCGCGCGGACCTGCGCGAGCAGCGCCACCGCGTCGTACGGGCGGACCTCGGGGTTGCGGGCGGTCGCCGACGCGACCAGCTCGTCCAGCTCGTACGCCATGCCGGGCACGGCGGCCGACGGGGCCGGCACGTCGTCGTGCAGGTGCTTGTAGAGCACGATCGCGGGGGAGTCGCCGTCGTGCGGCTTCTCACCGGTCAGCATCTCGTGGAGCAGGATGCCGCAGGCGTAGACGTCCACGCGGGGGTCGGCGACGCCGCTCTCGATCTGCTCCGGGGCCAGGTACGAGACCGTGCCCAGCACGGTGCCCGTGGTGTTCGTCACCGAGTCCACGGCGCGGACCAGCCCGAAGTCGGCGACCTTGACCCGGCCGTCGTCCCCGATCAGCACGTTCTCGGGCTTCATGTCGCGGTGCACGAACCCGGCCCGGTGCGCGGCGCCGAGCGCGGCCAGCACCGGCTCCAGGATGTCCAGCGCGGCGCGCGGCTGGAGCGCCCCGCGCTCGCGCAGCACGTCGCGCAGGGTGCAGCCGGCGACGTACTCCATCGCCAGGTAGACGTACGCCCCGTCGGTGCCCTGGTCGAAGACCTGCACCACGTTCGGGTGGGCCAGCCGGGCGACCGACTTCGCCTCGCGGATGAACCGCTCGACGAACGAGCCGTCGGCCGCGAGGGAGGGGTGCATCACCTTGAGCGCGAGGATGCGGTCCAGACGGGTGTCCACGGCCCGGTAGACCGTGGCCATCCCGCCGACCGCGATCCGCGCCTCGACGCGGTACCGGCCGTCGAGCACCTGCCCGACCAGAGGGTCCTGAAGGGTCGTGTCCACGCAGTGAGTCTACGAGCCCCCACCGACACCCCTCGCCGCTTCGACCTCCGTTGCAGCGGACCTGTGACGTGCGTATCGCGTAACTGCGGGCAATCGTGCCTCCCCCAGTGCCTCAAGGGCCTGGGAGGTGCCCCCAGGCGGCACGACTGCCCGCGGAAACGCGGAACTGCCTGCGGAAACGCGGAGCTACCCGCGGAGTGCGGCGGGCTAGAACGCCGGCCGCTCCGGATCCAGTACGGCCAAGCCCTCCGCAGGAGACGACGCCTCGGCGTACCACCGCCGAGGGATCCGCCCCGCCAGCCGAGCGAGCCGCCCCGCCTCCACCGCACACCGCATCGCGGAAGCCATCACCACCGGCTCCTGCGCCCGGGTGACGGCGGACGCCAGCATCACCCCTGCACACCCCAACTCCATCGCCAACGCCACATCGGACGCGGTCCCGGCCCCCGCATCAAGAATCACCGGCACCCCCGCCCGCTCCACGATCAACTCGAAGTTGTGCGGGTTACGGATCCCCAGCCCCGACCCGATCGGCGACCCCAGCGGCATGACCGCCGCACACCCCACGTCCTCCAGCTTCCGCGCCAGCACCGGATCGTCGTTCGTGTACGGCAGCACCGTGAACCCGTCGTCGACCAGCGTCTCCGCCGCGTCCAGCAGCTCGACCGGGTCCGGCAGCAGGGTCCGCTCGTCGGCGATGACCTCCAGCTTGACCAGGTCCGTGCCGAGCGCCTCCCGCGCGAGACGCGCGGTGAGCACCGCCTCCCCGGCGGTGAAGCACCCCGCCGTGTTCGGCAGCACCCGGATGCCCAGCTTCTCCAGCACCGAGAGCACGGACCCGTGCACCGAGGGGTCCACGCGCCGCATCGCGACGGTCGTCAGCTCCGTCCCGGACGCCACCAGCGCCCGCTCCAGCACGTCGAGGCTCGGCGCCCCGCCGGTGCCCATGATCAGGCGGGACGTGAGGGACGTACCGCCGAGGAGGAACGGATCGTCGGCCATGGTCAGCCTCCCTGGACGGCGGTCAGGACTTCCACGCGGTCACCCTCACGGAGGGGCGTGGCGGGCCACTGCGCGCGCGGGACGACGGTTTCGTTGAGGGCGGCGGCCACCCCCGAGGGCGCCGCGGTGAGCGACTTCACGACGAGGTCGAGAGCCGTGCCGGGCGCGAACTCCCTGCGCTCCCCGTTGACCGAGACGTTCATGCGGGCTGCTCCGTACGGACGGCGGCGCCGAAGCGCCGTGGGGTGAACGGACGGGCCACCTCCGGCAGGACGCCGGTGGTCAGGACCTCCGCCATGACATCGCCGGTGACCGGCGTCAGCAGGACGCCGTTGCGGTAGTGGCCGGTGGCCAGCAGCAGCCCCTCGAGACCGGTCGGGCCGAGCAGCGGAGCGTTGTCGGGGGAGCCGGGGCGCAGTCCGGCCCGGGTCTCGGTCAGCGGCAGCTCGGTGATGCCGGGGACCAGCTCGTGGGCGTCGCGCAGCAGCTCGTACACGCCGCCCGCGGTCACCGTCGTGTCCCAGCCCATCTCCTCGCTGGTCGCCCCGACCACCAGCTCGCCGTTCCCGCGCGGCACCAGGTAGACGTGGCTGCCGCGCACCACGGCCCGCACGGTCCGGCTCAGGAAGGGTCCGTGCCGCGCGGGCATCGTCAGCCGTACGACCTGCCCCTTCACGGGGCGCACCGGCGGCAGCACGTCCTCGGGGACGCCCGCGAGCCGCCCGCTGAGGCTGCCCGCGGCGAGCACCACCTGCCCGGCACCGAGGCCGGTGCCGTCGGCCGTGACCACACCCGTCGCGCGGTCTCCCGCGACGACGAGCCGCTCGGCCCACGCGCGGTGGACGGTCACGCCCGCGCGTTCGCAGGCGGTGACCAGCGCGGCCGCCAGCCGCCGCGGGTCGATCTGGTGGTCGCCGTCCACCCGCAGGCCGCCGCGCACGCCCGGCGCGAGCATCGGCTCCAGGCGCCGGCAGTCCCGCCCGGACAGCCACTGCGAGTCCAGCCCCGACCGCTGCTGCAGGGCGTGCAGTTCCCGCAGGTGGGCGCGGTCGTCGGCGTCCAGTGCCACGGCGAGCGTGCCGCACGCGCGGTAGCCGAGGTCGTGGCCGGTCAGCTCGGTCAGCTCGGCCGCGAAGCCGGGATAGCGCTGCGCGGAGGCGAGGTTCAGACCGAGCAGGGTCTCCTCGCCGTAGTGCAGTTCCGTGACGGCGGCCAGCATCCCGGCGGCCACCTCGGCGGCGCCGCCGCCCGGCTCGGGGTCCACCACGGCCGTGGTGAGACCGCGCTGCGCGGCCCGCCAGGCCGTGACCAGACCGATGATTCCGCCCCCGACGACGAGGACGTCTGAGGTGCGCGTGGGCGACATGGGCGTCCAGCCCCTCCCTTCGCCGGCATGACCCGGATCAGGTTCGTACGGTCGGAGGCCGCCAGCCTCCCTCTCAGCCCGGTGCGTCCGGGCTCCCGCGAGTGCTTGTACGTTGGCCACCCTAGCAACGCACTCGTAAGGGAGCCTCCGCGTGGCACCATCGCTCGACGGACTCGTCCTCGCCCCCGTGGCCGACCAGGCTCCCGGCCAGGTCGGCACCCGCACCCGCTTCGTCTACCACGAGCAAGGCGGCGAGATCTGGGCCGAGTACGCGGGCGGCGACGTCGTGCGCGGGCACTTGGTGGGCACCCGCGCGGGGGACCGGCTGGACTTCCGGTACGTGCAGCTGAAGCGGGACGGCACCACCTCCTCGGGGCACTGCGTGTCGACGGTCGTGGAGCTGCCCGACGGACGGGTACGGCTGGAGGAGAGCTGGGAGTGGGAGTCGCAGCCGGGCAGCGGGACGAGCGTGGTGGAGCAGCTCGGCCGATGACGCCGCGTCAGATGTCTAAGGTGATCGGGTGAGCGAGCAGACGCAGGAACCGGGACGGCCGGAGCCGCGGCGAGTGGTGGTGGCGGGCGCGGGCATGGCCGGCGTGCAGACCGCCCTCGCCCTGCGGGAGCAGGGTTTCACCGGCACCGTGACCCTGATCGGTGCGGAACCCCACCAGCCGTACGACAGGCCGCCGTTGTCCAAGGCGGTGCTGCTGGGCAAGGCCGAGGACTCCGCCTTCGACGTCGACTTCGAGGACGCCGGCATCGAACTGCGGCTCGGCTGCGAGGTGCTCGGCCTGCGCCCCGGCGACCACGAGCTGGACACGGAGGCCGGGCCCGTCCCGTACGACGTCCTGGTGGTCGCCACCGGCGCGGAACCGGTCCGGCTGCCGGGCGCGGAGGGCGTGCCCGGCGTGCATCTGCTGCGCACCCTGGACGACGCCGCGCGGCTGCGGCCGGTGCTCGCGCGGCAGCACGACATCGTGGTGGTCGGCGCCGGCTGGATCGGCGCGGAGTTCGCCACGGCGGCCCGCGAGGCGGGCTGCGCGGTCACCGTCGTGGAGGCCGAGGAGCGGCCGCTCACCGGGGTGCTGCCCGCCGAGGTGGCCGCCCCGATGGCCGCCTGGTACGCGGAGGCCGGCGTCACGCTGCGCACGCACGCGCGCGTGGAGCGCGTCGAGCCCGGCACCGTGGTCCTGGACGACGGCACGCGGCTGCCCGCGGGCGCCGTGGTCGTCGGCATCGGGGCCCGGCCCGCCACCGCCTGGCTGGCGGGCTCCGGGATCGAGCTCGGGACGCACGGGGAGGTCGTCGCCGACCGTCATCTGATGACCTCCCTGCCGGACGTGTACGCGGTCGGCGACTGCGCGTCCTTCCCGTCCGGGCGCTACGGCGAGCGTCTGCTGGTCCACCACTGGGACAACGCCCTCCAGGGGCCGCGCACGGTCGCCGTGAACGTCCTCGGCGCGCCCACCGGCCGGGAGCCGGCGGTCTACGACCCGGTGCCGTACTTCTGGTCCGAGCAGTTCGGACGTTTCGTGCAGTACGCGGGGCACCACGCGGACGCCGACCGGACGGTGTGGCGCGGGGACCCCGCCGAGGCGGCGTGGAGCGTCTGCTGGCTGCGGGAGTCCCGCCTGGTCGCGCTGCTCGCGGTGGGACGGCCCCGGGACCTGGCGCAGGGGCGCAGGCTGATCGAGGCGGGCACGGCGATGGACGCGGAGCTGCTGGCGGACCCGGCGCGGCCCCTGAAGTCGGCGACGGCGTGACACTCCGGCCCGGCGCGTCCGCCCAGGTGGGCGGGGCTGACTTCCGACTGTCAGTGGCAGATGGCAGGCTTGTCCCGTGACCGAGATTGACGCAAAGATCGATGCTCTCGTCCCCGCCTGGCTCACTCTCCCCGACATCGCCGAGATGTTCGGCGTCGAGGTGACGCGCGTCCGGCAGCTGGTCAAGGAGGGCCAGCTCATCGCCGTGCGCCGGGGTGAGAACCGCGCGCTGCACGTGCCCGCCGCCTTCATCGACGGGGACAAGATCGTCAAGGGCCTGACCGGAACCCTGACGCTCCTGCGGGACGACGGCTTCACGGTCGAAGAGATGCTGGAATGGCTCTTCACCCCCGACCCCACCCTGCCGGGCACGCCCGCGCAGGCGCTCAGCGAGAACCGCGGCACGGAGGTGAAGCGCCGGGCCCAGGCGCTCGCGGTCTGACCGCACCCGACCGGACCTTCGAACGACAACGGCCGGGGCGTCAGCCCCGGCCGTGGGGGCGGTCCGCGCCGGCGCCACGGCCGGGCCGGGGCGGGGCGGCTCCCGGACCGGGCTTCGCGCACCGGTCGAGGGCGTCTCGTGGCGTGCGGGCATCCGTGAGGGGTGTCTCGCGGTCGCCGGTGCGGCGGCATAGGGTCCGTTGCGGTGTGTGCCGCCCCGGTCCGTGACCGTCGTGAGCGCCCGCCGCCGACACGCCGGACCCACCGGGTCCGTACGCCGCCGACACTCCGGGGGGACCCACGTATGACCGACACCGCTCGCGCCCGGCTCGCCGACGCCCGGCTCTACCTGTGCACCGACGCCCGCAGGCGGCAGGGCGATCTCGCGGAGTTCCTGGACGCGGTCCTGGCCGGCGGGGTCGACATCGTGCAGCTGCGGGACAAGGGCATGGAGGCCGGCGAGGAGCTGGAGCACCTGGCGGTCCTCGCCGACGCCTGCGCCCGGCACGGCAAGCTGCTCGCGGTCAACGACCGCGCGGACGTCGCCCACGCCGCCGGCGCCGACGTCCTCCACCTCGGCCAGGGCGACCTGCCCGTCCCCGCCGCCCGCGCGATCCTCGGCGACGGCGTCCTGATCGGCCGCTCCACCCACGCCGAGTCCGAGGCCGCCGCGGCGGCCGTCCAGCCCGGCGTGGACTACTTCTGCACCGGCCCCTGCTGGCCCACCCCCACCAAGCCCGGCCGCCACGCCCCCGGCCTCGGTCTGGTCCGGTACACCGCCGCCCTGGGCACCGAGCGCCCCTGGTTCGCCATCGGCGGCATCGACCTCGGCAACCTCGACGAGGTGCTGGACGCCGGTGCCCGCCGGGTCGTCGTCGTACGGGCCGTCACCGAGGCGGACGACCCGGGCGCGGCGGCGGCCGAGTTCGCGAAGCGGCTGCGGCAGGCGGCGCCCGTGGACGCCGGATGACCCCCGCGCGTCTCAGGTCTGTCCAAGGGATGGACAACAAGTCGGCATTCCAGACAAATGTTCCGCATCCGGTTGGGGGACCGCCGACCCCTGGCTAACCTGCCGGTATGGCCCTCGGAACAGCATCCACCAGGACTGATCGCGCACGCACCGTGCGCGACATGCTCGCCGCCGGCAAGACGACGTTCTCGTTCGAGTTCTCGGCACCGAAGACCCCCAAGGGTGAGCGGAACCTGTGGAGCGCGCTGCGCAGGGTCGAGGCGGTCGCCCCGGACTTCGTCTCCGTGACCTACGGCGCGGGCGGCTCCACGCGCGCGGGCACGGTCAAGGAGACCCAGCAGATCGTCGCCGACACCACCCTCACCCCGGTCGCCCACCTCACCGCGGTCGACCACTCCGTCGCCGAGCTGCGCAACATCATCGGCCAGTACGCCGACGCCGGGATCCGCAACATGCTCGCCGTGCGCGGCGACCCGCCCGGCGACCCGATGGGCGACTGGGTGCCGCACCCGCAGGGGCTGACCTACGCCGCCGAACTCGTCCGGCTCATCAAGGAGTCGGGCGACTTCTGCGTCGGTGTCGCCGCCTTCCCGGAGATGCACCCGCGGTCGGCCGACTGGGACACCGACGTCGCCCGCTTCGTCGACAAGTGCCGGGCCGGCGCCGACTACGCGATCACCCAGATGTTCTTCCAGCCCGAGTCCTATCTGCGGCTGCGTGACCGAGTCCACGCGGCGGGCTGCGCGACCCCGGTGATTCCCGAGGTCATGCCGGTGACCAGCGTGAAGATGCTGGAGAGGTTGCCAAAGCTCAGTAACGCCGCGTTCCCGGAGGCCCTCAAAGAGCGGATCCTCGCAGCGAAGGACGATCCGGCGGCGGTACGCTCCATCGGTATCGAGTTCGCCACGGAGTTCTGTGCCCGGCTGCTGGCCGAGGGAGTGCCCGGACTGCACTTCATCACGCTCAACAACTCCACGGCGACCCTGGAAATCTACGAGAACCTGGGCCTGCACCACCCACCGCGGGCCTAGACCGGTCGCACTCATATACGACACACTGAGTAGCGACCACTGGGAGAGGGGCGTACATGGGCTGGACGGTCCTCTACATCGCGTTCGGCATCGTCGCGCTGTGGTTGCTCGGTGAGGTGCTGCTGCAGTACAAGGCGCGCCTGCGCTGGCGGCTGCTCGCCTTCGGCGGCTTCCTCGGTGTCGTGCTCGGTGTGCTGATCCCGTCCGTGGTCGTCATCGGTCTTGGCGCCGCGGCCTTCGCGGTCGGCCAGACCTATGTGACGCTGTCGTTCCGCCGCGGCTTCGCGGCCGGCTGGGCGGTCAACGCGCCGGTGCTGGCCGCCGCCAAGCGCCGCCGCGGCGACCGCGGACGCCAGGAGCCGACCCTGGAGGTCTCCGACCTGGAGGCGTCCGGCGCCGGTCACGGCGACGAGGACGACGGCCACCGCGACCGGTCCGGCCACCGCGCGGACGACGACTACGACCGCGACGACGTGTTCACCCCGGTCGCCCGCCCCGACCAGCCGGCGGCCGACGGGACCACCGCCGTCTACGAGCCGCAGCCCATGCCCGACGACACCGGCTCCTACGGCGTCTACGGCGACACCGGGTACGCCGCCCCGTCCCAGGACCAGTACGCGGCGACCGCCCAGGGCGCCGACCCGAACTACGCCTACGACTACTCCGGTTACGGCCAGCAGCAGGGCTACGACACCACGGGCCAGCAGCAGTACGCGGCCTACTCCGACCCGTACACCGGCGACCCGGCCTACGGGAACACCTCGTACGACACCGGCTACGCCGACCCGCAGCAGTACCCCCAGCAGGGCTACGGCCAGGACCCGTACGCCCAGCAGGGCTACGGCGGCGAGACCCCGGCCGGCGGCCTGTGGGTCCCGCAGCAGCGCAGCGCCGACGACCCGTACGGCGGTGAACTCCCGCCCGAGCAGCAGTACCCGTACCAGGGCGACGAACAGACGCACGGCAACGGCAACGGGTACGACGAGCAGTACCGCTACTGAGCGCGTTCACTGCGACCCGCGGAACTCCGGCCCCTCCACGATCAGTCCGGCCACCAGCGCCCCCGACATCCCGGCGTGCGGGAGCCCGCCGCCGGGGTGGGACCAGCCGCCGGCCGTGAACAGCCCCGCCAGCCCGGTGCTGTTGGCCGGGTGCAGCAGCCGCCCGTCCGCCGCGGCCAGCGCCGGCACCGGCACCGCGCCGCCCTCCGCGCCGGTCTCCCCGGCGATGTCGGCCGGGGTGCGCACCTCGTGCCACAGCAACCGGTCGCGCAGGCCGGGTACGGCACGCTCGGCGACGGCGATCAGATTCCCGGCGTACGCGTCCCAGGCCCCCTCGGTCCCGGCGGGCACCACCGACGTCACCGTGACCGCCTCGTGGCCGGCGTCCGGGACCAGCGCGGGGTCGTCCGGCCGCAGCACCGTGACCGTGGGCCGCGGGGGCAGGCCCCCGGGGGCACCGGACAGCGACTCCAGTTCGGCCTCCCGGTCCTCCGTGTGCACGACCGTGCGGTGCGGGGTCCCCTCCGGGCGCCCGCCCCGCAGCGCCAGCGCCAGCGTCACCCGGCTCGCCGTCCCCCGCCGGCCCGGGACCTCGCCGTCACCGCGCACCCGTGTCCCCCTGCCCAGCCGGTCCAGCTCCCCGGGAGCCACCCCGGCGACCACGAAGTCCGCCTCGGCCACCGCGCCGCCGGCGAGCTCCAGCCCCGCCGCCCGGCCGTCCTTCTCCAGGACCCCGACGGCCTCCGCACCGAAGTGGAACTCCACCCGGCGGGCCAGGCACCGCTCGTACACCGCACGCGCCAGCTCCCGCATGCCACCGCGTACGTACCACATGCCGAAGGCGTGCTCCATGTACGGCAGCACCGCCGCGCTCGCCGGGGTGGAGCGGGGATCGAGGCCGTACGCCAGCGCATGGCTCTCCAGCAGCGCGATCAGCCGGGGATCGCGCAGCTCCCACGCCCCGACCTCCGCGAGCGTGCCCGCCGTACGCGTGCGCAGGAACTTCTTGTGGGGGACCGCCGGATACGGCTCACGCTCGGCCAGGACCCGCCAGTTGGGCCACAGCGGCTCCTCCAGCAGCGGCCGGCGCGACCGGTCCCAGGCCTCCCGGGCCCGCACCAGGAAGTCCCCCCAGCGCCTGGCCGCGTCCGCCCCGAGACTCTCCTCCAGCGCGGAGACGACGCCCGCGCGGGAGGCGCCCGCCAGCGACACGCGCGTACCGTCCGCGAACACGTGGTGCGACGACGGGTCGGCCTGGACCAGTTCGACACACGCCTCCAGCGGCTCCTTGCCGGTCTTCACGAACAGATCCCGGTAGACCGCCGGAAGCGGGAGCAGTCCGGGTCCGGTGTCGAAGGCGAACCCGTCCCGCTCGAGACGGCGCAGCGCACCGCCGTACGTCTCCGTCCGCTCGTACACCGCCACCCGGTGGCCCGCGACGGCCAGCCGGGCGGCGGCCGCCATCGCGCCCATCCCGGCGCCGATCACCGCAATCCGTGCCATGCCAGGGACTTTATCCGCCGCCACCGACAGTCCGTCCCGAGTACCCGCGCCCCCGCTCCGGGCCCCAGTCGGCGGCACCGGGCCGTGGGGGCGCGTGCGCGGCCCTGAGTACCCGTACCTAGCCGCCGAGTTGAGTACGCGCGCGGATGGGGGCCGGCCCCCGGGAACGGGAGAGTGGAGACCACGGAGAGGGGCCCCGCCCCGGACCGGCGACACGGGGCGCCGGAACGGTACGGGCCCGCGATCCGCTCCTTCCGCCGGAACCGTCGGCGGGAGCGAGGCACGGGGGAACCCGGGGGACGACCGCACGGGGGAACGTACGGGGGAGCAAGGAAGGCGCCGGTCCGACGGTGGCCCGCGGGGGACGCGGCCACCCCGGGCCGGCGCCTTCGTCCGTCCGGGATTCAGCGGCGGCCGCTGACCCGCCCCTGCAACAGCCGGGACAGGGCGGAGTGCACGTCGTCCAGGGAACGCTCCGGCTGGAAGGACTTCCAGTCCAGCGCCGCCACCAGCACCATGCCGACCAGCGCCGCCGCCGTCAGCGGGACGTCGATCTCGTCGCTGAACTCGCCGTTCGCCACCCCCTCGCGCAGCACGCCCTCGACCACCGCCACGGCCTGCTGCCGCACCACCATCAGCGTGGACTGCCAGGCCCGGTTGGTGCGCCACAGCTCGGCCACGTACAGCTGGGTGAAGGCCGGGTAGCGGTCGATGAAGACGAGCCCCGCGCGGATCATCGCGTCCAGGGCGTCGACCCTGCCGACGCCCTCCGCGGCCGTCCGTTCGGCCGCCTCCCGCAGTGAGGCGGTCAGCAGACCGACCCCGTGCCGCAGCAACTCCTCGAAGAGGACCGACTTGCTCGCGAAGTTGTAGTAGACCGTGCCCTTCGCGACCCCCGCCCGCTCGGCGATCTCGTCCACGGTGGTGGCGGAGAAGCCTTGTTCGGCGATGAGGGTGACGGCCGCCTCGTAGAGCTTCTGCCGGGTGGCCTCGCGGCGGGCACTGCCGCCCGGCGTGGTGCTGCTGCGTTCCATGGCCCTGATTCTCACAGGAGCCCCGGCGCGCCCGTTCAAAGGCTCAGCTCGGGGTGAAGGCGGTCCATCGTCCACACCTGGCGGCGGCGGGCCGACAGCGCGGTCAGCGCGAGGGCGCCCGCGGTGAAGGCCGCGAGCACGGCGCACGCCTGCCACACCGGTGCGAGGCCGCCGCCCGTGATGAGCCGCCGCAGCGCCCCGACGACATGGCTCATCGGCAGGAACGGGTGCAGCGCGTTGAAGAAGCCGGGGCTGGTCTGCACGGGGTACGTGCCGCCCGCCGAGGTCAGCTGGAGCATCAGCAGCGCGAGGACGAGGATCCGGCCGGCCGCGCCGAAGCGCGCGTTCAGCCACTGCACGATCGCCGCGAAACACGCCGTCACCAGGCACAGGAAGCCCACCGTCCCGGCCGCCCGCGCCATCTGCAGCCCGAGCGCCCAGTGCAGCACCGCCATCAGCGCCAGCGTCTGCAGCACCCCGATCGCCACCACCGGCAGCCAGCCCGCCAGCGCGATCCGCCAGGCGGAGGCGCCTGCCGCGAGCGCGCGCCGGTTCATCGGCGCGATCAGCATGTACGCCACCATCGCGCCCACCCAGAGCGACAGCGGGATGAAGTACGGGGCGAAGCCGGTGCCGTAGTCGGGCGCCTTGTGCAGGTCGTGGGAGACGAGCCGGACCGGGTCGGCCATCACCTCGGTGCGCCGGTCGCGGTCCCGCTCGTCGTAGTCGGGGATCTTCCCGGCACCGTCGTGCAGACCGCCGGCGAGTTCGCCGGAGCCGTCGACGAGCTTGTAGAGGCCGCCGTTCAGGTCGTCCGCGCCGGTCTTCAGCTCGCCGACGCCCTCGTCCAGGTCCGCGGCGCCGGTCTCGGCGGTGCCGAGTCCCCTGTTCAGCTTCTTCGCGCCGGCGGCGACCTTGCCGGCCCCGGCGTCGAGCGCGTTGATCCTGGTGACGGCGTCGTCGAGGTCCTCGGAGAGGTGCGGGGCGCGGCCGGCGAGCGCCCGGGCCTGCTTCTCCAGGGCGGCGAGGCGGGTGTCGAGCTTCTTCAGGTCGTCGCGGTGGCCGGTGACCAGGGCACCGGTGTCGGCGGCGACGTCCGCCGCCGTGGCCGCCGCGTTCCTGGCCTTCTCCAGGTCCGGGCAGGCGGCGTCGGGCAGGACGGGGTCCTCGCAGCGCGCCTTGTGGATGCCGTCCATGGTGTCGGACGCCGCACGGGTGTCCTTCGCGGCGGCCGGCGCCTTCTCCTCGAGGGTGTCGAGGTCCTCGCGGAGCTTTCCGGCCGAGTCGGCGACGAACCGCGCGGTGTCGCCGATGGTCTTCTCGTTGTCCTTCAGGAACGGGCCCACCTCGGCGTCGACCGCGTTCACCTTGTCGGCGAGTCTCCGCGTGCCGTCCGCGACCTTCTTCGAGCCGTCCTCCAGGTCACCGGCGCCCCTGTGGAGGTCCTTCAGCCCCTTGGAGAGCTTCCCGCTGCCCTTGCGGGCGTCCGCCAGGCCGTCGGCGAGGTCCTCGGAGCCCTTCTCCGCCTTCCCGATGCCGCCGCTCAGCTTGTCGGCCCCCTCGGCCGCCTTCACGGTCTCGCCGTGGATGTCCGAGAACGAGACGAAGATCCGGTCCAGGAAGGAGCGCGCGGTCTTCGTGGACGCGGCCCGGCGCACCTCGCCGAAGACCGTCCGGGAGATCTGCCCGACGATGTAGTTGTTGGCGTCGTTCGTGCGCACCTGGAGGGCGCCGGTCTCGGGGGAGTCGCCCGCACCGGAGGCGATACGGCGGCTGAGGTCGGCGGGCAGGGTCAGCGACAGGTAGTACGTGCCGTCCTCGACGCCCCGCCGGGCCTCGGCCGCGCTCACCTCCCGCCAGTCGAAGGTGCCGCTGTCGAGCAGCCCCTCGGCGATGTCGTCGCCCGCGGTGATCCGCTTCCCGTCGGCGCGCGCCCCCTGGTCGTCGTTCACCAGCGCCACCGGGATCCGGTCCAGACGGCCGTACGGGTCCCAGAACGACCACAGGTACAGGGCGCCGTACAGCAGGGGCAGCACCAGCAGGGCGACCAGGGCCGCGCGCGGCAGTGCGCCCCGGCCGAAGCGCCGGAGCTCAAGAGCGGCCAGTTCCGGCGAGCGCATCGGCCGCCGCCTCCTTCGCGTCGTCGTGCCCGCCGGTTCCCGTGCGGACGACCACCGCGTCGCGCGGTGCCTCGCTGCACACCGCCAGCACGGTGGTGCCGGTCCCGGCGACGGACCTCAGCAGGGCCCACACCTCGGCCCGTCCGGCGGGTGGGAGTTTCAGGTCGGTGTCGTCCACGCCGAGCAGCCGGGGACGCCCCAGCAGCGCCAGCGCGAGCGACAGCCGCAGCGCCTCCACCCGCTCCAGATCCCGGACGGCGGTCCGCGCGGCCTTGGGCAGGGCCGCGAGGTCCAGCCCGGCGACGGCCAGCGCGTCGTCGACGCGCTCCCTCTCCTCACGGGTGCGTTCTCCGCGCGGGCGCGGCCACGGGCGCGGGCGGGGAAGCGAGCCGCCGAAACGGCGCTGCAGCAGGGCCTGTTCCCGCAGGTGCTCGCCGACGGTGAGGGCGGGGTCGAGATCGGTGACTCCGGCGACGTGCGCGAGCGCGCTGCGGCGGCGTACGGCGGACATGCGCTTGGGCAGTTCCAGCCCGCCGACGGCGGCCAGGCCCTCCGTGGGCCGCATCCGGCCGGTGAGGGCGAGCAGCAGGCAGGTGCGGCCCGACCCGGACGGCCCCTCCACCGCGATCAGCGAGCCGGGCTCCGCGTCGGCCGAGACCCCGCGGAACGCCCATCCCCGCGGCCCCTTCAGGCCGAAGCCGCGGGCCGTGACGGCGAGTCCGAGCGGACCGTCCACCAAGTCCCCCTGTTTTTGAACTGACTGGTCAGTGCAAAAACTAGCGCGAACAGTCGAGCGAAGCAAAAGCCCAGGTCGGAACGGATTGTCAGTGCCATACCTCACGATGTGCACATACGGCACCTCTCAGGAGGGGCGCCGTCACCAAGACGACAGGAGGTTCGTCATGGCCAACTCGTCCGCAGCCGCCGCCCGTCGGCGCCGCACCACCGGCCCTGCCCCCTCACTGAACGGCCCGGCGAGCGACATCCACCCCGTGCTGCGCCGCGCCACGGCCCCGCCCGCCGCCCTCGACCTGCTCGCCCAGGCCCGTGCCGGACTCGACGAGGCCGCCGCCCTCGAGACACCCAACGAGCGCTACGCGACGGCCCACCTGGCCGCCCTGCGCACCGCCGCCGCCGTGCTCGCCGCCCGCGGCCGGCCCGAGACCTCGCCCCGGGCCCGGGCCAAAATACGGAGCGCCTGGGAAGTGCTCCCCGAGATCGCGCCCGAGCTCACCGAGTGGAGCGCGCTGTTCGCCTCCGGGGCCCGGCGCCGCGCCCGGGCCGAGGCCGGCATCCAGGGCGCGGCGAGCAGCCGGGACGCCGACGACCTGATACGCGACGTGGCGATGTTCCTCCGCCTGGTCGAACGCATGCTGGTCCTCCAGCCGGTCCTGCCGTACCAGGGGCGCGGGGCCGTATAGAGGTGCGGCTCCGCCACGTGGGCGCGAAGGAGGTCCGGGGCGGGAGGGGAAGGGGCGGCGGGGGCGAAACACCTCGCGCCGCCCCCTGGGTCCCCGGCCGGGTGGCCGGCCACCACGGCACAGGCCATAGGGTGGACAGCGCCTGAAGCCCTGCCCGCCGGGGGAGGGAACCCGATTGCTCCGCCGAGGAAGAGGCGGTGCCGCGCCGAGGAGTCAACTACCGTGTCGGACCCGATGCGGCCCCGAGCCGCCCTCCGTACCGCCGTGGTCTGGGAGGTCCTCCAGGACGCCCTGGAACGCCGGGTCAAGGCGACCGGACGGCAGGCGCTGGACATCCTCGACACCGGCGGCGGCAGCGGCAACTTCGCGGTGCCCCTCGCCCGGCTCGGCCACCGGGTGACCGTCGTCGACCCCAGCCCCGACGCGCTGTTCGCCCTGGAGCGCCGCGCCGCCGAGGCCGACGTCGCCGACCGGGTCCGGGGCGTCCAGGGCGACGCCCGGGGCCTCTTCGACGTGGCCGAGCGCGGCGGCTACGACATCGTGCTGTGCCACGGCGTCCTGGAGTACGTCGACGACCCCGCCGAAGGCGTCCGCAACGCGGTGGCGGCCCTGCGCCCCGACGGCGTCCTCAGCCTGCTCGCCGCGGGCCTCGGCGGCGCCGTGCTCGCCCGCGCCCTCGCCGGTCACTTCACGGAGGCCAAGCAGGCGCTCGACGACCCCGACGGCCGATGGGGCGCCGGCGACCCCGTGCCGCGCCGCTTCACCGCCGACCGGCTCACCGCGCTCGTGGAGGGCGCGGGCCTGAGGGTCGGCGCCGTGCACGGCGTGCGGGTCTTCGCCGACCTCGTCCCCGGCGTGCTCGTCGACACCGAGCCTGGAGCCCTGGACGCGCTGCTGAAGCTGGAGGCCGCGGCGGCCGAGCTCGCCGCCTTCCACTCCGTGGCCACGCAACTTCATGTGCTCGGTGAGACGCGGGGGACCTCGGGGGCCTGAGCGGCTGCCGGGACGCGGTGCTGATCAGCGGCGCGTCCGGTGGCCCCGCCGTGCATGGAGTGCGCCACAGGCCCCCCGAATGGCGGCTTGGCGCCGTATGATCGAGGGAGACCGCCCGGCATGACGGGCCGGCCGCCGGGGAATGAGAAGTCTCAGCGGGCCGGGACGTGATGGCTGGTACCGGTTGGCCAATTGGCGCAGAGGGGCGGGTTTCACGGGGGCGATTCCCTGCCTATCCTGAAGGGACCCCCCGGGTCGCCCCGGCGACTGCACGATGAGGAGGACTCCGTGCCGCTCTCGGAGCACGAGCAGCGCATGCTCGAGCAAATGGAGCGAGCGCTGTACGCCGAAGATCCCAAGTTCGCGACAGCGCTCGAGGGAAGCGGGCTGCGTACGTACACCCGGCGACGGGTCTACCAGGCGGTCGCGGGCTTCCTCGTGGGTATTGCGCTCCTCATGGCCGGTATGGTCGCCCAGCAGGTCTGGCTCAGTGTCGTGGGGTTCCTCGTGATGCTGGGCTGCGCGGTCCTCGCGGTGACCGGCTGGCGCAAGGCGCCCAAGCCGGGGGAGCAGGCCGCCGGTGCGACGGGTACACCGCAGGCGGCGCGCCAGGGCAGACCGCGCCGCTCCGTGATGGACCGCATCGAGGAACGCTGGCAACGCCGTCGCGACGAGCAGGGCGGCCACTAGCGCCTTTGGCGCACACCCGAAGACATGGCTCAGGGGCGATCACCGAACGGTGGTCGCCCCTTCGGCGTCCGCCGCGGGCAGTCGTGGCGGGCCGTGGGGGCCGCCGGGGTGGGTGCTGGGCGGGGGTGAGTCGCGCGGCCCGGCGCTTGAGGGATGCCTCCCCGCTCTCGGCTCCTCCCCCACTCCCGGTTTCGCTCGAGCGGGGAGACCCCCACCGCCCTGGGGGCACCTCCCAGGCCCTCAAGGCACGGGGGGGAGGCACGACCCGCCCGCGGCTGACGCCGGAAGCGCCCCACCCCGCGAGGCCCGGTGGGTCTCAGCCCTGCTGTCGCGACGGCCTGCGCCAGGTCGGGCGCAGCGACAGGAGCCGCTGCCGGACCCCGGCCCACCACGCCGACACCACCCACACCACCCGCACAGCGGACCGCGGCGCGAACACCGCGCGCAACCGCACCCGCCGGCCGCCGGCCGAGGCCCGCAGCCCCGCCACAGCCCCCCGCACGTCATCCGTCAGCCCCACCACCGGCCGCGGCCGCGGCGCGTACAGGACCTGTTCCACCGCATCGGCCACCCGGTGCACCGACGCCGCCGCGTCCGGGCCGAGCCGGCCCAGCCGCACGATCCGGTCCGCCGTCCCGCGCGGGGTCAGTGACTCGTCCGGCGCGATGCCGTAGTCCCACGCCGCGTCGGTCAGCTCGTCCCAGACGGCCAGGACGTACGGCACCGCCTCCGCCTCCGAGCGGCCGTGTCCGCCCAGCCGCACCGCCCGGGTCCTCGCCCGCCACAGCATGGGCGACAGCGGCAGCACCAGCACCACGAGACCGGCCAGCGCCCATCCCAGCAGCGCGTACCACTTCGGCCCGTCGCCGCCCGTGGGCAGGGCCGCCTGCGGCGACTCGCTCTCGCACGCCCCGAGCTTCCTCCGCTCCGCCGTGCAGCTCTCGCTCTCCGAGGGCTCCGCCGACGGCTCCGCGGACGCGGTCTGTGAGGGCCGGGCGGGATCGGGCACCGTGTTCTCCGCGGTGTCCTGCACGGTGTACGACGGCGTCGAACCACGGGCCGGGGTCGGCTCGAACCGGGTCCAGCCCGCACCCTCGAAGTACAGCTCCGGCCAGGCGTGCGCGTCCCGCAGCCCGATCGAGACCGTGCCGTCCGCCTGCGGGGTGCCGGGCGCGAAGCCCACCGCGACCCGCGCCGGTATGCCCAGCGAACGGGCCATCGACGCCATCGCGAACGAGAAGTGCACGCAGAAGCCCTGCCTGTCCCGCAGGAAACGGGCGATCGCCTTCGAGTCGCTGCCGACGTCGACCTCGGTGTCGTACTCGAAGCCGCCGGTCAGCGTGAAGTACTCCTGGAGCTTGACCGCCTGGTCGTAGGCGCTGTCCGCGCCCTCGGTGACCTCGCGGGCGGTGCGGGACACCACGGCGGGCAGCGAGTCCGGCAGCTCGGTGTACTCGCGCTGCAGCGCGGGCACCGGCTCCGCCGCGTTGGCCAGCTGTTCCGCCGTGGGCCGCACGTGGAGGCTGCGCACCTCGTACGTCAGACCGCGCGTGTTCTGCCCGCGGTCGCCGACCAGCGTCATGTCGACGGGTTCGTAGCGCCAGTCACCCCGGATGCTCACCCCGCTCGGCGGGTACGGCATCGGCAGCCAGTCCTGGGCGTACCAGTCGGCGGTCGAGATCGTCGTGCCGATCTCCGTGCGCTCGATGTCGGTGCCGAGGCCCGGCGGCGTCGGGAACGTGCCGGTGGGGACGGTGGTGAAGGACCGCTTCGACGGCTTCCACGTGGTGCCGTCGAAGTCGTCCAGGGACACGATCCGCAGATACAGGTCGGACACGTCCGTCAGCTCGGAGCGCACCGACATGACCTGGCGGTCGTCGTCCCTGTTCAGCGAGTCCTGCAGCGACACCAGCAGGTTCACCGCCGAGACGGTGCCGTTCCCGCCGGTGCCCGAGCCGACTCCCGTACCGGTGGGGTCCAGCAGGCCGCCGTTCATCGCGGGCAGGCCGAGCGGCACCACCAGGGCGATGCCCAGCGCGACCGCGCCGATCCGTCGCCCGGTGCGCACCGGTGCGACGGCGCCGGGCGAGTCCCCGCCCGGGCCGGGCGCCCCGCCGAACACGCGCCCCCACTGGGAGAGCCGGTCCCGGCCCTCGGCGAGCAGCAGCATCAGATAGCCGGCCGCCGCCAGCAGGAACCACAGCCAGTCGATGCCGTTGTCGGCCAGCCCCGCGGCCACCGAGTACAGGGCGAGCAGCGGCAGCCCGGCAGGGGCCGCGCTGCGGAAGGTCACCGCGAGGGCGTCCACCAGCAGCCCGATCACCAGCACGCCGCCGACCAGCATCAGCCGGATGCCGTCGGACAGCGGCGCCGGGATCGCGTACCGGCTGACGTCGTTCCCGCCCTGCTCCAGCAGCTCGGCGAAGAAACGGAGGGCGTCGGGGCCGGGTATCAGCCCGGCGAAGGCGTGCTCACGCGCGAACACCAGGGTCAGCAGCACCAGCGTCACCAGGACCTGCGCCGCCACCGTCAGCGGACGCGCCAGCGGTACCCGCCGGGCCGCCGCGCCCACGCCCGACTGCACCGCCAGCAGGAACGCCGCCTGGAGGATCCAGGCCGCCGGGTCGACCAGCGGCAGCAGGGCGCACGCCGCCGCCAGTGTGGCCGCCCACGCGCACAGCGTCAGCCTCGCCCGTCCGCTGATCACGGTCCCTCCCCGCCACTCGCCGCGGCCAGGCCCGAACGCTCCCGGTCCGCCTGCCGCCACAACTCGTCCAGCGAGGCGCCCCGTGGCACGCCCAGCGCCGTCCAGCCCGCCTCGCGCAGCATCCGCAGCCACTCCCCGCGCCGGTCCGCCGCACCGGGCACATCGGTCGGTTCCCGCAGCCAGGTCCCGCTGTCCAGCAGGAAGGCGAGTGCGCCTCCGCTGCGCTGCCGCATCCGGGCGAGCACCGCGGCCTGCTCCTCGTCCAGGTCGCCGAGGAAGGCGACCAGCAGCCCCTCGTTCCCGCTGCGCAGCACGTCGTAGGCGCGGGACAGGCCCTCCTCGTCGGAGTGGTCCACCACGGCGAGGGCGTCCATCATCAGCCCGGCCGCGTCCGCGGACTCCTGGTTCACCCCCGCGAACCCGTCGGAACCCTCGCCCGGCACCGAGGTGCCGGTGTCGGTCAGCAGCCGCACCGAGAAACCGCGCTCCAGCATGTGCACCAGCACGGAGGCCGCACCGGACACCGCCCACTCGAACGCCGAGTCCGGTCCGGCGCCCGCGTAGGCGACGGCCCGGGTGTCGAGGAGCACCGTGCACCGGGCGCGCTGCGGCTGTTCCTCGCGGCGCACCATCAGCTCGCCGTAGCGGGCGGTGGAGCGCCAGTGCACCCGGCGCAGGTCGTCGCCGTGGCGGTAGCCGCGCGGGATCACGTCGTCCTCGCCGGCCAGCGCCAGCGCGCGCTGCCGTCCGTCACCGTGCCCCTTCGCCTCGCCGCTCAGCCGCACCGGCGGCAGCGGCTCCACGCGCGGGATCACCGTCAGCGTGTCGTACGTGGAGAAGGACCGGGTCAGCTCGCACATCCCGAACGGGTCGGACAGCCGCAGCTGCAGCGGGCCCAGCGGATAGCGGCCGCGCAGGTCGGAACGGACCCGGTAGGACACCTCGCGGCGCCCGCCCGCCTCCACCCGGTCCAGGACGAACCGCGGGCGCGGGCCGAGCACGTAGGGCACCCGGTCCTGGAGCATCAGCAGGCCCGTGGGCAGCCGCGAGACGTTCTCCATCCGCAGGTGCACCCGCGCCTCGGAGCCGGCGGGCACCCGCCCGGGGGAGAGCCGGCGGCTGCCGGCGACCCGGTAGCGGGTGCGGTAGAGCACGCCCGCGCACACCAGCGGAAGCACCGCCAGCAGCAGCCCGACCCGCAGCAGATCGCTCTGCCCCAGCACATACGCGCAGATCGCGGCGGCCACACCGGCGGCCAGGAAGGAGCGCCCGCGGGTGGTGAGACCGGCCAGGGCCGTCCTGACGCCGCTCCGGCCGCCCGTGTCGCCGTCCGTGTGGACGGCGCCGGCGGTGGTCATCACAGCCTCCGGGGCGGCTGGCCGAACTCCGGACCGCCGTGGCCGAGGCCGCTCCGCCGCGGGGTGTTCGCGGACGCCTGGGGGCGGTCCGCGGGCACCGGGGTGCGCTGGAGGATCTCCTGCACCACCTGTTCGGCGGTCCGGCGGTTGAGCTGGGCCTGGGCGGTGGGCAGCAGCCGGTGGGCGAGGACGGCCACGGCGAGTGCCTGCACGTCGTCCGGCAGCGCGTAGTCCCGGCCGCCGAGGGCCGCCGCCGCCTTCGCCGCGCGCAGCAGGTGCAGCGTCGCGCGCGGCGAGGCGCCGAGTCTGAGATCGGGGTGCGTGCGGGTGGCGGCGACCAGGTCCACCGCGTACCGGCGGATCGGTTCGGCCACGTAGACGTCGCGCACCGCCTCGATGAGCTTGAGGATCTCGTGCGCGTGCGCCACCGGCTGGAGGTCCTCCAGCGGGGAGACGCCGCCGTGCACGTCCAGCATCTGCAGCTCGGCCTCCGCGCTCGGGTAGCCGACCGAGACGCGGGCCATGAAACGGTCGCGCTGGGCCTCCGGCAGCGGGTAGGTGCCCTCCATCTCGACCGGGTTCTGCGTCGCCACGACCATGAACGGGCTGGGCAGTTCGTAGGTCTTGCCGTCGATGGTGACCTGGCGCTCCTCCATCGACTCCAGCAGCGCGGACTGCGTCTTCGGCGACGCGCGGTTGATCTCGTCGCCGATCACCACCTGCGCGAAGATGGCGCCCGGCTTGAACTCGAAGTCACGGTGCTGCTGGTCCCAGATGGACACACCGGTGATGTCCGAGGGCAGCAGGTCCGGAGTGAACTGGATCCGCCGCACCGAGCAGTCGATGGACCGCGCCAGCGCCTTGGCCAGCATCGTCTTGCCGACTCCCGGGACATCCTCGATGAGCAGATGTCCCTCGGCGAGCAGTACGGTCAGCGAGAGCCGTACGACCTCGGGCTTTCCCTCGATCACGCCTTCCACCGAATTCCGCACGCGCTCCACCACGGCGGTCAGATCAGTGAGGCTCGCTCGATCGTCATAGGTCGTCACCCGGCCCTCCTCGGCCTTTCCCCGCGCTCCGGAAAGGAGCGGGGGACCCCAAATGTCCCGGGCCGACGCCTTGCCGTGCGGACCGGCCCACCCCGAATCACGGACACCACGCGGGAAAAGTTCCGCGTGGCACCACTCCCGCATTCTTGCCGCCGTTACCGATTCGTGTCACTCGCCTGTGGACAACTGACAGCGATATGTCAGGTCTTGCGACGTCGAACGGCGTCCGGAGTCCGGGTTCCCTCCGGGGTGGGCGGCCGGGTCAGGCGGGGTCGATCTCGCGCAGCAGGCCCGTCTTCACGTCGAAGACGAAGCCGCGCACGTCATCGGTGTGCAGCAGGAACGGCGAGGTGCGCACGCGCTGCATCGACTGCCGTACGTCCTGGTCGACGTCCCGGAAGGCCTCCACGGCCCAGTTGGGGCGCTGGCCCACCTCCATCTCCAGGTCGTGCCGGAACTCCTCGGTGAGGGACTCCAGACCGCAGCCGGTGTGGTGGATGAGGACCACGCTGCGGGTGCCCAGTGCCCGCTGGCTGATGGTCAGCGAGCGGATCACGTCGTCGGTGACGACGCCGCCCGCGTTGCGGATGGTGTGGCAGTCGCCGAGCGACAGGCCCAGCGCGGCGTGCAGGTCGAGGCGGGCGTCCATGCAGGCCACCACGGCGACGTTGAGCACCGGGCGGGCGTCCATCCCGGGGTCGGTGAAGGCGGCCGCGTACTGCTGGTTGGCGTCGACCAGACGGTCGGTGACCGTGCCGTGGCCGGTGGCGGCGTTCTGGGGGCCGGTGGGAACCGATGTGGAAGTCGTCATACCCATGACGGTACTGGTCACGAGGGCATCGGGCCCGTTGTGAGAGGCGACAAAGAACGTCAGCGCGTCTTGGTGTGAGGTAACCCACAGGGGTGGTGTGAGCCCCCTCCCGCGGGTGATGTGTCCGATCCACCCCTTGACCTGCCGCGCGGACCGCGACGCGCAGGCCGGTTGATTGACCGGGCGGGACCGTGGACTAAAGTGGCGCGAAGCGGGAGGCGAGAGCGCCCGCTGCACTGATTTCCCCGGATCCCCCGGCGACGACCGGGGAATCTCCCCGCGTGCGCGGCGCGCACGTACGGCTCGGCCTCCTCCCGCCGCCCGGCCGACGTCTGACGGCGCCGGTCGCCCCTCACCGGGGGAGGGCGGGAACCCGGCGGTGCGTGAGCGCCGCGCCGGATTTGAGAGGGCCACTTGAGCCAGAGTCGACACGTCCCGGTGATGCTCCAGCGGTGCCTGGACCTGTTGGCGCCCGCCCTGGAGCGGCCGGGAGCGGTGGTGGTCGACTGCACGCTCGGGCTCGGCGGCCACAGCGAAGCCCTGCTCCGGCGGTTCCCCGAGGCCCGGCTCGTCGCCCTGGACCGCGACAAGGAGGCCCTGCGCCTGTCCGGTGAGCGGCTCGCGCCCTTCGGCGACCGGGCCACCCTGGTGCACGCCGTCTACGACGAGCTCCCCGACGTCCTCGACCGGCTCGGCGTCCCGCGTGTGCGAGGCGTCCTGTTCGACCTCGGGGTGTCCTCCATGCAGCTCGACGAGGCCGACCGCGGCTTCGCCTACGCCCAGGACGCCCCCCTCGACATGCGCATGGACCAGACGACCGGCGTCAGCGCCGCCGAGGTCCTCAACACCTACCCGGCCGGCGAACTCGTCCGCATCCTGCGCGCCTACGGCGAGGAGAAGCAGGCCAAGCGCATCGTGGCCGCCGTCGTGCGCGAGCGCGAGAAGGAGCCGTTCACGAACAGCGCCCGCCTGGTCGAGCTGATCCGCGACGCGTTGCCGCAGGCCGCCAAGCGCACCGGCGGCAACCCGGCCAAGCGCACCTTCCAGGCCCTGCGGATCGAGGTCAACGGCGAGCTGTCGGTGCTGGAGCGGGCGATCCCGGCGGCCGTGAAGGCCCTCGACGTCGGCGGACGGATCGCCGTGCTGTCGTACCACTCCCTGGAGGACCGGCTCGTCAAGCAGGTGTTCGCGGCCGGCGCCGCCACCACCGCCCCGCCCGGGCTCCCGGTCGTCCCCGAGCAGTACCAGCCCCGGCTCAAGCTGCTCACGCGCGGTGCCGAACTTCCCACCGAGGAGGAGATCGCCGAGAACCGCCGCGCGGCCCCCGCGCGGCTGCGCGGCGCCGAGCGGATCCGGGAGGACGTCGGTTGAGGCGCGGACGGCGCACGAGGCGGGTGACGGGCGGCCGGGCGTACGGGTGGGAAAAGCGAACTCAGGGGAGCGTGAGTGAGTAGGAAACCCGAACTGAAGGGGTGGCCCGAGCCGAAGGGGAGGCCCGAGCTGAAGGGAAGGGCGGCCCGGCTCGCCCGGCTTCTGCCCACCGGGCGCGCCCAGGCGGCGCGCACCCCCTTCGTCCTCCTCGTCGTCGTCCTCCTCGGCGGAGGTCTGATCGGCCTCCTGGTGCTGAACTCCGCCCTCAGCGAGGGCGCGTTCCAGCTCGACGACATCCAGCGGGAGACCAAGAACCTCACCGACGAGGAACAGGCCCTGCAACGGGACATCGACGCCTACTCCGCCCCCGACGCCCTCCAGCGCCGCGCCCGCGAGCTCGGCATGGTGCCCGGCGGCGACCCCGCCTTCCTCGGTCCCGACGGCAAGGTCAAGGGCGCACCCGGCGCCGCCCACGCCCCCCTGCTCCTCGCGCCCGGGGCGCCGGCCACCACGCCCACGCCCTCCTCATCGACCCCCGGCAGGTGACGGAAGTGTCCGACAGGGAACCGCCCCGCCGCCGGGTGCCCGGCCCCGCCAGGCCCGCCCGCCCGTCCGCCGGACAACGCCCCGGCCCCGGCGCCCGCCCGGCCCGCAGGCCCGCGGGACCCCGTCCCGCGCCCCCGAAGGCCATCCGGCTGGGCAGCCCGCGCCCCCGGCTGCGCCTGATCGGCGTGGCCCTGACCCTGGTCCTGCTCGCCTTCGCCGTACGGCTGTTCCAGGTGCAGGCCGTCGACGCGAGCACCTACGCCGCCAAGGCCGACCGGAACCGCTACGTCGGCCAGGTGCTGGAGGCCCAGCGCGGCGGGATCACCGACCGCCACGGCGTGGCCCTGGCGACCACCGAGGACGCCTACGACATCACGGCCGACCCCACGATGTTCGCCCCGGACGAGCTGGAGATCGCCGACGGCCCCGAGCAGGCCGCCGCCCTCCTCGCCCCGATCCTCGGCCAGGACCAGGACGAGCTGGTCGGGAAGCTGCGCCCGGAGAACAAGGCCCTGCGCTACGTCAAACTGGCAGCCCGCCAGACCCCGCAGACCTGGAAGCAGATCAAGGACCTGAAGACCGCGCTCGCCAAGAAGGCCGGGACGGACGACTCCACCGCCAACGTCCTGGCCGGCGTCTTCTCCGTGCCCACCAGCAAGCGGGTGTACCCCAACAACGAGCTGGCCGCCGGAATACTGGGCTGGGTCAACGCCGAGGGCAAGGGCGGCGGCGGCATCGAGCTCCAGCTCGACGAGCGGCTCGCCGGCCAGGACGGCAAGATCCGCTACGCCCAGTCCGGCGGCCGTCTCGTCCCGACCGCGGGCTCCACCGAGACCCCGGCCGTGCCCGGCAGCGACGTCGAGCTCACCATCGACCGCGACATCCAGTGGGCCGCGCAGAACGCCATCAGCGAGCAGGTGAAGGAGTCCGCGGCCGACCGCGGCTACGTCATCGTCCAGGACACCCGCACCGGCGAGGTCCTCGCGATGGCCAACGCGCCCGGCTTCGACCCGGGCGACCTCTCCGAGGCCGACCCGGAGGCGCTCGGCAACGCGGCCGTCCAGGACGCCTTCGAACCCGGCTCCACCGCCAAGGTGCTCTCCATGGCGGCGGTCCTCGAGGAGAACGCCGCCACCCCCGGAACGCACGTCGTCGTGCCCAACCGGCTGCACCGCGGCGACCGCCTCTTCAAGGACGACATCGACCACCCGACCTGGTACCTGACGCTCAACGGCGTCCTCGCCAAGTCCAGCAACATCGGCACCATCCTCGCCACCGGCCAGCTCGGCAGGACCCAGGCCCAGGCCAACAAGGTCCTCTACGAGTACCTGCGCAAGTTCGGCCTGGGCAGCCACACCGGGCTCGGCTTCCCCGGCGAGACCAAGGGCATCCTCGCCCCGCCGGACGAGTGGTCCACCTCGCAGCAGTACACGATTCCGTTCGGCCAGGGCGTCTCCATCAACGCCATGCAGGCCGCGTCCGTCTACTCGACCATCGCCAACGGCGGCGTCCGCGTCGAACCCACTCTCGTACGCGGCTCCAAGGGCCCCGACGGACGCTTCACCCCCGCCCCGGAGCCCGAGAGGACCAGGGTCGTCAGCGAGAAGACGGCGAAGACGCTCGCCCGGATGCTGGAGTCGGTCGTCGACGACGAGGAGGGCACCGGCACCAAGGCGCGCATCCCGGGCTACCGGGTCGCGGGGAAGACGGGTACGGCGAACCGCGTGGATCCGGCCACCGGCAAATACCACGGCTACACCTCGTCCTTCGCCGGCTTCGCCCCCGCCGACAAGCCCAGGATCACCGTCTACTGCGTCATCCAGAACGCCACCGAGGGCAGCTACTTCGGCGGCCAGATCTGCGGACCCGTGTACAAGCAGGTCATGGAGTTCGCCCTGAAGACCCTCCAGGTGCCGCCGACCGGCGCCGCCCCCGCCGACCTCCCGGTCACCTTCAAGCCCTGACCCGTACCGAGCACCGAGCCACCAGGAACCACCCCGTGACGACGAACACCCCCGACCCCGGGAACCGGAACGCCTCCCGCCCTTCGCCCACCCGTCACCCACCGTCGCCCTCGTCGGACCGCGCTGCGCGCGGGCCCCTCTTTGGCCCCCCGGCCGGTACGCCCGGTACGCTCACCGCCGTGCCACACGCTGATCAGTCCCAAACCGCCCAGAAGGGCCACCCCGTGACATATCCGGGACCGCCCCGTCCGGTTCAGGTCTCCGCCACACCCCTCGCGGAACTCGCCGGTCAGCTGGGTGCCCCCACGCCGGAGCGGGCCGCGGAGGTCACGGGCATCACCCATGACTCGCGCGCCGTCCGCCCCGGCGACCTGTACGCCGCCCTCCCGGGCGCCCGCGCCCACGGCGCCGACTTCGTCACCCAGGCCGCCGGCCTCGGCGCGGTCGCCGTGCTGACCGACCCGTCCGGCGCCGAGCGCGTCGCCGCGGCCGGACTGCCGGCGCTGGTGGTCGACGACCCGCGCGCGCGGATGGGCGAGCTGGCGGCCACCGTCTACGGCCACCCGGGCCGCGATCTGCTCCAGATCGGCATCACCGGCACTTCGGGCAAGACCACCACCGCCTACCTGGTCGAGGGTGGCCTGAAAACCACCCACAGCACGGGGCTCATCGGCACGGTCGAGATGCGCATCGGCGACGAGCGCATCAAGTCCGAGCGCACCACCCCCGAGGCCACCGACCTCCAGGCCCTGTTCGCCGTCATGCGCGAGCGCGGCACCGACGCGGTCGCCATGGAGGTCTCCAGCCACGCCCTGGTCCTCGGCCGGGTCGACGGCTGCGTCTTCGACATCGCCGTCTTCACCAACCTCAGCCCGGAGCACATGGAGTTCCACTCCGACATGGAGGACTACTTCCGGGCCAAGGCACAGCTGTTCACACCGCAGCGCAGCAGGCTCGGCGTGGTCAACGTCGACGACGAGTACGGCCGCCGGCTCGCCAAGGAGGCCGGCGTCCCGGTCGTCACCTACTCCGCCGAGGGCCACCCGGACGCCGACTGGCGCGCCGAGGGCGTCGAGGTCGGCCCCCTGGACTCGACGTTCACCGTGATCGGCCCCGAGGGCGAGCGGATCGCCGCCCGGTCGCCGCTGCCGGGCCCGTTCAACGTGGCCAACACCCTCGCCGCGATCGTCGCGCTCGCCGCCGCCGGACTCGACCCGCAGACCGCCGCCGACGGCGTCGCCGCCGTACCGGGCGTGCCGGGCCGGCTGGAGCGCGTGGACGCCGGACAGCCGTACCTCGCGGTGGTGGACTACGCCCACAAGACCGACGCCGTGGAATCGGTGCTGCGCGCCCTGCGCAAGGTCACCGAGGGCCGGGTGCACGTCGTGCTCGGCTGCGGCGGCGACCGCGACAAGACCAAGCGGGAGCCCATGGGCGCCGCCGTCGCGCGGCTCGCCGACACCGCCGTACTGACCTCCGACAACCCCCGCTCCGAGGACCCCCTCGCGATCCTCGCCGCCATGCTCCGGGGCGCGGCCTCCGTGCCCGCCCACGAGCGCGGTGAGGTGCAGGTCTTCGAGGACCGGGCCGCCGCGATCGCCGCCGCCGTCGCCCGGGCGCGGCCCGGTGACACGGTGCTGGTCGCCGGCAAGGGCCACGAGCAGGGGCAGGACATCGCCGGGGTGGTGCGTCCCTTCGACGACCGCCAGGTGCTCCGGGAAGCCATCAAGAAAACCCAGGGATGAACTTGTGATCGCCCTCTCCCTCGCCGAGATCGCAGAAGTCGTCGGCGGGCAGACGCACGACATACCGGACCCGTCCGTCCAGGTCACCGGACCGGTCGTCCGGGACTCGCGGGAGGCGGGTCCGGGCAGCCTGTTCGTCGCCTTCGCCGGCGAGCGCGTGGACGGCCACGACTTCGCGGCCCAGGTCGTCGAGGCGGGCGCGGCCGCCGTGCTCGCCTCCCGGCCCGTCGGGGTCCCCGCGATCGTCGTGGCGGACGTCCAGGCGGCCCTCGGTGCCCTCGCCCGGCACGTCGTCGGCCGGCTGGGCACCACCCTCGTCGCGCTCACCGGCTCGGCCGGCAAGACCAGCACCAAGGACCTCATCGCCCAGGTGCTGCGGCGCAAGGCGCCGACCGTCTTCACCCCCGGCTCGCTCAACAACGAGATCGGGCTGCCGCTCACCGCGCTCACCGCCACCGAGGAGACGAAGTTCCTCGTGCTGGAGATGGGAGCGCGCGGAATCGGCCACATCCGGTACCTCACCGGACTGACGCCCCCGAAGGTCGGACTCGTCCTGAACGTCGGCTCCGCCCACATCGGCGAGTTCGGCGGCCGGGAGCAGATCGCCCAGGCCAAGGGCGAGTTGGTGGAGGCCCTGCCCCCGGCCGAGGAGGGCGGCGCCGCGGTCCTCAACGCGGACGACCCCCTCGTACGGGCCATGGCGTCCCGTACGAAGGCGAAGGTGATCCTTTTCGGAGAGTCCGACGAAGCGGACGTTCGGGCCGAGAACGTGCGACTCACGGACAGCGGACAGCCTTCCTTCAGGCTTCACACACCCTCCGGTGCATCCGATGTGACCATGCGCCTGTACGGTGAGCATCACGTGTCGAACGCGCTCGCCGCGGCCGCCGTCGCCCACGAGTTGGGCATGTCCGCAGACGAGATCGCCACCGCGCTCTCCGAAGCGGGCTCCCTCTCCCGCTGGCGGATGGAGGTCACCGAGCGCCCGGACGGCGTGACGGTCGTCAACGACGCCTACAACGCGAACCCCGAGTCCATGAAGGCCGCGCTGCGTGCGCTGGCGGCCATGGGCAAGGGACGCCGTACGTGGGCGGTGCTCGGCAAGATGGCCGAGCTCGGGGACGAGGCGCTCGCCGAGCACGACGCGGTCGGACGGCTTGCCGTCCGGCTCAACGTCAGCAAGCTCGTCGCGGTCGGGGGCAGGGAAGCCGCCTGGCTGCAACTGGGCGCATATAACGAGGGTTCGTGGGGTGAGGAGTCGGTGCACGTGTCCGACGCACAGGCGGCGGTCGACCTGTTGCGCAGCGAGTTGCGCCCGGGAGACGTCGTTCTCGTGAAGGCGTCCCGTTCGGTCGGGCTCGAGAGCGTGGCGCAGGCGCTGCTCGAGACCGGTGCCGAGGGTGAGGTCGCAGCCCGATGATGAATCAGATCCTGTTCGCAGGAGTCATTGGTCTCTTCCTGACGCTGATCGGCACCCCGCTGCTGATCAAACTGCTCGCGCGCAAGGGCTACGGGCAGTACATCCGTGACGACGGCCCGCGCGAGCACGCCAGCAAGCGCGGTACGCCGACCATGGGCGGTATCGCCTTCATCCTGGCGACGGTCGCCGCGTACTTCCTCAGCAAGGTGATCAGCGGCGAGTCGCCGAGGTACTCGGGCGTGCTGGTGCTGGGCCTGATGGTCGGCATGGGTCTGGTCGGCTTCCTGGACGACTACATCAAGATCGTCAAGCGGCGCTCGCTGGGTCTGCGGGCCAAGGCGAAGATGGCCGGCCAGCTGATCGTCGGCATCGCCTTCGCGGTGCTGTCCCTGCAGTTCGCGGACTCCCGCGGGCAGACCCCGGCCTCCACGAAGCTGTCGTTCATCACGGACTTCGGCTGGACCATCGGCCCGGTGCTGTTCGTCGTCTGGGCGCTGTTCATGATCCTCGCGATGTCGAACGGCGTGAACCTGACCGACGGTCTGGACGGCCTCGCCACCGGCGCCTCCGTGCTCGTCTTCGGCGCCTACACCTTCATCGGCGTCTGGCAGTTCCAGGAGTCCTGCGCCAACGGCGAGACGCTGACCAACCCGGGCGCCTGCTACGAGGTGCGCGACCCGCTGGACCTCGCGGTCGTCGCCTCCGCGCTGATGGGTTCCTGCCTGGGCTTCCTGTGGTGGAACACCTCGCCGGCCAAGATCTTCATGGGCGACACCGGTTCGCTGGCGCTCGGCGGTGTGCTCGCGGGTCTCGCGATCTGCTCCCGCACCGAGCTGCTGCTGGCCATCCTGGGCGGTCTGTTCGTCCTCATCACCATGTCGGTGGTCATCCAGGTCGGCTCGTTCAAGCTCACCGGGAAGCGGGTCTTCCGGATGGCGCCACTCCAGCATCACTTCGAACTCAAGGGCTGGTCCGAAGTCCTCGTGGTGGTCCGCTTCTGGATCATCCAGGGCATCTGTGTGATCGTCGGACTGGGCCTCTTCTACGCGGGATGGGCAGCGGACAAGTGACCGACTGGCAGGGGAAGAACGTCACCGTCGCCGGACTCGGCGTCTCCGGCGTCCCGGCGGCCAAGGTGCTGCACGGGCTCGGCGCGAAGGTCACCGTCGTCAACGACGGGGACGACCCGCGCGCCCGCGAGCAGGCCGCCGAACTGGAGGCGCTCGGCATCACCGTGCGCCTCGGCGACGGGGCGACCCTGCCGGAGGGCACCGAGCTGATCGTCACGGCCCCCGGCTGGAAGCCGGACAAGCCGCTGTTCGCGGCGGCGGACGAGGCCGGGGTGCCGGTGTGGGGCGACGTCGAACTCGCCTGGCGGCTCAGGAAGCCCGGCGCGGCTCCCTGGCTCGCGGTCACCGGCACCAACGGCAAGACCACGACCGTCCAGATGCTCGCCTCCATCCTGAGGGCGGCGGGCCTGCGCACCGCCGCCGTCGGCAACATCGGCGTCTCCCTCCTCGACGCCGTGCTCGGCGAGGAGGAGTACGACGTGCTCGCCGTGGAGCTGTCCAGCTACCAGCTCCACTGGGCGCCCTCCCTGCGCGCCCACTCGGCGGCCGTGCTCAACCTCGCCCCGGACCACCTCGACTGGCACGGCTCCATGGAGGCGTACGCCAGGGACAAGGGCCGCATCTACGAGGGCAACCGCGTCGCCTGCGTCTACAACATGGCCGACAAGGCCACCGAGGACCTGGTCCGCGAGGCCGACGTCGAAGAGGGCTGCCGCGCCGTCGGTTTCACCCTGGGCACCCCGGGCCCCTCCCAACTCGGCGTCGTGGAGGGCATCCTGGTCGACCGCGCCTTCGTCGAGAACCGGCAGAAGAACGCCCAGGAGCTCGCCGAGGTCTCCGACGTCAACCCGCCCGCCCCGCACAACATCGCCAACGCCCTGGCCGCCGCGGCCCTCGCACGGGCCTACGGGGTGCCCGCCGGCGCCGTACGGGACGGCCTGCGGGCCTTCACCCCGGACGCCCACCGCATCGCGCACGTCGCCGACGTGGACGGGGTCGCGTACGTCGACGATTCCAAGGCGACCAACACGCACGCCGCGCAAGCCTCGTTGGCGGCCTACGAGTCGATCGTGTGGATCGCCGGCGGGCTCGCCAAGGGCGCCACCTTCGACGAGTTGGTCGCCGGTGCGGCGAAGCGGCTGCGCGGTGCCGTGCTGATCGGCCGGGACCGTGCCCTGATCCGCGAAGCCCTCGCGCGACACGCCCCGGAAGTACCCGTCGTCGACCTCGACCGGACCGACACTGGGGCGATGCTCCAGGCCGTCCAGGAGGCGCGGCGGCTCGCCCGGCCCGGCGACACGGTGCTGCTGGCCCCGGCCTGCGCCTCGATGGACATGTTCACCAACTACAACAAGCGCGGTGACGCGTTCGCACAGGCGGTGCGCGAGCTCGGCGCCTGATCCCGGCCGCCTGGCGCCGGGCGACCTCGGGAGGGACGCGTGGGACCGTCGACGGCGTACAGCGGAGGCCCGGATGACCGGTAGCCGTACCGGCCGCCCGCCCGTGCAGCGGGCGGCACGCGGACCCGTCGTGCCCGGGCCCCCGCGCGAGAACCCCCTGCGCACCCTGATCACCCGGGCGCGCAGGGCCTGGGACCGGCCGCTGACCGCGTACTACCTGATCCTCGGCGGCAGTCTGCTGATCACCGTGCTGGGCCTGGTGATGGTCTACTCGGCCTCTCAGATCACGGCGCTGCAGATGTCGCTGCCGGGCTCGTACTTCTTCCGCAAGCAGCTGCTGGCCGCCGTGATCGGCGGCGTACTGCTGCTGGTGGCCTCCCGGATGCCGGTGAAGCTGCACCGCGCCCTGGCCTACCCGATCCTCGCGGGCGCCGTCGTCCTGATGGCCCTGGTGCAGGTGCCGGGGGTGGGGGTCGCGGTCAACGGCAACCAGAACTGGATCGCCCTCGGCGGCTCCTTCCAGCTCCAGCCCAGCGAGTTCGGCAAGCTCGCACTGGTGCTGTGGGGCGCCGATCTGCTCGCCCGCAAGCAGGACAAGCGGCTGCTGTCCCAGTGGAAGCACATGCTGGTGCCGCTCGTTCCGGCCGCCTTCATGCTGCTCGGGCTGATCATGCTCGGCGGTGACATGGGTACGGCGATCATCCTGACAGCGGTCCTCTTCGGCCTGTTGTGGCTGGCGGGGGCGCCGACCCGGCTGTTCGTCGGCGTGCTGTCGATCGCCGCACTGCTCGGCGCGATCCTCATCCGCACCAGCCCCAACCGCATGGCCCGGCTCACCTGCCTCGGCGCCACCGAGCCCCGGACGGGACCGGTCGACTGCTGGCAGGCCGTGCACGGGATCTATGCCCTCGCCTCCGGTGGGATCTTCGGTTCCGGACTCGGTGCGAGCGTGGAGAAATGGGGCCAACTCCCCGAAGCGCACACGGACTTCATCTTCGCCGTCACCGGTGAGGAACTGGGCCTGGCGGGGACGCTGTCGGTACTCGCCCTGTTCGCGGCTCTAGGCTATGCGGGTATCCGCGTGGCCGGACGCACGGAGGACCCCTTCGTCAGGTATGCCGCGGGAGGCGTGACCACCTGGATCACGGCCCAGGCCGTGATCAACATCGGTGCGGTGCTCGGTCTGCTGCCGATCGCCGGAGTCCCGCTCCCGCTGTTCTCCTACGGAGGATCCGCCCTGCTGCCGACCATGTTCGCCATCGGGCTGCTGATCGCCTTCGCGCGTGAGGACCCCGCTGCACGGATGGCGCTTGCCATGCGGCAACCCCGCTTTGGTAGAAAGCGGGGCGGGGGTTCACAGCGGCCCCGGAGATGGAACACGATGCGACGGCGCGCCCCGGTGGCGCGTTCGTCCGGAGAGCGGTGAATTTCGGTGCATGTCGTACTCGCCGGCGGAGGAACCGCGGGCCACATCGAGCCCGCGCTCGCCCTCGCGGACGCCCTGCGCAGGCAGGATCCGACCGTGGGCATCACGGCCCTGGGCACGGAGCGTGGCCTGGAGACCCGTCTCGTACCCGAGCGCGGGTACGAGCTGGCGCTGATTCCCGCCGTACCGCTGCCGCGCAAGCCCACCCCCGAGCTGATCACCGTTCCGGGCCGGCTGCGCGGCACCATCAAGGCGGCCGAGCAGGTCCTGGAACGCACCAAGGCGGACGCCGTGGTCGGCTTCGGCGGCTACGTCGCCCTGCCCGGCTACCTCGCGGCCAAGCGGCTCGGCGTGCCGATCGTGATCCACGAGGCCAACGCCCGGCCCGGACTGGCCAACAAGATCGGCTCCCGGTACGCCGCCCAGGTCGCCGTCTCCACGCCCGACAGCAAGCTGCGCAACTCCCGCTACATCGGCATCCCGTTGCGCCGCTCCATCTCCACCCTCGACCGGGCCGCCGTACGCCCCGAGGCCCGCGCCGCGTTCGGCCTCGACCCCAATCTGCCCACGCTGCTGGTCTCCGGCGGCTCGCAGGGCGCCCGCCGGCTCAACGAGGTCGTCCAGCAGGTCGCTCCGTGGCTCCAGCAGGCCGGGATCCAGATCCTGCACGCGGTCGGCCCGAAGAACGAACTGCCGCAGGTACACCAGATGCCGGGAATGCCCCCCTACATCCCGGTAAGTTACCTGGATCGGATGGACCTCGCGTACGCCGCGGCCGACATGATGCTCTGCCGCGCGGGCGCGATGACCGTCGCCGAACTCTCCGCCGTCGGGCTCCCGGCCGCCTACGTACCGCTGCCCATCGGCAACGGCGAGCAGCGGCTCAACGCCCAGCCGGTGGTCAAGGCCGGCGGCGGACTGCTGGTCGACGACGCGGAGCTGACGCCCGAGTGGGTGCAGCAGAACGTCCTGCCCGTGCTCGCCGACCCGCACCGGCTGTACGAGATGTCCCGCGCCGCCGCCGAGTTCGGCCGCAGGGACGCCGACGACCTGCTCGTCGGCATGGTGTACGAGGCGATCGCCGCCCGTGCGCACCGCTAGAGGCGTATGACGGAAGGCAGGCGACATGGCCGGATCGACCACCGCCGAGCGTGGTGAACGCAAGCGGGAGTCGTCCGGCCCGCCGCCGCGTGCCCGGCGGTTCGGACGGCGGCAGGTTCGTCGGATCATCGCATCGGCGGTTGCCCTGGTGTTCTTCGGCAGCGGGGCGTTCTGGCTGCTGTACGGGTCGGACCTGGTGCGCGTGGAGCGCGTATCGGTGTCGGGCACCCGTGTCCTGACTCCCGAGCGGGTGCGCGAGGCCGCCGACGTCCCCCTCGGGGAACAGCTGGTCTCCGTCGACACCGGCGCGATCGAGGCGCGACTTTCCTCCGCGTTGCCCCGAATTGACACCGTCGAAGCGGTTCGTTCCTGGCCGGACGAAATCACCCTGAAAGTGACGGAACGCACCGCTGTTCTTCTCGTCCACAAAGGCGGGAAGTTCATCGAAGTGGACGATGAGGGTGTCCGGTTCGCCACGGTTTCCAAGGCGACCGAAGGCGTGCCCGCGCTGGAACTGGCCGTCTCCCGGACCGGTTCCGCGGCGGCGAGCCTGCGCCGCTTCGGCGAGGACCGGCTGACCCGGGAGGCGGTGCGGGTGGCCGGTGCGATTCCGGCCTCCGTGGCGCACGCCACCCGCAGCGTCAAGGTCCGTTCCTACGACGACATCTCGCTGGAACTGACGGACGGCCGTACGGTCGACTGGGGAAGCAGTGAGAAGGGCGCCGAGAAGAGCCGTACTCTCACCGCACTGATGAAAGCGGAGCCCGGTGCGCGGCACTTCGACGTCAGCGTGCCCACGGCCCCCGCGTCAGCGGGGAGTTGACGCACATCAGCGCAGGCCAGCACCCTGGTTGGGCAGCGCTACGGCTGATCACATAGGGTGAAAAGAAAAACGGGAGGTTCGGCGTGTTCGTTGAACGGGCGCCGCTTGTCGACTTAGTGTCCTGTTCAGAAGACTCCAGGGAACGGACACACTGGTAACCCTAAACTTCAACGTTAGGGTTCGGGTCGGCGCTACGGACCGTCCCATTCGGCATCAGTCGTCGGATCGCGGGGGCATCAGTGCTTCAGCGGTCGGGCGACACGTAACTCGAGGCGAGAGGCCTTCGACGTGGCAGCACCGCAGAACTACCTCGCAGTCATCAAAGTCATCGGTGTCGGCGGCGGTGGTGTCAATGCCATCAACCGGATGATCGAGGTCGGTCTCAAGGGCGTCGAGTTCATCGCCATCAACACCGACGCGCAAGCCCTGTTGATGAGCGACGCCGACGTCAAGCTCGACGTCGGCCGTGAACTCACCCGCGGACTCGGCGCCGGAGCCAACCCGGCCGTCGGCCGCAAGGCCGCGGAGGACCACCGCGAGGAGATCGAGGAGGTCCTCAAGGGGGCCGACATGGTCTTCGTGACGGCCGGTGAGGGCGGCGGCACCGGTACCGGCGGCGCGCCCGTCGTGGCCAACATCGCCCGCTCGCTGGGGGCCCTCACCATCGGCGTGGTCACGCGCCCGTTCACCTTCGAGGGGCGGCGCCGCGCGAACCAGGCGGAGGACGGCATCGCCGAGCTCCGCGAAGAGGTCGACACCCTCATCGTCATCCCGAACGACCGGCTGCTGTCCATCTCGGACCGCCAGGTGTCGGTCCTCGACGCCTTCAAGTCGGCGGACCAGGTGCTGCTCTCCGGTGTCCAGGGCATCACCGACCTCATCACCACGCCCGGTCTGATCAACCTGGACTTCGCGGACGTCAAGTCGGTCATGTCCGAGGCGGGCTCGGCCCTCATGGGCATCGGCTCGGCCCGCGGCGACGACCGCGCGGTGGCCGCCGCCGAGATGGCCATCTCCTCGCCGCTCCTCGAGGCCTCCATCGACGGCGCCCGCGGCGTGCTGCTCTCCATCTCCGGCGGTTCCGACCTCGGCCTGTTCGAGATCAACGAGGCCGCCCAGCTGGTCAGCGAGGCCGCCCACCCCGAGGCCAACATCATCTTCGGCGCGGTGATCGACGACGCCCTCGGCGACGAGGTCCGGGTCACCGTGATCGCGGCCGGCTTCGACGGCGGCCAGCCGCCGGCCAAGCGGGACAACGTCCTCGGCTCCTCCTCGGTCAAGCGTGAGGAGCCCGCCCCGGCGCGGCAGCCGGAGAGCCGTCCCTCCTTCGGTTCGCTCGGCAGCGTCACGCCCAAGGAGGACCCGGAGCCGCCGGCGCCGGAGCCGGTGCGCGACATCCCGGCCGTCCAGCCCCCGGTCCCGCCGTCGCGGACCTACGACAGCGCGGCCGAGGAACTGGACGTACCGGACTTCCTGAAGTGATAGGACGGCGCGAGAGCGTGAGCGGCGCGCACTTCGCCTTCACCGACCGGTGGGGCGGGGTGAGCGCCGCTCCGTATGAGGAGCTCAACCTCGGCGGAGCCGTCGGCGACGACCCCGGCGCCGTACGCGCCAACCGCGAACTGGCCGCCAAGTCCCTCGGCGTGGATCCGGCCCGGGTGGTCTGGATGAACCAGGTGCACGGGGCCGACGCGGTCGTGGTCGACGGACCCTGGGGCGAGCGCCCGGTCCCCGAGGTCGACGCGATCGTCACCGCGCGGCGCGGACTCGCCCTCGCGGTGCTCACCGCCGACTGCGTGCCGGTGCTGCTCGCCGACCCGGTCGCCGGCGTCGTGGCCGCGGCCCACGCGGGCCGGCCCGGCATGATCGCCGGGATCGTCCCCGCCGCCGTACGGGCCATGACCGGGCTCGGCGCCGACCCCGCGCGGATCGTCGCCCGCACCGGACCCGCCGTCTGCGGCCGGTGCTACGAGGTGCCGGAGGCGATGCGCGACGAGGTGGCCGCCGTCGAGCCGGCGGCGCACGCCGTCACGAGTTGGGGCACGCCGGCGGTCGACGTGGGCGCGGGCGTGCACGCTCAGCTCGAACGGCTCGGGGTGCGCGACCGGGAGCGGTCGCCCGTGTGCACGCTGGAGTCGGACGATCACTTCTCGTACCGCCGCGACCGCACCACCGGGCGGCTCGCGGGCTACGTGTGGCTGGACTGATGGGACATGACGGACCGTAAGGACGAACTCGCCGCGAATCTGGCGAGAGTGGAAGAGCGGATCGCCGCGGCGTGCGCCGCCGCCGGACGCGGGCGCGACGAGGTGACCCTGATCGTGGTCACCAAGACCTACCCCGCGGACGACGTGCGGATCCTGTCCGGACTCGGGGTGCGCCATGTCGCCGAGAACCGGGACCAGGACGCCGCCCCCAAGGCGGCCGCATGCGCGGATCTGCCCCTCACCTGGCACTTCGTCGGTCAACTTCAGACCAACAAGGTGCGTTCTGTGGTGGGTTACGCCGATTTCGTGCAGTCCATCGACCGTTCCCGGCTGGTGACGGCCCTCTCCAAGGAGGCCGTGCGGGCCGGGCGCGAGGTCGGCTGCCTCCTCCAGGTGGCGTTCGACGCCGGTGAGGGCGGCCGGGGGGAGCGCGGAGGCGTGGCACCCGCCGGCATCGCGGAGTTGGCCGAGCTGGTCGCGCGGTCCGAGGGGCTGCGGCTCGACGGGCTGATGACCGTCGCCCCGCTCACCGGGGAGTACGCGGGACGCGAACAGGCGGCCTTCGAGCGGTTGATGGATTTGTCGACCGACCTGCGCCGGACCCATCCGACTGCGAACATGGTCTCGGCAGGGATGAGTGCGGACCTCGAACAGGCCGTGGCCGCCGGGGCGACACATGTGCGCGTCGGCAGTGCGGTACTCGGAGTCCGCCCCGGGCTCGGGTAACGTCGCCAAGAAGTCGGACCACAGCAGAAAATATGGTCAGTTCCGCCGAACAGCGGACGTAAAGACCTAGTGGATCGCGGGCACTCGGCGGTCGTCAGCGGATCCACCACAGAGCGGAGGACTCGGAGCATGGCCGGCGCGATGCGCAAGATGGCGGTCTACCTCGGCCTCGTGGAGGACGATGGGTACGACGGCCGCGGATTCGACCCAGACGACGACTTTGAACCCGAACTCGATCCGGAGCCCGAGCGGGACCACCGGCGGCACGAACCGTCCCACCAGGCACATGTTTCACACCAGCCCCAAAGGGACGAAGAGGTGCGAGTCGTCCATCCTCCCGCACCGCGCGAACCGATCGCCCGATCCGCTTCGCTCCCCGCGGAATCGCCACGTCCGGCGCGGATCGCGCCCGTGGCATCCATCACACAAGAACGCGCGAGCCTGGAGAAGAACGCACCGGTGATCATGCCCAAGGTCGTGTCGGAACGAGAGCCTTACCGGATCACCACACTTCACCCCCGGACCTACAACGAGGCCCGTACCATCGGGGAACACTTCCGTGAAGGCACGCCGGTGATCATGAATCTGACTGAGATGGATGACACAGACGCGAAGCGACTTGTCGACTTTGCGGCCGGTCTGGTGTTTGGTCTTCACGGCAGCATTGAGCGGGTGACGCAGAAGGTGTTCCTGTTGTCGCCTGCTAACGTCGATGTCACGGCGGAGGACAAGGCCCGCATCGCAGAGGGCGGGTTCTTCAACCAGAGCTGAGACGCAGGACCGGACGAAGAGCGGTACAGGGGAGAGGGAAAAGCAGGCCATGAGCGTGTTCGCGCAGGTGATCTACATCGCGCTGATGGTGTTCCTCATCGTGCTGATCTTCCGTTTGGTCATGGATTACGTGTTCCAGTTCGCCCGCTCGTGGCAACCCGGCAAGGCGATGGTGGTCGTCCTGGAGGCCACCTACACTGTCACCGATCCACCGCTGAAGCTTCTGCGGCGGGTCATCCCGCCGCTGCGTCTCGGGGGCGTGGCGCTCGACCTGTCCTTCTTCGTCCTGATGATCATCGTCTACATCCTGATCTCGATCGTGGGCAATCTCGCGAGGTGACTGTGGACGATACGGTCTTGCCGACTGCCGATGACTACGTTGAGGTGAAGAGATGCCGTTGACCCCCGAGGACGTGCGGAACAAGCAGTTCACGACCGTCCGCCTCCGAGAAGGCTATGACGAGGACGAGGTCGATGCCTTCCTCGACGAGGTCGAAGCCGAACTGACGCGCCTGCTCCGCGAGAACGAGGACCTGCGCGCCAAGCTGGCCGCGGCCACGCGCGCTGCTGCCCAGAACCAGCAGAACATGCGCAAGCCTCCCGAGCCGCAGGACCAGCAGCAGCAACAGCAGGGACCGCCCCAGGGCATGCCCCAGCAGGGCATGCGAGGTCCCGGCGCTCCGGTGCCCGCCGGCATATCGGGCCCGCCGCAGCAGCAGATGGGTGGCCCCATGGGTGGTCCGCCCCAGCTGCCGAGCGGTGCTCCTCAGCTGCCCGCCGGCCCCGGCGGACAGGGCGGCCCGCAGGGTCCCGGCCCCATGGGCCAGGGTCCCGGGCCGATGGGTCAGGGTCCCGGGCCGATGGGCCAGGGCGGCCCGATGGGTCAGGGCCCGATGGGGCAGGGCCCGATGCAGGGGCAGATGGGCCCTGGTGGCCCGATGGGCGGTCCCATGGGCGGTCCCGGGATGCCCGGCCAGGGTGGCCCCGGGATGCCCGGTCAGGGTGGCCCCGGTGGCGACAGCGCCGCGCGCGTCCTGTCGCTGGCCCAGCAGACCGCCGACCAGGCGATCGCGGAGGCCCGTTCCGAGGCCAACAAGATCGTGGGCGAGGCGCGTTCGCGTGCCGAGGGCCTCGAGCGGGACGCCCGTGCCAAGGCGGACGCCCTGGAGCGGGACGCGCAGGAGAAGCACCGCGTCGCGATGGGCTCCCTGGAGTCCGCCCGCGCCACGCTGGAGCGCAAGGTCGAGGACCTGCGCGGCTTCGAGCGCGAGTACCGCACGCGGCTGAAGTCCTACCTGGAGTCGCAGCTGCGCCAGCTGGAGACGCAGGCGGACGACTCGCTCGCCCCGCCGCGCCAGCCCGCGAGCGCCGCGCCGTCGCTGCCGCCGTCCCCGGCGCCCTCGATGGCTCCGGCCGGTGCCGGTGCGCCGTCCTACGGCGGCAACCAGACGATGGGTGGCGGTCAGGGCGGTCCGTCCTACGGTGGCGGTCAGCAGCAGATGCAGCCGGCGATGACCCAGCCGATGGCGCCGGTGCGTCCGCAGGGCCCGTCGCCGATGGGTCAGGCTCCCTCGCCGATGCGCGGCTTCCTGATCGACGAGGACGACAACTGACGGCCCTTCGGCCATGAGTACGGCGTAGCAGTCGGCAGCGTTCAGGGCGGGCCCCGGGTTCACGAACCCGGGGCCCGCCCTTGTGCCACGTGTGTGCACGGGGTTTGTGGTGTTTGTTCGGGCTTGCCTGTGGTGTCCGACGCACGCAACGCCGAAGGCCCGGCCCACCAAGATTTTTTGGTGGGCCGGGCCTTCGGCGTCGCGTCGTGCCTTCCCGTCCGTAGGGGCATGCCGTCCGGCGTCCGCGGGTGGTGCGTGGCCGGCCGCGCCCGCGCGGCGGCAGAGGCGCGTACCGACACGGCCCCGCGCCCCTGGGGGCGCGGGGCTCACCGGGAGCCTTACGCCTTCCGCAGGCGGAACGTCAGCGACAGGCCCTCGTCCGTGAAGGCGTCCCCGTACGTGTCGTCCGCCGTGCCCTGGGCGAAGTCCGTGGCGAGGACCTCGTCCGCGATCAGGGCGGAGTGATCGGTCAGCGCGGCGACCGTCGCGGGCTCCGTGGCCGTCCAGCGCAGGGCGATCCGGTCGGCCACGTCCAGGCCGCTGTTCTTGCGGGCCTCCTGGATCAGGCGGATGGCGTCCCGGGCCAGGCCCGCGCGGCGCAGCTCCTCCGTGATCTCCAGGTCCAGGGCGACCGTGGCACCGGCGTCGGACGCCACGGACCAGCCCTCGCGCGGGGTCTCCGTGATGATCACCTCGTCCGGGGCGAGGGTGATCGTCTCACCGTCGACCTCCACCGAGGCCGTGCCCTCGCGCAGCGCCAGGGACAGCGCCGCCGCGTCCGCGTTCGCGACGGCCTTGGCGACATCCTGGACCCGCTTGCCGAACCGCTTGCCCAGCGCGCGGAAGTTGGCCTTCGCCGTGGTGTCCACCAGCGAGCCGCCCACCTCGGACAGGGACGCCAGGGACTCGACGTTCAGCTCCTCGGTGATCTGCGTGTGCAGCTCCGGGTCGAGGGCCGCGAAGCCGCCCGCCGCGATCAGCGCGCGCTTCAGCGGCTGGCGGGTCTTCACGCCGGACTCCGCGCGCGTGGCCCGGCCCAGCTCCACGAGCCGCCGCACCAGCACCATCTGCTTCGACAGCTCCGGGTCGATCGCGGACAGGTCCGCCTCCGGCCACGAGGACAGGTGCACCGACTCCGGGGCGCCCGGGGTGACCGGGACGATCAGGTCCTGCCAGACCCGCTCGGTGATGAACGGGGTCAGCGGCGCCATGAGCTTCGTCACGGTCTCGACGACCTCGTGCAGCGTGCGCAGCGCGGCCTTGTCGCCCTGCCAGAAGCGGCGCCGGGAGCGGCGGACGTACCAGTTCGACAGGTCGTCGACGAACGCGGACAGCAGCTTGCCGGCGCGCTGGGTGTCGTAGCCCTCCAGCGCCTGGGTCACTTGGTCGGTGAGCGCGTGCAGTTCGGAGAGCAGCCAGCGGTCCAGGACCGGGCGGTCGGCCGGGGCCGGGTCGGCCTCACTCGGCGCCCAGTTCGACGTACGGGCGTACAGGGCCTGGAAGGCGACCGTGTTCCAGTACGTCAGCAGCGTCTTGCGGACGACCTCCTGGATGGTGCCGTGGCCCACCCGGCGGGCCGCCCACGGGGAACCGCCGGCCGCCATGAACCAGCGGACCGCGTCGGCGCCGTGCTGGTCCATCAGCGGGATCGGCTGCAGGATGTTGCCCAGGTGCTTGGACATCTTGCGGCCGTCCTCGGCGAGGATGTGACCGAGGCAGACGACGTTCTCGTACGACGACTTGTCGAAGACCAGGGTGCCGACCGCCATCAGCGTGTAGAACCAGCCGCGGGTCTGGTCGATGGCCTCGGAGATGAACTGCGCCGGGTACCGGCTCTCGAACAGCTCCTTGTTCTTGTACGGGTAGCCCCACTGCGCGAACGGCATCGAGCCCGAGTCGTACCAGGCGTCGATGACCTCCGGCACGCGCGTGGCCGTCTTCCCGCAGCCGTCGTGGCGGCAGCCGAAGGTGACCTCGTCGATGTAGGGGCGGTGCGGGTCGAGCCCGGACTGGTCGGTGCCGGTCAGCTCGGTCAGCTCCGCGCGGGAGCCGACGACCGTGAGGTGGTCGTCCTCGCAGCGCCAGATCGGCAGCGGGGTGCCCCAGTAGCGGTTGCGGGACAGCGCCCAGTCGATGTTGTTGTTCAGCCAGTCGCCGAACCGGCCGTGCTTGACGGAGTCCGGGAACCAGTTGGTCTTCTCGTTCTCCTGGAGCAGGCGGTCCTTGACGGCCGTGGTGCGGATGTACCAGGACGGCTGCGCGTAGTAGAGCAGGGCGGTGTGGCAGCGCCAGCAGTGCGGGTAGCTGTGCTCGTACGGGATGTGCTTGAAGAGCAGGCCGCGCTCGTCGAGGTCCGCGGTGAGCTTCTCGTCGGCCTTCTTGAAGAAGACGCCGCCGACCAGGGGGACGTCCTCCTCGAAGGTGCCGTCGGGGCGGACCGGGTTGACCACCGGCAGGCCGTAGGAGCGGCAGACCTTGAGGTCGTCCTCACCGAAGGCGGGGGACTGGTGGACCAGACCCGTACCGTCCTCGGTGGTGACGTACTCGGCGTTCACCACGTAGTGGGCGGGCTCGGGGAACTCCACCAGCTCGAAGGGGCGCCGGTACGTCCAGCGCTCCATCTCGGCGCCGGTGAAGGACCGGCCGGTGGCTTCCCAGCCCTCGCCGAGGGCCTTGGCGAGCAGCGGTTCGGCGACGACGAGCTTCTCCTCGCCGTTCGTGGCGACGACGTAGGTGACCTCGGGGTGGGCGGCGACCGCCGTGTTGGACACCAGGGTCCACGGCGTGGTCGTCCACACCACCAGCGCCGCCTCGCCGGCCAGCGGTCCTGAGGTGAGCGGGAAGCGGACGTAGACGGACGGGTCGACGACCGTCTCGTAGCCCTGTGCCAGCTCGTGGTCGGACAGGCCGGTGCCGCAGCGGGGGCACCAGGGGGCGACGCGGTGGTCCTGGACCAGCAGGCCCTTGCCGAAGATCTCCTTCAGCGACCACCAGACGGACTCGACGTACTCCGGGTCCATGGTGCGGTAGGCGTCGTCGAGGTCGACCCAGTAGCCCATGCGGGTCGTCAGCTCGGTGAAGGCGTCGGTGTGGCGGGTCACCGACTCGCGGCACTTGGCGTTGAACTCGGCGATGCCGTACGCCTCGATGTCCTGCTTGCCGGAGAAGCCGAGCTCCTTCTCGACGGCCAGCTCCACCGGGAGGCCGTGGCAGTCCCAGCCGGCCTTGCGGGCCACGTGGTAGCCGCGCATGGTGCGGAAGCGGGGGAAGACGTCCTTGAAGACGCGGGCCTCGATGTGGTGGGCGCCGGGCATGCCGTTGGCGGTGGGCGGACCCTCGTAGAACACCCATTCGGGGCGTCCCTCGGACTGCTCCAGGCTCTTGGCGAAGATCTTCTGCTCGCGCCAGAAGTCGAGCACCGCGTGCTCGAGGGCGGGCAGGTCGACCTGGGCGGGTACCTGGCGGTACGTCGGCGTTGTCATCAGCGGGCTTCCTCCGGCGGACTTGCTGCCTTCCGTCCGGAGGGACGAGAGCTGTGTCGATCTCTGCGCCGCCGTCGGCGCGCTCCCGCGGTACCACCCTCCTTGGCCCCCCGGTGCGACGTGCGCTCCGGTGAGCCCCCTCATTGGGGTCGCGATACCGGTTCTACCGCCCCGTACAGGGGTTTCTTCCGGCGGCTCCGGGGTGATCTTCACGTCGCGCTCGCCCCCGGGCTCACACCGTCCCCGGGTCGCTCTGGGCTGCGTACGCCGCTACTCGTCCCCATCCACGCTTTTCGCTCCGCCCAGTGTACGGCGCGGAGGGGACGGCGGCCGACCGGATTTCCGCTCGCCGTACGACCCGGCGTACCTCGAATGGCGAGGTGCGCCCGTCCGGATCCCGGGGACGTCCATGTCGGCGGCATACCCGGCGGGGAGCTGGGCACAACGCATGCAGGTTCGCCGCGCGGCGCCCGCGGGGCGAGGGAATCGGGCGGTGTGCCCCGTTGCCGCGGGACTCGAGTCGATTTATCGTCCCATAACGATTTGCGCGCAAGATCACAATATGTGAAGGGGCCGCGGCCATGGTGGCGAAGAAGACCGCCGTACAGCAGCCGGCACCGTCCGGCAGGCCCGGACCCGCTCATGGCGGCGGGGCCAGGGAGAGGGCGCCTGCCGAGGCGGCGGCGAGGAAGAGGGCGAAGAAGGCGGCGGGCGCCGCCGAGGAGGCGGCGGCGCGCACGGCTCACGACGGAGTGACGGTGGCGACCGGGCTGCCCGCCGCGTCACCCGTGAAGAAGGCGTCGGTCAAGAAGGCCACGGCCGGGAAGGAACCCGCCGACGAGGCCATCGCGCGGGGGGCGGCGGCCGAGGCCGCGCCCGTCGAGGAGGCGTCGGTGAAGAAGCCGCCCGCGGGGAAGACGTCGGCGGGGAAGGCGACGGGGCGGAAGGCGGTGGCGAAGGACGCCTCGGCGAAGAGGGCACCCGCGCGGAAGGCGGCCGGGGAAGCGGCCGTCGAGAAGGCGTCCGCGCCCGGGAAGCCGTCCGCGGCGGGGAAGCCGTCCGCGGCGGGGAAGAAGGGCCGAGAGAAGGTGGCCGGTGAGGTGCCGGGGAAGGGGGCCGCCCCGGGGGCGGTTTCCGCGGGGTCCCCGGAGGCGGGTCGCTCGGGGAGCGGCGCCGCCGGGGCCAGTGGGTCCGTAGAGGATGTGGCCGGGCACAGCACGGCCGATGACGCGGGCGCGGTGGATGCCGCGGCGCAGACGGGAGTGACGACGGTGGGTGCGAAGAAGACTCCTGGCACGGCCACGGCGGCGAAGAGCCCCGTACCCAAAGCCCGGATCGGCACGGCGGGCCCGGGCGACCTCGCGGTACGTCCGGGCGAGGAGCCCTGGACTCCGGAAGAGGCCCAGGAGGCGCGGGCCGAGCTGACGTCCGAGGTGCTGCGGCTGCGCGAGGAGATCGCCTCCTCCGAGCAGTCGCTGGCCGGCCTGATGCGGGACTCCGGCGACGGCGCGGGCGACGACGACGCCGACACCGGCACCAAGAACATCACGCGCGAGCACGAACTCGCGCTCGCCGCGAACGCGCGCGAGATGCTCAGCCAGTTCGAGCGCGCCCTCCAGCGGCTCGACGCCGGTACCTACGGCCTGTGCGAGAACTGCGGCAATCCCATCGGAAAGGCTCGTATGCAGGCCTTTCCCCGGGCCACCCTGTGCGTCGAGTGCAAGCAGAAGCAGGAGCGACGGTACTGATCGGCGGCCGCGCGGGGCGTGCCGTACCCTCATCCTTTAGTCAGGTACCTAGGTTGAGGGACTCACGTGGCAGAGGCGGAGCGCATCATCGGTACGCCGGACACCCCGGACGCGGACCGGGGGGAGCGGGAGCGGGCCGGCACCGAGGGGACGGCGGCGGAGGCGGAGGCCGGAGGGCCCCGCGGCAAGCGGCGGATCGCCGTGCTGTTCGCCGTCGCCGCGTTCGCGTACGCCCTCGATCTGATCAGCAAGATGATCGTGGTCGCCAAGCTGGAGCACCACGAGCCCATCGAGATCATCGGGGACTGGCTGAGGTTCGAGGCGATCCGCAACGCGGGCGCGGCCTTCGGCTTCGGCGAGGCCTTCACCGTGATCTTCACGGTGATCGCGGCAGCCGTGATCGTGGTGATCATCCGCCTCGCCCGCAAGCTCTACAGCCTGCCGTGGGCGATCGCGCTGGGCCTGCTGCTCGGCGGCGCCCTGGGCAACCTCACCGACCGGATCTTCCGCTCGCCGGGCGTCTTCGAGGGCGCGGTGGTCGACTTCATCGCGCCCAAGCACTTCGCCGTGTTCAACCTGGCGGACTCGGCGATCGTGTGCGGCGGCATCCTGATCGTGCTGCTGTCGTTCCGCGGCCTCGACCCGGACGGCACCGTCCACAAGGACTGAACGCGCCTACGGGGTTGTCGGACCCGTCCGGCATACTCGACGGGTGAGCACGATTCCCGAGATCCGTACCCTGCCCGTGCCCGACGGCCTGGAGGGCGAGCGCGTCGACGCCGCCATCTCCCGCATGTTCGGCTTCTCCCGCACCAAGGCGGCCGAGCTCGCCGCAGCGGGGAAGGTCACGGTCGACGGATCGGTGGTCGGCAAGTCCGAGCGGGTCAGCGGCGGCGCCTGGCTCGAGGTGGAGATGCCGCAGGCGCCCGCGCCGGTGCAGGTGGTCGCCGAGCCGGTCGAGGGCATGGAGATCGTGCACGACGACGACGACGTGGTCGTGATCGTCAAGCCCGTCGGCGTCGCCGCCCACCCCTCGCCGGGCTGGTCCGGCCCGACCGTGATCGGTGGCCTCGCCGCCGCCGGGTACCGCATCTCGACCTCCGGCGCCGCCGAGCGCCAGGGCATCGTGCACCGCCTCGACGTCGGCACCTCCGGCCTCATGGTCGTCGCCAAGTCGGAGTACGCGTACACGTCGCTGAAGCGCCAGTTCAAGGAGCGCACGGTCGACAAGCGCTACCACACGCTCGTCCAGGGCCACCCCGACCCCACCAGCGGCACCATCGACGCCCCCATCGGCCGTCACCCGCAGCACGACTACAAGTGGGCGGTCACCGCCGACGGCAAGCCGTCCGTCACGCACTACGACCTCATCGAGGCCTTCCGCGCCGCCTCCCTCCTCGACGTCAAGCTGGAGACCGGCCGCACCCACCAGATCCGCGTCCACATGGCCGCCCACCGGCACCCCTGCGTCGGCGACCTGACCTACGGCGCCGACCCCACGCTGGCCAAGCGGCTCCGGCTGACCCGCCAGTGGCTGCACGCCGTACGCCTCGGCTTCGAGCACCCCGGCGACGGACAGTGGGTGGAGTTCTCCTGCGACTACCCGGACGACCTGCAGCAGGCGCTGGACCAGGTCCGCGAGGAGACCTACGCATGAGCGCCGCCTTCGTGGTCCGCGTGGCGGAGGAGGCCGCCGACCGCGAGGCGTGCTTCGCGGTCCGCAAGGAGGTCTTCGTCGCCGAGCAGGGCGTCCCCGAGGACATCGAGTACGACGCCTACGACGCCGGCGCCGTCCACGTGCTGGCGGTCGGGGAGGACGGCACCCCGCTGGGCACCGGACGCCTGCTGCACGGCGAGGCCGCCGCGGCGAAGAACGGCGGCGACCCGGCGGTCGGCTCGCTCGGCCGGCTCGCGGTGACGCGCCGGGCGCGGGGCCTCGGGGCCGGGGCGGCGCTGGTGCGGGCCATCGAGGAGGCGGCCCGCGCGCGGGGCCTCACCGCCGTCGACCTGCACGCGCAGACGCACGCCCTCGGTTTCTACGAGCGGCTGGGCTACGAGGCGTACGGGCCCGAGTTCCCGGACGCGGGGATACCGCACCGGGCCATGCGGCGCGTCCTGTAGCCGGGGCCGCGAACGGCCTGGTGAGGGCGTCGGCGTGGCAGGGTGGAGATCCGCCCGCCGATCGTCGATGCGCCCGGAGCCGTGACCGTGGACCAGTTGACCCTGCTGTTCGCCCTGCTGCTCGGGGCCGTGGTGAGCGTCCCGGTCGGGGAGCGGCTGGGGCTGCCGGCACCGGTGCTGATGACGGTCCTCGGAGCCGTGCTGGCGCTGCTGGAGTTCGTGCCGAACGTCGACATCCCGCCCGACCTGATCCTCCCGCTGCTGCTGCCGCCCCTGCTGTACGCCGCCGTACGACGGACCTCCTGGCGGCAGTTCGCGGCGAACGTCAGACCGATCCTGCTGCTCGCGGTGGCGCTGGTCTTCGTCACCATGCTGTGCGTGGCCGTCGTCGCCCACGCGATCGTGCCGGGACTGCCGCTCGCCGCCGCCTTCGCCCTCGGCGCGCTGGTCGCGCCGCCCGACCCGGTCGCGGCGACCGCCGTCGCCGGGAAGCTGGGGCTGCCGCGCCGGCTGGTGTCGATCCTGGAGGGCGAGGGGCTCTTCAACGACGTCACGGCCATCGTCCTCTACAACGTGGCGATCGCCGCCGCCGTGAGCGGTGGCTTCTCGGTCTGGGAGGCCGGGCTCGACCTGGTGCTGTCGGCCGTGGTGGCGGTGGCGGTCGGGCTCGCGCTGGGCTGGGGCGCGAACAAGCTGATGGATCTGCTCGGGGACGCGACCCTGCAGATCGGGCTGAGCCTGCTCGTGCCGTACGCCTCCTACGTCCTGGCCGAGGAACTGCACGGCTCGGGTGTGCTCGCCGTGCTCACCACCGCGTTGTTCCTCGTCGAGTACGCCACCGACGCCGACGACGTCATGACCCGGCTCGCCGGGCACACCTTCTGGGACATCGTCGACACCCTCGTCACCGGGGTCGCGTTCGGGCTGGTCGGGCTCGAACTGCACAACGCGGTGCGGACCGCGGCCGGTCACTGGGGCGAACTGCTGACCTGGGCGGCGGCGGTCGTGGGTGTGGTGGTCCTGGTACGGCTGCTGTGGCTGCTGCCGGCGACCTGGCTGACGAAACGGCTGCACGCCGCGCGGGACACCGCCGAGGAGATCCCGGTGAGCTGGCGCGAGACCGTGGTGATGTGGTGGTCCGGGATGCGCGGGGTGGCCTCCGTCGCACTGGCGCTGGCCATCCCGCTGGAGACCGACACCGGAGGTGACTTCCCCGGCCGGGACGAGATCGTCTTCATCGCGTTCGGCGTGATCATGGCGACCCTGCTGGTGCAGGGGCTGAGTCTGCCGTGGCTGGTGGGGCGGCTGGGAGTGCGGGCCGACAGCGGGCGGGAGAAGCGGTTCGAGCGCGACCTGGCGGTCCGCGCGGCCAGGGCGGCGAAGCGCAGGCTGCGCGAGATCGAGGAGGCCGAGGAACTGCCGGAGGAGCTGTTCGAGCAGATGCTGCGCAGCGCCTTCGACATCGGGGTGCGGATCAGCCCCGACCTCGCGGACGACGAGCGGCGGGAGGCACACCGGCAGCGGGCGCGGCGGTTGAAGCGGGTGCGGGCGATCCAGCGGGAGATGCTGAGCGCGGCGCGACACGAGGTGATCGCGGCGCGGAGTGAGTCGGGGGCGGACCCGGCGGTCGTGGACCGGGTGCTGCGGCATCTGGATGTGCGCAGCCTGCGCTGACGCTTCGCGGGTCTCCCACCCGTGCACCGCCCGTTTCGGTTGGTCGGGAAGTGGGCGTTTCCCGTAGGAGCTTGACGCCTTTGGCGGCTTTTCGTTCGTAAAGTGCCGTTATGAACCGGAATGTTGTGATCAGTGGAGGCGGTACCGGGATCGGGCTCGCCACCGCACGGGTGTTCGCCGCCGACGGGGACCGGGTGCTGCTGCTCGGTCGGCGTCGGGATGTGCTGGAGCGGGCGAAGGTGCCGGACGCGCTGACGTACGCCGCCGATCTCGCGGACCCCGCAGCGGTGCGGGGGGTCGCCGGCTTCGTGGGACGGGAGTTCGGCGCGGTGGACGTGCTGATCCACAGCGCCGGGGGCAACGGGCTCCTCGAGCCCCAGTCCGGCGGCGACGACCCGCTCGACGCCGTCGCCCGCTCCTGGACGGTCAACTTCCGGCTCAACCTGCTGACCGCCGCCCTGCTCACCGAGGCCCTGCGGGCCCGGCTCGCCGAACCCGGCGGGCGCGTGCTGTTCCTCGGTTCCATCGCCGCCTACCGGGGCCACGGACAGGTGGCGTACGCGGCGGCCAAGGCCGGGCTGCACCCGTACGCCCATGACCTGGCCCGGAGACTGGGCCCGCACGGCATCACCGTGAACGTGGTCGCCCCCGGCTACATCGAGGACACCGCCTTCTTCGGCGACGGCATCGACGAGGAACTGCGCGCCCGGCTGGTCGCGGAGACCCTGGACGGGCGTGCCGGAACGCCCGGGGACGTCGCCGCGACCCTGCACTGGCTCGCCTCCCCGGGCGCCGCGCACATCACCTCCCAGATCGTCCAGGTCAACGGCGGCGCCGAACGCGGCCACTGAGAGCGGGTCAGCGCTCCCTCGGATGCTGGTGCGCGCGACGGGCCGCCGGCACGCCGTCGGGGGAGCGGTGGCCGTCGAGTCGGGGCGGCAGCACCGCGTCGGCCGTGTTGACCCGGGGCAGCGCGTACGGGTGCGCGTCGGCCAGCCAGCGGATCATCTGCTCGCGGACCTCGACCCGTACCGTCCAGATGTCGTCCGCGTCCTTGGCCGTCACCAGGGCCCGCACCTCCATCGTGCTGGGCGTGCTGTCCGTCACGTTCAGGTTGTAGGCGCGGCCGTCCCAGGCCGGGCACTCCCGCAGGATGTCGCGGAGCTTGCCGCGCATCGCCTCCAGCGGGGCCGAGTGGTCGAGGTGCCAGAAGACGGTGCCGGTCATCTGCGGCGTGTCGCGCGACCAGTTCTCGAACGGCTTGGACGTGAAGTACGACACGGGCATGGTGATCCGTCGCTCGTCCCAGGTGCGCACGGTCAGGAAGGTCAGCGTGATCTCCTCGACGGTGCCCCACTCGCCGTCCACGACCACCGTGTCCCCGATGCGCACCATGTCGCCGAAGGCGATCTGCAGCCCGGCGAACATGTTGCTCAGCGTGGACTGGGCGGCCACACCGGCGACGATGCCGAGGATGCCGGCCGAGGCCAGCAACGAGGCCCCGGCCGCCTGCATCGCGGGGAAGGTCAGCAGCATCGCGGCCACCGCCACCACACCGACGATCGCGGAGACCACCCGCCGGATCAGCGTCACCTGGGTGCGCACCCGGCGGACCCGCGCCGGGTCGCGCTCGCGGTGGTTACTGGCGTACCGCGTGTACGTGGTCTCGACGACCGCGGCCGCGATACGGATCGCCAGCCAGGCGGCCGAGCCGATCAGCACCAGGGTCAGGGTCCGGCCGATGACGGCCTCGTGGTCCGGCAGCAGGTCCGCCTCGTCGTACGACCCTCTCAGCAGGGCCGCGCACAGCAGCAGCTGGTAGGGGATCCGGCCGCGGCGCAGCAGACCCCACAGCGGGGTCTCGTGGTGGCGTTCGTCGGCCTTGCGCAGCAGGAGGTCGGTGGCCCAGCCGAGCAGCAGTGTGAGCACGACCGAGCCGCCGACCACGAGCAATGGGCGGAGCACGTCATCCATGTCCCCGAACCTAACCGGCCCGGGCGGGCATGAACATGTGACTTCCGCGCGATCGCGGGTAGTGCCGCGATCCGGCGTCGTCACACCGGGCTGGCACCATGGACGGCATGAACATCATGCTCTTTCACTCGACCTACGGTCCGCGGCCCGCGGTGCGCCGGGCCGCGGACCGGCTGCGCGCGGCCGGACACGAGGTGTGGACGCCCGACCTCTTCGAGGGCCGCACGTTCGACACGGCCGAGGAAGGCATGGCGTACAAGGAGGAGACCGGCAAGGACGAGCTGCTGAAGCGGGCCGTGCTGGCCGCCGCGCCCTACTCCGAGCGGGGGCTGGTGTACGCGGGGTTCTCCTTCGGCGCCTCCGTCGCCCAGACGCTGGCCCTCGGTGACGACAAGGCCCGCGGACTGCTGCTCCTGCACGGCACCTCGGACATCGCGGAGAACGCCTCGGTGGACGAGCTGCCGGTGCAGCTGCACGTCGCCGAGCCCGACCCGTTCGAGACCGACGACTGGCTCACCGCCTGGTACCTGCGGATGGGCCGGGCCGGTGCCGACGTCGAGGTGTACCGGTACGCGGGGGCGGGTCACCTCTACACCGACCCCGACCTGCCGGACTACGACGAGGAGGCCGCCGAGGCCACCTGGCGGGTGGCGCTCGGCTTCCTCGACAGCCTTCAGTAGGTTCAGCCGGCCGCGCGGTAGGACGCCCAGTGCTGCGGGCCGCGTGCGCTCGGCTGATTTCGCGGAAAGCGGGGCGTGGCGGAAGACGGTAGGGTGACGGCCTGCCTTCGAGCAGCGGTCAGGGCTTGACCGCCGCGAGGCTCAGTGGGCCGAGCGGGAAGCTGCCGCAAGTGGGCGGCGGAGTCACGAAGTTGTGGATCGGGTTTCGACACAACTTGTCGCAGGTGGACGCGAAGTTCTACTGCGTGGGCTGGATGGCCCAACTTGTGGGGCGCCTCCTCGTGAGGCGCCCTTCACAGGTCGGCGGTGCCGGCCTCGCTGGGGAAGGTGGCCCAGCCGAGGAGGCCGTCGCCGATGTCGGCGGTGTGGAAGTTGAGCGCGTTCGCGCCGCCCTGGTGCAGGGCGGTCTTCATCGCCTTCTCCTCCGGCGAGCCGTAGCCGACGGTGTACCAGGCGGGGTTGTCGGTGTAGTCGGTGCCGGCCGGCGTGAACTGGAAGCCCGAGTCGGTGTTGCCGGTGCCCTGGCCGGCGTACGCGGCGTTCAGGACGTCCAGCTGGGCGGTGATGTCCGCGGAGCTGAGCTTGCCGGTCTCGCCGTCGTGGATGACGTGGAAGTAGACCGGGACGGTCGCCGAGGCGGCCGCGGTGCTCCGGCCGGCCGTGCGCAGCTTGTCGAGCCTGGCCCGCAGGTCGGTGTCCATGGCCCGGGCCCGCGCCTCGCTGATCTCGTTCGGCTCGGCGGCGTGCTCGTCGTGGCCGGGACGGGCCTGGCGGATGCGGTGGGGAGAGGGGCCGGGGGTCTTCCTGGCCACCGCCGGGAGATTACGTGCACATGGTCAGACGCCAAGAGGAGCGATCAGGCCCAATCAATCGCCCGTCAAACAGGGGCAATCGGGAAGGTGGCGAATGCGGAAACGTTACGGCGTCCGGAGTTCGAGAGCTCGATGTCATCGATCCGGCCACCGGGCGGGTGGTGTGTCCGGATTCGACTCACGGACCACACCACCCGCCGTAACGACGCGATCTGTCCTGGACGGCCCGCTCCGCGGTCGTAGATGGCCGAAAATCGCCCTTCCGGGAGTGGCCTACACGGGGTCGTAGGTGCGCTCGGCCTTCTGTGTGCCGCTGCGGGTGCGGTAGGAGCGGGCCCACTCGGACGTGGCGTCCGCCTCCGTACGGCTCGACAGCACGTAGTAGTCCATCTGCGCCCGCTCGGCGGTGACGTCCAGTACGCCGTAGCCGTGGCGGTCGGTGTCGACCCAGTGGACGTGCCGGTTGGCGGCCCGGATCAGCGGTGAGGCCAGCGCGGAGACGGTGCCCTCGGGGACCTTCACGATGTCGTCGAGGTTGTCGGAGGTGACCGAGGTGACCACGAACTCCGTGGCGGCGGAGGCCGACAGCGGATAGGTGCCGGCGTTCACCGGCACGTCGTTGGCCCACGCCATGTGGATGTCGCCGGTGAGGAAGACCGTGTTGCGGATCGCGTTCGCGCGCAGGTGGGCGAGGAGTTCGCGGCGGTCGTCGGTGTAGCCGTCCCACTGGTCGGTGTTGAGGGCGAGCCCCTCCTGCGGCAGGCCCAGCAGCTTCGCCAGCGGCTTCAGCAGGCTCGCGGGGAGGGAACCGACCGAGAACGGCGAGATCATCACCGAGGTGCCGACCAGCCGCCAGGTGGTGTCGGACGCCGTCAGTCCCGCCTTCAGCCAGTCCAGTTGGGCGCGCCCGGTGAGCGTGCGGTCCGGGTCGTCGACCTCGCCGTCGCCGAGGGAGACCTGCTGGGAACGGAAGGAGCGCAGGTCAAGGAGCGAGAGGTCGGCCAGCTTGCCGAAGCGCAGCCGGCGGTAGGTGGTGCCGGCGATCGCGGGCCGTACCGGCATCCACTCGAAGTAGGCCTGCTTGGCGGCGGCCTGACGGGCCGCCCAGGCGCCCTCCGCGCCCTCGGTGTGGTTCTCGGCGCCGCCCGACCAGGTGTCGTTGGCGATCTCGTGGTCGTCCCAGATGGCGACGACCGGCGCCCTGTGGTGCAGGGCCTGGAGGTCGGGGTCGGTCTTGTACTGGCCGTGCCGGGCGCGGTAGTCGGCGAGGGTGACGATCTCGTGCGCGGGCGTGTGCGGGCGGACGGCCCCGCCGCGGGTGCCGTACTCACCGGCGGCGTATTCGTAGAGGTAGTCGCCCAGGTGCAGCCAGGCGTCCAGGTCGGACCGGGCCGCGAGATGGCGGTACGCCGAGAAGTGGCCGGCCTCCCAGTTGGAGCAGGAGACCACGCCGAAGCGCAGGTGGGGCACGGCGGCGTCGGCGGCCGGGGCGGTGCGGGTGCGGGCGACGGGCGAGTCGGTGCCGCCGGCGGAGAAGCGGAACCAGTAGTCGGTGGCCGGCCGCAGGCCGCGGACGTCCGCCTTGACGGTGTGGTCGGAGGCGGCGGTGGCGAGCGTCGAACCCTTCGCGACGACGTCGGTGAACGCCTTGTCCCGGGCGACGGTCCAGCCCACCTCGGTGTCCGGGCCGAGCCCGGAGCCGGGTATCGCCTCCGGCACCGGCGTCACCCGGGTCCACAGCAGGATGCCGTCCGGCAGCGGGTCGCCGGAGGCCACGCCGTGCAGGAAGGCGGGCGCCTGCGCGGTCGCGGCGCGCGCGGGCAGGGCGGCGGCGAGCGGTCCGGCCAGCACCGCGGTGGCGGCGGCCGCCCTGACGACCGTACGACGGCGCGGCGCGAGGGAGTTGGCGTCCGCGGTGGCGGGAACGGCGCTCTCGGATGATCTCTGTCGACTGGTCACAGCCGATCAGGTTACTGACAGGTACACGTGAGAGCGGGCGAACCGGTGAAAGTTCGCCCGCTCTTCAGCGCGCCGTCAGCCGGCCGGGGTTCAGGCCTTGAGGGCCGCGTCGACCGCCGTGTTGAACTCGGCCACCGTCATGGGCGCGTTCTCGCCGTCGGAACCGGTGAGCTTCTTGCCGTCCATCATCAGCGTCGGCGTGCCCCGGGCCTCGCTGTTGTCGAACACGTCGGACATCTCCAGCGCCCACTTGTCGTAGGTGCCGTCCTTCACGGCCGACTGGAACTCCTTGTCGCCCTTCAGGGCGTCGACCGTGTTGGCGATCTTGATCAGGTACGCGTCGTCCTTGAACTTGTCGTCCGTCTCCTCGGGGTGGTACTCGGCCGAGTAGAGCGCGCTCTTGTAGGCGAGGAACGCCTCGGGGCTGACGTTCAGCGCCGCGCCCAGGGCGCTCAGGGCGTTCTTGGAGCCCTCGCCGGTCAGGTTGCGGTCGAGGAACGAGGCGCCTATGAAGCGGATCTTGTACTTGCCGTCCGCGACGTCCTTCTCGATGGTCTTGCCGACCGTCTGCTCGAAGGAGGCACAGACCGGGCAGCGCGGGTCCTCGTACAGCTCGAGGGTCTTCTTCGCGTCGGACTCGCCGATGACGACGGTCGTGCCGTTCTTGCCGCTGGTGTTGGCCGGCTTGACGAGCTTGGCGTCCTTCGCGGTCTCCCAGTAGTCGGGCTGGTTGGCCTGGACGACCGCGTAGCCGATGCCGCCGGCCGCGGCCAGCACGCCGACGACCGAGGCGGCGACGATGAGCTGCCGCCTGACCTTCGCCTTCTTGGCCTGGCGCTCGCGCTCCACGCGCAGCCGCTCTCGGGCCGCCGACTTCGCCGCCTGGCTGTTCCGCTTGCTCATGGTGATGTCTCCACGGGGGACGCGCACACGGTCGTGTGCGGGATACGTAGGGGGACTGCTGGTGCTCGGGGGGTTCGCGGGGGCGGGGATCGCCTCAGGCGAAGGTGAGGGAGCACGGCGGTCCGCGCCGCCCCAGGGAGTGCGCGAGGAGCAGGGTCCGGGCCGTGGCGGTACGACGGACCGGGTGGGCCGGACGGAGGGCCTCCGGGGCCCGGCGCACGGTCACCGCGGCGACCGCGAGCAGCAGCGGCCGGAACGTCGTGGCCGTCACCGCGCTCAGCAGCTGGGCCAGCGCCCGCTCGCCGCGGCGCAGCCAGGCGGCGGCCAGCAGGCCGACCCCGAGGTGCGCGCCGAGCAGCGCCCAGGCGGTCGCCGGGTCGGCCTGCGCCAGCAGGGCCGCCAGCCGGTCGCCGCCCTCGGCGGCGTGCCCGGTGGTCCGGGCGAGCGGCGCGCCCACACTGGTGCCGTCGCCGCACAGCACGTCGAAGCCGACGGAGCGCAGCGGGCCCGCCACGGGTCCGCCCATCCGGCCGTAGCAGACGTGCTGGCCGGTGGTGAAGACCGTGTCGGCGGCCAGCTCCAGCGGGATCAGCAGGGCGGCGATCCGCCCGAAGGAACGCTCCCGCCCCGCCAGGGCGTACGCCAGCCCGAACACGGCGGCGGCGATCGCGGCCACCGTGTTCAGCGGCAGCGGAACCCCGGACAGCAGCACGTGCGACGCGGTGCTGAGCGTCACGACGACGGCCGTGAACAGCGCCGCGCGCACGGCTCTGAGCTGGGTTCCGGATATGTCCATGGCGGTGAAGAGTGTGTCACGTGCTCCGGTAAAGGGTCCTTAAAGGGTCCCTGTGGACGGGCGGATCGTCAGAGTCCCGGGATCCTGCCGTTGCGGAACAGGTCCAGGAAGGTCTGGTGGTCGGCGCGGGCGCGGGCGCCGTAGCCGTGCGCGAATTCGACCAGGAGGGGGACCAGGGAGTCCTCGTCGGCGGCGATCGCGGCGTCGATGGCGCGCTCGGTGGAGAACGGCACCAGGGACTCGCCGGAGGTGTCGTCCGCCGCCGCGTGCATCGTGGCCGTGGCCCGGCCGAGGTCGGCGACGACCTGGGCGATCTCCTCCGGCTCGTCGATGTCGCTCCAGTCCAGGTCCACGGCGTACGGCGAGACCTCGGCGACCAGCTGGCCCGCGCCGTCCAGCTCGGTCCAGCCCAGCCACGGGTCGGCGTGCGCCTGGAGGGCGCGCTGGGAGATCACCGTGCGGTGCCCCTCGTGCTGGAAGTAGTCCCGGATGGCCTGGTCGGGGATGTGCCGGGAGACGGCCGGGGTCTGGGCCTGCTTGATGTAGATCACCACGTCGTTCTCCAGGGCGTCGCTGTGACCCTCCAGGAGGATGTTGTACGACGGCAGCCCGGCGGAGCCGATGCCGATGCCGCGGCGGCCCACGACGTCCTTCACGCGGTAGGAGTCCGGGCGGGCCAGGGAGGCGTCCGGCAGCGTCTCCAGATAGCCGTCGAAGGCGGCGAGCACCTTGTAGCGGGTGGCGGCGTCCAGCTCGATCGCGCCGCCGCCGGCGGCGAAGCGGCGCTCGAAGTCGCGGATCTCGGTCATCGAGTCCAGCAGCCCGAACCGGGTCAGCGAGCGGGCGTCGCGCAGCGCGTCGAGCAGCGGGCCCTGGGCGGTGTCCAGGGTGAACGGCGGCACCTCGTCGCTCTTCGCGCCGGTGGCCAGCGCGTGGATCCGCTCCCGGTAGGCGGTCGCGTAGACGGCGACCAGCTCGGTGATCTGCTCGTCGCTGAGCGCCTTCGCGTAGCCGATCAGCGCCACGGAGGCGGCGAAGCGCTTGAGGTCCCAGGTGAAGGGGCCGACGTAGGCCTCGTCGAAGTCGTTGACGTTGAAGACCAGGCGGCCGTTCGAATCCATGTACGTGCCGAAGTTCTCCGCGTGCAGATCGCCGTGGATCCACACCCGGGACGTCCGGTCGTCCAGGTACGGGCCACCCCGCTTCTCCGCGTCCAGATCGTGGTAGAAGAGGCACGCCGTCCCGCGGTAGAAGGCGAACGCCGAGGCCGCCATCTTCCGGAACTTCACCCGGAACGCGGCCGGGTCGGCGGCCAGGAGCTCGCCGAAGGCGGTGTCGAGGACGGCGAGGATCTCCTCACCGCGGTGCTCGTCGTTGAGCTGCGGGACCGACATCGCTTTGTGCCTCCTGGTGCGGGATCTTTCGGGACGGCTGGTCCGTCCCCTGCCTAACGTGCGACGGGTCACGGGAGTGCCCGCGCCACCGCCCGAAGGTACGTCGGGATGCGCTCCGTGTGTCAGTGCCGGGGCATAGACTTCGACGCTGTCCCCCGGACTGTCCGCCCGCCCGTCGCCGAGTGTTCTCCTTGGAGGCCGCACCGTGTCAAAGCCGCCGTTCACGCACCTGCACGTCCACACCCAGTACTCGCTGCTGGACGGTGCCGCGCGGCTCAAGGACATGTTCAACGCGTGCAACGAGATGGGCATGACGCACATCGCCATGTCCGACCACGGCAACCTGCACGGGGCGTACGACTTCTTCCACTCCGCCCAGAAGGCCGGGGTCACCCCGATCATCGGGATCGAGGCGTACGTCGCGCCCGAGTCCCGGCGCAACAAGCGCAAGATCCAGTGGGGCCAGCCGCACCAGAAGCGGGACGACGTCTCCGGTTCCGGCGGTTACACCCACAAGACGATGTGGGCCGTGAACAGCACCGGTCTGCACAACCTCTTCCGGCTCTCCTCCGACGCGTACGCCGAGGGCTGGCTGCAGAAGTGGCCCCGGATGGACAAGGAGACCATCGCCAAGTGGTCCGAGGGCATCGTCGCCTCCACCGGCTGCCCCTCCGGCGAGGTGCAGACCCGGCTGCGCCTCGGCCACTTCGACGAGGCCCTCAAGGCCGCCGCCGACTACCAGGACATCTTCGGCAAGGACAAGTACTTCCTGGAGCTGATGGACCACGGCATCGAGATCGAGCACCGGGTCCGCGACGGCCTGCTGGAGATCGGCAGGAAGCTCGGCATCCCCCCGCTGGTCACCAACGACTCGCACTACACGTACGCGCACGAGGCGGGCGCCCACGACGCGCTGCTGTGCATCCAGACCGGCAAGAACCTCTCCGACCCCGACCGCTTCAAGTTCGACGGCACCGGCTACTACCTCAAGTCCACCGACGAGATGTACGCCATCGACTCCTCGGACGCCTGGCAGCAGGGCTGCGCCAACACCCGGCTGATCGCCGAGATGGTCGACACCACGGGCATGTTCGAGAAGCGCGACCTGATGCCGAAGTTCGACATCCCGGAGGGGTACACCGAGGTCAGCTGGTTCCGCGAGGAGACCATGCGCGGCATGGAGCGCCGCTTCCCGGGCGGCATCCCGGACGACCGCATGAAGCAGGTCGAGTACGAGATGGACACCATCATCTCGATGGGCTTCCCCGGCTACTTCCTCGTCGTCGCCGACTTCATCATGTGGGCGAAGAAGCAGGGCATCGCCGTCGGCCCCGGCCGTGGCTCCGCGGCCGGCTCGATCGTCGCCTACGCCCTCGGCATCACCGACCTCGACCCGATCCCGCACGGCCTGATCTTCGAGCGGTTCCTCAACCCCGAGCGCATCTCGATGCCCGACGTCGACATCGACTTCGACGAGCGCCGGCGCGTCGAGGTGATCCGGTACGTGACGGAGAAGTACGGCGCCGACAAGGTCGCCATGATCGGCACCTACGGCACCATCAAGGCCAAGAACGCCATCAAGGACTCCGCGCGCGTGCTGGGCTACCCGTACGCGATGGGCGACCGGCTCACCAAGGCGATGCCGGCCGACGTCCTGGGCAAGGGCATCCCGCTCTCCGGCATCACGGACCCGAGCCACCCCCGGTACTCCGAGGCCGGCGAGATCCGCGGGATGTACGAGAACGAGCCGGACGTGAAGAAGGTCATCGACACCGCCAAGGGCGTCGAGGGCCTGGTCCGGCAGATGGGCGTGCACGCCGCCGGCGTGATCATGTCCAGCGAGACCATCACCGACCACGTGCCCGTCTGGGTCAGGCACACCGACGGCGTGACCATCACGCAGTGGGACTACCCGAGCTGCGAGTCGCTCGGCCTGCTGAAGATGGACTTCCTGGGCCTGCGCAACCTGACCATCATGGACGACGCCGTCAAGATGGTGAAGGCCAACAAGGGCATCGACATCGACCTGCTGTCGCTGCCCCTGGACGACCCCACGACCTTCGAGCTGCTCCAGCGCGGCGACACGCTCGGCGTGTTCCAGTTCGACGGCGGCCCGATGCGCTCCCTGCTCCGGCTGATGAAGCCGGACAACTTCGAGGACATCTCCGCCGTGTCGGCCCTGTACCGGCCGGGCCCGATGGGCATGAACTCGCACACCAACTACGCCCTGCGCAAGAACGGCCAGCAGGACATCACGCCCATCCACCCCGAGCTGGAGGAGCCGCTCAAGGAGGTCCTGGACGTCACCTACGGCCTGATCGTCTACCAGGAGCAGGTGCAGAAGGCCGCCCAGATCATCGCCGGCTACTCGCTCGGCGAGGCCGACATCCTCCGCCGCGTGATGGGCAAGAAGAAGCCCGAGGAACTGGCGAAGAACTTCACCATCTTCCAGTCCGGCGCCCGCAAGAACGGCTACAGCGACGAGGCCATCCAGGCCCTCTGGGACGTGCTGGTGCCGTTCGCCGGCTACGCCTTCAACAAGGCGCACTCCGCCGCGTACGGACTGGTGTCGTACTGGACCGCCTACCTCAAGGCGAACCACCCCGCCGAGTACATGGCCGCGCTGCTCACCTCGGTGAAGGACGACAAGGACAAGTCGGCGATCTACCTCAACGAGTGCCGCCGCATGGGCATCAAGGTGCTCCCGCCGAACGTCAACGAGTCGGTGCACAACTTCGCCGCCCAGGGCGACGACGTGATCCTCTTCGGCCTGGAGGCCGTGCGGAACGTCGGTACGAACGTGGTCGAGTCGATCATCAAGAGCCGCAAGGCCAAGGGGAAGTACGCCTCCTTCCCCGACTACCTCGACAAGGTCGACGCGGTCGCCTGCAACAAGCGCACCACGGAGTCGCTGATCAAGGCCGGCGCCTTCGACACCCTGGGGCACACCCGCAAGGGCCTCACCGCGCAGTACGAGCCGATGATCGACAACGTGGTCGCGGTCAAGCGCAAGGAGGCCGAGGGACAGTTCGACCTCTTCGGCGGCATGGGGGAGGAGGAGACCAGCGAGCCCGGCTTCGGCCTCGACGTCACCTTCACCGACGACGAGTGGGACAAGACGTACCTGCTCGCCCAGGAGCGCGAGATGCTCGGGCTCTACGTCTCCGACCACCCGTTGTTCGGCCTGGAGCACGTGCTGTCCGACAAGGCCGACGCGGGCATCTCCCAGCTCACCGGCGGTGACTTCGGCGACGGCGCGGTGGTCACCATCGGCGGCATCATCTCGGGCCTGCAGCGCAAGATGACCAAGCAGGGCAACGCCTGGGCGATCGCCACCGTGGAGGACCTCGCGGGCTCCATCGAGTGCATGTTCTTCCCGGCGACGTACCAGCTCGTCTCGACGCAACTCGTCGAGGACGCCGTGGTGTTCGTCAAGGGCCGGCTCGACAAGCGGGAGGACGTGCCGCGGCTGGTCGCGATGGAGCTGATGGTCCCCGACCTGTCCAACGCCGGCACCAACGCGCCCGTGGTGCTCACCATCCCGGCCACCCGCGTGACCCCGCCGATGGTCAGCCGGCTCGGTGAGATCCTCACCCACCACAAGGGCGACAGCGAGGTGCGGATCAAGCTCCAGGGGCCGACGAAGACGACGGTGCTGCGCCTGGACCGGCACCGGGTGAAGCCGGATCCGGCCCTGTTCGGCGATCTGAAGGTCCTCCTCGGACCGTCCTGCCTGGCGGGCTAGCGGCGTCCGGTCGACGCGCGTGAGGGGCGCACCCCGCGGTGGGTGCGCCCCTCTTCATGTGCCCGGGCCGCGACGGCCCGCCGTGCGGATGTCAGTTGTGGCCGAAGCGCTTCTGTCGGCCCTTGCCCTGGCCGACCTCGCCGGGCACGACCTGTGTGGTGCGCTGCTCGTCCGGCGTCTCCATCGTGGACGGTTGTGCCGCCCGCTGGGCGCGTTGGGCCTGCGGCTGCTTACGGTCACGGTTCTTGTTCTTGGCCATGGTGGTGCCTCCTGTGGGGGACTAGGGGCCAGGGCCGGGACCAGATTCACATGGCCGGATAACGGGCGCATGTTGGACAATTACCGTGTGTGACCGGGGTGATCGGGGAGGAAGTGTGGAAACGCCACGCCGAAGATCGAGTTCGGGCCGTTAACCCCGGCGTGGTCGGGCAGACTCGAAGCAAGCCCGAAGCAAACCTCCCGGAAAGAGGGTGGACCGCGTGGACCGCTGCATCGTCCTGGTGGACGCCGGGTATCTGCTGGGGGCCGCCGCCAGTCTCCTCGCCGGGGAGCCCTCGCGGTCCCGCATCACCGTCGACCACGCGGCCCTCATCCAGGGGCTGCGGGAGCGCGCCGAGTCCGAGACGCGTCAGCCGCTGCTGCGCATCTACTGGTTCGACGGCGCCCCCGACCGCGTCCCGCAGCCCGAGCACCGCAGGCTGCGCGTGATGCCCCGGGTCACCGTCCGGCTGGGGGCGCTGACCCGCAGCGACGGCCGCTGGGCGCAGAAGGGCGTCGACGCCGCGATGCACGCCGAGCTGACCGAACTGGCCCGCAACCGCGCCTGTTCCGACATCGTCCTGGTCACCGGGGACGGCGACCTGCTGCCCGGCATGATGGCCGCCAAGGAACACGGCGTCGCCGTCCACCTGTGGGCCGTGCAGGCCGCCGACGGCGACTACAACCAGTCCGAGGACCTGGTCGCCGAGGCCGACGAGCGCCGGGTGCTGGACCGGGCGTGGATCACCCGGGCCGTACGGGCCAAGGAGCACACGGGGGTGTGCGCCCCGCCGCCCGTGCCGCGGCCCGAGATCGCCGCGATCCTCTCCGCCCCGCTGCCGGAGTCCGCGCTCGGCGCGACGGCCGAGCGGACCGTCCAGGAGCCGCGGCACCCGGCCGCCGCCGGGCCCAACGGCACCGCCGAGCGGGCGTCCACGGCCAAGGGCGTACCCACCCCCAAGGACCTGGCCGCACTGCGCGGCCCCGGTCCGCACCCGCCCCAGCAGCCCGCCTCCGCCACCCTGCGCTGGTCCTCCGACAAGGGCTGGGTCGACCGGCCGGCCGCCGAGCCGCCGGACGCGGCCTCCATGCCGACGCTCGCCCAGCTGACCACGGCGGAGCAGCGGTGGGCCGACCGCGAGGAGGACATCACCACCGTCGGCGGGGACCCCTTCGAGGTGGGGCAGGTCTTCGCCCGGCGCTGGGTCGAGCGGCTCGGCGACCAGGGCCACATCCAGAAGCTGTCCGGCATGTACCCCCGCATCCCGCACCGCATCGACGGCGAGCTGCTGCGGTACGCGGCCCGCTTCGGTCTGCTCGCCCACAAGGACGACCAGATCGACGAACGCGACCGTTACGCCATCCGGGCGGGCTTCTGGCGGGAGCTGGACCTGCGCACCGGCACGGAACGGGCTCCCGCCGGGGAGTGAGCGGGCGGTGCGTGGCCCCGCCTCCTGTGCCCCCGCCGGGAGCTCCCGCCCCCGGACCCCGGCCCATGTCCACCCACCACCCGACTCGGTCGGCTGGAAGGCGGGCCACAACCCCGGCGTGTGCGGGTGCTGTCCCGGGTCGGCGAGGTGGGAGGCGGGCCGTGGTTCCTGTGTGCGGAGGGTCGGCTCGGCGGGCCGGTGGGTGGTTGGGGCGGGTTCGCGGGCACCGGGGTGACCCGAGGGCGGGTCGGGGTCGTGGACCCCGTAGGCTCGTCCCTTGTGAGTACGCGCGCGGCACAGGGATTCCGGCACGGTGGTGACGTCGTGTGTGCGGTGCGCGGGCTGACCAAGACCTACCCGGCGGTGCGCGGCCGGCGCGGGGTCCCCGCGACGCCCGAGGTCCGGGCCACCGACGACGTGGGGCTCGACATCCGGCGCGGCGAGATCTTCGGACTGCTCGGCCCGAACGGCGCCGGCAAGTCCACCCTCGTACGCCAGCTGACCGGCCTGATGCGGCCCGACAGCGGCAGCGTGGACATACTCGGCCACGACATCGTGCGCCACCCCGAGCGGGCCGCACGCATCCTCGCCTACCTCGGCCAGGAGTCCAGCGCCCTCGACGAGCTGACCGTGTCCCTCGCCGCCGAGACCACCGGCCGGCTGCGCGGGCTCGACGCGCGCCGGGCGCGGGCCGAGCGGGACGACGTCCTGGACGAACTCGGGCTCGCCCCGCTCGCCGGGCGCCCGCTGAGGAAGCTCTCCGGCGGCCAGCGCCGGCTGGCCTGCTTCGCCGCCGCACTGGTGGGGGCCCGCCCCCTGCTCGTCCTGGACGAGCCCACCACCGGCATGGACCCGGTGGCCCGGCGCGCGGTGTGGTCCGCCGTCGACCGGCGCCGCGCCGAGCACGGCACCACCGTGCTGCTGGTCACCCACAACGTCATCGAGGCCGAGACCGTGCTCGACCGGGTCGCCGTGCTCGACCGGGGCCGGGTCATCGCCTGCGACAGCCCGGCCGGCCTCAAGGAGCGGGTCGCCGGCGAGGTCCGGGTCGATCTGGTGTGGCGCGAGGCGGCACCCCTGCACGTGCCCGAGGTCGCCGCGCTGCGGGACCGGGTCGTCGAGTCGGGCCGCCGCTGGACCCTGCGGCTCGCGCCCGAGGAGGCCCGCACGGTCGTCGCCACCGTCACCGGCGGGGCCGCCTTCGCCGCACTGGACGACTTCACGCTGGCCACGCCCAGCCTGGAGGACGTCTACCTGGCCCTGGGCGGCGCCGTACGACAGGGACTGGTGAAGGCGTGAGCACACGGGCCGCGACATCCGTACGGAACAGGGCCGCAGTGGTTCCGGGCGAACCTCCGAACGAAGGGGAGCAGCACGACGTGAGTGTCGTACCCGCCGATGCCCTGCCGGGCGGCGCCCTGGCCGTGGAGGAGGCCGCACCGGAAGCAGCCGAGCTCGGCCCCCGGGCACGGCTGTGGCCGTCGCTGGCGGCCGTGTACCGGGCGCAGCTGTCCCGGGCCCGGGTCGCGCGGATACCGCTGCTGTTCGTGGCGACCTTCCAGTCGGTCGGGATCATGGTCCTGATGCGCGGGGTCGTGGACGGCGGCGGCGAGGCGCAGGCGGTGGTCGCCGGCTCGGCGGTCCTGGTCGTCGCCTTCGTCGCGCTGAACCTGCTCGCCCAGTACTTCGGGCAGCTGCGGGCCAGCGGCGGGCTCGACCACTACGCGACGCTGCCGGTACCGCCGGCGGCGGTGGTGCTGGGCGCGGCGGGCGCGTACGCCTCGTTCACCGTGCCGGGGACCGTGGTGACCGCCGTCTTCGGGTGCGTACTGTTCGGGCTGCCGCTGGCGCACCTGTGGGTGCTGGCCGCCGTGATCCCGCTCGCCGGGGCCGCGCTCGCCGGACTCGGTGCGGCGCTCGGCCTGCTCGCGCCCCGCGCGGAGCTGGCCACGCTGCTGGGCCAGCTCGGCATGTCGGCCGCGCTGCTGCTCGGTGTGCTGCCGGCGGAGCGGATGCCGGAGGCGGTGCGTCTCGCCCGGGACCTGCTGCCGTCGACGTACGGCGTCGAGGCCTTCGCGCGGACCTTCGGACCGCATCCCGACTGGGCGCGCGTACTCGGTGACCTCGCCGTGTGCGGGGGCGTCGGCGTGATCTCGCTGGCCGTCGCGACCTGGGCGTACCGCAGGGCAGCCGTCCGGTGACGCGCCGCACGGCCGGGCCTGGCACGATGGCAGGGTGAGCGCACCTCTGACACCACCACCGCCTCCGCACGAGCGTTCCGCGCGGGACGTGTGGCAGCCGCCGTCCGACGGGCGGACGGCCGCCACGACTCCGCACGCGGACGGGACCGGGCACGCCGAGGACCCACGGCACGGCCGGTGGTACGAACAGGACGGCCCCGGGATGAAGGCGGAGATACGTGAGGCCGCCGTGACCGCGGTGGCGGTGGCGCTCGGCGGGGTGTTGCTCGGGGTGCTGTGGTGGTGGCTGGCGCCGCGCGTGCCGTACGTGGGTGACGTGGTCGGCGACAACTGGGTCGTGTACCTCAAGGACTCCGAGGGTGAGCAGGGCATCGGGGTGGACGGCACGTTCTCGCTGCTCGCGCTGGGGTTCGGTGCGGTGAGCGCGCTCGCCGTGTTCCTGGTGCGGCGGCGTGGGGGCGTGCCGTTGGTGGTGGCGCTGGCGGTCGGCGGGCTGCTGGGGTCGGTGCTGGCCTGGCGGCTCGGGGTGTGGCTGTCGCCGGCTTCGGATGTGATCGCCCAGGCGAGGAGCGCGGGCAAGGGGGTCCCGTTCGACGCGCCGTTGACGCTGAGTGCGAAGGGGGCGCTGCTGGCGTGGCCGTTCGCGGCGCTGGCTCTGCATCTGGGGTTGACGGGGCTGTTCGGGCCGCGGGATCCGGAGGAGTTCCCTGCGGGGGCGTACGGGGTGCCGGGGGCGTAGGCCGCCGGGTGCCCCATGTGGGTGCCGACCGGGGGGTGGGTCGCGCGGCCCGGCGCTTGCGGGGTGCCTCCCCCAGAGGGGGGACCCCCAGCCCACCCGTGCCGCCCTGCGGCACGATTGCCCGCGGGTACGGCGGGGCGCTACGGGCGGCCGATGGGGGCCAGGGTGGCCGATGTCAGGGTGGTCAGGTCGCCGGGGGAGAGTTCCACCTCCAGGCCTCGGCGGCCTGCCGAGACGCAGATCGTGGTGTGCGCGGTGGCCGACTCGTCCAGGACCGTGGGGAGTTTCTTGCGCTGGCCCAGGGGGGAGATGCCGCCGCGGACGTAGCCCGTGGTGCGTTCCGCCAGTGCCGGGTCGGCCATCGCGGCCCGCTTGCCGCCCACCGCCGCCGCGAGGGCCTTCAGGTCCAGCTGCCCCGCCACCGGCACCACCGCCACCGTCAGCGCGCCGTCGACGTCCGCCACCAGCGTCTTGAAGACCCGGTCCGGTGAGACCCCCATCGCCTCGGCCGCCTCCTCGCCGTAGGACGGGTGGGAGGGGTCGTGGTCGTAGGAGTGCACCGTGAACGGCACTCCGGCCGCGGTGAGCGCCACCGTCGCGGGCGTGCCTCCCGACTGCTGCTGCTTCTTGGACTTCTTCGCCATCCCCGCCTGTACCCCCAGTAGTTCGTACGTCAGTTGAGACTCGTCGGACCGCGTGTCAGCTCCGCGGCCGGCAGCGACGGCAGATGACGGATGACGGCCGTCTCCGTGCGCAGCAGTTTCAGCTCGTCACGGAGCCGGGACGCGGTGTCCGGCGCCTGGAGCAGCCGCTGCTTCGTCGGCGTGTCCAGCATCATCGCGGCGGCGACCAGATAGGAGACGACACCCGGCTCGTCCGGCAGGTCCGCGCCGGTCGTCAGCGACCGTTCCCGCGCCCCCGCCAGCCGCTTCTGGTACTGGCGGAACGACCGCAGCACCCCCTCGGCCAGTGCCCCCGCCCCCTCGCCGGGATCCTCGGCCAGCGGCTCCGACTCGGCCGTCAGATACGGCCCCGAGGCGTCGACGGACAGCAGCCGCACCCGGGTCGTACCGGTCGCCAGCACCTCGAAGGTGCCGTCGGCCCGCTCCCGGATCGTCGCCGCGTCGGCGACACAGGCCACCTTGTGGAAGGCGCGCAGCGGATCGGTGCCGAAGCCCGCCGCCGGGCCGCGTGCGGGCACGGCCGTCGGATCGGGCATGCCGGGCGCGCTCGGCGCCACCTCGTGCCCGTCGCGGATCGCCACGACGGCGAACCGGCGCGGCTCGTCCTCCGGGGTCTTCAGCAGCTCGCGCATCATGGCGCGATAGCGCTCCTCGAAGACGTTGAGCGGAAGTACGAGCCCCGGGAACAACACCGTGTTCAAGGGGAAGAGCGGGAGCCGGACGGTCGTCACGAGCCAAGAGCCTAATGGTCGCCGAAGCGGAGTCGACCTCCCCGCTCACTCCTCGGCCGGTCGAGGGCCGGTGCCGGGGAGCCGGAGCCCGGCTCGGGAGAGCCGGACGCGACCGCCGCGCGCACGCTCTGACGGACCTCCAGGAACCGGCCGAGCGGATCGTCCGCGTCCCGGTCCCAGGGGAAGGAGGTCGCGTACGGGCCGGTCAGCCGCAGCTGCTCCAGGGCGTCCCGCCGGCGTTCCAGCCGGACCAGGACGTACGTCAGCAGATTGCGCAGCTCGGCCGGCCAGGGCTGGCCCGCCGGCAGCCGGGCGGACAGGGCCACGGCGCGGTCGGCCGCCGCCTCGAGCCGTTCGCGCGGCACTTCGGGACCGCAGCGGTCGGTCAGATAGCCGAACGCCGCCCGCAGCGGCAGCGCCTGGGTGAGCGAGTCCTCCGGCGCGTCCTGCGCGGCCAGGTCCGCGAAGGTGAAGCACTCGTGGTGCGAACCGTGCCACGAGGACGCCAGGTAGCGCAGGGCCGCCACATGGCAGCCGTGGTGGTGCGGGGCCCGCCGGACCGCCGCCTCCCACAGCTCCTCGAAGTACGTGTGCCCGGCGCGTGCGCCACGGGCGTGGTCCAGGGCGAGCCGCCAGGGCACCGGATCGCGGTTGTCCGCCCGGGCGGCGGCCGTGATCAGCGGGCTCACCTCGCGCAGCAGCTCGGCCCGGGCCGGTGAGTCCCAGGCGCGGTCCACCGCCCGCTGGGCGTCCACCAGCAGCCCGTCGGGGTCGCGCGGGTCGCGGGCGCGCCAGGTGTCCAGCCACTCGGGGCGCGAGCGCGCGAAAGCGGCCAGCCGCCGCACGTACCGGTCGCGGTGCTCCCAGGCGCCGGTGCGCCGGGTGACGGCGAGCAGTCCGGCGACGGGCGTGTGGTCACCGCCCGCGGCCCCGACCAGCGCCGGGCCCAGCAGATCGTCGGGTGCGTCGAGCAGCACCTCGTCGTCGGCGGGCAGCACGACGGGGACGGGGGGCGTGGCGCCCGTCGTCTTTCCTCGCACCCGGGAAGTACGGGTGAACCCGTGCAGCAGAGCCATGGTGTCGACCATTGAAAGACCGCAGGTCACAGCGGCGCCAGAGGCGACACGGAAGTCGCGGAAGGTTGTACGGGGCTGGGTCAAGGCCCGGCAAAAAGCAGAGTGCTTTTCACCTTGCGCGGGCCTCTCACGCCCCCCGGTCACCGGTGGTCACGGAGGTCGCTACGTCCATCGCCACGGACGTCGCGACGCACGTCCATCGCTACGTACGTCGCAGGGTCCGCGTCGCCCCCGCCGCCACCGTCGTCGCCAGGATCCAGCCCAGCAGGACGAACGCGGCCGACAGCCACTGCCAGCCGCCGCGCAGCTGCCAGAAGCCGACCTGGCCGAGGTCGATCACCGGCAGCAGCAGGTCCAGGGTGAACAGGGGCGGGTTCCACGCGGGATGCTCACCGTTCTTGAGGGGCGGAGGATCGGCACGCGCGAAGGCCAGCGAACCGCCCGCCCACAGGACCGCCATCCACACCGCGGCCCGGCCCGGCCGGTATCCGTAGGCGACCGTCCAGTCCTGTACGTAACCCCACAGCTTGGCCGCCATCGGCAGGCTCTCGCGGCGCCGGCGCTGCTTGGCGAGCAGCACCTCGCGGGCGTCCTCGTCCTCCCCGCCCTCCCGCAGCACGGCGGCCAGCCGCTCGTACGGTTCCGGGTTGTACTCGGCGCTCGCCGCGTCCACCCAGCGCAGCCGCAGCGCCAGCGGGAACGGCCCGCGCGGCACCAGGTTCTCGTAGGTGAAGCCGCCCATGTGCAGTCGGCCGGGGCCGGGCCAGCTGTCCGCCCGGTCCATCAGGTTGACCACCCGCGCCCCCGACAGCACGACCCTGCCGCGCACCGGCCGCTCCCCGAGGAAGCGCAGCTCCGGCGTCTGCACCCGGCGCAGCGACAGCTCCTGCTCGTCGGTGAAGGTGAACCGGGCCCCCTCGAAGTCGACCGCGTCCCCGAACCGCCCGTCGTCAAGGCGCACCCCGCCCCGGCACTCGAAACGCTGGATCCGCGTCCCGCGCGCCGGTGTCATCCCGCTGCGCGCCTGGGCACCCACCCCGGCCGGGGTCAGGTACAGCGAGCGCTCCACGGTCAGCTGCGGCGCGTTCAGCGCGAGCCGGGTGTACGGGTTGTCCAGCCGGGCCCCGCGCAGGCTCAGCGAGACGCCTATCGTCGCGCTGCGCAGGCTCAGCTCGCCGTGCGACTCCAGCATCTCCGCCTGCAGGTCCTGGCCGACGTTCATGCCGTCGGCCGCCATCGAGCGGCCACTGCGGTCCCGGTGCACGATCGCCTGGTTGAGCAGCAGATCCGTACCGATCCGCGCGTCGGTGAGCCGTATGCCGCCCAGGAACCGGCAGCGCGGCAGATGCAGATCGCCCTCGGTGTGCAGCCGGGCCGCCTCCAGGCGCGGTATCGAGCAGTCCACCATCCGCACGGTCGTGAAGCGGGCCTCCGGCAGCAGCACGTCCCGCTCGAAACGGCAGGCCCGCATCTCCAGGTACGGCACCACCGTGCCGCCCGCCAGGTCCAGCGCGCCGCTGATCTGCACCCCGACCAGCTTCAGTGACGAGACCCGGCCGGCCAGCGCGGGCGGCCCGTCCAGCAGCAGCCAGCACACGACACGGGCCCGGACCGTCCGCTCGGGGCCCCACGGATGTCCTCCGTGCGGATCGTCGACGACCGTGTCCCCGCTGCTCAGGTCGTACACGCTGCCGTTGCGGAAGGCCTGCCACATCCCGGCCTCCGTGGCGGTCAGGTCCTCCGGCGGCTCTCCGCCGCCCGGTCCCACCCCCTCGGTCACGGAACTCCCCTCCTCCTCACGTACTCGTCGGTTCGTCCCTTCGTACAACCGTTCATGCCCGGTGAGGTGACCGGTTGAACACGGAAAGTGAAAGGGATCTCGGGTGTGTGTGCGGACCGTCACCACGGGCGTGACGTATCAGCCACTGGAACGGACGGACGGCCCACCGCGCGGGTCTGAGAGAATTGAGCACGTGATCTCCCGAATCGATCTGCGCGGCGACGCCCTCCCCGAGGGCCCCGCCCTGCGCGACCTGCTGCCCCGAGCCGACTTCGACGTCGCGGCCGCCCTGGAGAAGGTGCGGCCCATCTGCGAGGACGTGCATCATCGGGGCGACGCGGCGCTGATCGACTTCGCCGAGAGGTTCGACGGCGTCCGGCTCGACCAGGTACGGGTCCCGGCCGCCGCCCTCGAGCGCGCGCTGGAGGAACTCGACCCGGCCGTGCGCGCGGCCCTGGAGGAGTCCATCCGCCGCGCCCGGCTCGTCCACCGCGCGCAGCGCCGCACCACCCACACCACCCAGGTCGTGCCCGGCGGCACGGTCACCGAGAAGTGGGTCCCGGTCGACCGCGTGGGCCTGTACGCGCCCGGCGGCCGGTCCGTCTACCCGTCCTCCGTGATCATGAACGCCGTGCCCGCCCAGGAGGCCGGTGTCCCGTCCGTCGCGCTCGCCTCCCCGGCCCAGGCGGAGTTCGGCGGGCTGCCGCACCCCACCATCCTCGCCGCCTGCGCCCTGCTCGGCGTCGACGAGGTCTACGCGGCCGGCGGCGCCACCGCCGTCGCGATGTTCGCGTACGGCACCGAGTCCTGCCCGCCCGCGAACATGGTCACCGGCCCCGGCAACATCTGGGTCGCCGCCGCCAAGCGCTACTTCACCGGCAGGATCGGCATCGACGCCGAGGCCGGCCCGACCGAGATCGCGATCCTCGCGGACTCCACGGCCGACCCGGTGCACGTGGCCGCCGACCTGATCAGCCAGGCCGAGCACGACCCGCTGGCCGCCGCCGTCCTCGTCACCGACTCCGCCGACCTCGCGGACGCGGTGGAGAAGGAGCTGGAACCGCAGGTCAAGGCCAGCAGGCACATCGACGACCGGATCGTCCCGGCCCTGTCCGGCCGCCAGTCCGCGATCGTCCTGGTCGACGGCGTCGAGGAGGGCCTGCGGGTCGTCGACGCCTACGGCGCCGAGCACCTGGAGATCCAGACCGCCGACGCCACCGCCCTCGCCGACCGGGTGCGCAACGCGGGCGCGATCTTCATCGGTCCCTGGTCCCCGGTCTCCCTCGGCGACTACGCGGCCGGCTCCAACCACGTGCTGCCCACCGGCGGCTGCGCCTGCCACTCCTCGGGCCTGTCCGTGCAGTCCTTCCTGCGCGGCATCCACATCGTCGACTACACCGAGGACGCGCTGGCCGAGGTCGCGCACCACGTGGTCACGCTGGCGGAGGCGGAGGACCTGCCCGCGCACGGCGCGGCGATCAAGGCGAGGTTCGACTGGAAGGTTCCCCAAGGCAAGTGACCGGCATCGACGACCTCCCCGTACGGGACGAGCTGCGCGGCAAGTCCCCCTACGGCGCGCCCCAACTGGACGTCCCCGTACGGCTGAACACCAACGAGAACCCCTACCCGCTGCCCGAACCGCTGGTCGAGCGGATCACCGAGCGGGTCCGCGAGGCCGCCCGGCACCTCAACCGCTACCCCGACCGGGACGCGGTCGAACTGCGCACCAGGCTGGCCGAGTACCTGACGAAGACGGCCGGACACCCGGTCGCCGTCGAGAACGTGTGGGCCGCCAACGGCTCCAACGAGGTCATCCAGCAGCTGCTGCAGACCTTCGGCGGACCGGGCCGTACCGCCATCGGCTTCGAACCGTCGTACTCGATGCACGGCCTGATCTCGCGCGGCACCGGCACCGGCTGGATCTCCGGGCCCCGTAACGAGGACTTCACGATCGACCTCGCCGCCGCGGAGAAGGCGATCGCCGAGCACCGGCCCGACGTCGTCTTCGTCACCACCCCCAACAACCCCACCGGCAACGCGGTCCCGCCGGAGACGGTCCTCGCGCTGTACGAGGCCGCCCAGGCGGCCAAGCCGTCGATGGTGGTCGTGGACGAGGCGTACATCGAGTTCAGCCACGGCGACTCGCTGCTCCGGCTGCTCGACGGACGGCCCCACATGGTCGTCTCCCGCACCATGTCGAAGGCGTTCGGCGCGGCGGGCCTGCGCCTCGGCTACCTCGCCGCGCACCCGGCGGTCGTCGACGCCGTCCAGCTGGTCCGGCTGCCGTACCACCTCTCGGCGGTCACCCAGGCGACCGCGCTGGCGGCCCTCGAACACACCGACACGCTGCTGAAGTACGTCGAGCAGCTGAAGGCCGAACGCGACCGGCTGGTCGCCGAACTGCGCGCCCTCGGCTACGACGTCACCGAGTCCGACGCGAACTTCGTCCAGTTCGGCAGGTTCGAGGACTCCCACGCGGCCTGGCGCGCGATCCTCGACCGGGGCGTCCTGGTCCGGGACAACGGCGTACCGGGATGGCTGCGGGTCACCGCGGGCACCCCGGCCGAAAACGACGCGTTCCTCGACGCGGTACGTGACTTCAAGAAGGAGCAGAGCGCATGACCCGCGTAGGACGCGTGGAACGCACCACCAAGGAGACGTCCGTCCTCGTCGAGATCGACCTCGACGGCACCGGGAAGACCGAGATCTCCACCGGGGTCGGCTTCTACGACCACATGCTCGACCAGCTCGGCCGGCACGGTCTGTTCGACCTGACCGTGAAGACCGAGGGCGACCTGCACATCGACTCCCACCACACCATCGAGGACACCGCCCTCGCGCTCGGCGCCGCCTTCAAGCAGGCGCTCGGCGACAAGGTGGGCATCTACCGCTTCGGCAACTGCACGGTCCCGCTGGACGAGTCCCTCGCCCAGGTCACCGTCGACCTGTCCGGCCGCCCCTACCTCGTGCACACCGAGCCCGAGAACATGGCGCCGATGATCGGCGAGTACGACGTGACGATGACCCGGCACATCCTGGAGTCCTTCGTCGCCCAGGCCCAGATCGCGCTGCACGTGCACGTGCCCTACGGGCGCAACGCGCACCACATCGTGGAGTGCCAGTTCAAGGCCCTCGCCCGCGCCCTGCGCTACGCCTCCGAGCGCGACCCCCGCGCGGCCGGCATCCTGCCCTCCACGAAGGGCGCGCTGTAGGCATGAACGGTCTGTCCACCGTCCTGATCGTCGTCGGCCTGTTCTTCGTCGGCGGGATCATCTCCTTCGTCAAGCAGAAGATGCCCACGAGCCTCATCGTGCTGCTCTCCATCGGCGCCGTGATGTGTCTCGGCACGGGGCTCCTGAGGCTGGAGGTGTGAACCCTTGAGCACCACCAAGAAGGTCGTGGTCTTCGACTACGGCTTCGGCAACGTCCGCTCCGCCGAGCGCGCCCTCGCCCGCGCGGGAGCCGACGTCGAGATCACCCGTGACTTCGACGCGGCCATGAACGCCGACGGGCTGCTGGTGCCCGGCGTCGGCGCCTTCGCCGCCTGCATGCAGGGCCTGAAGGGGGCGCGCGGCGACTGGATCGTCGACCGCAGGCTGTCCGGCGGCCGCCCGGTGATGGGCATCTGCGTCGGCATGCAGATCCTCTTCGCGCGGGGCATCGAGCACGGCGTGGAGTCCGAGGGCCTCGACGAGTGGCCCGGCTCGGTCGAGCCGCTCCAGGCCGAGATCGTGCCCCACATGGGCTGGAACACCGTGGACGCCCCGGCCGGCTCCGAGCTGTTCGCCGGCCTCGACGCGGACGCCCGCTTCTACTTCGTGCACTCCTACGCCGTCCACGACTGGACCCTTCAGACCACCAACCCGGCGATGCGCGCCCCGCTGGTCACCTGGTCCACGCACGGCAAGCCCTTCGTGGCGGCCGTGGAGAACGGCGCCCTGTGGGCCACCCAGTTCCACCCCGAGAAGTCCGGCGACGCCGGTGCCCAGCTCCTCACCAACTGGATCGGAACCCTGTAGAGACATGGCCAAGCTCGAACTCCTCCCCGCCGTCGACGTCCGCGACGGCCAGGCCGTCCGCCTGGTGCACGGCGAGTCCGGCACCGAGACGTCCTACGGCTCCCCCCTTGAGGCCGCCCTCGCCTGGCAGCGCTCGGGCGCCGAGTGGCTGCACCTGGTCGACCTGGACGCCGCGTTCGGCACCGGCGACAACCGCGCGCTGATCGCCGAGGTCACCCGGGCGATGGACATCAAGGTGGAGCTGTCCGGCGGCATCCGCGACGACGACACCCTCGCCGCCGCCCTCGCCACCGGCTGCACCCGCGTCAACCTCGGCACCGCCGCCCTGGAGACCCCCGAGTGGGTGGCCCGGATCATCGCCGAGCACGGCGACAAGATCGCCGTCGGCCTCGACGTACGCGGCACCACCCTGCGCGGCCGCGGCTGGACCCGCGACGGCGGCGACCTCTACGAGACGCTGGAGCGCCTCGACAAGGAGGGCTGCGCCCGCTACGTCGTCACCGACATCGCCAAGGACGGCACCCTCCAGGGCCCCAACCTGGAGCTGCTGAAGAACGTCTGCGCCGCCACCGACCGCCCGGTGGTCGCCTCCGGAGGCGTCTCCTCCCTGGACGACCTGCGCGCCATCGCCGAGCTCGTCCCGCTCGGTGTCGAGGGCGCCATCGTCGGGAAGGCCCTGTACGCCAAGGCGTTCACCCTGGAAGAGGCCCTGGAGGCCATCTCTTGAAAAAGGACACAGCCCGATGACATCCGATGCCGTACGGCGCGTGCAGGGCACGAATCCCTGGGAGGAGACCCTCGGCTCCGCACGTGCCGTGGCGGCGGGTGACCGCGTCCTGGTGGCGGGCACGACCGCGTTCCGGGGCGATGTGCTGTACGGGGAGGGCGACCCGTACGAGCAGGCCAAGGTGGCCTTCACCAGCGCGCTGGAGGCGATCGGCGAGTTCGGGCTCGGCATCGAGTCCGTGATCCGCACACGCCTCCACCTCGCCCACGCGCGGGACGTCGACGCGGCCGGACGCGCCCACAAGGAGCTGTTCGACGCGGTGCGCCCGGTCACCACCCTGCTGGTGGTCGAGGGCTTCGTCGACTCGCGCGTGCTGGTCTCAGTGGAACTCGAAGCATTCAGAGGAGCCGTGACCTCATGACCCTGGCGGTCCGAGTCATCCCCTGCCTGGACGTGGACAACGGCCGGGTCGTCAAGGGCGTCAACTTCCAGAACCTGCGCGACGCGGGCGACCCCGTCGAGATGGCCAAGGTGTACGACGCCGAGGGCGCCGACGAGCTGACGTTCCTGGACATCACCGCCTCGTCCGGCAACCGCGAGACGACGTACGACGTGGTGCGCCGCACCGCCGAGCAGGTGTTCATCCCGCTCACCGTGGGCGGCGGCGTCCGCACCACCGAGGACGTGGACAAGCTGCTCCGCGCGGGCGCCGACAAGGTGGGCGTCAACACGGCGGCCATCGCCCGGCCCGACCTCATCCGCGAGATCGCGGAACGCTTCGGACGGCAGGTCCTGGTGCTGTCGGTGGACGCCCGCCGCACCGAGTCCGGGTCCTTCGAGGTCACCACGCACGGCGGCCGCCGCGGCACCGGCATCGACGCCGTGGAGTGGGCGCACCGGGCCGCCGAGCTGGGCGCGGGCGAGATCCTGCTCAACTCCATGGACGCCGACGGCACCAAGGACGGCTACGACCTGGAGATGATCACCGCCGTCCGCGAGCACGTCACCGTCCCGGTGATCGCCTCCGGCGGCGCCGGGAAGCTGGCCGACTTCCCGCCCGCGGTCGCGGCGGGCGCGGACGCGGTGCTGGCCGCCTCCGTCTTCCACTTCGGCGACCTGCGCATCGGCCAGGTCAAGGAGACGCTGCGGGGCGCCGGTCACCCGGTGCGGTGAGTTCAGCCGGTCGGCTGGGCCAACTGGATGAGATTGCCGACCGTGTCGTCCAGGACGGCGGCGAGCACCGGACCCTGCTCCTGCGGGTCCTGGACGAAGTGGACGCCCTCCCCGCGGAGCCGCTCGTACTCCGCGCGGAGGTCGTCCACGGAGAACACGATCGCGGGCAGGCCGGCCTCCCGCACCGCCCTGCGGTACGGCTCCGCTATGGGCCCCTGCCCCGGCTCCAGCAGTAGCTCCAGGTCCCGCTGGGCGCCCTCCTTCGCGCCCACGGTGACGAACAGCGTGCCGCCGCCCAGATCCATGTGGGTACGGGTCTCGAAGCCGAGGACATCGGTGTAGAAGGCATGCGCCTTCGCCACGTCGTCGACGTACACACTGGTCATGGCCACTTTGATCACGAGCTGCGCCTTTCGTGCGGATCAGATGCCGAGCTGTTTGGTCTCGCGCAGTTTCGCGATCGCGTTCTCGTCGCCGTCCAGATCGACCTTGGCGGCGCTCTGCCGGCCGTAGGCGAACAGCACCAGCTCGGACGGCTCCCCGATCACCGTGACCACCGGGGTGCCGCGGTGCGCCACCACCGTCCGGCCGTCCGGACGGCGCAGCACCAGGCCCGTCGGCACCCCGCGGCCCATCAGCCGGGCGGAGCGCTCGAGCCGCGACCACAGGACGTCCTGGAACACCGGGTCGAGCTCGCGCGGCGTCCAGTCGGGCCGGGCGCGGCGCACGTCCTCCGTGTGGACGTAGAACTCGACGATGTTCGACAGCTCGTCGATCTGCTTGAGAGAGAAGGGCGAGAAGCGCGGCGGACCCGTCCGGATCAGCTGGATCAGTTCCTCGTACGGCTTGGCGGCGAACTCCGCCATCACCCGCTCCAGACGCGCCGCCAGCTGCTTGACCAGCATGCCGCCGGCCGCGTCGGGGCGGCGCTCGCGCACCACCACGTGGGCGGCGAGGTCCCGGGCCGTCCAGCCCTCGCACAGGGTCGGGGCCTCGGGCCCCGCGGTCTCCAGCAGATCGGCCAGGAGAAGTCGTTCACGCTTGGCATGGGTCGACATGCGAGCCAGCCTACGGCCAGGCAGAGGGTCCGCCCACCCGTCACCCGACCCCCGCCCCTCAACGAGCCTCCCCCAGTGCCTGAACGGCCTGGGGGCACCCCCAGCGCGCCACTGCTTCCAGTCAGTGGACATCCGCGCGGGGGTGTCGGCTCCGCGCGGCACAATGGTCCGCATGACCAGCACGCCCCGGCCCAGCCGCCTCGACCCGGAGATCGCCGCGCGGCTCAAGCGCAGCTCCGACGGCCTCCTGCCCGCCATCGCCCAGCAGTACGACACCGGAGAGGTGCTGATGCTGGGCTGGATGGACGACGAGGCGCTGCACCGCACGCTGACCACCGGCCGCTGCACCTACTGGTCGCGCAGCCGCCGGGAGTACTGGGTCAAGGGCGACACCTCCGGCCACTTCCAGTGGGTCAAGTCGGTCGCCCTCGACTGCGACGCGGACACCGTGCTGGTCAAGGTCGACCAGGTGGGCGCCGCCTGCCACACCGGCGCCCGCACCTGCTTCGACGCCGACGTCCTGGCGGTGGCGGACGCCCCCGATCCGGATCAGTAAGGTCTGCCGCCATGGACCTCGAGACGTTCCGCAAGCTCGCCACCGACCGCCGGGTCATCCCGGTCACCCGCAAGCTCCTCGCCGACGGCGACACCCCGGTCGCGCTCTACCGCAAACTCGCCGCCGAGCGCCCCGGCACCTTCCTGCTGGAGTCCGCCGAGAACGGCAGGTCCTGGTCCCGGTACTCCTTCGTCGGGGTCCGCAGCGCCGCCGCCCTCACCGAACGCGACGGCCAGGCGCACTGGGAGGGCACCCCGCCCGTCGGCGTCCCCGTGGACGGCGACCCGCTCGCCGCGCTGCGCGCCACCCTGCAGACCCTGCACACCCCGCGCGACCTCGCCCACGACCTGGGCCTGCCGCCCTTCACCGGCGGCCTGGTCGGCTACCTCGGCTACGACATCGTGCGCCGCCTGGAGAAGGTCGGCCCCGGCGAGCGGGACGACCTGAGGCTCCCCGAGCTGACCATGCTGCTCACCAGCGACCTCGCCGTCATGGACCACTGGGAGGGCGCCGTCTGGCTGATCGCCAACGCGATCAACCACAACGACCTGGAGACCGGCGTCGACGAGGCGTACGCCGACGCCGTGGCCCGGCTCGACGCCATGGAGGCCGACCTCACCCGCGCGGTGGCCCAGCCGCCCGCCGTGCTGCCGCCCTCCGAACTGCCCGAGTACACCGAGCTGTGGGGCGGCCCCGACTTCCGGCGGGCCGTGGAGGACATCAAGGAACGCATCCGCGCGGGGGAGGCCTTCCAGGTCGTCCCCTCCCAGCGGTTCGAGACGCCGTGCACGGCGAGCGCCCTCGACGTCTACCGGGTGCTGCGGGCCACCAACCCGTCCCCGTACATGTACCTGTTCCGCTTCGACGGCTTCGACGTCGTCGGCTCGTCCCCCGAGGCGCTGGTGAAGGTCGAGGACGGGCGGGCCATGGTCCACCCCATCGCCGGCACCCGGCACCGCGGCGCCACCCCGCAGGAGGACCAGGCCCTCGGCGACGAACTGCTCGCCGATCCCAAGGAGCGCGCGGAGCACCTGATGCTCGTCGACCTCGGGCGCAACGACCTCGGCCGGGTCTGCGACCCCGGATCCGTCGAGGTCGTCGACTTCATGTCCGTCGAGCGGTACTCGCACGTCATGCACATCGTCTCGACGGTCACCGGCCGGGTCGCCGCCGGCCGTACCGCGTTCGACGTGCTCACCGCCTGCTTCCCGGCCGGCACGCTCTCCGGCGCGCCCAAGCCCCGCGCGCTGCAGATCATCGACGAACTCGAGCCGTCCCGGCGCGGGCTGTACGGCGGCTGCGTCGGCTACCTCGACTTCGCGGGCGACTCCGACACCGCGATCGCGATCCGTACGGCGCTGCTGCGGGACGGCACCGCGTACGTGCAGGCCGGAGCGGGGATCGTGGCCGACTCCGACCCGGTCGCGGAGGACACCGAGTGCCGCAACAAGGCGGCGGCGGTGCTGCGCGCGGTGCACACCGCGAACCGGCTGGGAACGGTCTGAGACGAACCCCGGGTGTCGGTTCGCCCGGCGTTCAGGCGATAGTGGATGACGTGACTGCCGTACCTACCCCCCGTTCCGAGGCCGCCGGCTCCGCCCGCAGCGGTCGCCTCAGCCTCGCCGTCGCCCTGCTGTGCGGTGCCCTGGGCGCGGCCGTGGCCCTGCTCGCCACCCGGCAGCAGTGGTCGGAGGGCACCGCCACGGTGGCCGGCGGCGCGTTCCCTCTGACCGCGAAGGGGAGCGACGTCACGGGCGTGCCCGCCGCCCTGGCCGTCGTGGGGCTGGCCGCGCTGGTCGCGGTGTTCGCCGTGCGCCGGGCCGGCCGCCTCGCCGTCGCGGCGCTGCTGGCGCTGTCCGGAGCGGGCACGGTGGCGGCGGCACTGCTCGGGGCGTCGGACAGCGGGGCGCTCGACGAGAAGGCGGCCCAGGCGTCGGGGGACACCTCCGCGACCGTGGACGCCCTCAGCCACACCGCGTGGCCGTACGTGGCCGCCGTGGGCGGTGTCCTGCTGCTCCTGGCCGGCCTGCTCGCCCTGCGCTACGGCCGCCTCTGGCCGGCCATGTCCGGCCGCTACGAACGGGGCGGCACGCCGCGCCCGCGCCGCAAGCCCGTGGCCGTCGACCCCGACCGTCCAGAGGACCTCTGGAAGGCCCTGGACCGGGGCGAGGACCCGACGGGCGCGTAACCGCGCGACTGCGCCGCACCCCCGCTCACCGTCGGCGCGCGGGTGCGGGACAATGAGACCGAGCGTCTGCTCAGACACGTACACAGCAACGAGGAGCAAGCAATGGCGGGCAGCAGCCACGGTCACACCCCGGCCGCCTGGACCGGTGTCATCATCGCCTTCATCGGTTTCTGCGCCGGGGGCGCCTTCATGGTGATGGACCAGCCCGTGGGCTTCTGGGCCAGCATGGGCCTCGTCCTCCTCGGCGGTGTCGTCGGCGCCGTCATGCGCGCGATGGGCATGGGCCAGCCGAAGAGCAACCACCCCGTGCACCAGGTCACCGGCGACCGCACGCCGGCCCGCGCCGAGGGCTGAGCACCGCGGAGCACTCCGCACGGGGGCGGACCCGGCACGGTGCCGGAGCCGCCCCCGAGCCGCGTTCGGGGCACAATGCACAGCGTGAACGCTCCCACCCCCGGCGCGACCCCCGGCCGTGCCGCCCGGCTGGCCGTCCCCGCCGGGCTGCTCGTCGTCGCCGCCGGGGCCTTCGCCTACGTCGGGGCCGTGGACCCCAACGAGCCCGGCCACTACCCCGCCTGCCCGCTGCTGCGCCTCACCGGTCTGTACTGCCCCGGCTGCGGCGGACTGCGCAGCGCGCACGCCGTCGTCCACGGCGACCTCCCGGCCGCCCTCCAGGCCAACGCGCCCGCCGTCCTCGGCTACGCCGTCTGCGCCGTGCTGTGGACCGTCTGGGTGGTCCGCGCGGCGCGCGGCGGGCCGCCGCCGCGGATCGATCCGCCACCGGTGCTCCTGTGGTCCCTGGGAGCGCTGCTGCTGGCTTTCACGGTTGTCCGGAACCTGCCACTCGGCGGCTGGCTGCATCCTTGAGCAACAGGCAGAAGTCCAGGAGGGAGACGTCTCCCGCCCGAGCCGTGCGAAGCCGGTTCGAGGGCGGGGGAGGGGCCGGACTCGGCCTGGATGCGAGGCATACGTCCCACTGCGGATACCATCGCAGTGACCAGTGAAGACCGACCGTCAGGAAGGGGGCCGCTCGCGTGAGTGTGCTCGACGAGATCATCGAGGGAGTCCGTGCCGACCTCGCGGAGCGGCAGGCGCGCGTCAGCCTCGACGAGCTCAAGGAGCGTGCGGCGAAGGCTCCCGCGGCCAAGGACGGCGTGGCCGCCCTGCGCGGTGACGGCGTCAAGGTGATCTGCGAGGTCAAGCGCTCCAGCCCGTCCAAGGGCGCGCTGGCCGCGATCGCGGACCCGGCGGGACTCGCCGCCGACTACGAGGCGGGCGGCGCGGCCGTCATCTCCGTCCTCACCGAGCAGCGCCGCTTCGGCGGTTCGCTGGCCGACCTGGAGGCCGTCCGCGCGCGCGTGGACATCCCCGTGCTGCGCAAGGACTTCATCGTCACGTCGTACCAGCTCTGGGAGGCCCGCGCGTACGGCGCCGACCTCGCGCTGCTGATCGTCGCGGCCCTCGACCAGCCGGCCCTGGAGTCGCTGATCGAGCGCGCCCAGTCCATCGGTCTCACCCCGCTCGTCGAGGTGCACGACGAGGACGAGGTCGAGCGCGCGGTCGACGCGGGCGCCAAGGTCATCGGCGTCAACGCCCGCAACCTCAAGACCCTCGAGGTCGACCGCGGCACCTTCGAGCGGGTCGCCCCCGAGATCCCCGACACCCTGGTCAAGGTCGCCGAGTCCGGCGTCCGCGGGCCGCACGACCTCATCGCCTACGCCAACGCCGGTGCCGACGCCGTCCTGGTCGGCGAGTCCCTGGTCACCGGCAAGGATCCGAAGACGGCCGTCTCCGACCTGGTGGCGGCGGGCGAACACCCGGCACTGCGGCACGGCCGCGGCTGACGTCCCGGTAGGCTGGCCCCGATGACCCTCTCCCGCCTCGCACGTGGCTGCCGGCCCCGGGGCTGCCGTGCCCCCGCCCGCAGGGTGCACGGCCGCAGGGTCCGCTACGTCATCGGCGACGAACCGGGACAAGTGAACGGGCGGCGATGGCAGCGCGCCCCACAGGGGCGCGGGGCTGTACTGAATACGCGACTCCGTCGCGTGAGCGCGACCAGCCACAATCGGCCGGCGACCGACTGACGACCCCGCCCCCACGGCGATTAGTCCCGACGACACTCACCGTGAGGTACCCGCATGCCCAGCAACTTCTTCATCCCCGACCCGGAGGGTCAGATCCCCACCGCCGAAGGGTACTTCGGCGCCTTCGGCGGCAAGTTCATCCCGGAAGCCCTCGTCGCGGCGGTCGACGAGGTCGCCGTCGAGTACGACAAGGCCAAGTCCGACCCCGAGTTCGCCCGGGAACTCGACGACCTCCTGGTCGACTACACCGGCCGCCCGAGCGCGCTCACCGAGGTCCCCCGTTTCGCCGAACACGCCGGCGGAGCCCGGATCTTCCTCAAGCGCGAGGACCTGAACCACACCGGCTCACACAAGATCAACAACGTGCTCGGCCAGGCCCTCCTCACCAAGCGCATGGGCAAGACCCGCGTCATCGCCGAGACCGGCGCCGGCCAGCACGGCGTGGCCACCGCCACCGCCTGCGCCCTCTTCGGCCTCGACTGCACGATCTACATGGGCGAGATCGACACACAGCGCCAGGCCCTCAACGTGGCCCGGATGCGGATGCTCGGCGCCGAGGTCATCGCCGTGAAGTCCGGCAGCCGCACCCTGAAGGACGCCATCAACGAGGCGTTCCGCGACTGGGTCGCCAACGTCGACCGCACGCACTACCTCTTCGGCACCGTCGCGGGACCGCACCCCTTCCCGGCGATGGTGCGCGACTTCCACCGCGTCATCGGCGTCGAGGCCCGCCGCCAGGTCCTGGAGCGCGCCGGACGCCTGCCCGACGCCGCGATCGCCTGCGTCGGCGGCGGCTCCAACGCCATCGGCCTCTTCCACGCCTTCATCCCGGACACCGACGTACGCCTCATCGGCTGCGAGCCGGCCGGACACGGCATCGAGAGCGGCGAGCACGCGGCCACCCTCACCGCGGGCGAGCCCGGCATCCTGCACGGCTCCCGGTCCTACGTCCTCCAGGACGACGAGGGCCAGATCACCGAGCCGTACTCGATCTCGGCCGGCCTGGACTACCCGGGCATCGGACCCGAGCACTCCTACCTCAAGGACAGCGGCCGCGGCGAGTACCGCGCGGTCACCGACGACGCCGCCATGCAGGCCCTGCGCCTGCTGTCGCGCACCGAGGGCATCATCCCGGCCATCGAGAGCGCCCACGCCCTCGCCGGCGCCCTGGAGGTCGGCAGGGAGCTGGGCGAGGACGGGCTGATCGTGGTCAACCTGTCCGGCCGCGGCGACAAGGACATGGACACCGCCGCCCGCTACTTCGGGCTGTACGACACCGACGCCGAGGTCGCCGCCGACGAGGCCGGCACCGCCGAGATCGAGGGGGACGCCAAGTGAGCGGGAACGTGCGGCTGCTGGACGACACCCTCGCCGCGGCGAAGGCCGAGGGCCGCTCCGCCCTCATCGCCTACCTCCCGGCCGGGTTCCCGACCGTGGACGGCGGCATCGAGGCGGTCAAGGCCGCCCTGGACGGCGGCGCCGACGTCGTCGAGGTGGGGCTGCCGCACAGCGACCCCGTCCTGGACGGCCCGGTCATCCAGACCGCCGACGACATCGCCCTGCGCGGCGGCGTGAAGATCGCCGACGTGATGCGCACGGTCCGCGAGGCGCACGCGGCCACCGGCAAGCCGATCCTCGTCATGACCTACTGGAACCCCATCGACCGCTACGGCGTGGAGCGGTTCACCGCCGAGCTCGCCGAGGCGGGCGGCGCCGGGTGCATCCTGCCCGACCTGCCCGTGCAGGAGTCGGCGCTGTGGCGGGAGCACGCGGAGAAGCACGGGCTCGCCACCGTCTTCGTGGTCGCGCCCAGCAGCAAGGACGAGCGGCTCGCCGAGATCACCGCGGCCGGCAGCGGCTTCGTCTACGCCGCCTCCCTGATGGGCGTCACCGGCACCCGCGAGTCGGTCGGCGCGCAGGCCGAGGACCTGGTGCGGCGCACCCGCGCCACCACCGACCTCCCCGTCTGCGTCGGCCTGGGCGTCTCCAACGCCGCCCAGGCCGCCGAGGTCGCCGGCTTCGCCGACGGCGTGATCGTCGGTTCCGCCTTCGTCAAGCGGATGCTGGACGCCCCCGACGACGCGGCCGGCGTCGAGGCCGTGCGCGCCCTCGCCGGTGACCTGGCCAAGGGGGTACGCCGGCAGGCGTGACCGACCGGGGTGTCCGCAGGTAGTCATACGGGTCCCTCGTACGGGTGGACCTGGGACCGGGGAGGCGCTGTGCGCCTCCCCGGTTCGTTCTGCGGGGTGTGAGCGAGAAGAACCGTGAGGGAAAGCGCACCGCCCGGGAGCGGATGGCGGTCGAGCGCGAGAAGCAGAAGACGGCGGAGAAGCGGCGCCGCGCCCTGATCGTGGGCGCGAGCGTGCTCTGCGTCCTGGGACTCGCGGCGGTGATCGGCGTCGTCGCCGCCAATTCGGGCGGGGACGACGAGAGGGAGGCGGCCGGCCCCGTCGTGGCGCCCTCCGGGGCCCTGGGCAAGGACGGGCTCGCCATCCCGGTCGGCAAGGAGAGCGCCAAGGCCACCCTCGCGGTGTGGGAGGACTTCCGCTGCCCGGCCTGCAAGGTCTTCGAACAGAACTACAGCCCCACCATCCACGAGCTGACCGACTCCGGCCAGCTGAAGGTGGAGTACCACCTGGTCACGCTGATCGACAACGGCATGGGCGGCACGGGCTCCCGCAACGCGGCCAACGCCGCCGCCTGTGCCCAGGACGCCGGGAAGTTCGCCGCGTACCACGACGTGCTGTTCGAGAACCAGCCGAGGGAGAGCGACGACGCCTTCGCCGACGGCGACAGGCTGATCGAGCTGGCCGGCAAGGTCGACGGACTCGACACCCCCGCCTTCCGCACCTGCGTCGAGGACGGCACGCACGACAGCTGGGTCACCAAGTCCCACGAGGCGTTCCAGAAGGGCGCCTTCACCGGCACGCCGACGGTGATGTACGAGGGCAAGAACATCAACCAGGACCGCTCGATGACCCCCGAGAAGTTCAAGCAGATGGTCCAGGAGGCCAACAAGGGACAGTGACGCCCCGGACCGACCGTCCGACGGTCCTGTTATGGAGCCGTAGCCGGACCGCCTGCCGTGCGGCCGGTCCGGCACGGTAGCGTCGACCCTGCCATGGAACTTGCCTACATTCCCAGCCCGTCGAGCGGAGTGCTGTACCTCGGCCCCGTTCCGCTGCGCGGCTACGCGTTCTGCATCATCATCGGCGTCTTCGTTGCCGTCTGGCTCGGCAACAAGCGCTGGATCGCCCGGGGCGGGCGGGCCGGCACGGTGGCCGACATCGCTGTCTGGGCCGTGCCCTTCGGCTTGATCGGCGGCCGGCTCTACCACGTGATCACGGACTACCAGCTGTACTTCAGCGAGGGCCGTGACTGGGTGGACGCCTTCAAGATCTGGGAGGGCGGCCTCGGCATCTGGGGCGCGATCGCCCTCGGTGCGCTGGGCGCGTGGATCGGCTGCCGGCGCCGGGGCATCCCGCTGCCCGCCTACGCCGACGCCATCGCGCCGGGCATCGCCCTCGCCCAGGCGATCGGACGCTGGGGCAACTGGTTCAACCAGGAGCTGTACGGGCGGGCCACCGATCTGCCGTGGGCCGTGGAGATCACGTCCTCCGCCGACGGGCGGGAGCCGGGCACGTACCATCCGACGTTCCTGTACGAGTCGCTGTGGTGCGTCGGTGTGGCGCTGCTGGTGATCTGGGCGGACCGGCGGTTCCAGCTCGGGCACGGACGGGCGTTCGCGCTGTACGTCGCCGGGTACTGCGCGGGACGGTTCTGGATCGAGTACATGCGTGTCGACGAGGCGCATCACATCCTCGGGCTGCGGCTGAACAACTGGACGGCGCTCCTGGTGTTCCTGCTGGCGGTGCTGTACATCGTGCTGTCGGTGCGGAAGCGGCCGGGGCGTGAGGACGTGGTGGAGCCGGGTGCCTCCGGTGGTGAGGTTGCCTCCGGCGGTGAGGCCGATGGGGCCGAGGGCGACTCCGCCGAGGGCGTGGAGAAGGACGAGGCTGAGTCGTCGGATGCGGCCGAGGACGCCAAGGACGGGGCCGGGTCGGCGAAGAAGAGCTGACGGTTCGCTGTACGACACCGAGGGCGTCCGGGTTTTCCGGGCGCCCTCGGTTTGTGTGGGGCGGGGTGTTGCGCAGCCCGGCGATTGCGGGGTGCCGTCGCGCCCACCCGTGCCGCCCTGCGGCACGACTGCCCGCGGAATCGAGGGTCAGGTTCTGTGGGCCAGGGACAGGGTTCTTTGGGCTGCCAGTACTACCGCCGTGTCGATGAAGGTGCCGTCGGGGAGGGCCTGGGCGCCCTGGGTCATGGCCGCTGCCTTGACGACCGTTTCCGCCTGTTCGATCTCCTCCTCCGTGGGGAGGTAGGCACGCTCGATGATCCGCAGTTGGCGGGGGTGGATCGCCGCGCGGCCCAGGAAGCCCAGGGCGCGGCCGTGGGCGCAGGAGGCGGCCAGGCCGTCCAGATCGCGGGTGTCGGGGTGGACGGACTGGGTGGGCGGGGCGAGACCCGCCGCCCGCGCGGCGACGACCACCCGGGAGCGGGACCAGTCGAGGCCCGCGTCGTCGCGTACGCCCAGGTCGGCCCGTAGGTCCGCCTCCCCGATGGCGATCCCGCGCAGGGACGGGTGGGCGGTGGCCACGGCATGGGCGCGTTCGATGCCGAGGGCCGTCTCCAGGAGGGCGTACAGGGGCGGTGCGCCGCCGTGGGCGGACACGGCGCGGCGGGCGACGCGTACGACGTCGGACGGGGACGACACCTTGGGCAGGCGCAGGCCGGACAGACCGGGGGCGGTCGCGACGGCCGCGAGGTCGGCGCGGGCCCAGGGGCCGGACAGGGCGTTGACGCGGACGTGGACCGGGACCGGCTGGGGGTCGCGCAGCAGCTCGGCGGTGGCGGAGCGGGCGTAGGCCTTGCGGTCGGGGGCGACCGCGTCCTCCAGGTCGATCACCACCACGTCGGCGCCGGAGGCGAGCGCCTTCGCCACCACGGGAGGACGGTCGCCGGGGGCGTACAGCCAGGTCAGCGGGAACCCCGTCACAGGGCGCCCTCCGCGCGGAGCTCCGCGAGGTCGTCGGGCGTGAGGCCCAGCCCGGTCAGGACCTCCTCGGTGTCCGCGCCGTGCGGGCGGCCCGCCCAGCGGATCGCGCCCGGGGTGCCGGAGAGCCGGAAAAGCACGTTCTGCATGCGCAGCGGTCCCAGCTCCGGATCGTCGACCGTGGTGATCGTGTCCAGCGCCTGGTACTGCGGGTCCGCCATGACGTCCCGCACGTCCTGGACGGGGGCGACCGCCGCCTCCGCCTTCTCGAAGGCGGCCAGGACGTCGGTGCGGGTGTGCCGGGCGATCCAGCCGCCGACCGCCTCGTCCAGCACGTCCGCGTGCCGGGCCCGGCCCGCGCCGGTGGCGAACCAGGGCTCGTCGATCAGGTCAGGACGGCCCACCAGGTGCATCACGCGCTCGGCGATCGACTGGGCCGAGGTGGAGACCGCGACCCAGGTGCCGTCGGCGGTGAGGTACGTGCCGCGCGGCGCGTTGTTCTGGGAGCGGTTGCCGGTGCGGGGCTGGACGTGGCCCAGCTGGTCGTACCAGGTCGGCTGGGGGCCGAGCACGGTGAGGATCGGCTCGATCAGCGCCATGTCGACGACCTGGCCCTCTCCCGTGCGGTCCCGGCCGGCGAGCGCGGTCATGACCGCGTACGCCGTGGCCAGGCCCGCGATGGAGTCCGCCAGGCCGAACGGCGGGAGGGTCGGCGGGGCGTCCGGCTCCCCGGTGATCGCGGCGAAACCGCTCATCGCCTCGGCGAGGGTGCCGAAGCCCGGGCGGTGCGCGTACGGGCCGAACTGGCCGAAGCCGGTGACCCGGGCCAGGATCAGCCGGGGGTTGACGGCGGACAGCTCGGGCCAGCCCAGGTCCCACTTCTCCAGGGTGCCGGGACGGAAGTTCTCGATGACGACGTCGGCGGTCCCGGCGAGGCGGAGGAGGGTGGTCCGGCCGCCGGGTGTGGACAGGTCGAGGGTGATGGTGCGCTTGTTGCGGCCGAGCACCTTCCACCACAGGCCGATGCCGTCCTTCGACGGGCCGTGACCCCGGGAGGGGTCGGGTTTCCTCGGATGCTCGACCTTGACGACCTCCGCGCCGAAGTCGCCGAGCAGGGTCGCGGCGAGGGGGCCGGCGAAGAGGGTGGCGAGGTCGAGGACGCGCAGGCCGGTCAGCGGGGGATCGGCGGGGGCGGGACTGGTCATGGGCGGGTGGCCTCCAGGTGGGTCAGTCGGGCCAGGGTGTCGAAGCCGGTGCCGTGGAAGTCGCCGACGGAGGTGGCCAGGCGGTTCTTCAGCGGGGCCGTCCAGCGTTCGGGGAGCGCGCGGGGCGAACCGGCGAGAAGGGCGGCGATGCTGCCGGCCGTCGCGCCGTTGGAGTCGGTGTCCCAGCCGCCGGACACCGCACGGCAGACGGAGCCGGTGAAGTCGCCGTCGGCGTGGGTGAGGGCGGCGGCGATCAGGGCGGTGTTGGGGACGGAGTGCACCCAGTGGTGGGTGGCGGCGTAGGTGTCGTGCAGGACGTCGACGACGGTGTCGAAGTCGGTGTGCTCGTGCGCGAGTCGTACGGCCCGGTGGACGGCCCGGGCGAGCCGGGAGCGGGGCGGGACGACGGTGAGGCCGATGCGCAGACAGGCGTGGACGTCGTGGTCGCCGGTGGCGGCGGTGGCGATGACGGCGGCCGTGAACATCGCCGCGTAGACGCCGTTGGCGGTGTGGGTGAGGGTGGCGTCGCGGTGGGCCTGCTCGGCGGCGGCGGCCGGGTCGCCGGGGTTGGTCCAGCCGTGCACGTCGGCGCGGATCAGGGCGCCGATCCACTCGCGGAAGGGGTTGTGGTGGCGGGCGGTCAGCGGGGGTTCCAGGCCGCTGAGGAGATTGCGGTAGGCGACGCGTTCGGCGGTGAAGGTGCGGCCGGCGGGGAGTTCGTCGAGCCAGACGCGGGCCACGTCGGTGGGGGTGAAGGCGCGGCCGTGGCGCTGGAGGACGAGGAGGGCGAGGAGGGGGTAGTTGAGGTCGTCGTCCTCGGGCATGCCGTCGATGTTCTCGGCGAGGGAGGTCGTTGCGGAGCGGCGGTTCCAGGGGTACCTGGTCAGGAGGTCCTCGGGGACGCCGTGGGCGGTGAAGTAGGTTCTCAGGGGCCAGTTCTTGGTGGCCTTGGCCAGGTGGCGGATCCCCGTCAGGGGGAGCTTCTCCACCGGTTTGCCCAGGAGGCAGCCGACCGCTCTGCCGAGCCAGGCGGCTTCCAGGCGGGCGGGGTGGGGCGCTCGGGGGGTAGTTGCGCAGCCCGGCGTTTGCGGGGTGCCTCCCCCAGAGGGGGTGCCCCCAGCGCCCACCCTCCCCCACTCTCTGCTTCGCTCGAGCGGGGGGACCCCCATCGCCCCAGCGGCACGATTGCCCGCAGTGACGGGCCAGTCGGGGCACAGGGATTTGATTCGGGCCAGGTCGGTCGGTTCGTCGTCCGCCAACGTGCTGGGGAGGTCGGCCAGTTCGTCCAGGAGGTCGGTGGCCAGGAGGCGGAGGTAGGGGGAGGCCGGGGTGGGGGAGGCGCCTGCGGTGAGGGGGGCTTCGGGGCCGCCCGCCGCGCGCCAGCGGGCGGCGACGGCCGAGGGCTCGCGCCCGTCCTGGGACGCCTGGCGCAGTTCGTGGCCGATCAGGTCCTCCGGCTGGACCCAGGTCAGTCGGAGCATTCCGGAGCTCCCCCCGCCAGCTCGGCGAACGCGCGCTCGTGGGTGCGGCGGCGGTCCACGTCGCGCGCGAAGATCTCGCGGGTCACGGCGGTGAGGGCGGCCGCCGGCTCCCACAGGTCGAGGCGGCTGGCCTCCGCCACCGTCTTGGCCCAGCCCTCGGGGACCGGCGAGCCGAGCGCACCGGCCACCGCGCCGGCCATCGTGGCGATGGAGTCGCAGTCGCGGCCGTAGTTCACCGCGCCCAGGACCGCGTGCCGGAAGTCGCCGCCGGCCACCACCAGCATGCCCAGCGCGACCGGGAGTTCCTCGACGGCGTGCAGCCGGGACGGGCGGCGGGCACCCAGGGAGGGGGAACGGTAGTCGGGGCCGACCGTGTCGTACGGCGTCACCGCCTCCCGCAGCGGACGCAGCGCCGACTCGAAGTCCGTGTGCCGCGCGGCGACGTCGCAGACCTTCTCGATCGCCTCCCGCGTGCCGTCCTTCGCCGACGACAGACACGCGGCGACGACCGAGTCCGCCGTCGCGCCCGGCGCGCACGCCGCCGCCACGGCCGCCGCGAAGACACCGGCCGCCTCCCTGCCGTACGACGACTGGTGCGCGCCCGCGACGTCCAGCGCCTCGGCGTAGGCGGCGGCCGGATGGGCGGCGTTGACCAGGCCGACCGGGGCCATGTACATCGCGGCACCGCAGTTGACGATGTTGCCGGTGCCGGCCTCGCGCGGGTCGACGTGGCCGTAGTGCAGGCGGGCCACGAGCCACTTCTCGGCGAGGAAGATCCGCTGCAGCGGGAGCGCCTCCGCCTCCAGTTCCGGGATCCAGCGGGGGTTCGTCATCAGGTCCGGGACCAGGTGGTCGGCGACGGCGTAGGCGTCCAGGTGGTCGCGGACCGTCGCGTACACCCGGACCAGCGCGTGGGTCATCAGGGTGTCGTCGGTGACGTGGCCGTCGCCCTTGTGGTACGGCGCGATGGGGCGGGCGGTGCGCCACTCGGTGCCGTTCCACGGGCCGACGATGCCGTGCACGCGTCCGCCGTGGCGTTCGACGATCTGCTCGGGGGAGTACCCCTCGACCGGCCCGCCGAGGGCGTCGCCGACGGCCGCTCCGACGAGGGCGCCGGTGATCCGCTCGTCCAGGGGCAGGCCCCGGTCGCTGTTTTCTGTGTCTTCGCGCGTCATGCCCGAATCATCCCTCTGTGGGGGCCGGTTGCGCGGCTTCCAGGAGTCCGGCGAGTTCCACCAGGTCCGTGCCGGTGAGCCGGGGAAGCACGCAGCCGGAGAGGGTGCGGCAGCTCTCCCTCCAGGACGCCGGGATCGCCGCGCCGCCGCCCAGCGCGCCGGTGAGGGCGCCGACGAGCGCCGGGGCGGAGTCCGCGACCCGGGACAGACAGGCCGCCGCGGGAACCGCCTCCGCGATCCGGCCGTGGGCGGCGGTGGTGAGGGCGAGGGCGACGGGGACGGTCTCGGCGGCGGCGACGCCGTAGCTGTAGACGTGGTCGACGATCTGGTGCTCCAGCGGTGGTACGAGGGTGAAGGCGCTGTCGGCGTCCGCCGCGAGCTTCAGGGCGTGCCGGGCGTTGCGGCCGATCTCCGTGTCCTCGGGCAGCTCGGTGCAGGCCGCTGCCACGCAGGCGTGCGGGTCCGCGCCGGTCAGCGCGAGGGAGACGGCGGCGGCCATGGCACGGGCACCGTGCACGCCGTCGCCGTCCTGGGTGTAGCGGGCGTCGAACTCGGCGAGGTCGGCGGCGGCCCGTGGGTCGCCGGGGTGGGCCACGGCCAGGACGCAGGCGCGGACGCAGGCGGCGTCGTCGAAGTAGTGCGGGTTGTCGTGGCCGGTGGCGGGCGGGCGCAGGCCGGCGGCGAGGTTGCCGAGGCCGGCGCGGACGGAGATGCGGGCGCGCAGGGGGAGCACGGCGGACTCCGTCTCGGGGGCGCGGTCCGCTGCCGCGGCGATCTCACCGGCGACCGTGTTCCAGGTCAGGTCGATCGCCGCGCGGGTGCGGCGTTCCCGGCTCAGGTCGCCGAAGGCGGTGTCGTCTCCGGCGCGGAGGACGGCCTCCGCGGCGAAGGCCGCCCATTCCGCGTCGTCGGAGGGGCCCAGGCGCAGGGGTTCGGAGGGCTGGTTGAGGGCGATGGGGACGGGGAGGGTGGTCGTCGCGTTCTGTTCGGCGAAGGTGTCCAGTTCGCGGGTGAGGCGTCTCGTCCACTCGGGCATCCTTGCCGCCCGGTGACGGGCGGCCGGCCAGCCGGCGGCGTCGCCTGCGGCGAGGCCGAGGAGGAGGCCCTCGATCCTTGCCCGCGGCGCGGTTTCGACGGCCTCGGCTTCGCCTTCGGCCCGGATGTTCCCATCCGCACCACCCGTGCTGCTTTCGTCGTCGGGTGCGGGTGGCCCCTGTGGGGCTTCCTCGCCGTCGGCGACCGCGGGTCGTGTCTCGGCCAGGGGGATCATGTGGGCGCCTCCGTCTCGTCGGCCGGTGCCGGGAGCAAGGCGTCGGGCTCCTCCGGCGTCAGCAGGTCAGCGATGTCCAGGACGTGGTGGCCCGCCATGGTCGGGAGGCAGGTGCCGCGGGCCGGGGTGATGGCGGACGACCAGGCCGGCGGGATCGCCGCGGCGCCCCGGGTCGCGCCCGCCAGGGCGCCGGCCACCGCCGCCGTGGTGTCGGCGTCGCGGCCCATGTTGACGGCCGTCAGTACCGCCTGCGCGAAGTCGCCGTCGGCCGCCGCGTACGCGCCGAAGGCGAGGGCGACCGCCTCCGGGGCCAGGTCGGTCCACGGGTAGCCGCCGATCACCACCGCCGCGCGGACCGCGCGTTCGCCGAGGTGGGCCGCGGTGACGGCGCGGCGCAGCGAGCGGGCGGTCCAGGAGTCGTCCGGCACCACCGCCAGGGCCGAGGCCACCACCGCGACCACCGGCGCCCCGGCCATCGCCGCCGCGACGCCCGCTGCGACCGCCTGGCCGCCGTAGATGCCCTCGCCGTCGTGGCTGACCGAGCCGTCGATCGCCGCCAGCCGGGCCGCCTCGTCGGGACGGCCGGCCGCGAACACCCCGTGGGGCGCCGCCCGCATCGCCAGCCCGTCGCTCCAGGCGTGCCGGTGCTGGGCGGAGATCGGCGCCGCCAGTCCCCGGCGCAGGTTCTCCAGCGTGCCGCGCTCGCTGAAGCCGGCGCCCCGGAAGGGGCCCTCCTCGCGGTCCGCGATCCACTCGTGCCAGGCCGCCTCGACGTGTGCCGGGGTGAGGGCGGAGCCGTGCCGGGCCAGCAGCAGGCCCGAGAAGATCGCGTACTCGGTGTCGTCCGTGCCCGCCGGGTGCTCCGCCACGTATCCCGTGACGCGGCCCCACCGCGCGCGGATCTCGGAGGGCTTCATGTTCTCGGCCGGGGCGCCCAGCGCGTCACCGACGGCCAGGCCGAGCAGCGCGCCGCGCGCCCGCTCCCGGCGTCCGAGGGTGTCCCCGGGCGCCGGGACGGAGGGGATGCGGGTGGTCGACGCCATGCGCGGCTCTCCTCTCAGGTGCGCCCCGAGAGGCGCGGAGCCCTTTGAGGATCTGTCCCCGGTGCGGTGCCCGGCGCAGCCTCACGGGGCTCAGCGTCACCCGGTCGACATCTGCGCGCCCTTCTACACAAACGAGCGAAATCCGCAAAACCGCAGGTTAGCCCAGCCTTTCCTTGCTGGCGGGAGGGAATCGAAAGGCATACATTGGGTGTTGTCGAAGAATAGAACTTGTCCAAAGAAGACTGTGGGGGACACCGGCATGGCCATCATCGAGACCGAGGCGACGCTGCACGAGGCGCACCGCGACAACCACACGCACCGGGACGTGAACGGCGGCTGGCTGCGCCCCGCCGTGTTCGGGGCGATGGACGGGCTGGTCTCCAACCTCGCCCTGATGACCGGTGTCGCCGGCGGCTCGGTCGGTCAGCAGACCGTCGTGCTCACCGGCCTCGCCGGTCTGGCCGCCGGCGCCTTCTCCATGGCGGCCGGCGAGTACACCTCCGTCGCCTCCCAGCGCGAGCTGGTCGAGGCCGAGCTCGACGTCGAGCGGCGCGAGCTGCGCAAGCACCCCCAGGACGAGGAGGCCGAGCTCGCCGCGCTCTACCAGGCCCGCGGCGTCGAGCCCCACCTGGCCCGCGAGGTCGCCCGACAGCTGTCCAGGGACCCCGAGCAGGCGCTGGAGATCCACGCCCGCGAGGAACTCGGCATCGACCCCGGCGACCTGCCCTCGCCCACCGTCGCCGCCGTGTCCAGCTTCGGCTCCTTCGCGCTGGGCGCCCTGCTGCCCGTCCTGCCCTATCTGCTCGGCGCGAGCAGCCTGTGGCCCGCCGTGCTGCTGGCGCTGCTCGGACTCTTCCTGTGCGGCGCGGTGGTGGCCAAGGTGACGGCGCGGAGCTGGTGGTACAGCGGCCTGCGGCAGCTCGCCCTCGGTGGCGCGGCGGCCGGTGTGACGTACGCCCTGGGCGCACTGTTCGGAACGGCCGTAGGATAATGCGACTCGCACTTATGCGTTGGGCCGCATAAGTAGTCGTAACGTGTGGGTTTCGGCCGCGTGACCACTGGGCATGAGCCGTAAGCGCTGTGGGCAAAGAGGCCGACGGCGTGCCCCGCGGGGCGGGCGAAGAAGCCCTTTCCCGCCATCGGACCGACGGACACCGATCTGTCCGCCCCGGTCTCCATAGCCTCCACCGCCAGGCGCGGAATCCCGCCGCGACCCATGTGGTGTCCGCATGCTGGAACGGAATATCCCGGTTCCCGAGAACCGCTCCATCATGTAACCTGCACGAAATTTCGCACCACGCAGAGGGCCAGCGTCGTCCCTCGGCACTTCGCACATGCCACATGACGACGACGGGAGAGCCGATGCGTACGCCGCGCCAGCCGTCCCAGCACTCCACGAACGACCGCCTGAACTGGTCGTTCATGGATGCTCGCCCTGCTGCGCAGGGTATGTACGACCCCCGCAACGAGCACGACGCCTGTGGCGTCGGCTTCGTCGCCACCCTCACCGGCGAGGCGTCCCACGCTCTGGTCGAGCAGGCCCTCACGGTCCTGCGCAACCTCGAACACCGTGGTGCCACCGGCTCCGAGCCGGACTCCGGCGACGGCGCCGGAATCCTCTCCCAGGTCCCCGACGCCTTCTTCCGCGAGGTGGCCGGATTCGACCTGCCCGAGGCCGGCGGCTACGCCGTCGGCATCGCCTTCCTGCCGGAGGACGGCGCCGACGCCGCCGTCGCCCGCATCGAGGAGATCGCCGCCGCCGAGGACCTGACCGTCCTCGGCTGGCGCGAGGTGCCGATCGCACCCGAACTGCTCGGCGCCACCGCCCGCTCGACGATGCCGGTCTTCCGGCAGATCTTCGTCACCGCCGGTGAGCGCAAGGGCATCGACCTCGACCGCAAGGCGTTCGTGCTGCGCAAGCGCGCCGAGCGCGAGGTGGGCGTCTACTTCCCGTCGCTGTCCGCGCGGACCATCGTCTACAAGGGCATGCTGACCACCGGCCAGCTCGAGCCCTTCTTCCCGGACCTGTCCGACCGCCGCTTCGGCTCCGCGATCGCGCTGGTGCACTCCCGGTTCTCCACGAACACCTTCCCGTCGTGGCCGCTCGCGCACCCGTACCGCTTCGTCGCGCACAACGGTGAGATCAACACCGTCAAGGGCAACCGCAACTGGATGCGCGCCCGCGAGTCCCAGCTGGTCTCCGACCTGTTCGGGGGCGAGGACAAGAACCTCGAGCGGATCTTCCCGGTCTGCACCCCCGACGCCTCCGACTCGGCGTCCTTCGACGAGGTCCTCGAACTGCTGCACCTGGGCGGGCGTTCGCTGCCGCACTCCGTGCTGATGATGATCCCGGAGGCGTGGGAGAACCACGTCTCCATGGACCCGGCCCGGCGCGCCTTCTACCAGTACCACTCCACGATGATGGAGCCCTGGGACGGCCCCGCCTGCGTCACCTTCACCGACGGCACCCAGGTCGGCGCCGTGCTCGACCGCAACGGCCTGCGCCCCGGCCGTTACTGGGTCACCGACGACGGCCTGGTCGTCCTCGGCTCCGAGGTCGGCGTCCTCGACATCGACCCGGCGAAGGTCGTCCGCAAGGGCCGCCTGCAGCCCGGCCGCATGTTCCTGGTGGACACCGCCGAGCACCGCATCATCGAGGACGACGAGATCAAGGCCGGCCTCGCCGCCGAGCACCCCTACGCGGAGTGGCTCGAGGCCGGCGAGATCGAGCTGTCCGACCTGCCCGAGCGCGAGCACATCGTGCACACCCACGCCTCGGTCACCCGCCGCCAGCAGACCTTCGGTTACACCGAGGAGGAGCTGCGCGTCCTGATCGCGCCGATGGCCAAGGCCGGCGCCGAGCCGATCGGCTCGATGGGCACCGACTCGCCGATCGCCGCGCTGAGCGAGCGCCCGCGCCTGCTCTTCGACTACTTCACCCAGCTGTTCGCGCAGGTCACCAACCCGCCGCTGGACGCGATCCGCGAGGAACTGGTCACCTCCCTGCGCTCCTCGCTGGGCCCGCAGGGCAACCTGCTGGAGCCGACCGCCGCGACGTGCCGCAGCGTCACCCTGCCCTTCCCGGTGATCGACAACGACGAGCTGGCCAAGCTCATCCACATCAACGCCGACGGCGACATGCCCGGCTTCAAGGCCGCGACCCTGTCCGGCCTGTACCGGGTCTCCGGCGGCGGCGACGCGCTCGCTGCCCGCATCGAGGACATCTGCGCCGAGGCCGACGCCGCCATAGAGAACGGCGCCCGCCTGATCGTCCTGTCCGACCGGCACTCCGACGCCGAGCACGCGCCGATCCCGTCGCTGCTGCTCACCGCGGCCGTCCACCACCACCTCATCCGCACCAAGCAGCGCACCCACGTGGGTCTGCTGGTCGAGGCCGGTGACGTCCGCGAGGTCCACCACGTCGCCCTGCTCATCGGCTACGGCGCCGCCGCCGTCAACCCGTACCTGGCGATGGAGTCCGTCGAGGACCTGGTCCGCGCGGGCACCTTCCTGCCGGACATCGAGCCCGAGCAGGCGATCCGCAACCTGATCTACGCCCTCGGCAAGGGCGTCCTGAAGGTCATGTCCAAGATGGGCATCTCCACGGTCGCCTCCTACCGCGGCGCCCAGGTCTTCGAGGCCGTCGGCCTCGAGGACGCCTTCGTGGAGAAGTACTTCAACGGCACCGCCACCAAGATCGGCGGCGTCGGCATCGACGTCGTCGCCCAGGAGGTCGCCGCCCGCCACGCCAAGGCGTACCCCGCCTCGGGCATCGCCCCCGCGCACCGCGCGCTGGAGATCGGCGGCGAGTACCAGTGGCGCCGCGAGGGCGAGCCGCACCTGTTCGACCCGGAGACGGTCTTCCGCCTCCAGCACTCCACGCGCTCCGGCCGCTACGACATCTTCAAGAAGTACACCGAGCGGGTGAACGAGCAGTCCGAGCGGCTGATGACGCTCCGCGGCCTGTTCGGCTTCACGTCCGACCGGCAGCCGATCCCCGTCGACGAGGTCGAGCCGGTCTCCGAGATCGTCAAGCGGTTCTCGACGGGCGCCATGTCGTACGGCTCCATCTCCCAGGAGGCGCACGAGACCCTCGCCATCGCCATGAACCAGCTGGGCGGCAAGTCCAACACCGGTGAGGGCGGCGAGGACCCGGAGCGGCTGTACGACCCGGCCCGCCGGTCGTCCATCAAGCAGGTCGCCTCCGGCCGCTTCGGCGTGACCTCCGAGTACCTGGTCAACTCCGACGACATCCAGATCAAGATGGCCCAGGGCGCCAAGCCCGGCGAGGGCGGCCAGCTGCCCGGCCACAAGGTCTACCCGTGGGTCGCGAAGACCCGGCACTCGACGCCGGGCGTGGGCCTCATCTCCCCGCCGCCGCACCACGACATCTACTCCATCGAGGACCTCGCCCAGCTGATCCACGACCTGAAGAACGCCAACCCCCAGGCGCGCATTCACGTCAAGCTGGTCTCCGAGGTCGGCGTCGGCACCGTCGCCGCGGGTGTCTCCAAGGCGCACGCGGACGTGGTGCTGATCTCCGGTCACGACGGCGGCACGGGCGCCTCCCCGCTCACGTCGCTGAAGCACGCCGGCGGCCCCTGGGAGCTCGGCCTCGCCGAGACCCAGCAGACCCTGCTGCTCAACGGCCTGCGCGACCGGATCGTCGTGCAGACCGACGGACAGCTGAAGACCGGCCGTGACGTGGTCATCGCCGCGCTGCTCGGCGCCGAGGAGTTCGGCTTCGCCACCGCCCCGCTGGTCGTCTCCGGCTGCGTCATGATGCGCGTCTGCCACCTGGACACCTGCCCGGTCGGCATCGCCACCCAGAACCCCGTCCTGCGGGACCGGTTCTCCGGCAAGGCCGAGTACGTCGTGAACTTCTTCCGGTTCATCGCCGAGGAGGTCCGCGAGCTCCTCGCCGAGCTGGGCTTCCGCTCCATCGAGGAGGCCGTCGGCCACGCCGAGGTGCTCGACGTGACCCGCGCGGTGAACCACTGGAAGGCGCAGGGCCTGGAGCTGGCCCCGCTGTTCCACGTGCCCGAGCTGCCCGAGGGCGCCGTCCGCCACCAGGTCGTCGCCCAGGACCACGGCCTGGAGAAGGCGCTCGACAACGAGCTGATCAAGCTCGCCGCCGACGCCCTCGCCGCGTCCGGCGCCGAGGACGCCCAGCCGGTGCGCGCCCAGGTCGCCATCCGCAACATCAACCGCACGGTCGGCACCATGCTCGGCCACGAGGTGACGAAGAAGTTCGGCGGCGCGGGCCTGCCCGACGACACCATCGACATCACCTTCACCGGCTCCGCAGGGCAGTCCTTCGGCGCCTTCGTCCCGCGCGGTGTCACGCTGCGCCTGGAGGGCGACGCCAACGACTACGTCGGCAAGGGCCTGTCCGGCGGCCGGATCGTGGTCCGCCCGGACCGCGCGGCCGACCACCTCGCCGAGTACTCGACCATCGCGGGCAACACGATCGCGTACGGTGCGACCGGCGGCGAGCTGTTCCTGCGCGGTCGTACGGGCGAGCGGTTCTGCGTCCGCAACTCCGGCGCGCTGGTCGTCTCCGAGGGCGTGGGCGACCACGGCTGCGAGTACATGACCGGCGGTCACGCGGTCGTCCTCGGCGAGACGGGGCGCAACTTCGCGGCCGGCATGTCCGGCGGCATCGCCTACGTCATCGACCTGGACCGGGACAACGTCAACGCCGGCAACCTGGACGCCGTCCAGGCGCTGGACGAGGCCGACGAGCAGTGGCTGCACGACGTGGTCCGCCGCCACCAGGAGGAGACGGGCTCCACCGTCGCCGGGAAGCTGCTCGCCGAGTGGGACACCGCCGTGCGGCGCTTCAGCAAGATCATCCCCAGTACGTACAAGGCAGTGCTCGCCGCCAAGGACGCCGCCGAGCGAGCCGGTCTCTCCGAGACCGAGATCACCGAGAAGATGATGGAGGCGGCGATCAATGGCTGACCCGAAGGGCTTTCTGAACCACGGCCGCGAGGTCGCCAGGTCCCGCCCGGTCGAGGAGCGCAAGAAGGACTGGAACGAGGTCTACGTCCCCGGCTCCCTGCTGCCGATCATCAGCAAGCAGGCCAGCCGCTGCATGGACTGCGGCATCCCGTTCTGCCACAACGGCTGTCCGCTGGGGAACCTCATCCCCGAGTGGAACGACTACGCCTACCGCGAGGACTGGGGCGCCGCCTCCGAGCGGCTGCACGCCACGAACAACTTCCCGGAGTTCACCGGCCGCCTGTGCCCCGCTCCGTGCGAGTCGGCGTGTGTGCTCGGCATCAACCAGCCGCCGGTCACCATCAAGAACGTCGAGGTCTCGATCATCGACAAGGCGTGGGAGGCCGGTGACGTCGCCCCGCAGATCCCCGAGCGCCTGTCCGGCAAGACCGTCGCGGTCGTCGGCTCCGGCCCCGCGGGTCTGGCCGCCGCCCAGCAGCTGACCCGGGCCGGCCACACGGTCGCGGTGTACGAGCGCGCGGACCGCATCGGCGGCCTGCTGCGCTACGGCATCCCCGAGTTCAAGATGGAGAAGCGGCACATCAACCGCCGCATCGAGCAGATGCGCGCGGAGGGCACCAAGTTCCGCACGGGCGTCGAGATCGGCCGCGACATGCCGGCCACCGCGCTGCGCAAGCGGTACGACGCCGTGGTCCTCGCCGTCGGCGCGACGACCGCGCGCGACCTGCCGGTGCCGGGCCGCGAGCTCAAGGGCATCCACCAGGCCATGGAGTACCTGCCGCTGGCCAACAAGGTGCAGGAGGGCGACTACGTCGCCCCGCCGATCTCGGCCGAGGGCAAGCACGTCGTGGTGATCGGCGGCGGTGACACCGGCGCCGACTGCGTGGGCACCGCCCACCGCCAGGGCGCGGCCTCCGTCACGCAGCTGGAGATCATGCCCCGCCCGAACGAGGAGCGGGACCCGGCCTCGCAGCCGTGGCCGACCTTCCCGATGCTCTACAAGGTCACGTCCGCCCACGAGGAGGGCGGTGAGCGGGTCTACTCCGTCTCCACCACCCACTTCGAGGGCGACGAGGACGGCAACGTCCAGTGGCTGCACCTGACCGAGGTCGAGTTCGTCGACGGCAGGCTGACCCCGAAGCCGGGCACCGAGCGCAAGATCCCGGCCCAGCTGGTCACCCTCGCCATGGGCTTCACCGGCACCGACCGGGACAACGGCCTGGTCGAGCAGTTCGGCCTGGAGCTCGACGAACGCGGTAACATCGCCCGCGACGCCGACTTCCAGACCAACGTGCCCGGCGTGTTCGTCGCCGGTGACGCCGGCCGCGGCCAGTCGCTCATCGTGTGGGCGATCGCCGAGGGCCGCTCGGCCGCCCGCGGCTGCGACCGCCTCCTCACCGGGGCGAGCGAGCTGCCGGCCCCGATCCGCCCGACGGACCGCTCGCTGATGGTCTGACGGCCGGCGCGGCTCACAAGGTGACCTGACGGTCCCTCATATGCGTCCCGTACAACGGCGTACGGAACACACAGGTGGCGCCTGCCCGCCAGTCCCCGACCGGACGACTGGGCAGGCGCCTCCGCATGCTCAGGGAAGCCTGTGGTGCTCCCCGTACATCTCCCACACCAGCGGGGTGTCCAGCCCCAGGTTCCCCGCCTCCAGGAACCGGCGCTGGGCCGTGTCGACGCGGGAGGTGTCCTGGTCCGGGTACCGGGTCAGCATGGCCTCGCGGCGGATGTCGAGGAAGGCGTTCAGGTACTTCTTCTCGGAACCGCCCGCGGCGGGCGTCTTCGCCTGCTTCAGCGTGCGCTCACGCAGGCCGTAGAAGCCGTCCGGGTCGAGGTCGGGGCCGTGGAAGACCATCGCGTCGAAGTAGACGAACTGGCCCAGCGTGCCCAGGCCGTCCAGCTTGGCGAGCCGCACCGCCGGCTCGAAGTAGACGCGGTCGCGCTCCGCCTCCTGCGCCGCGCGGAAGGCGGGCACCTTCGCCTCCGCCTCCCACGCGGCGGGGAAGCCGGGGTCCAGGCCCTCGTGGGAGTCCGAGCCGTCGACCTCGCGCAGGGCGGGCAGATAGGACGCCAGCCCGTTGTCCGGGTGGTCCTCGGTGTAGCCCTCGACCAGCATGAGCAGATCGTGGGTGCCGGTGCAGAAGCCGATGATGCCCGCCGTGTACCCGCAGCCGTCGTGCTGGTCCTCGATGGAGCCGTAGGTGGTGCGCCAGTCGGTGGTCGAGTGCTCGGCGCTCGCCACCAGCTGCTGGGCCAGCTCCTTCTTCGCGGGGGCGGCCAGCCCGGCCGGCAGACCGGCGATGACCGCGTCGTCCTCCGCCCGCTCCTCCTCGGCCCGGTCCTTGGCGTCCTCACGGGCCGACTGGGCGGTGGCCGCGGGCGGCGCGGCCGCCGGGGCGTCCGCCGAGTCCGTCGGCATGACGAAGTACATCCCCGTGGCGATCACGGGAGCGGCCGCGAGGAGCAGCACACCGGCACGTTTCACTGGGGGATACCTCCACCCGTCAGTTCGGACACCTTGACCGCCGCCGCCCCCGCCAGCACCACCACCAGCGCCACGCACGCGCCCACCTGCACCACCGTCCGCCGCCCGTCCCTGGGGGCGTACGCGAACGCCACCGCCACCGCGCCGCCGGCCAGCAGCCCGCCGAGGTGCCCCTCCCAGGACGTGACGACCGCGGAGACCACCAGCCACAGCAGCAGCCCCGCCATGAACCGGTTGACCTGGCTCATGTCGGCCCCGACGCGCCGGGCCATCACGTAGTACGCGGCCCCCACCCCGAAGATCGCGCCGGACGCGCCGACCACGGCGTCCCCGGGCGCGATCAGCAGCACCAGCACCGAACCGCCGAGCGCCGACAGCAGGTACAGGGCGAGGTAGTGCACCCGGCCCAGCATCGGCTCGACGAGCCGGCCCAGGTTCCACAGCGCCACCATGTTCATCACGACGTGGAAGATCCCGAACGTGCCCTCGGTGGGCGGCAGATGCAGGAACGCACCGGTCAGCAGCCGGTACCACTCCCCGTTCACCAGCCCCTCCGGACTGAAGCCCGCGGGGTACGGGTCGATCCACAGGTAGTGCTCGCCGTCCGGTCCGAGCAGCCCCGCGCCCACCATCGCGAACCGGTCCACGGTCTCCGGCAGCGCCAGCTCCGCCAGGTACACCAGCACATTGAGGGCGATCAGCACGTACGTCACCACGGGCACCGCCGAGACCCGGCCGCCCACCAGCGTGCGGGCCTGCCGTACCGACCGCGCGCCCTCCTTGACGCACTCGGGGCACTGGTGGCCCACGGCCGCCTCGCGCATGCAGTCCGGGCAGATGTACCGCTCGCAGCGGACGCAGCGGACGTGGCACTCCACCTTGGGGTGGCGGTAGCAGGTGGTGACGGTGGACTCGGAATCCACGGGCCGGCTCCTCGGGAGGGACGGGACGGAAGTGAGCCGGTGGGGACGGCGGCGAACAAAATATCGAACACCTGTGAACGGAGTGAGAGGTGGGGTGATCGTGCCGTACCCTCGGGGCCAGTTCCATGACCGAGGGGGAGTCATATGGCCGCGATCAGTCTGCGCAAGATCGAGGAGACGGCGCCCGCGCTGGTCAGCCTCTACAAGACCGCCGGGGTGTCACTCGCCAAGCACGGCCTGGACGGGCTGCGCGCCGCGGTCTACCTGGTGGTCGACTACTCCGGCTCGATGAAGCCCTACTACAAGGACGGCAGCGTGCAGGCGCTCGCCGACCGGGTGCTGAGCCTGTCGGCGCACCTCGACGACGACGGCACCGTGCCGGTCGTCTTCTTCTCCACCGACGTCGACGCCGTCACCGACATCGCCCTCGCCGACCACCGGGGCCGCATCGAACGGATCGTGTCCGGCCTCGGTCACATGGGCAAGACCAGCTACCACCTGGCGATGGACGCGGTCATCGACCACTACCTGGACAGCGGCTCCACGGCCCCCGCCCTGGTGGTCTTCCAGACCGACGGCGGCCCCATCAACAAACTCGCCGCGGAGAAGTACCTCTGCAAGGCCGCCCGCCTGCCCCTGTTCTGGCAGTTCATCGGTTTCGGCGACCCGAACAGCAAACAGTTCGACTACCTGCGCAAACTGGACGAACTGGCGGTCCCGAAGAAGCGCGTGATCGACAACGCGGGCTTCTTCCACGCGGGGGAGAACCCTACGAAGGTCTCGGACGCAGATCTTTATGACCGTCTGGTGGGCGAGTTCCCCACATGGCTGGCGGCAGCGCGGGTGCAAGGGATCACGGGTGAGGTGTAGCGCCCCCACAGGGGCGCGGGGCCGTGTCGATCCGCGGCTCCGCCGCGTGGGCGCGACAAGCCACGACGCACCCGCACCCAAAAAACTGAGCCCCGATACCGCTAGGTATCACACTCCAACACGGTGCGGCACAGCCCACAACGCGCGCGCACACGCCCCTGTACCGGCACGCGGATCCGCTGATGACACGTAGGACAGGGAAACGACACCCGCAGGGAGCCGTGCTCGGCCGGAGTGAAGCTGTACGGGACCTCCGGCCGTCCCGCGGACACGCGATGGTCCTCCGCATGGCGCCGCTCCCGCGCGTACCGCCGCCGTCCGGCCCAGCCGGCTCCCGTCAGCGGCGGCTGCTCCGCGTCCCGGCGGGCCACCGCCAGACCCTTCGTGTACGCCGTGTACGCCTGCGCGCTGGTGAACCACACCGACGGATCCTCCCCGAACACCAGCGACCGCTTCGCCAGCACGTACCCGAACTCCTCCGGGGTGAGGTACCCCAGCTTCTGCGACGACGCCTCGTCCTCCCGGAACGCGTCCAGCAGCAGCCACCCCGCACCCAGGTACGTCGCCGTCGTGTCCGTCAGGATCTCGTTCTCCCGCGTCCCCGGGAACGACAGGTCCAGCCGGTGCAGGTACACATGCGCCACCTCGTGCGCCAGGGCCGCCCCGATGTCCCGCCGATGCGTCCGGAACCGGTCGTTCAGCTCGACGAAGTACTCCGGTCCGGACGCCAGCTCCACGTTCGCCGCATGCGTCATCTCACGGAACCCGACGATCAGCCGCGCGTCCGGCAGCCGGTAGTGCCGCACCAGCTCGCGGGCCACCCGCTGCGCTCCCAGATGAAGATCGTCCGTGTCGCAGAACGCCACGTCGACCGGTGCCACGCTCACCGAGAACGTGCGGACCGTGTCGTACGACAGACGCCGGTACAGCGCGGTGACGGCCGCCCGCACCGTCTCCAGATGCGGGTAACCGTGCTCGACCGGCCCGCCGTTCGCCACGTCTCACCCCCGGACGCCCTGAACCCGGTTCCACTGTACGGGCCCGCCCCGGCCCGTGCCCGCCCCGTAAGGTGACCCACCATGACCACCAGCAACACCACCACCGGTGACGCCGACCCTGCCGTCCGCGAGGAGCTCGCCCGGCTGCGCGACAGCATCGACAACATCGACGCGGCCGTCGTCCACATGCTCGCCGAACGCTTCAAGGCGACCCAGCAGGTCGGCCGTCTCAAGGCCGCGCACCAGCTGCCGCCCGCCGACCCGGGCCGGGAGGCCCGCCAGATCGCCCGGCTGCGCGCCCTCGCCGAGAACGCCAAACTCGACCCGGCCTTCGCGGAGAAGTTCCTGAACTTCATCATCGCGGAGGTGATCCGCCACCACGAGCGCATCGCCGAGGACGCCCTGAACGGCGCCACGCCCTCGGCGAACCACGCCACGGCGTCCTCCCCGGGGGAGTGACACGGCCGCCCGCGCGGAGCATGCTGCGCTGTGCACTCCTTGTCGGCCGGCGAGCACCCCCGCCGGCACCCGGACAGCCATCCGGTCCCTTGCGAGGAGGGACACGCGCATGCCGCCGAACGCCCGCATCCTCATCGTCGACGACCACGAGGACACCCTGTACGCCCTGGAGAGCGCCCTGGCCCCGCTGGGCCACCTGCTGGGCCGGGCCACCAGCGGCGACGAGGCCCTCAAACAGCTGCTGCGCGGGAACGTCGGCCTGCTGCTCCTCGACGTCCGGCCGCCCGGCACCGGCGGACTCGACGTCGTGCGCTACATGCGGCGCCTGGAACAGACCCAGCTCATCCCCGTCGTCCTGCTCACCGGCTTCACCCGCGACCCGCAGCTCGGCGCCGCCGCGTACGCCCTCGGCGTGGCCGACCTCGTCACCCCACCGGTCGACCCGTGGGCGCTGCGCACCAAGATCCGTCACCTCTACGACACGCACCAGCGCCGGCTCGCCCTGGAACGCGAGGTCCGCGCCCTGCGCGCCCGGCTCGGGGAACGCACCGGCACCCCCGGACATCCCGGCGCCCCCGGACATCCCGCCCTGCCCCACCCGCACGCGCACGTGCCGCCCGGAGGGCCCGCCGGGGCGCACACCGGGGAGCTCGAACGAGACCGGACATAGGGCGCGTACCCGATCCGCCCCTGTGGTTCGGCGACCGCATCAGGCAGCATGGCCTGCATGTCCGTACTGACGCGCGACGAAGCGCAGAACCGAGCACAGCTCCTCGACGTCCACCGCTACACGATCGAACTCGATCTGACCACCGGTGACGAGACGTTCGACTCCCGCACCCTGATCAGGTTCAGCGCCCGTACGGACGCGGACACCTTCGTCGAGGTCAAGCCCGCCGAGCTGCGCTCCGTCACCCTCGACGGACATCCCCTGGACGCCGAGACCCTCGACGGCAACCGGCTGCCGCTGAAGAACCTCACCGCCGGCGAACACGAACTGCGCGTCGACGCGAGCATGCGCTACTCCCGCACCGGCGAGGGCATGCACCGCTTCACCGACCCCACCGACGGCGAGACCTACGTCTACACCCAGCTCTTCCTCGACGACGTGCAGCGCGTCTTCCCCGCCTTCGACCAGCCCGACCTCAAGGCCGTCTTCGAGCTGACCGTCACCGCCCCGCAGCACTGGACCGTCCTCGCCAACGGCGTCACCGAACACACCGGCGAGGGGGTGTGGCGGGCCGCCCCCACCCCGCTGATCTCCACCTACCTCGTCGCCGTCGCCGCCGGCCCCTGGCACTCCGTGCGCACCGAGCACCGCGGACTGCCCTTCGGCATCCACTGCCGCCGCTCGCTCGCCCCCCACCTGGACGCGGACGCCGACGAGCTCCTCGACATCACCCGCGCCTGCTTCGACCGCTACCACGAGAAGTTCGAGGAGTCCTACCCCTTCGACTCCTACGACCAGGCCTTCGTGCCCGAGTTCAACGCGGGCGCCATGGAGAACCCCGGACTGGTCACCTTCCGCGACGAGTTCGTCTACCGCTCCGCCGTCACCGACACCGAACGCCAGACCCGCGCCATGGTGATCGCCCACGAGATGGCCCACATGTGGTTCGGCGACCTCGTCACCCTCACGTGGTGGGACGACATCTGGCTCAACGAGTCCTTCGCCGAGTACATGGGCTACCAGACCCTCACCGAGGCGACCCGCTTCACCGATACGTGGACCGACTTCGGCGTCAACCGCAAGCCCTGGGGCTACGACGCCGACCAGCGCCCCTCCACCCACCCCGTGGCGCCCGAGAACGTCCAGGACACCGCCTCGGCCCTGCTCAACTTCGACGGCATCTCCTACGCCAAGGGCGCCTCCGCCCTGCGCCAGCTCGTCGCCTGGCTCGGCGAGAAGGACTTCCTCGCCGGCATCAACGTCCACTTCCGGCGGCACCGGTTCGGCAACGCCGGCCTCGCCGACTTCCTCGACTCCCTCGCCTCCGCCACCGAACGCGACGTCCACGCCTGGGCCGACGCCTGGCTGCGCACCACCGGCGTCGACACCCTCGTCCCCGAGCCGAGCAACGGCGACAACGTCTACTGGCGCCTGGGCATCGGGCACAAGGGAGATCCCGGGATCCGGCCGGCACCCGACCCCGACAAGAACCGACCCGGCATGACACACGCCGGCATCCCCGTCTCGGCCGGCAACACGCGCCCGCACCGCATCACCATCGGCGTCTACGACCACGACCTCCACGACGCGGGCCGGCTCATCCTGCGCGACCGCATCGAGGCGGACATCCCCGCCCACGAGGACATCGCCATCGCCACCGGCGGCACCCGCCCCGCCCTCGTCGTCCTCAACGACGGCGACCTCACCTACGCCAAGATCCGCTTCGACGCCGAGTCCCTGGACACCCTGCGCGCCCGGCTCTCCGGCCTGCCCGACCCCCTCACCCGCGCGGTGGTGTGGAACGCGCTCAGGGACGCCGTCCGCGACGGCGAGCTGCCCGCCGGTGACTTCCTGGACATCGCCCGCGCCCACCTCCCGCACGAGACCGACCTCGCCCTCGTCCAGGGCGTCCTCGCCTTCGCCTCCGTCCACATCGCCGACCGCTACCTCACCCCCGACCGGCGGCCGGCCGCGCTCACCACCCTCACCCACCTGTGCCGCGACCTCATCCGCCGCACCGAGGACGGCGACAACCCCGGCCTGCGCCTCATCGCCGTACGCCAGTTCATCGACGTGGCCGCCCACCCCGAGGCCATCGCCGCCTGGCTCGCCGACGGCACCGTCCCCGGCGGCCCCGAACTCGACCCCGAACTGCGCTGGCGCGTCCTCGCCCGGCTCGCCGTGCTCGGCGCCGTCGACGGGACCGCCATCGCCGCCGAACTCGAACGCGACCCCAGCGCCACCGGCCAGGAGGGCGCCGCCCGCTGCCGCGCCGCCCTGCCCGACGAGGACGCCAAGGCCCGTGCCTGGGAGTCCATGTTCGGCTCCGACGACCGGACCGACCTGTCGAACTACCTGTTCACCGCCACCGCCCAGGGCTTCTGGCAGCCCGAACAGGCCGACCTCGTACGGCCCTACGTGTCCCGCTACTTCAAGGACGCCGTCGCCGTCGCCGCCCGCCGCGGCCCCGCCATCGCCGAGGCCGCCGGCCGCTGGGCCTTCCCCGCCCACGCCGTCGACGCCGAGACCCTGAAGCTCGGCCAGAAGTGCCTGCGCAAGGCCGACCCGATCCCGGCCCTGCGCCGCAAGCTCGTCGACCAGCTCGACGACCTGGCCCGCGCGCTGCGCGTGCGGGAGGCGTAACCGGGCGCGCGGGGCCCGGTCCGCGCGGAGCCCGGGCCCCGGCGCGCGTCGGTCACCGACGCGCGCCGGTCACCGCTCACCGCCGGGCGAGGACCGCGGCCAGGCCGTGCTCGAAGCGCTCGTCGAAGGCCTCCGGGGCGAGATGGCCGAGCACGCGGTGGAGGGCGGGGTGGGCCGTCTCCGAGACCGCGTCCGCCAGAGCGGCGTCCGGCGCCCGGCGCCCGGCCGCCTGTTCCTCCTGGGCGAGACCGAGGGCGAAGTAGACGGCCGTCCACGAGGTCCAGGCGGCCTCGCGCTCGTCCCGGCCGCCCTCCAGGAGCGCGTCGACCAGGGTGTCGGCGAAACGCAGGGTGTGCGGTTCGGCGGCATAGGTGCCGACGACGAGCGCGGCGCCGTCGCGGTGGGCGAGCAGGGCGCGGCGGTAGCGGCGGAGCAGTTCGCGGGCGCGCTCGTCCGGTGCGGCCGGCAGCCCGTCCAGCGGGATCTCGCCCAGCACGGCGTCCGTCATCAGCTCCAGCATCCGGGCCTTGGTCTTCACGTGCCACAGCACGGTGTTCATCCGTACGCCGAGCCGGTCGGCGACCGCACGCGTGGACAGCGCGTCGAGGCCCTTCTCGTCCAGGAGGTCCAGCGCGGCACGGATCACGGTGCCCGGATCGAGCCGGCCACCCGCTTGCCTATTGGTCATTGACCTAGTTTACTGCGACCCCAAGGAATTGGTCACTGACCAAGAAGGGGTGGGTTCATGGAACAGCAGCAGGTCGTCATCGCCGGAGGGGGCCCCGTCGGGCTCTGGCTCGCCGCCGAACTGCGGCTGGGCGGGATCTCCGTGACCGTCGTCGAGGAGCGCGCCGGGATCGACGGACGCTCCAAGGCGCTCACCGTCCACCCGCGCACCATCGAGGTGCTGGCCTCGCGCGGGGCGCACCGGCCGTTCCTCGCCGAGGGCCTGCCGATCCCGGGCGGCCACTTCGCGATGCTCGACGACCGGCTCGACTTCCGGGCGCTGGACACCCCGTTCCCGTACACCCTCGCCCTGCCCCAGGCCCGTACCGAGGAACTGCTCCAGGAGCGCGCGCTGGGCCTGGGCGCGCGGATCGTGCGGGGCCACCGCCTCACCGGGTTCACCGAGCACGCGGACGCGGTGACCGTGCGGGTGACGGGCCCCGAGGGGCCGTACGGGATCCGGGCCTCGTACGTCGTCGGCTGCGACGGCACCCGCAGCACCGTGCGCACCGCCGCCGGCATCGACTTCCCCGGCACGCCGTCGACCGTCCTCGGCTGGCTCGGCGACGTCACCCTGGACCGCCCGCCGCGGCCCGGCTTCAGCGCCTTCACGCTCCGCGGCGGGGTGATGGTCGCGCCGCTGCCCGGCGACCGGTTCCGCGTCGTCGGCGTCAGCCCCGACAGCCTCACCACCGAGCGGCCCGGCGACCTCACCCTGGACGAGCTGCGGGAGAAGACCCTCGCCGTCGCCGGGGACGACTTCGGCATGCGCGACGCGTCGTGGCTCTCCCGCTTCGGCAACGCCACCCGGCTGGCCGCCGCGTACCGGCGCGGACGCGTCCTGCTCGCCGGCGACGCCGCCCACCAGCACTTCCCCGCCGGGGGAGTCGGCATGAACGTCGGCATCCAGGACGCGCACAACCTCGGCTGGAAGCTGGCCGCGACGCTGAACGGCTGGGCCCCGGACGGTCTGCTGGACACCTACCACAGCGAACGCCACCCGGTCGGAGCACAGTTGACGGCGCACAGCCGCGCCCAGACCGCCCTGATGACCACCTTCACGCCCGAGGGTCTCGACCTGCGAGCCGTACTGAGTGAACTGATCGCCACGCTGCCCGAGTTCAACCGCGCGCTGGCCGAGCGGCTCACCGGCCTCGCGGTCACCTTCCCCGGCCCCGACCCGACGGCCCACCCGCTCACCGGCACCCGGGCCGCCGACCTCGCCTTCACCGGCACGGACGACACCCTGTTCACCCTGCTGCCCCCGGACGCCCACCTCCTGCTCGACCTCACGGCCGACCGCGCCCTCGGCGACCGCGCGCCGCGCGGGCTCGTCGTCCGCACCGGGACGCTGGAGGGACCTCCGGGCGCCTGGGCCGGGGTGCGCGCCGCCCTGATCCGCCCCGACGGGCACGTCGCCTGGGCCGGCACCGACCGGGAGGACACCGCACTGCGCGCGGCCGCGGACAGGGCCATCGCCACCGTGTACCGAGCCGCGCCCCGTCAGCGGGCGGCGGGCGGTGCCGCGCCGAGCGGCCGGTAGGCGCGGCGGCCCCGGAAGGCGCACCGTCCCCCGTCCGGTGCCCGTGCCCGGCCCGCGCACGGCACCCTCCCCCTCGTCGCCGACGGCCCAGGGGCCCGCTGCCGGACGGGCCGTCACCTCTGCGCGTCATGCCGCTGCCCACCGGCGACAGGCCCGGCGGCAACGGCCGCCGGGCCCGCCCCGCGCTCCGGGAGACCGCCGCCGGCGAAGGACAGGGAGGCACCCCGAACACACCTCACCATTCCGGACGTACCCCCTTTCGGGTCTGATTCCCGGGCCTTCCGGGCGCGGCGTCCTCCCGCGCGTACAAGCTGGGACCCCGCCACCCGCCCCGGCGACCTTGCGGGCCTGTCCGCTCTCGTCCACCGGGCCCACGCGGAAGGACCCCGATGACCACCCCCACGCCCCCCGACGCACCCCGCGACCTCGTCGGCATCGGCATCGGCCCCTTCAACCTCTCCCTCGCCGCCCTCGCCCACCCCCTCACCGCGCTGCGCACCGCCTTCTACGACCAGCGCCCCCGCTTCACCTGGCACCCCGGACTGCTCCTCGACGACGCCACCGTCCAGGTCCCCTTCCTCGCCGACCTCGTCACCCTCGCCGACCCCACCAGCCCCTGGACCTTCCTCAACCACCTCAGGGACCGCGAGCGCCTCTACCCCTTCTACTTCGCCGAGCACTTCCACATCCGCCGCACCGAGTACGACGCCTACTGCCGCTGGGTCGCCGGCCGGCTCCCCGCGCTCCACTTCGGCCACCGCGTCGACACCGTCCACTGGGACCCCGGACACGGCCTCTTCGACGTCCGCCTCACCCGCCTCGACGCCGACGGGAACGCCGCCTCCACCGGCCGCGTCCGCACCCGGAACATCGTCCTCGGCGTGGGCACCGAGCCCTGGGTGCCCGAACCGCTCAGACCCCTCGCCGACGACCCCGCCCTGCCCGTCGTGCACGCCGAGGACTACCTCACCCACCGCGACACCCTGCTCGCCGCCGGCCACGTCACCGTCGTCGGCACCGGCCAGTCCGGCGCCGAGGTCTTCCTCGACCTGCTCCGCCGACGGCCCCCCGGCCGGGAACGGCTGCACTGGCTGGGCCGCACCGAGGCCTTCGCCCCCATGGAGTACTCCAAGCTCGGCCTGGAGCACTTCACCCCCGACCACACCCGCTACTTCCACGCCCTGCCCGAACCCGTCCGCGACCGGCTCGTCCCCGCGCAGTGGCAGCTCCACAAGGGCATCGACGCCGCCACCATCGCCGCCGTCCACGACGAGCTCTACCGGCGCACCCTGCACGGCGGCTGGCCCGACACCGTCCTCACCCCCGCCGTCCGCGTCCACGCCGCCACCCGCACCGGCGCCGCCGGCATCGAACTCCACCTGGAACACACCCGGCAGGGCACCCGCACCCGCCTCACCACCGACGCCGTCGTCCTCGCCACCGGCCACCGCGAGCGCCCCCTCGACGCCCTCCTCGCCCCCCTCGGCGCCCACCTGCGCCGCGACCGCGCCGGCCGCCCCCGCGTCGACGAGCACCACCGGCTGGTCCTCGACCCCGCCGTCACCGGCGGCGTGTACGCGCAGAACGCCGAACTCCACACCCACGGCGTCGGAACACCCGACCTCGGCCTCGCCGCCTGGCGCAGCGCCACCATCCTCAACCACCTCACCGGCCGGGAGACCTACCCGCTGCCCGCCCGCACCGCCTTCACCACGTTCGGCCTCCACCCCCCGACGCGACAGGTCCCGCCCGCCCGGCGAGCCGCACGGCTCACCCCACTGGCGGACGGGACCTGACACCCGTACGGATCAGGAGACGGTCAGAACACCGGCGTACCGTCCCGCGTCAGCCTCCAGTCGACGGACGCGAAGTCCTTCGGGTCCAGCACGCCCTTCGCCGTCACCCATTCGGCGATCCGGGTCCGGATCTCCGTCGACTCCGCCCACAGCTCCTTCGCCGACGCCACGTGCGGGAACGCGCCGCCGCCGTTGGCGCGGTAGTTGTTCACCGCGAACACGAACTGCTGCGTGTCGTCCAACGGGGCGCCGTCGTGGGCCAGGTTCCGGATGCGCGAACCCGCCGGCTGCGCGATGTCGATGTCGTAGGTGAGCCCCGAGACGTAGTCGTAGTTGTAGTCCGGGCGGTTGCCCGCGTTCGTCAGCTTCGCCACGTCCACCGGGGCGCCCGCCGCCGTCTGCGCGAAGTACTCCGCCGAGTACTCCAGGTACGCCCGCACCTGCGCGCCCGTCATCAGCTTCGCGACCAGCGTGTTGTCGTACACGTACAGGCTCGACAGGTCCCGGATCGTCACCTCGCCCGCCGGGATCTGGGACGTCCGCGAGAACGGCGAGGCCTGCGACAGCACCGGCAGCGACGCGTACTCGGTGCCCGCGAGGGCCGCCCGCACCACGTCCTCCTGCACCTTGGCGATCAGGTCGATGATCGGCGCGTCCTTGTAGCGCGCCTCCACCGTGGTCAGGGTCTCCGTCGCCGTGCCCACCACCTGGTTGACGTACGCCACGACCACGGCGTGCTCGTCCGCCAGCAGCTTGGTGATCGCCGGGTCGTCCTGGACCGCCGCCGCGTTCCGCAGCGACGCCTTCACCGACTCCACCCGCCACCGGCCCCGCTCGAAGGCCAGCTCGAAGTCGAACAGCGTCAGCCGCTCCGCGTAGCACAGCGGCTCCGACAGCACGACCTCCCTGCCGGTCTCCTCGTTGACGACCCGCAGCTCCGCGATCTCCTGGTGCGCGTGCCCGACCAGGATCGCGTCGATCCCCGGCACCTGCCGCGCCACGTTCGCCGCCGCGTTCTCCACGTACGGCAGCTGGTCACCGTACGACGACGTGCCCGACGACCCCGAGTGCGCCGACACCACCACCACGTCCGCGCCCATCGACCGCAGCTTCGGCACCCACTTCGCCGCCTGCTCCTCCAGACCCGGGAACGTCAGCTTCCCCTGCACGTACGCCTTGTCCCAGATCGCGATACCGGGATTGGTCAGCCCCAGCACCGCCACCTTCACCGGCGGGGCGCCCTTCACGTGGAACTTCTTCATGAAGTACGGAGGGAAGGCCGGCTTCAGCGTCTTCGCGTCCAGCGCGTTGGCGCCCAGCAGCGGGAAGTCGCACTGCTCCTCGAACTTCCGCAGCGTCTCGATGCCGTAGTTGAACTCGTGGTTGCCGAGCGCCACCGCGTCGTACCCGATGGCGTTCATCGCCTGCGCCATCGGATGCACCGGACCGCCCTCGGCGGTGATCGGGTCCACCTTCGCGAAGTAGTACGTCAGCGGGGTGCCCTGGATGGTGTCGCCCGCGTCCAGCAGCAGCGTGTTGCGCCGGCCCTTCTCCTCACGGACCTGGTCCACCAGCGTCGACACCCGGGCCAGGCCCTTCGCGTTGCCGGCCGCGTCCACGTACTCCGCGTCCTTGAAGTAGTCCCAGTTGAAGACGTGACCGTGCAGATCGGTCGTGCCCATCACGGTCAGCGCGTACCGCTTCACCGGCTTCCTCCCCAGCCCCGCCCCGGCGGCCCCGGCGGCCTCGGCCGAGGGGACCGCCGCCGTACCCGCCAGCGCCACCCCCGCCCCGGTCACGGCGGACCTCTTCAGAAACTTCCGGCGGTTCAACGGCATGTCAGGCTCTCCTCGGACAACGACGAACAACGCGCGTAGATTCAGCCCGATGATTCTGACCTGAACACGCCCGCGCGGAACAGACCCCCCAGGTTGCGATCCGGTGTCCGGCAACCACCCCGCACCCGCACGACCGGTGACACAGTGGGACGCATGACCACCCCTCACCCGTACGGCACCCCCGGCGCACCCCATCTCGCCGTCCGCGGCGAGGCCCACCTCGAAACCGCCCCCGACCTCGCCCGCATCGCCGTCACGCTCACCGCGCGCGGCCGCGACCGGCGCGCCACCCTCGACGACCTCACCCGCCGCAACACGGCCGCCCTCGACCTGCTCAAGTCCTGCGGCGACGCCGTCGAGCACCTCGAGACCGGCGCCCTCACCGTCACCCCGGAACTCACCGCCCACGGCCGCGGCGAACGCGTCCGCGCCCACCGCGGCACCGTCCGCCTCACCGCCGGCCTGGGCGACTTCACCGCCCTGGGCGCACTCGTCACCCGTCTGGCCGACCTCGACCTCACCCGCGTCGACGGCCCCTGGTGGACCCTCCGCCCGGATTCCCCCGCCCACCGCGAAGCACGGCAGCAAGCGGTGCGCGACGCCGTCCGGCGCGCCCGCGAATACGCCGAGGCGCTCGGCACCACCCTCGCCGCCCTCATCGAACTCACCGACACCCGAACGGAGCCCGAACCCTTCGCCCGATCCCGCTCCATGGCGTTCGCCGCGGCCACCGAGGACGCCCCGCCCCTCGACCTCGAACCCCAGCGGCAGCACGTCCACGCCGAGGTCAGCGCCCGCTTCACACTCCAGCCGCCCCGCCTGTAGAACCGGCATTCGAACGCTCGTCGGGGCAGCCGGGCGCACACTTCAACCCTTGTCAACAACCCTTCATCCAGCGGCCGTTGAGTCGTCACGTGCGACCGAATCACTACCGGCGGGTAAGCCCTAGGCTCGAAACATGCGCCGAGCGAAAATCGTCTGCACACTGGGTCCTGCCACCGACACGTACGACCAGATCAAAGCTCTGGTCGACGCCGGAATGGACGTCGCCCGATTCAACCTCAGCCACGGCGAACACGCCGAGCACGAGGAGCGCTACCGACGGGTGCGGAAGGCCGCCGACGAAACCGGCCGCAGCGTCGGCCTCCTCGCCGACCTTCAAGGCCCGAAAATCCGCCTCGGCCGCTTCACCGAAGGCCCCGTACTCCTTGAACGCGGCGACACCTTCACCATCACCGTCGAAGAAGGGGTCGAAGGCGACGGCCGCACCTGCGGCACCACCTACGCCGGCCTCGCCGCCGACGTCACCACCGGCGAACGCATCCTCGTCGACGACGGCAAGGTCACCCTCGAAGTCACCGCCGTCGACGGCCCCCGCGTCCGCACCACCGTCCTCGAAGGCGGCATGGTCTCCGACCACAAGGGCCTCAACCTCCCCGGCGTCGCCGTCTCCGTCCCCGCCCTCTCCAAGAAGGACGAGGACGACCTGCGCTGGGCGCTGCGCACCGGCTTCGACGTCATCGCCCTCTCCTTCGTCCGCAGCGGACGCGACATCAAGGACGTCCACCGCATCATGGACGAGGAGGGCCGCCGTCTCCCCGTCATCGCCAAGGTCGAGAAACCCCAGGCCGTCGAGAACATCGACGACATCGTCGCCGCCTTCGACGGCATCATGGTCGCCCGCGGTGACCTCGGCGTCGAAATGCCCCTCGAACAGGTCCCCATCGTCCAGAAGCGCGCCATCAAACTCGCCAAGCGCAACGCCAAACCGGTCATCGTCGCCACCCAGATGCTCGACTCGATGATCGACAACGCCCGCCCCACCCGCGCGGAGGCCTCCGACGTCGCCAACGCCGTCATCGACGGCACCGACGCCGTCATGCTCTCCGGCGAGACCAGCGTCGGCAAACACGCCGTCGAGACGGTCCGCACCATGGCCCGCATCGTGGAAGCCGCGGAGGAGGACATCCTCGCCAAGGGCCTCCCGCCCCTCACCGAACGCAACAAGCCCCGCACCCAGGGCGGCGCGGTGGCCCGCGCGGCGGCGGAGATGGGCGACTTCCTCGGTGCCAAGTTCCTCGTCGCCTTCACCCAGTCCGGCGACACCGCCCGCCGTCTCTCCCGCTACCGCAGCCCCATCCCCCTCCTCGCCTTCACCCCCGACCCCGCCACCCGCTCCCAGCTCAGCCTCACCTGGGGCGTGGAGACCTTCCTCGGCCCCCACGCGAACACGACGGACGCGATGGTCGCCCAGGTCGACGAACTGCTCCTGGAGTACGCCCGCTGCGAGAAGGGCGACACGGTCGTCATCACGGCCGGTTCCCCTCCGGGGGTCCCCGGCTCGACCAACCTGGTCCGGGTCCACCACATCGGCGAGGACGACAGCCCGAAGTGACCGGGCGCCGGCGTGCACGCAGGCCGGGCGGCACAAAGCGGATGTTCACCGGAAAGGTGGACATCCGCTCTCAAATGGTGACCTTGGATATCAAGGAAAAGTACCCCGGGTCGGATTCGAACCGACGCTGGATGGTGTTTGAGACCATTGCCTCTACCGCTGGGCTACCGGGGCGCCCTACAAAACGAAGGTCGACGGTCACCCGCCGTGCCCCCACCTTATCGCAGCTGGGTACGCTCTTGTCAGCAGTACCGGCCTGCCTCGCACCAAGGAGCCCACGTGAGCGCCCCCGAGTCGCCCCAGCCCGCAGACGTGCCCGACGACGACAAGTCGCACGTGCCTCCGATGACGACCCGTGTCGTGATCGCCGAGGACGAGGCCCTGATCCGGCTCGATCTCAAAGAGATGCTGGAGGAGGAGGGGTACTCCGTCGTCGGTGAGGCCGGTGACGGTGAGCAGGCCGTGGAGCTGGCGCGTGAGCACCGGCCCGATCTGGTGATCCTCGATGTGAAGATGCCGAAGCTGGACGGCATCTCCGCGGCGGAGAAGATCGCGGAGGAGAGCATCGCCCCGGTGCTGATGCTGACCGCGTTCTCGCAGCGTGACCTGGTGGAGCGGGCGCGGGACGCGGGCGCGATGGCGTATCTGGTGAAGCCGTTCAGCAAGAGTGACGTGGTGCCCGCGATCGAGATGGCGGTGTCGCGGTTCACGGAGCTGAAGGAGCTGGAGCGCGAGGTCGCGGACCTGAGCCTGCGGCTGGAGACGCGGAAGCTGGTGGACCGGGCGAAGTCGGTGCTGCAGACGCAGTACGGACTGACGGAGCCGGCGGCGTTCCGGTGGATCCAGAAGACGTCGATGGACCGGCGGATGTCGATGCAGCAGGTGGCGCAGGCGGTCATCGACGACGCCGAGGAGAAGAAGGCGTCGAAGGGCTAGGTCCCGGCGGACGACGAGAGGCCCGCGCTCCCCGCTCGGCGGGGGCGCGGGCCTCGTCGTGTTGTTCAGTCCTCGCCGAGGTAGGCCTTGCGGACGGACTCGTCGTGGAGGAGGTCCTGCCCGGTGCCGGAGAGGACGATCTTGCCGACCTCCATGACGTGGGCGTGGTCCGCGAGGGAGAGCGCGGCCTGGGCGTTCTGCTCGATGAGCAGGATGGTGGTGCCCTGGGACTTGAGTTCGGCGATGGTCGCCATGATCTTCTGCATCATGATCGGTGAGAGGCCCATGGAGGGTTCGTCGAGCATGAGCAGTTTGGGCTGGGACATCAGCGCCCTTCCCATGGCGAGCATCTGCTGCTCGCCGCCGGAGAGGGTGCCCGCGGCCTGCTTGTGGCGTTCCCCGAGGATGGGGAAGAGGTCGTAGGCGCGCTTGATGTCCTTCTCGATGCCTTCCTTGTCGTTGCGGAGGTAGGCGCCGAGGCGGAGGTTGTCCTCGATGGTCATGCGGGGGAAGATGTGCCGGCCCTCGGGGGAGTGGGCGAGCCCCAGGGACACGATCTTGTGTGCCGGGATCTTCTTCAGCGACTGGCCGTCGAACCTGATCTGGCCGGAGACCGGCTGGAGCAGCCCGGACAGGGTCCGGAGCGTGGTGGTCTTGCCGGCGCCGTTGGTGCCGATGAGGGTGACGACCTCGCCCGCTTCGACCTTGAACGAGATGCCCTTGACGGCCTCGATCTTGCCGTAGGCGACCCTGAGATCCTCGACCTCCAGCAGTGCGGTCACTTGTCGTCCCCTTCTGTGGTGCTGTGCGCCTCGGCGGCTTCGACCTCGGCGGCTTCCTCCTGGCCGGGGGCGCCTTCGAAGGGGGTGCCGAGGTAGGCGGCGATGACGCGTTCGTCGGCCTGGACCACTTCGGCGGGTCCTTCGACGATCTTCTCGCCCTGGACGAGGACGGCGACCCGGTCGCAGAGGTTCATGATGAACCGGATGTCGTGCTCGATGACGAGTACGGCGATGCCCTGGTCGCGGATGGCGAAGATGAGCTCTTCGGCGGCGCGGGTCTCCTGCGGGTTCATGCCCGCGGTGGGCTCGTCGAGGAGGAGCAGGCCGGGTTCGCTGGCGAGGGCCCGGGCGATCTCCAGCTTGCGCTGTTCGCCGTAGGGCAGGTTGCGGGCGAGGTGGTCGGCCTTGGCGGCGAGACCGGTGAACTCCAGGAGTTCCATGGCCCGTTCGCGGGAGGCCTCTTCGGCCTTCTTGAAGCCGGGCAGCCGCAGCAGGGCGGACCAGAGGCCCTCCTTGGTGCGGGTGTGCCGGCCGACGAGCACGTTCTCCAGGACGGTCATGTTGGCGAAGAGCCGGATGTTCTGGAAGGTGCGCGCGATGCCGGCCTGGGTGACCAGGTGCGGCTTGGGCGGCAGGACGGTGCCCTTGTAGGAGACCTTGCCCTCGGTGGGGACGTACAGGCCGGTGAGGCAGTTGAAGAAGGTGGTCTTGCCGGCGCCGTTGGGTCCGATGAGGCCGACGATCTCGCCGCTGTTGACGGTGAGGTCGACGGAGCGCACGGCGGTGAGACCGCCGAAGCGCATGGTGACGCCGGTGGCGTCGAGGACGGTCGTGGTGGTGGGTGCGGTGGTGGTCATGGCGGTCACGCCCCTGCCTTCGCGACGCCGGTCGCGCCGTCGGGGAGCGGCTTGTCGTCCGGTACGTCGAGCTGTCCGGTGTCGTGGAACTCGAGCTGCTTCCTGCGGTCGGCGACCAGTCCTTCGGGGCGGAAGCGCATGAGGAGCATGAGCGCGACGCCGAAGAGGAGCAGCTGGTACTCCGCCATGAACTGGAGCTTGGCCGGGATCAGGTAGAGCAGCGCGGCACCGATGAGGGGGCCGCTGATGGTGCCCATGCCGCCGAGGATCACGGCGGCGAGCAGGAAGGCCGAGTTCGGCGGCACGGAGCCGGCGAACTGGTACTGCTCGGGGGTGACGCTGTAGGACACGTGGGCCTGCACGGTGCCGGCGAGGCCGGCCAGGCAGGCGCCGAGGGCGAAGGCGAGGAGCTTGAGGCGGAAGCCGTTGATGCCCATGGCGGTGGCGGCGGTCTCGTCCTCGCGGATGGCGACCCAGGCGCGGCCGATGCGGGATTCCGCGGAGCGGCGGAAGACCATGACGACGACGGCCGTGAACAGCAGCATCAGCAGGTAGTAGTTGCCGGAGCGGGTGAGCTCGTGGCCGAGGACGTCGTGCGGCAGCCCCAGGTTGAACCCGAAGATCTCCAGGTCGGGGATGTTCGGGATGCCGTTGGAGCCGTTGGTGACGTCGGGTCCGCTGTTGCCGTTGAGGTTGTTCATGGTGATGCGGAAGATCTCACCGAAGCCGAGCGTCACGATGGCGAGGTAGTCGCCGCGCAGTCGCAGGGTCGGCGCGCCGATCACCACGCCGAAGACCAGCGAGGCGACGGCACCGGTGAGGACGGCCGCCCAGAACGGGAAGTGCACGCCGATGCTCGACTGCGGGGAGCCGGAGACCAGGGCGGCGGCGTAGGCGCCGACGCCGAGGAAGGCGACGTATCCGAGGTCGAGGAGGCCGGCGAGGCCGACGACGACGTTGAGGCCCAGGGCGACCGTGGCGAAGATCAGGATGTTCGCGCCGATGAGGGCGAACTGGTCGTTGCTCTGGGTGAAGGGGAAGCAGATCGCGGCGACGAACGCGGCCGCGAGGGTGACGTTGCGGTGCTTGGCGGTGAGTGCCGAGAGCCGCTTGAGGAGCCCCGCGCGGATGACCGCGGTGAAGCCGAACGCGGCGATGATCAGGAAGCCGACGAACAGCTCGGAGTACTCGGTGCCGATGCCGTACGCGAAGACGTACAGGCCGATGCCGAAGCCGGCGGCGATGACGAGGATCTCCGCCCAGGAGGGCAGGTCCTTCGCGCGGGTGGGCTCGGGGGCGGTGAGGGAGTGGCGGACGCGGCCCCACAGACCCGGGTGCGGTTCGTCGGTGTCGTACGGCTGGTCGGCGGGGAGGCCGAGGGCGCCGATGACGGCGACGAGGGCGCCGATGCCGGAGACCCAGGCGCCGGGTTCGAGGTTGACGAGGCCGCCGAGCTCCTGGCTGATGGCGCCCATGGCGTAGCCGGTGGTGCCGAGGACGCCGAGGGCGCTCAGCAGGACGGGGCTGTTGGTGCCGCCGGGGGTGAGCCAGCCCAGTCCGCGGATGCCGTAGCCGGACAGGGTGAACAGCAGGGTCAGGACGGCGCCGACGAGGGTGAGGACCTGCAGGCCGCCGGGGTAGCCGGTGACGGTGAGGTTGCCGGGGAACTCGTCGGTCCAGGTCCAGGCGAGGAAGGTGCCGGCGAAGGCGACGGCGGAGCCGGCGGTGGTGATCGCGCGGGCCGCGGCGGGCGGCAGCGGGACGACCGGGCCGGCCGGGGTGGTGGCCGCCTTGGTGGCGGTGTCGGTGGTGGGAGTCTTCGTGGTCATGGGTATCACGCCCGATCCGCGACGCGTTCGCCGAGCAGGCCCTGTGGCCGGAAGAGCAGGACGAGGATGAGCAGGGCGAACGCCCATACGTCCTTCCAGGCGCCGCCGCCGAAGAGGTCCATGCCGGGGACGTTGGCGATGTAGCCGGTGGCGAGGGCCTCGGCGACGCCGAGGACGATGCCGCCGAGCATGGCGCCGTAGATGTTGCCGATGCCGCCGAGGACGGCGGCGGTGAAGGCCTTGAGGCCCATCAGGAAGCCCATGCGGAAGCCGACTTGGCCGTTCTTGAGGCCGTAGGCGACGGCGGCGATCGCGGCGAAGGCGGCACCGATGGCGAAGGCCATGACGATGATGCGGTCGGTGTTGACACCCATCAGCTTGGCGGTGTCGGGGTCCTGGGCGGTGGCCTGCATGCCGCGGCCGGAGCGGGTCTTCGACACGAAGAGGCCGAGGGCGATCATGCACAGCGGGGCGGCGACGATGACGAAGAGGTCACCGCGCTGGATGGTGGCGCCGAGGACGTCGATGGCCTCGCCCTCGAACTGCGGGAAGGAGCGGTCCTTCTTGGCCTCCGGGTACCACATCCACACGATCTGCTGGAGGACGATGGACAGGCCGATGGCGGTGATCAGTGGTGCGAGCCGTGGCGCGGTGCGCAGGGGCCGGTAGGCGAAGCGTTCGGCGGCGGTGGCGAAGGCGACCGAGACGATGACGCCGCCGAGGATCATGAGCGGGATGGCGGCGCCGAGGGCGAAGCCGTCGGGGAGTATGAGGAACACGGTGAGGGCCCCGAAGCCCCCGACCATGAAGATCTCGCCGTGGGCGAAGTTGATGAGCTGGACGATGCCGTAGACCATCGTGTAGCCGATCGCGATGAGTCCGTACATCGCGCCGAGGATGAGTCCATTGGCCAGCTGTTGCGGCAGTTCGTTCACCGCAGGGCCTCCGTGGAGTGGTTCGGATATGGCGCCGCGCGGGAGCGCTGGTGGGCGCTCCCGCGCGGCCTGGGGTCAATGTGTGAGGGGGAGTGTCCTCCGGTGCGGGCCCCTCGCTCAGTCCACCTTGGGCGAGGCGCTGTACTCGGGCGCCCACGCGTTGTTCTTGACCTTGTAGGCGGTCATCAGCGTGTTGGTGGTGTCACCGAACTCGTCGAAGGAGATGGTGCCGGTGACGCCGTCGAACTTGACCTTGCTCATGGCGTCCAGGACGGCCTTGCGGGCGTCGGTCGGGACCTCGCCGTCGTTGCCGTCGACGGCCAGCTTGATGGCCTCGATGATCGACCAGGTGGCGTCGTAGGTGAGGCCGCCGTAGGCCTCGTACGCGTCCTCGAAGCCCTCGGCCTCGTAGTTCGCGATGAATTCCTTGGCGGAGGGGAGCTGTTCGACCGGCTTGCCCACGGAGGTGGCCAGGTCGCCCTCGGCCTTCTTGTTGAGCTTCGGGAACTCAGCGGAGTAGATGCCGTCGCCGCCCATCAGCGGGATGTTCTGGCCGCTGTCCTTGAGCTGCTGGCTCAGGGGGGCGGCGGCGGGGTACTCGCCGCCGTAGTAGAGGGCCTCGGCGCCGGTCTTCTTGATCTTGGCGACGACGGCGTTGAAGTCGCGGTCGTCGGGGTTGATGTGGTCGTTGCCGACGATCTTGCCGCCGAGCTTGGTGAAGTTCGTCTTGAAGGAGGCGGCCAGGCCCGCGCCGTAGGTCTTCTGGTCGTCGATCAGGTAGACCTTCTTCTTGCCGGCCTTGGTGTAGAGGTACTCGGCGGCGAAGGCGCCCTGGATCTCGTCCGTGGTGGCGGTGCGGAAGAACGTCTTGAACTGGCGGACCGAGTCGCCGGTCTTCCAGCCGTCGCCCTGGGTCAGCTCGGTGCCGGTGTTGGCCGGGGACACCTGGACCAGGCCGGCGTCGTTGAACGGCTTCTGCATCTGCTGGGAGACGCTGGAGTTCAGCGGGCCGACGACGCCGAGGACGTCCTTGTTGCTGATGAACTTCTGGGCGTTCTGCTGGCCGACGGAGGGCTGCGCCTGGTCGTCGAGGGGCTCGAGCTCGAACTCGATTCCCTTGACGTACTCCTCCTTGTTGGCCGTCTTCACGGCGAGCTCGGCGGAGTTGCGCATGCCGAGGCCGAGGGCCGACAGGTCGCCGGTCAGCGGGGCGTCGATGCCGATCACGACAGTGGTCTTGTCGCCGCCGCCACTGCTGTTGTTGCTGTCGTCGTCGCGCGACCCGCATGCGGTGAGGGTGAGCGATCCCGCCGCGAGTGCCGCGGTGAGGGCGATGAGCGAACGTTGACGCACGATCCAGTCCTTTCCCCTGACGGCCGCTCCCCGATGGAAATGGCCGAGTCGAGCGCTGGGCCGACGTGACAATCGGGCGGCGCGGTGACTGGCGGTGACTCTAAGCGGGTGGGGGGAACGTGGAGGAGGGTCTGGCCAAGGCTGTGACTCTCTTGTTATGACACGACGTATTGCAGAGCGGTACTGCCTGGGGGGAACGGCGGAATTCTCGCCGTTTTGCCCTGTCCGGATGGTGAGAAACCGCAGGACCCGGCGCGGTGTGTTCAGGTGTATCGAGGGTTTTGGTGATGACCCGAAATTGTTGCTGGAGGCGACCGGCGGGGCCCGGGGGGAGGGGGTGCGCGCCCTGTGGCCGACGGGGTGGGGTGGGTGGCTTTATTGCGCGCGTATTACACAGAGTTACGCCCGGGAAAGGGGGTCCGGCGTTTCCGGCGCTTTCCCTCATTCCGTCGCCGACGGGGTGACGGAAGGCTCCGTGTGGGGCAGGGGGCGGAGGGCCAATTCCGTGTAATGACCACCGAAATCTTGGATTCCGTGCCGTGCCGGACGTTGAATCCGATGTTCCGGATTGTCGCCCCATAGGCTTTGGCCTGCGGTTTTTCCTCAACCGCCGGGTGAAATCGGGCTCATTGTCGCGATCCGTCGGCCGGCTCGCCGTCGCGGTACCGGCCGGCGCACTCCGCGCCCACCTCACGAGCCGTCAACTTCCGTTTCCCTCGGGCTCCTTGACGCTTCCCGAGGGGGCGCGCGGCATCCGGGGCCGCGCGCTGAGTGTCGTACCGTCCGTCGGGCGGCCCCTGGACCGGTGGCCCCCGTCGAGGGCTCCGCGGACCGGTTTCCGACGGACTGCGCGCACGGTTCCCCGCCGGAGGCGGCGCGGGGTGACGGCGGCGCGGTGCCGGTCCACCTGCCGGACACGGTGTCCGCCCGCCCCTCGAACGCGTGGCCGGAACCGGACGTGCCCGGCCGGTCACCGCGAGGCCCGTCGCGGGCGCCGCCAGGGGTGCATCCGAGGGGTCCCTGGCCGCCCCGTGCCGACCGGGCGGCTACGGCAACAGGGGTGCGGGGCGGACGCTTCCCGCACCCCCGACGGCCGTCAGCCCGCCGCCTGCTCCCCGTCGCCGGGCCGGACGTCCCGCAGCAGACAGGTCAGCCGCGCGGTGCACACCCGCTTGTCCGCCTCGTCGGTGATGACGATCTCGTACGTCGCGGTGGACCGCCCCCGGTGCACCGGCGTGGCGACCCCGGTCACCAGGCCGGAGCGGACGCCGCGGTGATGCGTGCAGTTGAGGTCGACACCCACCGCGATCCTGGAGCTGCCGCCGTGCAGCATCGACCCCACCGACCCCAGCGTCTCGGCCAGCACGGCCGAGGCGCCGCCGTGCAGCAGCCCGTACGGCTGGGTGTTGCCCTCCACCGGCATCGTCCCGACGACCCGCTCCGCCGACGCCTCCAGGATCTGCACGCCCATCCGCGTGCCCAGGTGGCCCGCCGAGAACAGCGCCGGCAGGTCCACGCCGAGCGCGGCGTACTCGTCTATGACCTCTTGCGGGAACTTCACCTGCTGCTGCTCTCCCATGGGCCCGGCTCCATTCGTCCTGCGTCGGTACGGCTGTCTGCTGAGCGAACGCTCAGTCGGTCGCCGATTGTTCCAGACGCACCACGACGGACTTGCTGGCCGGGGTGTTGCTGGTGTCCGCGGTGGCGTCCAGCGGCACCAGGACGTTGGTCTCCGGGTAGTACGCCGCCGCGCAGCCCCGCGCCGTCGGATAGTGCACGACGCGGAAACCGGGCGCCCTGCGCTCCACCCCGTCCTTCCACTCGCCGACCAGATCGACGTAATCGCCGTCCGCGAGCCGCAGCTCCCGCGCGTCCTCGGGGTTGACCAGCACCACGCGGCGGCCGTTCCTGATGCCCCGGTAGCGGTCGTCCAGGCCGTAGATCGTGGTGTTGTACTGGTCGTGCGAGCGCAGCGTCTGCAGCAGCAGCCGGCCCTTCGGCAGCTCGGGGTACTCCACCGGCGCGGCGGTGAAGTTGGCCTTGCCGGTGGCGGTGGGGAAGCGGCGCTCGTCGCGCGGGGCGTGGGGGAGCGCGAAGCCCCCGGGGCGGGCCACGCGCGCGTTGAAGTCCTCGAAGCCGGGGATCACCCGCGCGATGCGGTCGCGGATCGTCGCGTAGTCCTTCTCGAACTCCTCCCACGGCACCGTGTCGTCCTCGCCGAGGACGCGGCGGGCCAACCGGCACACGATGGCCGGTTCGGACAGCAGCTGCCCGCTCGCCGGTTCGAGGCGTCCGCGCGAGGCGTGCACCATGCCCATGGAGTCCTCGACCGTCACGAACTGCTCGCCGCCGCCCTGCAGATCGCGCTCCGTGCGGCCGAGCGTCGGCAGGATCAGGGCGCGCGCGCCCGTGACGGTGTGCGAGCGGTTCAGCTTCGTCGACACGTGCACCGTCAGCCGGGCCCGGCGCATCGCCGCCTCGGTGACCTCCGTGTCGGGGGAGGCGGAGACGAAGTTGCCGCCCATGGCGAAGAAGACCTTCGCGCGGCCGTCGCGCAGGGCGCGGATGGCCCGTACGACGTCGAAGCCGTGCTCGCGCGGCGGCGCGAAGCCGAACTCCTTCTCTAGGGCGTCCAGGAACGCCGGCGCGGGCCGCTCGAAGATGCCCATGGTGCGGTCGCCCTGCACGTTGGAGTGACCGCGCACCGGGCACACGCCCGCCCCCGGGCGGCCGATGTTGCCGCGCAGCAGGAGGAAGTTGACGACCTCGCGGATCATGGGCACGGAGTGCTTGTGCTGGGTGAGCCCCATCGCCCAGCACACGATGGTGCGCTTCGATCCGAGGACCATCCGCAGGCACCGCTCGATGTCCCCGCGCGTGAGGCCGGTCGCGGTGAGCGTCTCGTCCCAGTCGGCGGCGCGCGCGGCCTCGGCGAACTCCTCGTAGCCGTGCGTGTGTTCGCGCACGAACTCCTCGTCGACCGCGCCGGGGGTGTCGAGGATCAGCTTGTTGAGGAGGCGGAACAGGGCCTGGTCGCCGCCGATGCGGATCTGCAGGAACAGGTCGGTCAGGGCGGCGCCGGTGGTGAGCCCCTTGGGGGTCTGCGGGTTCTTGAAGCGCTCCAGGCCCGCCTCCGGAAGCGGGTTGACGCTGATGATCCGCGCGCCGTTCTCCTTGGCCTTCTCCAGGGCGGACAGCATGCGCGGGTGGTTGGTGCCGGGGTTCTGGCCGGCGACGATGATCAGGTCGGCCTGGTACAGGTCCTCCAGCAGGACGCTGCCCTTGCCGACGCCGATCGTCTCCGACAGGGCCGAGCCGGACGACTCGTGGCACATGTTGGAGCAGTCGGGCAGGTTGTTGGTGCCGAGCCGGCGGGCGAACAGCTGGTAGAGGAAGGCGGCCTCGTTGCTGGTGCGTCCGGAGGTGTAGAAGACGGCCTCGTCCGGGGAGCCGAGGGCGGCGATCTCCTCGGCGACGATGTCGAAGGCACGCTCCCAGGTGACCGGCTCGTAGTGCTCGCCGCCCTCGGGCAGGTACATGGGGTGCGTCAGCCGGCCCTGCTGGCCCAGCCAGTAGCCGCTGCGGCCGGACAGGTCGGCGACCGGGTGCGCGGCGAAGAACTCCGGGGTGACCCGGCGCAGGGTGGCCTCCTCGGCCACGGCCTTCGCCCCGTTCTCGCAGAACTCCACGCGGTGCCGGTGTTCCGGCTCCGGCCAGGCGCACCCCGGGCAGTCGAAGCCGTTCTTCTGGTTCACGCTGAGCAGCGTCAGCGCCGTCCGCTTCACGCCCATCTGCTGCTGGGCCATCCGCAGGGTGTGCCCGATCGCCGGCAGCCCCGCGGCCGCGTGCTTCGGCCCGGCGACCTGCGGCGCGTCCTGAACCGGATCACTCTTGGGCGGCTTCGCTGCCATCGCGCACTCCTGTTCCACATACACGTATGAGGTGGACCCCCGATCCTGCCACGCCCTTCCAGCCCGTCCGGCGTTCGAGGACGAGGCCCGCAGGGCCGATGGGGGTCTGGGGCGCGGCCCCAGGGACGGGAAGGGGCGGAGGGGGCGAATCAACCCCACGGCACACGCCCGCCCCCCACTGTCAGTGCCACGTGGCAGGATCGGACACGTGGCAGACACAGCATCGAAGAAGACCGACCAGCCCCCCACCGGCCCCCGCCCCCGCCTGATGCTCATGGACGGGCACTCCCTCGCGTACCGCGCGTTCTTCGCGCTGCCCGCGGAGAACTTCACCACCGCGACGGGCCAGCCGACGAACGCGATCTACGGCTTCGCGTCGATGCTGGCCAACACGCTCCGTGACGAGGCTCCCACCCACTTCGCCGTCGCCTTCGACGTCTCCCGCAAGACATGGCGCTCGGAGGAGTTCACCGAGTACAAGGCGAACCGCTCCAAGACCCCGGACGAGTTCAAGGGCCAGGTCGAGCTCATCGGCGAGCTGCTCGACGCGATGCACGCCGACCGCTTCGCCGTCGAGGGCTTCGAGGCGGACGACATCATCGCCACCCTCGCCACCCAGGCCGAGGCCGAGGGCTTCGAGGTGCTGATCGTCACCGGTGACCGGGACTCCTTCCAGCTGGTCTCCGAGCACACCACGGTGCTGTACCCGACGAAGGGCGTCTCCGAGCTGACCCGGTTCACCCCGGAGAAGGTCTTCGAGAAGTACGGCCTGACCCCCGCGCAGTACCCCGACTTCGCGGCGCTGCGCGGCGACCCGTCGGACAACCTGCCCGGCATCCCCGGCGTCGGCGAGAAGACGGCCGCGAAGTGGATCAACCAGTTCGGTTCCTTCGCCGAGCTGGTCGAGCGCGTCGACGAGGTCAAGGGCAAGGCCGGGCAGAACCTGCGCGACCACCTGGAGGCGGTCAAGCTCAACCGCCGGCTCACCGAGCTGGAGCGCGCGGTCGAGCTGCCCAAGGGCGTCCTCGACCTGGAGCGGACCGCCTACGACCGCAAGACCGTGACGATGATCCTGGACACCCTGGAGATCAGGAACCCGTCGCTGCGGGAGCGGCTGTTCGCCGTCGACCCGGGCGCGGAGGAGGCCGAGGCCGCCCCGGTCGCCGCGGCCGGCGTGGAGCTGGACGGCACGGTGCTGGGCACCGGCGAGCTGACCGGCTGGCTCACCGAGCACGGCACCGGCCCGCTCGGCGTCGCCACGGTCGACACCTGGGCCCTCGGCACCGGCTCGGTCGCCGAGGTCGCGCTGGCCACGTCCGCCGGACCGGCCGCCTGGTTCGACCCGTCCGAGCTGGACGAGGCCGACGAGCGGGCGTTCGCGGCCTGGCTCGCCGACGCGGACCGGCCCAAGGTGTTCCACAACGCCAAGGGCGCGATGCGGGTCTTCGCCGAGCACGGCTGGACCATCGAGGGCGTCACCATGGACACCGCGCTCGCCGCGTACCTGGTGAAGCCGGGCCGCCGCTCCTTCGACCTGGACGCGCTCTCCCTGGAGTACCTGCACCGCGAGCTGGCACCCGCCGCCGCGCCCGACGGCCAGCTGGCCTTCGGCGCGGACGACGGCGCTCAGGCCGAGGCGCTGATGGTGCAGGCCCGCGCCGTCCTCGACCTGGGCGAGGCCTTCGGGGACCGCCTGGCGGAAGTGGGCGCGGCGGACCTGCTCCGTGACATGGAGCTGCCCACGTCCGCGCTGCTCGCCCGCATGGAGCGGCACGGCATCGCGGCCGACCGGGAGCACCTCCAGGCGATGGAGCAGATGTTCGCGGGTGCCGTGCAGCAGGCGGTGAAGGAGGCGCACGCGGCGGCGGGGCACGAGTTCAACCTGGGCTCGCCCAAGCAGCTCCAGGAGGTCCTCTTCGGCGAGCTGGCCCTGCCGAAGACGAAGCGGACGAAGACCGGCTACACCACGGACGCCGACGCCCTGGCCTGGCTCGCCACGCAGACCGACAACGAACTGCCGGTGATCATGCTCCGCCACCGTGAGCAGGCGAAGCTGCGCGTCACCGTCGAGGGCCTGATCAAGACGATCGCCGCGGACGGCCGTATCCACACCACGTTCAACCAGACCGTCGCCGCGACGGGCCGTCTCTCCTCGACGGACCCCAACCTCCAGAACATCCCGGTCCGCACGGACGAGGGCCGCGCGATCCGCCGCGGCTTCGTGGTCGGCGAGGGCTTCGAGGCGCTCCTGACCGCCGACTACAGCCAGATCGAGCTGCGCGTGATGGCCCACCTCTCCGAGGACGCCGGCCTGATCGAGGCGTTCACCTCGGGCGAGGACCTGCACACCACGGCGGCGGCGCAGGTGTTCTCGGTCGAGCAGTCCGCGGTGGACGCGGAGATGCGCCGCAAGATCAAGGCGATGTCGTACGGGCTGGCGTACGGGCTGTCGGCCTTCGGCCTCTCCCAGCAGCTGAACATCGAGGCCGCGGAGGCACGCGCCCTGATGGACGCGTACTTCGAGCGCTTCGGCGGCGTACGGGACTATCTGCGCCGGGTCGTCGACGAGGCCCGGGCGACCGGCTACACGGCGACGCTCTTCGGCCGCCGCCGCTACCTGCCCGACCTCAACAGCGACAACCGCCAACGCCGCGAGGCCGCGGAGCGCATGGCGCTGAACGCGCCGATCCAGGGCACGGCGGCGGACATCGTCAAGATCGCCATGCTGAACGTGGACCGGGCGCTGCGCGAGGCCGACCTGCGCTCCCGCATGCTCCTCCAGGTCCACGACGAAATCGTCCTGGAACTGGCCCCCGGCGAACGCGCCACGGTGGAGGACCTGGTCCGCCGGGAAATGTCCACCGCGGTCCAGCTCCGGGTTCCCCTGGGCGTCTCGGTGGGCGCGGGCCCCGACTGGGAGTCAGCAGCCCACTGACCCGCTGGAGCGAGGGGCGGGCCGGGGCGTCCCGCAAGGCGCGCCGGCCCCGCCCGCACCGGAACGAGACCCGGTCCCCCGCTCCCGCCACGACGGCGAGCACCACAGGTCGTCCCCACCATGACGGCGAGCACCACAGGCCGTCCCCGCCGCGACGGCGAACACCGCGACGGCGCGGTCCGGCGGCGCCGAGCCGGCCGGACCCCGGTGGGCCACCGCGGCGCTGCCCGGCGTGCCCGACGGCGCCCGGCGTGCCGGTACCCTGCGGAGCGCCGCGCACGCCCGCCGCGTCACCCTGCCGCGCCCCCGGAGGGAACCTTCACTCGCGTGGCCCCCGCGGAAAAGCCGCCGCCGGGGCGGGCGGACACCATGCCATGCATGGGTATACGCATGCTTCCCCGCAGAGCGGCACCCCCGCGCCCCGGCGGACACACGGTGTTCCCGCCGGTTCTGGTCTTCGCGGCCGCCGCAAGTACCGCCCGCACCCCCGCCACCCTCGCGACCGCGTTGCGGAACGCCACGGCGGACCTCGGCCGCCGTGTCGCCGACGGCCGCCGGAGAACCGCCCGCACCCCCACCGCCGTATGCCTCGCGGGCGAGCAGCCGCCCTGGCGGCTGTGGGCCGAGCTGGCCCGTGCCTACCTCACCCTCGTGCTCACCCTGCTGCCCCGCCCCCGACCGGTCCGCACCGTCACCGTGTTCGTCGCGGCGGGCGACATCCTCAGCGTGCGCCCGTACGGCTCGACCGCCGCGTACCGGCGCCCGCAGGGACCCCCGTGGCCGGACGCCACACCCTGACGGCCACCGCGTACAGCGGCAGCGCGAGGACCAGTCCCGCGCCCGCACCGAAGCACACCGTCGGAATCAGTTCCCAGGGCTTCGCGGTCGAGCCCCAGTAGGCCCACCACCGCGAGGCCCGCTGCACCGCCCCCGCCACCGCGCACCCGCCGAGCAGCGCGACGGCCCGCCACCGGTCCCCGGCGGACAGCGGGGGAACCCCCGCCGGCTCGGCCAGGGGGTCCGTCCGGCGCAGCGCCCGCGCCACGAACAGCGCGATGACGACCGCGGCCACCGCCGAACCGCCGTACTGCAGGTACCAGTACAGCGGCGACCCCGCCACCTCCTCGCCCAGCACGGGGAACATCCGCGTCCCCCACCGGTCGAGATGCGTGAACGCGTCCCAGACCACATGCGTCGACGCCCCCACCACGGCCGAGACGTACCAGCGCGCCACCAGCGACGGCCGCGTCCGCGCACGCGGCGCCCCGCAGCGCAGCAGCGCCGCCGCCCGCCCCTGCCGGGCCCGAGGCAACAGCGCCACCAGCGGTTCGCGCACCAGCAGCCACAGCCCCACCAGCGCCCAGGCGATGAGCACGTCGACCGTGAACACGCCCCAGAACGCGTGGGTGACGTCACCGAACTCCATCGCCCCGGACAGGACACTCGCCGCGTAATAGGTCATGTCGGGAGCGAAGCTGCCCGCGACGAGCACGGCGGGGACCAGGGAGCCCCGCCCGCTCCCGTCCGTGCGCACGGCGGGCAGCACCGCCGCCGCGTGGCTCAGCGTGAACGGCAACTCGGCTCCTCGGGGCAGTGGTTGACCGGGCCGGCGGACCCTGATGATCGACAGGCCCCAGTATGCGGGACGTCCCCGCAGCGACCCCCGTCACGCGGGAACGTGGCCAACCGGTGAATATCGGGCAGGAACGGGTGTCCGAGCAAAGGAAGTTGTCATAGGGTCGCGAGGGTCGTCGTGCCGGATGTCCGCAGGAGGGCAACCAGCGGGGCGGGTAGATCGTCACAACAAAGCGAACACGACACAGGCTGACGGACGCCACGGCGTCCATGGGAGGGGTCCACTCTATGGCGGCGCAATTCGGCAGGAGGCTCCGCAAGGGAGTGACGACCACCGCCGTGGCCGCGGCGGCGGTGGCGGCTCTGGCCGCGTCCCAGGCTCCGGGCGTGACGACCGACGGCCAGGGCAGAGAGACCACGTCGGACACCACGCCCTCGCCCGAGGAGACCGCCGACGGCGCCGGCGCGACCGGCAACTCCCCGTACTACACGGACCTGCCGCCGCTCAACAGCCCCAACCCCGCCCCGTCCGCGAGCACCGGAACGGACCTGTCCGGTGTGGCCGAGGCCGGCATCCCCGCGACCGTCCTCGACGCCTACAAGAAGGCCGAGGCCGCGCTGCGCGAGTCGAAGCCCGGCTGCAACCTGCCCTGGCAACTGCTCGCCGCCATCGGCAAGGTGGAGTCCGGCCAGGCCCGCGGCGGACGCGTCGACGCCGACGGCACCACCCTCTCACCCATCCTCGGCCCCCAGCTCGACGGCAACGGCTTCGCCCTCATCAGGGACACCGACGACGGTGCCTACGACGGCAACAGCTCCTACGACCAGGCCGTCGGCCCCATGCAGTTCATCCCCTCCACCTGGGAGTGGGCGGGCCGCGACGGCAACGGCGACGGCCGTGAGGACCCCAACAACATCTACGACGCCGCGCTCGCCGCCGGCCACTACCTGTGCCGCTTCGACTGGGACCTGTCCGACCAGCGCGACCTCGACAAGGCGATCCTCAGCTACAACAACTCGACGGACTATCTGAACACCGTCATGTCGTGGCTGGAGTACTACCGCAAGGGCACCCACGAGATCCCGGACGGCTCCGGCACGCTGCCCACGGACCGCAGCGACAACGTCACGGTGCGGCCCTCCTCCCCGGCGACGCCGAGCGCGCCGGCGTCGCCGAAGCCGAGCACGAAGCCGAGCACGAAGCCGACCAAGCCGTCCGGCTCCGGCCCGAGCAAGCCGCCGGCCGACTCCGGCAGCCCGAGCACGCCGCCCGGCACCACCCCGCCCACCCCGACCGACACGGTGGACCACCTGGAGGACGCCGGCACCGCGACGCTCACCGCGATGGCGGGCGACGCGTTCACCGAGCGGATCAGCGCCCGCGCCGAGACGAAGGCCGGCAAGGCGGTGGCCAAGGTGCGGATCCGGTTCACCGTCGTCGGTGACACCGACACCACCTTCACCGGCGGCGAGAGCGTGGCCACCGTCGTCACCAACAGCTCGGGCGTCGCCGTGGCCCCCGCCCTCCTGGCGGGCGAGCGGACCGGCCCCGTCGTCGTCCAGGCCACCGTGGTCGGCCGCACGGTCAAGGGCGTCGCCTACAAGGCGACCGTCACCGAGCGCGCCGCCGACACCCTCGTCCGCACCGGCACCGAGGCGCTCACCTGCACCGCGGGCGGCGAGTTCGCGGACGCGGTCGAGCTGAAGGCCACGTACGACGGTGAAGCCGCGGACAAGGTCGCCGCCACCGCGACGATCGTCAAGTCGATCCTCGACCCGACGGCGAACGACAAGGGCCCCTACTTCAAGGACGCCGACGGCAAGGCCGTCCGCACCCTGAGCGGCCTGACGACGGACGCGGACGGTCTGCTGACGCTGCCTCAGCTGTACGCGGACGACACCACCGGCACGTTCCTGCTCCGCGTCACCACCGCGGGCGGAGCGACCACCACGGTCGCACTGACCGTGACGGCGGCCGGGGCGACGGCGTCCCCGAGCCCGACGGTGAGCCCCACCGCCTGACGGAACGCGGAACGGATCACCGCCGGAGCCGGGCGTTGGTGTACCGGGTCGGCTCGGCGGTGGCCGGATCCTCCGGCCAGGGGTGCTTGGGGTAGCGCCCGCGCAGTTCGGCCCGTACGCCCTGGTAGCCGTCCCGCCAGAACGAGGCGAGGTCGGCGGTCACGGCGGCGGGCCGCCCGGCCGGGGACAGCAGGTGCACCAGCAGCGGCACCCCGGCCACCCGCGGCGACTCCTGGAGCCCGAACATCTCCTGGAGCTTCACGGCGAGCACCGGCCGCTCCGGATCGGAGTAGTCGATCCGGATTCCGGACCCACTGGGTACGGTGATCCGCTCGGGGGCGAGCTCGTCGAGCCGTACGGCCTCGCCGGAGGCCCAGGGCAGCAGCCGCGCGAGCGCCTGCCCGGCGTCGATCCGCGCGAGATCGGCCCGCCGCCGGGCACGGCTCAACTCCGGCTCCAGCCACTCCTCCACGCGCGCGTGTAGCGCCTCGTCGGAGACGTCGGGCCACGGTTCACCGAGCCGGGCGTGCAGGAAGGCCAGCCGCTGCCGCAGTACGGCCGCCCCGGCCGGCCACCGCAGCAGCCCGAACCCCTCCCGCCGCAGCCCGTCCAGCAGCGCGCCCCGTACGAGCGAGGGCTCGGCGTCGGCATACGCCCGTACGGCCACCTCCACCGCCCCGAGCCGCTCGACCCGCCGTGCGACGACGTCCCCGTCGCCCCAGCCCACTTCCTCCCGGTGCTCCAGCAACGCCCCCGCCGCGATCCGCGCGACCCCCTCGTCGACGACGCCCCCGAGCTGCACGCGCGCGTGCCCCCGCCCCACGGGCCGATCGGCCACGGCGACGGCGATCCACTCGGCCCCCCGCAGCGGGGACCCCGCCCCCACCTCGGCCCGTGTCCCGCCCACCATCAGGTACGAACCGCCCTCCGCGCGGGCCACCCGCTCGGGAAACGCCAGCGCCGCCACCAGCCCGGCCCACCCGTCCTCCCCACCGCCCGGCACCCGCCCGGAGCCCGGTGCGCACACCCCTCGGAGGAGGGCGGCCCCGGCGTCCGACCCGGTCTCCGGCGTCGGCAGCAAGTCCCGTGCCGTCTCGCCGGAGGTGTCGGCGGTGCCGGGAGCCAGGCGGCGGAGCCGGTCGGTCTCCCTGCGCCAGCGGGTGGCGTACGCGTCGCCGCCGCGCCGGGCGGCCCGCAGGGCGGCGGCGAGGTCGTCGCCGTACTCGCGCGGCGGCTCCTCGCCGAGCAGGGCGGTCACCTCGGCCGCGAGGCCGGGGCCCACCACCGGTGCCGCGTCCAGCAGGGCGCGGCCCAGACGCGGGTGCAGGCCCAGGCGGGCCAGCCGCGCCCCGCGCTCGCCGGCCCGTCCGTCGGGGCCCACCGCCCCGATCGCCGTCAGGACGGAGCGGGCCGCCGCCATCGCCCCGGCCGGCGGGGGATCGAGCAGCGCCAGCCCCGAGGCGTCCGGATCGCCCCAGCAGGCCGCCTGGAGCGCGAACGCGGTCAGGTCGGCCACCTTGATCTCGGGAGAGGGGAACCGCGGCAGACGGGCGTCCTCCGCCTCCGCCCAGCAGCGGTACACCGTCCCCGGCGCCTCACGCCCGGCCCGCCCCGCCCGCTGCCGCCCCGCCGCGCGGGAGGCCCGTACCGTCGTCAGCGCGCTCAGCCCCCGCGCGTGGTCCACGCGCGGCTCCCGCGCCAGCCCGGAGTCCACGACCACCCGCACCCCCGGAACCGTCAGCGACGACTCCGCGACCGAGGTCGCCAGCACTACCCGGCGCCGCTCCCCTGCGGACAGCACCGCGTCCTGCACGGCGGCCGGCGCCCGCCCGTGCACCTGGAGCACGTCGACACCGGCGAGGTCCCCGAGCTGCCCGGCCACCCGGGCGATCTCGCCGACCCCCGGCAGGAACGCCAGCACGTCCCCGTCCCGCTCCGCCAGCGCCCGCCGCACCACCAACGCCACGTGCGTCAGCAGCGCGGGGTCGACCCGCGTCCCGTGCGGCGGCCGCACCGCACGCGCGGGAGGCGCCCACACCACGTCCACCGGGAACGCGGCACCACGCGCCTCGACCACCGGCGCGTCCCCCAGCAGCCGGGCCCAGCCCTCCGCGTCCGTCGTCGCCGACGCGGCCACCAGCCGCAGCTCCGGGCGCAGCGTCTGGCGCACGTCCCACAGGAACGCCGCCGCCGTGTCCGCGTCCAGGTGCCGCTCGTGGCACTCGTCGAGCACCACCACGTCCACCCCGGACAGCTCCTGGTCGCGCTGGAGGCGCTGGAGGAGCACACCGGTGGTGACGACCTCCACGCGCGTGCGCCGTCCCACCGCCCGCTCCCCGCGCACGGTGAAACCGACCGACTCCCCGACCCGCTCGCCCAGCAGCCACGCCATCCGCCGTGCCGCCGCGCGGGCCGCGATCCGCCGCGGCTCGGCGACCACCACCCGCCGCGCGGGCCCGTCCCCGAGCAGCCCCGCCAGCGCCAGGGGCACCAGCGTCGTCTTGCCGGTGCCGGGCGGCGCCACCAGGACGGCGGTGCCGTGCGCGTCGAGCGCGCCGGTCAGCCCCGGCAGGGCCTCGCGCACGGGAAGGGCGTCCAGGGCGTCGTGGCGGATCACGCACTCAGTCCCGTACGCACACGAAGATCGCCGTCCCCGGGATCAGGTTCCCGCGCAGCGGCGACCAGCCGCCCCACTCGGAGGTGTTCCAGGCCGGCCACTCCGGTTCCACCAGGTCCACCAGCCGGAACCCCGAGGCGACGACGTCACGGACGCGGTCCCCGAGCGTCCTGTGGTGCTCCACGTACACCGCGCGGCCCTTCTCGTCCTGCTCGACGTAGGGAGTGCGGTCGAAGTACGACGCGGACACGCTCAGCCCCTCCGGTCCCGGCTCGTCGGGGAACGCCCAGCGGATCGGGTGCGTGACCGAGAAGACCAGCCGGCCGCCGGGCCGCAGCACCCGCCGCACCTCGCGCAGCACCAGCCGCGGATCGGCGACGAAGGGCAGCGCTCCGTACGCCGAGCAGGCCAGGTCGAAGGAGCCGTCCGCGAACGGCAGCGCGCCCGCGTCGGCGCACACCAGCGGGACCGGCCCGCCGATCCGCAGCGCGTGCTGCAACTGCCGGTGCGAGATGTCCAGCGCCACCGGCCGGGCCCCCTGCGCGGCCAGCCAGCGCGAGCACTGCGCCGCTCCGGCGCCCAGCTCCAGGACGTCCCGCCCCTTCAGCCCCTCCGGCGGGCCGAGCAGCTCCGCCTCCACCTCGTCCAGGCCCTCGGGCCCCCACACGAAGCGGTCGTCGCCGAGGAACGTGCCGTGCTCGACCTGGTACTCGTCCGCGTTGCGGTCCCACCAGCCCCGGTTGGCTCGGGAGCTCTCCGTGACACCGGCCTGCCGCCGGGTCGCCTCCGGTTCGGGCGCTTCGGGCTCTTGGATGATGGGCTCCCTCGTCGTACTCTTCCGTCCAGCCGGTCCCCGGCGTGTCGCCGAAGGGGTCTTCATCGCCCCTGCGTGGCCTCGGGAGACCGCAGTTGTGCCGGTTATGCGGCGATCCGCCCCGGGTGGGTGGCTTCGCGCATTGACCATGCCCGGCAGCCCCCGTATGCTACAAGTTGCGCTGCGAGCCTGCGCACCTCAGACGTAGCAGGCTGCGCTCGCATCTGTTGTATGTCCCCTCGGTTTTCGAGGCGTCATCACTGGCAAACGGTGGGACGCTTCCTTGGCTGTCCGGCTTCTGCAGAGCGAAACGGGCTCCGGCGTAGCAGTACCTACGACTTCAATGTCCGTACCGGAGCCCTTTCCCACATGACGAGCAGCACCGAGACCACCGCCACCACCCCGCAGGTTGCGGTCAACGACATCGGTAACGAGGAAGCGTTCCTCGCCGCGATCGACGAGACGATCAAGTACTTCAACGACGGCGACATCGTCGACGGCGTCATCGTGAAGGTCGACCGGGACGAGGTCCTGCTCGACATCGGTTACAAGACCGAAGGTGTCATCCCGAGCCGCGAGCTCTCGATCAAGCACGACGTCGACCCCAACGAGGTCGTCGCCGTCGGCGACGAGATCGAGGCCCTTGTCCTCCAGAAGGAGGACAAGGAAGGCCGCCTGATCCTCTCGAAGAAGCGTGCCCAGTACGAGCGGGCCTGGGGCACCATCGAGAAGATCAAGGAAGAGGACGGCATCGTCACCGGCACCGTCATCGAGGTCGTCAAGGGTGGTCTCATCCTCGACATCGGCCTCCGTGGCTTCCTGCCGGCCTCCCTCGTCGAGATGCGTCGTGTCCGCGACCTCCAGCCCTACGTGGGCAAGGAGCTCGAGGCCAAGATCATCGAGCTGGACAAGAACCGCAACAACGTGGTCCTGTCCCGCCGTGCCTGGCTGGAGCAGACCCAGTCCGAGGTCCGCCAGACGTTCCTCACGACCCTCCAGAAGGGTCAGGTCCGTTCCGGCGTCGTCTCCTCGATCGTCAACTTCGGTGCCTTCGTGGACCTGGGTGGCGTCGACGGTCTGGTGCACGTCTCCGAGCTGTCCTGGAAGCACATCGACCACCCCTCCGAGGTCGTCGAGGTCGGCCAGGAGGTCACGGTCGAGGTCCTCGACGTCGACATGGACCGCGAGCGCGTCTCCCTGTCGCTGAAGGCGACCCAGGAAGACCCGTGGCAGCAGTTCGCCCGCACCCACCAGATCGGCCAGGTCGTGCCCGGCAAGGTCACGAAGCTGGTTCCGTTCGGTGCGTTCGTCCGCGTGGACGAGGGCATCGAGGGTCTGGTCCACATCTCCGAGCTGGCCGAGCGCCACGTGGAGATCCCGGAGCAGGTCGTCCAGGTCAACGACGAGATCTTCGTCAAGGTCATCGACATCGACCTCGAGCGCCGTCGCATCAGCCTCTCGCTGAAGCAGGCCAACGAGGCCTTCGGTGCCGACCCGTCGGCGGTCGAGTTCGACCCGACCCTGTACGGCATGGCCGCGTCCTACGACGACCAGGGCAACTACATCTACCCCGAGGGCTTCGACCCCGAGACCAACGACTGGCTCGAGGGCTACGAGACCCAGCGCGAGGCGTGGGAGACCCAGTACGCCGAGGCGCAGCAGCGCTTCGAGCAGCACCAGGCGCAGGTCATCAAGTCCCGCGAGGCGGACGAGAAGGCCGCTGCCGAGGGTGGCGAGGACGTCGCTCCGGCCGCGTCCGGCGGTGGTTCGTACTCCTCCGAGGGCGGCGACCAGTCCGGTGCGCTGGCTTCGGACGAGGCGCTGGCCGCGCTGCGCGAGAAGCTGGCGGGCGGCCAGAGCTGACGCTCTGCGCTGACGCTCAGCCGTTGACTGAGGGGCCGTACCTTTCGAGGTGCGGCCCCTCGGTGCTGCCCCCTCGGGGTGGTGGGGTGCCCGCGGGCCGGTGAGGGCTTGTCGCGCCCGCGCGGCGGAGCCGCACATCGATACAGCCCCACGCCCCTCGGGGAGTTGCCGACGTCCTCGTCGAGGGGGTGCCGTCGCCCGGGAATGTCGGTGCCGTGTGTCACGTTGTGCAGTACGGACACGAGGAGGAGCGGTCACTGTGCTTGATCCGCAGGGTTTGTACGCATGGGAGCCGAAGGGGCTCGGCGTCGTCGACATGGCGCTGGCCCAGGAGTCGGCCGGACTTGTCATGCTCTACCACTTCGACGGATACATCGACGCGGGGGAGACCGGGGACCAGATCGTCGACCGGCTGCTCGACTCGCTGCCCCACCAGGTCGTCGCCCGGTTCGACCACGACCGGCTCGTCGACTACCGCGCCCGGCGCCCGCTGCTGACCTTCACCCGTGACCGGTGGAGCGACTACGAGGTGCCCGCCCTCGAGGTGCGCCTCGTCCAGGACGCCACGGGAGCGCCCTTCCTGCTGCTCTCCGGGCCCGAACCGGACGTGGAGTGGGAGCGCTTCGCCGCCGCCGTCCAGCAGATCGTGGAGCGGCTCGGCGTACGCCTGTCGGTGAACTTCCACGGCATCCCCATGGGCGTCCCGCACACCCGGCCCGTCGGCCTCACCCCGCACGGCAACCGCGCCGACCTCGTCCCGGTGGCCGGCAGCGCCTTCGACGAGGCGCAGGTCCCCGGCAGCGCCGAGGCGCTCGTCGAGTACCGGCTCATGCAGGCCGGGCACGACGTCCTGGGCGTCGCCGCGCACGTGCCGCACTACATCGCCCGTTCCCCGTACCCGGACGCGGCACTGACCGCCCTGGAGGCCATCACGGCCGCGACGGGACTGGTCCTGCCCGGCGTCGCGCACGCGCTGCGCACCGACGCCCACCGCACCCAGACGGAGATCGACCGCCAGATCCGGGAGGGCGACGACGAACTCACCGCCCTCGTCCAGGGCCTCGAGCACCAGTACGACGCGGCGGCGGGCGCGGAGACCCGGGGCAACATGCTCGCCGAGCCGGTGGAGATCCCGTCGGCGGACGAGATCGGCCGCGAGTTCGAACGCTTCCTGGCGGAGCGGGAGGGCGACAGCTGACGCCTTAGGCTTCCTCCCATGCTGAAAGTGGGCCTGACCGGCGGTATCGGCGCCGGCAAGAGTGAGGTGTCGCGGCTGCTCGTCGAGTGCGGGGCCGTGCTGATCGACGCGGACCGGATCGCGCGCGAGGTCGTCGAACCGGGGACGCCCGGTCTCGCGGCGGTCGTGGACGCCTTCGGCCCGGAGGTCCTCACCGCGGACGGCAGGCTCGACCGGCCCAAGCTGGGCTCCATCGTCTTCGCCGACCCCGAGAGGCTGGCCGTCCTCAACTCGATCGTCCACCCCCTGGTGGGCGCCCGCTCCCGCGAGCTGGAGGGGGCCGCCGCCGAGGACGCCGTCGTGGTCCACGACGTCCCCCTCCTCACGGAGAACGGTCTGGCCCCCCTCTACGACCTCGTGATCGTCGTCGACGCGAGCCCCGAGACCCAGCTCGACCGGCTGGTGGGCCGGCGCGGCATGACGGCGGAGGACGCACGCGCGCGGATGGCCGCCCAGGCGACCCGCGAGCAGCGCCGGGAGATCGCCGACATCGTCATCGACAACGACGTCCCCCTCGACGAGCTGGAACAGCGCGTCAAGGACGTGTGGGCCGGGCTCGTCCGCCGGGCGCGGGCCGCCCACCCGGAATAGCGATTCCGGGCGCGGGCCGCCCACTCGGAATAGCGATTCCGGGCGCGGACCCCCCGACCCGGAATAGCGGGTGCCGGACGGGGCGTTGGACCCGTTCAGTGAGGGAAGGATCCCGCCGTGCCCGAGACCAGCGGTTCGACCGGACGTACGCCGGAAACGCATGTCATCGACTTCCGTGCCGCCGAGCACCTGCTCGCCTCCCGTGACCCGAGGGGCGCGGTGAAGCTGCTCGACGGTGTCATAGACGTCCATCCGGAGAACACCGCGGCGCGGTTGCTGCGCGCCCGCGCCTTCTTCGCGGCGGCCCAGCTGCGCCCCGCCGAGCTGGAGTTCTCCTTGGTCCTGGAGCGCGAGCCGGACAACGCCTTCGCCCACTTCGCGCTCGCCCGCACCTACCAGCGGCAGGGCCGCCCGCACCCGGCCAAGCGCCACTTCCGGCTGGCGGCCGCGCTGGACCCGAACCCGGAGTACCTGGAGGCGGCCCGCTTCGACGCGTGACGGCCCGCGCTACGGGCGGCTCCTCGGCGGCTGGTACGGGGGCACGTCGCGCCCCGGCTGGTAGTGCGGGCCCTGGCGGATGTGCCGCAGGACGACGACCAGGTCGACCGTGACGACCAGCCACAGCAGCCCGCAGACGAGGGCCCAGCCCGGATGCCCCGCGAGCGCGAACGCCACCGTCCCGGACACCGTCCAGACCACGCCCCACACACTCAGCCAGAACCGCATCCGCAGAGCACTGCGCGCGGTCGTCGGCTCACTGCCCGTACGCATCGCGATCACCACCCCGTCCGCGCCGGTCCCCCGGTCCCGGGTTCCCGGAACCGCCTCCAGGACCACGCGTCACTCGGTCGGGTGAACCGGCGGGGGAGAGGGAACGGGTGTGCGGACGCGGACCGTTTGACGGGCATGGAATCGAAAATGCGTGAGGGCTACGAGGGGACGGGTCCCGGGGCGATCACCCCGGACGGCTGTGCGGTGGAGCTGTACGCGCGGCTGCCCGTCGGGGACGAGCCGGACGTCATCGCCGCCGCGGTGCCGGCGCGGGCGCGGATCCTGGAGCTGGGCAGCGGGGTGGGACGGATGACCCACGCGCTGCTGGAGCGCGGCTTCGAGGTCACGGCGGTGGACGAGTCCGCCGAGATGCTGGAGCGGGTGCGCGGGGCGCGGACGATATGCGGCCCCATAGAGCGGCTCGACCTCGGCGAGACGTTCGACGTGGTGCTGCTCGCGTCGTTCCTGGTGCACGCGGGGGACGTCGAGGTGCGGCGGGGCATGCTGCGCACCTGCGCGCGGCATCTGGCGGAGGGCGGGTGCGTCCTGATCCAGCGGGAGGGCGAGGACTACCACACCGATGTGCCGCGCGAGCGGGTGGACCCGGCCGGCTTCACCGTGCGGATCGTGTCGGCGGAGCCGGTCGGCGACGGCGTGGACTCGGTGCACGCGGAGTACGTGTTCCCGGACGCGACCTGGACCCAGACGTTCCGCGCCCGCCCCCTGACGAGGGAGCAGTTCGAGGAGGCGCTGGCCGAGGCGGGCCTGAAGGTGGACCGGTACCTGACGGAGGACAGGGTGTGGGTGAGGGCGGTGCCGATGTCCGGCGCCTGAGCGCGCGGCCCGCGGTCACGGCCGGGCCGCACCACCGGCCCCCCTGCCACGGGTCTTGCGCCCACCACCGCCCGCCCCGCGTCCGGCGGCCCCGCCACGCCCACCGCCCGTCCCGTGTCCGGCGGCCCCGCCACGCCCGCCGGACGCGACCCCCGGGTCACCGCCGCCGCCCGGTCCGCCCGGTCCTCCCGGTCCGCCGGGCCCCGCGTACCCGCCGAACGGGCCGGGCCCGCCCAGCCCCCGCAGCCGCTCCATCTCCCGGCGGTCGCGCTTGGTCGGGCGGCCCGTGCCGCGGTCGCGGATGCCGGCCGGGGCGACGGCCTCGCGGGGCGGGGGCGGCGGGGAGTTGTCGATGTAGCACTGGACGGCCACGGGGGCGCCGACCCGCTTGCGGATCAGCCGCTTGACGACGACGATCCGCTCCCGGGTCTCGGCCCGCAACCGCACCTCGTCACCGACGCGGAGGGAGTGCGAGGGCTTCACACGCTCACCGTTCACCCGGACGTGCCCGCCCTTGCAGGCGGCGGCGCCGAGCGACCGCGTCTTGACCAGCCGCACCGACCAGATCCAGCTGTCGATCCGCACGGACTCACCACTGCCCGGACCGGCCGCCTCGGCGGCGGCCACGGCGGCGGCGACCTTGGGGTCCTCGGCACTCTCAGAAGCCATGGTCCCGACCTTAACTCCCGGGCCCGGCCGGCGGTGCGGGGTTTTCGCCCGCCCCGAACACCTACGGTGGAGCCATGGACGCCCGTGGCCTCGACCGGCTCGACCAGCGCATCGCCGACTGCCGTGCCTGCCCCCGGCTGGTCGACTGGCGTGAGGAGGTCGCCCGTACCAAGCGGGCCGCGTTCGCTGACTGGACGTACTGGGGGAGGCCGGTGCCCGGATTCGGGCCGTCGGACGCCCGACTGCTGATCGTCGGCCTGGCACCCGCCGCCCACGGCGGCAACCGCACCGGCCGGATGTTCACCGGGGACCGTTCCGGGGACGTGCTGTACCAGGCGCTGTACGACGTGGGGCTCGCCTCGCAGCCGGGCTCCACCCACGCCGGGGACGGTCTGGAGCTGTACGGCGTGCGCGTCACCTCGCCCGTGCACTGTGCCCCGCCCGCCAACAAGCCCACCCCCGAGGAGCGGGACGCCTGCCGGCCCTGGCTGGTGCAGGAGCTGCGCCTGCTGCGGCCGACGGTACGGGCCGCGCTCGTGCTGGGGGCCTTCGGCTGGCAGGCCGCGCTGCCCGCGTTCGCCGAGGCCGGCTGGACCGTGCCCCGGCCCCGGCCCGCCTTCGCGCACGGCGCCCACGTCACCCTGGACGCCCCCGACGGGCCCGGCCTCCACCTCTTCGGCTGCTTCCACGTCAGCCAGCGCAACACCTTCACCGGCCGGCTCACCCCCGAGATGCTCCGCGACGTGCTGCGCACGGCGGCCGGGGCGGCGGGACTGCCCGCGCGGAAATGAGATGAGCCGCCCCGTCTCCGGCGTTACGTTGTCCCGATGGCCAGGTATCCGGAAATCGAACCGTACGACCACGGCATGCTCGACGTCGGTGACGGCAACCGCGTCCACTGGGAGACCAGCGGCAACCCGCGGGGCAAACCCGCGGTGGTGCTGCACGGCGGACCGGGCTCCAGCGCCGGCCCGAACCTCCGGCGCTACTTCGACCCCGCCGCCTACCGCATCGTGCTGCTCGACCAGCGCGGCGCCGGCCGTTCGACACCGCCCGCGAGCGACCACGCCACCGACATGAGCGTCAACACGACCGCCCACCTCATGGCGGACCTGGAGCGCCTGCGCACGCACCTCGGCATCGAGCGGTGGCTGGTGTGGGGCGTGTCGTGGGGATCGGTGCTCGGCCTGCGGTACGCGCAGACGCACCCCGGTGTGGTCTCCGAACTGGTGCTGACCGGCGTGGCGACCGGCTCCAACGCCGAAGTCGGCCTCCTCACCCGCGGGTTGGGCACCGTCTTCCCCGAGGCCCACGAACGCTTCCTCGCCGCACTGCCCGCCGACGAGCGCGACGGGAACCTGGCCGCCGCCTACAACAGGCTGCTGGAGTCGCCCGACCCGCAGGTCCGGGAACGGGCCGCGCAGGCCTGGACCGACTGGGAGACGGCGATGATCCCCGCGCCCCCGGGTTCGGTCGCACGCTTCCAGGATCCGGTGTTCCGCATGGGCTTCGCCCGTACCGTCACCCACTACTGGGGCAACGACCACTTCCTCGGCGACGGCGGGGACGACGACCAGGAAGTCGTCCTGCGCGACGCCCACCTCCTCAAGGGCATCCCCGGCACCCTCGTCCAGGGCAGCCTCGACTTCGGCAACCTCCTCGGCATCGTCTGGCGCCTCCACCACGCCTGGCCGGACAGCGAGTTGACGATCGTGGACGAGGCCGGCCACGACGCGGGCGACGTCGGCGACGACGTACTGGTGGCGGCGACGGACCGGTACGCGCGCCGCGGCGGGTGAACACCGTCCCCCTTTGCTCCATGGGAGGGAAATCCGGCTCCCCACAGGCATGATCCGCACTCCGGACATACGCTTCCGGCAAGGGAGGGGAGACGCGGAATTCCAGCCGAGGAGGCCCGGTGGCCGAACGCACCGTGAAACGACGGGGCTATCGAGAAGGCGTCCTCGGCGACATGCTCGCCGAATTCCTGGGCACGTTCGTCCTGCTTCTGCTGGGTATCGGATCCGTGGCCGTGGCCGTCGTGGGACTGCCCGGTTCGGGCCGGCAGGCGGTGGACTTCGGGCCCGCCAACTGGCTCATCATCGCGTGGTCGTGGGGGTTCGCCGTCATGTTCGGCGTCCATGTGGCCGGCGGTGTCAGCGGCGCCCACCTCAATCCCGCGGTGACCCTGGCCTTCGCCGTCCGGCGGGACCTCCCCTGGCGGAAGGTCCTGCCCTACTGGCTCGCGCAGGTCCTGGGCGCCTTCGTCGCCGCCGCGCTCGTCTACGCCTGCTACCGGTGGGCGATCGACGCGGCCAACGCCAAGGAGGGAATCACCCGGGAGGAATCGCTGGGCACCTATTCCATCTTCGCCACGTTCCCCGCCGAATACTTCGGGAATTCCTGGTGGGGCCCCCTGCTCGACCAGATCGTCGGAACGGGAATCCTGCTCCTGCTGATCTGCGCGCTCATCGACACCCGCAACACGGCTCCGGCGGCGAACCTCCATCCGTTCCTCATCGGTCTGGTGGTCGTCGTCATCGGCATGGCCTTCGGCACCAACGCCGGATACGCGATCAACCCGGCGCGCGATTTCGGGCCCCGGCTGTTCACCTTCTTCGAAGGCTGGGGGGCGATCGCGCTGCCCGGGTCGTTCGGATGGTTCAGCGGCTACTGGTGGATCCCGATCGTCGGCCCGCTCATCGGCGCGGTCCTCGGGACCCTCGTGTACGACCTGCTCATCGGCCCGGTGCTCAGGGCGAGGGCGGGGGAGGCCGAAAAAGGCCCGGCCACCGAAGAACCCTAGGCGCACCCACCGCCCGGTCACCGCTCGTCACGAGACCTCCGACGCGAGCAGCGGCACCAGGAACGACTCGGTCTTGCCGGACCCGGTCCCGGTGGTGATCCGCTCAGGGTCTCCCGTCGTCCGGACGCGGCCCGGAAGCCACGCAGTCCATGGGGATCCGCCGATTCATCCCTCCCGTGGGAACGGGCTGCCCGGTGGCCCTCACCCACGTCCACTTCCTCGGGCTCACCGGGCAGGGGGATTCTCCTCGAGCCGAGGGAGAGGGCGTTCCTCCGCTGTTGACAGCATTGGCTAACGACACTAGCTTTTAGCTAACGCGCTTAGCCAAGTGTCGGGTCGACCAACCCCGGGAGATGCCATGACCGAGTACCTCGCTGTCGACGGTGGCACGATCGCTTACGAGGTGACGGGGTCCGGCCCGCTGGTCGTGCTCGCGCACGGCATGGGGGACCACCGCGCCGCCTACCGCGCCGTGGTCCCCCAGCTGGTGGCGGCGGGCTACCGGGTCGCCGCGGTCGACCTGCGCGGCTGCGGCGAGTCCAGCACCGACTGGCCGGACTGGAGCCGCACCGCCATCGCCGGCGACCTGCTCGCCGTGATCCGCCACCTGGGCGGTCCGGCCGTGCTCGTCGGCCACTCGATCTCCGGCGGCGCCGCCACGATCGCCGCGGCGCGGGAGCCCTCGCTGGTCACCGCGGTGATCGAGCTGGCCCCCTTCACCCGCAAGCAGTCCGTCGGCCTGGGCGACCTGCGCAGCAAGCGCCTGCGGCAGGGCATGACGCGGCTGCTCGGCGTGGCCGTGCTGGGCAGCGTGCCGCTGTGGCGCTCCTACCTGGACGTGGCCTACCCGGGCGTGAAGCCGGCCGACTTCGCCGAGCGGCTCGACCGCGTCGAGGCGGTGCTGCGCGAGCCGGGCCGGATGAAGGCCCTGCGGAGCATGGGCCGCACCACCCCGGCCGACGCCGGCGCGCAGCTCGCGGGCGTGCGCTGCCCGGTCCTGGTCGTGATGGGCACGGACGACCCCGACTGGGCCGACCCGCACGCCGAGGGCTCGGCGATCATCGAGGAGCTGCCCGCCGGCCTCGGCCGCCTCGAAATGATCGAGGGCGCCGGTCACTACCCGCACGACCAGTACCCTGACCAGGTGGTTTCGCTGACGCTCTCCTTCCTCCGAACGGACGCGGCCCGTGCCTAGGGCCGGCCTCGACCCCGCGACCGTGGTCGCGGCCGGTGCCGACCTCGCCGACGAAGTGGGCCTGGCCCACCTCACGATGGGGCTGCTGGCCGAGCGCCTCGGCGTGCGCACCCCCTCCCTGTACAAGCACGTGGGCGGCCAGGAGGACCTCGTGCGGCGCATCGCGGCGCTGGCCACGGCCCAGGCCGCCGACGCCGTCGGAACCGCCGTCCAGGGCCTGGCGGGCCGCGACGCCCTGGCCGCCGCGCTGCGCGCCTTCCGCACCTTCGTGGTCGCCCACCCGGGCCGCTACGCCGCGACGACCGGCATGGAACCCATCGGCCCCGACGATCCGATGGCCCTCGCCGGCCGACGGCTGTTGGACGTGTTCCGGGCCGTTCTGCGCGGCTACGAGATCGAGGAGTGCGACGTGAACCACGCCCTGCGCGTGTTCCGCAGCCTCTGCCACGGCTTCGCCACGCTGGAAGCGGCGGGCGGCTTCAAGTGGAGCACCGACATCGACGAGAGCTTCGCATGGCTGATCGCCTTCACCGACCGGGGTCTGCGCGCCGTGTGAAAGCGCCCCTGCCGCCGGCCGTCCGTCCGCCGGGAGCGGCGGTCGCCGCCTGCATCGGCCAAGGCGGCCACGACTTCACGTTCCTCAACCGGCCTGGTCCGGCCGGAGCGTGAAGGCGGGCTCTCGCGTCCGGCGCGGGGGCGAGGCGGGCGCGGGCGGTTCCGGTGGTGGTGCCGACTCCGCCCATACGGTCTTGCCGGGGCCCGTGGGGCGGGGCAGTACGCCCCAGTCGTCGGCGAGCGCGTCGACCAGGAGCAGGCCCCGGCCCGACTCGTCGTCCGGGGACGGTGTTCCGGCGACCGGTCGTCGCTCCGCGCGGGTGTCCGACACCTCGATGCGCAGCGTGCCGTCCTCGCTCTCGGTGAGGCTCAGGTGGAAGTCGCGGCCGGGTACGTGTCCGTGCCGGACCGCGTTCGCGGTGAGTTCGGCGGCGATCAGCGTGAGCGTCTCGTTCGCCGGTGAGGCGTAGGGGTGGCCCCACGCGTCCAGGCGGTGCGAGACCAGTCGGCGGGCGAGGCGGGCACCGCGCGGGGTCGAGGTGAACCGCATCGCGAACGTGCGGGTCGGTCGGGGCGTACGTCTTTGCGGGGGAGCTGCCGACTTCATGGGGCAACGGTGGCGAACCGTGCGTAGCGTTGAACAGGTGGGACGCGCCGACCGGCGGTGGCTGTACGCCGATGTCGTGGGCCTTGTACCCGGGGTGGACCGTGACGAGGGCTTCGCGGGGCGGGTTGGTTGCGTACGCGATGTCTGTGCGGGGTGTTCGGCGGTGAGTACGTACGGGAGGTGCCGGGCGTGGAGGAACAGCGGCAGCAGGTGGACGGGCAGGAGCAGGAGGCGAGCGCGGGCATCCTTGCACGTCTTCGGGCGGCAGTTGAAGCTGTGCAGGGAGCGGGCGGGGCTGGACCGGGCGACGCTGGGGAGCAGGGTGGGGTACTCCGCGTCGACGATCGCCAGCTTCGAGCAGGGAAGGCGGATCCCGCCGCCCAAGTTCATCGACAGCGCGGATGAACTGCTCGACGTGGGTGGGTTGTTGAAGGCGGGGAAGGAGGAGGTGGCGAGGGCTCAGTATCCGGCGTTCTTCCGGGATGCGGCCAGGTTGGAGGGCGAGGCGGTTGAAATCCACCTGTACGACACCCACCTGGTCAACGGGCTGCTTCAGACGGAGGAGTACGCGCGAGCGGTGTTCGCCATGTGGCAGCCGCTCTTGGACGAGGCGATCATCGAGGAGCGCGTTGCCGCGCGACTGGCACGGCAGGAGATCTTCACCAAGCGCCCCGCGCCGCACCTCGGCTTCGTGATCGAGGAGAGTGTCCTGCTCCGCCCGATCGGCGGCAAGGCGGCCTGGCGGGGGCAGCTGGAGCACCTCATGCTGATCGCGGAGAAGCGCAACGTGGTGATTCAGGTGATGCCACTCTCTCGTCAGGAACATGCGGGACTGGCCGGTCCGTTCACCTTGATGGAGACCAGGGATGAGCGGAGGATCGCCTACACGGAGGTCCAAGGCGACAGCCGTGTCCACACGGAGCGTCAGAAGGTACGAGGTCTTGAGCGCACGTACGGGATCCTTCGCGCGCAGGCCCTCACTCCGACAGACTCGCTCGCGTTGATCGAAAAGTTGCTGGGAGAGAGATGAACGGGGACAAGGCCAGGCCTCACGCCGATGACTTGGCGTGGTTCAAGAGCAGTTACAGCGCTGGCGATGGCGGCCAGTGCGTCGAGGTGGCTACGGGTAGCGGCGCCCTGTACGTGCGCGACTCGAAGCACGAGGCTGGCCCCGTGGTCAGCCTCGCGCCGGAGGCGTGGGCGGAGTTCATCGGGTTCGCCGCTCGACACACCGCGTAGAGCGCAGAGCACCGCAGTGCCCCGTGACCGCTGATCCGGGTCACGGGGCACTGGCGTGCCTACGAGGGGCGCAGCGGTGACCAGCGCCCGGCCACGCCCCTCAGGAGCCCGCGCCGGCGTCCGGCACGACCGCCGTGGCCGTGATCTCCACGAGCTGCCCGGTGTACCCGAGGCAGGCCACACCGAGCAGGGTCGACGAGTGGGGCCCCGCGCTCAGCCCGGACGCCTCGACCACGTCCCACACGGCGGACAGCACCGCGGGCTCACTGCTCACGACGTACACATCCGTCGTGACGACGTGGCCCAAGCCGGATCCCACCGCCCGCAACTGCTCCTCCAGATTGAGGATCACCTGCCGGGCCTGCCGCACCGGATCCCTCTCGCCGACCAGCTTTCCGTCGGCGTCCAACGGGACCGCCCCGGCGAGAAACGCCAGCCTCGTGCCCGCCTCGACGACGGAGGCGTGGGAGTAGGTGGGCGGCGGGAAGAGAGCGGGGACGGTGACGCGTCGGATCACGCGGACTCCGATCTACGGGGAGGGCGGACAACCCCCGATCCTGCATGACACACCGGGCCACCGCACCCGTATTTCGCTCGCCCCCTCGACCACGTCCCCGTACCCTGCCCGATGCCTCCCGCACACCGCCGATCACCAGGAGCCCTCGTGCCGTCCGCCCTCCCGGACCAAGCCTTCCTCGACCGTACGGCCGACCGCCTTGCCGACCTCCCCGGTGTCCGGGCCGTCGCCCTCGGCGGCTCGCGCGCCCAGGGCACCGAACGGCCCGGGAGCGACTGGGACATGGCGCTCTACTACCGGGGTTCCTTCGACCCGGACGACCTGCGCGCGGTCGGCTGGGAGGGCGAGGTCTGCGGCATCGGCGACTGGGGCGGCGTCTTCAACGGCGGTGCCTGGCTGACCGTCGACGGGCGCCGGGTCGACGTCCACTACCGCGACCTGGACAGCGTCGAGCACGAACTGGCGGAGGCGGAAGCAGGCCGCTTCCGCGTCGAACCGCTGATGTTCCACCTGGTCGGCATCCCGACCTACCTGATCGTCGCCGAACTCGCCGTCAACCGGGTGCTCCGGGGAGAAGTGCCCCGCCCGGACACTTACCCGCCGGCGCTCCGCGACAGCGCCCCGCCCCGCTGGTCCGGCGTGGCCACCGCCACCCTGGCCTACGCGAAGGCAGGCCATGCCCCCAAGGGCGCCCTCACCCAGGTCGCGGGCGCCATCGCCGTGGCCGCGACCTGCACCGCGCACGCGGTGATGGCGGCACGCGGGGAGTGGGTCACCAACGAGAAGGGGCTGCTCCACCGCGCGGGCCTCCAGGGCGTGGACGACATCATCGCCGGAATGCGAGCCACGCCGGAATCACTCGTCACAGCCGTCACCGACACCGAGGCGCTGCTCGAAGCGGTACCGCGTTGACTCCCGCGGCCGTCGAAACGCCGGAACCCGTCATGGACCGGGGAGAAGCGCCGGGCCGGCCACCAGGACCGGAAGAGAGCCGTGGAACGCACCCCGGACCGGGCCGGGACCACCTGAACCGGACGGTGCCTACGGCCGCCACACGTACCGGACGTCCGGCTCCCGCTCCTCGTTCCCGGACCCGTCCGTCCACTCCACGGGTGTGAAACCGTGCCGCTCGTAGAAGCGGTGCGCGGGCGCGTTGACCTGGAAGGTCCACAGGGAGAGCCCTTCGGGGCTGCGCTCCTTGGCCAGCGCGACGAAACGGTCACCGATCCCGCGCCCACGCCACTCGGGGGCGAGGTAGAGCTGTGCCAGTTCCTCGCCGTCCAGCACCATCACGCCGACGACCTCCCCGCCCGCCGCCTCCGCCACCCACGTCTCGCGCAGGGGCACGAGGACGTGACGGAAGTAGCCGTGCACCTCGTCGTCGGACCGGGGCCGGACCACGTCCGGCAGGGCGGCGGCGAAGGAGCGCAGCCAGACGTCGGCCGCGGTACCGGCGTCGGCGGGCAGGGCCCGCCGCACACGCACCGCTCGGTCACCGGTCATCACGCGGACTCCGATCCATGGGCTGCGGGCAACCCACCGATCATGCGGGTCCCGCCGCTCCGGCGCACCCGTATTTCCGCCGGACCGGCCGAGCGAGCCGAACGACGCGGGTCGGCGGGGAGTTCAGGGCCAGACGCCGGTGAAGTCGATCGCGCGAGCCCACTCGGGATGGTCTATCAGCGGATTCCGGTTGCCCTGGATCGCCGCGATGGCCGCGTTGCGGTGCAGTTCGTACTCGCTGACCGCCTCACCCTCGTGCCACTTCAGCAGGACGGGCAGCCGTTCCGCGGGGAACTCGCGCGCCGCGTCGCCGACCTGGCCCGGATAGCGGAGCAGGAAGTACAGCGTGGCACGGGCGACCGCGCCCCTGCCCTCCTCGGGCTCGAACCCCACGTCCTCGCGCATCCCGCAGTCCTCCCGGACCGCTTCGTCGAAGTCGGGGAAGTCGAAGTACGGGAAGTTGCCGCGGAAGCTGTTGCAGCCGACCTCGCACGCGAACAGGTGGTGCAGGTCGCCCCGCATCGGCTCCTTCCTGGTGAACCACGACTGCGGCACCACGTGCTCGCAGTTGAACGGCATGGACGCCTCCAGGGCGTCGAACTCCGCCTCGAACTCGGCCGGTCCCGCCGTGCTCTCCCGCAACAGGAGTTCCTGCACGCGGGCCAGCCGGGCCTCCGCCACGGCCGCGTCGGCCCGTATGAGCTCTTCGGCGGAGAAGTCCTTGCCCGAGTAGATGCTGCGCAGCCGGCCGTCCTTGTGCAGGTCGACCCACGGATAGACCATGCTCATCGGCTTGTACCGGGGCCGGGGCTCGTGGGTGTCGGTCAGCAGCCCGGTCAGCGCGCGGCGCAGCGCGCCGCCGCCGCTTCCGGTGTCGACGTCCGCGTAGTACGCGTCGCGTGCGGCGATGTCGGCGGTCCGGTCGTAGTAGGGGCCCTTCTGCGCGAGCCGGTGGCTGGTCAGGGCCGCGTCGACGTCCTTCTCGACCGCCGACACGATGTCCGGCCGCCCGGCCCGGGGCGGCTGGGGCGCGGCCGTCGGCGTCGGCGTGACCGGCGAGGCGACGAGGGTGACCGGCGAGGACAAGGGCGTGCCGAGACCGAGGCCGAGGGTGATCCGCAGGGGGATGGTGAACTGGGCGGCGCCGTCGGCCGCCTGCGCCTGTGCGCCGTCGGTCCCCGGCAGGGCGGACGTGCCGAGGGGGGAAGGCACCGGCGGCGCGCTCTCCCCGGGGGACGGGGCGAGCCCGGTGGTGAACACCTCGTCCCGCAGCCGGGCCGCCTCACCGGTCAGGGGCATCGCGCGCAGAGCCTCCAGCACGCGGCTGATGCGCACCCCTTCGTTGGCCCGCCACGCCAGTCGCTGCTCGCCCATCTCCGGCCGCCACACCGTGCCGTCGACGCTCAGGGGCCGGCCCTCGGCGTCCGTCTTCGGAACGGCCGAGTGGTGCAGCGCGACGACCTCCCACTGGTCGTTGAAGACCGCGGATCCCGAGGAACCCTCACGGGTGTCGGACTCGTAGTGCAGGAACCGGTCCAGCAGGTCGACGACCTGGTTCTCGCGCAGCGCGATCTGCTTGGGTTCGCCCCTGGGGTGCTGGATGATGTTGACGTACTCCCCGATGACGACCTTTCCCTGCGCCTCGCTGAGGGCCAGCCGGCCGAACGACGACAGCGCCTCGCCCTGCGCGCCGCGCGGGGCCACCGCGACGAGGCTGAAGTCCAGCGCCCGGTCGGTGACGAAGAACCGGAGCGGCTCCAGCTGGAAGACGGCCGGTACGAGGGGGCCGCCGTCGACGCCGTCCTGGAACGCGAACGCGACCTTGCTGCGGTTGGCCTCCTGCGCGCCGGGCAGCACGTGGTTGTTGGTGAGCAGCAGGGAGGGGGACACCATGAAGCCGGTGCCGTGCCCGCCGCCCGGTCCGCTGATGGTGATCCGGCCGACCGAGCGGGAGACCTGTACGCCCTCCTCCAGGAACGCGATGGGGGTGAGGTTGTTGCGCCCGATGAGGCGTTCCAGCCCCAGCACCTCGCTGGTGACGGTCTCCGGCGGCAACCGCAGGGTGCTTCCCGCGCTGCTGGCGGGTTCCGTCGGCGTCCGCTCGATCGCCCGGGCCATGGCCCAGTCGGTGCCGAGACGTGCCAGCCGCTTCTCGACCCGCTCGGGGGTGTCCGCGTACAGCGGTCCACGTGTCTCGAGGACCGCCCGGTTCCGTTCCCGTCGTTCGGTCCGGTTCTCATAGCGTGTCGCGGCCATCGTCAGTTGCGACAGATAGTCCGACTCTCGTTGGGAAGCGAGTTCCGCCGTGGCCATGATCCGCCTCCTGGCCTGTTGATGGTGTCGGCGATCGGGGGACAGGACTCTTCCGAGCCGTGTCCGAAGCTACGGAACCGCCGTCAGCGCGGCGTCATCGATCCGGTTGCACGGCACGGGCGGGGGGCCGAAACTGGTGACGACATCTCCTCCTCGGAGGACGCGGCGCCCCGGAGCCGCACCAGGACCAGGCAGACCACGAGCAGCGATGCGCCGGTGGCGAGACCGGACAGCCCCCGGAGACGCTCGCGCGGGACACGGTGAGCGAGGCGATGAGGCCGGTTCCCCCGCCTCTCCAGCTGCGGTTGCTCGGCCAGTTCCGGCTGGAACTGGGTACCGAGACCGTCGAACTGTGCCGCAACGGCCAGCGGCTCCTGGCCTTCATGGGGCTGCGGGGACGGGTGTCCCGCACGGTCCTCGCCGGCACGCTGTGGCCCGAGGCCACCGAGGAGCACGCCCGGGGCAGTCTGCGCACCACCCTGTGGAAGCTGCCGCGCGGGGAGCCTTCCCTGATCGGATGCCACGGGGACACACTGCTGGTCACCCCGGCCCTGCGCGTGGACGTCCACACCCTCACACGGACGGCGCTCGGCGTCGTGCAGGACCACGGTCCACCGCTCCACGCCCCGCCGCCACTGGAAGCCCTCACCGGCGAGGACCTGCTGCCCGGCTGGGACGAGGACTGGGTCCTGGTGGAGCGCGAACACCTGCGGCAACTGCGGCTGCACGCGCTCGACGCGCTGGCCGGGACCCTGACCCGGCAGGGCAGACCCGCTCTGGCGATGGAGGCCGCGTGGGCGAGCGTACGCGCGGAGCCCTTACGGGAGAGCGCCCACCGGGCCGTCGTGTCGGCGCACTTGGCGGAGGGCAACGTCAGCGAGGCCGTGCGCCACTACCACGCGTTCTGCCGGATGCTGAACGAGGAACTGGGCGTCGCGCCCTCACCGCAGTTCGCCCGGCTGCTCCCCGGGCGGCTGCCGGAGCGGACCGGGTGGACCGGGTGGACCGGGTGGACCGGCTGAGCGTCAGCCGGTGAGCGGCGGCGGCACCGCCCCCGGGTCAAGGGCACCGTGTCAGTGCCGTGCGAACTGGACGCGGGTCGGCTGTACGGCGTCCGGGCGTACGGCGATGCCGTCGACGGGCAGCTGCTCCCCGTAGACGTCGGTGAGCCTCAGGGCGCCGCCGCACCCGGTGCCGTCGGGGGAGAGGAAGTAGTTGTACTCGGTACGGGTCAGCCGCTGCCACCCGGAACCGGTGCCGACCTCCAGCCGGGCGAGCGGGTTGCGGTGGCCGATCGCCTGGATGCCGCACCAGTGGCTGCTGGAGCCGGTCTTGTAGCGGATCGAGACGGTGTCGGACGTGCCGGGGCTGAGCAGGCTCCACGTGACCGGGATCTTCCCGGCGGAGAGTCCGGCGAGCTTCGCGAAGGCCTCCCTGCTCAGGTCGAGCTGCCCGGGGGCGCAGGGCGCGGGGCACTCGTTGGTGATCCGGACCGTCACGGAGGCGCCGCCGGCCGCGCGGACCAGGACGTACGCCCCGCACGCCCTGGACGTCTCGTAGTCCGCGGTGTTCATGGCCGCGATCATGAGGTCGGGGCTCGGACCGTACAGGCAGGCGCCGTCGCCGTCCCCGGCGTCGTAGTGGGTGGCCACTCCGCTGTAGGTGGTCCCGGGCCTGATCCGCCCCGCCAGTGGTGCCCCGCCGGAGGCCGGGCGCGGGGCGGTCGCGGTCGTGGGGGTGCTGCCGCGCGACGGCCGGGCCGACGGCGTCGTCGCGGAGGGCTCGGGGGTCGGGGACACGGTGGACGGCTTCGCCTTCGGTGCCCGCCCGGTCGCCGTGGGCGGGACGCTCGGTCGCGTACCGGCATCGGTGGGGGCGGACGTGGCCGTGGCCCGCGCGGTGTCGGGCCCGTCGTCGGGAGTGAGGGCGACGGCCAGCGATACGAGGAGCCCGACGGCGGCCACGGCGACGGCCGGAACCAGGAGGCCGCGCCGCTTGCCGCGCGGGCGACGGTGGGAGGGGGATGCCACGGATGAGTCCTTACGCGGTACGGGAGAACACACGCTTCCGACCCGGTGGTCGTCACAGCCGCCGGAAAGGTTGCCGGGCTTTCAGATGCGGCCGGTTACCGCGCAGGCCGCGGTCGCGGGCGTCAACGACGTCACGCACAGCGAGGATTGGGTTACGGTGGGGGCATCGTTGCGGAAGTTCGGGGGGCTGTGATGGATCCCTATCTGCTCACACTGGCCGGTACCGCGGGCACGTCCCTGGTGGGACTGCTCGTCGCCGAGGGGTGGCAGCAGACGCGGGACGGGGTGGTGACCGTCTGGCGCCGCTTCCGGCCGGGGGCCGCCGAGGAAGTCGAGCGGGAGCTGGAAGCGTCCCGGACCGCCGCGCTCGACGCGGGTGAGGGGGACGGGCCCGACCCCGCCAGGCGGCTGGAGGGCCAGTGGGTCGGGCGGTTCGCCGCGCTGCTCGGTGAGCACCCGGAAGCCGCCGACGAGCTGCGGGACCTGGTGGAAGGGTGGCGGCAGCGGACGGCCGGTGGCCAGGAGATCCGCGGCGACGTGCACATGGAGGCGCGGGCGGAGGGCAACGGTCGCGTCTACCAGGCGGCGCGGGACCAGTACATCACCGAGCGATGAGTGAGCCGGGGAACTGGGAGGGCGACGCGCTGAGACCCGCCCGGACGTACGGCCGCGCCTCGGACAACGCACAGGTGATCCAGTCCGGCGGCAATCAGTACGTGACCAACATCCACATCGTCGAGGCCCAGGGCGAAGACGTTCGAGAGGCGCGTACGAGGGCCGACAAAGTGGTCCAGGCGCTTGCCCACGCCGTCGGGGAGTGGATGGCACGATGCCAGGAGCTGGAGGAACAGGCCAAGAGGGCCAAGGCCGAGGGGCGCGCCGAGGCGCACACCGAGTTCGCCGGGAAGCTGAGGGACGCCGAACTGCGCGTCATGCAGGCCCAGCGGATGATGCGGCAGGCTGAGGAGGAACGGGCCAGGGCCGAGGCGCTGCTGGCCCGGACGCAACAGGAGCTGGCACGTCAGCGACGGGAAGCCGAACGGGACCGGGACACCGCCCCCCGCCACGAACCCGTCGGCCTGGCGTCGGACCGGCAGGACACGGAAGAGTTCTCCGATCTCCTGGAGCGGGCCGAAAGCGAACTGGGCGCCGTGCGCGAGGAACTGCGACAGCTCAGTGAGGAGATCAACGGCCAGGGCGGCGAGCGGGACACCCCGCAGGTCATCGAGGGACAGTGGACACAGCGGTCCGGGACGGCCGAGCAGCCGACTCCCGCTCGGCTGGTCGCCCCGAACGGCGACGGTGGTGTCCCCGTCGGCCGCGCGCCGGGCGGGACTTCGAAGCGAACGCCCGTACCTGGTCCGCCCCGGCGGCTCCTGATCGCCGGGGGGTGGGCGCTCTGTGCGCTCCCGCCGTGGATTCCCATGCTCGCCGTCACGGTCAACCGGGCCGCCTATGCGTCGGACGCGAGCCTCTGGGAAGTGGTGCCGTTCACCTTCTTCACGGCACTCGTGGGTGTGGTGGGATGCCTTCTCGCACTGGTGTTGGCGGCGATCGTGACCTTGGGCTGGCTGGACCGGGACTCCGAGACCAATGCCGGCGTCTTCGCCTTTCTGCTCAGCGTCGTGGCGTCCGTGGCCCTGTTCGTGGCCGGGTTCTTCACGCCTCTCGACTGGCCGGGTCCCGCCGGAGCGTGGGGACGGGGCCTCGCGTCCTTCATGGGCCTGGGGTAGGCGCGTCCGGTTCCGCCCGCATCGTCACATCACGGAAACGTGACCGTTCGTTCCCCTTCCACCCCACCGATTACCGTGGAAGGCACGTTTCCTCCCGCCCGGTCGCCGTCGCCCGTGAGCTCGACCCGTTTCCGATGCGACGACTGGAGCCCCGTGACCCGCCCCGCCCGTGCCGTACCCCCGTGGCTGGCCCACGCCCTGCGCGCCCAGCGCGGACCGGTTCCGTGGAGCGCCGTCGTGCGCGGCGCGCTGGGCGGCGGGCCGCTGCTGCTCGCCGCCGTCCTCGCAGGGCGGCCCACACTCGGGGTCGTCGCCGCCATCGGCGCCATGTTCGCCGGGATCAACGACCGGCCGGGCAGTCGTCGCGCCTCCGTCGGACGCATCGGCGGGCCCGCGCTCGCGGGGGCGACCGGGCTGGTCGTGGGGACGTACGCCGGGGACCACGTCTCCGCCGTCCTGCTGACCCTGCTGCTGACCGGGCTCGGTCTCGTCGCCGGCGCGGTCAGCGCGCTGGGGCCCGTCGGGTCCTCCGTCGGTACGCAACTGCTGGTCGGCGCCGCCGTCGGCGCGGGGATGCCGCTGCCCGAACCGGGCTGGCAGCGGGCGCTCGCCTTCCTCGCCGGCGCGGGGTGGCTGCTCCTGCTGCGGCTCGCGCTGCCCACGCCCGGCTCGCTCGCCGGCGGCTTCCGGTTCGACGGGGAGCGGAACGCCGTCGCCGGGGTGTACGCCGCCGTCGCCGACCTGCTCGACGCCACCGGGACGGACACCGCCACCGCGCGGCGGGCCGCGCTCACCGCCGCGCTCGACCACGCGCAGGACGCGCTCGCCGGACCCCGGCTGCGGCGGTACGCCTCCTCCGCCGCCGAACGCCGGCTGCACGCCCAGTACGCCGCCGCCCTCCCGCTCGCCGAGGCCGCCACCGCGCTGGCCTGGGCCGGGGAGCCCGTACCGTCCCGCGCGTCCGAAGGACCCCGCCGCCTCGCCGCCGCCGTACGGGGCAGCACTCCCACCGGCCCGCTGCCCGCCCCCTCCCGCACCGTCCCCGCCCTGCGCGCCCTCGACGACGCCCTGCTGCGCGCCGTCGAGGCCTTCGACCGAGGCGACGGCGGCGACCTGCACAGCCGCAGGCGCTCCCGGACCGCCGGGGTGCGGACCGTCCTCGGCGCCCGGGGCCGGGAGTACGGGCTGCGGGTCGCCCTCTGTTTCGGGGTGAGCGCCGCCCTCGCCCAGGCCCTCCACCACGCCCGCTGGTACGGGCCGCACGAACACTGGTACTGGCTGCCCGCCACCGCCGTCTTCCTCGTCAAACCCGACCTCGGACCGCTCGCCTCCCGCGTCCTGTCCCGGGCCGCCGGAACCCTCCTCGGGGCGCTCCTGTTCGCCGGGTTCGCGGCCGTGCTGCCCCGCCCGGAGGGACTCGTCGCGCTGGTCGCGGTCAGCGGCGCGCTGATCCCCGTCGCCGCCCGGCACTTCGCCGCGCAGACCGCCGTCGTCACCGTGCTCGTCCTCGCCCTGGTGATGGCAGGCGGCGAACCCCAGGCCTCCCTCGGCCGCATCGCCGAGACCCTGCTGGCCTGCGCCGTCGTACTCCTCGTAGGACACCTCCCGACGCCGGGACAACGCGGCGACGCCATCCGCGCCCGGCTCACCGAAGCGGCCGGCGCCGCCCAGGCGTACCTCGACCACGTGCTCGGCGAGTCCGACGACCGCGCCGGCCGCTGGGCGCTGCGCCGCGAGGCCTACCGCACCCTCGCCGAGGCCCGCGCAGCCATCGCCCTCGCCTCCGCCGAACTCCCCCCGCTCGCCCGGCACGCCGACGGCACCGACGAGACCGCCGCCACCCTCGAACTGCTCGTCGACACCGTCACCGCCGGCGCCGTCCACCTCGACGACACCGGCCGCCTCGACCCCCGGCACGTCCGGCGGCTGACCGAGCTCGCGGACCGCCTGGGGAGCCGAGGGGATGTCGCGGTTCGGCTCACGCCGGGCCACGACCGCGCCGTACGGTGACGGGATGACGCCTGCTGCCACGGAGAGCCCGGCCGACCTCGTCATCACCGGATGCACCGTCCTCACGCACGACGACCGGGAACGGATCGGATTCACGCAGGACGCGGCCGTCGTCGTACGTGACGGGATCGTGGAGGAGGTGACGAGTGCCGGGGCGGCCGAGGGGCGGGCGGCCCGCGAGCGGATCGACGCGCGGGGGCAGGTCGCCCTGCCCGGACTGATCAACTGCCACACCCACGCCCCGATGGCCGTCCTGCGCGGCCTCGCCGAGGACCTGCCGACCGAGGAGTGGTTCAACGACGTCATCTGGCCGGTCGAGTCCAACCTCACCGGGCGGGACGTCGAACTGGGCGCGCTGCTCGCCTGCGCCGAGATGATCCGCGGTGGCGTCACCTGTTTCGCCGACCACTACTTCGCCATGGACGCGGTCGCCGCCGTGGTCGCCGGGTGCGGGATGCGGGCGCTGCTGGGGGAGACGTACTTCTCCTCCCAGGGGGCCGAGGGGCGGGAGCGGTCGCTGGCGTTCGCGCTGCGGCATCGAGGGGCCGCCGACGGCCGCATCACCACCGCCCTCGCCCCGCACGCCCCCTACACCGTCGACGACACCGACCTCGCCGCCACCGCGCGGCTGGCGCACGAGCACGGACTGCCCGTGCATCTGCACGCCGCCGAGAACCGCGACCAGACCGAGGCCAGCCTCGCCCGGCACGGCGTCACCCCCATCGAGGTCCTGCACCGCACCGGCGTCCTCGACACCGACGTGCTCATCGCCCACGGCACCGGCATCGTCGACAGCGACCTGCCGCTGCTGGAGCGCGCGGACGGCCGTACGGCCGTGGCCACCGCGCCCCGCGGCTACCTCAAGTTCGCCTGGCCCCGCACCACACCCGTACGCGCCCTGCGCGACATCGGCGTTCCGGTCGGACTCGCCACCGACGGCGCCGCCTCCAACAACTCGCTCGACGTGTGGGAGTCGATGGCGCTCACCTCCCTGATCCAGAAGTCCACCGAGGGCGACCCCCGGTGGCTGACCTCCCGGCAGGCCCTCCACCACGCCACCCTGCAGAGCGCCCGCGCGGTCGGCCTCGGCGAGAGCGTCGGGAGCATCGCGCCGGGCCGCCGCGCCGACCTCGTCCTCGTCGACCTCACCGGCCCGCACACCCAGCCCGTGCACGACCTCGCCGCGACCCTGGTGCACAGCGCCCGCGCCGCCGACGTCCGCACGACGGTCGTGGACGGCCGGATCCTCATGCGGGACCGGGAACTGCTCACGATCGACGTGCCCGAGGTGGTGCGGGAACTGGGGGAGCGACTGCCCGCACTGGTCGACCGGAGTCACGGGCGGCGGATCCAGGAGTACGACACCTGACACGGCAGGTACGACACCTGACACGACCGGTACGGCGACCGGCACGGAAAGTAGCCGTTTGGTGCGATCGGCCGAGAGTCCGGTCACACTTGGCGGTGAACGGGTGTCAACTACGTCTCAGTACCGTCACCGGGCGAGGCGCTCACCCCATGGTTGGCGTTTAACTCATACGAGTACAACGCAGCATGGAGGTGGCAGGGTGAACGGGCGAACGGTGATCGAACGCTTTCCCGCAGGTGGACCGCGTGGCTCATGGCCGGCGGAGGAGTTCGCCCACGCGCGCCGCCTGGAGGGTCTGCCCGCCGAGGTTGTCATGGACCTCGCGACCGACATGTTCCTGGTGATCGTCCGGGGGGACGGCGGGGGCGGTGACGTCGCGGCGTAGCGGGGCCGGGGGTGTCCGGGGGCGTACGGCTACGCGGTGACGGGGCGTGACCAGGTGGGGGTCGTGCCCGTCAGGCGGCACAGGGCGAGATAGAGCGGTATCGGCGGCGTGTAGGGGAGCGTGCCGTCGGGGCGGTGGATCAGACCGGGGAGGTCCGGGGCGCCGAGGGCGTCCGAGGGGCCGGGGAGGACCGCGCCGGTGGCGTAGTGGGCGGGGGCCGGCCACTCCAGGGCGTAGTCGGAATCGGACGGGACCAGCCACCACCAGTGCGCGTCATCGGCGTACACGCAGCCCACGCGGGGCAACCGGGGCATCACCAGCGGGCCGAGGCGTGCCGGTACCGCCACGGCGTCGCAGCCCATGGGCGCGGTCATGCCGTCGGGGACGGGGAGCCGCCGGGGGGCGGCGGGAGTGTGCCGTCCGCGCTGGATCCGCACCAGCGAGTCCAGGCTCAGCACGCGGGTGCCGGGTATGCCCGTCACGCCCGGCCCCGGGGGTGGGGGGTGCGCTGGTGCGGGGGGAGCGACGGGTTGTGGGTCCGCTTCCCCGCCGGGCCGTGGGTCCGGTTCTCCGCCGGGCCGTGGGACTGGTCCGGTTCGTTGCCGGTGTCGTCGTCCGGGGTGCCGGGCGGGCCCGGCTTCGGACGGGCGCCCCAGCCCAGGTCACCGGTGGGCTCCGCGGGACCGTGTCCGGTGTCACCGGTGTCCGCCGTGCGGGGGAGGTCGGCCCAGACCAGCAGTCCGGGGCCGTTCTCGTGCGCGCCCCACGAGTGACACAGGGCGTCGACGAGGAGCAGTCCCCTCCCGTGCTCGTCCTCCGGCCGCTGCCGGGTGTTCGCCCGCGGCTGGCCCGGCGCGCACCCTTCGTCGCGCACGGCTATGCGCACCAGCTCGCCACCGTCGTGCAGCTCGCAGACCACATGGCTGCTCGCCGTGTGCACGATGGCGTTGGTGACCAGTTCGGAGACGACGAGAGCCGCTGTGTCGCAGGTGTCCTCGCACACCGACCAGCCGGTCAGCCGTGCCCTCGTCAGGCGTCTGGCCTGAGCCGGGGAACCCGGATGAGCGGCCAGTTCGAAACGGAACCGGCGCTCGGCGGCGGACCCCGAGGGGTCGGCTGCCGAGGCGGCGCCGAGGCCGATGGACCCTGCGGCGGCGTCTGTTCCTAAGGGCGCGGACGGAATCACGCTTGCCACTATCGCCCCGCCGTGAACACTTGGCAAGTGTCACTCTGAAAAATGCAGAGTGCGGTGTGACGGTCTGGACGGGCGTGGCACACTGCTCGCAACAGCACCTCGGGCGGCGCCAGTTGGGATCGCCGAAGATTTGTCCGGATGTGAGTTCGGGCGAAACGGGTCTTCGGGTGGATCTTCGAGTGGCGCCGCCGGGCTGTCAGCTTTTGTTCGAGTCACGTTCGAGGGAGGTGGAGTGTGAGCGAACCCCGGTCCGCGCCGACGGTGGGGCAGGTCGTCCTCGGCCGGCGCCTGCTGGACCTGCGGGAACGCGCGGGGCTCAAGCGTGAGGAAGCGGCCCGCGTCCTCCGTGTCGCGCCCGCCACCGTCCGCCGCATGGAGATGGCCGAGGTCGCGCTCAAGATCCCGTACCTCCAGCTCCTGCTGAAGGCGTACGGCGTCTCCGACGAGGAGGCCGAGGCCTTCGTGCAGCTGGCGGAGGACGCCAACCGGCCCGGTTGGTGGCAGCGCTTCCACGACATCCTGCCCGGCTGGTTCTCGATGTACGTCAGCCTGGAGGGCGCGGCCTCCCTCATCCGCAGCTACGAACCCCATTTCGTCCCCGGGCTGCTCCAGACCGAGGACTACGCGCGCGGTGTGCTGCGCTCCGGGGCCGTCGGGCAGACCCGGCCCGAGGACATGGAGCGCCACGTCGACCTGCGCATGCAACGGCAGGAACTGCTCACCCGCGAGGACGCGCCCCGGATGTGGGTCGTGATGGACGAGACCGCGCTCCGCCGCCCGGTCGGCGGCCCGGAGGTGATGCGTGCGCAGATCGACAAGTTGCTCGAGGCCACGAAGCTGTCCAATGTGACGCTGCAGATCGCGACGTTCGCCGGCGGGCCCCATCCCGGCACGTACGGGCCGTTCGTGCTGTTCCGATTCGCCATGCCCGAACTGCCGGACATGGTCTACAGCGAGTACCTGACCGGCGCCGTCTACCTGGACGCGCGCGAAGAGGTGGCGACCCACCTCGAGGTCATGGACCGCATGGCGGCGCAGGCCGCTACGGCACATCGCACGAAGGAGATCCTCCGGGATCTCCGCAAGGAGCTGTGAATGGAACTCATGAAGCCCCTGAAGTCCCTGAAGTCCCCGCCCCGCCCGCGGGCGCGCACCCGAAGGATCTACAACGGCATGCCCGCGCGGGAACTGGGCAGCGAGGGCTGGCACAAGCCGTGGAGCGGCGGCAACGGAGGGAACTGCCTGGAGGCGATGAAGCTCGAGGACGGCCGGATCGCCGTACGCCAGTCCACCGACCCGGACGGGCCGGCGCTCATCTACACCTCCGCCGAGATGACGGCCTTCATCGAGGGAGCGAAGGCGGGAGAGGCGGATTTCCTGTTGTCCTGAGCCCTGTTGCCCGCTCCACCTTTTTGTTTTCCCTTTCTGAACGTGGCACCGACTTGATCACTAACAGTTGCAGAGACTTATGGAGTCCCTCATGACCGGGCAGCACCCCGTGGAGATCGACACGAGCAGGCCGCACCCCGCGCGGATGTACGACTGGTACCTCGGAGGCAAGGACAACTACCCGGTCGACGAGGCCATGGGCAAGCAGATGCTGGCCCTCGACCCCCGGGTGCCGGTGATGGCGCGGGTGAACCGCGCGTTCATGCAGCGGGCCACGCGCTGGCTGGCCGGGCAGGGGGTACGGCAGTTCCTCGACGTCGGCACCGGCATCCCGACCGAGCCCAACCTGCACCAGGTGGCGCAGGAGGTCGCGCCCGACGCCCGCGTCGTGTACTGCGACAACGACCCCATCGTGCTCGCCCACGCGGCGGCCCTGCTGCGCGGCACGGACGAGGGGGTGACCGAGTACCTCCAGGCCGATGTGCGCGAACCGGAGACCATCCTGGAGGGCGCGCGGAAGATCCTCGACTTCGACGAGCCGATCGCGCTGTCGCTCATCGCGCTGCTGCACTTCGTCTCCGACGAGGACGGGGCGCACGAGCTGGTCGGGCGACTGCTGGGCGCGCTGCCCTCGGGCAGCTACCTGGTCGTCACCCACGCGACGCCCGACTTCACTCCGGAGGAGTCGAAGGCGGCCACGGACAAGCTCAAGGCGGCGGGCGTCACCCTGGCGCTCCGCTCCCGCGAGGAGTTCACCCGCTTCTTCGACGGCCTGGACCTGATCGACCCCGGCGTCCAGGTCCCCCACCAGTGGCATCCGGAGCTGGGCGACCCGATCCCGGGCCAGGACGACGGCGTCATCCCGGGCTACGGCGCGGTGGCCCGCAAGCTGTAACCCGGCTGGAGTGGTGGGACCGCGGGTTCTTCGTTCCGGTACCACTCCATCAACGGCGGCCCGCTGTACCCCACGGCGGGCCGCCGTCGCGTCCGCCGCTCCCGCGGGCCGCCGCATGCCGCCGTTCCCGCGGGCAGTCGTGCCGCTGGGGCGGCACGGGTGGGCGCTGGGGGCACCCCCTCTGGGGGAGGCACCCCGGCAAGCGCCGGGCCGCGCAACCCCACCCCCGGCCCCCACCAACACGGCGCACCCCGCAAGCGCCGGCCCGCACCACCACCGGGCACCGCGGGATCACACCCTCATCGGACGATCGTCCGGAGCGATCGGTGCCGGCAGACGACTGGGCGCATCCGTCAGATAGCGGTCGACCGCCGCCGCGACCGCCCGCCCCTCGGCGATGGCCCACACGATCAAGGACTGGCCGCGAGCGGCATCCCCGGCAGCGAAGACACCCGGCACATTCGTGGCGAAGCCCGCATCCCGCGCGACCGTGCCACGAGGTGACAGCTCCACTCCCAGCCGGTCGACGAGCCCGTCCCCCCGGTCCGGCCCGGAGAACCCGAGCGCGAGCAGAACGAGATCCGCCGGCAGCACCCGTTCCGTGCCCGGCACGGTCCGGCGTCCGGCGTCCACCTCGACCAGGTGCAGCGCACACACCCGCCCGCCCCCGTCACCGGTGAAGCGCAGCGTGGACGCCGCGAACAGCCGCGCGTCCGCGTCCGCCGCCGGCGCCGTCCGCAACTCACCGGCCTCCTCGTGCGCCGCGGACAGCCGGTACAGCCTCGGATACGTCGGCCACGGCTCGGCGTCCTCGTCGCGCTCGGAGCCCGGCCGGGCATAGATGTCGAGCTGGGTGACCGACGCGGCCCCCTCCCGCACCGCCGTACCCAGACAGTCCGCCCCCGTGTCACCGCCACCGACGATGACGACATGCCGGCCCGCGGCCGACAGCGGCGACGACTCCAGATCCCCCTCGCACACCCGGTTCGCGAGCGGCAGGTACTCCATCGCCTGGTGGATCCCCGCCAGTTCGCGCCCCGGCACGGCGAGCTCCCGCCACGCCGTCGCCCCCGTCGCGATCACCACCGCGTCATACCGTGCCCGCAGCTCCGTCGCGTCCACATCGCGCCCGACCGCCGCGGACGTACGGAACTTCGTCCCCTCGGCCCGCATCTGCTCCACCCGCCGCTCCAGATGCCGCTTCTCCATCTTGAACTCGGGTATGCCGTACCGCATCAGCCCGCCGATCCGGTCGCTCCGCTCGTACACGGCGACCGTGTGCCCCGCACGGGTCAGCTGCTGGGCCGCGGCCAGCCCGGCCGGGCCCGAGCCGATGACCGCGACCGTCCGGCCGGAGAGCCGCTCCGGTGGCGCCGGTGGCGCGAAACCCTCCTCCCAGGCCCGGTCGGCGATGGCACACTCGACGTTCTTGATGGTGACCGCCGGCTGGTTGATGGCGAGCACACAGCCCGCCTCGCAGGGTGCCGGACACAACCGGCCGGTGAACTCCGGGAAGTTGTTGGTGGCGTGCAACCGCTCCGCCGCCGCCCGCCAGTCCTCCCGCGAGACCAGGTCGTTCCACTCGGGGATGAGATTGCCGAGCGGGCAGGCCTGGTGGCAGAACGGCACACCGCAGTCCATGCAACGGTCGGCCTGCGCACTGACGATGGGCAGCAGCGCTCCCGGGACGTACACCTCGTTCCAGTCGCGGACCCGTTCCTCGACGGGCCGGCGCGGCCACTCCTCGCGGGGCGTGGTCAGGAAACCCTTGGGATCGGCCATGGCCGTGTTCCTTGCGTGCGCGGGTGACAGGCCGTGCGTCGTCGGGCGGCACTCCTTGGCCACGATACGTCCGCTCACCCGCCTCCGCAGAGCGCCGGGACAGCGCTTTCCGGGAGCCGGCCGGCCGAGTCCCTCAGACGAGGGCCAGGAGGTACGCCACCGCCGCCCCGGCCGAGGCGAGCGCGCGGACGTGGTTCCACATCGTCCACTCGCGCACGTAGACCGGCCAGTACGCGACCGCCTCCGGGCCGCCCGGTTCGAGCCGGGCCAGCGCCTCGTTGCGCGGTATGTTCGCGACCACGGTCAGCCCGAACGACCCCGCCAGGTACAGGACACCGCCCACCAGCAGCTCGACCGTCCCCTCGTCCGGCCACAGTACGAACGTCACCACCGTGACCACCGCGCACAGCATCGCCGTACCGAGGAACAGCAGCATGAAGGCCGGACGCACCGCCGCCACGTTGACCGCCTGCATCGCGGCCACCCCCTGCGCCGGCGGCAGCGCCGCGAGCCCTCTCATCACGAACGTCGAGAAGGCACAGAAGACCCCGGCCGTCAGCCCGGTCCCGAGCACCCCCAGCACCGTCAGCACGAAGTACGGCCCGTCGATCACGTCGTCACCCCCGTTTCCCGGCCGGGCTCCTTCCCGGCCACCACCGTCACCATCAGTGAACGCGCCCCTCGGCACTCCGGCCATGGCCCAGGAGCGCGGGCGCATGCGCGAACGTCCAGGGGCGTCGGACGCGCCCCGGGCGCCACCCGGTCCGCCGGGCATCGGACCCGTACAGCCGGGCGCCACCCGGTCCGCCGGGCGCCCCTGGTCCGGCCGGGAGACCCGCGCGGCCGGGGGACCCGCGCGGCCGGACGGGCCGCCGGCGCATCATGGCCGTGTGCGACTCGAAGCGATCACCTGGGACCGGCTCGGCGACCTCCTCGCCGAGCGCCTGCTGGAGCTGAAGACGGCCGACGGCGGACCCTGGCCGCGGGTCGCCCTCGACGGTGCCCCCGCCGCGCGTCCGGGGGATCTCGCCGAGCGGGTCGCCGAGGCGCTGCGGCTACGCGGCAGGCCCTCCCTGGTCGTCGGCACCGAGGGCTTCCTGCGGCCCGCCTCCGTCCGGCTCGAGTACGGCCACCAGGACCTGGAGTCCTACTACGGCGGCTGGTACGACACCGGCGCCCTCTGGCGCGAGGTGTTCGGCCCCCTGGAACCCGGCGGGAGCGGACGCGTCCTGCCCGACCTGTGGGACCCCGTCACCGACCGCGCCACCCGCAGCCCTTATGTCCGACTCCCGCCCGGCGGAGTGCTGTTGCTGCACGGCCCCCTTCTGCTGCGCCACTGGTTCCCCTTCGACCTGAGCGTCCACGTCCTCCTCTCCCCGGGCGCCCTGCGCCGCCGTACTCCCGAGGCCGAGCACTGGACCCTCCCCGCCTTCGAACGCTACGAGCAGGAGACCGACCCCGCCGGCGCGGCCGACGTACTGGTACGGGCCGACGACCCGCGCCATCCGGCCTGGCGGGGCTGACACCGCCGGGCGCCACCCACGGGCCGTCCGGTGAGGACCGAGGACGCCAGGACCGCGGAAGGAGTCCCGAGGCCGGTCTCAGAGCCAGCGGCTGCGCCGGAACGCCCGGTACAGCAGCAGACACGCCACGGATATCACCCCGATGACCATGCCGTAGCCGTACCGCCAGTGCAGCTCCGGCATGTGGTCGAAGTTCATGCCGTACATCCCGCAGACCATCGTCGGCACCGCCACGATCGCCGCCCAGGCGGTGATCTTGCGCATGTCCTCGTTCTGCGCGACCGTGACCTGCGCCAGATGCGCCTGGAGGATGGAGTTCAGCAGCTCGTCGAAGGCCGCTATCTGCTCCTTCGCCCGCAGCAGATGGTCCGAGACGTCACGGAAGTACGCCTGTATCTCCGGGGCGACCACCCGGATCGGCCGGGTGGCGAGCTCCTCCAGCGGCCGGCCCAGCGGCACCACCGCCCGCTTCAATTCGAGGAGTTCACGCTTGAGCTGGTAGATGCGACCCGGATCGACCCGCTCGCCGTGCTCCGCGAACACGTCCGTCTCGACGTGGTCCATGTCGTCCTGTACCGAGTCGATGACGGTGAGATAGTCGTCGACCACGTGGTCCGCGATCGCGTGCAACACCGCGGACGGGCCCTTGGCGAGCTGTTCGGGATCGGATTCCAGCCCCTCGCGCAGCGGTCCCAGCGAGCCGTGCCGGCCGTGCCGCACCGTGACCACGAAGTCCTCACCGAGGAACACCATGATCTCGCCGGTGTCCACCACCTCACTGTTCGCGGTGAGTTCCTCGTGCTCGACGTAGCAGACCGTCTTGAACACGGCGAACAGCGTCTCCCCGTACCGCTCCAGCTTGGGCCGCTGGTGCGCCTCGACCGCGTCCTCCACCGCCAACGGGTGCAGATCGAACAGCTCCGCGATACCGGCGAACTCCCGGGTGGTCGGCTCGTGCAGCCCCAGCCAGACGAAACCTTCGCCGCTCTTGCGCACCTGCTTCACCGCGTCCACCAGATCGCCACGCGCGGCGGTGCGGTGACCGTCCTGGTACGTCACGCAGTTCACCACCGAGGAGCCCAGCGGGGACCGGGCCGGATGACTCAGGTCCACACGGGGCCGCCGCCGGGCCAGCCGCGCCACCCGGCGCAGTCCGCCGACCCTGCCGAGGTTCGTGACCTTCCGCAGATTCCCTGCCATGGACATCCGGCTCTCCTTGCGTGGTTCCCCCGCGCCGTTCTGCTTCCCGCGCCTTGCCGCGCCAGTCTGCCAGCACCGGACGAGTTGCGTGCGGGGCTGTGGGCAGGGGTCATTCCGCTTTGTTCCCGCCTGTGGACAGAGGCGGTTCGCCCCTTGTGACACCCGTTCGTCAGACGGGCGCGGGCGGGCGGCCCCCTATGTGTTCCACCGCCTGCGCGCCCGCCCGGCACCCCTCCTCCACCGCCTTCTCCGGGCCGGCACCCGCGAGCAGGGCCGCCAGGAACGCGCCCGTGAACGCGTCACCGGCGCCCGTGGTGTCCCGGGGCGCCGCCGGTACGGCCGGGACACGGGCGTACACCTCCCCGGACCGGGCGAGCAGTGCGCCCCCGGCACCCTGCTTGGCCACCACCAGCGGAACGTGCCGGCTCAGCCGCGCCGCGGCGTCCGCGACATCGGACGCCCCCGTGAGCAGGCACGCCTCGTCACGGCTGGGCAGCAGGACGTCCACGCCCTCGACCAGCGACAGGAACCGGTCGGCACCCAGCCGCGCGAGGAACCCAGCCGACGCCGGATCCAGACTCACCGGCACCCCACGGGCCCGCGCCGCCTCCAACGCCACCGCGACCAAGGCCCTGCCCGGCTCGGTGAACAGCAGATAACCCGACAGGTGCAGCCGCGCCACCCCGTCCAGCAACGCGTCCGACCAGTCACCGGGCTCCAGCCGCAGCGACGCGCCGCTGTCGGTGAGGAACGTCCGCTCGGCCGCCGCGCCCTCGTCGACCAGGCAGATCACCGTCCCCGTCGGCGCCTGTCCGTCCACGACCAGAAGCGGGCGGACCCCGCAGGCGGTCAGCTCCCGTTCGTGCCAGGCCGCCGCGTCCTCGCCCACCCGTCCGAGGAGCCGCACCTCCGTACCGTCCCGACGCGCCGCCCAGCAGGCCACATTGGCGCCCGCGCCGCCCGGCAGCGTCCGGATCGCCGCCGCCGTGTCCGTCCCCGGCGCGAGCGGCTCCCGGTGCCGGGCGACCACATCCGTGATCACATCGCCGGCCACCAGCAGCGCCCCGCCCCGCACGGCGTCCGTCACTCCCGGCCGGCCCAGGACGCCGCGACCCGCGCGGCCAGACGCACGTTGCCCCGGACCGCCGCCAGGTTCGCGGCGAGGGACGCGCCGTCGGTGCGGCGGACCAGATGGCCGAGCAGGAACGGCGTGACCGCCTGCCCGGTGACGCCCTCCGTCTCGCACGCGTGCAGTGCCTCGTCGAGCACGCGCGCGTGCAGCCCGGGATCCAACTGCTCCGCCTCGGGAACGGGGTTGGCCACGATCAGCGCCGACTCGGGCCCGCCCAGCGCGTCCTGCGCCCGCATCACCTCCGCGACCTGCGCCGGAGTGTCCAGCCGCCAGTCCACGGGGTGCCCCGAATCGGACAGGTAGAAGCCGGGGAAGCGGTCCGTGCCGTATCCGGCGACCGCCACCCCCAGTGTCTCCAGCCGCTGCAGGGTCGCGGGCACGTCCAGGATCGACTTCACGCCCGCGCACACCACGGTGATCCGCGTCCGCGCCAGCAGACCGAGATCGGCCGACTCGTCCTGGGTCACCGTCCACTGCCGGTGCACACCGCCGAGGCCTCCGGTCGCGAACACCCGTATGCCCGCGAGCGCCGCCAGCAGGGCCGTGGCCGACACCGTGGTCGCCCCACTCGCCCCGGCGGCCACCGCGAGCGGCAGATCACGATGGCCCAGCTTGCGGATGCCGTCCTCGCCCGCGACCCGTTCCAACTGTTCCTTGCCCAGGCCGATCAGGGGCCGCCCGTCCAGCACGGCGATCGTCGCCGGTACCGCGCCCTCCTGCCGTACGGCCGCCTCCAGCTCCAGCGCCACCTGGAGATTGCGCGGCCGGGGCAGTCCGTGGGCGATGATCGTGGACTCCAGGGCCACCACCGGGCGGCCCGCGGCGATCGCCTCCCGTACCTCTTCGGACACCATGAGCACCACGCGTCTGCCTCCTGTCTGCCGGTTCTCCCTCATCTCTGGCGGGTCGGGCACGGGGCCAAACCCCTTGCGCGCCGTCACGGACGTCGCGGAGGCTGGGGGCCATGACGGACAACACGACTCGCCTCGACCACATCGTCCTGTGGGTGAACGACCCCATCGCCGCCGCCGGTTTCTACGAGAAGGCCGTGGGCCTGGAGCCCGTCAGGCTCACCGACTACTCCGTCGGTGAGGCGCCGTTTCCCTCGGTGCGGGTGAACGAGGAAACGATCCTCGATCTCATGCCGCGGGCGAAGGCGGAACGCATGGGCATGGTTCCCGGCGCCGCCGAAAGCTCGGGGCATCCCGTCAACCACGTCTGTCTGTCCCTGCCGGCCGACGCTTTCGATGCCCTCCGCGACCGCCTGGAGGAGAGCTCCGTACCGGTGTCGGACGTCTCGCGCGACTCCTTCGGGGCGCGCGGCCTGGCCAAGCGCAGCTTCTACTTCCGCGACCCGGACGGCAACGTCTTCGAGGCCCGCCACTACGACTGACCCAAGCCCTCGCGATCGCGGGCAGTCGTGCCTCCCCAGTGCCCCAAGGGCCTGGGAGGCACCCCGGGGCGGCACGGGTGGGCGCGACGGCGCCCGGCGAGCGCAGTGAGCGGATCCCCGAGCCGTCAGAACAGGGGCTCGGGGAGGACGCCCTCCAGGGCGAGGAGGTGGCGCTTGGTTTCCAGGCCGCCGCCGAACCCGCCGATGCCCCCGCCGCTCTCCACCACCCGGTGGCACGGCACGACCACCGGCAACGGATTCGCGCCCATCGCCGTGCCCACGGCCTGGGCCGCGCCGGGCTGGCCGACCCGCCGGGCCAGATCGCCGTACCCGACGACCGAGCCGAACGGCACCCCGGAGGCCAGCTCCCGCAGCACCTCGCGGTTGAAGCCCGAGATCAGCGACCAGTCCAGCGGCAGCTCGAAGTCCCGCCGCTCACCCGCGAAGTACGCCTCGACCTGGCGTATCACCTCGGCCAGCAGCGGGGAGCCGGGCTCCTCGACGGGCTCGGCGCCGAGCCGCGACGCCAGCCGCTCCAGCGCACCGTCGCGCACCTCGTCGGTGGCGTGGAACACGACGTTGACCAGGCCCTCACGGGTCGCGGCCAGCAGCAGCGGGCCGATGCCGGTGCCGACGACGGCCCACACCACCCGCTGCTCGTACTGCCCATGGCTGTCCATGCGCACCACCGTACGGCCCGCCACTGACAACGCCCCGAGAGCGTGGCGGACGCCTCAGCCGCGCACCGCGTCCCGCACCACGTCAGGCGTGTCGGTGATGATCCCGTCGACCCCGAACCCGGCGACCCGCCGGGCGGCGGCCGCGTCGTTCACGGTCCAGGCGCACACCTCCAGCGGCTTGCCGTGCGCCCCCTTGAGGGCGTGCACGGCGGCGACGTAACCGGCGGAGAGGGAACCGTGCGAGGGATTGATCTGGTCGGTGAAGTCCGCGTACGCGGGCAGGTCCGACACGGGCGGCGTCCCGAGGAAGCCCGTCTTCACCGCGGGCCGCAGATCGTGGACCGTCCGTACGCTGTCCGCGCTGAAGCTCTGCACGATCAGCCGGTTCCGCACGTGCGGGCGGTCCAGCCAGCCCTCGTTGCCCAGCACCTTGACGATCTGCCGCTCTATGCCGGGATACAGCTGAGGGTTCTTGATCTCCAGCAGCAGCTTCTGGCGGTGCCGCTCGACGCGGTGCAGGAACTGCTCCAGCGTCGGCACGCGCGCGCCCGCGTACGCGGAGCCGAACCAGCTGCCCGCGTCCAGCCGGGCGATCTCCGCGGCGGTGAAGTCCTTCACCTTCCACGGAGCCCGGTCGGGGAAGACCTCCTCGACGTCGGTGGTGCGCTGGAGGCTGTCGTCGTGCAGGACGACGAGTTCACCGTCCCTGGTGCGCTGGACGTCGTTCTCCACCCAGTCGACGCCGAGCGCGGCGGCCTTGTCGACGGCCGCCAGGGTGTTCTCGGGCGCATAAGCGGACGCGCCCCGGTGGGCTATCACCAGGGGCCGCGCGGAGCTTTCCGCGGCCCGCGCGGGGGAGAGCGGGAGCAGGAGGGCGGCGGTGCCCAGGAACGCGGCGGCCGAGGCGGTGACAGCGCGTGCGTGCATGTGTACTCCTCGCGTCGAGCGATCACGGTCGGCTCAACTGTGACAGCAGAGGGTCGACGTGAGGCGAGTGCGGGATGGCCGCGGATTGAACGGTGTCGCCCGAATTCCGCACACTGGTGCCACACACCTGGGGCAAGGACGTGTTTCTTTGCCGGAAAATCGTTCGACCATTCCGGTGGGGTCATACTCTCTGCGTCATCCCTGGCCGCCGTCACGGCGCCGGGAGGGGGGTATATCGGGACGTTGCGGGATACACGGGTCGGGAAGGGCAGCCGCGCATGCAAGGCACGGTCGACGGATTCAGCTACGGCCTGGTCACACCGCTGGTGGCCTTCCTCATGGCCTGTCTCGGCGGTGCCCTGGGCCTGCGCTGCACCGCCAGGGCCGTCAGGGGGTCCCGTTCCTGGCGCCCCGGCTGGCTCGCGCTGGGGGCCGCGACCATCGGCTCCGGCATATGGACGATGCACTTCGTCGCGATGACGGGCTTCACCGTCGAGGGCACGCCGATCCACTACGACCGGCTGATCACGTTCGCGAGCCTGGCCGTCGCCGTCGTCATGGTGGGCATCGGGATCTTCATCGTCGGCTACAAGGGCGCCTCCGGAACGGCTCTGTTCACCGGGGGCACCATCACCGGCCTCGGCATCGCCTCGATGCACTATCTCGGCATGGCCGGCATGAGCCTCGACGGACGCCTGGAGTACAACGTCCTCACGGTCGCCGCGTCCGTGGCCATCGCCATGGTCGCCGCCAGCGCCGCCCTGTGGGCGGCCGGACAGGAGCGGGGCCTCCGGTGGAGCGTGGGCGCCAGCGTCGTCATGGGGCTCGCGGTCACCGGGATGCACTACACCGGCATGGCCGCACTCGAGGTGCACGTCCACGGCGCGGCCGAGCCCGCCGCGGGGGAGCCGGCGGCCGCCCTGCTCGGGCCGATGATGGTCGGCCCGCTCGCCTTCCTCGTCCTCGCGGGCGTCGTGGTGGTCTTCGATCCGCTGATGGTCGCCGGCGGGTCCGCCGCGCCCCCCGCCGAGCACAAGCCCGGCGTCCCCGCTCATTCCCCGGCCCACCACTCCCCGGCGCGCTCGCGGCTGCGGGCCCGCGGCCCCGTGGAACACCGCTCCCGGACCCCGCAGCGCCGCTGATTCCGGACCCGTTGTCAGTGGGGGGCCGTACGGTGGATGGCATGCGGCCCGTTTCCCAGATCGAACGCACGGTGGCGCCCTTCGAGGTCGTCAGTCCCTACCAACCGAGCGGCGACCAGCCGACGGCCATCGCCGACCTCGCCCGGCGCATCCAAGCAGGTGAGAAGGACGTCGTCCTGCTCGGCGCGACCGGCACCGGCAAGTCCGCCACCACCGCGTGGATGATCGAGAAGCTCCAGCGCCCCACCCTGGTCATGGCGCCGAACAAGACCCTGGCCGCCCAGCTGGCCAACGAGTTCCGCGAGCTGCTGCCGAACAACGCCGTCGAATACTTCGTCTCGTACTACGACTACTACCAGCCCGAGGCGTACGTCCCGCAGTCGGACACCTACATCGAGAAGGACTCCTCGATCAACGAGGAGGTCGAGCGGCTTCGCCACTCCGCGACCAACTCGCTGCTCACCCGCCGCGACGTCGTCGTGGTCGCCTCCGTCTCCTGCATCTACGGCCTGGGCACCCCGCAGGAGTACGTGGACCGCATGGTCCCCCTCCGCGTCGGCGACGAGCTCGACCGGGACGAGCTGCTGCGCCGCTTCGTGGACATCCAGTACACGCGCAACGACATGGCCTTCACCCGCGGCACCTTCCGCGTCCGCGGCGACACCATCGAGATCTTCCCGGTCTACGAGGAGCTCGCCGTCCGCATCGAGATGTTCGGCGACGAGATCGAGGCGCTGTCCACGCTCCACCCGCTCACCGGCGAGATCATCAGTGACGACCAGCAGCTGTACGTCTTCCCGGCCTCCCACTACGTCGCGGGCCCCGAGCGGCTGGAGCGCGCGGTCAACGACATCGAGAAGGAGCTCGGCGAGCGCCTGACCGAGCTGGAGAAGCAGGGCAAGCTCCTGGAGGCCCAGCGCCTGCGCATGCGCACCACGTACGACATCGAGATGCTCCGCCAGATCGGCTCCTGTTCCGGCGTGGAGAACTACTCGATGCACTTCGACGGCCGCTCTCCCGGCTCCCCGCCGAACACCCTGCTGGACTACTTCCCGGACGACTTCCTCCTCGTCATCGACGAGTCGCACGTCACGGTCCCGCAGATCGGCGCGATGTACGAGGGCGACGCCTCCCGCAAGCGCACCCTCGTCGACCACGGCTTCCGGCTCCCCTCCGCCCTGGACAACCGGCCGCTGAAGTGGGAGGAGTTCCAGGAGCGCATCGGGCAGGCCGTCTACCTGTCGGCCACCCCCGGCCAGTACGAGCTCTCCCGCGCGAACGGCACCGTCGAACAGATCATCCGCCCCACCGGCCTCGTCGACCCCGAGGTCGTGGTCAAGCCCACCGAGGGCCAGATCGACGACCTGGTGCACGAGATCCGCACCCGCGTGGAGAAGGACGAACGCGTCCTGGTCACCACGCTCACCAAGAAGATGGCCGAGGACCTCACCGACTACTTCCTGGAACTCGGCATCCAGGTGCGCTACCTGCACAGCGACGTCGACACCCTGCGCCGGGTCGAGCTGCTGCGGGAGCTGCGCAGCGGCGAGTACGACGTCCTCGTCGGCATCAACCTGCTGCGCGAGGGCCTCGACCTGCCCGAGGTGTCCCTGGTGGCCATCCTCGACGCCGACAAGGAGGGTTTCCTGCGCTCGGGCACCTCCCTGATCCAGACCATCGGCCGCGCGGCGCGCAACGTCTCCGGCCAGGTCCACATGTACGCCGACAAGATCACCCCGGCGATGGAGAAGGCCATCGACGAGACCAACCGCCGCCGGGAGAAGCAGGTCGCGTACAACCAGGCGAACGGCATCGACCCGCAGCCCCTGCGCAAGAAGATCAACGACATCGTCGCCCAGATCGCCCGCGAGGACATCGACACCGAGCAGCTGCTCGGCTCGGGCTACCGCCAGACGAAGAAGGACGGCGGCACCAAGGCGCCCGTGCCCTCCCTGGGCACCAAGGCGGCCAAGGGCGCGAAGAGCACCAAGGGCAAGGCCGCCGAGACCGTGCCGACCGACCGCCCCGCCGCCGAACTCGCCGAGCAGATCGAGGAACTCACCACGCGGATGCGGGCCGCCGCGGCGGACCTCCAGTTCGAGATCGCGGCCCGGCTGCGCGACGAGGTGTCCGAGATGAAGAAGGAACTGCGGCAGATGCAGGAGGCCGGCCTGTCCTGACGGCCGCGCACGCGATGTGTTGCAAGAACGACACAAAGTGCGGACCTGGGTACGTCGCTGTCAGTGCCCCTGCGTAGTGTTCTGGTCAACCGCGATTGCGCGGCAACAGGGGAAGTTCGAGAGGGGAATCAGCGCGTGACCGTCAACATGACCAAGGGTCAGGCCATCAGTCTGCAGAAGAACGACGGCGGCAGCCTGACCGCGGTGCGCATGGGTCTCGGCTGGCAGGCGGCTCCCCGTCGCGGCCTGTTCGGCTCGCGCACCCGTGAGATCGACCTGGACGCCTCGGCCGTCCTGTTCGCGGACAAGCAGCCGGTCGACGTCGTCTTCTTCCGCCACCTGGTGAGCGACGACGGCTCGGTGCGCCACACCGGTGACAACCTCGTCGGCGGTGTCGGCCAGGGCGGCGACGACGAGGCCATCCTCGTCGACCTCTCGCGCGTCCCGGTCCACATCGACCAGATCGTCTTCACCGTGAACTCCTTCACGGGCCAGACCTTCCAGGAGGTGCAGAACGCGTTCTGCCGCCTCGTCGACGAGACCAACGGCCAGGAGCTCGCCCGCTACACGCTGGCCGGCGGTGGCGCCTACACGGCCCAGATCATGGCGAAGGTGCACCGCACGGGCACGAACTGGACGATGACGGCCCTCGGCAACCCGGCCAACGGCCGCACCTTCCAGGACCTGATGCCGGCGATCCTGCCGGTCCTCTAGGCACCGCGCCCGAGGCCGGGCCGGGACACGGCACGCGACACACCACACGCGACACAGGGGGACGAAGGCGATGACGGCCGAGCTGGTGCGGGGACAGAACCACCCGCTCTCCCAGTCCCGTCTGGAGATCCGGATCTCGGCCGGCACGCCGGTCGTGGCCGTGGCCGCGCTCGGCGACGAGAATGGCCGGATCCACGGAGTGGAGTGGGTGGCCCACCCGGGCGCACCCACCCAGCCCGGTCTGGAGGTGTCGCGGCAGGCGGCCGCCGACCACCGTCTCGCGGTGGACCTGGACGCCATGACGGACGCGGTCCACCGCGTCAGCGCGCTGCTCGCCCTGCCCACCTCGGGCGGTGGCCCCGTCCGGTTCGGCGCCGTGGCAGCCCCCTTCGTCGCCGTCACCGGCCTGGACGGCAGCGAGATCGCCAGCTACACCATCACGGGCCTGGAGGCCGAGTCGGCCGTCGTCGCGCTGGAGCTCTACCGACGGCAGGGTGCCTGGAAGGTACGCGCCGTCGGCCAGGGCTACGCGGGCGGTCTGGCCGACCTCCTCACCGACCAGGGCCTGCCCGAGGCCGTACAGCTCGCCGGGACCATCAACGAGGCCGTCGCGCGGGGCCTCGCCCGCTCCGTGCAGGCGCCCCCGCCCCGCCCGGCCGACGGTGACCGCTCCCGTCAGCCGGCCGCTCCCGCGGTCGGCCCCGACCAGGGCGGCACCGCACCGCAGGGTGCCCCAGGCCCCGTACCGCCGTCGTACGGCGGGCAGCCGGCCGGCGGACCGGGACAGACCGGACCGCAGCCGTCGTACGGCGGAACCGGTGCCGCGGACCCGTCCGCCACCACCGGCGGCCCGATCGACTACAGCCACCCCGGCCGGCGGAACTCCGCCCCGCCGCCGCCCCCGCCCACCGCGCCGCCGGCGCAGCCCGGACAGCCCGCGCAACCCGTCGCGGGGGACGCGACCGGCTGGTCCATGGAGGAGCGGCTCTACAACCAGGTCTGGGGCATGTTCGAGGACCTGGCCCGCACCACCGCCGCCTACCGCAGCGCCGTCGACTTCGCCGAGTCCCGCATGGACAAGGAGCTGGAGCAGGCCCTGTCCGATCCGCGCAGCCGGATCGGCGGTCAGGGCGACGCCGCGCGCGAAGCCGCCCGGGCCCGGCACGCACACCTCGTCGACCAGGCGCGAGAAGTCCTCGACCGGGACCTCGCCCAGCTCGTCGCCGAGGCCGACGTCGTCGAACCCGCGCTGCCCCCGGCCTTCGCCCGCTGGGACAGCCCCGCCTGGCACGCCTACCGGGTGCCGATGGAGATACCCATGGCGCTGCGCCTGGGCGACCTGCGGCTGCCCGAGGCCGACCGGATCAGCATCCCGATGCTGCTCCGGCTGCCGCTGGAGCGCGGCCTGTGGATCGACAGCGGACGGGCCGACTCGGTCGACGGGTCGTTCACCGACTCCCACGACATGCGGCGCCTCGCCATGGAGACGGCGGTGGCGCACGCGGCCCGGCTGCTCGCCGTCTACCCGGCGGGCGAGTTCACCGTGCACGTCATCGACCCGGCCGGATCCGGGGCGCAGCCGCTGGCCCCGCTGACGCGGACCGGTGTGCTGGCGGCCCCGCCCGCCCAGGGCGCCGCAGGGGTGACGGAGGTGCTGGGCCGACTCACGCAGCGGGTCGACCTGGTGCAGATGGCGCTGCGCGGAGGCGCCCCCGACGCGCTGCCGCCCGGCTTCGACACCTCCCAGCAGCTGCTGATCGTCAACGACTTCCCGCACGGCTTCGACGACCGGGCCGTGAACCAGTTGCGCTACCTCGCCGACGAGGGCCCGTCCGTCGGGGTCCATCTGATGATGGTCGCCGACCGCGAGGAGTCCGCGGGCTACGGTCCGCTCCTCGACCCGCTGTGGCGTTCGCTGCTGCGACTGACTCCCGTGCCCGACGATCATCTGGCCGATCCGTGGGTCGGACACGCCTGGACGTACGAGCCGCCGCTCGTGCCGCCGGGCAGCCAGGTCCTCCACCAGGTGCTCACCCAGGTCGCGGCGGCCCGCCGCTCATGGGACAGGTGACGTCCCCGCACCTTTGACCAAGTTCGCGTAAAGCCCCGCCACCTGGGGCTTTGTATCTTTCTTTACCTGCCTCTTTACCAATCCTTGGTGGTTGGGTACTGTTGACCGCACGGAGGGGAGTACTCCCTGTCTGTGCGGCGACCCCGTCAATACGGATCAGGCCAGATCCCGGGGCGTCGGCCCGAAGGACCGTCCGGACGCATCCCAGCGCCGGAGGCCCGGGTGGAAGAGACCTCCGGCAGCGACGACGCTGACATTTGCCGTGTGACGTATCTGCCGGAGGCGCAGTGGATGTTTCCCCGACCCTATGGGTCCTGACGATCGCGGGCCTGTGCGCCCTCATCGCGGCCGACTTCTTCATCGGCCGCAAACCGCATGACGTATCCATCAAGGAAGCCGGGATCTGGACCGTCGTCTGGATCGTCCTGGCCGCGCTCTTCGGGTTCGGCCTGCTGATCTGGGGCGGAGGACAGGCCGGAGGCGAGTTCTTCGCCGGCTACATCACCGAGAAGTCGCTGAGCGTCGACAACCTCTTCGTCTTCGTCCTAATCATGGCGAAGTTCGCGGTGCCGTCGCAGTACCAGCAGCGGGTGCTCCTCATCGGCGTCCTCATCGCCCTGGTGCTGCGCGCGATCTTCATCGCCGCCGGCGCAGCGATCCTCGCCAGCTTCTCCTGGGTGTTCTACATCTTCGGAGCCTTCCTGATCTGGACCGCCTGGAAGCTCATCCAGGAGGCCCGGGCCGACGAGGAGGACGAGGAGTACGAGGAGAACAAGCTGCTCAAGGCCGCCGAGCGACGCTTCGGCGTGGCCGACCGGTACCACGGCACCAAGCTGTGGATCGAGCAGAACGGCAAGCGGGTCATGACCCCGATGCTCGTCGTCATGCTCGCCATCGGCACCACGGACGTCCTGTTCGCGCTCGACTCGATCCCCGCGATCTTCGGCCTGACGCAGGACCCGTACATCGTGTTCACGGCGAACGCGTTCGCGCTGATGGGTCTCAGGCAGCTGTACTTCCTCATCGGCGGCCTGCTGAAGAAGCTGGTCCACCTGTCCTACGGCCTGTCGATCATCCTCGGCTTCATCGGCGTGAAGCTGGTGCTGCACGCACTGCACGAGTCCGGGGTACACGTCCCCGAGATCAGCATCCCGGTCTCGCTGGGTGTGATCTGCGCGGTCCTGATCGTCACCACGATCACCAGCCTGCGGGCCTCCCGCAAGCAGGAGGAGGCCGAGGCGGCAGCGGGCCGGGACGAGGGCTCCGTGAAGAACGACATCGACGTCTGATCCTGTCGGACACCGGAACGCCGGGACCGGGAGCGGAGGTCAGCACATCGCCGACCACCGCTCCCGGTCCCGTTTGTTCCCACCCCGCGCCGCGCGCCGGCGCCGACCGAACACGACTCGTACGAGGAGGCCATGCGTGACCATGATGACCCCGAGACGATCAGGATCGCGGAGCGGAGGGGCACGCCGTGCGGCGGTGACACCCCCCGCGCCCCCTACGGTCGGCCGGTGGTCGGAGGGCTGTGGTGAGGTGCGCCGCCCGTTCACGTCTGCGACGATCGCCCCATGACCGCTCGGCTCAGGTCACTCACGGCACAGTGGACGACCCTGGTGCCGGTGTTCGCCGTAGTTCTGCTGATCCTGACCTGGGGACGCGAACTGCCCGGCTGGATCGTCGTACTGGTGACCGCGGTTCTCGCGGGATCCGTGCTGGCGGCCGTGCACCATGCCGAGGTGGTCGCGCACCGGGTCGGTGAGCCCTTCGGCTCCCTGGTCCTCGCGGTCGCCGTCACCGTCATCGAGGTGGCGCTGATCGTCACGCTGATGCTCGACGGCGGGGACAAGAGCGCGACGCTCGCCAGGGACACCGTGTTCGCGGCCGTGATGATCACCGTCAACGGCATTCTCGGACTGAGTCTGCTGGTGGGCTCACTGCGCCACGGCACGGCGGTGTTCAATTCGGAAGGCACCGGCGCGGCCCTCGCCACGGTCGCGACACTGGCGACCCTCAGCCTGGTGCTGCCGACGTTCACCACGAGCAAGCCGGGCCCGGAGTTCTCCACCGTGCAGCTCACGTTCGCGGCGCTCTCCTCACTGACCCTCTACGCCTTGTTCGTGGCGACCCAGACCGTCAGACACCGCGACTACTTCCTGCCGATCGTCAAGCAGAGCGAGGCGGCCGCCCCCGAGCAGGAGCACGCCGAGGCGCCCTCCACGCGCACCGCCCTGATCAGTCTCGGGCTGCTGGGCCTGGCCCTGGTCGGCGTGGTCGGGCTGGCCAAAGGGGTCTCGCCCACGATCGAGTCCGGAGTGGAGGCCGCCGGGCTGCCCCACTCCGTCGTCGGTGTGATCATCGCCTTGCTGGTCCTCCTCCCGGAGACCATCGCCGCAGTGCGCGCCTCGCGCCGCAACCAGGTGCAGACCAGCATGAACCTCGCGCTCGGCTCGGCGATGGCCAGTATCGGCCTGACCATCCCCGCCGTCGCGCTGGCCTCCCTCTGGCTCCCCGGTCCGCTCGTCCTCGGGCTCGGCAACACCCACATGGTGCTGCTCGCCCTGACCATGGTGGTGGGCGCGCTGACCGTGGTCCCCGGACGGGCCACACCACTGCAGGGAGGCGTGCACCTGGTGCTGCTCGCGGCCTATCTGGAGCTGGCGATCAACCCCTAGCGGGGAAGCACGGCCTGACGCTGTCCGACGGCGTGGGACGCGCCCTCCCCGGGATCCGTGGGGCGCCCGGAGACCTGGTTCTCCGGGCGGCCCACGAGCAGTGCCGGAAAGCGTCCGAGGCACGGCCACGCGGTCGCCCGGTGCGGGCCGGGGCAGGGCTCAACGGCCGTGCGCCGCACCGTGATAAACCGGGTCCGAGCAGCGGTTCCGGCGAGGACCGCCCCACCCCGACGGACCGGAGGAACCGTGCCCCGCAACCTGGCCAACGCCCCCATCATGATCCTCAACGGCCCCAACCTGAACCTGCTGGGACAGCGCCAGCCGGAGATCTACGGCTCCGACACGCTCGCCGACGTGGAGGCGATGTGCGCCGAGGCGGCGGCGGCACGGGGCGGCACGGTGGATCTGCGCCAGTCCAACCACGAGGGCCGGCTGGTGGACTGGATCCACGAGGCGCGGCTGAACCACTGCGGGATCGTCATCAACCCCGGTGCCTACTCGCACACCTCCGTCGCCATCCTGGACGCCCTCAACGCCTGTGACGGCCTGCCCGTGATGGAGGTCCACATCTCCAACATCCACCGGCGCGAGTCCTTCCGGCACCACTCCTACGTCTCCCTGCGCGCCGACGGGGTCATCGCGGGATGCGGGGTGCAGGGGTACGTGTTCGCGGTGGAGCGGATCGCGGCGCTGGCCGGCCCGGGACTGACCGAGGCGTAAGCCCCGTTCGCCATGGCGGGCGCTCCCCACCAGGACCGGCTCGCCGCCGCTCACCAGCCCCGCGCGTGCCACTCCGGCAGATGCGGGCGTTCCGCGCCCAGGGTGGTGTCGTTGCCGTGCCCGGGATAGACCCAGGTCTCGTCCGGGAGGACATCGAAGATCTTGGTCTCGACATCATGGATCAGACTGGCGAACGCCTTCGGGTCCTTGTGGGTGTTGCCCACACCGCCCGGGAACAGGCAGTCCCCGGTGAACACATGCGGATGCCCGTGGGGGTCGTCGTAGACGAGGGCGACCGAGCCGGGCGTGTGCCCGACCAGGTGGCGGACGGTGAGCTCCACCCGGCCCACGCGGATGACGTCGCCGTCGTCGAGCGGCACGTCGGTCGGCACCGGGATGCCCTCGGCGTCCTCCCGGCCCGCGTGGGTGCGGGCGCCGGTGGCCGCGACGACCTCGGCCAGCGCCTGCCAGTGGTCGCCGTGCCGGTGGGTGGTGACGACGGACGCGATGCCGTCGTCACCGATCGTCCCCAGCAGGGTCTCCGCGTCGTTGGCCGCGTCGATCAGCAACTGCTCGTCGGTGGCCCGGCAACGCAGCAGATAGGCGTTGTTGTCCATGGGGCCGACCGCGACCTTGGTGATCATCAGGTCCTTGAGTTCGTGCACGTCGGCTGGGCCGCCGACCGTCACCCGACCGCTGTACGTCATGACCGCCAGCCTATAGCGGGAACCCGCGTGGGACAGGTGCTACAGCGGGGGAAGCGACGGGAGGTCCCCGCCCTTGACCGTCAGGGCGGCGCCGTCCCGGCGGCCGGCCAGCCAGCCGAGCAGGTCGGCGGCCGTTCCCTCGACCGCGACCGGGCCGCCGGCCTCCTCGCCGCCGGTGGTCCAGATCCTGCCGTCCACAGTGGCGAGGGCGGTCGACGGCACGTCCCGGTGGCCGGCGAACCGCGCCGCGAGGAAGTCGATCTCCCGCTCCGTGAAGTCCGCCGGCAGGTCCTCCAGCTCGTAGCCGATCCCGAGGTCCACGTGGTGCAGCTCCACCTCGATCCACCGCCGGAACGGCACCCGCTCCGCCCGGTCCGTGACCCCGTTGCGCAGCTCCACCGTGCGCGACCAGTCCGCCGGGGCCGCGCCCACCGCGCGGAAGCGCTCCCCGCTCTCCCGCAGGTCGGCGAGGTGCACGTCGAGGGGACGCGGCGCGTCCCGCTCGATGTCGGCGTCCCGGGCCTCGCCGGAGACGTACATGGGGCGGCCCTCGAGGACGTTCACCAGAGCGTCCGCGTTGCGGGCCAGGTGGGCCAGGACATGGCCGCGGGTCCAGCCGGGCAGCCGTGACGACTGGGTCACAGCCGCGTTGTCCAGTGCGGCGACCGCGGTGAGCAGCCGCTCGGTCGCTGCTTGTACAGACGCCAGGTCATCAGCGTGATCAATCATGGTGCTGACCCTAGCCCTGTCACACCATCGGGTGAAGGTGGTGGAGCAGTGCCCTAAATCGAATGCACGTGCTATATGGTCGTGTTCGGCGTCGGGCATGCTGGAGAGCCGGGGTTTGTTGACAACCCGTGAATCCGAACCGGCGTTGTCAGTGGCTCCCCCTAGTCTGAGAAAGACGGGGGCCTCGCCCCTGTCACTTCTCTCAAGAAAGGTGCGGACCGGCGTGGCCGACCGTCTCATCGTCCGTGGAGCGCGCGAGCACAACCTCAAGAACGTCTCGCTCGATCTCCCGCGCGACTCGCTCATCGTCTTCACGGGCCTGTCGGGGTCGGGCAAGTCCTCGCTGGCCTTCGACACGATCTTCGCCGAAGGGCAGCGGCGCTACGTGGAGTCGCTCTCCTCGTACGCCCGGCAGTTCCTCGGCCAGATGGACAAGCCGGACGTCGACTTCATCGAGGGCCTGTCCCCGGCGGTCTCCATCGACCAGAAGTCGACCTCCCGCAACCCGCGCTCCACGGTCGGCACCATCACCGAGGTCTACGACTACCTGCGCCTGCTCTTCGCGCGCATCGGCAAGCCGCACTGCCCCGAGTGTTCCCGGCCGATCTCGCGCCAGTCGCCGCAGGCCATCGTCGACAGGGTCCTGGAGCTGCCCGAGGGAAGCCGTTTCCAGGTGCTCTCCCCGCTGGTGCGCGAGCGCAAGGGCGAGTTCGTCGACCTCTTCTCCGACCTCCAGACCAAGGGCTACTCCCGCGCGCGGGTGGACGGCGAGACGGTCCAGCTCTCCAGCCCGCCCACGCTGAAGAAGCAGGAGAAGCACACCATCGAGGTGGTCGTCGACCGCCTCACGGTCAAGGACAGCGCCAAGCGCCGCCTCACCGACTCCGTCGAGACCGCCCTCGGCCTGTCCGGAGGCATGGTCGTGCTCGACTTCGTCGACCTCCCCGAGGACGACCCCGAGCGCGAGCGCATGTACTCCGAGCACCTGTACTGCCCGTACGACGACCTGTCCTTCGAGGAACTGGAGCCGCGTTCCTTCTCCTTCAACTCGCCCTTCGGCGCCTGCCCCGAATGCACCGGCATCGGCACGCGCATGGAGGTCGACCCCGAGCTGATCGTCCCCGACCCGGACAAGAGCCTCGACGAGGGCGCCATCCACCCGTGGTCGCACGGCCACACCAAGGACTACTTCGACCGCCTGATCGGCGCCCTCGCGGACGCGCTGGGCTTCCGCACCGACATCCCGTTCGCGGGCCTGCCGCAGCGCGCCAAGAAGGCCCTGCTGCACGGCCACAAGACCCAGGTCGAGGTCCGCTACCGCAACCGCTACGGCCGCGAGCGCCGGTACACCACGGCCTTCGAGGGCGCCCTCCCCTTCGTCAAGCGCCGGCACAGCGAGGCCGAGAGCGACGCCAGCCGCGAGCGCTTCGAGGGCTACATGCGCGAGGTGCCCTGCCCCGCCTGTGAGGGCACCCGGCTCAAGCCGGTCGTCCTCGCCGTCACGATCATGGGCAAGTCCATCGCCGAGGTCTCCGGGATGTCCATCAGCGACTGCGCGGACTTCCTGGGCGAGCTCAGGCTCACCGCCCGCGACAAGAAGATCGCCGAGCGCGTGCTCAAGGAGGTCAACGAGCGGCTGCGGTTCCTGGTCGACGTCGGCCTGGACTACCTCTCGCTCAACCGCGCGGCGGGCACGCTCTCCGGCGGCGAGGCCCAGCGCATCCGCCTGGCCACCCAGATCGGCTCCGGACTCGTCGGTGTGCTCTACGTCCTCGACGAGCCCTCCATCGGCCTGCACCAGCGGGACAACCACCGGCTGATCGAGACCCTGGTCCGGCTGCGCGACATGGGCAACACGCTCATCGTCGTCGAGCACGACGAGGACACCATCAAGGTCGCCGACTGGATCGTCGACATCGGCCCCGGCGCCGGCGAGCACGGCGGCAAGGTCGTGCACAGCGGCTCCCTCAAGGAGCTCCTCGCCAACGCCGAGTCGCAGACCGGCCAGTACCTGTCCGGCAAGAAGGCCATCCCGCTGCCCGACCTCCGCCGCCCGCACGACCCCTCGCGCCGGCTCACGGTGCACGGTGCCCGCGAGAACAACCTGCGGGACATCGACGTGTCCTTCCCGCTGGGCGTCTTCACCGCGGTCACCGGCGTGTCCGGCTCCGGCAAGTCCACGCTGGTCAACGACATCCTGTACACCCACCTCGCCCGCGAGCTGAACGGCGCGCGCAGCGTCCCCGGCCGGCACACGCGCGTGGACGGCGACGACCTCGTCGACAAGGTCGTCCACGTCGACCAGTCGCCCATCGGCCGCACCCCGCGCTCCAACCCGGCGACGTACACGGGTGTCTTCGACCACGTCCGCAAGCTGTTCGCCGAGACCACCGAGGCGAAGGTCCGCGGCTACATGCCCGGCCGCTTCTCCTTCAACGTCAAGGGCGGCCGCTGCGAGAACTGCTCGGGCGACGGCACCATCAAGATCGAGATGAACTTCCTCCCGGACGTGTACGTCCCGTGCGAGGTCTGCCACGGCGCCCGCTACAACCGGGAGACCCTGGAGGTCCACTACAAGGGCAAGTCCATCGCCGACGTCCTGAACATGCCGATCGAAGAGGCCATGCACTTCTTCGAGGCCGTCCCGGCCATCGCCCGCCACCTGAGGACGCTCAACGACGTCGGTCTCGGCTACGTCCGGCTCGGCCAGTCCGCGACCACCCTGTCCGGCGGTGAGGCGCAGCGCGTGAAGCTCGCCAGCGAGCTGCAGAAGCGCTCCACCGGCCGCACGGTCTACGTCCTGGACGAACCGACCACCGGTCTGCACTTCGAGGACATCAGCAAGCTGCTGAAGGTCCTGTCCGGCCTGGTCGACAAGGGCAACACGGTCATCGTCATCGAGCACAACCTCGACGTGATCAAGACCGCCGACTGGGTCGTCGACATGGGCCCCGAGGGCGGTTCCGGCGGCGGCCTGGTCGTCGCGGAGGGCACGCCCGAGCAGGTGGCGGGCGTTCCGGCCAGCCACACCGGCAAGTTCCTGCGGGACGTCCTGGGGGCGGAGCGGATCAGCGACGCCGCGCAGGCACCGGCCCCGCGCAAGACGGCGACGAAGAAGACGGTCGCGGCCAAGGCCACCACCAGGAAGACGGCCACCAAGGCGGTCGACGGTACGGCCGCCAGGAAGACGGCCACCAAGGCCGCCGCGAAGAAGACGACGCGGGCGACCAAGGCCTGACCGGGCCCGCACCCGTCCACGCGCGTGTGCCGCACGGAAACCCCGTGCGGCACGGCGCGTACGCGCGTCAGGAGGCCTCCGGCTCCAGTTCACGGGCGTACGGCGGCTCCGCGCCCGCGCGTGAGCAGGTGATCGCCGCCGCGCGCGCCGCGAAGCCGAGCAGCTCCGCCCAGCCCTCGCCGCCCAGCGCGGCCACCCCCGCGTCACTGAGCGCGTCCCGCACCGCGAGTCCGTGCAGCAGTGCCGCGTTCACCGTGTCACCGGCGCCGATCGTGTCCACCACCTCGACCCGTTCACCCGGCACGGCGTACTCGCCGCCGTCGCGGGTGAACACGGTCAGCCCGTCACCGCCCCGGGTGACCACGACCGCCGCCGGACCGGCCGCCAGCCACTCCTTCGGGGACCCGCCGAGCCACTCGGCGTCCTCCGCGGACAGCTTCAGCAGTGACACCGACGGCAGCCAGCTCCGGAACCGGGCCCGGTAGGCGTCGGGGTCGGGGATGAGACCCGCCCGGACGTTGGGGTCCAGCGCGGTGAAGACGCCTCGCGCGAAGGCGGCGCGCATCAGCTCCTCGTAGGCGCTCGCGCCCGGCTCCAGCACGAGCGAGCAGGTCCCGAAGGACACCGCGCGGGTGCCGGCCGGCAACGTGCCGGGGGCCGTGAACAGCCGGTCCGCGGTCCCCTCCACGTAGAAGGAGTACGCCGCGGAGCCGTCCGCGCCGACCGTGGCCACGGCCAGCGTCGTCGGCTCGTCACCGCGCTGCACCGACGACACGTCCACACCGGTCTCCCGCAGCCGGTCCAGCAGTGCCGCACCGAAGGCGTCACGCGACACCCGGGAGCAGAACGCGGTGGGGGAGCCGAGGCGGCCCAGCGCCACCGCCGTGTTGAACGGGCCGCCGCCGAGCGCCGGCGTCAGTGCCGCGAGCGCACCCGTGCCGCGCGGTACCAGGTCGATCAATGCCTCACCGGCTACGACGATCACGAGGAGTTCCCTTCTTCGAAGGATCGGGCTTCTCGGTCTGCGGGGGCCGCTCCGGTCCGTCCGGGCAGCCACAGGACGTGCGGTGCACGAAGGCGCACGGGAGCCGTTCGGTCCGCGCGGGACGGTCCGGTTCGGCGAGGCGGTCCAGGAGGACGCGCACGGCCCGGGCGCCGATGTCCCTGCTGGGCTGGGCGATCGCCGTGAGACGGGGCGAGAACAGGTCCGCCCAGGCGAAGTCGTCGAAACAGCACAGCGCGATGTCCTCGGGGACGGACAGGCCGTGCGCCCGTAGGGCCCGCAGCGCGCCGATCGTCATGACGTTGTTGGCGGTGACCAGCGCGGTGGGACACGAGCCGAGGGACAGCAGCCCCGCGGTGACCCGTTCCGCTCCCGCGGCCGTGGAGTCACCGTGCACCAGGAGCCGTTCGTCGTACGGCAGCCCGGACGCCGCGAGACCGTGCCGGTAGCCGGTGATCCGCTCGGCGGTCGTGCTGAGCCCCGGCAGCCCCGCGACCAGGGCGATACGGCGGTGGCCGAGACCGGCGAGATGCGTGACCAGTCGGGCCGTCGGCTCCGTGCTCTCGGCGCAGATCTGGTCGAAGGGCGGGCCTTCACCGCCCCCGGGCGTGTGAACCAGCCGGTCCAGGAGCACGGCGGGTACCCGATGGCGCCCGAGGTAGGCGAGCATCTCGCGCGGCTGCGCGGAGGGCGCGACGATCACGCCCTCCACGCGGCGCTCGTGCAGCAGCTGGACGACCTTGCGCTCGTGCACCGGGTCGTCGTGCGGGTCGGTGATGAGGATGCTGTAGCCGTGGTCCAGGGCGGCGGCCTCGACGCCCTGGAGGATCTCCGTGAAGTACGGGTTGCTGATCGCGGACACCGCCAGCCCGATCGAGCGGGTGCGGGACGTCACCAGGGAGCGGGCCAGGGTGTTCGGGGTGTAACCGAGCTCCTCGATGGCGTCCAGGACCGCTTGGCGGGTGTGGGGCAGCACCGGCCGGGTGTCGTTCAGTACGTGCGAGACGGTCGCGACCGAGACCCCGGCGCTCCGCGCCACATCCGCCATGGTCGCCATCGTGCGCTCTCCTCCGTGCCGGCGCGTTCGTCTCCAGGGTGAGGACCGTATCCCATCCGACGGCGGGCGTAAACGCTTGCGCAATCGTTTACGCGAACGCTTGCGCACAGGCCCCCAGCTCCAACCGGAACAAGCACCCCCGGTATCGTCCCCGGTATCGACCCCGCACCGCCGTCCCGCCAGTGGAGCCCTCATGCCCGTCCCACCCGCAGCGAGCCGCCGCACCGTCCTGCGAGGCGCGGTCCTCACCCCCGTCGCCGGCCTGGGCCTCGCCGCGTGTGGGGGCGCCGACGACGCGCCCGCCCCGCTGACCGGCCCCGTCGAGCTGGGCCCCGAGGGCGAGGTCGCCAAGGGCGGCGCGAAGCTGTACCGGGACCACAACGTCGTGGTCAGCCGGAGCGGGGACGGCACCCTCAAGGCGTACAACACCGTCTGCACACACGCGGGATGCCCCATCAACAAGCTCGAGGGCACGAAGCTGATCTGCCCCTGCCACGGCAGCGAGTTCGACGCCACCACCGGCAAGGTGCTGCGCGAGCCGGCCGTGGCCCCCCTGAAGACGCTGGCCGTCGAGGTGGAGAACGGCACGCTGGTCGCCAGGCCGCAGGCCTGACCGGGGTCAATCCCAGTCCCAGGCGATCCCCACGTAACCCGACCGCACGCGCGGTTCCACCAGGTGCACCGAGCGGTGCCGCCCGCTGAGGGCCAGCTCCTGACGGCCGCCGCGCGGTGCCGCCGCCGAGTGCTGGGTGAACCGGTGGCAGCGCACCGGGAGAACCCCGGAGCCGAAGCACACCTGGAGCGCGTACTGGCCGCCGGGGGACTCCGCCCCGCGCACGTACTCGTGCGAGACGCCCGCCGTGCCGTCCTCGACGGCGTAGCGGAAGAGGAAGGTGTCACCGGCCCGCAGCCGGGTGTCGAAGAGCAGCTCGGCCGCGAGCACCCCGGTGTCGTGGTGCCAGCGCACACGCCCGGTGCGGCAGTTCTCCAGCGCTTGCACGGTCATCCGCTCCGGCACGGCACCGAGGTCGCCGTGGTGGACGGCCACATAGCGGTCGACGCCGTCCCGGTGGGCGCGCACGATGTGGTGCGACTCGCGCTCCGCCAGTTCGCGGCGCGCCCCGATCCGTATCCGTTCGTGGTGCCCCAGGGTGTGCAGTCCGCCGTCGCACGGGGCGCCGAACTCGGCCAGCAGTCGTTCCCGTACGTCCGAGGCCTCGACCAGGGAGCGGTAGGACCGCCCCGGGGAGTGCCGGTCCGCCGCGTGCTCGTCCGGCTGGGCGAGCAGCCGGATCAGCGACTCCTCCGGCAACTGCAGGATCTCCTCCAGCGCCCGTACGGCGCGCAGCGACTCCGGGCGCTGCGGGCGGCGGGCGCCCTGTTGCCAGTAACTCAGACTGGTGACGCCGACCTTCACGCCGTGGCGCGACAGATGGTGCTGCACCCGCTGCAACGGCAGCCCCCGCGCGGCGATCGCCGCGCGCAGGGCGACGTGGAAGGGGCCGCCGCGCAGGGCCGAGTCCAGTTCCGCGGTGACGAGGTCCGCGTGCGGTGTGGCGTGCGGCATGCAGGGGCCTTTCTGTGAAGTCCGCGACGGCTGGTCAGACCGTCGCGCGGGCACCCCGGAACCGCCCCCGCCGGCGCGGCGGAGTCTTCACGTCCGTACGCCGTCGTTCAGGTCCCGGAGTTCCCCCGCATTGAAGCGTGTTGACCAAGCCCCGACAACACCTGACACCCGACAGCGGCCCGCCCCGGCCCTACGGCGCGCCGGTCCCGCCCCGGCCTTACGACGCGCCGCCCCCGTCCCGGTCCCCCAACCGCGGCCGCAGGCGCTTCGCGCGCACGATGTCGGGATCGCGCGGGTCGAGGAGGTCGAGGAGGCCGGACGTCTCGTCCGCGTACCGGCGGGTCCGGGCCGGCCGTCGTGTTTTCTCGATCCGTGTCCGTCGCATCCGACCAGCCCTCCGACTCGTGACCGCCCTCGTGGCCGTCCGCCGATCACCCGAGGGACGGAACCCCCACCTTCCCGCTTCCCGCACGCCGTAACCCATCCGGACCCGGCCGGGCCCCCGCGTCCACAGGCCCGCCGCGGTGTCGGTCCCCGCCAGTAGGGTGTGAGACATGGCCGACCCCTCCAGCTACCGCCCCAAACCGGGTGAGATCCCCGACTCGCCGGGGGTCTACCGGTTCCGCGACGAGCACCGCCGGGTGATCTACGTCGGAAAGGCGAAGAGCCTGCGCCAGCGCCTGGCGAACTACTTCCAGGACCTGGCCGGGCTGCACCCGCGCACCCGCTCCATGGTCACCACGGCCGCGTCCGTGGAGTGGACGGTGGTGTCCACGGAGGTCGAGGCGCTCCAGCTGGAGTACTCCTGGATCAAGGAGTACGACCCCCGGTTCAACGTCAAGTACCGCGACGACAAGAGCTACCCGTACCTCGCGGTGACGATGAACGAGGAGTTCCCGCGCGTCCAGGTGATGCGCGGTCACAAGAAGAAGGGCGTCCGGTACTTCGGCCCGTACGCGCACGCGTGGGCGATCCGGGACACCGTGGACCTGCTGCTGCGCGTCTTCCCGGTGCGCACCTGCTCGGCCGGGGTCTTCAAGAACGCCGCCCGCACCGGCCGCCCCTGTCTGCTCGGCTACATCGACAAGTGCTCGGCACCGTGCGTGGACCGCATCTCCGCCGAGGACCACCGCGCACTGGCCGAGGAGTTCTCCGACTTCATGGCCGGCCGCACGGGCACCCACCTCCGCCGTCTGGAGCGGCGGATGACGGAGGCGGCCGAGGAGATGGAGTACGAGCGGGCCGCCCGCCTGCGCGACGACATCGGGGCCCTGAAGAAGGCCATGGAGAAGAGCGCGGTCGTGCTCGCCGACGCGACCGACGCCGACCTGATCGCGGTCGCCGAGGACGAGCTGGAGGCGGCCGTCCAGATCTTCCACGTGCGCGGCGGACGCGTGCGCGGCCAGCGCGGCTGGGTCACCGACAAGGTCGAGGAGATCACCACCGGCGCCCTCGTCGAGCACGCGCTGCAGCAGCTCTACGGCGAGGAGACCGGCGACGCGGTCCCCCGGGAGGTCCTGGTCCCGGCCCTGCCCGACCCGGTGGAGCCGGTCCAGCAGTGGCTCACCGGGCGGCGCGGTTCCGGTGTCTCCCTGCGCATCCCGCAGCGCGGGGACAAGAGGGCCCTGATGGAGACCGTGGAGCGCAACGCCCAGCAGGCGCTCGTGCTGCACAAGACCAAGCGCGCCTCCGACCTGACCACGCGCTCGCGCGCGCTGGAGGAGATCACCGACGCCCTGGAGCTGGACAGCGCTCCGCTCAGGATCGAGTGCTACGACATCTCGCACCTCCAGGGCGACGACGTGGTGGCCTCCATGGTCGTCTTCGAGGACGGACTGGCCCGCAAGAGCGAGTACCGCCGCTTCCAGATCAAAAGCTTCGCGGGGCAGGACGACGTCCGCTCCATGCACGAGGTGATCACCCGCCGCTTCCGGCGCTACCTCGCGGAGAAGGAGCGGACGGGGGAGTGGACCGACGGCGAGGAGCCCGGGGCGGAGGACCCCTCCGCAGGCCTCGCCGAGCCGCCCGCGAACACCCTCACGGAGGACGACGGCCGCCCCAGACGCTTCGCCTACCCGCCGCAGCTCGTCGTCGTCGACGGCGGCGCGCCGCAGGTCGCGGCGGCCCGGCGGGCGCTGGACGAGCTGGGCATCGACGACATCGCCGTGTGCGGCCTCGCCAAGCGGCTGGAGGAGGTCTGGCTGCCGGGCGAGACCGACCCGGTGGTGCTGCCGCGCACCAGCGAGGGCCTCTACCTGCTCCAGCGGGTCCGCGACGAGGCCCACCGGTTCGCGATCACCTACCAGCGCACCAAGCGCGCCAAGCGCTTCCGGGCCGGCCCGCTGGACGACGTGCCCGGCCTCGGCGAGACCCGCAAGCAGGCACTGATCAAGCACTTCGGTTCGGTGAAGAGGCTGCGATCGGCGACAATCGACCAGATCTGCGAGGTTCCGGGCATAGGCCGCAAGACGGCTGAGGCGATCGTCGCAGCGCTCGCCCGGGCGGTGCCCGCCGCCCCCGCCGTGAACACGGCGACGGGCGAGATCATGGACGACACGGGCGAGATCATGGACGACACGGGCGAGATCATGGATGACATGGGAGAACCCGGGCAGGCGACGGGTTCTCCCGGGGAGCCCGTGACCACGGGCGCCCCGGACGAACGACGGGGGCAGGAGCGATGACCGAGCACGAGACGGGGCCCGCGCCGGAGCGGGACCGGACCCAGCAGGAGACGGGCGGGGAAGGCGCCGGCCCGGCCGCCGCCCGCCAGGACGACGGAGCACAGGTGAGTACGGGCAAGGAAAAGGCCGGGGTGCCCGAGGTGGCCATCCCCGAGCTGGTGATCATCTCCGGCATGTCCGGGGCCGGCCGCTCGACGGCCGCGAAGTGTCTGGAGGACCTCGGCTGGTTTGTCGTGGACAACCTGCCGCCCGCGCTGATCCCCACCATGGTGGAGCTCGGCGCGCGTTCCCAGGGCAACGTGGCGCGGATCGCGGTCGTCGTCGACGTCCGCGGCCGGCGCTTCTTCGACAACCTCCGCGAGTCCCTCGCCGACCTCGACGCGCGGGGCGTCACCCGGCGGACCGTCTTCCTGGAGTCCTCCGACGACGCCCTGGTGCGCCGTTTCGAGTCGGTGCGCCGTCCGCACCCCCTCCAGGGCGACGGCCGTATCGTCGACGGCATCGCGGCCGAACGGGAGCTGCTGCGCGAGCTGCGCGGCGACGCCGACCTGGTGATCGACACCTCCAGCCTCAACGTGCACGAGCTGCGCGCCAAGATGGACGCCCAGTTCGCCGGCGAGGAGGAGCCCGAGCTGCGGGCCACCGTCATGTCCTTCGGCTTCAAGTACGGCCTCCCGGTCGACGCCGACCTGGTCGTGGACATGCGGTTCCTGCCCAACCCGCACTGGGTACCCGAGCTGCGCCCGTACACCGGCCTCAACGAGGAGGTGGCGTCGTACGTCTTCAACCAGCCCGGCGCCAAGGAGTTCCTCGACCGGTACGCCGAGCTGCTGCGGCTGATCGCCGCGGGCTACCGTCGTGAGGGCAAGCGCTATGTGACCATCGCCGTCGGCTGCACCGGCGGCAAGCACCGGTCGGTCGCCATGTCGGAGAAGCTCGCCGCCAGGCTCGCCGCCGAGGGCGTGGAGACGGTGGTGGTCCACCGGGACATGGGACGGGAATGACACGACGTACTCCGCGGCTGAGCCGGCTGCGCAGAGCGGTCCCCGAGGGACGCGCGAGCCGGCCGGCCGAGACCCGTGGCGCGAGACCGCGCCGCCGGGGCGCCCAGCCCAAGGTCGTCGCCCTCGGCGGCGGCATGGGCCTGTCCGCCTCGCTCGCCGCGCTGCGCCGGATCACCGGCGACCTCACCGCCGTCGTCACCGTGGCCGACGACGGCGGCTCCAGCGGGCGCCTGCGCGACGAACTGGGCGTGCTGCCGCCCGGCGACCTGCGCAAGGCCCTGGCCGCGCTGTGCGGCGACGACGACTGGGGCCAGACCTGGGCCCGCGTCATCCAGCACCGCTTCCAGTCCCAGGGCGATCTGCACGAGCACGCGGTCGGCAATCTGCTGATCGTCGCCCTGTGGGAGCAGCTCGGCGACCACGTCCAGGCGCTGGACCTGGTGGGCCGGCTGCTCGGCGCGCACGGGCGGGTGCTGCCCATGTCCGCCGTGCCGCTGGAGCTCCAGGCCCTGGTCAAGGGCCACGACCCCGAGCGGCCCGACGAGGTCGGCACCGTCCGCGGCCAGGCCACCGTCGCCCTCACCCCGGGCGAGGTGCAGTCCGTGCACCTCGTGCCGAACGACCCGCCCGCCGTCCCCGAGGCGGTCGCGGCGGTCCTCGACGCCGACTGGGTGGTGCTCGGCCCCGGCTCCTGGTTCTCCTCGGTCATCCCGCACCTGCTCGTGCCGGAACTGCTGGACGCCCTCATCGAAACCAAGGCGCGCCGGGTACTCTCCCTTAACCTCGCCCCGCAGCCAGGAGAAACCGAGGGCTTCTCCCCGCAGCGTCATTTGGAGGTTTTGGGACGACACGCCCCTAAACTCGCCCTGGACGTGGTGCTGGCCGACGAGGCTGCCGTGCCCGACCGCGACTCGCTGACCGATGCCGCCCGGCGGTTCGGCGCCGCGGTCGAGCTGGCCCCGGTGGCCAGGCCCGACGGAAGCCCCCGGCACGACCCGGAGCTGTTGGCCGCCGCGTACGACCGTATTTTTCGGATGCATGGAAGGATCGGCCCATGGCGATGACGGCAGCGGTGAAGGACGAGATCTCCCGGCTCCCCGTCACCCGGACCTGCTGCAGGAAGGCGGAGGTCTCCGCCGTTCTGCGGTTCGCCGGCGGCCTCCACCTGGTGAGCGGGCGCATCGTGATCGAGGCGGAGCTGGACACCGCGATGGCGGCCCGCCGCCTCAAGCGGGACATTCTGGAGATCTTCGGCCACAGCTCCGAACTGATCGTGATGGCCCCGGGCGGACTCCGCCGCGGCTCGCGCTACGTCGTCCGGGTGGTCGCGGGCGGCGACCAGCTGGCCCGTCAGACCGGCCTGGTGGACGGCCGCGGCCGCCCGATCCGCGGTCTGCCCCCGCAGGTGGTCTCCGGGGCCACCTGTGACGCCGAGGCGGCCTGGCGCGGTGCCTTCCTGGCCCACGGCTCCCTCACCGAGCCCGGCCGCTCCTCCTCCCTGGAGGTGACCTGCCCCGGTCCCGAGGCCGCGCTCGCCCTGGTCGGCGCCGCCCGCCGGCTGTCGATCGCCGCCAAGGCGCGCGAGGTGCGCGGCGTGGACCGGGTCGTGGTCCGCGACGGCGACGCGATCGGCGCGCTGCTCACCCGGCTCGGCGCGCACGAGTCGGTGCTGGCCTGGGAGGAGCGCCGGATGCGCCGCGAGGTGCGCGCCACGGCGAACCGGCTGGCCAACTTCGACGACGCCAACCTCCGCCGCTCCGCCCGCGCGGCCGTGGCGGCCGGCGCCCGCGTCCAGCGCGCCCTGGAGATCCTCGCCGACGACGTCCCCGAGCACCTCGCCGCGGCCGGCCGGCTGCGCATGGAGCACAAGCAGGCCTCCCTGGAGGAGCTGGGCGCGCTCGCCGACCCGCCGCTCACCAAGGACGCCGTGGCCGGCCGGATCCGCCGGCTGCTGGCGATGGCCGACAAGCGCGCCTCCGACCTCGGCATCCCCGGCACGGAGGCCAACCTCGGCGAGGAGCTGGACGACAAGCTCATGGTCTGACGGCCGATCAGGGAACCGGCGTCGGCACCCACTTGGGTGACCGGCGCCGGTTCTCACGTGTCGCGACGGCACCCTTGACTCGATCATGATGTGTCATGAGCCTGGCATCTGTTCGCCGCTGTGGTGGACCACTTCCAGGGGGGCTCATGAGACACAGAGCGAGATCGATCCTCGCTGTCGGCACGCTCCTGATCGGCGGAGCGAGCCTCGCACCCATCGCCCAGGCACAACCCGGAAACCCCGCGGCCTCCGACACCGACGAGGTCAAGGTCTTCCGCGCCGACGTCACCAAGGAGCAGGTGTCCCTGCTGCTGGCGGCGGGGCAGGACGGCCACGAACTCGGTGAGCGGGTGCCCGACAAGGGCACGGCCACCGTGGAGGTCTACCTCACCGAGGGGCAGGCCGAAAAGCTGGAGGAACAGGGCGTCGACCTCACCGAGCACACACTCTCCGCCCAGGCCGAGACCCGTGTCGAGGACGCCGCCGAGGGCGTGTTCCGCCCGTACAGCGGAGAGGGCGGTCTGCGGGAGGAGATCCTGCGCACCGCGCGGGAGAACCCCGACCTCACCAAGGTCGTCTCCATCGGCAAGACGGTCAAGGGCCAGGACATCCTCGCCCTGAAGCTCACCAAGAGGGCCAAGAAGACGAAGGACGGGTCGAAACCGGCCGTCCTCTACCTGTCCAACCAGCACGCGCGCGAGTGGATCACGCCGGAGATGACCCGGCGGCTGATGCACCACTACCTGGACTCGTACCGGACGGACAAGCGGATCAAGAAGATCGTCGACACCACCGAACTGTGGTTCGTCCTCTCCGCCAACCCCGACGGCTACGACCACACCTTCGCCGACGAGGACAACCGCCTCTGGCGCAAGAACCTGCGGGACGTCAACGGGGACGGCGCCATCGGCACCGGCGACGGCGTCGACCTCAACCGCAACTTCCCCTACAAGTGGGGCTACGACGACGAGGGCTCGTCCCCCAACCCCACCAGCCAGACCTACCGCGGCGCGAGCCCCGGCTCCGAGCCCGAGACCAAGGCCATCGACGCCTTCCAGAAGCGGATCGGCTTCACCTACGGCATCAACTACCACTCGGCGGCCGAACTCCTCCTCTACGGGGTCGGCTGGCAGGTGGCCACGCCGACCCCCGACGACGTCCTCTACGAGGCCCTGGCCGGCACGCCCGGCAACTCCGCGATCCCCGGCTACCACCCACAGCTCTCCTCCGAGCTGTACACCACCAACGGCGAGGCCGACGGCCACGCGGCCAACGTCAACGGCATGGCGATGTTCACCCCCGAGATGTCGACCTGCCAGACCGTCTCCGAGGCCGACCCCGACGACGAGTGGAACGCCGAAGACTGCCAGTCGGGCTTCAACTTCCCCGACGACGAGAAGCTGATCCAGCAGGAGTTCGCGAAGAACATCCCGTTCGCGCTCTCCGTCGCCGAGTCCGCCTCCCACCCCGACCGGCCGTCCTCCTCGGTCGGCCTGGAGGCCGCGGACTTCACCCCGGCGTCCTTCGGCACGTCGTACGCGCGCGGCGCCGACCAGGAGGTCTCCGTCGTCGTCCGCAAGGCCGTGCGCGACAAGGAGCTGAAGTACCGCGTCAACGGCGGCCGTACGCACGACGTGGACCTCAGGCCATGGAAGGGCGGGGAGCGGTACGGCGGTGAGGACAACCTCTACTTCGACGAGTACCGGGCGAAGGTGAGGCACGGCGAGCCCGGCGACAAGGTCGAGGTGTGGTTCACCGGGGAGAGCCGCGGGGGCAGGAACGTCTCCAGTGAGCACTTCACCTACACCGTCGCCGAACGGCCCCGCGCGGACGTCCTCGTCGTCGCCGAGGAGGGCGCGAAGAGCACGCAGGCCCAGAAGTACGTCGACGCGCTGAAGGCCAACGGCCGCCGCGCGGCGGTCTGGGACGTCGCCGAGCAGGGAGCCCCGGACGCGCTCGGCGTGCTGAGCCACTTCGACACGGTCGTCCACCACACCGGCGCCGGCACCCCGGGCATCGCCACCCAGCTCCAGCTGCGGGCCTTCCTCAACGAGGGCGGCCGGCTGATCGAGGCGGGCGAGCAGGCCGGCGGCAGCGTCGACCTCGGCGGCGGCACCCTGTCCGACGACTTCAGCCAGTACTACCTGGGCGCCTACTCCCGCACCTCCACCCCCGGAGCCACGGCGTTCACCGGCTCCGGCGGCCTGGACGGCTTCACCGGCCCGCTCGGCGACACGCCCGGCAATCCGCTGGACGAGGCCGGCACCTACGGGGTCACCTCCGACGAGCTGCCCGCCGAGCGGTACCCGCAGTTCGCGAGCGCCGGCGCCGGGCAGTTCCCCGGCACGGTCAACCCGTACGGGCCCTACGCCGGCTCGTACATGGCGGCCGCCGTGCACACCGACGACGGCTACAAGCGCCTCACCCGCACCATCGACCTCACCGGCACCGCCGCGGCCGACAGGCCCACCCTGCGCACCCAGCTGCTGTGGGACACCGAACCGGGCTACGACCACGTCATCGTCGAGGCGCGCACCACCGGCGCCGACGACTGGACGACCCTGCCCGAGGCGGGCGGCGCGACCCGCACCACCGTGCCGAGCGAGTGCGCGGCCGGGTTCTACATGGGCGAGCACCCCTGGCTGGAGCACTACCTGACCCTGGGCGACGACGGCTGCGCCGCGACCGGCACCACCGGTTCCTGGAACAGCCTCACCGGCTCCTCCAGCGGCTGGCAGCAGGTGGAGTTCGACCTGAGCGCCTACGCCGGGAAGACGGTCGAGGTCTCCCTCGCCTACGTCACCGACCCGGGCAGCGGCGGCCACGGCGTCCTCGCCGACGAGGCCTCGCTCGTGACCGGCGGCACCGCGGCCGGCACCGAGGGCTTCGAGAGCTCGCTCGGCGCCTGGACGGTGTCCGGACCGCCCGCGGGCAGCCCGGCCGTCCTGAAGGACTGGACGCGCACCGGAGCGCTGTTCCAGACCTACGGAGCGGTCACCACCGGCGACACCGTGCTGCTGGGCTTCGGCCTGGAGCACCTCACCTCCGCGGCCGACCGGACCGCACTGCTGAGGAAGGCGCTGGCCGCCCTGGACGGGTGACACCGCGCGTCAACGCACACGGACGATCCGTAGCGAAATCGAGTGACGACGGAGCGTCGGACCGGGCGGTCCGCACCCTACTGACGGGTACGGGCCGCCCTGCCGGGTATGGGGCAACTCGATGTCACGGCCGGGGCCCCGGAGAGGTAGGGTCGACAGTGGTCGGGGACATCCCAAATACAGCTCGCCGGCGACGAGAGCCGGCGTACCAACGAGGAGATCGGTTCGTGACGATCCGCGTAGGCATCAACGGGTTTGGCCGCATCGGTCGCAACTACTTCCGGGCTTTGCTGGAACAGGGCGCCGACATCGAGATCGTGGCCGTCAACGACCTGGGTGACACGGCGACGACTGCGCACCTGCTGAAGTACGACACCATCCTGGGCCGCCTCAAGCAGGAGGTCACCCACACCGCCGACACGATCACCGTCGACGGCAAGACGATCAAGGTGCTCTCCGAGCGCAACCCCGCCGACATCCCGTGGGGCGAGCTGGGCGTCGACATCGTCATCGAGTCGACCGGCATCTTCACCAAGAAGGAAGACGCCGAGAAGCACATCGCCGGCGGCGCCAAGAAGGTCATCATCTCCGCCCCGGCGAAGAACGAGGACATCACCCTCGTCATGGGCGTGAACCACGACCAGTACGACCCGGCGAACCACCACGTCATCTCCAACGCCTCCTGCACCACCAACTGTGTGGCGCCGATGGCGAAGGTGCTCGACGAGAACTTCGGCATCGTCAAGGGTCTGATGACCACGGTGCACGCGTACACGAACGACCAGCGCATCCTGGACTTCCCGCACAAGGACCTGCGCCGCGCGCGTGCCGCCGCCGAGAACATCATCCCGACCACCACCGGTGCCGCCAAGGCCACCGCCCTGGTGCTCCCGCAGCTCAAGGGCAAGCTGGACGGCATGGCCATGCGCGTCCCGGTCCCGACCGGCTCGGTCACCGACCTGGTCGTCGAGCTCTCCCGCGAGGTCACCAAGGAAGAGGTCAACGCCGCCTTCCAGAAGGCCGCCGAGGGCGAGCTCAAGGGCTACCTCGAGTACACCGAGGACGAGATCGTCTCCTCCGACATCGTCAACGCCCCGGCGTCCTGCACCTTCGACTCCTCCCTGACCATGGTCCAGGAGGGCAAGAGCGTGAAGGTCATCGGCTGGTACGACAACGAGTGGGGCTACAGCAACCGCCTCGTCGACCTGACGGTCTTCGTGGGCAACCAGCTCTGATCGCGGAGCGGGCAGCCTGATATGAGTGCAGGGCTCGGCCGGTGCGGCAACGCGCTGTCCGAGCCCTGACGCACGTATCGGAACGGTCGCCCGCTTTCGATCACGAGCGAACACGAGCGAACACGAGCTCTAGCCAGGGAGCCCCTATGAAGACGATCGACGAACTCCTCTCCGAAGGCGTCGCGGGCAAGCGGGTCTTCGTCCGCGCCGACCTCAACGTGCCGCTGGACGGCACCACCATCACCGACGACGGCCGCATCCGCGCCGTGCTGCCCACCGTCGAGGCCCTCGCCGAGGCGGGCGCCCGCGTGGTCGTCGCCTCCCACCTGGGCCGCCCCAAGGGCGCCCCGGACCCCGCCTTCTCGCTCGCCCCGGCCGCCGCGCGCCTCGGGGAACTCCTCGGCGCCGACGTCGCGTTCGCGACCGACACGGTCGGCGAGTCCGCGACCGCCACCGTCGCCGGCCTGGCCGACGGACGGGTCGCGGTCATCGAGAACCTGCGCTTCAACGCCGGTGAGACGGCCAAGGACGACGCCGAGCGCGGCGCCTTCGCCGACCGGCTCGCCGCCCTCGCCGACGTGTACGTGGGCGACGGCTTCGGCGCGGTGCACCGCAAGCACGCCTCGGTCTTCGACCTCCCGGCACGGCTGCCGCACTACGCCGGCCACCTCATCGCCACCGAGGTCGGCGTCCTGCGGAAGCTCACCGACGACGTCCAGCGGCCCTACGTCGTCGCCCTCGGCGGCGCCAAGGTCTCCGACAAGCTCGCCGTCATCGACGAGTTGCTCGGCAAGGCCGACCGCATCCTCATCGGCGGCGGCATGGCGTACACCTTCCTCAAGGCCCAGGGCCACGAGATCGGCACGTCCCTGCTGCAGGAGGACCAGATCCCGGCCGTCCTGGAGTACCTGGAGCGCGCCGAGAAGAACGGCGTCGAGCTGGTGCTGCCCGTCGACACGCTGGTCGCCGCGGAGTTCCCCGACATGAAGACCAAGGCGCCGTCCCATCCCACCAACGTCGCCGCGGACGCCATCCCGGCCGGTCACATGGGCCTGGACATCGGCCCGGAGACCCGCAAGCTGTACGCCTCGAAGCTCGCCGACGCCGCCACCGTCTTCTGGAACGGCCCCATGGGCGTCTTCGAGCACCCCGATTACGCCGAGGGCACCAAGGCGGTCGCCCAGGCCCTCCTCGACTCCCCGGGCTTCACCGTGGTCGGCGGCGGCGACTCCGCCGCGGCCGTCCGCATCCTGGGCTTCGACGAGCAGGCATTCGGCCACATCTCGACCGGCGGCGGCGCCTCCCTCGAATACCTCGAGGGCAAGACGCTCCCCGGCCTCGCCGCACTGGAGGACTGACCTCAATGACCACCCGCACGCCGCTGATGGCGGGCAACTGGAAGATGAACCTCAACCACCTCGAGGCCATCGCCCACGTCCAGAAGCTCGCCTTCGCCCTCGCCGACAAGGACTACGAGGCCGTCGACGTCGCCGTCCTGCCGCCCTTCACCGACCTGCGCTCCGTGCAGACCCTGGTCGACGGCGACAAGCTGAAGATCACGTACGGCGCCCAGGACATCTCGGCGCACGACGGCGGCGCCTACACCGGCGAGATCTCCGGCCCGATGCTGGCCAAGCTGAAGTGCACCTACGTCGCCGTCGGGCACTCGGAGCGGCGTCAGTACCACGCCGAGACCGACGAGATCGTGAACGCCAAGGTGAAGGCCGCCTACAAGCACGGCATCACCCCCATCCTCTGCGTCGGCGAGGAGCTGGAGGTCCGCGAGGCGGGCAACCACGTCGCCCACACCCTCGCCCAGGTCGAGGGCGGTCTGAAGGACCTCCCGGCCGAGCAGGCCGAGACGGTCGTGATCGCCTACGAGCCGGTGTGGGCCATCGGCACCGGCAAGGTCTGCGGCGCCGAGGACGCGCAGGAGGTCTGCGCCGCCATCCGCGGCAAGCTCGCCGAGCTGTACAGCCAGGAGCTGGCCGACAAGGTCCGCATCCAGTACGGCGGCTCGGTCAAGTCCGGCAACGTCGCCGAGATCATGGCGCAGGCCGACATCGACGGCGCCCTGGTCGGCGGTGCCTCGCTGGACGCCGACGAGTTCGTCAAGATCGTTCGTTTCCGCGACCAGTGAGTATGCGGTAATCACGTTTCGTCGTACCCTTGCGGGGTCCAGCACTGTGCTGGGCCCCGCGTCGTCCATCCGAATCCGAGGAAGTTGGTCCAGCCGTGGTTATGGGGTTCTCCATCGCCCTGATCGTCTTCAGCCTGCTGCTGATGCTGCTGGTGCTGATGCACAAGGGGAAGGGCGGCGGCCTCTCCGACATGTTCGGTGGTGGCATGCAGTCCTCCGTCGGCGGCTCCTCGGTCGCCGAGCGCAACCTCGACCGGATCACCCTCGTGGTCGGTCTGCTCTGGTTCGCGTGCATCGTCGTGCTCGGCATCACCATGAAGATGAACAACTGATCCGAGGGCGCGTCGCGCACCCATTTCCCAAGCATTCCGCACGTAAGGCCCCATGTTCGGTACGCGCAGCTGAGCGCGGCCTATCATGGGGCCTGCGTCTGGATACGGGGTCGGTAACTCCCCACACTGGACGTGCGTTGGGCCTTACGTAGACTGAGGCGCTCGCAGCGAAGCGGAACGCCGACTCGCTTCGCGGCACCATCACGCAGGGAGTTACGACCGTGGCAAGTGGCAACGCGATCCGGGGAAGCCGGGTCGGGGCGGGCCCGATGGGCGAGGCCGAGCGCGGCGAGTCCGCGCCCCGGCTGCGCATCTCCTTCTGGTGCTCCAACGGGCACGAGACACAGCCGAGCTTCGCGAGCGACGCGCAGGTGCCCGATACCTGGGACTGCCCCCGCTGCGGATTCCCGGCCGGGCAGGACCGCGACAACCCGCCGGACCCGCCGCGCACCGAGCCCTACAAGACGCACCTCGCCTACGTGCGGGAGCGGCGCAGCGACGCGGACGGCGAGGCGATCCTCGCCGAGGCGCTCGCCAAACTGCGGGGCGAGATCTAGAAACCGCGGGGCGAGACCGGGAAACCGCGGGGCGAGATCTGGACCGGTCCGCTTCGGTTTCCCTCCGTCTTCTTCTTCCGTCCTGTTCACCGCTGATCAATTAGGTTGGACACAGCGGGGACTCCCAAGGAAGAAGGCTGAAGTCCGAGATGAACGCAGACGGTCGTACCAGGCTCAACCAGATGCCCGAGTGGACCGCACTGGCCAAGCACCGTGAGGAGCTCGGCGAGGTGCGGCTGCGCGAGCTGTTCGCCGCCGACCCCGGCCGCGGCACCGGGTACGCCCTCCGGGTCGGTGACCTGTACGTCGACTACTCCAAGCACCTGGTCACCGACGACACCCTGCGGCTGCTGAGGGAACTGGCCGTCGCCACCGACGTGTTCGGGCTGCGCGACGCCATGTTCCGCGGCGAGAAGATCAACACCACCGAGGACCGGGCCGTCCTGCACACCGCGCTCCGGGCCGCCCCGGACGCGGTGACCGAGGTCGACGGGGAGAACGTCGTCCCGGCCGTGCACGCCGTCCTCGACAAGATGGCCGACTTCGCGGGCCGCGTCCGCTCCGGCGAGTGGACCGGTCACACCGGCAAGCGCATCCGCACCGTCGTCAACGTCGGCATCGGCGGCTCCGACCTGGGCCCCGCCATGGCGTACGAGGCGCTGCGCGCCTTCACCGACCGCGACCTCACCGTCCGCTTCGTGTCCAACGTGGACGGCGCCGACCTGCACGAGGCCACCCGGGACCTGGACCCGGCCGAGACGCTGTTCGTCATCGCGTCCAAGACCTTCACCACCATCGAGACGGTCACCAACGCCACCTCCGCGCGCACCTGGCTGCTCGACGCACTGGGTGACGAGGAGGCGGTCGCCAAGCACTTCGTCGCCCTGTCGACCAACGCCGAGAAGGTCGCCGAGTTCGGCATCGACACGGCCAACATGTTCGAGTTCTGGGACTGGGTCGGCGGCCGCTACTCCTACGACTCCGCGATCGGCCTGTCGCTGATGATCGCCATCGGCCCGGACCGCTTCCGGGAGATGCTCGACGGTTTCCGCCTCGTCGACGAGCACTTCCGCACCGCACCCGCCGAGTCCAACGTCCCGCTGCTGCTGGGCCTGCTGGGTGTCTGGTACGGCAACTTCCACGACGCGCAGTCGCACGCGGTCCTGCCGTACTCGCACTACCTGTCGAAGTTCACCGCCTACCTCCAGCAGCTCGACATGGAGTCCAACGGCAAGTACGTCGGCCGGGACGGGCGCGAGGTCGACTGGCAGACGGGACCGGTGGTGTGGGGCACGCCGGGGACCAACGGACAGCACGCCTACTACCAGTTGATCCACCAGGGTACGAAGCTGATCCCGGCGGACTTCATCGGCTTCGCCGAGCCCGTCGCCGAGCTGAGCGACGAACTCAAGGCCCAGCACGACCTGTTGATGGCCAACTTCTTCGCCCAGACCCAGGCCCTGGCCTTCGGCAAGACCCCGGACGAGGTGCGTGCCGAAGGGGCGCCGGAGGAACTGGTCCCGCACAAGACGTTCAAGGGCGACCACCCCACGACCACGATCCTCGCGCGGGAGCTCACACCGTCCGTGCTCGGCCAGCTCGTCGCGCTCTACGAGCACAAGGTGTTCGTGCAGGGCGCGATCTGGAACATCGACTCCTTCGACCAGTGGGGCGTCGAACTCGGCAAGGTCCTCGCCAAGCGCGTCGAGCCCGCTCTCACCGAAGGCGCCGACGTGCCGGGCCTGGACGCCTCCACCAAGGCCCTGGTCGCCACCTACCGGGAGCTGCGCGGCCGGCAGTGAGCACGGTGCGGGAAGCGGGCGGCGGGACCGCCGCCCGCTTCCCGTGGGATCCCCGGAGATCACCACGGCGGCCGACCGGCCCGGAACCGGGCCTCAGGCCACCGCGCTCAGGGTGTCCGCGAGACGGCGGCGGGCCGCTCGCGCGGCCGGCAGGGCGGCGAGAGCGGCGGCCCCCAGCACCGCCGCCGCGCCGAGCGGCACGAGCAGCGCGGGGGAGGGCAGCTGGGCGATCCCGGCGCCGATGCCGCTCGATCTCCCCTGGGCGTCGATCAGCCAGCGCGCCAGCGGCAGCCCCAGGGCCGTGGCGAGGAGCACGGCCGCCAGGGCCGTACCGGCCGTGGCGGTGACCGTGACGGCGGTGATCTGCCGGGGGGTCAGGCCGATGGCCTTGAGCGCCAGCAGATCGCGTTCGCCCTCGCGGACCGTGCCGCCGATCGCCGTCAGCAGCTCGATCAGCCCGATCAGCGCGAGGACCACGACCAGCCCGAGGACGACCGCGCGCAGCGGGGACAGCTCGTCGGCGGGGTTGGCCACGGTGTGCACGTCCAGGTGGCCGCGGCCCGCCGCGGTCAGCCGCTCGGCGACCGCGGCCGGGTCCGCGCCGGAGTCCAGCCGGAGCTGGTAGAGGGCAGGACGCAGGTCCGGGTCGTTGGCGCGGAGGGTGTCCAGCGAGGTGGAGATGGTCCGGCCGGCGTTCTCCGGCTCGATGCTGCGGCCGACGATGTGCAGGATCTGCGGCCGGTCGCCGACGGTCATCCGCACCCAGTCGCCGACCCGTACGTGCAGCAGGTCGAGCAGCCCCTGCCCGGCCACCGCCTCGTCCGGCCCGCGCGCGGCGCGCCCCTCGGCCAGCGTGAACGGGTACGGCTCCGCACGGGTGCCGAGGCCGCGCAGGGCGATGGTGGCGGTCTGGCCGGGGACCAGCGCGGCCACCTCCACGCCCGGGTAGGCGGCGGCGACCTGAGGGTCGCGCTCCAGCAGCGCGCGGATCTCCCGGTCGCCCAGCGAGGCGTCCGCGCGGACACCGAGCGCCGTGGGCAGCCCCATCCGCTCCGGACTGCTGTGGAAACGGTCGATGGTGGTCCAGGCGCTCAGCGCCACCACGATCAGCAGCAGCGGCAGCGCCAGTCTGCCCACCGCGCCCAGCGAACGCGGCCGGCGGGCGAACGCCTTGTGCCAGCCCAGGACCAGCGCCGGCGGCACCCGCGCCCCCAGCGCCCGCCGCGCCACACCGGTCAGCCGCCCGGCCGGGTGTGCCGCCGGTCGCGGCACCGGCACCGGCGGGACCCGTCCCGCCCGCCAGGCGGCCAGCCCGGTGGTCGCGCCGATGAACAGCACCGCCCCGACCGGTACGACGAACAGCGCCGCGGTGTGTCCGGGCAGCCCCTGCCACACGTCGACCGCGTCCCCGAGCCGTCCCGGCACCGCGCCGCCCAGCGCCTCGGTGAGCACGGCGGCGGCCACGGCACCGAGCAGGGCGTAGAGCAGGTGCTGGACCAGGAAGACGCGGACGACCTGGCCGGGTGTGAAACCGATCGCCTTGAGGATCGAGATGTCCCGCAGATGCCCCCGGATCCGGGTGGTGATCGCTCCGTGCACGGCGAACCCGGCGGCGGCCAGCGCGCCCAGACCGAACAGCCCGAGCACCTGCCCGAGCAGCCGGTTGTCGCCCTGCGCCTCGGCGCGCGCCTGCTGCCAGGTGGCCACCTCGCCGATCGCCCCGGCGCCCAGCTCGGTCACCGCCCGCTGCACGGCGTACCCGGTGTCGCCCGGGTCGGTCAGCCGCAGCCCGACCACCCGGCCGCCCGGGTCCGGCACCGCCGACGGCAGGGCCCACACCAGGCCCGCCCGCTCACCCGGCCGGTAGCGCGGCTCGGCGCTGTCGGCGACGCCCACCACGGTCAGCCGCCGCGCGGTACCGGGCACGGTGAGCGTGTCACCGGGGGCGGTCAGCAGCGCACGCGCGAGCCGGCTCTCCAGGACCACGCCGTCGGGGGTCGCCGGGTCCAGCCAGCGCCCCGAGGTGATCAGCGGGCGGCCCACCCCGGGCGTCCCGGAGGTGCCGCGCAGTTCCACGGAGGCCCGGCCGCCCACCGAGGCGAGGGTGAGCGCGGCCGTCGGGTAGGGGCCGGCGACGGACTCCACGCCGTCCAGGCCGGCCAGCCTCCCCGCGTCGGCGGAGGCGGTGGTGTGCAGCGTGACGTGCGCGCCGCGCGCCTGGGCGAAGACGCGCTGCCAGGGGTTGGTGGCGTACCCGAACAGGGCCGTGGCCAGCAGCAGGGACGCGACGATGCCCGCGGTGGCGAGCACCAGGAACAGCGCCTCGCCGCGGTGCGTGCGCAGATCGGAGTGTGCCCAGCGCAGGGTGGCTCGCACGGGCCTCAGCCCCTCGGCGCGGATCGGTCGTGGACGCGCATGTCAGTCCTTGAGCTCCAGCACACCGGACGCCCCGGTCCGGCGCGGCGGTGCGCCGCCGTCGAGCGCGGCGTCGTCGGCGATCCGGCCGTCGAAGAAGCTGATCACCCGGTCCGCCGCGCTCGCCAGCCGCGCGTCGTGCGTGACCAGCAGGATCGTCTGCCCACGCGCGTGGAAGCGGGAGAGCAGCCGCATCACCTCGCGGGTGCCCTTGCTGTCCAGGCTGCCCGCGGGCTCGTCGGCCAGCAGCAGCGGCGGATGGTTGACCAGCGCGCGGGCCAGCGCGACCCGCTGCTGCTCACCGCCGGACAGCTCGCCCGGCATGCTGCGCTCCTTGCCCTCGAGGCCCAGCTCGGCCAGGAGTTCCTCCCGCCCGGCGCGCGCCTTCTTCGGCGGCACCCCGGCGAGCAGGGCGGGCAGCTCCACGTTGTCGGCGACCGACAGGTCGGACACCAGGTTGAAGAACTGGAAGACGATCCCGATCCGTTTGCGGCGCTCCACCGCCCAGCGGGCCTCGCCGTAGCCGTCCGTGCACGCGCCGTCCAGCCAGATGCTGCCCGCGTCGGGCCGCTGGAGCCCGCCGAGCAGGTGCAGCAGCGTCGACTTGCCCGCACCGGACGGGCCGGTGATCGCCACGAACTCGCCGCGCGCCACCCGCAGGTCGACGCCGCGCACGGCGTGCGCCGGGGCGCCCTCGCCGTGGTGCGTCTTGACCAGGCCCTCGGCGCGCAGCACGGGAGCGTCGCTCTCGCTCACGGAAGCTCCTCCAGCTCCTCCTGGCACCGCTCCAGCCAGTCGAGGTCGGCCTGCAGGTGCAGCATCGCGCCCTCGATCAGCAGGTGGGAGATGCGGTTGTCCCGGTCTTCGGCGGCGGCCAGCTTCGACAACTGCCGCATGGTGTTCAGGTACTGGCGCCGCTGCCGGTTGATCAGCGCGATCCGGTCGGCGAGACCGGTCTGCGGGGCCAGGGCCAGTTTCATGAAGAACTCGTCCCGCACCCGCGGCTCGTCCGCCGTCTCCTCGTACCAGGCGCGCAGCGCCTCCCGCCCGGCGTCGGTGAGGTGGTAGACCTTCTTGTTGGGTCGGCTCGACTGCTCGACGTCCTCGCCCTCGATCAGTCCCGACTTCTCGAGGCGGCCGAGGGTGACGTAGATCTGGCCGACGTTCGGCTGAGGGTACGCGGAGCCCAGCAGTTGCTCAAGGTCCTGCTTGAGCTCGTAGCCGTGGGCCGGGCCACGGGCGAGCAGCGCCAGGAGGGGCAGCCGCACTCGCGCTCTCCTCCTCGCGTCCTGTGGGCAATGTGCCGCAGGCCCTAGTATCGCGCATACCTAACGGGTATACATGGCCTCTGACCCCCGGACGATGATGCCCGGGTGCCGGTGTACAGGGAGGAACCTATGCGGTGGATCCATGCCGCGGGTAGGGGCCTCCTCGTCCTGATCGTCGTCCTGACCGGTCACGTCGCCTCCGGGGCGCGGGCCGGGGAGGCCGGCGGGGACGGGCGGGGACCGCTCACCCTGGCCACCGCCGGCGACCTCACCGGCTACCTCGGCTCCGTGCTGGAGGGCTGGAACCGCACCCACCCCGGCGAGGAGGTCACCCTCGTCGAGCTGCCCGACTCCGCCGACGAGACCCGCGCGCAGATGATCACCGACCTGCGCGGCGGCGAGCGCGGCCGGTTCGACGTGCTCAACATCGACGTCAGCTGGACCTCGGAGTTCGCCGCCGCCGGCTGGATCCGTCCGCTGCCCCGCGACCGCTTCCCGCTCGGCACCTTCCTGCCCCGGGTCGTGGACACGGCGACGTACGACGGACGCCTGTACGCCGTCCCGTACGTCACCAACGCCGGGCTGCTCCTCTACCGCGAGGACGTCCTCGCCGAGGCGGGCGTCCCGCCGCCGCGCACCTGGGCCGAGCTGGAGCGGGCCGCGAAGACCCTCGCCCCGGAGCACGGCCTCGACGGCTACGCCGGCCAGTTCCTGCCCTACGAGGGCCTCACCGTCAACGCGGCCGAGGCCGTCTACTCGGCGGGCGGCACCGTCCTCGGCGACGAGGGCGAACGCGTCACCGTGAACTCGCGGGCGGCCCGGGACGGCATCGGCTTCCTCGCCCGCGGAATCCGCGAGGGCTGGATCCCCCGGGAGGCGCTGGCGTACAAGGAGGAGGAGTCCAAGCAGGCCTTCCAGGACGGCCGGCTGCTCTTCCTGCGCAACTGGCCCTACGCCTACGTCGCCGCCTCCGCCCCGGGCTCGAAGGTGGCCGGCAAGGTCGGCGCCGTACCGCTGCCGGGGCCGGACGGTCCGGGCACGAGCGTCCTCGGCGGCTCCAACCTGGCCGTCGGCAGCCACGCCCGGCACCCCGACTCCGCCGCGCGCCTGATCGCGTACCTCACCGGCGAGCGCGTGCAGCGCCAGGTCCTCACCCGCGGCGCGCTGCCGCCCGTACGGGCCGACCTGTACGAGGATCCGGAACTGGTCCGGCGGTTCCCGTACCTGCCGACCCTGCGCGAGAGCGTGCTCGCCGCCGCTCCGCGCCCCAAGAGCCCGCGCTACGACCAGGTGAGCCTGGTGGTGCAGGCGGTGGTGCACGACGCGATGACCGGGCGGCAGACGCCCGGGGCCGCGGTGCGCCGGCTGGCGGCCGAGCTCGCCGCCGTCTCCTCGCGATAACGCTCCCCCTAGTTACATGTTAGGTAACGCGGACATCTCAAACGTGCCCGTTGTGCCCGCTTAAGTCACCCTATGGGCTCCTCAACTCCGCAGTAGCTTCCGTACGTTCATTGACACCTTCGCGACACCGCTACTTAACATGCATGCATAACGAGCACTCCTCACAGACAGGTCAATGGGGTGAACAGGCACCACTGGTGGCGTGACGCGGTGATCTATCAGGTGTACGTCCGCAGCTTCCTGGACAGCACCGGTGACGGCATCGGCGATCTCGCCGGGGTCAGGGCGGGACTGCCGTACCTGAAGAAGCTCGGCGTGGACGGGATCTGGCTGAGCCCCTTCTACCCCTCGCCGCAGCACGACCACGGCTACGACGTGGCCGACTACACCGGCGTCGACCCGGTCTTCGGCGACCTCGCCGAGTTCGACCTGCTGGTCGACGCCGCCCGGCGGCTCGGCGTCAAGGTGCTGCTGGACATCGTCCCCAACCACTGCTCCAGCGAGCACCCCTGGTTCCGCGCGGCCCTCGCCGCCGGCCCCGGCAGCCCCGAACGGGCCCGCTTCCACTTCGCCGACGGCCGCGGCCCCGACGGCGCCGAGCCGCCCAACAACTGGCACGCCATGTTCGGCGGCCCCGCCTGGACCCGGGTCACCGAGCCGGACGGCCGGCCCGGCCAGTGGTACCTGCACATGTTCACGCCCGAACAGCCGGACTGGAACTGGCGCGAGCCCGAGGTGGCCGCCGAGTTCGACCGGATACTCCGCTTCTGGCTGGACCGGGGCGCCGACGGCTTCCGCATCGACGTCGCCGCCGGCCTCTACAAACACCCCGAACTGCCCGACTCCCCGGACCCGGAGGCCGACGCCCGCACCCGCGACTCGGTCAACCCGCTCGCCTGGAACCAGCCCGAGGTGCACGAGGTGTGGCGGCACTGGCGCGCGGTGTGCGAGGAGTACACCGCCCGCGACGGCCGCGAACGCCTCCTGGTCGGCGAGGTCTCCGTCCCCACCGCCCGCGAACACGCCCGCTACGTCCGCGCGGACGAACTCCACCAGGCCTTCTTCTTCGACCTCCTCGGCGCCCCCTGGGACGCCGACGCCTTCCGCAAGGTCGTCTCCGAGGCCATGCAGGACATCGCCGGCACCGGCTCCACCGTCACCTGGGTCCTCAACAACCACGACCAGGTCCGCACCGTCACCCGCTACGGCGAACCCGCCCCGGAAGGCAGCGGACTCGGCCCCGCCCGCGCCCGCGCCGCCGCCCTGCTGATGCTGGCGCTGCCCGGGGCCGCGTACATCTACCAGGGCGAGGAACTGGGCCTGCCCGAGGTCGTGGACCTGCCCGACGACGTGCTCACCGACCCGATCTTCCGCCGCACCGGCAGCCGCGCCCGGGTCCGCGACGGCTGCCGGGTGCCGCTGCCCTGGTCCGGACAGGCCTCACCGTTCGGCTTCACCTCCGGCGCCGAGGGCGTACGGCCCTGGCTGCCGCAGCCCGAGTGGTTCGCCGAGCACGCCACCGACCGGGCGCTGGCCGACACCCGCTCCTTCTGGCACCTCTACCGCGACGGCCTGCAACTGCGTGCCGCACTGGACCAGTTGGGCGAGGGCACGCTCCGCTGGCTGGACACCCAGCCCGGCGTCCTCGCCTTCACCCGCGGCGACGACCTCGTCTGCGCCGTCAACTTCGGCACCGCCCCCGTACCCGCCCCGGTCGCCGGCACCCCGCTGCTCGCCAGCGGCCCCTGCCCGCCCGGGACGCTCCCCGGCTCCACCGCCGCCTGGTGGATCGACGGCTCCTGAAACCCCGTACCCACGAAGGGACATCGACGATGATGCGACGACGTACCACCCTGCTCACCGGATGCACCGCCCTCGTCCTCGCGCTCGGCGCGACCGCCTGCGGCAACGGCGAACCCGTCGCGGCCGGCGGCGGCGACCAGGCACTCAGCGGCCAGACCGTCACCGTCGCCGGCGTCTGGTCCGGCAGCGAGCAGAAGAACTTCCAGAAGGTGCTCGACGCCTTCACCGAGAAGACCGGCGCCAAGACCGCCTTCGTCTCCACCGGCGACAACGTCTCCACCGTCGTCGGCAGCAAGATCGAGGGCGGCAACGCCCCCGACGTCGTCATGGTCCCGCAGGTCGGCGTGCTCAAGCAGTTCGCGGAGAAGGGCTGGCTCAAGCCGCTGGACAAGAAGGTCCAGGGCACGGTGTCGGCCAACTTCGCCAAGGTCTGGCAGGACTACGGCAGCGTCGACGGCACCCTGTACGGCCTCTACTTCAAGGCCGCCCACAAGTCGACCGTCTGGTACAGCCCCGAGGCCCTCGAACAGGCCGGCGTCACCCCGCCGAAGACGTACGACGCCATGCTGGAGAACGGACGGACCATCTCCGACTCCGGCCTCGCCGCCTTCTCGGTGGCCGGCCAGGACGGCTGGACGCTCACCGACTGGTTCGAGAACGTCTACCTCTCCCAGGCCGGACCCGAGAAGTACGACGCCCTCGCCGCGCACGAGCTGAAGTGGACCGACCCGACCGTGGTCGAGGCGCTCACCACCCTCGGCAAGCTCTTCAAGGACGAGCAACTCGTCGCGGGTGGCCGGAAGCAGGCCCTCAACACCGACTTCCCCGGCTCCGTGGAGAAGGTCTTCGGGCCCGAGGCGGAGGCCGCCATGGTGTACGAGGGCGACTTCGTCGCCGGTGTCGCCAAGGACCAGTTCGGCAGGACCATCGGCACCGACGCGGACTTCTTCCCCTTCCCGCCGGTCGACGACGGCAAGGCGCCCGTGGTCAGCGGCGGCGACGCGGCCGTCGTCCTCAAGGACGGCAAGAACAGCGAGGCCGGCATGGCGCTCGTGGAGTACCTCGCCGGCCCGGAGGCCGCCGCCGTGTGGGCCGAGGCGGGCGGCTTCCTCTCCCCGAACAAGAAGCTCGACCTCTCCTCCTACGGCGACGACGTCACCCGCGCCACCGCCGAGTCCCTGATCGAGGCCGGTGACTCGGTCCGCTTCGACATGTCCGACCAGGCCCCCGCGGCCTTCGGCGGCACCAAGGGCACCGGCGAGTGGAAGATCCTCCAGGACTTCCTGCGCGACCCGGCCGACCCGGAGAAGACCGCCGCCGAGCTCGAGGACGCCGCGGCCAAGGCGTACGGGAACTGACGGCCATGACCGCCACACTGGTGAAGGAGACGAGCACCCCGGCGCCCGCGCACCCCGACGGCGCGCACGGCAGGCGCCTGCGCCGGCGGGGGCGCGTCGTCGCCCTGCTGTTCGCGCTCCCCGCGCTGCTCCTGCTGGGCGCGCTGGTCGTGTACCCGGTGCTGTTCTCCGTCGGCCGCAGCTTCTTCGACGCCTCCGGCACCGCGTTCGTGGGCGGCGAGAACTACGCCGAGATGTTCCGCGACCCGACCACCCTCAAGGCCATCCGGAACACCGCGATCTGGGTCGTCGTGGCGCCGACGCTGCTGACCGGGCTCGGGCTGATCCTGGCCGTCCTGGTCGAGAAGGTCCGCTGGGCCACCGCGTTCAAACTGCTGCTGTTCATGCCGATGGCGGTGTCCTTCCTCGCCGCCGGCATCATCTTCCGGCTCGCCTACGACGACGACCCGGACAAGGGCGTGCTCAACGCGGCCGTGGTGTCCGTGCACGACGCCTTCAAGGGCACGTCCTCCTATCCGACCGCCCGCGCGCGGGACGGTGAGGGGCTGACCGAGGCGGCGGACGGGTCGTACGTCACCGGTGCGGACGTCTCGCCCGGCGGGACGGCGGCGGTGCTGGGGCTGGTCGGGGTGGCTCCCAAGGACCTGCCGGGGGATGCCGGACCCGCCGCTGCCGCCGCGGGGGAGAAGGCCGGCGCCGACGAGGTGCGCGGTGTGGTGTACCTCGACTTCACGCCCGGCGGGGGAGGGGAGCCGGGGGTGGTCGACCGGGAGGAGAGCGGACTGCCCGGAGTCACGGTCGAAGCGGTGCGCGGCGGGGAGACGGTCGCCCGTACGACCACTGCCGCTGACGGCTCGTTCCGTCTCACCGGGCTGGACAGCGGCTCGTACGCCTTGAAGCTGCCGTCGTCCAATTTCGCGGCGCCCTACGACGGCATCTCCTGGCTCGGTCCGGCGCTCGTCACCCCGGCGATCATCGGGGCGTACCTGTGGATCTGGACCGGGTTCGCGATGGTGCTGATCGGGGCGGGGCTGTCCACCCTGCCGCGGGACGCGCTGGAGGCGGCGCGGATGGACGGGGCCAATGAGTGGCAGATCTTCCGGCGGATCACCGTTCCGTTGCTCGCGCCTGTTCTCACCGTGGTGTTCGTGACGCTGGTGATCAACGTGATGAAGGTCTTCGACCTCGTCTACATCATCGCGCCCGGGCCCGTGCAGGAGGACGCGACCGTGCTCGCGACGCAGATGTGGCTGGTGTCGTTCGGCGGCGGCAACAACCAGGGGCTGGGCAGTGCGCTGGGCGTGCTGCTGCTGCTCCTGGTCATTCCGGCCATGGTGTTCAACGTCCGTCGTTTTCGGAGGAGTCAGCGGTGAGCGCGGTGCGGCGTGTCCTGGGTAACGCGGTGGTGCAGGCGTTCCTGGTGGTGATCGGGCTGGTGTGGATGACTCCGCTGGCCGGGTTGTTCCTGTCCTCGCTGCGGTCGGCCGAGGAGACGGCGGAGGGGGGCTGGTGGACCGTGTTCACCAGCCCGGGGGAGTTGTCCTTCGAGAACTACTCGGCGCTGCTGGGGAATGCGGGGATCACGCAGGCGTTCTGGAACACGGTGCTGATCTCGGTGCCGACCACTGTGTTGGTGGTGGTTGTGGCCGCGCTCGCCGGATATGCCTTCGCGTGGCTGGACTTCCCTGGGCGGGAGCCGGTCTTCCTCGTTGTGGTCGCGTTGTTGGTCGTGCCCGTGCAGATCGGGTTGCTGCCGGTCGCCAAGCTCTTCGGGCAGCTCGGGTTGTTCGGGACCATTCCCGGTGTCGTGCTGTTCCACGTGGCGTACGGGCTGCCGTTCGCGGTGTTCCTGCTGCGGAACTACTTCGCGGAGATGCCGAAGGAGATGCTGGAGGCCGCGCGGATGGACGGGGGGAGCGAGTGGCGGATCTTCACGCGGCTGGTGCTGCCGGTGGGGCGGCCGGCGATCGCCAGTCTCGCGATCTTCCAGTTCCTGTGGGTGTGGAACGACATGCTGGTGGCGTTGTTGTTCGCGGACAGTTCCTCGCAGCCGTTGACGGTGCAGCTTCAGTCGCAGATTCGGCAGTTCGGCAGCAACATCGATGTGCTGGCGCCTGGGGCGTTTCTGTCGCTGGTGGTGCCGGTTGTCGTGTTCTTCGCGTTCCAGCGGCACTTCGTACAGGGGGTCATGGCGGGGTCCGTGAAGTAGAGGGTGGGGCGGGAGGGTTTTTCGCCCCGCCGCCCCTTCCCTTCCCGTCCCCGGGGCTGCGCCCCGGACCCCCCTTCGGCCCTGAACGGGCCTTGTCCTCAAACTCCCCAGAGAGGGTGCCCCCAGACGGGCTGACTCAAGCCGACGCTTGTGGGTACAGCTCGCGTGGCAGTTGTGAGGCCGCCGCCCTGTCCAGGAGCCACAGGGTGCGGGTGCGGCCGTACGCGCCCGCTGCCGGGGCCTGGATCTCTCCCGCGCCCGAGAGGGCGATCTCCGCCGCCTCCGCCTTGTCCTCGCCGGCCGCCAGGAGCCAGACCTCGCGGGCCGCGCGGATCGCGGGGAGGGTCAACGTGACCCTGGTCGGCGGGGGTTTGGGGGCGCCGTGGACGCCCACCACCGTGCGTTCCGTTTCGCGGACCGCCGGGAGTTCCGGGAAGAGGGACGCCACGTGCGTGTCCGGGCCGACGCCCAGCATCAGGACGTCGAAGGTCGGGACCGGGCCGTGGTTGGAGGGGTCCGCGGCGGCGGCCAGTTCCTCGGCGTAGGCCGCCGCCGCGGCGTCCACGTCCGTGCCGTGCGGGCCGTCCGACGCGGGCATGGCGTGCACGCGCTTCGGGTCCAGCGGCACCGCGTCGAGCAGCGCCTCACGGGCCTGGGTGACATTGCGCTCCGGGTCGCCCTCCGGGAGGAAGCGCTCATCGCCCCACCACAGGTCGAGGCGGGCCCAGTCGATCGCGTCCCGCGCCGGGGCGGCGGCCAGCGCGGCCAGCAGGCCGTTGCCGTTGCGGCCGCCGGTCAGGACCACGGACGCCGAACCCCGCGAGGCCTGCGCGTCCACGATCTTCGTGATCAGCCGGGCCGCCGCGGCCTGCGCCATCAGCTCCTTGTCCCGGTGCACGACCAGCTGCGGTGCCGTACTCACTTCGCCGCCGCCTTCTTCACCGGGGCCTGCGCCGTCGCCTCGGCCGCGGGAGCTTTCGCAGCCGACTCGACGGGCGCGGGGACCGCTTCCCGTTCTCCTTTGGCCGGAGCGTCACCCTCACCCGACGACTTCAGGCGCTCCACGCCGTAGCGCAGCGCCGAGGCGTACGTGTCGTCCGGGTCCAGACGGCGCAGCTCCTCCGCGATCAGCTCCGCCGTGTCGCGGCGCTTCAGCGCCACCGCACGCTTCGGCTGACCCTGGATGGACAGCGTCGCCAGCGAACCGTCGGCGCGGTCCAGCACGATCGGCCCGCAGTCGGTGTCCATGCGGACCGCCGTGAGCCCCGGCCCACCGGAGTGCGAGCGCTTGACGGGGACGTTCAGCCGGTCCGCGAGCCACATCGCCAGCAGCTCGCAGCTCGGGTTGAACTCCTCGCCCTCCACCTCGACGCCCTGCACCTCGCAGGCGATCTGGTCCAGCGCCGCGGCCAGCATCGAACGCCAGGGCGTGATGCGGGTCCACGACAGGTCCGTGTCGCCGGGGGTGTAGGCGTCGGCGCGGGCGGCGAGCTCCTCCACCGGCTTCTCGCAGGCGTAGGTGTCGGTCACCCTGCGCTGGGCCAGCGCGCCCAGCGGGTCCTTCGCCGGGTCCAGCGGGGCGTTGACCGGCCACCAGACCACCACCGGGGCGTCCGGCAGCAGCAGCGGCAGCACCACCGACTGGGCGTGGTCGACGACCTCGCCGTAGAGGCGGAGCACGACGGTCTCGCCGGTGCCGGCGTCCGCGCCGACCCGCACCTCGGCGTCGAGGCGGGACTGGGTGCGGTCACGGGGAGAGCGGGAGACGCGCTTGACGACCACCAGCGTGCGCGAGGGGTGCTCGCGCGAGGCGTCGCCGGCCGCCTTCAGCGCGTCGTAGGCGTTCTCCTCGTCCGTGACGATGACCAGCGTGAGCACCATGCCGACGGCCGGTGTGCCGATGGCCCGGCGGGCCTGCACCAGCGCCTTGTTGATCTTGCTGGCCGTGGTGTCCGTGAGGTCTGTCTTCATGGCCGGCGCCAGCTCCGTCCGTCTCGCTCGAGCATTTCGTCCGCCTCGACGGGTCCCCACGTTCCGGCCGGGTACTGGGCCGGCTTGCCGTTGGTGTCCCAGTACTCCTCGATCGGGTCGAGGATCTTCCAGGACAGCTCGACCTCCTCCGTGCGCGGGAAGAGGTTGGAGTCGCCGAGCAGGACGTCCAGGATCAGGCGCTCGTACGCCTCCGGGCTGGACTCGGTGAACGACTCGCCGTAGGCGAAGTCCATCGACACGTCCCGGATCTCCATCGACGTGCCCGGCACCTTGGAGCCGAACCGGACCGTGACGCCCTCGTCCGGCTGGACGCGGATGACGATCGCGTTGGAGCCCAGCTCCTCGGTGGCCGTGGTGTCGAAGGGGGAGTGCGGCGCCCGCTGGAAGACCACCGCGATCTCGGTGACCCGCCGGCCCAGCCGCTTGCCGGTGCGCAGGTAGAAGGGGACGCCCGCCCAGCGGCGGTTGTCGATGCCCAGCTTGATCGCGGCGTAGGTGTCGGTCTTCGAGGAGGCGTCGATGCCCTCCTCCTCCAGGTACCCGACCGCCTTCGCGCCGCCCTGCCAGCCGGCCGCGTACTGCCCGCGCACGGTGTCCCGGCCCAGGTCCTTCGGCAGCCGCACGGCACCGAGCACCTTGGTCTTCTCCGCCGCCAGCGCGTCCGCGTCGAAGGAGGCCGGCTCCTCCATCGCGGTGAGCGCCAGCAGCTGCAGCAGGTGGTTCTGGATGACGTCACGGGCGGCGCCGATGCCGTCGTAGTACCCGGCCCGGCCGCCGATGCCGATGTCCTCGGCCATGGTGATCTGCACGTGGTCGACGAACGACCGGTTCCATATCGGCTCGAACATCGTGTTGGCGAAGCGCAGCGCCAGGATGTTCTGGACCGTCTCCTTGCCCAGGTAGTGGTCGATGCGGAAGACCTGGTCCGGGGCGAAGACCTCGTGGACGATCGCGTTCAGTTCCTCGGCCGACCTCAGGTCGTGCCCGAACGGCTTCTCGATCACCGCACGGCGCCAGGAGCCGTCCTTCTGGTCGGCCAGCCCGTGCTTCTTCAGCTGCTGGATGACCACCGGGAACGAACGCGGCGGCACCGACAGGTAGAAGGCGAAGTTGCCGCCCGTGCCCTGCGCCTTGTCCAGCTCCTCGATCGTGGAGCGCAGCCGCTCGAACGACTCGTCGTCGTCGAAGGTGCCCTGCACGAAGCGCATGCCCTGGATGAGCTGCTGCCAGACCTCCTCGCGGAAGGGGGTGCGGGCGTGCTCCTTGACCGCGTCGTGGACCTCCTGGGCGAAGTCCTCGTTCGCCCACTCCCGGCGGGCGAACCCCACCAGCGAGAAGCCCGGCGGCAGCAGGCCCCGGTTGGCGAGGTCGTACACGGCCGGCATCAGCTTCTTGCGGGACAGGTCGCCCGTCACGCCGAAGATGACCAGGCCCGACGGCCCCGCGATGCGCGGGAGCCGTCGGTCCGCCGGGTCACGCAGCGGGTTGCTGCTCGACAAGGTCTCAGCCCTCCGAGGGGGCGAGGCGCTGGAGCTCCGCCTCGGTCGACTTCAGCAGGTCGTTCCAGGAGCCCTCGAACTTGTCGACGCCCTCGTCCTCGAGGAGCTGCACCACCTCGTCGTACGAGATGCCGAGCGCCTCGACCGCGTCCAGGTCGGCGCGGGCCTGCTCGTAGGTGCCGGAGACGGCGTCGCCCCGGATCTCGCCCTGCTCCTCGGTGGCGGCCAGCGTCGCCTCCGGCATGGTGTTCACCGTGTTCGGCGCCACCAGCTCGTCGACGTACATCGTGGCCTTGTACGCCTTGTCCTTCACACCGGTCGACGCCCACAGCGGACGCTGCTTGTTGGCGCCCTCGCGCTCCAGCGCGCTCCAGCGGTCGGTCGAGAAGACCTCCTCGTACGCCTGGTAGGCCAGGCGCGCGTTGGCGATGGCGGCCTTGCCGCGCAGTGCCTTGGCCTCGTCGGTGCCGAGCGCGTCGATCCGCTTGTCGATCTCGGTGTCCACGCGGGACACGAAGAAGGACGCCACGGAGTGGATCTTCGACAGGTCCAGGCCGCGCTCCTTGGCCTTCTCCAGACCGGTCAGGAACGCGTCCATGACCTTGCGGTAGCGCTCCAGGGAGAAGATCAGCGTCACGTTGACGCTGATGCCCAGACCGATGACCTCGGCGATCGCCGGGATGCCGGCCTCGGTCGCCGGGATCTTGATCAGCGTGTTGGGCCGGTCCACCAGCCATGCCAGCTGCTTGGCCTCGGCGACCGTCGCACGGGTGTTGTGCGCCAGACGCGGGTCGACCTCGATCGAGACCCGGCCGTCCCGGCCGTCGGTGGCGTCGAAGACCGGGCGCAGGATGTCGGCGGCGTCGCGGACGTCCGCCGTGGTGATCATGCGGATGGCCTCTTCGACGGTGACCTTGCGGGCGGCGAGGTCGGCCAGCTGCGTGTCGTAGCCGTCGCCCTCGGAGATCGCCTTCTGGAAGATCGTCGGGTTGGTGGTGACGCCCACGACGTGCTGCTGGTCCATCAGCTCGGCGAGGTTGCCGGACGTGATCCGCTTGCGCGACAGGTCGTCCAGCCAGATCGCGACGCCTTCCTCGGAAAGGCGCTTCAGTGCGTCCGTCATGGAAATTCCATCTCCTACGTGTCGTGTATGGGCGTCAGCGCTGGGCTGCGGCGATCGATTCCCGCGCGACGGCGGCCACGTTCTCGGCGGTGAAGCCGAACTCCTCGAACAGCACCTTGCCGTCGGCGGAGGCACCGAAGTGCTCCAGGGAGACGATCCGGCCGGCGTCCCCGACGTACTTGTGCCAGGTGAGGCCGATGCCGGCCTCGACGGCCACGCGTGCCTTGACGGCCGGCGGCAGGACGCTGTCCCGGTACCCCTGGTCCTGCTCCTCGAACCACTCCACGGACGGCATGGACACCACGCGCGTGGGCACGCCGTCCGCCTGCAGCCGCTCGCGCGCCCCGACGGCGACGTGCACCTCGGAACCGGTCGCGATCAGCACGACCTGCGGCTCGCCGCCCTCGGCGTCGAACAGCACGTAGCCGCCCTTGGCCGCGTCCTCGTTGGGCTCGTACGTCGGCACGCCCTGGCGGGTCAGCGCCAGACCGTGCGGGGCGCCCTTGCCGAACTCCTTCGTCCAGCGGCTGAGGATCTCCCGCCAGGCGATCGCGGTCTCGTTGGCGTCCGCCGGGCGGACCACGTTCAGGCCCGGGATGGCGCGCAGCGAGGCCAGGTGCTCGACCGGCTGGTGCGTCGGGCCGTCCTCGCCCAGGCCGATGGAGTCGTGCGTCCACACGTACGTCACCGGCAGGTGCATCAGCGCCGACAGGCGCACCGCGTTGCGCATGTAGTCGGAGAACACCAGGAAGGTGCCGCCGTAGATCCGGGTGTTGCCGTGCAGCGCGATGCCGTTCATCTCCGCGGCCATGGCGTGCTCGCGGATGCCGAAGTGGATCGTGCGGCCGTACGGGTTGGCCTCGGGCAGCGGGTTGCCGGCCGGGAGGAACGACGACGTCTTGTCGATCGTGGTGTTGTTGGAGCCCGCCAGGTCGGCCGAGCCGCCCCACAGCTCCGGGATCACCGCGCCGAGCGCCTGCAGCACCTTGCCGGAGGCGGCACGGGTGGCCACGCCCTTGCCCGGCTCGAACACCGGGATCTTCTCCTGCCAGCCCTCGGGCAGCTCACCGGCGGCGATCCGGTCGTACTCGGCGGCACGCCCGGGGTTGTTGTCCCGCCACTGCTGGAAGGACTTCTCCCACACCGCGCGGGCCGCCTGGCCCCGCTCCAGCGCCTTGCGGGTGTGGCCGATGACCTCGTCGGTGACCTCGAAGCTCTGCTCCGGGTCGAAGCCCAGGACGCGCTTGGTGGCCGCGACCTCGTCGTCGCCCAGCGCCGAGCCGTGCGCGGCCTCGGTGTTCTGCGCGTTGGGGGCGGGCCAGGCGATGATCGACCGCATGGCGATGAAGGACGGCTTGTCCGTGACCTTCTTCGCCTCCTGGATCGCGTCGTAGATCGCGTTCGGGTCCAGGTCGCCGTCCGGCTTCGGGGCCACCCGCTGGACGTGCCAGCCGTAGGCCTCGTACCGCTTGACGACGTCCTCGGAGACGGCCGTCTCCGTGTCACCCTCGATGGAGATGTGGTTGTCGTCCCACAGCAGCACCAGGTTGCCCAGCTTCTGGTGCCCGGCCAGCGAGGACGCCTCGGCGGAGATGCCCTCCTGGAGGCAGCCGTCACCGGCGATGCAATAGACGAAGTGGTCGAAGGGCGACTCCCCCGGGGCGGCCTCCGGGTCGAACAGACCGCGCTCGTAACGCGCGGCCATCGCCATGCCCACGGCGTTGGCGACACCCTGGCCCAGCGGGCCGGTCGTGGTCTCCACGCCCGTGGTGTGCCCGTACTCCGGGTGGCCCGGCGTCTTCGAGCCCCAGGTGCGGAACGCCTTCAGGTCGTCCAGCTCCAGGCCGAAGCCGGCCAGGTACAGCTGGGTGTAGAGGGTCAGGGACGAATGGCCGGCGGACAGCACGAAACGGTCGCGCCCGACCCAGTCGGCATCCGCCGGGTCGTGCCGCATCACCTTCTGGAAGAGGGTGTAGGCGGCAGGCGCCAGGCTCATCGCCGTACCAGGATGGCCGTTACCGACCTTCTGTACGGCATCGGCGGCCAGGACGCGGGCGGTGTCGACGGCCCGCTGGTCCAACTCGGTCCACTCGAGGTCTGTGGTGGTCGGCTTGGTGCTCACCCTGAGTCAGGGCTCCTCTCCACATGGATTCGGACGGCCGGTGACTGCCCACCGGCGAGGTCGAGCCTACCCCCGTAGGACGTGCCTTTTTCCAGGTCGTTCCAGAGTGCGGGCGCTCCCGTGGATCCGCCTCCTGACCGGTCCGTTTTCCCCATTCGGCAGATGAATACGGAGCCGCTCATCCGGGTGCTCAATCGAGCTTCGAGGTGCACCTCGGAGGGGGTCTTCCAACACGAGCGGACCCCCGCGAATGTCCGGGACTGGGCAACGTCTACAGTGGCGTGGTACGCGCGAGCCTTTACCCCCGCTTCACACGGGGAGGCTTGCTGGAATCTCTGTAGGGGTGTGCGTGACGGCCGTTGAATCCCGTCCAGCGGGGGTGCTGGGGACGAGTCAGAGCCCTGCCCATCGGCCGTTCGGGGCCCGTGTGATGGCATTCGTGGCTCTCACCAAGCCGCGGATCATCGAGCTGCTGCTCATCACCACCGTCCCGGTGATGTTCCTGGCGCAGCAGGGGGTGCCCGACCTGACGCTGGTGCTGCTGACCTGTGTCGGCGGCTACCTGTCGGCGGGCGGCGCCAACGCGCTGAACATGTACATCGACCGCGACATCGACGCGCTGATGGACCGCACCTCGCAGCGTCCGCTGGTGACCGGCATGGTCAGCCCGCGCGAGTGCCTGGCCTTCGGCATCACCCTGGCGGTCGTGTCGACCCTGCTCTTCGGGCTGACCGTCAACTGGCTGTCCGCGTGGCTCTCCCTCGGCGCACTCCTCTTCTACGTCGTCGTCTACACGATGATCCTCAAACGGCGTACGTCGCAGAACATCGTGTGGGGCGGCATCGCCGGCTGCATGCCGGTGCTGATCGGCTGGTCCGCGGTCACCGACTCGCTGTCGTGGGCGCCGGTCATCCTCTTCCTCGTCATCTTCTTCTGGACGCCGCCGCACTACTGGCCGCTGTCCATGAAGGTGAAGGACGACTACGCGCGCGTCGGCGTGCCGATGCTGCCGGTCATCGCCGGCAACAAGACGGTCGCCAAGCAGATCGTGCTCTACAGCTGGGTCATGGTCGCGGTGTCGCTGCTGCTCACCCCGCTCGGCTACACCGGCTGGTTCTACACGGCGGTCGCCCTGGCGGCGGGCGGCTGGTGGCTGTGGGAGGCGCACGCCCTGCTGAACCGCGCGAAGGCCGAGGTGACGGGCGGCAAGCTGAAGGAGATGCGCCTGTTCCACTGGTCCATCACCTATGTGTCGCTGCTCTTCGTGGCCGTCGCGGTGGACCCGTTCCTGCGGTAACCGCTCTTCACACGCCGATCGGGCGGGGCACGTGGCCAAGGCCACGGACCCCGCCCGTCGCCGTTCGATCTACCCGTCGGTAGCATCCTGGTCATGGCAGACACGCAGCAGGTGGACCCGAAGGCCGAGCAGAAGGCGGCCCGGCTCGCCAAGCAGATCAGCGGCTTCGCCAAGGCGCACGGCGGCGCCGAGGGCCAGGTCGCGTACCTCGGACAGCGCGGCGCCCGCATCGTCCTCGTCGGCGAGGACGGCGACTGGGGCGACGTGTTCGCCCCGTCCGTGGAGATCGCCGAGAAGGCCGTCGAGAAGGCGGGCATCACCGTCCACGAGAACTTCGACGGCGAGTTCGCGTCGAAGGTGAGGACGGGCCCGTACGAGTGGAGCCGCATGGCGGGCATCCAGGTCGGCGGCCCGTCCAACGGCTGAGCGGCAGCCGGCCCGGGGCGCGGGGGCGCACCGGTGTGCGGCTCCGCCGCGTGGGTGCGATCGATCACGGACGGCCCGCACCCGGCAGACGCGCGACCTCTTCCGGGGTTCACCCGTTAGGACGGGTGAAGCACCGACACACGGTCCCGTCCCGGGGGAGCTCCGGATGATCGAAACACCCTCACTCGTGGACCAGCACTGCCACGGAGTGCTCCGCACGGAACTGGGCCTCGGCACCTTCGAGGCCCAGCTCGCCCGCACCGAGGGCCCACCCGCCCCCGGCACCACCCTCTTCGACACCCAGACCGGCTTCGCCGTACGCCGCTGGTGCCCGCCCCTGCTCGGTCTGGAGCCGCACTGCCCGCCCGCCCGGTACCTCGCCCGGCGCCGTGAACTCGGCGTGCTCGAGGCCGGGCGCCGGCTGCTGCGCGGCAGCGGCATCACCGCCTACCTCGTCGACACCGGGCTGCCCGGCGACCTCACCGGACCCACCGAGCTGGGCATGGCCGGGGACGCCGAGGCACACGAGATCGTCCGCCTGGAACAGCTCGCCGAACAGGTCGCCGACACCTCCGGCACCGTCGAGTCCTTCCTCGCCAACCTCGCCGAGTCCGTGCACGGCGCCGCCGCGCACGCCGTCGCCTTCACCTCCGTCGCCGGCGTACGGCACGGCCTGGCGCTCGCCCCCGAGCCGCCCGGACCGGGCGAGGTACGCGGCGCGGCGGGGCGCTGGCTGGCCGCACGCCGGGCCGGGGACGAACTGAGCGACCCCGTGCTGCTCCGGCATCTGCTGTGGATCGCCGTCGCCTCGGGCCGGCCCGTCCAGCTCCACGCCGGTCTCGCCGCACCGGGCGCCCGCATCGACCGCACCGACCCGGTCCTGCTCGCCGACTTCGTCCGGGCCACCGCCGGTCTCGGCACCGACCTCGTGCTGCTGCACGGCTACCCGTACCACCGCCACGCCGCCCACCTCGCCGGCGTCTTCCCGCACGTCTACGCCGACTGCGGCGCCGCCCTGGTCCGCACCGGTGCCCGCGCGGCGACCGTCCTCGCGGAGATCCTGGAACTCGCCCCCTTCGGCAAGATCCTCTTCTCCAGCGGCGCCCGCGGCCTCCCCGAGCTGCACGTGGTCGGCGCCCATCTGTTCCGCGAGGCCCTCGGCCGGGTGCTCGGCACCTGGGTCGCCGAGGGCGCGTGGTCGCTGGACGACGCGCAGCGGGTGGCCGGTCTGATCGCCTCGGGGAACGCGGGCCGGGTGTACGGACTGCGCTGAGGCGTGAAGACTGGGCGGATGCCGACCGACGCCCTGCTCGACCGCTTCCTCACCGGCCTGGCGCCGCTCACCCCCGTCGCCGTGTGGGCGCACGGCTCACTGGCCGGCGGCGACTACGTGGAGGGCCGCAGCGACCTGGACGTGATCGCGGTCCTGGACCACCCGGTCACGGCCCGGACGGTGTGGCGCGTCGCGCTGCTGCACGCGCGGCTGCGGGCCGAGCCGCTCGCCGACCGGCTGCACTGCACCTACCTGACGCCGGACACCGCGGCGGGCGCCGGGCGGCGCCACCTGACCTGGGCGCACGAGCAGCTTTTCAAGCGCCCCGTCACCCCGGTCACCCGGACCGAGCTGCACGCCTTCGGCCGGGTCCTGCACGGGGTGCCGCCCGCGGACGCACTGCCGCCGGTGCCGGACGGCGAACTCGCCGCCTTCGTGGTGCGCGACCAGCGCGACTACTGGCGGCGGGAGGTGGACCGGGCCGCCAACTGGACCCAGGACGTGTGGGTCGACCTGGGCCTGCTGACCTTCGCCCGCGCCACCGTCACCCTCCGCGAGGGCCGCCTGATCACCAAGCGGGAGGCCCTGGACGTCCTGCCCGGCCTCGGTGCGCCCGGCGAGGTCGTCGAGGACGTCCGGAGGCGGCGCTACGGCGATGCCGCGCCGCCCGCCGAGGAGTGGACCGCCCGCCGGGCCCGGCTGACCCGGGACTACCTGGGACCGGCGATCGACGCGCTGGTGGCGGGCTCCTGAGCAGCCGGTACGGCCGGGGCCGTCGCCTCCGGGCGCTCGCGCAGCGACAGCAGCACGCGCAGCACCCAGATCCACATCACGCACGAGCCGAACATGTGCAGGCCGACCAGGACCTCGGGGAGGTCGGTGAAGTACTGGACGTAGCCGATGGCACCCTGCGCGAGCAGGATCAGGAACAGCTCGCGGGTACGGGCCAGGGGCCCCTCGGGGGCGTCGACCGCCTTCAGGACGAACCACAGGGCGAACGTCAGCGTCACCACGATCCACGCCAGTACGGCGTGCAGCTTGCTGACCGTCTCCCAGTCGAGCGGCATCCGCGGGACGTCGCTGGAGTCGCCCGCGTGCGGGCCCGCGCCGGTGACCACCGTGCCGACCGCGATCAGCAGCGCGGAGGCGGCCACCATGGACCACACCAGCTGCTGCACGGCCTTGCCGACCAGCGGCCGGGGCTCCGCGTCGCCCTCCCGGGTGCGCTGCCACATCACCGTGGCGACCGCGATCAGCGCGGTGGAGAGCAGGAAGTGCGCCGCGACCGTGTACGGGTTCAGGCCGACGAGGACCACGATGCCACCGAGGATCGCGTTGCCCATGACGACCCAGAACTGCGCCCAGCCCAGCCGGGTCAGGCCGCGCCGGTACGGCTTCTCCGAGCGGGCGGCGATGATCGCCCAGCCGACGGCGGCGCACAGCACGTACGTCAGCAGGCGGTTGCCGAACTCGATGACGCCGTGCAGGCCCATCTCGCTGGTCGTGGTGAGCGAGTCGTCGGTGCACTTGGGCCAGGTCGGGCAGCCCAGGCCGGAGCCGGTCAGCCGTACGGCACCGCCGGTGACCACGATGACGACCGCCATGACGAGCGCGGTGAGGGCCGCCCGCCGGACGGTCCGGGGATCCGGGGTCCAGCGTGCGGCGATGAAGGCGAGCGGGTTGCGCAGGGCCGCCTGGGCGTCGGCGCGGGTCACGTTTGGCACGCGTCCCATCGTAGGACGCCGCTTGTGCACGCTTTCACGAGGGTCCGTCCTGGCCGGGGGAGGCCGCGCGCCCCGGCGTTCGCGGGGTGCCTCCCCGGAGGGGGTGCCCCCGGCCCACTACTCCCAGCGGAAGAGCCGCCCGGCCGCCGCGAGACCCGCGACCGCCCACACGGCGAGGATCCCGAGGCTGCCCCACGGTGTTCCGGCCCCGTGCTGGAGCACGTCCCGCAGACCCTCCGACAGCGCGGAGATCGGCAGCAGGCCCAGCACGTCCTGCGCCGCGTCCGGGAACCTGTCCAGCGGTACGACCACCCCGCCGCCGACGAGCAGCAGCAGGAACACCAGGTTGGCGGCGGCGAGCGTCGCCTCGGCCTTCAGGGTGCCCGCCATCAGCAGGCCGAGCCCGGAGAAGGCGGCGGTGCCGAGGACCAGCAGCAGGAACACGGAGAAGGGGTCGCCCTGCGGGGACCAGCCGAGCGCGAGGGCGATCACCGTCACGAGGATCACCTGGAGGACCTCGGTGACCAGCACCGACAGCGTCTTCGCGGTCATCAGGCCCCAGCGCGGCAGCGGTGACGAGGCCAGTCGCTTCAGCACGCCGTACCGGCGCTCGAAGCCGGTCGCGATGGCCTGCCCGGTGAACGCCGTCGACATCACCGCGAGCGCGAGGACGCCCGGGGCGAGGAAGTCCACCGCCTCGCCCTCTCCGGTGTCCACGACGTCCACGGTGCTGAACAGCACCAGCAGCAGCGTGGGGATGATCACCGTCAGCAGCAGCTGCTCGCCGTTGCGCAGCAGCATCTTCGTCTCGAGCGCGGCCTGCGCGGCGATCATGCGGGCCAGGGGTGCCGCGCCCGGCTTCGGTGAGTAGGTGCCGGTGGCCGTCACGAGCGCAGCTCCTTGCCGGTGAGCTCCAAAAAGACATCTTCGAGGGTGTGCCGTTCCACCGAGATCCGGTCCGGCATCACCCCGTGCTGCGCGCACCAGGACGTCACCGTGGCGAGCAGCTGCGGGTCGACCCGGCCGACGATCCGGTACGAGCCCGGGGCCACCTCGGCGCCCGAGGAGTCGGCGGGCAGCGCCTTCAGCAGGGACGTCACGTCCAGCCCCGGCCGTCCGGAGAAGCGGAGCGTGTTCTCGGCGCCGCCCTTGCACAGCTCCTCGGGGGAGCCCTGGGCGATCACCCGGCCGGCGTCGATGATCGCCACGTCGTCGGCGAGCTGCTCGGCCTCGTCCATGTGGTGGGTGGTGAGGATGGCGGAGACGCCGTCCGCGCGCAGATCCCGGACCAGGTCCCAGGTGGCGCGGCGGGCCTGCGGGTCGAGGCCGGCGGTTGGCTCGTCCAGGAACACCAGCTCCGGGCGCCCCACCACGGCCATGGCGAGGGCGAGCCGCTGCTGCTGGCCGCCGGAGAGCCGCCGGTACGTCGTACGGCCGCAGGAGCCGAGCCCGAGGCGCTCGATCAGCGCGTCCACGTCCAGCGGATGCGCGTGCAGCTTCGCCACGTGCCGGAGCATCTCGTCCGCCCGCGCGCCCGAGTAGACGCCGCCGGACTGGAGCATCACCCCGACGCGGGGCCGCAGCGCCGCGGACTGCTTCACCGGGTCGAGGCCCAGGACGCGCACCGTGCCGGAATCCGGCCGCCGGTACCCCTCGCAGGTCTCGACCGTGGTCGTCTTGCCCGCCCCGTTGGGGCCGAGCACGGCGGTCACGCCCTGCCGGGCCACCAGGTCGAGGCCGTCCACCGCGGTCTTCGTGCCGTACCGCTTCACCAGGGCCTGCACCTGGACCACGGGCTCACTTCGCATGGGTCACGAGTCTAGGGAGGCGACCGGGGCCTCAGACCGCGGGGTGCTGGATCCCCTCCTCACGGGGGCGGTGGACCGGCAGCCAGCGCTCGGCGTAGGCCACCGCGTCCGCCAGGGGGAACAGCCGCGCCTCGGCCGCCCCGACCCGGCCGCGCACGACGGGACGGTCCCGTTCGAAGTCGTGCCCCAGTTCGTCGAAGCGCTCGGAGGTGATCGACACCTCGGTGACCGTCTCCCAGCCGTCCGGGCCGGGGCGGCCCACCTCGACGAGCGGGGACGGGACGCGGTACTCGGCGAGGTGGAAGCCGGTGCAGGTGTCGTACCCGGTGCCGAGCAGCAGCACCCGCGCGCCGAGCCGCTCCAGCGCGGCCAGCGGGCTCCGCTCGCCGAGGCGGCAGTCGGGCGCGTGCCCTGCCGTGATCTCCGCCGCGCGGGCGCCGACCGCCGCGAACGACGTCTGGGGGTGCGCGCTTCGCACCGCGCCCGGCCAGGTCCGTACGGTCTCCGGGATCACCCCGACCCCGCGCGAGGGCGTGGTCGGCGGGTCGTAGGCGGGCATGGTCGCCCGGACGGTCTCCCACCACTCCTCGGGCACCGGCGGTGCCTGCCACAGCGCCGGGTCGGAGAGGTCGCCGGACTGGGTGGGGACCACCAGCGTGCCGTCCGGACCCAGCGTGTCCAGCAGCGCCCGGACGACCGTGACCGGTCCGCCGTTGACCCAGCCCAGGGAGCTGAGCGAGGTGTGCGCGAGGAGGGTCTCGCCGGGGCGCACACCGAGCTCGCGCAGCTGCGCGGTGAGGGTGTCGCGGGTGACAAGAGGGCCGGTCGGAGGGGGTGTGGGCATGGTCCGGGAGTGTCCCCGAGGACGCCGCCGGACGCCACCGGTTTGATCGATCAAAGATCGTTTCCGCAGGTCACGTTAGGTATGCCTAAGTGATGCAGCGCACTTTCGGGCCGTCCGGGCGCGGCTTGCCCGGCTCGGATGAATTACGCAACAATGGCGTTGTGAAAAACGTTGGCGAGGCTCCCCACGAGGAACTGGCAACCGGTGAGCGGTCCACCCGCAACCGCGTCGCCCGCTCCGTCCTGGACCACGGCCCGTCGACCGTCGCCGAACTCGCCGAGCGGCTCGGCCTCACCCAGGCGGCCGTACGCCGGCACCTGGACGCGCTGGCCGCCGACAACGTCGTGGAAGCACGCGAGCGGCGCGTCTACGGCGCGCGCACGCGCGGGCGCCCGGCCAAGGTGTTCGCCCTCACCGACTGCGGGCGGGACGCCTTCGACCAGTCGTACGACACACTGGCCGTGGACGCCCTGCGGTGGATCGGTGAGCGGGAGGGCGGCGACGAGGCGATCGCCGCGTTCGCCCGCGCCCGGATCGCCGCCCAGGCGGACGCGTACCGCAAGGCGGTCGAGGCCGCGGCCCCCGAGGACCGGACGGAAGCCCTGGCCAAGGCCCTCAGCGCGGACGGGTACGCTGCGACTGCGCGCAGCGCGCCGGTCGGTGAGCAGCTCTGCCAGCACCACTGCCCGGTCGCCCACGCCGCCGAGAAGTTTCCGCAGCTGTGCGAGGCCGAGACGGAATTTTTCGCCGAGCTTCTCGGTACGCATGTGCAGCGACTGGCCACCATCGCGCACGGCGACGGCGTCTGCACGACGTTCATCCCCAAGATTTCCCACCACGCATCTGAAAGCACGTCCGGGAGGAACCCCGCATGACTCTCCCCACGGAGACTGCCCACCCCGAGCTGGAGGGTCTGGGCAACTACGAATACGGCTGGGCCGACCGTGACGAGGCCGGTGCGTCGGCGCGCCGCGGCCTGAACGAGGAAGTCGTCCGGGACATCTCCGCGAAGAAGGACGAGCCGGAGTGGATGACCAAGCTCCGCCTCAAGGGCCTGCGCCTGTTCGAGAAGAAGCCCATGCCGAACTGGGGCTCCGACCTCTCCGGCATCGACTTCGACAACATCAAGTACTTCGTGCGGTCCACGGAGAAGCAGGCGGAGTCCTGGGAGGACCTGCCCGAGGACATCAAGAACACCTACGACAAGCTGGGCATCCCGGAGGCCGAGAAGAAGCGCCTCGTCGCCGGTGTCGCCGCCCAGTACGAGTCGGAGGTCGTCTACCACCAGATCCGCGAGGACCTGGAGGAGCAGGGCGTCATCTTCCTCGACACCGACACCGCCCTGAAGGAGCACCCGGAGCTCTTCAAGGAGTACTTCGGCACGGTCATCCCGGTCGGCGACAACAAGTTCGCGTCGCTGAACTCCGCGGTGTGGTCCGGCGGCTCCTTCATCTACGTCCCGCCGGGCGTGCACGTCGAGATCCCGCTCCAGGCCTACTTCCGGATCAACACCGAGAACATGGGCCAGTTCGAGCGGACCCTGATCATCGTCGACGAGGGTGCCTACGTGCACTACGTCGAGGGCTGCACCGCCCCGATCTACAAGAGCGACTCGCTGCACTCCGCGGTCGTCGAGATCATCGTCAAGAAGAACGCCCGCTGCCGCTACACGACCATCCAGAACTGGTCGAACAACGTCTACAACCTGGTCACCAAGCGCGCCGTGGCCTACGAGGGCGCGACCATGGAGTGGGTCGACGGCAACATCGGCTCCAAGGTGACGATGAAGTACCCGGCCGTCTACCTGATGGGCGAGCACGCCAAGGGCGAGACGCTGTCCATCGCCTTCGCCGGCGAGGGCCAGCACCAGGACGCGGGCGCCAAGATGGTCCACATGGCCCCGAACACCTCGTCCAACATCGTCTCCAAGTCGGTGGCGCGCGGCGGTGGCCGCACCTCCTACCGCGGTCTGATCGAGATCGGCGAGGGGGCCCCGGGCTCCAAGTCCAACGTGCTCTGCGACGCGCTGCTCGTCGACACCATCTCCCGCTCGGACACCTACCCCTACGTGGACGTCCGCGAGGACGACGTGTCCATGGGCCACGAGGCGACCGTCTCCAAGGTCTCCGAGGACCAGCTCTTCTACCTGATGAGCCGAGGCCTGAGCGAGTTCGAGGCGATGGCGATGATCGTGCGCGGCTTCGTCGAGCCGATCGCCAAGGAACTGCCGATGGAGTACGCGCTCGAGCTCAACCGGCTGATCGAGCTGCAGATGGAAGGCGCGGTCGGCTAGCACCACGCCGTTCCGTCAAGCCCCTTAAGCAAAGGAAAGCGAGCACTACGACAGCCATGGCTGAGGCTCAGAACATCCCCGTGGGTTCCACCACCGCGGGCTCGATCGCGGTCGCCGCCGAGTCGACCGTCGCCACCCGGATGAGCGCGCCCCCGTCCTTCGACGTGGCGGACTTCCCCGTCCCCCACGGCCGTGAGGAGGAGTGGCGGTTCACCCCGCTGGAGCGGCTGCGCGGCCTGCACGACGGCACCGCCACCGCCACCGACGGGGGCGTCAAGGTCACCGTCGAGGCGCCCGAGGGCGTCACCGTCGAGACCGTCGGCCGCGACGACGCGCGGCTCGGCCGCGCCGGCGCCCCGGTGGACCGCGTCGCCGCCCAGGCGTACTCCGCCTTCGAGCGGGCCTCGGTCGTGACCGTGCCGAAGGAGACCGTCCTCACCGAGCCGATCCGCATCGCGGTGCACGGCGAGGGCGGCACCGCCTACGCCCACCAGGTGATCGAGCTCGGCGCCTTCGCCGAGGCGGTCGTGGTCATCGACCACACCGGTGACGCGGTGCTCGCCGCAGGCGTCGAGTACGTCCTCGGCGACGGCGCCAAGCTGACCGTCGTCTCCGTCCAGGACTGGGACGACAAGGCCGTCCACGTGGGCCAGCACAACGCCCTCGTCGGCCGCGACGCCTCCTTCAAGTCGGTCGTCGTCACCTTCGGCGGCGACGTGGTCCGCCTCCACCCGCGCGTCGTCTACGCCGGCCCCGGCGGCGAGGCCGAGCTGTACGGCCTGTACTTCACCGACGCCGGCCAGCACCAGGAGCACCGCCTCCTGGTCGACCACAACGTCCCGCACTGCAAGTCGAACGTCGCCTACAAGGGCGCGCTCCAGGGCGACGACGCGCACGCCGTGTGGATCGGTGACGTGCTCATCGAGGCCAAGGCCGAGGGCACCGACACCTACGAGATGAACCGCAACCTGGTCCTCACCGACGGCGCCCGCGTCGACTCCGTGCCCAACCTGGAGATCGAGACCGGCGAGATCGTCGGCGCCGGCCACGCCTCCGCGACCGGCCGCTTCGACGACGAGCAGCTCTTCTACCTGATGGCCCGAGGCATCGCCGAGCAGGACGCCCGCCGTCTGGTGGTCCGCGGCTTCTTCGCCGAACTCGTCCAGCAGATCGGCGTCCCGGACATCGAGGAGCGCCTGATCGCCAAGATCGAGGAGGAGCTGGAGGCGGCGGTCGCATGACCTTCGTACGCGCCTGCGGGCTGAGCGAGCTGGAGGAGGACACCCCGAAGCGGGTGGAACTCGACGGCACGCCGGTCTCCCTCGTGCAGACCGAGGGGGAGGTGTTCGCGATCCACGACATCTGCTCGCACGCGAACGTCTCCCTCGCGGAGGGCGAGGTGGACGACTGCCACATCGAGTGCTGGCTGCACGGCTCGCGTTTCGACCTCCGTTCCGGCAAGCCCGACGCCCTTCCGGCGACGCGCCCCGTCCCCGTATACCCCGTAAAGATCGAAGGGGACGACGTGCTCGTCTCCCTCACCCAGGAGTCCTGAGGCACCCATGGCAACGCTTGAAATCCGAGACCTGCACGTCACCGTCGAGGCCGACAACGCCACGAAGGAGATCCTCAAGGGCGTCGACCTCACCGTGAAGCAGGGCGAGACGCACGCCATCATGGGCCCCAACGGCTCGGGCAAGTCGACCCTCGCCTACGCGCTCGCGGGTCACCCCAAGTACACGATCTCCGGCGGCGCCGTCACCCTCGACGGTGAGGACGTCCTGGAGATGTCCGTCGACGAGCGCGCCCGCGCCGGCCTGTTCCTCGCCATGCAGTACCCGGTCGAGGTCCCCGGCGTCTCCGTCTCCAACTTCCTGCGCACCTCAGCCACCGCGATCCGCGGCGAGGCCCCCAAGCTGCGCACCTGGGTGAAGGAGGTCAAGGAGGCCATGGAGCGCCTCAACATGGACCCCGCCTTCGCCGAGCGCAACGTCAACGAGGGCTTCTCCGGCGGTGAGAAGAAGCGCCACGAGATCCTCCAGCTCGAGCTGCTCAAGCCGAAGATCGCGATCCTCGACGAGACCGACTCCGGTCTGGACGTCGACGCCCTGCGCATCGTCTCCGAGGGCGTCAACCGCGTCCGCGAGTCCGGCGAGGTCGGCACCCTGCTGATCACGCACTACACGCGCATCCTGCGCTACATCAAGCCCGACCACGTCCATGTGTTCGCCGGCGGCCGCATCGTCGAGTCCGGCGGCCCCGAGCTCGCGGACAAGCTGGAGAACGAGGGCTACGAGGCATACGTGAAGGGTGGCGCATCCGAGTGACACAGCTGCCGGGCCTCCTCGACACCGAGGCGATCCGCAAGGACTTCCCCATCCTGGACCGGCAGGTCCACGACGGGCGGAAGCTCGTGTACCTGGACAACGCGGCGACCAGCCAGAAGCCGCGCCAGGTGCTGGACGCCCTGAGCGAGTACTACGAGCGCTACAACGCCAACGTCCACCGCGGTGTGCATGTGCTCGCCGAGGAGGCCACGGCGCTGTACGAGGGCGCGCGCGACAAGGTCGCGGAGTTCATCAACGCGCCCTCGCGCGACGAGGTGATCTTCACCAAGAACGCCTCCGAGTCGCTCAACCTCGTGGCCAACATGCTCGGCTGGGCCGACGAGCCCTACCGGGTGGACCACGAGACCGAGATCGTCATCACGGAGATGGAGCACCACTCCAACATCGTGCCGTGGCAGCTGCTCGCGCAGCGCACGGGCGCGAAGCTGAAGTGGTTCGGCCTCACCGACGACGGCCGGCTCGACCTGTCCAACATCGACGAGGTCATCACCGAGAAGACGAAGATCGTCTCCTTCGTGCTGGTCTCCAACATCCTGGGCACGGTCAACCCGGTCGAGGCGATCGTGCGCCGCGCCCAGGAGGTCGGCGCGCTGGTCTGCATCGACGCCTCCCAGGCCGCGCCGCACATGCCCATGGACGTCCAGGCCCTCCAGGCCGACTTCGTGGCCTTCACCGGCCACAAGATGTGCGGCCCGACCGGCATAGGCGTGCTCTGGGGCCGCCAGGAGCTGCTGGAGGACCTGCCTCCGTTCCTCGGCGGCGGCGAGATGATCGAGACCGTGTCGATGAGCTCGTCGACCTACGCGCCGGCCCCGCACAAGTTCGAGGCGGGCACCCCGCCGATCGCCCAGGCGGTCGGTCTCGGCGCGGCGATCGACTACCTGTCGGCCATCGGCATGGACAAGATCCTCGCCCACGAGCACGCCATCACCGAGTACGCGGTCAAGCGCCTGGCCGAGGTCCCGGACCTGCGCATCATCGGCCCCGCCACGGCCGAGGACCGGGGAGCGGCGATCTCGTTCACGCTCGGCGACATCCACCCGCACGACGTGGGCCAGGTCCTCGACGAACAGGGCATCGCGGTCCGCGTGGGTCATCACTGCGCCCGCCCCGTCTGCCTGCGGTACGGAATTCCTGCGACCACGCGAGCGTCGTTCTATCTGTACTCCACGCCGGCCGAGATCGACGCACTGGTCGACGGCCTGGAGCACGTACGGAACTTCTTCGGATGAGGGGCTGAGGCGTGAAGCTGGACTCCATGTACCAGGACGTCATCCTGGACCACTACAAGAACCCGCACGGGCGTGGTCTGAGGGACGGCGACGCCGAGGTGCACCACGTCAACCCGACGTGCGGCGACGAGATCACGCTCCGCGTGAAGTACGACGGCACGACGATCAGCGACGTCAGCTACGAGGGGCAGGGCTGTTCCATCAGCCAGGCCTCCGCCTCCGTGCTGAACGACCTGCTGGTCGGCAAGGACCTGGCCGAGGCGCAGAAGATCCAGGCGACCTTCCTGGAACTGATGCAGTCCAAGGGGAAGATCGAGCCCGACGACGCGATGGAGGAGGTCCTGGAGGACGCGGTCGCGTTCGCCGGGGTCTCCAAGTACCCGGCCCGGGTGAAGTGCGCCCTCCTCAGCTGGATGGCGTGGAAGGACGCGACGGCCCAGGCGCTGGGCGCCGACGCCGAAAGGACAACGGCATGAGCGAGACCGTGGAGATGAAGCCGGCCTCGGAGGAGGAGCTCCGCGAGGCCCTGATGGACGTCGTCGACCCCGAGCTGGGCATCGACGTCGTCAACCTGGGCCTGATCTACGGCATCCACGTCGACGACTCCAATGTGGCGACCGTCGACATGACCCTGACCTCCGCGGCCTGCCCGCTGACGGACGTCATCGAGGACCAGGCCAAGTCCGCCACGGACGGTCTGGTCAGCGAGTTGCGCATCAACTGGGTCTGGATGCCGCCGTGGGGCCCCGACAAGATCACGGACGACGGCCGTGAGCAGCTGCGGGCGCTGGGCTTCAACGTCTGAGCGAGCGGTTCGACGAGTGGCCCCCGGTGCGAGGTGAAGCCGGGGGCCGCTTCGCGTGCGGTCGTCCCTGGCTACGATCGGCCGTCATGGGGTACGCACTGCTCGCCGGAGCCATCGCAGCGGAAGTGGTCGGGACGACCGCCATGAAGTACAGCGAGGGGTTCACCCGGCTGTGGCCCTCGGTCGTCACCGTCGCCGGGTACCTGGTGGCGTTCGCGCTGCTCGCGCAGACCCTGAGGACCCTGTCGGTCGGAACGGCGTACGCCATCTGGTCGGGGGTCGGGACGGCCGCCATCGCGGTGATCGGCACGATGTTCCTGGGCGAGGGACTCACCGTCGCCAAGGCCGGCGGCATCGCGCTGATCATCGCCGGAGTGGTGGTGCTCAACCTGGGCGGGGCGCACTGACCGGTGCCGGCCGGCGGGGCGGGCCGCCCGCGCGGACCGCACGCCGAGACGAGGTCCGCACCGGTTCGCGTCCGTGGCCACCGGTTGGTTAGGTTGCCCTCATGACCGACACGACTGCTCACAGCACCTCCGGCGCGGTGGCCGCCGGCCTCGCCACCATCGCCGCCGACGGCACCGTCCTCGACACCTGGTTCCCCGCCCCCGTCCTGGCCGACGAGCCCGGCCCGTCCGGCACCGAGCGGCTCTCCGCCGAGCAGGCCGCGGAACTCCTGGGCGGCGGGGCCACCGCGGCGGTCGGCCCGGACGCCCGCCGGGGCGTCGAGGTGGTCGCGGTCCGTACGGTCATCTCGTCGCTGGCCGAGAAGCCGGTCGACGCGCACGACGTCTACCTGCGCCTGCACCTGCTCTCGCACCGCCTGGTCCGGCCGCACGGCCAGAACCTGGACGGCATCTTCGGCTTCCTCGCCAACGTCGCCTGGACCTCGCTGGGCCCGGTCGCCGTGGACGACCTCGAGAAGGTGCGGCTCAACGCCCGTGCCGAGGGCCTGCACCTGGCCGTGACGTCCGTCGACAAGTTCCCCCGCATGACGGACTACGTCGCCCCCAAGGGCGTCCGCATCGCCGACGCCGACCGGGTGCGGCTCGGCGCGCACCTCGCCGAGGGCACCACCGTCATGCACGAGGGCTTCGTCAACTTCAACGCCGGCACGCTCGGCACGTCGATGGTCGAGGGCCGCATCTCGGCCGGTGTCGTCATCGGCGACGGCTCCGACATCGGCGGCGGCGCCTCCACCATGGGCACCCTGTCCGGCGGCGGCAACGTGCGCATCACCATCGGCGAGCGCTGCCTGGTCGGCGCCGAGGCGGGCGTCGGCATCGCCCTCGGTGACGAGTGCGTGGTCGAGGCCGGCCTGTACGTCACCGCGGGTACCCGCGTCACCATGCCCGACGGCCAGATCGTCAAGGCCCGTGAACTGTCCGGCGCCTCCCACATCCTCTACCGCCGCAACTCCGTCACCGGCACGGTCGAGGCCCGCCCGAACAACGCGGTCTGGGGCGGTCTGAACGAGGTCCTGCACAGCCACAACTGAGCCGGCCGTCACCCCCGCACGCCCTCGTACGGGTTACTCCCCGTGTCTTCGGGGTCGTTTTGGCAGATGAACGGGTGGACACAGGGTCCGATCAGAAGCCGGGACGACTGACATACAGGAATGGGGACGAACGGGCGATGACAAACGAGTGGGTGTGGGGCGTGGTCCGCTGTGCGGTCGGAGTGATGGGAGTGGCGTCCGTGCTGATGCTGTGCGGCACACTGGCCAGCACCGCACACGCGGACGAGACCAACACGGCCTCCCACAACGGTCACCGCGTCGGACTGATCAACGCCAACGTCGGTCAGGTCGACGACCCCGCGGAGGACGTACTGGAACACACCCTGCTGTTCGGGGACGGGTACGCCTGGGACTGAGGGCCGATTCGGCGGTCCGGACCGCCTCTTTTTGTGTTTCCGCTGTGCGGTGGCATAGCGGGAGGCACCCGCGCGCGTCCATAGGGGAGCGGGGAGCGGACACAGGGCCCGCCCCCGGGGGAAGAGAAGGTGACGATGGATGCCCAGGCGCAGGAGAGTTTCCGGGAGTTCGTGGCGAACCGGTCGCCCGCGCTGCTGAAGACCGCGGTCCTGCTGAGCGGCGGCGACCGGCACGCGGGCGAGGACCTGCTGCAGAACGCGCTGATCAAGACGGCGGGACGCTGGCACCGCGTCGACGAACCCGAGGCGTACGTACGGCAGGTCCTCTACCGCCAGCAGATCAGCCGGTGGCGGCTGAAACGGCGCGGGAGGGAACTCAGCGTGGCCGAGCCGCCGGAACCCGGTGCGGGCGGGGACGCCGCCTCGGCCGACGCGGAGCTGCGTCTGCTGATGCGGGGTGCGCTGGCCCGGCTGACCGCGCGCCAGCGGGCCGTGCTGGTGCTGCGTTACTTCGAGGACCTGCCCGAGGCCGAGGTGGCCCGCATCCTCGGCTGCTCGGTGGGCACCGTACGGTCCACCACCCACCGTTCCCTGGCCCGGCTGCGCGCCCTCGCGCCCGAGCTGCGCGCCCTCGGCCCGTCCGAGGCCGGGGGACGGCCGTCCGGTGACTACTCGCCCATGGAGGTGCGGTCGTGAACGTCGACGAACTCGTGCGTGACGCGTTGCGTGAACAGGCGGCGGAACTGACGGCGCCCGGCCCGGGGTTCGCCGACCGGGTGCTGGCGGCACGGCGGCGGCGCCGCATGCGCGGGCTCGCCGCCGTGGCCGCCGCGACGGCGGCCGTGATCGCGGTCTCGGTGGGGGTGCCCGCGCTGGACTCCGGCGGGGAGGGGGTGCGGCCCTCGGGCGGTGGAGTGGAGCAGAGCGAGATCACCGCCCGGGCCGATCAGTCGCCGCCGCGGGACCTGCTGGCCGCCGGGGAGGTGGCGATGGCCGCGTACTTCACCACCGAGAAGGTGCGACTGGCCGAGGACCGCAGGACCTCCGAGCGCACCTACTGGCTGCTCGACCCGGGGACCGGGAAGTACGAGAAGGACGACCGGTGGTCGTTCGTCGCCGTGGCCCCCGGGCTGAGGACCGCGGCCGTGCTGGAGCGGGAGCTGCCCGCCGGGCGCATCGGGCTGCTCGACCTCGCCAGCGGTGAGGTCGAGCGGTGGATCCCGGTCGACCCCGGGGCCGCGGGCCTGGCCTTCTCGCCGGACGGCCGCAGGCTCGTGGCGACGACGTACGGCGAGAATCCCGATGTGCAGTACCGGACCGAGGACCCGGACGGGTCGGTCGGATGGCAGGCGCGGGAGATCTCGTCCCGGAACGGATTCCAGGTCATCGACGTGGCCTCGGGGACGGGGTCCTGGGCCGAGGTCGAGACCGGCGACGATCCGCTGAGCCCGGCGGGCCTCATCAACGCGCGCCAGGACTTCGCCTTCAGCGCCGACGGCCGCTTCGTCTGGGCGGGGCGGATCTCCGTGGAGATCCCCCTGGACTACTTCGACCTCGACGGCGACGCCGTCGCGCCCCCGCCCCGCGAGGCACACCGGGTCTGGCACGTCGACGCCGGTCTGTCGCCGGACGGGCGCAGGCTCGCCGGTGACTTCGCGGGGAAGTCACGGAAGACGTCCTCCTGGATCCTCGACTCCCGCACCGGGAAGCAGGTCGCCGAGGTCCGCGGGCAGCAACTGCTGGCCTGGGCCGACGGCGACTCGCTCGTCGCCTGGGACATCGGTGCCGACGGCAACGAGTTCCACCAGCGGCTGGTGCTGGTCACCGTGGGCAGCGACAAGACGGTCCCGCTGAGCGGGTTCCGGTCACCGAAGGACGACACGAAGGGGCGGTGGGAGCCGGTGTTCGCACGGCGGTGAGGTGAGTCAGGCGGCCGTCAGACCGTCGTACACCGCTCTGAGCCCGTCGGTCGTCTCCCGGTCGGCGGGCCTCAGCGGTGGGCGGGGCGGGCCCGCGGGGAGGTCCAGGGCGGTGAGGAGGGCCTTCGCGGTGACCGTGCCGGGGAGGCCGTTCGCCATCACGGCCTCGATGAGGGGGGTCATCCGCTGCTGGAGGTGCGCCGCGCGGGCCGTCTCGCCGGCGTCGAAGGCGTCCAGCACGGCGCGCGGGTGCCCGGGGACGACGTTGGCGACCGTGCTGACACAGCCGGCGCCGCCGACGGCGTAGAGGGCCAGGTTGTGTTCGTCGCAGCCCGCGTAGTACGCGAGGCCGGTGCGGGACATGACCTTCTGGGCGGCCAGGAAGTCGTAGGAGCAGTCCTTGACCGCCTGGACGCGGGGGTGCTCCGCCAGGCGGAGGAGGGTGTCCGGTTCGATGCGGACGCCGGTGCGGGACGGGATGTCGTACAGGGCGAGGGGGAGGGACGTGGCCTCCGCGACGTCGAGGAAGTGGGCCTCGATCGCGTCCTGCGGGGGCCTGCTGTAGTACGGGGCCGACACCAGGAGGGCGTCCGCGCCGGCCTTCTCCGCCTCGCGGGCCAGTTCCGTGGTGTGGAGGGTGTCGGGGGTGCCGATGCCCGCGACGATCGTCGCCCGGGTGCCGACGGCTTGGCGTACCGCCCTGATGAGGGACGACTTCTCCGCGTCGGTGGTGGTGGGGGACTCGCCCGTGGTTCCGGAGAGGACCAGGCCGTCGCAGCCGTGGGTGACCAGGTGGTCGGCCAGGTGCTGGGCGCCGTCCAGGTCGAGTGCGCCGGTGGGGGTGAACGGGGTGATCATCGCGCACAGGGTGCGGCCGAGGGGTGGGGTCCTGGAGGTCATGGGGGTAGTGTCCGACGGTCGGTTGTGAAGGTCCACTTAAATGTGGTGTCGGGTATGGGTAAGCGTTGCTTTATGGATAGCGCCGGGGCGGTGGGGGTACTCGGGGTCCCGACCCGAGAGGAGGCGCATCGTGACCGGAACCATGGAGCGACGGCCGGTTCGCGACGAGCACAGCGTGGGTGAGCTCGTCGGGCAGGCCACCGAGCAGATCTCCCGGCTCGCACGGCAGGAAGTGGCCCTCGCCAAGGAGGAACTGGCGGAGAAGGGGCGTCGTGCGGGGCGCGGCGGCGGGATGCTGGGTGCGGCGGGAGCGTTCGGCTACGCGGGGCTGCTCGCACTGGCCGGTACGGGTGTCGCCGCGCTGGACCTGGTGCTGCCGCTGTGGGCGGCGGCGCTCATCGTCACGGGGCTGCTGTTCGCCATCGCCGGTGTGCTCGCTCTCGCCGGTCGCGGACAGTTGCGCCGGGCCACGCCGCCCAAACCCGAGCGGACCATGGGCAGCGTGAAGGCCGATGTCGAGGAGATCAAGGGAAGGGCGCACCGATGACGCACGACGTGAGGCGCGCGGGGGCCCGGTCGGGGGCCCATGTGGACGCGAACGCGGAGGCCGCGGCGACGGGGCGGGGGGCCAAGGGGCCGGACGAACTGCGGCGGCAGATCGAGCGGACCCGGCACGAACTCGGCGACACCGTCGAGGAGTTGGCCGGGAAGATGGACATCAAGGGGAGGGCGCGGGCGCGGGCCGAGGATCTTCGGGACCGGGCCGGGGCGATGACCGTGCAGATGCGGAGCAGCGCGGCGCACGCCGGGGAGGCCGGCATGCGGTACCGCAAGCCGGTGATGATCGCCGGTGCGGTGGTCGCGGTCGTCGTGGGTGCGGTGATGGTGCGGCGCCATCGTTGTTGAAGCGGCGCCACCCGCGGCGCGGCGTTCGGCCGAGGGGCGCGTGGCGCCCTCGACCGGTGGGTGGGGCGGTGAGGGGACGGGGTACTGTCCCCTCACCGCCGTGGGCGGCTACGCGTGCGCTACGGCCGGAAGCGGAGCACCTGCGGGTCGTGGTCGCTGATCTGGTCGTGGAACTCCGCGTTGATGTGCACGCTGTCGTACGCGAAGGTGCCGCGGCGGATCGACGGGCTGATCAGGATCTGGTCCAGGGCCTGGCTGTTGCCCTGGTAGACGTACGAGTAGCGCTCGCTCCGGGGGAGGGACTTGATCGCCGACCAGAGGGTGCCCCTGCCTTCGAGGAGCTCGGTGGTCTCCGAGAACTCGAAGTCGTTGATGTCGCCCAGGGCCACCACGTCGGCGTTCTTCTGGGTCTTGAGGATCTTCGCGGTGAAGTCGTGGACCGCCTTCGCCTGGAGGTGGCGCTGGGTCTCCGAGCTGCGGGACGGGGGCTGGTACTGGGCGGTCAGGCCCTGGTCGCCGCCCTTCGACGCGAAGTGGTTGGCTATGACGATGACCGTGCGGCCCCGGAAGGTGAACTCGCCGGCGAGGGGCTTGCGGCTGTTGTCGAAGGCCTCGGAGGCCGGGTCGATCCGGCCCGGGGAGAGGGTCAGGGCCGCCTTGCCGCGGACCTTCGTGACGTCGGTGGCCGTGGTGGCGTCGCCGCCCGCGCGGTCGGTGAACGAGACCCGGGCGGGGTTGAAGAGGAAGGCCTGGCGGATGTTGCCGCCCGGTTCGCCGCCGTCCTGCTTGTCGGCGGGGTCGACGGAGCGCCAGTCGTAGCGGGGGCCGCCGGCCGCCTCGATGGCCTCGATCAGCTTGGTCATCGTCAGGTCGGCGGCGACCGTGCCGTCGTCGGTGGCGCCGTTGTTGTCCTGGATCTCCTCCAGGGACACGATGTCGGGCGACTTGAGGTTGTCCACGATCGCGGCGGCGTGGGCGGCGAAGGTGTCGTCGCCGGGGTCGAGGTTCTCGACGTTGTAGGTGGCGACGGCCAGTTCGGTGCCGCGCTGCTCGCGGGTCGTCTCGCGCTGGAGGTCCGCGCTCTCGAGCGTGCCCAGCTTGCCGGCCACGAGGGTGTAGCCGCCGTACTGGTTGTAGTCCAGGGGGCCCTCGGTGGTGCCGGCGAGGGTGTCGCCGACGTTCGCGTCGGGGAAGTCGGACGCCTTGCCCAGCGACTGGATCTGGAGACGGCCGGTGTTCTGGGCGTCGTAGGAGCCGTAGACCGTGCCGCCCCGGTGGTTGCGGTGCTCGTGGGGCTTCACCGTGACCCAGAGTTCGGTGTACGGGTCGGTGGCGCCCACCACACGGGTGTCGGAGACCTGGACGTTCATGCCCTCCAGGGACTCGTAGAAGTCCAGGGCGTACCGGGTGGGGCGCAGGGGGAGCGCGTTGATCGAGCCGCCTGCGGCGGGGTCGCCCGCGGGGGTGTAGGCGGCGGGGACGGAGCGGGCGTCGACGGTGGTGGCGGCCGGGAGCGGGTTGCCGCTGGAGGTGACCGTGAACGTGGGGCGGGTGATCTCCGTCAGGGACTGGTTGCCCGAGGACGTGCCGCCGGGGACGTACTCCGAGACCGTGCCGGAGACGGTGACGGCGTCGCCGACCGCCACACCCTTCGGGGTGGAGCTCGTGAAGACGAAGACGCCCTCGCTGGTGGCCGGGTCGGCGTCCGGGGCGGGGTCCTGGATCCAGAAGCCGCGGGACGAGCCGTAGGTGCGGATGCCGGTGACGACGCCGGTCACGTCGGTGACCTGCTGGCCCGCCAGCGGCGAGATACGGGTGTCGCCCTGGACGTCGTGGATGCGCACGGTGTCGGCGTGCGCGGGCGACGTGAGGACGACGGTGGACGCCGCGGAACACACGGCGGCGACGGTGAGCGCGGCGAGGCGCGCGGACGACTTGCTCGGCAAGGGATTCCCTCCGGGAACGTATGACCCGCCCATTTCTACGCGCGTCAATCTCCAGCCAGGCCGGGTCACTTGTCAAGGTTTCGGCCATGTACGGCGACTGAAGGGGAGATGAAGCGGGCGGCATGGGTGGAAATCCGTCTAGGCTGAGCGGCTGAGTCGTTAACGGGCCTAGGAGAAAAAGCCGATGTCAGACAGCTCCATCCTGCCGCCTGCGCGGCTGCGTCCCGAAGCGGAGCTGGCGCGCGACGCCCTGTCCACCCCGGTGCTCTCCCGGGCCGCCAGGCTCGCCCGCTGGGCCGGACCGGACACCAGGGTCGACGCCGGCGGTGGGCTCGTCGACGAGCAGGTGCCGGCGGCCGCCGCGGAGCTGGGGCTGACCGGGGAGGACGCCGCGGCCGACGCCGGTGAGGCCTGGCGCGTCGCCGTGGACGCCGGGCTCGTCGAGGTGGCCGACGAGGAGGAGGGGACCGTCGCCGCGGGGGCCGGACTGGCGCTGCTCACCGGCGGTTCGCCGCAGGACGTGCTCGGGGTGTGGCTCACGGCCCTGGAGACGGTGCTCGGTGACGCGAGCGTCCCGGACCTGGGCGGACTGGTCGACGCCATCGCCGAGGGGGAGGGTTCCGGAGAGCTCGATCTCGACGCGCTGGACTGGGACCCGGAGGCCGAGGCGGAGTTCCTGGACGGGGTGCTCGGCAATCTCTACCTGCTGACCGTGGGCGGGGAGGGCGTCGAGGGCGCGATGGTGCCGTTGCCCGGGCTGGCCGCGTCGGTGATCGTGCCCGATGACATGGCCGAGCCCACCAACGACGTCCTGGAACAGGTGTCCGACGCCATGATGCGGCTGGACGACCAGTTCCGGATGCTGGAGCCGGTCGGGCTGGTGGAGTACCGGCCGGTGGACGAGGCGCTGATGGCCGACACCGACGAGGAGCCCGCCGCCGCGCCGGTCGACGACACCGACGTCTCCCGGTACGGCATGGTGCGGCTGACCCCGCTCGGGCTGTACGGGCTGCGCGCCCGGCTGCTGGAGGCCGGGTTCGAGGCGCCCGCGGTGGGCGACCTCGTGGACAAGGGCGCGGACGCGCTGCTCGACGGCACGGCCGTCTTTCCGCCGGCCGCCGCCCACGCGGAGACCGAGCAGTGGCTGGCCCGGCGCGAACCGCTCGCCTCCGCACGCGAGTTGCTGGCGGCGGCACGGGGAGCGGACGAAGGCGCGCCGCTGCGGCGGCTGCGGTGCCAGCAGGCGCTGTCACTGGTCGGCGCCTCGGCGGAGCCCGCGCTGCGGGAGGTGCTGGACGATCCCGAACTCGGCGGCCTGGCCCGGGTGTGGCTGGCCGAGCACGGGGCGGCCGACGTACCGCCGCCGTCCGAGGCCCTGATCTTCTGGCTGACCATCGACACGGTCGCCGCCCAGCTCGCCGCCGAGGGCAACTCCGAGGAGCTGCGCTCCCTGGTGGAGGGTCTGGCGCGGCAGCACAGCGGCTTCTTCGACACGGCCTGGCGGGTGGAGCACCCGGCCACCGCGGACGTGCTGGAGGCCATGGGACGGCTGCACCCCGACAAGAGGATCGCGAAGGAAGCACGGAAGGCGGCGTTCAAGGCGCGGTCGCAGCACGGGAACTGAGCTCCGCGACGGGACCCGTGCGGTTCACGGAAGGGAGAACCTCCGTGACCCTCGGTGTTCAACCGGCGTTCAGGCATGGGCGGGAGCGTGGCGGGCGCACGAGGTCCGCCACCCTCCACGGCCCAGCCACGTCACAGGAGACAGCATGTCGCTCACCCGCAGGGACTTCGCCAGAACGTCCGCGATCGCCGGCGCCGGTGTCGCGCTGGCGGGCAGTGTGGCCGCCCTCGCCTCCGCGCCCCACGCCCTCGCGACCGCCGACACCGAGAGCGCGGACGAAGGCGCCGGGGAAGCGGCGGAGCGGCACGGCGGGGTCGGGTACGGACCGCTCGTCGCGGACCCGGACGGACTCCTCGCCCTGCCCGCCGGGTTCACCTACCGCGTCCTCACCCACACTGGTAAGACCCGGCTGGAGTCGGGCGAGTTCACGCCCGCCGAGCACGACGGCACGGCCGCCTTCCCCGGCCCGCGCGGCAGCACCCTCCTGGTCAACAACCACGAGATGGACGGCCCGCGCGACGAGGTCGAGTTCCCCGTCCCGCTCACCGAGGGCCTCGTCTACGACCCGGCCGCACCCGGCGGCTGCACCGTCGTCGAGGTGCGCCCCGACGGCAGCGTCGCCGAGTGGGTCGGCATCGCCGGCACCGCCAACAACTGCGCCGGCGGCAGCACCCCCTGGGGCACCTGGCTCACCTGCGAGGAGAACTCCGACCGGGCCGGCGAGAACGGCATGACCAAGGACCACGGCTACGTCTTCGAGGTCGACCCCGCCGACCGGCGCGCCAACCGCGACCCCAAGCCGCTGAAGTTCTTCGGCCGTTACGACCACGAGGCCGTCGTCATCGACACCAAGCGCGGCCACGCCTACCTCACCGAGGACGCCGACGAGCCCAACGGCCTCTTCTACCGCTGGACCCCGCCGGAGGGCTTCCGCTACGGCCCCGGCACCCTCCGCACCCTCGCCGACGACGCCGGTGTCCTCCAGGCGCCCAAGTGCTACGACTCCGGCGGCCGGTACGTCGACGACCTCTCCCGCGCCACGAAGACCGGCACGGTGTACGGCGTCGACTGGGTGGACGTACCCGACCGCGACGCGCGGACCGTCGACGTGCGCGAGCAGTTCGCGGAGGGCGAGGTCACCCGCGCCCGCAAGCTGGAGGGCATGTGGTGGGGCGACGGCGGGGCCTACATCGTCTCCTCGTACGCCCGTGAGGAGAGCCCCGTCCAGCACGACGGCCAGGTCTGGTTCTACGACCCCAGGCGCCGCACGCTGACCCTGAAGGTCCTGCTCGGCGTCAACCGGGACCCGTCCAGGGACGGCGCCTTCGACGGTCCGGACAACATCACCGTCTCGCCGTACGGCGGCCTGATCATCGCCGAGAACGGCGAGGGCGTGCAGCACCTGTTCGGCGCCACCGACAGCGGACGCACCTACCCCATCGCCCGCAACGAACTCAACATCGGCACCGAGGACGAGCCGGAGTTCAGCGAATTCACCGGCGTCACCTTCTCGCCCGACGGGAAGACCCTGTACGCCAACATCCAGGAACCCGGCATCATGCTCGCCATCACGGGTCCGTGGAAGCGGCAGAAGCGCCGGTGATTAATTCGCTCGCCCGGCCGAGGACCGCCCGCTTAGAGTGATGCACGTCCAGGTGCGAAGGCAGGACCTACTTCCACTCATAATGGGGCGGTCACGGGTTCGAGTCCCGTCACCGGCACAACGCGCCGGTGTAGCTCAGGGGTTAGAGCACCTTGTCGGTTCCGCCGGCCTTGATCTCTGGACACCACAACTTCATGCACCTCCCGGTGCGCGGGCGACGGCTCCTTCGTTGTGATCGAATCCAGGCCGCCGCCGACTTGATCTCGGGGGGTGCGGCATTTGGTGGGTGCCCGGTGCGCAGGCAGCGGATACTTCTTTGATCGGAGAGTTGCGGGTTCGAGTCCCGTCATCGACTTCGGGTCGATGTAGCTCAAAAGGCAGAGCATCCGAATGTTCCCGTCGCCGGTTCCGACCTCGGGCACCCTCCTTTGTCGCGCCTCCCTCCGAAAAGGACTTGGATTCGGGGGAATTCACCATGGCGCGATTCAACACCCGGGCCGCCAGGGCGCAGCCGGCGTCGCGCGTGACGTCGACCGGCCGCGTGCTGCGTACCCACGAGGGCGGCCGAGGCCGCGAGCGGGAGCCGCGCTCCGAACTCTTCCTGCTCGCCGTCTCCAATTTCGTGACGCAGCAGGCCTTCTACGAGACCGGCGACGACCGTGACGACCGGTTCGCGAAGCTCGTGCGCGAGCTCGCCGTGAGCGACCCGTCCTGGACGGCCGGGCTGCTCGGCTGGCTGCGCGGCGAGGGCAACCTGCGGACCGCGTCGATCGTGGGCGCCGCCGAGTACGTCAAGGCCCGCCTGGACGCCGGCGCGACCGGCGGTCCGTCGAACCGGCAGGTCGTGGACTCCGTACTGCGGCGCCCCGACGAGCCCGGCGAACTGCTCGCCTACTGGACCGCCCGGTACGGGCGCGCCGTCCCCAAGCCCGTCAAGCGCGGTCTCGCCGACGCCGTCCGGCGGCTCTACGGCGGCAAGGCCCTGCTGAAGTACGACACCGCGTCCAAGGGCTACCGCTTCGGCGACGTCCTCAACCTGGTGCACGCGGCCCCCGACCCGGACAAGCCGTGGCAGGGAGAGCTGTTCCGGTACGCCCTCGACCGCCGGCACCACCCGGACACCGCGGTGCCGCCCGCCTCGAACCGTGTCCTCACCGCGCACCGCGAGCTGATGGCGCTGCCCGTCGAGGAGCGGCGCGCGGTCGTCACGGCACCCGACGGGGCCGAGCGGCTCGCCGCCGCGGGCCTCACCTGGGAGGCGCTGGCGGGCTGGCTGCAGGGGCCGATGGACAAGGCGGCCTGGGAGGCCGTGATCCCGTCCATGGGCACGATGGCATTGATCCGGAATCTGCGGAACTTCGACGAGGCCGGGGTCTCCGACGAGGTCGCCGCGCGGGTCGCCGCCCGCATCGCCGACCCGGCGGAGGTCGCGAAGTCCCGGCAGTTCCCCTTCCGGTACCTCGCCGCGTACCGGCACGCGCCGTCGCTGCGCTGGTCGTACCCACTGGAGCAGGCGCTCGGCCACTCGCTGGCCCATGTGCCCGCGCTGCCCGGCCGCACCCTGGTGCTCGTCGACCGCTCCGGCTCGATGTTCTACTCGCGGATGTCGGACCGCTCCGAGCTCACCTGCGCGGACGCGGCGGCGGTCTTCGGCACGGCGCTCGCGCTGCGGGCCGGGAAGGCGGACCTCGTCGAGTTCGGCTCGACGAACAGGCCGGTGCCGTTCCGCCGGGGCGAGTCGGTGCTGAAGATCCTCGGCCGGTTCGGCAACCTCGGCGGCACCGACACCACCGAGGCGGTGCGCCGGCACTACCAGGGGCACGACCGCGTGCTGATCGTCACCGACGAGCAGTACACCCACAGCCACCACGGCGACCCGACCGAGCAGGTCCCGGCCGATGTCCCGGTCTACACCTGGAACCTCGCCGGACACCGCGCGGGCCACGGCCCGTCGGGCACGGCGAACCGGCACACCTTCGGGGGCCTCACGGACGCGGCTTTCCGGATGGTTCCGCTGCTCGAGGCCGGCCGGGACGCCGACTGGCCGTGGGCCGCGTGAGGCGGTGCTCCGTTCCGGGTCCCTCCCCGCTGCCCGCTCGGTAGGGTACGGGGAGGGTTCCCGGGGGTGAGGAGTGGGTGATGGCGCAGGTCAGGTCCATGCGCGCGGACGCCCGCCGCAATCGCGAGCTGCTGCTCCAGGCCGCGGTGGAAGCGTTCGCCGCGCACGGTGAGGGCGCCTCGCTCGACGACATCGCCAAGCGGGCGGGCGTCGGTTCCGGCACGCTCTACCGGCATTTCCCGACCCGTCAGGCGCTGCTGGAGGCCGCCTACGTCGACCGCATCGAGTCGATCGCGGCCCGCGCCGCCGAACTGGCCGGGCGGCTGCCGCCGGGCGAGGCACTGGTGGAGTGGCTGAACGAACTCGGCGCCGGGATGCTCCGGCTCCGGGGGCTGCGGGCGCTGCTGGGCGCCGCCGTCGGGGACGGCGGCACGGAGTGCTGCGATCCGCTGAAGGGCGCGGTGGACCGGCTGGTCGGGGCGGCGCGGGAGGCGGGAGCGCTGCGGCGCGACGTCGAGCCCGTCGATGTGCTGCGGCTGGCCCACGGAGTGGCGACGGCCTCGGAGCTGGCGGGCGGGGAGGGCACGCAGATCCGCCGCTATCTGGGGCTGCTGATGGAGGGGCTGCGGGCTTAGGGCCTGTCCGGGCGCCCCCTGGGCGGGGGCGCCCGACGGCTCGTCCGCGTGGTTACAGCGCCTGGCCGGCCGGCTTCACCATCCCCCGTACCGTGCGGGACTTCACGAAGTCGCCCATCGCGGTCATCTCCCACTCGCCGGAGTACTGCCGGATCAGCTTCGCCATCATCACGCCCGTCTGCGGTTCGGCGCTGGTGAGGTCGAAACGGACCAGTTCCTCGCCGGTGGTGGCGTCCAGGAGACGGCAGTACGCCTTGGCGACCTCGGTGAACTTCTGGCCGGAGAAGGAGTTGACCGTGAAGACCAGGCCCGAGACCTCCTGGGGGAGGCGTCCGAGGTCCACGGTGATCACCTCGTCGTCGCCGCCGCCCTCGCCGGTGAGGTTGTCACCGGAGTGCCGGATCGCGCCGTTCACGATCTGCAGCTTGCCGAAGTAGCAGCTGTCGATGTGGTTGCGCTGCGGGCCGTAGGCGATGACCGAGGCGTCGAGGTCGATGTCCTTGCCGCGGTAGGCCGGTTCCCAGCCGAGGCCCATCTTGACCTGGGAGAGCAGCGGGCGGCCGCCCTTCATCAGGGAGACGGTCTGGTTCTTCTGGAGGCTGACCCGGCCCTTGTCCAGGTTGATCTTCCCGGTGCCGGGGGCGGCGGCGGGCGGTGCCGGGGGCGCGGGCTGGGCGGCGGGGGCCGCGGCCGGCACGGGGGGCGCCTGCGGGGTGGCCGGCTGGGCGGCGGGGGCGGCGGGGGCGGCGGGTTCCTCGACCGTGACGCCGAAGTCGGTGGCGATGCCGGCCAGGCCGTTGGCGTAGCCCTGGCCGACGGCGCGGGCCTTCCAGGCGCCGTTGCGCAGGTAGATCTCGACGACCACCAGTGCCGTCTCGGCGCCGAGGGCCGGGGGTGTGAAGGTGGCGAGGACCGTGTTGTCGTCCGCGTTGCGGATGGTGGCGGTCGGTTCGATGCCCTGGAAGGTCTGGCCGGCGGCGTCGGGGCTGGCGGTGACGACGATCTTCTCGATGCCGGGGGGTACGGCCGTGGTGTCGACCGTGATGGCGTCGGGGGCGGTGCCGCCGCCGGACCGGTAGGTCACGCCGGGGCCGGCGGGCTGGTTGTAGAAGATGAAGTCGTCGTCGGAGCGCACCTTGCCGTCGGCGGTGAGCAGCAGGCCCGATACGTCGAGCCGCACGGGGGCGGCGACGTCCACCGTCACGCGGACGGTGGGAAGAGGGATGTTCGAGCCGGGGGTCATAGCGGTCATGCCGGGTGAACGAGCGGGGCGGTTTTGCCGTTCCCTTACCTGTCGTCCGATCGGGCCGTGGGGTCTCCGTTGTCGCCGTCGCAGTCCTTTCGCCCGTGGACCGTCGTTCGGCGCGGTCGGTTCCCCGCCCGGCTCAGCGCCGGTTGCGGGGGTGGTCGCGGGCGGAGCGTTCGTTGCCGCGCTTGTGGTTCCCGGTCCAGCGGGCCATGACGAGCTGGGGGTCGGAAACGGTGGTGACCTCGGTGAGGAAGCGGGTGGCCCGGTCGCCCCGGAGGGTGGTCGCGGGGCGGTCGCGGTGGGTGACACGGACGGTTCCGGTGGCGTGGGCCTCGTAGGCGAAGCCGCTGGGTCTGGGCATGCCGGGGATGGTACGGAAGGGAGGGCGGGGGCGCCCAGGGGGTTTCGTCCCTGGGCGCCCCCGCCCTCCCCTCGTTCCCGGCTTCGCTCGAGCGGGGCCCGGCGTCCCGGGGCGCTGTCCCGCACCCCCTGCCGGCGTTCGGGAAACGTCAGGGCACGACCACGATCTTCCGGCCCACGCCCGCCGCGAACTGCTCCAGCGCCTGCGGGTACCGGTCCAGCGGGAGGCGGTCGCTGATGAAGACGTCCGGGTCCAGGACACCCCCCGCGAAGAGCTCCGCCGCCCGCTCGTAGCTGTGCAGGACGGCCATCGAGCCGGTGATGGTGATCTCCTGGTTGTAGATCCGGTACGGATCGATCGTCACCCGCGTCGCGTAGTCGGCCACCCCGAACTGGAGGAACGTACCGGCCTTGGCCACCCGGTCCAGGCCGTCCTGGATCGCCGCCGCGTTGCCCGTCGCGTCGATGACGAGGTCCCAGCCCTGGGGACGGTCGAGTTCGTCGGGGTTCGCCGCCGACGCGGACACGCCCAGCGCCCGCGCCGTCTCCAGCCGCGCCGGATTCAGGTCCACCATGTCCACACTCGCCGCACCGGTCCGCTTCGCCAGCTCCAGCATCATCAGGCCCATGGTCCCGGACCCGTAGATCAGCACATGGGCGCCGAGACGGGACTGGAGCACGTCGTAGCCGCGCACCGCGCAGGACAGCGGCTCGATCAGCGCCGCGTCCTGGGTGCGGACGTGCTCGGGGAGCCTGACGCAGTTCGCCACCGGCGCCACGGCGTACTGGGCCGCGCCACCCGCCGTGGTGACGCCGATCGCCGCCCAGCGTTCGCAGAGGTTGTTGTGGCCGTTCCGGCAGTAGCGGCACTCGTAGCAGTACAGGGAGGGGTCCACGGCCACCCGGTCGCCGAGCGACACCTCCGTGACCTGCGCGCCGACGCCGACCACCTCGCCGGCGAACTCGTGCCCCGGCACGATCGGCAGCTTCGGCGCGAACTCGCCCTGGAGGATGTGCAGGTCCGTGCCGCACAGTCCGCAGGCGGCGACCTCGACGACGACGTCGCGCGGCCCTGGCGTCGGGTCCGGGACCTCGGTGACGACGGCCTTGCCCACGGACTCGATGACGGCGGCCTTCATTTCACTGCTCCCAACGACAGGCCCTGGACGAGTTTGTCCTGGGCGGCGAACCCCGCGGCGAGCACCGGCAGGGAGATGACGAGCGACGCGGCGCACACCTTGGCCAGGAACAGGCCCTGGCTGGTGATGAAGCCGGTCAGGAAGACGGGGGCGGTCTCGGCGACCACGCCCGTCAGGACCCGGGCGAACAGCAGTTCGTTCCAGCTGAAGATGAAGCAGATGAGGGAGGTCGCCGCGATGCCGGGGAGCGCGATGGGCGCGACCACCCGGGCCAGGACCGTCGGCAGCTTCGCGCCGTCCACCCGCGCGGCCTCGATGATCGCGACCGGCACCTCGGCGAGGAAGGACTGCATCATCCACACCGCGATCGGCAGGTTCATGGAGGTGTAGAGGATGACCAGCAGCCAGATGTTGTCCAGCAGGTCCGTGTTCTTGGCGAACAGGTAGATCGGCAGCAGGCCGGCCACGACGGGCAGCATCTTGGTGGAGAGGAAGAAGAAGAGGACGTCCGTCCACTTCTTCACCGGGCGGATGGACAGGGCGTAGGCCGCGGGCAGGGCCAGCAGCAGGACCAGGAGCGTCGAGGCGACGGACGCGACCGTGGAGTTGATCAGGGCCGGCCAGGGGCTCGCGCCGCCGCCCGCGCCGAAGAACTCGCGGTAGCCGTCGAGGGTGAGGGCGGCGGTGAAGGACGGCGGGTTGGTGGCCGCGTCCGCCTCGGAGTGGAAGGACGTCAGCGCCATCCAGGCGATGGGCAGGAAGAACACGATGCCGGCCAGCCAGGCGACCAGGCCGAGACCCGCTCCGCCGCGGAACCGGCCGCCGGTGCGTACGGTGGTGCTGCTCATGCGCGGGACACCTCCTCGCGGAACAGGGACGACACCACGCGCAGGGCGAAGGTCGCGATGATGATCGAGCCGATGACGACCAGGACGCCGGCGGCCGAGGCGAGGCCGTTCTCGTGGGCCTGGTAGAAGGTCTGGTAGACGGTGTAGGGCAGGTTGGCGGTGCCCAGGCCGCCGGACGTGATGGTGAAGACCGCGTCGAAGTTCTGCACGATGTAGATCGAGCCGAGCAGGGCGCCCAGTTCGAGGTAGCGGCGCAGGTGGGGCAGGGTGAGGTGGACGAAGATCTGCCAGTCGCCCGCGCCGTCGACGCGGGCGGCCTCGATCTGCTGCTGGTCCCGGCTCTGCAGTCCGGCGAGCAGGATCAGCATCATGAACGGGGTCCACTGCCACACCAGTGAGGCCTCGACGGCGAGCAGCGGGGTGTTGGAGACCCAGTCGGGCTGGGGGCCGCCGACGTAGTGCAGCAGGCCGTTGAGGAGTCCGTACTCGGGGTTGTAGAGGACGTGCTTCCACAGCAGGGCCGCCGCCACCGGGACCACCAGGAACGGGGCGATCAGCAGGGTGCGGACGATGCCCCGGCCGCGGAACCTCCGGTCCAGCAGGAGGGCGAGGAGCAGCCCGAGGACCAGGCTGGCGAGCACGACGGCGACGGTCAGCAGGATCGTCGTCCAGACCGACTTGCGCAGGGCCGCGTCGGTGAGCACCTCCTGGTAGTTCTCGAAGCCGGCGAAGTGACGGGCGTCGGGATAGAGGGAGTTCCAGTCGAAGAAGGAGATCACCAGCGTCGCCACGAAGGGCAGCTGGGTCACCGCGATCATGAAGATCAGGGCGGGCAGCAGCGGGGCCCGGGTGGCCCAGGCGCGCAGCCGGGCGGAGGGCGGGCGAGGGGCGGAGCGTGTCCTGGGTGCGGCCGTGGGGGCCGTTGTCGTGGCGGTCATCGGCCCTCGTACTCCTCGGAGATCTCTTCGGCGAGCTGCTGGGACTTCTTCAGGGCCGACTCGACGGACTGGCGTCCGGCGATGGCCGCGCTGATCTCCTGGGAGACCTTGGTGCCGAGGTCGGTGAACTCGGGGATGCCGACGAACTGGATGCCGGGCGCCGGACGGGGCTGTACGCCGGGGTCGTCGGGCCGGGCCTGCTCGATGGCCTCCTTGGTCATCTCCTGGAAGGCGGCGGCCTCCGCGCGGTAGGCGGGGTTGGCGTAGGTGGAGGCGCGCTTGCCGGCCGGGACGTTGGACCAGCCGATCTCGTCGCCGACCAGCTGCTCGTACTCCTTGCCGGAGGCCCAGGAGACGAACTTCCAGGCGTTGTCGGGGTTGCGGGAGGCGTGCTGGATGCCCCAGGCCCAGGTGTAGAGCCAGCCGGAGGACTCGGTCTTCTCGACGGGCGCGGGGGCGTAGCCGACCTTGCCCTTGACGGGGGACCCGGCGGCCTCCAGGGAGCCGGCCGCGGAGGTGGCGTCGTACCACATGGCGACCTTGCCCTGGGTCATGTTGTTCAGGCACTCGGCGAAGCCGGCCTGGGGTGCGCCGGACTCGCCGTGCTCGCGCACCAGGCCGACGTAGAACTCCACGGCCTCCTTCCACTCGGGGGAGTCGAGCCGGGCCTTCCAGTCCTTGTCGAACCAGGTGCCGCCGAAGGTGTTGACCACGGTGGTCAGCGGCGCCATGACCTCGCCCCAGCCGGGCAGTCCGCGCAGGCAGATGCCCTTCATGCCCGGCTCGGCGCCGTCGAGTGCGGCGGCGAGGTCGGCCACCTGCCGCCAGGTGGGCTCGGCGGGCATGGTCAGGCCCTCCTTCTCGAAGACGTCCTTGCGGTACATCAGGAAGGACGACTCGCCGTAGAAGGGCTGGCCGTAGAGCTTGCCGTCGTCGCCGGTGAGGGACTGGCGCATCGGCCCCAGCACGTCCTGCTCGTCGTAGGCGCCGTCCTTCGCGACGTACGGGTCCATCTCGCGCAGCCAGCCGTTGCGGGCGTAGATGGGGATCTCGTAGTTGGACAGGGTGGCCACGTCGTACTGGCCGGCCTGGTTGGCGAAGTCCTGGCTGATCTTGTCGCGGACGTCGTTCTCCGGCAGCACGGTGAAGTTGACCTTGATGCCGGTGTCCTCGGTGAAGTGGTCCGCGGTCAGCTTCTGCAACTCGACCATCTGCGGGTTGTTGACCATCAGGACGTTGATGGAGTCACCGCCGGATCCGGCCCCGCCCGCTCCGACCCAGCAGCCGGAGAGCAGCGGGGCGAGCAGCGTCCCTGCGGCGACCGCGGCGAGTGTGGCTCGCGGCGGCCTCCGTCGGCTCTGGGTTCGCATGGATCGCTCCTGGACGTATAGGGAGGTAACGGGCGCGACCTGGTGCGGATCGGCCCGATGGGGACGTGGAACGGTGTGCTGATGTGGTTCAGACCCGGATGACCTGCGGGCCGAGCAGGGAGTAGCGATGGGCCTCGGCCGCCGGGAGCAGGGTGCTCGTGACGATCGCCTCCAGCGCGCCGACCTCGGCGAACCGGCAGAAGCTGACCGCCCCGAACTTGGTGTGGACGCCGGCGAACACCACCCGGCGGGAGGCCCGGACCGCCTGCGCCTTGACCTCGCCGACCGCCGGGTCGGGCGTGGTCAGTCCGTGTTCGCGGGAGATCCCGTTGGCGCCGATGAACGCCAGGTCGATGACGAAACCGGAGAGCATCCTCGTCGTCCAGTGGTCGACGGTGGCGAGGGTTCCGGAGCGGACCCGGCCGCCGAGCAGCAGGACGGACGTGGTGCCGGTCCCCGCGAGCGCGCCCGCGACCGGCAGGGAGGCGGTGACCACGGTGAGCGGCCGGTCGGTGGGCAGGGCCTCGGCGATGAGCTGGGGGGTGAAGCCCTCGTCGACGAAGACCGTCTCGGCGTCCCCGAGCAGCTCGGCCGCGGCGGCCGCGACCCTGCGCTTCTCGGGGACGTGGCTGGTGGCGCGGAAGGCGAGCGTCGTCTCGAAGCCGGCGCTCTCCACGGGATAGGCGCCGCCGTGGGTGCGGCGCACCAGACCGTGGTCCTCCAGGGCGCGCAGATCCCGTCGTACGGTCTCCTTCGCCACGCCCAGGTCGGCGGCGAGCGCGCTGACGTCGACCGAGCCGGTGGTGCGCGCCACCCGTACGATCTCCCGCTGGCGCTCTTCGGCCGTCCTGTTGCTCATGGCCGGACTCCCGCTTCCTGATCTCGCTGCCCGTTCGGGCCCGGTGGGACCCATGCAGGAAGTTGTACAGCGGGCTTCCGGCGCTGACCAGGTCTGCTTCGGGCCCGTTCCTGCCCGGTTGTGCCCGTTCGGCTCGCCTCGTGCCCGGCTCGGACCTGGGAGGGCGCGGGGGAACGGGTGGGAGCGGGCAGCGCGGATGCCCGCATGCGGCGGCGGGCGGGCCCGTTCGGTGCCCGCCCGCCGTGGGATGCGTCGATTTCCCGCCCGATTCCTGCCGTCAGTACGGCCAGACGGGCGGGTCGGTGACGAAGTGGCCGCCCAGGCGGGCGTGCGCCGGGTTGTCCGGGTCCAGCTCGCCCTGCTCGGCGATCAGCTTCTCGGCGTACGGCTCGGAGTCGTCCTGCGGGTCGTAGCCGAGCGCCCGCGCGGAGGTGAGGTCCCACCACAGCCGGGTGTTGGCGGAGGAGCCGTGGACGACGGTGTGGCCGACGTTCTCGGCGGTCAGGGCGGCGTGGAAGAGGCGGGCGCCGTCGGCGGGGCTCATCCACACCGAGAGCATCCGCACGCTGGTCGGCTCGGGGAAGCAGGAGCCGATGCGCACGGAGACGGTCTCGACGCCGTGCTTGTCCCAGTAGAGCTGGGCGAGGTCCTCGCCGAAGCACTTGGACAGGCCGTAGAAGGTGTCGGGGCGGCGCGGGGTGTCGACCGGGATGAGGGGGTCGTCGCCCTGCGGGCGCGGGGTGTAGCCGACGGCGTGGTTGGAGGAGGCGAAGACGACGCGGCCGACGCCCTCCTCGCGGGCGGCCTCGTACAGGTTGTACGTGCCCTCGATGTTGGCCTTCAGGATCTTCTCGAACGAGGCTTCCAGGGAGATGCCCGCGAGGTGGATGATCGCGTCGACGCCGCGGACCGCCTCGCGCACGGCGTCCTGGTCGGCGAGGTCCGCGACGATCGCGTCCGGTTCGCCGTCGACGGGGCGCAGGTCGAGCAGGCGCAGGTCGTAACCGTGGTCCGGGAGCAGGCCCCGCATCAGCGTGCCGAGGCCGCCGGCGGCGCCGGTGAGCAGAACGGTGCGGGGAGCGGGCATCCTCGGGTCTCCTTGCATCGCCGACCGTGTCACCCTTACACATGGGCGCACGATGTTCATATTCTTGGACACGCTAAGGAGGTGGGGCGCGGCGCGTCAAGTATTCCGCGACTTCCCGCGGAACGGAAGAATTCGCTGGTGTGTGGCGGGTTGCAGCGCTTGACCGGGGTCCCTGGGGCGTCTTAGCGTGAACATGTTCAGGAATATGGACGTGAATCAGAAATGTGGACCTGGGAGAGCTTGTGACGTCAGCCCCTCTCGCCGCCCGACTCGGTGTCCCCAGCGGGCCGCTGTTCTTCCCGGTCACCGCCTACGGACCGGACGGCTCCGTCGACCTCGACACCTACCGGCTCCACGTGCGGCGCGGGGTGGAGGCCGGGGCCGCCGCCGTGTTCGCCTGCTGCGGCACCGGTGAGTTCCACGCGCTGACGCCGGAGGAGTTCGAGCTGTGCGTGACGGCGGCCGTGGAGGCCACCGAGGGGCGCGTCCCGGTGGTCGCGGGCGCCGGGTACGGCACCGCGCTCGCGGTCCGCTACGCCCGCCTCGCCGAGCGCGCCGGGGCCGACGGGCTGCTCGCGATGCCGCCGTACCTGGTCAAGGCCGCGCAGGAGGGACTGCTGCGGCACTACCGGCAGATGGCCGCCGCGACCTCCCTGCCGGTCATCGTCTACCAGCGCGACAACGCCGTCTTCACCCCCGAGACCGTCGTCGGACTCGCCCGCACCGAGGGGATCGTCGGCTTCAAGGACGGCCTCGGCGACCTCGACCTGATGCAGCGGATCGTCAGCGCCGTACGCGCCGAGGACCCCGGTGACTTCCTGTACTTCAACGGGCTGCCGACCGCCGAACTGACCCAGCCCGCCTACGGCGGCATCGGCATCACCCTCTACTCGTCCGCGGTGTTCTGCTTCGCGCCCGAGATCGCCCTCGCCTGCCACACGGCCTTCCGCACCGGCGACACGGACACCGCGCACCGCCTGATCGACGGCTTCTACCGGCCGTTCGTCGAACTGCGCGCCCAGGGCAGCGGCTACGCCGTCTCCCTCGTCAAGGCCGGCGTACGCCTGCGCGGCCTCGACGTGGGGGAGGTGCGGCCGCCGCTGCACGAACCGGCCGGGGATCATGTCAAGCAGCTCGCTCGGCTGATCGAGCGGGGACACGCGCTGCTCGAGGAGGGCCGGTGAAGGCGTCGGCGTTCGTCTACCCCTGGGACGTCAACGGGGACCCGGAGGCACCCGCGCGGATCGCCGCGCTCGGCACGGCGCAGGTGACGCTCGCCTCCGCCTACCACTCCACCCGCGCGCTGACCCCGCGCCATCCGCGCCACCGCGTCGTCACCGCGGAACACGCGGCCGTGCTCTACCCGGCGGGCGACCGCTGGTCCGGCCGCGCCCTGCGCCCGTACCCGGCCGGGGACTGGGCGCCCGGCGACGCCTTCGGCGAGGCCGCCGCCGCGCTCGCGGACGCGGGCCTCCAGGTGCACACCTGGGTGGTACTGGCACACAACTCCCGCCTCGGCGCGGAGCATCCGGACACCTCGGTGGTCAACGCCTACGGCGACCGCTACCCCTGGGCGCCGTGTATCGCCCAGCCCGCCACCCGCGCGTACCTGACCGACCTGGCCGCCGAGGCGGCGGTACGGCCCGGGGCGCGCGGCACCGAGCTGGAGTCCCTCGGCTGGTACGGACTGGCCCATCTGCACGCCCACGACAAGACCGCCGGGGTCGGGCTCGGGGACGCCGGGCAGTACCTGATGTCCCTGTGCTTCTGCCCCTCCTGCCGGGAGGGGTACGGGGCCCACGACCTGGACGCCGACGAGCTCGCCGCCGCCGTGCGCGCCGCGCTGGAACCGGTGTGGCGGGGAGCGCCCTCCGACGGGGGCTGGACGGGCGTGGAGAAGCTCCTCGGCGAGGCCCCGGCGAACGCCACGCGCGCCTGGCGCGACGCGACGGCCCGCACGCTCCAGGAGGCGGCGGTCCGGGCCGTACGGGAGGCCGCGCCCGAGGGTTTCCAGGTACTGCTGCACGCGGACCCGGTGTCCTACCACTGCGGCGCCAACGCCGGCGTCGACCCGGCCCACATCCTCTCCGTCGCCGACGGCGTGGTCGTGCCCTGCACCGGAGGCGCCGGGCTGCTGACGCCGTTCGCGCGGGAAGGCCGCGAGGGCGCCGTCCTCGCGGCCAACTTCACGGTGGTCTCCGGTATGGGCGGCAGCCCCGCCACCCTCGCGGCCGACGCGGCGGAGGCCCGCCGCCTGGGCGCCACGGAACTGCGCCTGTACCACGCGGGGCTGGCGTCGGACGGGGACCTGGACGCGGTGCGGTCGGCGCTGGCCGGGCTCTGAGGAGCCGGGGGCGTGACGGTGCGGGGGCCGGGCCGGGGGTGTGTTGCGCAGCCCGGCGTTTGCGGGGTGCCTCCCCCACTCTCGACTTCTCCCCCACTCTCGACTTCGCTCGAGCGGGAGGGACCCCCATGAGCGGGAGGGACCCCCATGAGCGGGAGGTACCCCCACCGCCCACCCTCCCCCACTCTCGGCTCCGCTCGAGCGGGGGACCCCCATCGCCCTGGGGGTACCTCCCAGGCCTTTAAGGCACTGGGGGAGGCACGATTGCCCGCAGCTGCGGCGGCGCGGTTGGTCGCAGTTGTGTCATGCCGGGGTGGGGTTCGGCCGGTGGGTGAGGAGTGTTGCCGCCGTTGCCGTCAGGGCGCAGCCGAGGGCGGCCAGGAGCAGCCGGTGGCCGACGCGCTCGACCAGGGCCGCGCCCGCCGCCAGGCCGAGGACGTTCGGGGCGAACACCAGGGTGTGGGCCGTGGCGGTGACCCGGCCCAGCAGCGGTGGCGGGGTCTCGTGCTGCACGGCGGTCAGCGTGGCGATCAGCACGGCGGGCAGACCCACGCCGATCGCCGCGCTGCACGCCCACGCCAGCGGGTCGTCCGGCACCGCGCGCAGCGCCACCGCGACCGCCAGCACGGCGATGCCGTACGCCGCGAAGCGCCGGGCGCCGAAACGGCGCAGGGCCGGACCGGAGAGCAGACCGACCACCACCGACCCCGCGCCCTGGACGGCGTACAGCACACCGGCGTACGCGGGGGAGTGGCCGAGGTCCTCGACCACGGCGTAGACCAGCGCCCCGCTCACCCCCGCGCACAGCATCGTGGCGCCGCCCGCCGACACGAGCGGGCGCAGCACCGGGTGCGACCACAGGTGGCGGGCGCCCTCGGCCGTCCGCTCGCGGCGGCTGCCCGCCGGCGGCGCCGGCCGGTCCTCCCGTACGCGCAGGAACGCGTACACCACCGCGGCCAGCAGGAAGGTGACCGCGTCCAGGACGGCGACGGCCGCCCCGCCGTACGCCGCGTAGAGGCCCGCTCCGGCCAGCGGCGCCAGCAGCTTCATGCCCTCGTCGGCGGTCATCCGCAGGCCGTTGAAATCGCCGAGCAGGGAGCGGTCCACGGCGGTGGCGAGCAGCGCCGACTCGGCCGCGTCGTGGACGACACCCGCCGCGCCGTACACGAACAGCACCGCGTACAGCAGCCACAGCCCGCGCGGTGAGCCGACGGCGCAGAGGGTGAGCAGGAGCCCCGCCATGAGCAGGCTCGTGCCGATCAGCAGCGGCCTGCGGCGCACCCGGTCGGCCAGGGTGCCCAGCAGCGGGCCGGCCAGGGTGGGGGCCCACATCGCCAGCAGGCACAGGGCCGCGAGACCGTCCGAGCCGGTGAGGTCCTTCACCCACACACCCGAGGCCAGCCACAGCGCGGAGGTGCCGAAGCCGGAGACCACCACCCCGGTGAGGCAGAGGCCCGCATTGCGGTCCCGTACCACGCGGGCCACCGTCCATGTCGTCGTCATGCCTGCTCATCGTGGGCCTAAGGACCCTCCGTGGGGATCGGGCAGGTGCCTTAGAAGGAGGGCCGCCGAGCGATGAGTTCCGCGGGGCCGGCCGGTCTGTCTCCCAGGACCACCGTCAGAAGGAGCAGCCCGATGACCGACACCCCCCTCGACCTCGGACCGCAGGCCCGGATCGTGGCGCGCCTCGCCGAGGGCGTCACCGACGAACAGCTGGCGGACGGGACACCCTGTCCGCGGTACGCGGTACGAAACATGCTGGGCCACCTCCTCGGGCTGGCCGTCGCCTTCCGGGACGCGGGCCGCAAGGACCTGGGCGTCACCACGGACACCAGCCCGGACGCCGCCGTGCCCGACATCGGACCGGGCTGGCGCGAGGAGCTGCCCAAGGTGCTCGACGAGCTCGTCGAGACCTGGCGGGACCCGGCGGCCTGGACCGGCGCGACCCGCGCGGGCGGCGTGGACCTGCCGGGCGAGATCGCCGGCGCCGTCGTCACCGACGAACTGGTGATCCACGGCTGGGACCTGGCCCGCGCGACCGGACAGGCCTACGCGCCCGACCCCGTCGCGCTGGAGGCCACGCACACCTTCCTCCTGGCCGCCGCCGCCGAGGACCCCGACCGGACCGGCGGCATCTTCGGCCCCGTCGTCCCCGTCCCGCCCGACGCCCCGCTCCTGGACCGGACGGTCGGGCTGAGTGGCCGGGACCCGGGCTGGACGAGGCCCGCGCAAAGGGCGAGGCCCGCGCAAAGGGCGAGGCCCGCGTAAAGCAGGCGCGGGGGCCGGGGCGCGCCTCGTAGCCTCCCCGCATGACTTCCGATCTCACGCTCACCGTCCTCGGCACCGCCTCCCCGCACCCCGGCCCCGACCGCCCCAGCTCCGGGTACCTCCTGCGCGGTGGTGGCGCCGAGGTGTGGGTCGACGCGGGGTTCGGGACGTTCGCCGAGTTGCGGCGGCACACGGATCCGGCGCGCATCGACGCCGTATGGATCTCCCATCTGCACGCCGATCACAGCGCCGATCTGCTCGCCGCCGTGTACGGCCTCGCGTACGGCGGGCTCACCCCGCCCGCGCCGATCCCCGTCCACGCGCCGGCCGACTGCGCCCAGCGGCTCGCCGGGTTCTTCGGGCGCCCCGACGCCGGCTTCCTCGGCGGCATATTCGACTTCCGGCCCCTGCACGACGGGCAGACCGTCCGGCACGGCGGCCTGGCCCTCACCTCCACCGCGGTCGTCCACGACGTCGAGGCCTACGGGCTGCGCGCCGAGTGCGCGGGGCGGGTCCTCGCCTACTCCGGGGACAGCGGACCGTGCGACGCCCTCACCGGACTCGCCCGCGACGCCGACCTGTTCCTCTGTGAGGCGGACATCGACGAGCATCGCGAAAGCGAACGGGTCCACCTGACGCCCGAGGACGCCGGTGACGCCGCCCGGCGGGCGGGCGTGCGCGAACTCCTCGTCACCCACGTCGGTCCCACGCTCACCCCCGAGGCGGCGACCGGCCGGGCCGCATCCGTCTTCGGCGGACCCACCGCCACCGCCCGGGAGGGCCGCACATACGCCGTGTGAGGCAACGACAAGTTCCTCTGTCAGAAGCATTGACGAAACTCCGGGCCACTTCTACGGTCATCGCGTCGTACTTCGTACGTCATATATGAGACGCGATACGCGAGATCCGATACGCGAGATCCGACGCGAAATCCGAGAGGCGCGCATGACCTCTGTGCCCACGCCGATCCCCTCCCGCACGCAGTACGTGCGGGAGGAGATCAAACGCCGCATACTCACCGGCCGGTTCACACCGGGCCAGGCCCTGGTCGAGACCGACCTCGCCGCACAGTTCGGGGTGTCCAAGACCCCGGTGCGCGAGGCGCTCAAGACCCTGGCCGGCACCGGTCTGGTCGTGATGAGCCAGTACAAGGGCGTCACGGTGCGCATGGTCGACGCGGACATGGCACGCGAGGTCTACGACGTGCGGCTGCTCCTGGAACCCGAGGCGCTCAAGCGCGCCGTGCGCCGCGGCGCCTCCCTGGACGCCGCACGCGACGCGCTGACCCGCGCCGACGAGGCCGGTGACACGGCCGAACGGTCGCTCGCCAACCGCGAGTTCCACCGCGCCCTCTACGTGCCCTGCGGCAACCCGCTGCTCAGCCGGATGCTGGACGAGGTCCGCGACCAGGCCGCCCTCGTCTCGGCCGTCGCCTGGGCCGCCGACCCCTCCTGGGAACGGGAGGCGAGCGAGCACCGCGAGATCCTGCGGCTCGCGCTCGACGGTGACGCGGACGGCGCGGCCCGCGCTCTGCACTCGCACATCGCGTCGTTCGTGCGACGGGCCTTCCCCGAGGTCGAAGGGGACTTCGAGGCGGCCCCGGAAGCCCAGAAAGAGGACGGTCAGGCATGACAACGACGTTCGAGACCCAGCGGGCGGCCCTGGCCGACGTGGTGGCGATCCCGGTGACCCCGTTCGCCGAGGACGGCTCCGTCGACCCAGGCACCTACCGGGCCCTGCTGCGTCGTCTCCTCGACGGTGGCATCACGACCCTCACCCCCAACGGCAACACCGGCGAGTTCTACGCCCTGACCCCCGACGAGCGCCGGCTGGTCACCGAGCTGACCGTCGAGGAGGCCGGCGACCGCTCGGTGATCCTGGTCGGCGTGGGCCACGACGTGCCCACCGCCGTCGCCTCCGCACGGCACGCCCGGGAACTCGGCGCGCAGATGGTGATGGTGCACCAGCCCGTCCACCCCTACGTCTCGCAGAGCGGCTGGGTCGACTACCACCGCGCGATCGCCGAGGCCGTGCCCGAGCTCGGCGTCGTCCCCTACATCCGCAACGCCCAGCTCACCGGCGCCCGGCTCGCCGAACTCGCCGACGCCTGCCCCAACGTGATCGGCGTGAAGTACGCCGTGCCGGACGCGGCGAAGTTCGCCGCCTTCGCCCGCGACGCGGGACTGGAGCGGTTCGTGTGGGTCGCGGGGCTCGCCGAGCCGTACGCCCCCTCCTACTTCTCGGCCGGCGCCACCGGCTTCACCTCGGGGCTGGTCAACGTCGCCCCGTCCGTCTCGCTGAACATGATCGAGGCGCTGCGCTCCGGCGACTACCCGACCGCCATGAAGGTGTGGGAGCAGATCCGCCGCTTCGAGGAACTGCGCGCCGCCAACGGCTCCGCCAACAACGTCACCGTCGTCAAGGAGGCCCTCGCCTCCCTCGGCCTGTGCCGCCGCGAGGTCCGCCCACCGAGCAGGCCGCTGCCGGAGAGCGAGCGCGCCGAGGTCGCCGCCATCGCCGCGGGGTGGGCCATATGAAGTCCCCCGAGCAGCTCCGCAGCCACCAGTGGTACGGCACTGACGGACTGCGCTCCTTCAGCCACCGCGCCCGCACCCGCCAGCTCGGCTACCTGCCCGAGGAGCACCTGGGCAAGCCGGTCATCGCGATCCTCAACACCTGGTCCGACATCAACCCCTGCCACGTCCACCTGCGCGACCGCGCGCAGGCCGTCAAGCGGGGCGTCTGGCAGGCGGGCGGCTTCCCCCTCGAGTTCCCGGTCTCCACCCTCAGCGAGACCTTCCAGAAGCCGACCCCCATGCTCTACCGCAACCTCCTCGCCATGGAGACCGAGGAGCTGCTGCGGTCCTACCCGGTCGACGGCGCCGTGCTGATGGGCGGCTGCGACAAGTCCACGCCCGCCCTGCTGATGGGCGCCGCCAGCGCCGACCTGCCGACGGTGTTCGTGCCGGCCGGGCCCATGCTGCCCGGACACTGGCGCAACGAGGTCCTCGGTTCCGGCACCGACATGTGGAAGTACTGGGACGACAAGCGCGCCGGCCTGATCGGCGACTGCGAGATGCAGGAGCTGGAGAGCGGCCTGGCCCGCTCGCCCGGCCACTGCATGACCATGGGTACGGCGTCCACGCTGACCGCCGCCGCCGAGGCCCTCGGCGTCACGGTCCCGGGCGCGTCCAGCATCCCGGCCGTCGACTCCGGGCACGACCGGATGGCCGCCAAGGCGGGCCTGACCATCGTCGACCTGGTCCACAAGGACCGGAAACTGAGCGACATCCTCACCGCGGACGCCTTCGAGGACGCGGTGACGACCGTCCTCGGACTCGGCGGCTCCACCAACGCCGTCATCCACCTGATCGCCATGGCCGGACGCGCGGGCGTCAAGCTCACCCTCGACGACTTCGACCGCATCGCCCGCACCGTCCCGGTGCTGGCCAACGTGCGGCCCGGCGGACAGACGTACCTGATGGAGGACTTCCACTTCGCGGGCGGACTGCCCGGGTTCCTCTCCCGGATCCCGGACCTGCTCCACCTGGACCGTCCCACCGTCTGCCACGACACGATGCGCGAGCAGATCGCCGGCGCGCAGGTGCACAATGACGACGTCATCCGGCCCCGCGACAATCCGGTCGCGGACGAGGGCGGGGTCGCCGTACTGCGCGGCAACCTCTGCCCGGACGGCGCCGTCATCAAGCACATCGCCGCCGAACAGCACCTGCTGCGGCACACCGGCCGTGCCGTCGTCTTCGACGACTACAAGCAGATGCAGCGGACCATCAACGACCCGGCGTTGAACATCACCGCCGACAGCGTGCTGGTCCTGCGCAACGCCGGCCCCAAGGGCGGCCCGGGCATGCCCGAGTACGGGATGCTGCCCCTGCCCGACCACCTGCTCAAGCAGGGGGTGCGGGACATGGTGCGGATCTCCGACGCCCGCATGAGCGGGACGAGTTACGGCGCGTGCGTCCTGCACATCGCCCCCGAGTCGTACGTGGGCGGACCGCTGGCCCTGGTGCGCACCGGTGACTCGATCACCCTCGACGTCGAGAACCGGACCCTTCGGCTCGACGTCGACGACGAGGAGCTGGAGCGCCGCCGGGCGCAGTGGACGCCGCCGCCCGTGCGTTACGAGCGCGGCTACGGCGCGCTCTACAACGAGCAGATCACGCAGGCCGACACCGGCTGCGACTTCGAGTTCCTCGCCCGTCCGGGCACGGTCCAGGACCCGTACGCCGGCTGACCGGCCGCCCCTCCCGGACTCCGCACACCTACGAAGAAAGCGCTTCACCCGCTCACGCACCACACAGCACGACGTACCGAGAAACGGAGAACAGTCATGGCCCATGCCGCAGCCGTGGCGAAACCGCCCAGGCCACCCCGGCGGCGCCGTGCCTCCGCCACGCCCCGCAGGCTCCCGTACCTGCTGATCGCGCCGGCCGCCCTGCTCATGCTGGGTTTCATCGCCTACCCGGTCATCAGCGTCTTCTACTACAGCCTGCAGAACTACAACCCCACCAAGCCCTGGCGGAACGGCTACGCGGGCTTCGACAACTTCACCCACATCTTCACCGAGGACCCGCTGTTCTGGGACACCCTCGTCTTCAGCGCCAAGTGGGTCTTCGTCGAGGTCGGACTGCAACTGCTGTTCGGCCTGGCCCTCGCCCTCATCGTCAACCAGACCTTCGTCGGCCGCGCACTGGGCCGCGCCATGGTCTTCTCGCCGTGGGCCGTCTCCGGCGTGCTGACCTCCGCGATCTGGGTACTGCTCTACAACTCCCAGACGGGCATCACCCGTTACCTCGCGGACATGGGCATCGGCGACTACGGCGTCAGCTGGCTGTCGGACACCTCCACCGTCTTCCCGGCGGTGGTCGTCGCCGACCTGTGGCGCGGTGTCCCCTTCTTCGCGATCCTCATCCTCGCCGACCTCCAGTCCGTCTCGAAGGACCTCTACGAGGCCGCCGAGGTCGACGGGGCCAGCCGCATCAAGCAGTTCTGGCACATCACGCTGCCACACCTGAAGGACGCCATCATCCTGTCCACGCTGCTGCGCGCGGTGTGGGAGTTCAACAACGTCGACCTGCTCTACACGCTGACCGGCGGCGGACCCGCGGGCGAGACCACGACACTGCCGCTGTACATCGCCAACACCTCGGTGGACGCCCACAACTTCGGCTACGCGTCGGCCCTGACCACGGTCGCGTTCCTCATCCTGCTCTTCTGCTCGATGGTCTACCTGCGGCTGAGCAAGTTCGGAGGCGAGAAGTGATCACCAAGGAGGCCACCGTGGCCGCCCCTGCCCCCGCGCGCACCGCCCCCGAGCCGCCGCGGCCGAACAAGAAGCGCCGGGCCTGGGACGAGGCCCCCCGCTGGCAGATCTACCTGCCGCTGGGCATCTACCTCGTCTTCACCCTCATCCCCTTCTACTGGATCCTGCTCTTCGCGCTCCGCCCGGCCGGCTCCACCTCGCTGGTGCCCTGGCCGATGACCTTCGTCCACTTCGAGAAGGTATGGACGGACCGCAGCTTCGGCACCTTCTTCTACAACAGCGTGCTGGTCGGCGTCGCCACCCTGATCATGACGACGCTGGTCGCCCTGGCCGGCGGCTACGCCCTCGCCCGGTTCGACTTCAAGATCAAGCGGGGCTTCATGCTCGCCCTGCTCTGCTCCCAGTTCGTGCCCGGCGCGCTGCTCCTGGTCCCGCTGTTCGAGATCTTCGCCGAACTGCAGATGATCAACTCGCTCGGCAGCGTCATCATCGCCGAGACGGTCTTCCAGCTGCCGCTGTCGATCATCCTGATCAGCAACTTCATCAAGAACGTGCCGTACTCCCTGGAGGAGGCCGCCTGGGTCGACGGCTGCAACCGGTTCAAGGCCTTCCGGGTGATCGTCCTGCCGCTGCTGCGGCCCGGTCTGATCGCCGTCGGCTCCTTCGCCTTCGTCCACTCCTGGAACCACTTCCTGTTCGCCCTGATGTTCCTCAACAACCAGGAGAAGCAGACCATCCCGGTCGGCCTCAACACCCTGATGAGCGCGGACAGCGTCGACCTCGGCGCGCTCGCCGCGGGCGGCATCATCGCGGCCGTCCCCGTCGTGCTCGTCTTCGCCTTCATCCAGAAGTGGCTGATCACCGGGTTCAGCGCGGGGGCGGTGAAGGGATGACCGCACCTCGGACCGCACCCCGGACCGCGCCCGGCACCCCCCTGCCCGTCGTCCTCGCCGGCGCCCGCGGCCACGGCCGCTGGCACGTGGCGAACATCCGCCGCCTCGAAGCGGAGGGACTGCTGCGGCTCGCCGGGATCTGCGAACTCACCCCGCTCACCGAGGACGAGTTCGGCGGTGAACTCCCCGAGCAGTCCGCCGACTTCGGCGCGCTGCTGGAGTCCACCGGCGCCCGGATCGCGGTGATCTGCACCCCGATCCCGACCCACACCGACCTCGCCCTCGCGGCGGCCGAGCGGGGCGTGCACATCCTGCTGGAGAAGCCGCCGGCGCCGTCGTACGCCGAGTACCGCCGGATGGCCGACGGGGTCGCCGCGGCCGGGGTGGCCTGCCAGATCGGCTTCCAGTCGCTGGGCTCGCACGCCGTGCCCGCGATCCGCGAGCTGGTCGCCGAGGGCGCCGTCGGCCGGGTGGTGGGGATCGGCGGAGCCGGTGCCTGGGTGCGGCCCGAGGAGTACTTCCGGCGGGCGCCCTGGGCGGGCCGGCGCCGGCTGAACGGCGTCGACGTGGTCGACGGCGCGCTGACCAACCCGCTCGCCCACGCCGTCGCCACCGCCCTCGCGCTCGCCGACAGTACCCGCGCCGAGGACGTCGCCGGCATCGAGACCGAGCTGCTGCGCGCCAACGACATCGAGTCCGACGACACCTCCTGCGTACGGATCACCACCACGCGGGGCGGCTCGGTCACCGTCGCCGCGACCCTGTGCGCCGAGCGGGCCGACGAGCCGTACGTCCTGGTGCACGGCACCACCGGCCGGATCACCTTCTGGTACAAGCAGGACCGCGTCCTGCTCCAGCGCGCGGACCACGGCCCGGAGGAGACGCGGTTCGACCGGACCGACCTGCTGGAGAACCTCGTCGCCCACCTCACCGACGGCACCCCCCTGCTGGTCACCCCGGACGGGACGGGCGCCTTCATGCAGGTCGTCGAGGCGATCCGCAAGGCCCCCGACCCGGCCCCGCTGCCCGACGGAGCCTGGCGGCACGTCCCCGGTGAGAACCGACGGGTCGTGCCCGGCGTCGACGGCCTCGTCGCGGCCGCCGCCGACACCCTGTCCCTCTACTCCGAGCTGGGCGCCCCCTGGGCGCTGCCCGCCCACCACCTGCCGAAAGAGGTGAGCACCCGATGACCGGCAACGACTCCGTGGTGCTGCGCGTCGCGGGCCGGCCCGTCGGCCGGTACGTCACCCGGCCCGAACTGCCGGCCCGGCTCTCCCCGCGGCCGTACCTGCACCCCGTCACCACCCTGGCCGGCACGGCGGTCACCGAGCTGAGCCCCGCCGACCACGCACACCACCTCGGCGTCGGTGTCGCCGTTCCCGACGTCGAGGGGTTCAACTTCTGGGGCGGACGCACCTACGTCCGCGATCAGGGGCCGACCGAGCTCGACAACCACGGCTCCCAGCGGCACACCGCCTACCAGCTGCGCGACCCCGACGGGTTCGTCGAGGAGCTGCGCTGGATGGCCGCGCCGGGCGAGCTGCTGCGCGAGCGCCGCACGGTCGCCGCCACCGAACTCACCGGCGCCGCCTGGGCGCTGGACTTCACCTTCTCCCTCACCAACGTCACGAGCGCGCCGCTCTCCGTCGGCAGCCCCGCCACCAACGGCCGCCCCGGAGCCGCGTACGGCGGCTTCTTCTGGCGGGCCCGCAAGGAGGAGACGGCCCCGGACGTCTTCACCGCCTCCGCCGAGGGCGAGAGCGACGTGCACGGCCGGCCGGCCGACTGGGTCGCGCTCACCGGATCCACCTGGACGCTCGTCTTCGCGGGGGCCACCGAACAGACCAGGCGGGACCCCTGGTTCGTGCGCACCGCCGAGTACCCGGGCGTCGGCTCCTCCCTCGCCCACACCGCGCGGCTGCCGCTCCCGCCCGGGGAGACCGTGGTCCGCCGGATCGTCACCGTCGTCGCCGACGGCCGCCTCGACCGGAGCGCGGCCGCCGCCCTGGTCCGCAAGGCGGTGAGCCCGTGACCGCCGAGCAGACGGACACCGCCTACCGCAACCCGGTCCTGAACGCCGACTGGTCCGACCCGGACGTGATCCGGGTCGGCGACGACTTCTACCTGACCGCCTCCAGTTTCGGCCGCGCCCCCGGACTGCCCCTGCTGCACTCCCGCGACCTGGTCAACTGGACCCTCGTCGGCCACGCCCTCGAACGCCTGGAACCGGAAGCCGAGTTCACGACACCCCGGCACGACTGCGGGGTCTGGGCCCCGTCCCTGCGCCACCACGACGACCGGTTCTGGATCTTCTGGGGCGACCCCGACCAGGGCATCTTCCAGGTCAACGCCCCCGAGATCCGCGGCCCCTGGACCCGGCCGCTGCTGGTGAAGGCCGGCAAGGGCCTGATCGACCCGTGCCCCCTGTGGGACGACGAGACCGGCGAGGCCTACCTCGTGCACGCCTGGGCCAAGTCCCGCTCCGGCGTCAAGAACCGCCTCACCGGCCACCGGATGCACCCGCACGGCACCGAGCTCCTCGACGAGGGGAAGGTGATCGTCGACGCCGACCGCATCCCCGGCTGGTTCACCCTGGAGGGCCCCAAGCTCTACAAGCACGACGGCTGGTTCTGGATCCTCGCCCCCGCCGGGGGAGTGGAGACCGGCTGGCAGGGCGCCTTCCGCTCCCGCGCGTTCTTCGGGCCGTACGAGGAGAAGGTCGTCCTGGAGCAGAAGGACACCGACGTCAACGGCCCCCACCAGGGCGGCTGGGTGCGGACCCCGTCCGGCGAGGACTGGTTCCTGCACTTCCAGCAGCGCGGCCCGTACGGCCGTGTCGTGCACCTCCAGCCGATGAGCTGGGGGGCGGAGGGCTGGCCGGTGCTCGGGGACGACGGCGCCCCCGTCGCCGGACACCGCCGCCCGGACCTGCCGCCGCAGCCGCCCGCCGCGCCGGCCACCGACGACGACTTCCCCGGCGGACGGTTCGGCCGCCAGTGGACGTGGACCGCCAACCCGAAGGAGGGCTGGGCCACCCAGCACTCCGCCGACGGGCTGCGGCTGACCTGCGTCCGCTCCGCCGACGCGCACGACCTGCGCAGACTGCCCCACGTCCTGACCCAGCGGCTGCCCGGCGACCCGTGCACCGTCGAGGTGGAGCTGCGGCTCGACAGCGAGGAACCCGGGGCACGCGCCGGGCTCGCGGTCCTCGGGGACGCCTACCGCTGGATCGGGCTCCAGCGCGGCGCGGACGGAACGGTGCACCTGGTGCACCGGTTCGCCGAGACGGTCGCCGAGAGGGAACGCGACGCCGACCACCCGCGGCCCGCTCCCGGCGGCCGGGCCCGCCTCCGGGTCGACGTCGGCGCCGGGGCCCGCTGCCGCTTCTCCTGCGACACCGGGGACGGCTTCCGCCCCTCCGGCCAGGTCTTCGCCGCCACTCCCTGGCGCTGGGTCGGAGCCCTGCTCGGCCTGGTCGCCGTGGCACCCACCGGCCAGGGACACGCCGGTACCGCCACGTTCACCCGGTTCAGGATCAACACCCCGGCGCACGGCTGAACACCGCCGGACGGTCCTGACAGACCCCCCACAACTTCATAGTCCGTTGGATCCAGAAGAAGAGAGCCGACCAATGAAGATCAGCATTCTCAGAAACAGCAGAGGCGGACGCCGCGCGTCGGCCGCCGTCGCCCTGGGTGCCGTGCTCGCCCTGACCGCCACCGGCTGCGGCGACGACGGCGGCGGCACGGGCAGCGACGGTGCCGAGGGCGACGGCAAGGGCAAGATCGTCTTCTGGGACAACAACGGCGGTGTCCGCACCGACATCTGGAAGCAGGTCATCGCCGACTTCGAGAAGGCGAACCCGGACATCGACGTCCAGTACGTCGGTATCGCCTCCACCGAGTACCAGTCCAAGGTCGACACCGCCATCCAGGGCGGCGGCCTGCCGGACGTCGGCGGCATCAGCGCCTCGATGCTCGCGGGCTTCGCCGCCCAGGGAGCGCTCGACACGCTGGACTTCCGGCTGGCCAAGTCGCCGCTGAACGGCAAGCTCAACAAGGACATGATCGAGTCGATGCGGGCCGCCGGCGGCGGTGACGACAAGCTGTACTCGATCCCGACCTCGGCGAACAACGGCGTCCTGTACTACCGCACCGACCTGTTCGAGAAGGCGGGCCTGGAGGAGCCGACCACCTGGGACCGGTTCTACGAGGCCGCCGAGAAGCTGACGGACAAGGGCAAGAACGAGTTCGGCTACACCATCCGCGGCGGCGCCGGCTCCATCGCCCAGGCCCTGGACGCGATGTACGGGCAGTCCGGCATCACCTCGTTCTGGGACTCCTCCGGCAAGAAGACGACGGTCAACGACCCGAAGAACGTCGCGGCCCTGGAGAAGTACGCGGGCCTGTTCAAGAAGGCCACCCCCGCGGCCGACCTGAACAACGACTTCACCAAGATGGTCGCGCAGTGGGACTCCGGCACCATCGGCATGCTGAACCACAACCTCGGTTCGTACCAGGACCACGTCAAGGCGCTCACCACCGACAAGTTCCGCGGCATCCCGCAGCCGACCGGGCCCGGCGGCAAGCGGGTCCAGGTCTCCAACCCGGTCGACGGCGTCGGCCTGTTCAAGAGCTCCAAGAACAAGGAGGCCGCCTGGAAGTTCATCGAGTTCGCCACGTCGGCGCAGTCGAACTCGAAGTTCAACGAGTCGGCCGGTCAGGTGCCGGCGCACGCGGACGCCGCGAAGGACGAGTGGATCAGCAAGGCGGAGCCCACGAAGCTGGCCGCGGACGCGCTGAGCGACGGGTCCACGACCATCGTCCAGCTGCCGTACTACCTGCCGGACTGGAACACCATCTCCAAGGCGGACAACGAGCCGAACTTCCAGAAGGTCCTGCTCGGGGACATGAGCGCGAAGGACTTCCTGGACACGATGGCCGACCAGCTGAACGAGGCGCAGGCCGAGTGGCAGGAGCAGATGGGCTGATCAGCGGTTTCGCCGGGGGCGGCCCGTTTCGTTTTCGGCCGCGGGCCGTCCCCGGTTGCCCGCGCCCCCGCGGCGGAGCCGCACATCGATACAGTCCCGCGCCCCTGGAGGGGCGCTCCCGTCACCCCTTGTCGAAAGGCACAGCCTGTGTCAATCACACGTAGACAGGTTGCCGTTGCCGGGATCGGCGTTCCTCTCGCTCTCGCCATGACCGGGACCGCACAAGCCGTTCCCGGTCGGCGTTCCCGCACCCTCCACATCGCCGGTGATTCCACCGCCGCGCAGAAATACGCCGACGCCGCGCCCGAGACCGGGTGGGGGATGGCGTTGCCCTTCCTGCTCCACCGGCATCTCACGGTCGCCAACCACGCCGTGAACGGGCGGAGTTCCAAGAGCTTCGTCGACGAGGGGCGGCTCGAGACGATCCTCTCCTCGATCCGGCCCGGTGACTTCCTCCTCGTCCAGTTCGCGCACAACGACGAGAAGACCGCCGATCCCACCCGCTACACCGAGCCCTGGTCGACGTACCAGGAGTACCTGCGGATGTACGTCGACGGGGCCCGGGCCCGCGGGGCGCGGCCCGTGCTGGCCACCGCCGTGGAGCGGCGGCGGTTCGACGCGGACGGGCGCGCCGTGCCGAGCCACGGGGAGTACCCGGCGGCGATGCGGGCGCTGGCCGCCGAGGAGCAGGTCGCGCTGCTCGACGTCCAGGCGCTGTCGCTGGCGCTGTGGCAGGAGCTCGGGGCCGAGGAGACCAAGAAGTACTTCAACTGGACGGCGGCCGAGCAGGACAACACGCACTTCAATCCGCCGGGCGCGATCGCCGTGGCACGGCTGGTCGCCCGGGAGCTGCTGCGCACCCGGGTGCTCGCGCCGCGCGACGTGCGCCGACTGGACGACGAGATCCCCCCGTCGTGGATCACCTGGCCGGAGGCCGTCGCGTAACACCCCTGGACCACTCAAAGGAGAGCCGCACCATGAGCACATTCGGATGGCATGGGCATGCCACAGTGAGAGCCGCCTCGCTGGCCGGCTGCACCGCCCTCGTGCTGGCCCTGACCGGCACCGGCGCCCAGGCCCACTCCCCGTCGCACCACCGCCACGACCCCGCCCGGCAGACGCTGGGCGCGGGTGACGGCTGGGCCTCCTACGGCACCGGCACCACCGGAGGCGCCGCCGCCGACCGCGAGCACGTCCACACCGTGCGCACCTGGGCCGAGTTCAAGGCGGCCCTGGCGGACGGCGGAGACGCCCCGAAGATCATCAAGGTGAAGGGGACCATCGACGCGGTCGCCGAGGGCTGCGAGGCGTTCGCCGCGCCCGGCTACGACTTCGACGCCTACCTCGAGACGTACGCACCGGAGACCTGGGGCCTGGAGCAGGACCTGAGCGCCGAGCCCGACGACAGCCCGGAGGGGCTGCGCAGGGCGTCCGCCGCCGCCCAGGACACGGCGATCAAGGTGAACGTCCCCTCCAACACCACGATCATCGGCGTCGGCCGGAACGCCGGCATCAAGGGCGCCAGCCTGCAGATCAAGGGCGTGGACAACGTCATCGTCCGCAACCTCACCCTCGAGAGCCCGATCGACTGCTTCCCCCAGTGGGACCCGACCGACGGCAGCCAGGGCAACTGGAACTCCGAGTACGACACCGCCGTCGTTCACGGCTCCACCCACGTCTGGCTGGACCACAACACGTTCACCGACGGCGAGCACCCCGACAGCGAGGCCCCGGCCCACTTCGGCATGCTGTACCAGCAGCACGACGGCGAGCTGGACATCGTCAAGGGCGCCGACTACGTCACCGCCTCCTGGAACGTCTTCACCGAGCACGACAAGACGATCCTCATCGGCAACAGCGACGGCGAGTCCACCGCCGTCGGCGACCGGGGCAAGCTGAAGGCGACCTTCCACCACAACCTGTTCTCCGGCCTGGTCGAGCGCGCGCCCCGCGTCCGCTTCGGCCAGGTCGACGTGTACAACAACCACTTCGTGGCCACCGAGGGCTACTCCTACAGCTTCGGCATCGGCAAGGAGTCCCAGCTCGTCGCCGAGCACAACGCGTTCACCCTGGCGAAGGGCATCAGCCCGGCGAAGATCCTCAAGCGGTGGAACGACTCGCCGGTCACCGCCGCGCACAACCTGGTCAACGGCGAGCGGGTCGACCTGATCGCCGTGCACAACGCGGAGATCCCGGCCGAGACCCTGCGGTCCGGCGCCGGCTGGACCCCCACCCTGCGCACCGCCGTCCACCCGGCCCGCGCCGTCCCGTTCCTGGTCGAGCGCGGCGCGGGCGCCGGCCGTATCCGCTGACACCCGCGAGCACGGGCCGGGGCGGTCCGCCCCGGCCCGGCACCCGTCGCCGAAGGAGTCTCCACATGCCCTCGCCCCTGTCCCGAAGGAACTTCCTGCTCGCCGGCGCCACGGCCTCCGCCGCGCTCGCCCTCTCCGCCGCCCCGGCGCAGGCGGGCCACCGGCCCCGCGGCCCGTTCGGCCGGTACGGCTCACCGTCCGCCCGCCTCACCCCCGAGACCCTGTACGTCCACCCGCGCGGCGCCGGTGACTTCACCCGTGTCCAGGCCGCCGTCACCGCCGCCACCGGCACCGGACGCACCCTCGTCATCGCCCCGGGCACCTACCGCGAGACGGTCTCCGTCGACGCCGACCGCACCGGCATGACCTGGCTCGGCGCCTCCGAGGACCCCCGCGACGTGGTGATCGTCTACGACAACGCGGCCGGCACCCCCAAGCCGGACGGCTCCGGCACCCACGGCACCTCCGGCTCGGCCACCACCACCGTGCGCCCCGACGGCTTCACCGCCCGCTGGATCACCTTCGCCAACGACTGGCTGCGCACCGACCTCCCCGGCACCAGCGGCACCCAGGCCGTCGCCCTCAAGGTGCAGGGCGACCGCAGCGCCTTCACCCACTGCCGGTTCCTCGGCCACCAGGACACCCTGTACGCCGACTCCCTCTCCCTGGACACCTTCGCCCGCCAGTACTTCGCCCACTGCTACGCCGAGGGCGACGTCGACTTCGTCTTCGGCCGGGCCACCGCCGTCTTCGAGCACTGCCACTTCCGCACCCTGATCCGCCCCGACCTCACGGCCCCGCCGTACGGCTTCGTCTTCGCGCCCTCCACCGCCGGCGCCAACCCGCGCGGCTACCTGGTCACCCGGAGCAGGATCAGCAGCGAGGCCCCCGACGGCCACTACAAGCTGGCCCGCCCCTGGGTGCCCAGCTCCGACACCACCGCCCGCCCCATGCTCACCGTGCGCGAGACCCGCCTCGGCGCGGGCATCGACGCGGTCGCGCCCTACGCCACCATGCGGGACGCGTACCCCTGGCAGGACCAGCGGTTCGCCGAGTACCGCAACACCGGCCCCGGCGCCGTGATCACCGTCCCGGAGAACCGGCCCCAGCTCACCCGCGCGGAGGCCGCCTCGCACACCCGGGAGGCGTACCTCGGCGACTGGCGGCCGTATGACCGCCACCGGTGACCTGCCCGGCTTCCACACGGCGCTCAAGGACGAGCTGACCTTCCCGCTCGCCTGGGGCGCCTCGCCGGTCCGGGACTTCGACGCGTGGCGGCGCACGGCCCGCGCGGTGGTCGAGGAGCACCTCCTCGTCGACCGGCAGGACGGGACGCCGTACGCCCCGGAGTTCACCGCCCGCTCGGACGGCGACGGGTACACGCGGGAGCTGGTCACCCTCTCCCTCACCCGCTACGGACGGGTCCGCGGCGCCCTGCTCACCCCGCGGGGCGCCGGCCCGTTCCCGGCGGTCCTGCTGCTGCACGACCACGGGTCCCGGTTCGACATCGGCAAGGAGAAGGGCGTCCGGCCCTGGTACGACGACACCCGCCTCGCCTCCGCCGAGGAGTGGGCGGACCGGTACTTCGACGGGCGCTTCGTCGGCGACGAACTCGCCCGGCGCGGCCATGTGGTGCTCTGCCCGGACGCGCTCGGCTGGGGCGACCGCGGCCCTCTGGGGTACGAGCGGCAGCAGGCCCTGGCGAGCAACCTCTACCACCTCGGCTCCTCGCTCGCCGGACTCCACGCCCGCGAGGACCAGCGGGCCGCGGCCTTCCTGGCCGGCCTGGACCGGGTGGACGCCCGCCGGGTCACCGCCGTCGGCTTCTCCATGGGCGGTTACCGCGCCTGGCAGGCCGCCGCGCTCAGCGACCACATCGCGGCCGCAGCGAGCGTGTGCTGGATGACGGGACTCAAGGAGATGATGGTGCCCGGCAACAACACCCTGCGCGGGCAGTCGGCGTTCCACATGCTCCACCCGGGGCTCGCCCGGCACCTCGACATCCCCGACGTGGCGAGCATCGCCGCGCCGAAGCCGATGCTGTTCTTCCACGGCGGACTCGACGCCCTGTTCCCCGCCGACGGGGTGCGGGCCGCGTACGACAGGCTGCGCGCCGTGTGGCGCTCGCGCGGTGCCGGGGAGCGGCTGCGGCTGAAGACGTGGCCGGGGCGCGGCCACGTCTTCGACGCCGTGATGCAGGACGAGGTCTTCGCCTGGCTGGAGTCGGTCAGCGGCGCACCGGCCTGACCGACTCCAGGGTCGGCACGACCGGTTCGATGGTGCCGTCGGCGGCGAACTCCAGGCGGTCGACCGTGGTCTCCCGGTGCGTGCCGTCCCCGCCCGACCTCCCGGGGCCGTTCAGCGCGAACCGGTGGTAGACGATGTACCAGTCGTCGGTGCCGGGGGCGTTGACCACGGAGTGGTGACCGGTGCCGAGGATGCCGTACTCGGGGCGCTTGGACAGGATCGTGCCGCGCTCGGTCCACGGGCCGAGCGGGGACGGGCCGGTCGCGTAGGCCACGTGGTAGTTCTCGCTGCGGGTGTCGTCCTCGGACCACATGAAGTAGTACGTGCCGTCGCGCTTCACCACGAAGGAGCCCTCGCGGAAGTCGTCCGGGGTGATGTCCTTCACCCGGGAAGCGTCGAAGGACACCATGTCGTCGTTGAGCGGGACCACGTAGCCGTGCCCGTTGCCCCAGTACAGGTACGACCGACCGTCGTCGTCGGTGAACACGGACGGGTCGATCATCTGGCCGCTGAACTGCGTCTTCCCGATCAGCGGCTTGCCGAGCGCGTCCGTGAACGGGCCGGCCGGGGAGTCGGCCACCGCGACGCCGATCTGCTGCTCGGCGCAGAAGTAGAAGTAGTACTTCCCGTCGCGTTCCGCGATCGCGGGCGCCCAGGCGTTCCTGTCGGCCCAGGACACGTCGGGCCCGAGGTCCAGGATCACGCCGTGGTCCTTCCAGTGGACCAGGTCCTTCGACGAGAACGCCTTGAACCGCGTGCCGCCCCAGCCGGGGAAGCCGTCCGTGGTTGGGTAGATCCAGTACCGGCCGTCCATGTGGCGCACGTCGGGGTCCGCGTACAGGCCGGGCAGCACGGGGCTGCGGGTGGGCACCGCCTCGACGGTCCAGGTGCGCCTCGTGCCGTCGGCGGCCGTCACCGTGTACGCCTGCGGCTCGCGGAAGTCACGGCGCGCACCGGGCCTCGGGCTGACCGTCGCCCCCTCGCCCACCCACAGCTTCGGCGCGAGGTGCCGCAGGTCCGCGCCCGGCTCCATCGGCAGCACGACCCTGCCCGTCTCCTCGCTGACGACGGCGTACCCCTTCTGGCCGGGGGCCGTGGCGTCCACGACCGACGCGGGGCTCTCCGGGTACGCGGCCAGCAGCCGGTCGTACTCCGCCCGCGTCACCGGGATGACGGTGCCGTGCCGCGGACTCGCGGGCAGCTGGTAGTCCGTCGACGGGGTCCACTCGCCCGAGCCGAGGTCGGTGGTCTCGAAGGGGAGGTAGCCCCGGCCGCCGTACTCGTCGATGAACAGGTACCACTTCTCCTCGGTGTTCGACTTGAACACCGTCGGCCCCTCGCCCCGGCTCATCGCGCCGCTGCCGATGCAGTCGGAGACGAAGTCGTACGAGGTGTCGGTCAGCGACGCCGACTTCTCGCCGGTGATGAACTTCGAGCACGGGGAGCCGGAGGACGGGTCGCGCTCGTCCTTGGTGTAGCGGTAGTACGTGCCCTCGTGCTCGACGACGGTCGAGTCGATGACCGAGTAGCCCGGGTCGTTCCAGACCTTCGGCTCGCTGAAGGTGCGGAAGTCCTTCGTGGTCGCGTACAGCATCTTGTTGTACGTCGAACCGGTGTGGTCCGGGTCGTCGTCGGCGTACAGCTTGGACGCCCAGAAGACGACGTACGCGTCGAGCTCGTCGTCCCAGTAGGCCTCCGGCGCCCAGGTGTTGCCCGCGTTGTCCGGGGACACCTTCACCAGGCGCTGGTCGGTCCAGTGGACCAGGTCGGTGGACTCCCACACCATGATCGACTTGCTGCCGTGCCGCTGGACCTCGTCCCAGCTGCCGTTGCTGCCGCGGTACATCCGCAGGTCGGTGGCGATCATGTAGAACCGGTCGCCCTCGGGGGAGCGGATCACGAACGGGTCGCGCAGCCCCTTCTCGCCGATGGTGGAGGTCAGCACCGGCTTCCCCGCGTTCAGCTCGCGCCAGTGCAGGGCGTCGTTGCCGCGGCTGAGGGCGTAGCGGATCTGCTCGCCGTCGGCGGTGCCCTCGCCGGTGAAGTAGGCGAAGAGGTAACCGGCGTACGTGGGCTTCTTCACGGGTGGTGCTCCGGGGTGTGCGGTGCCCGGCGGGGCGGCGAGCAGGGCGAGGAGGAGGGCGAGGAACGGGACGAGAAGCGTGCGACGGGCGGTGTGGCGGCGCATGACACTTCCTGTCGGAGTCTGAGGGATTCTGTTGTTTCCCGGAGTGTCGCCAGGGGAGTGCGGGGCGTCAACCGATGCGGGTGGGACGGGCAGCGCCGAAAGTTTTCGGGTGTTTTCGCCGTTCGGAGCCTCGGACGAACGGCGAACGCCCCGCCGGGATGAACCGGCGGGGCGTCCTGGTGGCAGTCCGGATGGGGGTCCGGACCGCCGGGGGCACCGGCCGTCCGAGGGGGGCTCGGACGGTACCGGTCACCGGGCCGTCGGACGTCGAGACGGCGGCCCGGGGTCATGGGCCCGGAGGGATCACTTGTAGGTGATGTCCGAGGAGGAGAACTTGCAGTACTTCCCGTCGGCGCCGGAGCCGAGGTCCTTCGGCTCCTTGCCCGTGTTGTTGCCCTGGAAGCGGGTGCAGGTCTTGATCTTCTTCTTGCTGTCGCCCTGGATGCGGATCTGCGACAGCGTGGCGGTGTCACCGTAGTTGGTGTTGATGCCGACGAGGGACTTGCCGGGCGCGACGACGTCGATGTCCTTCAGCACGATCGTGCGCTTGTACTGCGTCGAGCAGTTGCCGCAGGAGCGCACCAGCTTGCCGAAGTCCTCGACCCGGAAGCCGCTCACGGTCAGCGTGCCGGCGCCGTTGAACTGCAGCACCTTGTCGTCGGCCTTCTTCGCGCCGCCGCCGATCACCTTGTACTGCGCCGACGAGGACTTCCCCTTGAAGCTGGCGGCGTCCTCGCCGACGTCCAGCCACCACACGTTCTGCAGGGTGCAGCTGCCCTTGCAGTGCACGCCGTCGGCGGCCGGGGTGCCGATGATCACGTTCTTCAGCGTGGCGCCGTCGGCCAGCTCGAAGATCGGGTCCTGGCCCTCGTCCTGGCTGTCGCCACCGAGGGCGCCGGTGCCGTAGAACTTCTTCATGCCGCCGTCGTAGACGCCGGAGACCGGAACGGTCTTCGACACCGGCTTGCCGCCGGTGTCCGAGGGCCAGGACGAGGCGGCGCCCGCGGTGGACAGCATCGTCGTGGTGACGATCGCCGCCCCCGTGATGCCGAGTGCGGAGACTCCGGCGATCACGGCCCGCCGCTTGGTGCTCCGGCGGCGGTGGGAGGCGGGCTGTTCGGGTCGTGCAGTCATGCGCGATGTCCTTGCGTGGAGAGGGTCTTTGCGTCTCCTGGTCGCCGCCGCCCCGGAAAGGGTTGCCGTCCCGGACGATCTTTTTTTACGCGTCCTCGTCGTCCTCGTCGTCCGCCGCGTCCTCGTCGTCCCGGTCGTCCTGCGCCGCGAAGTCGCCGCCGACCGCGAGCTCTTCGGAGCCGGTGCCGGCCCACGCCGTGTAGGTGTCCTCCCCGGCGTCCCGGCCGCCGCGCTCGTGGTCGTACTGCCCCGCGAAGAGCCACTCGCCGGGCTCGATCGTCAGGCCGTCCTTGAGCGTCCAGACGTAGACGAGGAAGCCGTCCCGCTCGTCCACCGAGAGCTCGAAGTCGTCCTCGGGCAGCGAGCGCCAGGCCCCCGTGGAGGTCACCCCGCCGGTCTGCGCGATCCGCAGCTCCACGGTGAGCGAGGTCAGCCGCTCGGTGGTCTTCAGGGTGACGTTGCTCTGCGCCCAGAACTCGTTGCTGTGCGGGTCCACCGAGCCGTCCGACCACAGCGGACCGTCCTCGACCCCGGCCGGCGGCCGGGCGGGGCCGTCGGACGGACTCCGCTTCCCCGCGGGCGGGGTGGCCGTGTTCCGGGACTGCTCCGGGGGGTCCGGCGTGGGGTTCACCGACGGCTCGGGCGGCCGGCTCGTCGCCTCCGGGGACCGCGTGGGCGTCGGTGAGGCGGCCACCTGCCGCTGCGGCGGCTTCTCGTCCTGCACCGACGACGCGACCGCGTAGCCGCCCACCGCCAGCACCCCGGCCACCGCGGCCGTCGCGCCCGCCACCCGGAACCAGCCGAACACCGGCCGGCGCGCGGCCCGGTGCTCGGGGCGGGCCGGTCCGGCCATGCCCCGCTCCACCCGGGCCAGCATGCGCTCCCGGTCGGGCTCGTGCGCCCCGGCCGCCTCGTGCAGCCGGGCGCGCAGCTCCTCGTGCACGTCCCGCCGCATCGTCATCGGTTCCTTCCCCTGGCCCCGGTGGGGCGTTTCCGCGCGTTTCCGACCGCTTCCCCGCCCGCGGTGGCCGCCACCGCCGCGTGCACCTGACGCGGTACCTCCCGCGTGCCCAGCAGCCGCTGCAGTTCGGCCATCCCCTTCGAGGTCTGACTCTTCACCGTACCCACCGAGACGCCCAGGGCCAGCGCGGTGTCCTTCTCCGACAGGTCGAAGGCGTGTCGCAGCACCACACACGCCCGCTTGCGGAACGGCAGCCGGCGCAGCGCCTCCTGCACGTCCACCACTCCCGGCACGTCGGGGTTCTCGATCCGTTCCTCGCGCGGCGACCAGAACAGCGCGATCCGCCGCCGTTCGCGCACCGCGCTGCGGATCCGGGTACGGGCCAGATTGGCCACCACGCCCCGGGCGTACGCCACCGGATGGTCGGCGGCGCGCACCCGGTCCCAGCGGTGCCACAGCGCCAGCAGCGCGTCCGCCGCCAGATCGTCGGCGGCGTCCGCCTCACCCGTCAGCAGATGGGCCAGCCGGGACAGTTCGGCGTAGTGGCGTTCGAAGAACGCGTGGAACTCCACGGCGGCGGCGTCGTCGACGACGGTGCCCACGGGCGACCTCCCCTCGCAGTGGCGTCGGGCGCCCGACGGGCACCGGTGACAGTGTGTGTCATGTAGATGACACGTGAAAATCCGGAGTGACCGGCGTGAGTTCCGGAGCGTAGCAGTGATCATGTACGGGCTCGTGCGGAGGGCCGAACGCTGTCTGGTCCGTCGGTGTACGAATCCGTAACACGAGCCGCACCTGAACGAGGTTCACCGCGGGCACGATTCAGCCAGTATCCGCCGGATCGATCTCCAGGCATCGAGGAGTGGTTGTCATGTCCGAGGCACAAAAGGCGACGGACCGTCAGAGAGCCGGGTTCTCCGCGGTGAACGGCCTCGACCGGTTCTTCCGCGTCTCCGAGCGGCGTTCCACGTTCGGCCGGGAGATACGCGGCGGCTTCGCCACGTTCTTCACCATGGCGTACATCCTCGTCCTGAATCCCCTCGTCCTGGGCAGCGCGAAGGACAAGTTCGGCGAGCAGCTCGACCCCGTCCAACTCACCACCGCCACCGCCCTGGTGGCCGCCGTGATGACCGTCGTCATGGGCGTCGGCGGCAATCTGCCGCTCGCGCTCGCCGCCGGACTCGGCCTGAACGCCGTGGTCGCCTTCCAGGTCGCCCCGCTGATGAGCTGGGACGACGCGATGGGCCTGATCGTCCTGGAGGGCCTGCTCATCTGCGTGCTGGTGGTGACCGGGCTGCGCGAGGCCGTCATGCACGCCATCCCGCAGCCGCTCAAGCAGGCGATCAGCGTGGGCATCGGCCTGTTCATCGCCTTCATCGGCTTCGTGGACGCCGGGTTCGTCAGCCGCGTCCCGGACGCGGCGAACACCACCGTGCCGGTCCAGCTCGGCGGCACCGGCACCCTCACCGGCTGGCCGATGCTGGTGTTCTGCCTGGGCGTGCTGCTCACCGTCGCCCTGCTCGCCCGCAAGGTGCGCGGCGCCATCCTCATCGGCATCGTCACCATGACCCTGGTGGCGATCGTCGTCGACGCGGTCGCCGACGTCCGCACCTGGGGACTCACCACACCCGAGTGGCCCGACCGGCTGGTCGCCACCCCCGACTTCGGCCTCATCGGCGAGTTCAGCCCGTTCGGCGCGTTCGGGCAGGTGAGCGTGGTCACCGTCGTCCTGCTGGTGTTCACACTGATCCTGTCCGACTTCTTCGACACCATGGGCACCGTCGTCGGTGTCAGTGCCGAGGCCGGGCTGCTGGACGAGCGGGGCGAGGTGCCGGGGCTCGGCCGGGTGCTGCTCATCGACGGTGCCGCGGCCGTCGCGGGCGGCGCCTCCTCCGCCTCGTCGGCGACCTCGTACATCGAGTCGGCGGCCGGTGTCGGCGAAGGCGCCCGCACCGGCTTCGCCAACCTGGTCACCGGCGGACTGTTCGCACTGGCGCTCTTCCTGACCCCGCTGCTGACCGTCGTCCCGCTCCAGGCGGCGGCCCCCGCGCTGGTCGCCGTCGGCTTCCTGATGATGACCCAGGTCAAGCACATCGAGTGGGACCGCTACGAGATCGCCGTCCCGGCGTTCCTGACCATCGCCGTGATGCCGTTCACGTACTCCATCACCAACGGCATCGGCGCCGGCTTCATCGCCCACGTCGTCATCAAGACGGTGCTCGGCCGGGCGAGGGAGGTCCACTGGCTGCTGTGGGGAGCCTCGGCGCTGTTCCTGGTGTACTTCGCGATCGACCCGATCGAGCAGCTCCTCGGCGCCGAGTAGCCGCGCGGGCGAGGCGACGGGCCGCCCCCGGGGGGAGGGGGGCGGCCCGTCGTCCGTACAGACGGCCTTCCGGCCGGGAGGGTTCAGTCCCGCAGCGCCGCCTCCATCGCCGCCTTGGCGACCGGGGCCGCCAGACCGTTGCCGCTGACCTCCGAGCGGGCCGCGTCGGACTGCTCCACCACGACCGCCACGGCGACCTCCTCGCCCGAGGAGTCCGACTTCGCGTACGAGGTGAACCAGGCGTACGGCGTCTTGCTGTTGTTCTCGCCGTGCTGCGCGGTGCCCGTCTTGCCGCCCACGGTGGCGCCGGAGATCCGCGCGTTCGACCCCGTGCCGTCGTCGACGACCGTCTCCATCGCCGACTGGAGCTGCTCGGCGGTCGAGGAGCTGACGATCCGCTCCGTCCCGGCCTCGTCGTCGTAGTCCTTCAGCACGTCGCCGCCGCTGTCGGTGATCCGGCTGACCAGGTGGGGCGACACCAGCTCCCCGCCGTTCGCGATCGCCGCCGACACCATCGCCATCTGCAGCGGGGTCGCGGTCACGTCGAACTGGCCGATGCCGGTGAGCGCGGTCTGCGACGGCTCCATGTCCGAGGGGTACACGCTGGTGTGGGCGCGCACCGGCACGTCCTGCGTCCCGTCGTTGAAGCCGAACTTCTCGGCCATCGCCCGCACCTTGTCCTGGCCCAGGGTGACGGCCGTCTTCGCGAAGACGTTGTTGCAGGAGTACTGCAGCGCGACACGGATCGAGGCGTTCTCACACGGCGCGTCCGGATTCTCGTTGGTGAGGTCCGTGACCGTGCCCGGCAGCGTGTACGGGTCGGGGCTGTCGGTCTCCTCGTCCACCGACGCGTACAGCCCGTCCTCCAGCGCGGCCGCCGCGACGACCAGCTTGAACGTCGAGCCCGGCGGCAACGGTTGGCGCAGCGCCCGGTTGGTGAGCGGCTTGTCCGGATCCGCGGTGAGCTCCTTCCAGGCCCCGCCCGCGGTGTTGGCGTCGGTCAGCGACGCCGGGTCGTACGACGGGGTCGACACCACCGCGAGGATCCGGCCCGTCTCCGGGTCGATCGCCACGGCCGCGCCCTTCTTGTCGCCCAGCGCCTCGTACGCCGCCCGCTGCACCGCCGGGTCGACGGTCGTCACCACGGTGCCCGGGTCGGCACGCCGGCCGGTGACGGTGTCCGTCACCGTCTTCAGCCGGGGGTCCGTGCCGTTGAGCAGATCCTGGTAGATGCCCTCCAGCTGCGTCGGCGCGTACGCCTGCGAGGCGTAGCCCGTCACCGCCGCGTACAGCGGGCCGTTCTCGTACGTGCGCTTGTACGCGAGGTCGCCCCTTTCCGTCCGCGCCGAGCCGGTGATCGACTCACCGGCCACGACGATGTTCCCGAGCGGCTCCGCGTACGTCTCGATCGCGTTGCGCCGGTTGTCACTGCTGTCCGCGAGTGCCCGGCCCTCGTGGAACTGCACCCAGGTCGCCCTGACCAGCAGGGCGAACACCAGGAGCAGGATGAAGACAGAGGCACGCCTGATCGTCCTGTTCATTCCGCTCGGACAGACGAACGGCAGGCGTCGGATCGTTCCCTTCCGCCCGGTTTCTCATCGGGCGTTCAGAAAGCCGGCCCCGCGTCGGGCACGGGGTCATACGCCGCGCAGGAAGCCCGACTCGTACGCCGCGATGACGGCCTGCGTGCGGTCCCGGGTGCCCGTCTTGGCCAGCACCGAGGCCACGTGCGTCTTCACCGTCGCGGCGCCGACCTCCATCCGCCGGGCGATCTCCGCGTTGGTCAGCCCGGCCGCCATGAGCCGCAGCACCTCGCTCTCCCGCCCGGTCAGCCGCGCCACCCACGCGGGAGGCGCGGGACACGCGCGTGCGTGCCCGGCGACGAGCGCGCGGACCGCCGCCGGGAACAGCAGGGTGTCGCTGCGGGCCACCAGCCGCACCGCCCCGACGAGCGCGTCGGCGTCCGCACGCTTCAGGAGGAACCCCGCGGCCCCCGCGCGCAGGGCGTCGTACACGTAGGAGTCGTTCTCGAAGGTGGTGACGACGACGATCCGGGGCGGTTCCTCCAGGCCGGCGAGGATCTGCTCGGTGGCGCGGATGCCGTCGGTCTCCGGCATCCGGACGTCCATCAGCACCACGTCGGGCCGCAGTTCCCGCACCACGGCGACCGCCTCCGCCCCCGTGGCCGCCTCGCCGACCACCTCCAGGTCGGCCTCCGCGGACAGGATGGCCCGCAGGGCGGTGCGCACCATGCGCTCGTCGTCGGCGAGGACGACACGGATCGGGGCGGGGCCGGTCATGGGATTCCTCGAGGTGGTGGGCGGGCCGGGTCAGGCTGTCGCGCGGGTCGGGAGGCGTACGTGCAGGCGCCAGGTGTCCCCGGCCGGGCCCGCGTGGGCCGTGCCGCCCAGGACGCGGGCACGGGACTCGATGCCGGGCAGACCGTGGCCGCCGCCGGCACGGGTGGCGGGAGCGGACGGAAGGGGGTTCTCCACGGTGAGCTCCAGACGGCCGTCGCCCAGTGCGACGCGCAAGCTCACCTCGGCCCCCGCGCCGGCGTGCTTGAGGGCGTTGCCCAGGCCTTCCTGCACGATGCGGTAGGCCTCGCGGGACAGCACCGGCGGCAGGGCCCCGAGCGGTGCCCCGACCGCGGCCGTCACCTTCAGCCCGGCCGCCCGGGTGCGGCGCAGCAGACCGTCCAGGTCGGCGGCGAGCGTGGGCGCCGGGGCCGTACCGGGGGCGGCGCCGTCCCGCAGCAGACCGAGTACCGCGTCGAGTTCGCCCACTGTGCGGCGGGTGGTCTCCTCGATCGCCGCGAGGGCCTCGCGGACGAACTCCGGGTCGGCGTCCAGGACCCGGCGGGCCGCGCTCGCCTGCAGGGTCACCGCGCTCAGCGCGTGCCCGACGCAGTCGTGCAGCTCCCGCGCCAGGCGGTTGCGCACGGCCAGGTCGGCGGCGCGTGCCTCGGCGACGGCGAGCCGGTCCTCGGGGGTGGGACCGAGCAGCGCGGGCGCCCAGCGGGCCAGCAGCGCCCCGGCCCCCGCCGCGCAGCACGCCAGCGCCAGGAGCGACGCCACGCCCGCGACCGGGGCCAGCGCCCACGCCCAGGTGTGGCCGAAGACCTCCCAGGGCTCCGGACGGGAGGCGCCCGTCTCCGCCGCGAGCGGCATCACGATCAGTACGGCCGCGAACGGCGGCACCGCCAGCGACATCCCGGCGACGACCCCGCCGAACCCCAGGTGCAGCGTGAACCAGAGCGCCGTGCGGCCCTTGGCGGCCCGGCCCCGGGCGGGCCCGTCGGCGAGCCGGTCCGCGTCCACTCCGCACAGCCAGCGCACCGCGGCGCTCTCCAGCGGCCGGGTCAGCGGGAACAGGGACGTGACGGCGGCCAGCGGCAGACCGACGCCGAACGAGGCGAGCTGGAGGCCGATCGACGTGAAGACGGCGGTGCCGTCGGACAACGGCCCGACGACGACCGCGCCGACGAAGACGTAGGGCATGGCGAGCGCCCCGCCCAGGATCAGGTGGATCCAGCGCAGCCGCGCCCGCCGGCCGAACAGCAGCCGCGCGAACGCCCTCACGTCACCGGGCGCTCGACGGTCCTCGCGGACCGCGCCGCGAGGAAACGGGCGCCGACGGTGGCGACGAGGAGACCGGCGATCATCTGGCCAGCGTAGGTCAGCAGCATCAGCCCCGTGGGGCGGTCGGCGGGATCTCCTCCGGAGACCAGGGCCGCCAGCGCCATCCAGCCGCCCCAGCAGGCCACGGCGGCGGAGCAGACCCCGGCGAGGGCGAGCGGCACCCGCACCGGCAGCGCCGGAGCGCGCCGGAAGGCCAGGAGCGCTCCGCCGGTGACCGCGGCGAGGAGGTGGACGACGTACAGCGACTCCAGGACGTGGAAGTCGCTGCCCCGGTCCGCGACGGCGCCCGCGCTCAGCCCGGTCGTGCCCCCGCAGGCCCACATGATCCGCATCGCCAGCGGGAACAGCGTGAACACGGCCGCCGCCACCGCGGTGACCCGCTGCGCCGCCCCCGCCGGTGCGGCCGGCGGGTCCCCCATCCGGCCGCGCCACAGATGACCCCAGCGGTCCCGGGCGTACAGCAGGAACAGCGCGCCCAGTGCCAGGCCCTGGACGATGAAGCCGCCGTAGACGACGGCGAACACCCACTCGTGCAGGAAGGGATCGCCTCCGCCGCCGGAGGTGCCCGCGGCGCTCCCGCCGAGCGCGCGCACCAGCAGCTGGAGCGGATAGCCGGCCATGACCGGCGCCAGCAGCCCGGTAGCGATCCACATCGGCGCCGCGAGCAGCCACGTGGGCACCCTGCGGCCCCACGGCCGGGTCAGCAGGAGCACGAGCACGATCACCGCGCCGTCCATCAGGATCGTCAGGACGTTGGCGGCGATCATCTCGGCGTGATAGTCCAGCAGCGGGCTGTCCGCCGGCACGCCGACGTGACTGCCCGCCACCCAGGCCGCCTTGAGGGTGAGGTACGGCAGGCAGGCCACGACGGCGACGGCGCGCAGCAGCCTGCGGGAGCGGGGAAGAGCGGGGCCGGCGGTGGCGACGGCGGGGGTGAGTGTCCGCGACATGCCCTCAGCCTCGCGCGCGGCCGCCCGCCGGCACCTCCTGCGCGGCGACGATCCGCCTCCGCCGCGCGGGGGAGGACCGGGTCAGCCTCCCAGCGTGAGCACGAGCTCCTCGATCTCCGTGCCCCGCGCGGGCGCGTACGCCGTGGCCCGCGCGGAGACCTCGAAGCCGCACCGCTCCAGCACCCGCCGCGACCCCGCGTTGTCCGCGGCCACGCGCGCGTGCAGCGGGCGTTCGCCCACCTCCGTCAGCAGCCCGCGCAGCGCGGCGGTGGCGATGCCCTCGCCCCAGTGGGCGCGGTCGACCCAGTACGTCACCTCGCGCTCGCCCGGCTCCCCGTACACCGCCGCGTGCCCCACCACGTCGCCGTCGCCCAGGACCGTGCGCACCACGATCCCCGGCGAGCTGCGGACGCGCGCCCAGTGGGCGTCGAAGCCGGCCCGGTCGGCGGGGTCCTCGGGGGTGAAGGCCGCCATGCGCAGCGCCTCCGGGTCGTTCAGCTGCCGGTAGAAGACCGGCAGGTCGCTGTCGTGCACCGGTCGCAGGGCGATGTCCACGGGTCAGAGCCTCCGGGTGGCCAGGGTCAGCCGGTCGCGGGCGTCGAACAGGGCGTCCTTGACCATCTGCTCGTGCGCGGGCGTGAGCCGCGCCACCGGCACCGAGCAGCTGATCGCGTCCCGCGCGGGGGTGCGGTACGGGATCGCCACACCGAAGCAGCGCAGCCCCAGCGTGTTCTCCTCGCGGTCCACGGCGAAGCCCTGCTCCCGCACCAGGTGCAGCTCCTCGATGAGCTTCTCCCGGTCCGTGATGGTGTGCTCGGTCAGCGCGGGCAGCGTCTCCGGGAGCATCTTGCGCACCTGCTCGTCCGGATACGTGCTCAGCAGCGCCTTGCCCAGCGACGTCGAGTGCGCGGGCAGCCGGCGGCCGACCCGGGTGAACGGGCGCAGGTAGTGCTGCGACTGGCGGGTGGCGAGGTAGACCACGTTGGTGCCGTCGAGCCGGGCGAGGTGGATGGTCTCCGTGGTGTCGTCGGAGAGCCGGTCCAGGGTGGGGCGGGCCGCCGCGACGACCTCGTCGCCGTCGATGTACGACGTGCCCACCAGCAGCGCCCGCACGCCGATGCCGTACCGCGTGCCCGTCGCGTCCGTCTCCACCCAGCCGAGGTCCACGAGGGTGCGCAGCAGCATGTAGAGGCTCGACTTGGGGTAGCCGACGGCCTCCTGGACCGCCGCCAGGGAGTGCATGCCGGGGCGCCCGGCGAAGTATTCGAGCAGTTCAACGGTCCGTACCGCGGACTTGACCTGCGCCCCGCCGCCCGTCTCGCCAGCCGACATCGCCCTTGACCCCTTCGTTCGCCTGGAAATAGTCTCCGAAGCACATTCACCCACAGAGACAGTGTTCAGTATATCGAACAGCTCTGTGGGGCGACGTACATACTGCGGCATTGCATGCGGCAATCAAGTGGAGGGACCCGCGGTGGCAGCAGCACCAGTCTGGAGTGTCGACCCCCGAACCGGGAAGCAGCGTGAACAGGTTGCGGTGGAGGCCACGGGCCAGGAGGTCGACGCCGCCGTCCGCGCCGCGCACGAAGCGCGCGGCGCGCTGACGGACCGCACCGTCCGCGCGGCCTTCCTGCGCACGGCCGCCGACGAGCTCGAAGCGGCCAAGGAGCAGCTCGTCGAGGCCGCCGACGCGGAGACCGCGCTCGGCCCGGTCCGGCTCACCGGAGAGCTCGCCCGCACCTGCTACCAGCTGCGGGCCTTCGCCGGCATCGTCGAGGAGGGCGCCTTCCTCGACGTCGTCATCAACCACCCCGACGACACCGCGACCCCGCCCGTCCCGGACCTGCGCCGCTACAAGATCCCGCTGGGCGTCGTCGCCGTCTACTCGGCGTCCAACTTCCCCTTCGCCTTCTCCGTGGCGGGCGGCGACACCGCGAGCGCCCTCGCGGCCGGCTGCCCGGTCGTCGTCAAGGCCCACCCGGACCACCCCGGACTGTCCGAGCTGGTCGCCAAGGTGCTGCGCCGGGCCGCCGCCCGGCACGACATTCCCGAGGGCGTGCTCGGCCTGGTGCACGGCTTCGAGGCCGGCATCGAGCTCATCAAGCACCCGCTGGTCTCGGCGGCCGGTTTCACCGGATCGATCCGCGGGGGCCGCGCCCTCTTCGACGCGGCCGCCGCCCGGCCCGTCCCGATCCCGTTCCACGGTGAGCTGGGCTCCCTGAACCCGGTCGTCGTCACCGAGGCCGCCGCCGCCGAGCGCGGCGAGGCGATCGGCGCCGGGCTCGCCGGTTCGATGACGCTGGGCGTCGGCCAGTTCTGCGTGAAGCCGGGCCTGGTCCTCGCACCGGCCGGCGCGGCCGGTGACGCGCTGGTCAAGTCGCTGACGGAGGCCGTCAGCGACACCGACGCCGGCGTCCTGCTCGACCACCGCATGCGCGACAACTTCGTCGCCGGGGTCGCCGAGCGCGCCCAGCTGCCCGACGTGGAGTCCCCGGTGACCCCGGGCGCGGGCGGCGAGCACACGGTCAGCGCGGGCTTCCTCACCGTCCCGGCGAGCCGGCTGGCCCAGGAGGGCGAGCACGACCTGCTGCTCGAGGAGTGCTTCGGGCCGGTCACCGTCGTGGCCCGCTACGAGGACGACGCCGAGGTGCGGGGCGTGCTGTCGCGGCTGCCGGGCAACCTCACGGCGACCGTGCAGCTGTCCGCCGGGGAGGCGGCGGGGGAGGGCCGCGGGGCGGAGCTGGTGCAGGAGCTGACGCCGCTGGCCGGGCGGGTCCTGGTCAACGGCTGGCCGACGGGCGTCGCGGTCGCCCCGGCCCAGCACCACGGCGGCCCGTACCCGGCGACGACCTCCACCTCCACGTCGGTGGGCGGCACGGCCATCGAGCGGTGGCTGCGGCCGGTCGTCTACCAGGGGACGCCCGAGGCCCTGCTGCCCGCGGAACTCAGGGACGACAACCCGCTGGGGCTGCCCCGGAGGTTCAACGGCAGGCTGGAGCGCTGAGGTTCACCCCGCGCTCGGCTCCAGGCCCGCGTCGCGGGCCAGGAGCGCCGCCTGCACCCTGTTGTCGCAGTCGAGCTTGGTCAGGATGCGGCTGACGTACGTCTTCACCGTGGCCTCGCTCATGTGCAGGCGGGCGCCGGCGTCCGCGTTGGACAGGCCCTCACCGAGCAGGGCCAGCACCTCGCGTTCGCGTGCCGTCAGCCCGGCCAGGCGGCGCCGCGCCTCCTCGCCGCGCACGGTGGCGGCGGGGGAGGCGAGGGAGTCCACCACGTGCCGGGTGGCGGCCGGGGACAGATAGGCGTTGCCGGCCGCCGCCGCGCGGACCGCGTGGATCAGCTCCTGCGGCGCGGAGTCCTTCAGCAGGAAGCCCGCGCTGCCGTGGCCGAGCGCCCGCAGGACGTTGTCGCGTTCCCCGAACGTGGTCAGGATCAGCACGCGTACCCCCGGCGCGGCGCGGCCCAGCTCGGCCAGCGCGGTGAGCCCGTCCATCACGGGCATCTGGATGTCCAGCAGGGCCACGTCGACCGCGGTGCTGCGGGCGGCCTCCACCGCCTCCCGGCCGTCCCGGGCCTCGGCGACGACGTCGATGTCGTCGGCCGAGGTGAGGATCATCCTGATGCCGGCCCTGATGAGCGGCTCGTCGTCGGCGACGAGGACCCGTATCACGCGGCCTCCTGCGCGGTGTCGGTGTGACAGGCGGATGGTGGAGCCCGCCCATCATGCCCGATCCGGTCGCGGGTGCGGCCACGGGCCGCGTCATGCCTCGTACGTGTAGGACTCCTTCGAGGACAGCTTCCCGTCGCGGAAGCAGAACCGGTAGACGATGTCCTTCTCGTCGTCCACGAAGTGCTCGCAGACGGCGTCCTCGGGCAGCGGCGGGCCGTCCTTCTCCACGCCGTCGGTGAGCAGCGAGTCGCCTTCCGGGAACTTCTCCCGGAGGTCCGCCTCGTCGTCGCCGACCCGGGCCGACTCGTACACGCTCGCCGGGATGATGCCCTTCTCCACCTCGTCCATCAGTTTCGACACCCCCCACACCAGGAGGACGCCGGCGCCCACGACGAGGACCACGGCGGTGAGGGCGCATCCCAGGGCGGCGTTCTTCTTGCTGCTCATGATGGTGGTGAACTCCTTCTGCGGATCGGTGCGTTCGATGACGTCACCACCGTCGCCCGCGGAGCCCTCGTCGATCTGCCCCCGGAAGTCGTCGTCCGCAGCGACCGAAGTCGCGCCGTCCGGACGGGACCGCCGCTCGCCGTCGCCGTACGGCAGCACACCGGCGAGCCGGAAACCCCCGTCGGGGGTGGGGCCGGTGTGCACCATGCCGCCGACCAGCCGGGCCCGCTCCCGCAGACCCGTCAGCCCCTGGCCGCCGCTGATCGCGGGCGGCCCGGCCGGCGCCCCGGCCGGCACCGGCCCGTTGGCCACCTCGACCACCAGGCTGTCCGGTTCATAGCGCAGCGCCACGGTGATCGGGGCGCCCGGCGCGTGCTTGTGCGCGTTGGTCAGGCCCTCCTGGGCGATGCGGTACACCGCGTGGTCGGCGGCGGGCGCGAGGGCCCGTTCGGTGCCGGACCGGTGCAGTTCCACCGTCGCGCCCGCGGCCCGCGACGACGCGACCAGCTTGTCGACGGAGGCCGCCGCGCGGTCCGTCGAAGGCCCGGTCTCCTCCGGGCCGGGCGCGGACGCCTCCACGCCGTCCCGCAGGATGCCCACCGCCTCGCGCAGCTCTCGCATCGCCGACCTGGAGGCCTCCCGGAGGATGCCCACCCCTTCCCGCTGGCGGCCGTTCAGCTCCGGGTCCACCTCCAGCGCCCCGGTGTGCACGGCGATCAGGGCGAGCTGGTGGCCGAGGCTGTCGTGCATGTCCTGGGCGATGCGCTGCCGTTCCAGCAGCCGGGCCTGTCGCGCCACCATCGCCTGTTCGCGCACCAGTTGGGCGTTGTGCCGTTGTAGGGCGTCGAGCAGGGCGTGGCGCTGGGCGCGGTACCGGGAGGCGAGCCCCGGCACGACCGCCAGCACCAGGAACGGGCTCCCGCCCAGCACGGCCGTCATCAGCAGCGACATCCCGAGCCCGTCGTCGCCCGCGGTGGTGACGGCGAGGACGAGGTGGAGCGCGAGCCCGGCCGCGTACGCGGCCAGCGCGCGCGCCGGGCGCTTGATGCGGCTGCCCGCCGACCAGCTGGCGCAGATCAGCAGCGCGAACGTACCGACGACCGCCCCGGCCAGGGCCGACGAGACCATCAGCACCGTCGCCGGCAGGGCGCGGCGGGCCAGGGACAGTACGGCGACGAGCAGGGCCAGGGCACCGCCCCGCGCCACGGATCCGGTCTCCGTCGTGTAGAGGAGGCCCGCGATCCCGGAGAGCGTCACGGCGAGTACGGCCTCCCCGGCGATCCGCTTGCGGGGCCAGGGGGAGGCGGCGGCGAGCCGGGAACGGAGCGGCAGGCCGGTGCGGGGTGTTTCTGCTACGTCCACGCGCAGACGATAGAGGGCCGCCCCCGGACGCCCGCGTCCCCCCTTCGGCGCGGCCTCGGACGACGAAAGTGGACTCCCGGTCGCCAAGGGGCCTGTCCTCTTTGGTCGTTGCCGGTGACGACTTACGGAGACTGCTCCGGGGCGGGGCACACGGCGACGATGGCTCCGCCGGACGCACACGGGCGACGGCGCGGGACCGACGACTCGGGGAGCGGAACAGTGGACAGTGCGAAGCAGTGGACCGGCGGACGTTTCACCGTGCGGCAGAAGGTCGCCCTCGCGACCTACCGGTACACCGTGAGCGAGTTGCTGCCGGACGGCTCCGACGGCGGGGTCCTCGCCTTCGCCGAGCTGAAGCGGTTCTCGCTCAAGGACGAGGTGACCTTCTACGCCGACGAGTCCAGGACGCGGGTCTCCTTCACCGTCAAGGAGCGCAGCCTCTCCGACGTCGACGACGGCTACGACGTGCGGGACGCGGAAGGCAACCCCATCGGCGCGTTCGAGGAGAAGACCCTCGCCTCCCTGCTGCGCTCGACGTGGGTTCTGGACCAGCCGGGTTCGCCCGCGGCCGTCGGACGGGAGCGCAACCGGTTCGTGGCCGTGTTCCGCCGCGTCTGGGGCTTCCTGCCGCTGGACCAGGTGCCGTTCCTGTGGCCGTACCACTTCGACTTCGAGACGGACGGCAAGCCGGTGATGACGGTCGACAGGAAGTTCGGGCTGCGCGACCGCTATGTGGTGGACATGATCGCGCCCGATCTGGACCCGCGCCTCGCCATCGCCCAGGCCGTGGCCCTGGACGCGTTCCAGGACCGCTGACCGGGACCACCCCCGGGCCTCCGGCGCCGGGCCCGGCCTGGAAGACTTCCGCCATGGACCTGGACATCCCCGAACTGCCCTTCCCCCTGCGCACCTACGGCCCCGACGGCCACTGGTCCCACGAGGACGGCGTCCTCACCGGATGGGCCGGACCCCGGCAGGACCGTTTCGTGCCGCCCACCGACGAGGCCCTGGACCCCGCCTCCGACGCGCCGCGCCTGCTGGGCGCGCCCGAGGGCGACTTCCAGCTGATCGCCCGCGTCACGGTCGGCTTCGCCGCCTCCTTCGACGCCGGCGTCCTCTACGTCCACGTGGGTGAGCGGGCGTGGGCCAAGCTCTGTCTGGAGTACTCGCCGGCCGTGCCCACCGTCTGCACGGTGGTCACCCGGGGTCACTCCGACGACGTCAACTCCTTCACCGTCGACGGCAGTTCCGTCTGGCTCCGGGTGAGCCGCACCGGGCGTGCCTTCGCCTTCCACACCTCCCGGGACGGCGAGCGCTGGACCTTCGTCCGTCTCTTCACCCTCGGTGACGAGAAGGAGACCGGGGCCGCGCTGGTCGGCTTCATGACCCAGTCGCCGATGGGAGAGGGCTGTGTGGTGACGTACGACCACATCGAGTACCGGCCCCACTGGCCGCGTGATCTGCGGGACGGCAGCTGAGGGAAGGGAATGAAGGCGGCTCGTTGAATGTTCACGTAGTCGCCGGAGGGAGTCTCCGTACCCGTACGAGCTGGAGTGCCGATCACGATGCGCGTCGAAATCTGGTCCGATATCGCCTGCCCCTGGTGCTATGTCGGAAAGGCCCGCTTCGAGAAGGCGCTGGCCGCCTTCCCGCACCGTGAGCAGGTCGAGGTCGTGCACCGTTCCTTCGAGCTGGACCCGGGCCGCGCCAAGGACGACATCCAGCCGGTGATCTCGATGCTCACCAGGAAGTACGGCATGAGCGAGGCGCAGGCCGAGGCCGGCGAGGACAACCTGGGCACCCAGGCCGCCGCCGAGGGCCTGCCCTACCGCACCCGGGGCCGCGACCACGGCAGCACCTTCGACATGCACCGCCTGCTGCACTTCGCCCGCGAGCAGGGCCGCCAGGTCGAGCTGCTCGACCTGCTGTACCGGGCGAACTTCGCCGAGGAGCGGTCCGTCTTCAACGACGACGAACGGCTCGTCGAGCTCGCCGGAGCGGCCGGCCTCGACGCCGACGCGGTGCGCAAGGTGCTCGCCGACCCGGAGGCGTACGCCGACGAGGTGCGCGCCGACGAGCGCGAGGCCGCGCAGCTCGGTGCGAACGGTGTGCCGTTCTTCGTGCTGGACCGCACGTACGGTGTCTCCGGCGCCCAGCCGGCCGAGGTGTTCACCCAGGCGCTGACGCAGGCCTGGGGCGAGCGCTCGCCGCTGCGGCTGATCGACGGCGACGCGGAGGCGTGTGGCCCGGACGGATGCGCGGTGCCCCAGAACTAGGAGGCGCAGGTCAGCGCGTACGCATAAGCCTTCCTTTGCGATATCGCGCGGAACTCGGCAATGGACGGGGAGGTCCCGGGGCCGCAGAGTGGTTCCATGGAGACCTTCGAGAACCTCGTCCGTGCCGAGTTCACCCCGAAGAACACCTACCTGAACACCGCGAGCAGCGCCCTCCTGCCCGCCCGTACCGTGGCCGCGCTCCAGGACGCCGCGCGGCTGCGCGCGGAGGGCCGTGCGCTGGATCCGCTGTTCGCCGACGTCGAGGCGTGCCGGGCCGCGTACGCCCGGCTGGCCGGCGTCCCGGCCGAGCGGGTGGCGGCCGGGGCCACGGTCGCCCTGCACTCCTCACTGGTCGCGGCCTCGCTGCCGCCGGGCGCCGAAGTCCTCACCGCGGAGGGTGACTTCACCTCCGTACTGAACCCCTTCCACACGCGCGGCGACCTCAAGGTGCGGGCCGTGCCGCTGGAGCGGCTCGCCGACTCCGTCCGGCCCGGCACCGCGCTGGTCGCCGTCAGCGCCGTGCAGTCCGCCGACGGCCGGATCGCCGACCTGCCCGCGCTGAGCGAGGCGGCCCGGAACCACGGGGCGCGCACCTACGTCGACTTCTCCCAGGCGGCCGGCTGGCTTCCGGTGGCGGCCGACACGTACGACTACAGCGTCTCCATCACCTTCAAGTGGCTGCTCGGCCCGCACGGCGCGGCCTTCCTCGTCGTACCGGAGGACTTCGGTGATCTGACGCCGGTGCAGGCGGGCTGGGTCGCGGGGGAGAGCCCGTGGGACAGCTGCTACGGCCCCGTCACCGAACTCGCCCACTCCGCCCGGCGGTTCGACTCCAGCCCCGCCCTGCTGGACTACGCGGGACTGCGGGCCTCCCTCGGACTCGTGGAGGAGATCGGCGTGGACGTCATCCGCGCCCACGACCTGGCCCTCGCCGACCGGTTCCGCGCCGGGCTCGCCACCCTGGGCCACACGCCCGTGCCCGCACCCGGCTCGCCGATCGTGTCCGTGCCCGGACTGGGCCGTCTGCAGCCGGAGCTGGCCGAGGCGGGCGTGCAGGTGTCGAACCGCGCGGGCAATCTGCGGGCGTCCTTCCACCTCTACAACACGGCCGCCGACGTGGACCGGCTGCTGGACGCGCTGTCCGGCTGACCACGGGCGGACACACGGGCACACGGCAGCGGGCCGGTGCCTCCTTGTCCCACACGAGGAGGCCCGGCCCGCGGTCTGTGTCACGCGGCTACTTCACCGGCGTGAAGTCCCGCGCCCCGATGCTGTGACGCCCGGGGGCAACCCCCGGACCCCCGGCCGGGTCGGGCTCACCGGACGGGAGTGAAGTCCCGCGCCCCGATGAACTCCGGCCGCCGGATCGGTGCCGCGAACGGCTCGACCGCCGTGTTCTCCACGCTGTTGAAGACGATGAACACGTTGCTGCGCGGGAACGGCGTGATGTTGTCACCCGAGCCGTGCATGCAGTTGCAGTCGAACCAGGTCGCCGAGCCGGCCTTGCCGGTGAACAGCTTGATGCCGTACTCCGACGCCATCCTCGTCAGCGCCTCGTCGGACGGCGTCCCCGCGTCCTGCATCTGCAGGGACTTCTTGTAGTTGTCCTTCGGCGTGGCCCCCGCGCACCCGAGGAACGTCTTGTGCGACCCCGGCATGATCATGAGACCGCCGTTGGTGTCGTGGTTCTCGGTGAGCGCGATCGAGACCGAGATGGTGCGCATGTTCGGCAGGCCGTCCTCGGCGTGCCAGGTCTCGAAGTCGGAGTGCCAGTAGAAGCCGCTGGCCCCGAAGCCCGGCTTGACGTTGATCCGCGACTGGTGGACGTAGACGTCCGAGCCGAGGATCTGCCGGGCCCGCCCGACCACCCGCTCGTCGCGCACCAGGTTCGCGAAGACCTCGCTGATCCTGTGCACTTCGAAGACGGACCGGATCTCCTTGGACCGCGGCTCCACGATCGAGCGCTCGTCCTCGCGAATCGCCGGGTCGGTGATGAGCCTCTCCAGCTCCCGCTGGTAGACGCCGACCTCGTCCGGTCCGATGAGCTGGTCGACGGCGAGGAAGCCGTCGCGCTCCAGGGCCTGCAGGTCACCGGCCGAGACGGGACCGGGCGTGTCCGGGGAGCCCCAGACGACCGGGTCCTGCCGGGGCGTCGCCACCTCGGTGGCGCCGCGGGTGGGGTAGAGGTCGGTGACGTTCGTGGTCGTGGTGGTCACGGTGACTCACACCTCCTCGGTGAGCAGCGGGTAGACGCCGTTCTCGTCGTGGTCCTCCCGTCCGGTGACGGGCGGGTTGAAGACACAGATGCAGTGGAAGTCCTCCTTGACCTTGAGCGTGTGCCGCTCGTGGCCGTCCAGGAGGTACATGGTGCCGGGCGTGATGGTGTACGTCCGACCGGTCTCGCGGTCGGTCAGTTCGGCCTCGCCCCGGGTGCAGACGACGGCCTCGATGTGGTTCGCGTACCACATCGACGTCTCCGTACCCGCGTACAGGATCGTCTCGTGCAGGGAGAAGCCGACCTTCTCCTTGGCGAGGACGATGCGCTTGCTCTCCCAGGTGCCGGACGCCGATTTCACGTGCCGGTCGGTGCCTTCGATCTCCTTGAACGAACGGACGATCACGGTGTTGCGATGCCTCCTCGGCTCGGATGTGTCTTTCAGGCGGTTTCCCGGACGGCGCGGGCGAGAGTGGTCAGACCCTCGTCCAGTTCGTCCGGGGTGATGGTCAGGGACGGCAGCAGCTTGACGACCTCGCTCTCGGGGCCGGACGTCTCGATGAGCAGCCCCAGCTCGAAGGCGCGCTGGGCGATGCGGCCCGCGCGCTCCTTGTCGTGGAACTCCATGCCCCACACCAGGCCGCGGCCGCGGTACTCCTTGACGTCGGCGAGGTTCTCCTCGGTGATGGCGATCAGCGCCCGCTCGACCTGCTCGCCGCGCGCACGGGTCTGCTTCTCCATCGCGGAGCCGTCGGCCCAGTACGCCTCCAGAGCGGCGGTGGCGGTGACGAAGGCGGGGTTGTTGCCGCGGAAGGTGCCGTTGTGCTCGCCCGGTTCCCAGACGTCCAGTTCGGGCTTGAACAGGGTGAGCGCCATGGGCAGCCCGTAGCCGCTGATCGACTTGGAGACGGTGACGATGTCGGGCGTGATGCCGGCCTCCTCGAAGGAGAAGAAGGCGCCGGTGCGGCCGCAGCCCATCTGGATGTCGTCGACGATCAGCAGCATGTCCTGGCGCTCGCACAGGTCGGCCAGGGCGCGCAGCCACTCGGGCCGGGCGACGTTGATGCCGCCCTCGCCCTGCACGGTCTCGACGATCACGGCGGCGGGCTTGTTGAGGCCGGAGCCCTGGTCCTCCAGGAGCCGCTCGAACCACAGGAAGTCCTCGACCTTGCCGTCGAAGTAGTTGTCGAACGGCATCGGCGTGCCGTGCACCAGCGGGATGCCGGCGCCGGCCCGCTTGAAGGCGTTGCCGGTCACGGCGAGCGAGCCCAGCGACATGCCGTGGAAGGCGTTGGTGAACGACACGATCGCCTCGCGCCCCTTCACCTTCCGGGCCAGCTTCAGCGCGGACTCCACGGCGTTGGTGCCCGTCGGGCCCGGGAACATGACCTTGTACGGCAGGTCGCGCGGGCGCAGGATCCAGTTCTGGAAGGACTCCAGGAACGCGCGTTTGGCCGTCGTCGACATGTCGAGGCCGTGGGTGACGCCGTCGCGCTCCAGGTAGTCGATCAGGGCCCGTTTCAGCACGGGGTTGTTGTGCCCGTAGTTGAGTGAGCCGGCTCCGGCGAAGAAGTCGAGGTACTCGTGGCCGTCCTCGTCGTACATGCGGCTGCCGTGCGCACGGTCGAAGACGGTGGGCCAGCCGCGGCAGTAGCTGCGCACCTCGGACTCGAGGGTCTCGAAGACACTGAGGTCGGGCTGGGTGATGGTCACGACGAATCGCTCCTCGGTGGTGTGGGAGGTCAGAGGGAGTCGGAAGAAGTCGGAAGATCAGGGGTCCGGGCCGCGCGGTCAGCGGGTGAGCGGCCCGATGCGGTACAGCACCTCGGGGTCGTGCGGTCCGTCGGGGAACTGGCCGGCGTCGAACAGCACCTCGCGCTCCAGCAGGGCGCCGTGACGCTCCGCGAACGCGGTGAACAGGCGCTCGGACGCGGTGTTGCCCGGCGTGATGGTGGTCTCCACGGTGTCCACGCCGTGCTCCTCGGCGGTCCGGGCGGCCAGTCCGTCGAGCAGGGCGGCGGCGAGGCCGCGGCCGCGGTACGACGCGTCGACCGCGACCTGCCAGACGAGCAGGGTGCGCGGGCTGTCCGGCCGCAGGTATCCGCTGACGAAGCCGATCGGCTCTCCGCGCTCGTCGCGAGCGACGGCCGAGGTGGCGGCGAAGTCACGGCACCACAGCAGATAGCTGTACGACGAGTTCAGGTCGAGGACCTTCGAGTCCCTGGCTATCCGCCACAGCACGGCTCCGTCCGCCACGGTGGGGCGGTCGATTTGCAGGTCTGTTTGTGCGGCAGTCATGCGAATTGAACTTACCCAGGTAAATTCGAAATTGCATCGTCTGCCGGGGTTACGTGCCGACTTGGTCTGTGTTATCGCGCGGGCGGGCGGGTCCGCGCGAGAACTCGACCGGATGCACCATTTGTCCTGGTGGATAAGGTGCAAATCGTGCGCGCTGTGGAACCGGTCACACCTGCGTAACTCCCGAAACTCCTTGCTTGCCGTTCACGAAATCGTGGCGTTTAGGGGCGAGGAAAGCGGGCAGAAGAAGACGGGAAGCTGCTCCGTGGAATAATCGAAAAATAAGCGAAAGAATGCCGCCGAACAATTCCGGAATCAGTGTTCTCCGTCAGCCCGTCCGGCGTTCGGGGACGAGGCCCGAAGGGCCGAAGGGAATCCGGGGGCGGGAAGGGGAAGGAGCGGCGGGGGCGAGGAACCACGCCCACGCCCCCGCCCAGGGCTCAGCGCCAGGCCTTCTCGGCCGCGCTCAACGCCGCCGGCAGGTCCACGACCGCACCCGCCTCCGCCAGCGCGGTCCCCAGCCCCGTCAGACACGCCCGCACCGCCCCCGGCGTCGCCTCGGGGCCGTAGTGGTTGACCCGGATCATCTCCTTGGCGAGCGCGCCCCCGCCCGCGGCCAGCGGAAGGGCCGGGTCGGCGGCCAGGGCGCGGGCGACCAGGTCCGCGGCCACCGTGCCGGACGGGGCCCGCAGGGTCGTGGCGACGGGCGCCGCCTCCGCCGCGTCACGGACGTACGGTTCCAGCCCCCCGCCCAGCGCGAGCGCACCCGCGCGGGTGGCCGCCGCGGCCGCCGCGTGCCGGGCCATCACGGTGTCCAGCCCCGCCGCCTCGATCCGCTCCACGCACGCCTCGAGCGCCAGCATCTCCAGCTGCGCCGGAGCGTGCAGCAGCGTCTTGCGGCCGCCGTCGATCCAGCGTTCCTTCCAGTCCAGCAGCGACAGGTACGAGCGGCGCGGCGCCCGCGGGTTCGCCGCCATCCGCTCCCACGCCCGCTCGCTCACCGACACCGCCGAGACCCCGGCGGGACCGCCCATCGCCTTCTGCGCCCCGATCACGCACAGGTCCACGCCCCACGCGTCCGGCAGCACCGGCTCCGCCCCGATCGACGCCACCGCGTCCAGGTAGAACAGCGCCCCGTGCGCCCGCACCACCTCGCCGATCTCCGCGACCGGGTTGGTGTTCCCGGTCGCCGCCTCCGCGTGCACCAGGGACACGAAGTCGATCTCCGGGTGCTCCGCGAAGGCGGCCCGGACCTGCTCGGCCGTCACCGCCGTGTGGAACGGCACCGCCAGATCGATCACGGTGGCGCCGCAGTCCCGCAGCCAGTCGCCGAAGGTCTGCCCGTAGGGGCCGGTGATGACGTTCAGCGCGGTCGTGCCGGGACCGGCCGTCGCGCGGATCGCGCCCTCCAGCGGCAGCAGGGCCTCACCCTGCATGATCACGACGTCCTGCCCGGTGCCCAGCAGCCGTGCCACCCGGTCCTCGATCGAGGCGAAGCGCGCGGCGCCCAGCGGGGGCAGATCGAGGAGGAGGTGGGTCACGGCGGTGCTCTCTTTACTTCGCGACTGCGCGGGTACGTACGACGAAGTCGAGGGTAAACCTTCGCCCGGGGTGCGGCCCGACCGCAGGGTTCTCAGGCCGGGCGACCCCGCGACCATCGGTTTGGTTTGAGGCCCTCAAACCTCTCCTTATAATCGGAACTCACAGTTCCCTGACAGGAGGCTCCCGTGAAGACGCTCCTCGGCCGCCGGACCCGTGTTCTGGCCGCCACCACCGCGACGGCCGGGCTGGTCCTCCTGTCCGCCTGCACCTCCAGCGACGACGGAGGCAGCGGCTCGAAGACCGCCGCCGGCGGGGTCGAGCTCGTCAAGGCGGGGCAGCTCACCACCTGCACCCACCTCCCGTACCCGCCCTTCCAGTCGGAGATCGACGGCAAGGTGCAGGGCTTCGACGTCGCGCTGATCGACCTGGTCGCCGACGACCTGGGCGTGAAGCAGGAGATCCTCGACACGCCCTTCGAGAACTTCAAGACCGGCGCCTTCCTCAACTCCGGCGAGTGCGACCTGGCCGCGGCCGGCATGACCATCACCGAGGAGCGGAAGAAGAACGTCGACTTCTCCGACCCGTACTTCAACGCCACCCAGGCCGTCCTCGTCGACAAGAAGAGCGGCGTCAGCTCCCTCGCCGACGTGAAGTCCGAGAACGTCAAGCTGGGCGCGCAGGCGCAGACCACCGGCGAGGACTACGTCAAGGGGCAGGGCTTCGACCCGGTCTCCTTCGAGTCCTCCGACGCCGTCCTCAACGGCCTGCGCACCGGCCAGGTCAAGGCCGTCGTCATCGACTACCCGGTCGTCCAGGGCTGGCTGAAGGACAAGGCCAACGCCGACGCCTTCGAGGTCGCCGAGCAGATCGACACCGGCGAGCAGTACGGCTTCACGGTGAAGAAGGGCAACACCGAGCTGCGCGAGGCCGTCGACAAGGCGCTCGCGGACGCCAAGGCCGACGGCACGTACAAGAAGCTCTACGAGCAGTGGATCGGCCCGTACGACGAGTCCGCCGCCTCGCCGGCCGCGTCCTGAGCCCATGACCGACACGGAGAAGCAGCGACTCCAGCCGAAGAAGAAGGGCCTGACGCGGCGCCAGAAACGCGGTCTGTCGCGCGGCATCCAGTACGCCGTCTTCGTCGCGGCCGTGATCGCCTTCGCGGTCACGGCCGACTGGGACCGGCTGCAGAACCAGTTCGCGCAGGCCGACATCGCCGAGCGGATGTTCCCCGACGTCATCACGCTGGCGCTGAAGAACACCGTGCTCTACACGGTCACCGGCTTCGCCGTCGGACTCGCCCTCGGCATGGTGATCGCGCTGATGCGGCTCTCGTCCGTCGGGCCCTACCGCTGGCTGGCCGGCGTCTACATCGAGATCTTCCGCGGCCTGCCCGCCCTGCTGATCTTCATCTTCATCGGCGTCGCCGTGCCGCTCGCCTTCCCCGGCACGGAGATCATCGGCGGCACCTACGGCAAGGTCGCCCTCGCGCTCGGCCTGGTGGCCGCCGCGTACATGGCGGAGACGATCCGGGCCGGCATCCAGGCCGTGCCCAAGGGACAGATGGAGGCGGCCCGTTCGCTGGGCTTCTCGCCCGCCCGGGCCATGGTCTCCATCATCATCCCGCAGGCCTTCCGGATCATCCTCCCGCCGCTCACCAACGAACTCGTCCTGCTCTTCAAGGACTCCTCGCTGGTGCTGTTCCTCGGCGTCACCCTCGAGGAACGCGAACTCTCCAAGTACGGCCGCGACCTCGCCAGCCAGACCGCCAACTCCACCCCCATCCTGGTGGCCGGGCTGTGCTACCTGCTGATCACCATCCCGCTCGGCTTCGTCGTGCGCCGCATGGAGGCCAAGGCCCAGGAGGCCGTGAAATGAGCCGACCGGAGATCCGCGTCAGCGGTCTGCACAAGTCCTTCGGCGACAACCGGGTGCTGCGCGGCATCGACCTGGAGATCGGCCAGGGCGAGGTCGTCTGCGTGATCGGCCCGTCCGGGTCGGGCAAGTCGACCCTGCTGCGGTGCGTGAACCTCCTGGAGGAGCCCACCGGGGGCCAGGTCTTCGTCGGCGGTACCGAACTCACCGACCCGGACGTCGACATCGACGCCGTACGCCGCCGCATCGGCATGGTCTTCCAGCAGTTCAACCTCTTCCCGCACCTCACGGTGACCGAGAACCTCACGCTGCCGCAGCGCAGGGTGCTGGGGCGGGACAAGGCGCAGGCGGCGAAGGTGGCCGCCGAGAACCTCCGGCGGGTGGGGCTGGCCGAGAAGGCCGACGCCTACCCGTCCTCCCTCTCCGGCGGCCAGCAGCAGCGCGTCGCCATCGCCCGCGCACTGGCCATGGGCCCCGAGGTGATGCTGTTCGACGAGCCGACCTCGGCGCTCGACCCCGAGCTGGTCGGCGACGTCCTCGCCGTCATGCGGATGCTCGCGGACGAGGGCATGACGATGATGGTCGTCACCCACGAGATGACCTTCGCCCGCGAGGTCGCCGACCGGGTCGTCTTCATGGACGGCGGAGTGATCGTCGAGGACGGCACCCCCGAGCAGGTCATCGGCCGCCCCCGGCACGAACGCACCCGCCACTTCCTCTCCCGCCTCCTCGACCCCGCCATGGCGGACGTGGAGGAGGAGACCTCGGACCAGGTGGGCGGGTCCGGGTAGCGCCTCATTAGGGTGCCGGGTATGAGCGAACGAGCGGTGCTGCACGTGAAGGGGCGGATCCTCGTCGGCCCGGACGAGGTCCGCGACGAACTGTGGGTCGTCGACGGGCGGATCTCCTACGACCGTCCCGCCGGCGCCCGCGACATCCGCACCGTCACCGGCTGGGCGCTGCCCGGCCTGGTCGACGCCCACTGCCACGTGGGTCTCGACCGGCACGGCGCGGTCCCCGCGGACGTCGCCGAGAAGCAGGCGCTCACCGACCGCGACGCCGGCGCCCTGCTGCTGCGCGACGCGGGCTCGCCCTCCGACACCCGCTGGATCGACGACCGTGACGACCTCCCGAAGATCATCCGGGCCGGTCGGCACATCGCCCGCACCCGCCGCTACATCCGGAACTACGCCTGGGAGGTCGAACCCGACGACCTCGTCGCGTACGTCGCCCAGGAGGCCCGGCGCGGCGACGGCTGGGTGAAGCTGGTCGGCGACTGGATCGACCGCGACCTGGGCGACCTGTCCGCCTGCTGGCCGCGCGGCGCCGTGGAGGCGGCGATCGCCGAGGCGCACCGGCTGGGCGCCCGTGTCACCGCGCACTGCTTCGCCGAGGACTCCCTGCGGGACCTGGTCGAGGCCGGCATCGACTGCGTCGAGCACGCCACGGGCCTCACCGACGACACCATCCCCCTCTTCGCCGAACGGGGCGTCGCGATCGTCCCCACCCTCGTCAACATCGCCACCTTCCCCGCGCTCGCCGACGGCGGCGAGTCCAGGTTCCCCCGCTGGTCGGCCCATATGCGCCGGCTCCACGCACGCCGCTACGACACCGTGCGCTCCGCCTACGACGCCGGCGTCCCCGTGTTCGTCGGCACGGACGCCGGCGGCACCCTCCCGCACGGCCTGGCGGCCGACGAGGTCGCGGAACTGGCCAAGGCCGGCATTCCGCCGGTCGAGGCGCTGGCCGCCGGGACCTGGGCGGCCCGCGCGTGGCTGGGCCGCCCCGGCTTGGAGGAGGGCGCCCCGGCGGACCTGGTGGTCTACGACTCCGACCCGCGCGCGGACGTCCGCGCGCTGACGGATCCGCGCCGGGTGGTGCTCAACGGGCGCGTGGTCGGATAGGGCGGGGCGCCGTGCCCCGGAACCGGAACCGTTTCCACGCTGGGTGCACGATCGCTCCCCCCGCCGCCCCTTCCCGTCCCGAACCTGGGGCTCCGCCCCGGACCCCGCTCCTCGAACGCCGGAGGGGCTGATTTTCAGCCCGCGGGGGCGCATCAGGCTGTTTCCAGCACCTGCCCCAGCGCGCACAGGAACCCGTCCACCGTCCCCCGGTCCCGCACCGCCAGCCGCAGCCACCCCTCGTCCAGCCCCGGGAACGTGTCCCCACGGCGCACCGCGTAGCCGAGGGCGCGCAGCCGTCGTCGTACCGTCGCCGCGTGCGGCAGCCGGACCAGGACGAAGGGCCCCTCGGCGGGTTCCACGACCCGCAGACCGTGGACGGCGAACTCCCGCAGCCCCGCCACCAGATGCGCGCGGTCCGCCGCGACGAGGCGGGCCGCGCCGGCCGCCTCCGCGAGGGCCGCCGCCCCCACGCACGCCTCCGCCGCCGCCAGCGCCGGCGTGGACACCGGCCACAGCGGCTGCGCGCGCTCCAGGTCCGCGACGGTCTCCGGGGCCGCCAGGACGTAGCCGACGCGCAGCCCCGCGAGGCCCCACGTCTTGGTGAGGCTGCGCAGGACGACGAGACCGGGGACGTCCGTCCGCCCGGCCAGCGCCTCGCGCTCGCCCGGCACCGCGTCCATGAACGCCTCGTCCACCACCAGCGTCCGCCCGGGGCGGGCCAGCCCGGCGACGGCGGCGGCCGGGTGCAGCACCGACGTCGGGTTCGTCGGGTTGCCGATCACCACCAGGTCCGCGTCCTCCGGCACCGCCGCCGGGTCCAGCCGGAAGCCGTCCGCCTCCCGCAGCAGCACCCGGTCCACCGTGTGCCCGGCGTCCCGCAGCGCCGCCTCCGGCTCCGTGAACTGCGGATGCACCACCACCGGCCGCCGCACCTTCAGCGCCCGCGCCAGCAGCACGAACGCCTCCGCCGCCCCGGCCGTCAGCAGCACCCGCTCCACCGGCAGCCCGTGCCGCGCCGCCACCGCCGCCCGCGCGGCCCGCCCGTCCGGGTAGGCGGCGAGCCCCGACAGCGACCCGGCGATGTGCTCCCGCAGCCACCCCGGAGGCGTGTCCGCGCGGACGTTCACCGCGAGGTCGACCAGCGCGGAGCCGTCGTCGCGGACCTCGGCGTCCCCGTGGTGCCGCAGATCGTGCCCGCCGGCCGTCGGCTCAGTGCGCATGGGAGTGCGCGTGGCCGTGCCCGTGATGGTGGTGGCCGTCGTCGTCCGGGTGGAAGTGCGGCTGCTGCGGCTGCCCCACCTTGTCCTCGAAGCCGGGCAGCGCGATCCGGTACACGCACGAGTCGCAGTTCATCCGCAGATCACCCTTCACGGCCTCCTCGTACCGCTCCCACACCAGATCCAGCAGCTCCGGCTCGGGCCCGATGACGTCCGCAGAGCGCACCTCCGTCTCCGGGTGCGCCGCCGCCCACTCCTCGGTCTGCAGCCGCACCCGGTCCGGCAGGATCCCGGTGAACAGGAAGTACGGCAGGACCACGACCCTGCGCGCCCCCAGCCGCGCGCAGCGGTCCAGGCCGCCCGGCACGTCCGGCGCCGCCAGCGACACGAACGCCGTCTCCACGCCCGCGTACCCGCGCCCCTCCCACAGCAGCCGCGCCGCCTTGAACACCTCGGCGTTGGCGTCCGGGTCCGTCGATCCGCGCCCCACCAGGAGCACGGTCACCTCGGCGGGGTCCCAGGAGGGGTCGACCGCCTCCGCCAGCCGCCGCTCCAGCACGCTCAGCAGCGCGGGGTGCGGGCCCAGCGGACGGCCGTAGGTGTACGAGATCCCGGGGTGCCGTTCCTTCTCGCGGGCCAGCGCGGCCGGAATGTCCCCCTTGGCGTGCCCGGCGGACACCAGCATCAGCGGCACGGCGGCGAACCGCCGCGCCCCCCGCTCCACCAGCTCGGCGACGGCCTCGCCCAGCGGCGGCGGGGACAGCTCGATGAAGCCGCCCGCGACGGGCAGTCCGGGGTGGCGGCGCCCCAGCTCCCGCACGAAGTCACGGAACGCCTCCGCTCCGGCGTCGTCCCGGGTGCCGTGGCCGGCGATGAGCAGGGCGGGCGGGGTGGTCACAGGTTCTCCTCGGACGAAACGGTGTGGTACAGCAGGGCGTTGAGCGCGGCGGCGGCGACCGCCGACCCGCCCTTCTCGGACACGTTGCTCACGGCGGGCAGCCCGCTCTCCCGCAACGCGGCCTTGGACTCGGCCGCGCCGACGAAACCGACGGGCAGCCCGATGACGAGCGCGGGGGAGGCGTCCAGGGTCAGCAGTTCCTCCAGGGCGGTCGGCGCGCAGCCGATCACCCACAGGGCACCGGGCCCGACCTCCTCGTACGCCAGCCGCACGGCGTGCGCCGAACGCGTCAGGCCGGGACCGGCGACGGCGTCCCTCAGCCGGCACACGGTCTCCCGCCGGGTGATCCCGGCCGCGACCATCTCCACGTCCACCACGACCGGCGCCCCGGCGTGCAGCGCGGCGTGCGCCTTCGCCAACTCGCCCTCGTCCATGACGAGGTCGGACGCGTACTCCAGGTCGGCCGCGGAGTGGACGACCCGCTCCACGACCGCCCGGGTCAGCGGCGGGAAGTGCGAGGTGTCGAGGCGGGCGCGCAGCCGCCGGAAGGACTCCTGCTCGATGGGGTGCACCACGCGGTTCACCGCGCCTCCTCCTGCCAGCGGTAGCCACGCGGGGTGACCATGCGCCCCGCGATCTCACGGGTCGCCGTGTTGCCCACGGTCACGACCGTCATCATGTCGACCGTCGCCGGATCGAGCGCGGCCAGCGTGGTCAGCCGGCTCGACTCGTCCGCGCGGGACGCGTTGCGCACGACCCCGACCGGTGTGGCCGGCTCCCGGTGCTCCGCGAGGATCGAGAGCGCCTTCGGCAGCTGCCAGTCACGGCCCCGGCTGCGCGGGTTGTAGAACGTCACCACGAGGTCCGCCTCGGCCGCCGCCCGCACCCGCCGCTCGATGACCTCCCACGGTGTGTGCAGGTCGGACAGGCTGATCGACACGTGGTCGTGGCCCAGCGGCGCCCCCAGGACCGCCCCGGCCGCCAGCGCCGCCGTCACACCGGGCACCCCGACCACGTCGATGTCGTCGGACGCCTCCGCGAGCGCCGGGGACGCCATGGCGTACACCCCGGCGTCCCCGCTGCCGATCAGCGCGACCGCCTGTCCGCGCCGGGCCTCGGCGACGGCCGTGCGGGCCCGCTCCTCCTCCGCCCCGAGCCCCGACTCCAGCACCCGCGTGCCCGGCCGCAGCAGATCGCGGATCTGGTCGACGTACTGGTCGAGCCCCACCAGCACGGAGGCGCGCCGCAGTTCGGCCTTCGCCCGCGGGGTGAGCAGGTCCCGGGCGCCGGGCCCCAGCCCCACCACCGCGAGCCGCCCGCGCCCCGGCCGCCGTACGACGGCACAGGTCGCCATCGCGGGCCGCGCCGCCGACTTCCGCTTGGGCACGAGCAGTTCGCCCCCGCCCACCAGCGCGGCGGCCTCCGCGACCGACGGGGTGCCGACGGCGGCCAGCGGCGCGTCCGACGGGTTGGGCACCTCGACCCGCGCCAGCTCCTCGGCCGCGTACGTCACCAGGGGCACCCCGAGCCGCCGGGCCGCCGCCACGATGCCGGGCTCGTCGGCCTTGGCGTCCACGGTGGCCAGCCCGGCGAGCGACGCCGCCGACAGCCCGGCCCCGCGCAGGGCGTCCTCGATCAGGCCGAGCACCTCGTCCGCGGGGGCGCCCTTCGAGGCGCCGACGCCGACGACGAGCGTGGGCGGCCGCAGCACCGCCTCCCGCTCGCCCGGCTCGACCAGCCGGTCCGTGACCCGGATCGTGTACGACCCCCCGTCCGCGACCGGCAACGGCGGCAGCGGCCAGGCCACCTCGGCGCGCAGCGCCACCGCCTCGCCGTCCAGCAGGGCCCGCGACACGGCGGCGACGTTCCCCTCCACCGGCAGACCGAGGGTGTCCAGACCCGGCAGACCGGCCGCGTCGGTCGCCGTCGTCACCACCGGCTCGGCGCCCAGCACCTCGCCGACCGCGCGGGCCAGCTCGTTCGCCCCGCCGCCGTGCCCGCCGACCAGCGACACCGCGAACCGTCCGCCCTCGTCGACACAGACCACGCCCGGGTCGCTCGCCTTGTCGTCCAGCAGCGGTGCCACCAGCCGCACCACGGCCCCCGTGGCGAGGAAGCACACGAGCTGCTCGCACTCGGCGAACGCGGCCCGTACGGCGTCCGGCACGGGACCCTCGTACACGCGCGTACGGTCCGGCCACACGGCGGCCAGCCGGTCCCGCGCAGCCGCTCCGGCGGCGGTGGCGGAGATGAGGCCGATCACTCGTCGACTCCTTCTTTGTGCGCCGGGAGCCTGACGCCCCACAGCAGGAAAACGGGATTGGTCGCCGCGAGCCGGGTCACGTCCCCCGGCAGCGGCGCGAGCCGCGACGACTGCACCAGCACGCCGTCGCAGGAGAAACCGGCGTCCGTCAGCGCCGCACGGGCCGCCGGAACCCGGTCGAGGGCCGCCATGGCGATCACCACGGTCCGTCGGGCCCGCCGCGCGCACGCCGTGACGACGGCCGGCAGCTCCCGCCCGCCCCCGCCGACGAACACCGCGTCGGGGTCCTCGTCGAGGCCGGCCAGCACATCCGGCGCCGCCCCGTGCACCACGCGCACGTCGACCCCGTGCGCGGCGGCGTTGGCGCGGACCCGCTCCACCCCGTCCGCCGCCTTCTCGACGGCGGTGACGGCGGCCCCCAGCCGCGCGCACTCCACGGCCACGGACCCCGACCCCGCGCCGACGTCCCACACCAGCTCACCGGGGCGCGGCCCGAGCCGGGCCAGGGCCAGGGCCCGCACCTCGAACTTGGTGATCATGGAGTCGCGGTGGTCGAACTCCGCTTCGTCCAGCGCCCAGCCGGCGGGCTGCCCGACGCCGCCCGCGACGGTCCGTACGGGCCCGAGAGCCCGCGCCTCGTCCAGGCACAGCACCACGCTCACCGCCGCACCCCAGTCCCGCGCGGCGGCCTCGGCGGGCGTCACCCGCTCCACCCGCTCCCGGTCGGAACCGAGCGCGGAGGCGACGACCAGCACGCGCCCGGTGTCCCGCAGCGCCGCCCCGAGCTCGGCCGGCCCCGCCCCAGGACCCGTCAGCACGGCGACCTTCGGATGCGCCCGGCACAGATGCACCGCCGTACGCGGATCCCGCCCGTGCGCGCTGACCACCACGGCGTCGTCCCACGTCAGCCCGGTCCGCGCGAACGCGGCGGACACGGAGGAGACACCGGGCCGCACGTCGAGCCGCTCCGGACCGAACCGCTCGGCCAGCGCCCGCACGATCCCGAAGAACCCGGGGTCCCCGGAGGCCAGCACCACGACCGGCCGCTCCTCGGCCACGTACTTCCCCACGGTGTCGAGCGCGGGCGCCAGCGGCCCGAGCACGACCTGCTCGGCCCCCTCCGGAAGCCGTACGGCGTCCAGGTGCCGCCGCCCGCCGACGACCAGTTCCGCCCCCGCCGTCACCTCGGCGTCGACCGTCGCCCCGGCCCCCATCCCGACGACGGTGATCACGTGCTCGCACCCCGCGAACGCAACGCCCGGCGCGCCTCGGGATCGGCCTTGCGGAAACCGTGGAAGTGACCCGGGTGGTACAGGTGCGAGCGGGTGCCGTGCGCGGCGAGCGCCGGACCGACCAGGAACAGCGTGTGCTTCCACAGCTTGTGCTCCTTGACCGTCTCCTCCAGCGTGCCGATCGTGCACTTCACGACCAGCTCCTCCGGCCAGGTCGCCTGGTACGCGACGACGACCGGCGTGGACGTCGGATAGCCGCCCTCCAGCAGCTCCCGCACCAGCTGCCCGCTGCGGGCGGCCGACAGGAAGACCGCCATGGTGGTGCCGTGCCGCGCGAACTCGCGGACCTCCTCACCCGGCGGCATCGGCGTCTTGCCGCCGCCGAGCCGGGTCAGCACGACCGACTGCGCCACCTCGGGAATGGTCAGCTCGCGCTGCGCGAGCGCCGCGACGGCCGAGAAGGACGACACCCCGGGCACGATCTCCGTCGCGATGCCGAGCTCCGCGCACCGGTCGACCTGCTCCTGCGTCCCGCCCCACAGCGCGGGGTCGCCCGAATGGATCCGCGCGACCTTCAGCCCTTCCGCGCGGGCCCGCTCGTAGACGGCCACGACGTCCTCCAGGGACATCGTCGCCGAGTCGAGGATCTCCGCGCCCTCCCGAGCGTGCTGGAGGACCTCCTCCTGCACCAGGCTGGCGGCCCAGATCACGACATCGGCCTCGGCGATGGCGCGGGCGGCGCGGAACGTCAGCAGATCGGCGGCGCCGGGCCCGGCCCCGACGAAGGTCACCTTGCCGGTGGGGGCGTCGGCCATGGGAATCGGTCCTCTCCTGTGCGTGGTCAAAGTCGGTGGGCGGTGAGCGGCTGTCACGCGTGCGCGACCGGCCGTCGATCGGATACGAAGAACACATGGCGGTCCTCGTCGCGCTCGGCGCGTTCCTGATGACGCTGGCCGGCGGCTGGGCGGCGCACCGCGTGACCGACCGCCGCCACCTGGTGCTGGGCCTGGCCGGCGGCCTGATGCTCGGGGTCGTCGGCCTCGAACTCCTCCCGGAATCCCTGGAGGCGGCCGGCACCGAGGTGTACGGCGTCCCCGCGGCCCTGCTGTTCTTCGTCGCCGGTTTCCTGCTGGCCCATCTGGTGGAACGCCTGCTGGCCCACCGGCAGGCCGCGCACGGCGCCGAGGAGAGCAACGGCCGCACGCCCGAAGTGGGCCTCACCGCCGCCGCCGCGATGGTCGGCCACAGCGCCATGGACGGCGTGGCGATCGGCGCGGCCTTCCAGGTCGGCGGCGGCATGGGCGCCGCCGTCGCGGTGGCCGTGGTCGCCCACGACTTCGCGGACGGCTTCAACACGTACACGCTCACGCGCGTCTACGGCAACGCCCGCCGCCGCGCGCTGACGATGCTGTTCGCGGACGCGGCGGCACCGGTCGTCGGCGCGGCGTCGACGCTGTTCTTCACCCTCCCGGAACCGCTGCTCGGCGGCTACCTCGGCCTGTTCGGCGGGGCCCTGCTCTACCTCGCGGCGGCCGAGATCCTGCCCGAGGCCCACCACGAACACCCGGCCCGCTCCACCCTGCTGTGCACGATCGCGGGGGCGCTGTTCGTCTGGCTGGTGGTGGGCGCCGCGCACTGAGCACCGCCTGCCCCCGCTCACAGCTTGCCGCCCCGCCCGCCGTCCCGCCGCGGCGGCGCGATGAGCGTCGACAGATACGGCAGCGGCGCCCCGTCCAGCTCGGCGGCCGGCCGGACCGACTCCTCCGGCAGCCCGAGCGCCGACCCCCACACCGCGTCGCCGATCCGCCCGGTCTCCCGCAGCGCCTCGGCGACCTCACCGGCCTGCCGCCCGAACTTGTACGCGACGACGGTCCCGGGCCCGGCCAGCGCGTCCTTCAGCACGGCGGCCCCCGCGGTCACCGGAACCAGCGTGAGCGGCTCGGTCCCCTCGGTCAGCACGGCCCCGGAACGCGCCGCGAGCTCCTGCATGGCGGTGATCCCCGGAACGGTCTCGACGACGGTGTCCGGCACCAGCTCCACGATGGTCTGGGCGAGATACGTGAACGTCGAGTACACGTTGGGGTCCCCGATGGTCGCGAAGGCGACGGACCCGTGCTCCCGCAGCAGCCCGGCGACCCGCTCACCGGCGGCGTCCCAGGCCGCCTCGCGCCGCGCCCGGTCGGTCCGCTCGTTCAGCGCGAACACCACCCGGACGACCTTCTCGGCGGGCGCGTAGTGCAGCACGGTCGCCTCGGCCCGCCCCCGCTCGCCGGAGTCCATGACGGGCACGACGACGACATCGGCCGCACGCAGGGCATTGACCCCCTTGACGGTCACCAGCTCCGGATCCCCGGGCCCCACCCCGACCCCGATCAGCCTGCTGCTCATGATGTCCGGCACCTCTCCACGAACCGACGGGCGACACCGGGCTCGGACGCCCAGTGCGTGTGCAGATAGCTCGCGTGCACACCACGCTGTACGAATCCCTCGACGCGCCGCTCGGGCGCCCGCATCCCCCAGGCGGGCCGCGCCCCGGCGCCGGGCTCGACGACGGTCCGGTGGAACTCGTGCCCCCGCATCCGCGTCCCGGCGGCGGCCAGCGCGCTGTCGCCCACGGCCACGGCGTCCCGGTAACCCAGGGTCAGCCGCTCCGACATCCGCGCGGAGGCGTCCAGCACCCCGCACATGGGCAGCCCGTCCAGCTCCCGGCACAGATACAGCAGCCCGGCACACTCGGCGGCGACGGGAGCACCGCTCAGGGCCAGCTCGGCAACGGCCTTGCGCAACGACTCGTTGGCGGACAACTCGGAGGCGTACACCTCGGGAAACCCCCCACCGATGACCAGCCCGGCGGTCCCCTCGGGCAGCTCCTCGTCCCGCAACGGATCAAAGCCGACAACCTCGGCCCCGGCAGCGGTCAGCAACTCGGCATGCTCGGCATACGAGAACGTGAAGGCGCTCCCACCCGCGACGGCAACCCTCACAGCCCGTCCGGCACCATCCAGCCCGTCCGGCGTTTGAGGACGAGGCCCGTCCAGGGCCGAAAGGGGGTCTGGGGGCACAGCCCCCAGGGACGGGACGGGAAGGGGCGGCGGGGGCGAAGAAACCAAAGCCTCACCCGCATCCAAAGCCTCACCCGCATCCCAAGCCGCACAGGGCAACGCCCCCGCACTCCGCGCAAGCGCGACCAACGCCGACAGATCACACCCGGAGGCCACCTGCGCGGCCATCGCGGAAACAGCCTCGACAGCCACAGAGCCCCGCTCGGCAACCGGCACCAACCCCAGATGCCGAGACGGCGTCTCCACCTGAGCAGCCCGCCGCAAGACACCGAGCACCGGCACCCCGACAGACTCCAACGCCTCCCGCAACAACCCCTCGTGCCGATCCGAAGCGACCTTGTTCAGGATCACGCCCCCGACCCGCACCTCCGGATCCCAGCTCACGAACCCGTGCACCAGCGCCGCGACCGACCGCGACTGCGACGACGCGTCGACGACCAGCACGACCGGCGCCCGCAACAACTTCGCCACCTGCGCGGTCGACGCCAGCTCCCCTTCCCCCGCGGCCCCGTCGTACAGCCCCATCACCCCCTCGACGACGGCGACGTCACACCCCCGCGCACCGTGCGCGAACAGCGGAGCCACCAGCTCCGGCCCGCACAGATACGCGTCGAGGTTCCGCCCCACCCGGCCGGTGGCCAGCGAGTGATACCCGGGATCGATGTAGTCGGGCCCCACCTTGTGCGGAGACACGGCGAACCCCCGCGCGGACAGCGCGGCCATCAACCCCGTGGCGACGGTGGTCTTGCCGCTCCCCGACGAGGGCGCGGCAATCACCAACCGGGGAACAGAGCTCACCACTCGATGCCCCTCTGCCCCTTCTGCCCGGCATCCATGGGGTGCTTCACCTTGGACATGTCGGTCACGAGGTCGGCGAACCCGACCAGCTTCTCCGGCGCGTTCCGCCCCGTGATCACCACGTGCTGCGTCCCCGGCCGCTCCCGCAGCACGGACACGACCTCGTCGGTGTCCACCCACCCCCAGTGCATCGGGTAGGCGAACTCGTCGAGCACGTACAGCCTGTACGTCTCGGCGGCGAGATCCCGCTTGACCTGCTCCCAGCCCTCGCGGGCCTTCTCCTCGTTGTCCATCTGCTGATCGCGCTGCACCCACGACCAGCCCTCACCCATCTTGTGCCAGTCGACGGTCCCGCCCTCACCGCTGGCACCCAGCACGCGCAGCGCGTTCTCCTCGCCGACCTTCCACTTCGCCGACTTGACGAACTGGAACACCCCGATCGGCCACCCCTGGTTCCAGGCCCGCAAGGCAAGACCGAAGGCAGCGGTGGACTTGCCCTTCCCCACACCCGTGTGCACGACGACCAGCGGCCGATTACGTCGCTGACGCGTCGTCAGCCCGTCATCGGGTACGACACTCGGCTGTCCCTTCGGCATTACGCGGCCCTCCTCGACGTCCCCTGCACATCCCTGACCAGCCCGGCGATCGAGTCGGCCCGCAACTCGTCCAGCGTCACGGCACTGCCGCCCAGCTCACCGGCCAGCCGTCCGGCAAGCCCCAGCCGTACCGGCCCCGACTCGCAGTCCACGACCACCGACGCGACCCCCTCGGCCGCGAACAGCCGCGCCGCACGCGAGGCCAGCGCGACCGGCTCGGGCCCACCGGTCGCCCGCCCGTCGGTCACCACCACGACCAGCGCCCGCCGCGCCGGGTCCCGCAACCGCTCCACCCGCAGCACGTCGTGCGCCTTGAGCAGCCCCGCCGCCAGCGGGGTCCGCCCGCCGGTCGGCAGCGACTCCAGCCGGGCCGCCGCGGCGTCCACCGACGACGTGGGCGGCAGCGCCACATCGGCCGCCGACCCCCGGAAGGTCACCAGACCCACCTTGTCCCGCCGCTGGTAGGCGTCGAGCAGCAGCGACACCACGGCACCCTTCACGGCACTCATCCGCTGCCGCGCCGCCATGGACCCGGAGGCGTCCACGACGAACAGCACGAGGTTCGACTCACGCCCCTCGCGCGTGGCCTGCCGCAGATCGTCCCGGCGCACCACAAGACCCGGCCCGGACCGCCCCCGCGCCCGCTGATGCGGCGCCGCAGCCTGGACGGTGGCGGCCAGGTGCAGCTTGGTCAGCGCACCGTTCGGCCGTCGTGCCCCCGTCGTCCGCCCGTGCTCGGTCCGCGCCCGCGACCGCCGCCCGGCGTCACCCTCACCGATCCCGGGCACGCTCAGCACCTTGGTACGGAACGGCTCGGCGGCACCCACCGGGGACCGCTCACCGGAGCCGGCCCCCGCGGGCTGCTCGACCTCCCCGGCTTCCCCGGCCTCGGCCGGAGCCTCCGCGTCACCACCGCCCTCCGGACCCTCCACGGGCGGCTGCCCGCCACCCCCGTCGGGCCCGTCCGGATCGGTGTCGGGATCGTCGTCGCCCCCGAACTCCTCCAGCGTCTCGTCGAGCTTGTCCTCGTCGAGGCCCGGCGCATCGAAGGGATTCCGCCTGCGCCGGTGGGGGAGGGCCAGCAGCGCCGCCTGCCGCACGTCCTCGGCGAGCACATCCGTCCGCCCGGCCCAGGCGGCCAGCGCGGTCGCCGTACGCGCCATCACGATGTCGGCCCGCATGCCGTCCACCTCGAACGCACTGCACACCGTCGCGATCTGCCGCAGCGCCGAGTCACCGAGGCGCACCTGCGGCAACAACGAGCGGGCGGCGATGATCCGTTGCCGCACCGCGGCCTCCTCGTCGACCCAAGACGCGGCGAAGGCGGCCGGATCGTCGTCGTACGCCAGACGCCGCCGGACGACCTCCACCCGCTGGTCGGGTTCGCGCGAGGCGGCCACCTCGACGGTCAGCCCGAACCGGTCAAGCAACTGGGGCCGCAGTTCGCCTTCCTCGGGATTCATGGTCCCGACGAGCAAAAAGCGAGCGGCATGCCGTACGGAGACACCCTCGCGCTCGACGTACGAGGCACCCATGGCGGCAGCGTCGAGCAACAGGTCGACCAAGTGGTCGTGCAACAAGTTGACTTCGTCGACGTAGAGGATCCCCCGGTGTGCCTGCGCCAGCAGACCCGGCTCGAAGGCCTTCACACCCTCGGCCAGCGCCCGCTCGATGTCGAGCGCGCCGACCAGCCGGTCCTCGGAGGCGCCTACGGGCAGTTCGACCATGCGGGCGGGCCGTGCGGCACCGCCGCCGGTTTCGTGCGGCCCGTCAGGACAGGCCGGGTCCGGAGTCGAGGGATCACAGGAGAAGCGACAGCCGGGCACCACGGCGACCTCCGGCAGCAGCGCCGAGAGCGCGCGCACCGCCGTCGACTTCGCCGTGCCCTTCTCACCGCGCACCAGCACGCCGCCGATGTTCGGTGCGACAGCGTTGAGAAGCAGGGCGAGTTGCAGATCCCGCTGACCGACGACGGCTGTGAAAGGGAAATGCGTGCTCACGCGGTGTTCCCTCCTACGAGTGAAAGGGGATGGGAAAGGTGGCTCCAAGGGGCCTGGCCGGGCAGCTTGGACGGGTGCTCCCGGCTTGTGCCGGGATGGTCCGGCCGTGAGCCCCGCGGTTGGTGGCGTGCTGGTGTGCTCCCCGCACACGCGGGGATCGGGCGGAAGGTCACTCGTCTCCCTCCAGATCTCCCTCAAGTTCGAGGTAGGTCGCCCGGAGCCGGTCCAGGGTCTCCTGGTCCGGCTCCGCCCAGAGGCCACGGTCCGCCGCCTCCAGAAGGCGTTCCGTGATGCCCCTCAAGGCCCACGGGTTGGACTTCTTCATGAAGTCCCGGTTCTCCGGGTCGAAGACGTACTCCGCGCTGAGCTTCTCGTACATCCAGTCGTCCACGACCCCGGCCGTGGCGTCGTACCCGAAGAGGTAGTCGACGGTCGCCGCCATCTCGAAGGCACCCTTGTAGCCGTGCCGCCGCATCGCCGCCATCCAGCGCGGGTTGACCACGCGGGCGCGGAACACCCGGTGCGTCTCCTCGCCGAGCGTCCGGGTCTTCACCTGGTCCGGGGTGGCCGAGTCACCGACGTACGCCTCCGGACTCGACCCCGTCAGGTGTCGCACCATGGCGACCATGCCGCCGTGGTACTGGAAGTAGTCGTCGGCGTCGACGAGGTCGTGCTCGCGGGTGTCCACGTTCTTCGCGGCGACCGCGATCCGCCGGAACGCCGTCTCCATGTCCCCGCGCGCCGCGCGCCCGTCGAGCCCGCGCCCGTAGGCGTAGCCGCCCCACACCGCGTACACCTCGGCGAGGTCGGCGTCGGAGCGCCAGTTCCGCGCGTCGATCAGCGGCAGCAGACCGGCCCCGTACGCGCCCGGCTTGGAGCCGAAGACGCGCGCCGTGGCCCGCCGCCGGTCGCCGTGCTCGGCGGTGTCCGCGTCGGCGTGCGCCCGTACGTAGTTGGACTCGGCGGGCTCGTCCAGCTCCGCCACCGCCCGCACCGCGTCGTCGATCAGCCCCACCACGTGCGGGAACGCGTCCCGGAAGAACCCGGAGATGCGGACCGTGACGTCGATGCGCGGCCGGCCCAGCTCCTCGAGGCCGACCACCTCGAACCCGGTCACCCGCCTCGACGCGTCGTCCCACACCGGACGGCACCCCAGCAGCGCGAGGATCTCGGCGATGTCGTCGCCCTGGGTGCGCATCGCGGACGTGCCCCAGACCGTGAGGCCGACGGACTTCGGGTACTCACCGGTGTCGCTCAGGTACCGCTGGATCAGCGAGTCCGCCAGCGACTGCCCGACCTCCCAGCTCAACCGGGACGGAATGGCCTTCGGGTCGACGGAGTAGAAGTTCCGCCCGGTCGGCAGCACGTTGACCAGCCCGCGCGTGGGTGAACCCGACGGACCCGCCGGGACGTAACCGCCGTCCAGCGCCCGCAGGATGTGCCCGATCTCGTCCGTCGTCCGGGCCAGCCGGGGCACGACCTCCTCGCACGCGAACCGCACCACGGCCACCGCGTCGGGCAGTTCGGTGCCCAGCACCTCCCGCACCAGCGCGGGGACCGCGTCGGCCGCCCAGCCGCGTTCCTCCATCCCCTCCGCGATCCGCCGGCACAGCTGCTCCAGCAGGTCGATCGCGTCGGCGGCCGAACGCGCCGGGCCGTCCACCAGGTCCGTCAGCTCCACCGGCGCCTTCACCGGCGCGCCCGGCTCGGCCAGCAGCTCCTTCTCCACCAGCCCGAAGTGCTCGGCCAGGGACGCCCGCAGGCCCGGCAGCGCGTTCGCCTGCCCGCCCCACACCTGCGAGGCGCGCAGCACGGCCAGCACGAGGTTGACGCGCGGCTCACCGACCGGGCCGCCGCCGAGGATGTGCAGCCCGTCGCGGATCTGCACGTCCTTGATCTCGCACAGGTAGCCGTCGATGTGCATGACGAACTCGTCGAACGCGTCGTCGTCCGGCTGGTCGTCCACGTGCAGGTCGTGGTGGAGCTCGGCCGCCTTGACCAGCGTCCAGATCTGCGCGCGGACCGCCGGCGCCTTCACCGGGTCCAGGTCGGAGACGAGCGCGTACTCGTCGAGCAGCTGCTCCAGCTTCGCCAGATCGCCGTAGGTGTCGGCGCGCGCCATCGGCGGCACGAGGTGGTCGACGACCGTGGCGTGCCCGCGCCGCTTGGCCTGGGTGCCCTCGCCGGGGTCGTTGACGATGAACGGGTAGATCAGCGGCAGGTCGCCGAGGACCGCGTCGGGCGCGCACCCGGCGCTCAGGCCGAGGCCCTTGCCGGGCAGCCACTCCATCGTGCCGTGCTTGCCCATGTGCACGATCGCGTCGGCGCCGAAACTGTTCTCCAGCCACCGGTAGGCGGCCATGTAGTGGTGCGACGGCGGCATGTCGGGGTCGTGGTAGATCGCGATCGGGTTCTCCCCGAAGCCGCGCGGCGGCTGGATCATGACGACGACGTTCCCGAACCGGAGCGAGGCGAGCACGATGTCGTCCCCGTCCACATACAGCGAGCCCGGCGGCTCTCCCCACGCCTCCCGCATCCCGTCCCGCAGCTCCGGGTCCAGCTTCTCGAACCACGCCCGGTAGTCCGCCAGCGGCACCCGCGCGGGCGCCGCCGCCAGCTGGTCCTCCGTCAGCCACTCGACGTCGTGGCCACCGGCCTCGATGAGCCGGTGGATCAACTCGTCGCCGCCGGACGGGTACTCGGTCAGCGAGTACCCGGCGTCCCGCAGCGCGTCCAGCACCCGCACCGCCGAGGCCGGGGTGTCCAGCCCCACCGCGTTGCCGACGCGGGAGTGCTTGGTCGGGTAGGCGGTGAAGACCAGCGCGAGCTTCTTGTCGGCGTTCGGCTTGTGCCTGAGCGCCGCGTGCCGTACGGCGATCCCGGCGACCCGCGAGGCCCGCTCGGGGTCGGCGACGTAGACCGGCACCTCGTCGGGGCCCTGCTCCTTGAAGGAGAACGGCACGGTGACCAGGCGCCCGTCGAACTCCGGGATCGCGACCTGCATCGCCGCGTCCATGGGGGAGAGGGCGGCGTCCGACTCCTCCCAGGCGGCCCGGGAGGAGGTGAGGCAGAGCCCCTGGAGCACCGGGACGTTCAGGTCGGCCAGCGCGCCGATGTCCCACGCCTCCTCGTCGCCGCCCGCCGACGCCTGCGAGGCGTGCGTGCCGCCCGCCGCGAGGACGGTGGCGACCAGGGCGTCGGCCCGGCTCAGCAGCTCGTACAGCCCGGCGTCCGCGCCGCGCAGCGAACCGCAGTACACGGGCAGCGCGTTGGCGCCGTGGGCCTCGATGGCGTCGCACAGCGTGTCGACGAAGGCGGTGTTGCCGCTGAGCTGGTGGGCGCGGTAGAAGAGCACGCCGACCGTCGGGCGGCCCTCGGTGAACGCCCGCTCGCCGTGGAGGCCGTACTCCGGCATCTTCCGCGGCTCGTCGAAGCCCTCGCCGGTCAGCAGCACGGTGTCGGACAGGAACCGGGCGAGCTGGGTGAGGTTGTCGGGCCCGCCCTCGACGAGATAGCGCAGCGCCTCCGCCACCACCCCGGCCGGCACCGACGACTCCGCCATCAGCTCCGCGTCCGGCACGGACTCGCCGCCCAGCAGGACGGTCGGGACGCCGGCGGCCTTCAGCGCCGCGAGTCCGTCCTCCCAGGCCCGCTTGCCGCCCAGCAGGCGCACGACGGCGACGTCCGCGCCCTCGACCAGGCCCGGCAGCTCCTCCCGTACGTCGACCCGGGTCGGGTTGCCGATCCGGTAGGCGGCGTCCGACGCACGGGCCGCCAGCAGGTCCGTGTCGGCGGTCGACAACAACAACACAGTGCTCATGCGGGCGCTCCCGGTGGAATGAAGGGCAGTCCTTGCGGCGCGCCGGACTCGATGAGCCGCCACAGCGCGTCCGTGTCCGCGTGCTGTTCGATCAGATCGCCGAGCCGGTCGAGCTGCTCCTCGCGCAGCGCGGCGAACGAGGTGTCGGGGGCCGGCACGAAGCGGCGGCCCGCGGCGGCGGCCACCTCGCGCAGGAAGGCCCGCCGGAAACCGTCCGACTCCAGTGAGCCGTGCCAGTGCGTGCCCCAGGTCTGTCCGACCCGGCAGCCGTCCAGGAAGGGTTCCCCGCCCTGGACTTCGGCGACCCCGTGATGGATCTCGTACCCCTCGACGGGCTCCCCGAGGGCTTCGCCCGACGGACGCGTGAGGGTCTTCTCCCGCGCGAACCGCACCCGCACGGGCAGCACCCCGAGGCCGTCCACGTGGCCCCGGCGGCTCTCCACGTCGTCCTCGATGTGCTCGCCGAGGACCTGGAAGCCCCCGCAGATCCCGAGCACGGGCCGCCCCTCGGCCGCCCGCCGCTTCAGCGCCCGGGCGAGTCCGCGCTCCCGCAGCCACTCCAGGGCCCGTACGGTCCCGCGGGTGCCCGGTACGACCACGAGGTCGGCGTCGGCCAGCTCCTCGGGGCGGTCCACGAACCGCACCACGACGCCCGGTTCGGCGGCGAGCGCGTCCACGTCGGTGAAGTTGGACATCAGCGGCACCGCGCAGACGGCGACCCGCAGCACGTCCTCGCCGACCGGCGCGGCGACCACGGACTCCCGTACGGCGCCGCGCAGCGACACCCTGAGTCCGTCCTCCTCGTCGATGCCGAGGCCGTGCCGGAAGGGCAGCACGCCGTACGCGCGCCGTCCGGTCAGGCCGTGCAGCATCTCCAGGCCCGGTTCCAGCAGCGACACGTCGCCCCGGAACTTGTTCACCAGGAACCCGGCGACGAGCTCCTGGTCCTCGGGGGAGAGCAGGGCGACGGTGCCGAAGAAGGACGCGAAGACGCCGCCCCGGTCGATGTCGCCGACCACCAGGACCGGCAGCCGGGCGCCCCGGGCGATCCCCATGTTCACGATGTCGGTGCGCCGCAGATTGATCTCGGCCGGGCTGCCGGCCCCCTCGCAGATCACCGCGTCATACGTGCCCCGCAACTGCTCCAGACAGTCCAGCACGGTGCCCAGCAGCCGCTGCTGCCGCCCGCCGTGGTACCCGCGTGCGCTCAGCTCGCCGACCGGCTTGCCCAGCAGCACCACCTGGCTGGACTGCTCGCCGCCCGGCTTGAGCAGCACCGGGTTCATCAGCGCGGCCGGCTCGACCCGGCAGGCCTGGGCCTGCATGGCCTGCGCCCGCCCGATCTCGGCGCCCTCCCGGGTCACGAACGAGTTCAGCGACATGTTCTGCGCCTTGAACGGCGCGACCTTCACACCCTGCCGCACCAGCCACCGGCAGATCCCGGCGGTCACCACGCTCTTGCCGGCGTCCGAGGTGGTCCCGGCGACCAGCAGACCCCCACCGCTCACGATGCACGTCCCTTCATGACGCTCCGCGCGAGGACGCCGGCCCCGAGCGCGAGCCAGCCGACCCGCCGCGAGAGCCGTACCGCCCGGTCGATGTCGGACACGGCGACGGCACGCCCGCCGCCGTTGAGCACGGGCCGGTGCTCGACCCGTCCGCCGTAGGAGAGGGTCCCGCCGAGCCGTACGCCGAGCGCGCCCGCGAAGGACGCCTCGACGGGCCCGGCGTTGGGGCTGGGATGCTTCGCCGCGTCCGCGCGCCACGCCCGCACGGCCCCGCGCGGGTCAGGTCCCGCGAGCGCGGCGAGTACGGCGGTCAGCCGCGCCCCGGGCCACCCGGCGACGTCGTCGAGGCGGGCGGAGGCCCAGCCGTAGCGGCGGTGACGGGGGGACTTGTGGCCGACCATCGCGTCCAGCGTGTTGACGGCCCGGAACCCGAGGAGGCCCGGCACCCCGGCGACGGCACCCCACACCAGCGCGCCCACCACGGCGTCGGAGGTGTTCTCGGCGACGGACTCGACCACCGCGCGGGCGATCCCGTCGGCGTCCAGCGCCTGCGGGTCCCGGCCGCACAGGTGCGGCAGCCGCGCCCGGGCCGCCTCGACGTCCCCGGCCTCCAGCGCCCGCCCGATGGTGCGGGCCTCCCGGGCCAGTGAGGTCCCGCCGACGACGGCCCAGGTGGCGACACCGGTCAGGGCGGTGGAGGCGGCGGGGGAGGAGCGTACGAGGCGTGCGGCGAGGCCGCCCAGCGCGACCGTTCCGCCGACGCACACGGCGGTGTGCACCGCGCCCCGGCCCCGGTCGTCCCGCCACAGCACCCGTTCCACGGCAGCCGCGGCCCGCCCGAAAGCGGCGACCGGATGCCCCCGGCGGGGATCGCCGAGCAGCAGGTCGCCGAGGAGGCCGGCGGCGGCGCCGTACGCGAACACGCGATCGGCACCCATGGGTCAGCCGGCCGAGGATCCGGAAGGGAGGGCCCCGGGAAGGGGCGGAGCGTCGCTGATCGACCTCGGCAGGCAGCCGCGCATGGCGTTATGTCCTCACTCAGGGTGTCCACGCCCTGGTTCGACGAGACCGGCGGTGAGAGTTCCTGGCTCCCGGGGTGTCTACCCCGGTGACAGTGGCGGGACCGCGCCGGAATCGCACCGGCTTCCTCTCCTGCCGCCGTAGTGGCTGAGGCAGTCCACCACGGCCCCGGAAGGGCCGTCAACTTGCCGTTGACCTGCGAGGCTGAAGTGTGCTGAGGCCCACAGAGGGGCTTCGGTGGGTGAACCGCGGGCGGGGGTGCGTGGGCGGGGGTGCGCACACGCGAGCGGGCGGTGCGGGTGCCGAGGCTCCCGCACCGCCCGTCGGACGGAGACGATCTGTGATCAGGCCATGATCAGGTAGATCCCGTACCCCACCGCCGCCGCGCACGCCGCGAAGCAGGCGTAGGCGGCGCTGACCGCCAGGGCCGCGGACTCGCCCTGCGCGGCGGCCCGCTCGCGGCGGGACAGGCCGTTGATGCCGAGGGTGAACAGACCCACCAGGGCCACGGTGACCACGAGGCTGACGCCGAAGACGGAACCGAGGGCCGCCCAGTCGATCTTCATGGTGTTCTTCTTCCTGCGTACCGGGACGCGGTCAGACGGTCGTCGTGGCCGGCGGGGCCGCCGGCGCCGCCGGGTCGGTGGGGGCCGGGGCCGGGATGGTGGCCGAGAGGTCCTCGGCCACGGTGCCCGCCGGGGGCGGGGTGACGGCGGCCATGGCCGTGGTCACCACACCGGCCGGCTCCTCGTCGGCGCCGTCGTGGTCGTTGACGTTGGTGTGGTCGACGACCTCGCGCCGGGAGATCTTCCAGATCGCGGCGCTGGAGGTGATCAGGAAGACGGCCACGAGGGCGGTGCCCCAGTCGCCGAAGCCGCAGACCCACTCGGCGAGCGCGGCGACCAGGGCCGCCGCCGGCAGCGTCAGGCCCCAGGCGACGAACATCCGGGTGGCCGTCGACCAGCGGACGACACCGCCCTTGCGGCCCAGGCCCGCGCCCATCACGGAACCGGAAACGGAATGCGTGGTGGAGAGGGAGAAGCCGAGGTGCGAGGAGGCCAGGATGACCGTCGCGGCGCTGGTCTGGGCGGCGAAGCCCTGCTGCGGCTGGAGGTCGGTCAGGCCCTTGCCCATGGTGCGGATGATGCGCCAGCCGCCGAGGTAGGTGCCGAGCGCGATGGCGATGCCCGCGGAGAGGATGACCCACAGCGGAGGGTCGGAGTCGGGGGCGACGGCACCGCCGGCGACCAGGGCGAGGGTGATGATGCCCATCGTCTTCTGGGCGTCGTTGGTGCCGTGGGCCAGGGAGACCAGGCCGGCGGAGGCGATCTGTCCGGTGCGGTAGCCCTTCGCGGAGGCGTTGGTCTCGGCCTTCCGGCCCAGGCGGTAGGTCAGCCGGGTGGCGAACATCGCGGCGATCCCGGCCACCAGCGGGGCGGCGATCGCGGGGATCAGGACCTTGGTGACGAGGACGTCGCCGTGCACCGCGCCGAGGCCGGCGGAGGCGACGGTGGCGCCGATCAGACCGCCCATGAGGGCGTGCGAGGAGCTGGACGGCAGGCCGACCAGCCAGGTCAGGAGGTTCCAGAGGATCGCGCCGACCAACGCGGCGAAGATGACCTCGGGACGGATGCCGGACTCGTCGACGAGTCCTTTGGAGATCGTGTTGGCGACCTCCACCGAGAGGAAGGCGCCCACAAGGTTCAGCACGGCGGACATGGCCACCGCGACCTTGGGCTTGAGGGCACCGGTTGAAATGGTCGTCGCCATCGCGTTCGCGGTGTCGTGGAAACCGTTCGTGAAATCGAACGCGAGTGCGGTCACCACCACAATCGCGAGGATCAGCGAGAAGCTTTCCATTTACCCAGGCATTCGTTCGAGGTCATTGGTTGGTCGAACGTAGGTAACCAGGGTGAACGGAAGATGAACTGGAATGGGCATCGCGGTGACCGTAAGAGGGGGTGGGCGCTCCGCCGGACGGCGCAGCCGCCGCCGTGTGGCGCGGGAGGCCCCGCGGTGCGGGCCTTCAGGAGCCCTGGGCGAACCTCTTCATCCGGTCGAGTGAGCCGTTGAAGAGATTCTGGTCACCCGGAAGCGTGCCGCCGCCGTTGTCGTACTGCCAGAAGGTCCACGTCGACCAGCCGGCGGGCAGCGGGCCGGGGCCCGACGCGTCGTACCGGGCGATCCACAGGGCGTGGTCGGCGGCGAAGGCGCGGCTGTTCCCGGTGCAGGTGTTCCACCAGTGGGTGGTCGTGTGGATCACCGGGCGGTGGCCGGTGAGCCGCCGGACCTCGTCGCTGAAGGACCGGATCCAGCCGGTCGTCCGTGTCCTGCTCAGCCCGTAGCACCTGTGCTTCTTGTCGTACGGGTCGTGCTCGAGGTCGAGCGCGGGCGGCAGGGTCCGGCCGTCGGCGGTCCAGTCGCCGCCGTGGCGGACGAAGTGGGCCGCCTGGGCGCGGCCGGAGGACCGGTCCGGCAGGGCGAAGTGGTAGGCGCCGCGCAGCAGCCCGGCGCGGTGGGAGCCCTGGTACTGCTGGGCGAAGTACGGGTTGCGGTAGGTGGTGGACTCGGTCGCCTTCACGTAGACGAAGCGGGCGCCCCCGGCCTTCGCGGACGGCCAGTCCACGTTCTTCTGGTGCGACGAGACGTCGTGCCCCGTCGGGCGGCTCGCCGCCGACGCGGGAACCTCGGCGAGCAGGGTGCCGCCGAGGGCGAGCGCGGCCACGGAGGCGGTGAGCAGGCGGCGGCCGCGGAGGCGGGGCGACGGTGTGTGATCACGGGCCATGTTTCCCCCCGGAATGGCGACGTGGTGCACGAGAGGCCCCAGACGCTACGGGAAGATCGTTGAATGGCTGACGATCTCCGGCCAAGAGGAATCGAAGGGGTGTATGTGCTGGTATGCACCCTTACGGAGGATCGGCTTCCGGCCTACAGTGCCCCGGGCCGGTGAGCCGCCTGGCAGGATCGCGGCATGGCTGAGCAGCGGCGGGACGGACGGGAAGCGGGGGGTGCCGGGGGCGGCGCCCGGGACGTGGGGGATCCGCGGGGGAGGCGTGTGCGCGAGGAGGAGGCGCGCGCCTGGGCGGACCTCGTCGGCACCGCGCGCCGGACCGTCGCCGACGGGCTCGTCGTCGGTACCTCCGGCAACGTCTCGGTACGGGTCGGTGAGACCGTCCTGGTCACACCGTCGGGAGTGCCGTACGACCGGCTGACCCCGGACGATGTGACGGGTGTCGACCTCACCGGCCGGCAGGTCCTCGGCACGCTCGTCCCCACCAGCGAGCTGCCCATGCACCTGGCCGTCTACCGGACCACCGGCGCGCACGCCGTCGTGCACACGCACGCCGTGCACGCGACGGCCGTCTCCACGCTCCTCGACGAGCTGCCGCTGATCCACTACATGGCCGCGGCACTCGGCGGACCCGTCCGGGTCGCCCGCTATGCGACGTACGGCACGGACGAATTGGCCGAGAACATGCTCCGCGCCCTCGACGGCCGCACCGGCTGCCTCCTGCGGAACCACGGCACCGTCACCCACGGCACGACCCTCGCCCAGGCCTACGACCGCACGGCCCAGCTGGAGTGGATGTGCCGCCTCTGGCTGACCGCGTCCTCGGTCCCGGGCCTGTCCCCGCACCTGCTGACCCCGGAGCAGCTGGCGGAGGTGGGGGAACGCCTGCGGGGGTACGGGCAGCGAACCGGCCCGTCCGGGGGAGCTTGAGGACGAGGCCCGCTCAGGGCCGAAGGGGGGCTGGGGGCGCAGCCCCCAGGGGCGGGTGGGAAGGGGAGGCGGGGGCGAGAACCCCGCCCCAGGATTCCTCGCCCGCGTGACACTGAGTCCCGTGGGCGGGCAGACGCGCCGGCGCCGTCCGGCCGTACGGCGCCCACTGGCCGGGTACACGTTCCGCCATGACACTGGAGAACGTGCGCACTGCCAGAGCGACGGCCGCTGCCGTCACCGCCGTGATAGGGGCCGGCGCCGCCGCGGTGGCCGTCGGCCGGTTCGCCAGCGACGCCGCGCTCAGGACGCCCCCGGGCGGTCCCCTGCCCACCGAACCCGGACTCACCGTCCACGCCACCGCCGCCGGTCAGATCGCCCTCACCCGGGATTTCGCCACCCTGCGGCCCGGACGCCACGGTCTCACCGGGGACGGCTTCCACGCGGTCGTCGGACCCGTACTGCCCGGCACCCCGGACTCCGCCGACACCGTCGTGCGCCGCCTCGAACGCGTCACGTACGGCACTCCGGAGCCCGGCGACCGCGCCTGGCTCACCCCGAACCTGTACGTCGGCGACCCGGGCGGCGCCCTCGGCCTGGACCACACCGACCTCGAGATCCCCGGCGAACTCGGCCCCCTGCCCGCATGGTTCGTGCCGGGTGCCCGGGACACCTGGGTGGTCGCCGTCCACGGCCTCGGCACCACCCGGGAACACACCATGAACCTCATGGAGTTCCTGCACCGCCACCGCTTCCCGGTGCTCGCCCCCGCCCACCGGGGCGACCCCGGCGCGCCGCGCTCCCCGGACGGCCTCAACCACCTCGGCGAGACCGAGTGGCACGACCTCGACGCGGCGCTCCACCACGCCGTGGACTCCGGCGCCCGCCAGGTCGTCCTGTACGGCTGGTCCACCGGCGCGACCATGGCGCTGCGCGCCGCCGCCCGTTCCGAGGTGCGCGCACGCGTCGCCGGTCTCGTCCTCGACTCCCCGGTGCTCAGCTGGGAGGCGACCCTGCGCGCCCTCGCCGCGGCCCGGCACACCCCGGGCGTGCTGCTGCCGCTCGCGGTCCGCGCCGCCCAGGGACGCACGGGCCTGTACGGCGACCGCAGGCCCGGCGCCGTCCACCTGGACCGGATCGCGGTCCCCACGCAGATCTTCCACGGCCCCGACGACACGGTGGCGCCGTGGCGGTTCTCCCGCCGCCTCGCCGCCGACCACCCGAACACCATCACCCTGCACACCGTCAGGGGCGCCCCGCACGGCGCGATGTGGAACGCCGACCCGGGGGCCTACGAAGAGGCGCTGCGGCGCTTCCTCACCCCTCTGATGTGACCGCCCGGAGGGAGCACCGGACAGCCGGTGCCGAGGATTCCGTTTATGGCCGTACCAGTGGCCTGAATCCCGCCCCGCGGACCCGTCCGGGGCCGAGGCGCGAGTCGTCCCGGAGTCCCCGTCGACATTCCGTTTGGGTTTTCGGACCGTCAACCGAGAGACTGCACCCGTGACGTCCCGTATCCCGCGCGACTCCAGGCTCCGACTCGTCCGCCCGCGACCCCTGGCCGCCGCCCCCAGAGCGATGAACCAGCGGCGCTCGCGCCGCCCCGCGCCACGCCCCCCGGAGGGCACGCCGGCACCGGCGGAGCTGGCCAGAATGGCGCGCTCCGGTCTGGCCGCCGCGGCCCGCGTCGCCCGCTGGGCCGACGCCGCCCTCGGCCCCGGCGGGGACAGCGCCACCGCCGACGGCAAGGCCACCCTCTCCGACGCGACCGCCGAACGGGCGGCCCGTGCTCTGGGCCTGACCCCCGCTCAGGTCCGCGCCGACTGGGACACCGCCCGCCTGGCCGGCCTCATCGAGGTGCACGGCGACAGCGCCCGCCCGGGCTGGCGGCTGCGCGCCTGGGACCGCGACGACAGTGCCGTGCTGCGCGGCTGGGTCGCCCTCTGCGACGCCTGGTCGCTCGCCCACCCGGAACCCGAGGAGTACGAGGCCGCCGCCGTCGCCGAGGTCGTCACGGCCATGCCGCAGGTCCTCTCCTTCCTCCAGCTCTCCGCCGGCCCGGTCCCCGTGCCCCAGCTCCTCGACCTCCTCCAGCAGCGGGTCACCGAACTCCGCACGGAACGCTGCGAGGTCGACTACGCTCCACCGCCCGAGGCCTCCCGGTCGTCCGACGCGCCGGGGCCGGACACGTCCGGAGCCGCCGGGGCCCGGTCCGGGCCCGAGCCCGGGCTCAGACCCAGGGTGCCGCTCCAGCGGCCCCGGCCCGCGCTCGCCGGGCCCGCCGCCGACGCCCCGCTCGAGCCGCTGCTCGACTGGGCGCTGCGCGCCCTCGCCTCCGTCGGTGCCCTCACCTACGGCGACGGACAGGCCACGCTCACCCCGCTCGGCAGCTGGGCGGTGTGGGTCAAGCTGGAGCAGATCTGCGTCGCCGCGCAGAGCCCCGCCGGGAACATCGAGCAGGGCGCCGAGGACATGCTGCGCGGCTGCGCCCAGCTGCGCCCCAACGCGGCCCGCGCCGAATACCGCGCCTGGCTCGCCGCCCGGCCGGTCGGCAGCGCCGTCACGGAGCTGATCGACGCCGCCCGGGGCGAGGACGCCCTGCTGCGCGGCCTCGCCTTCGAGGCGCTGCGCGTGGTCGGCGCCCCCGCCGAGCCCGAGGTCCGCACCGTGCTCGACGAGCCGACGCTGCGGCCGTACGCCCTGCTGTGGCTCGCCGAGCACGACGGCGCCGACCCCGAGGACGCCCACGAGGTCCTCACCCGCGAGGAGGCCACCTGGCTGTGGGTGGACACCGCGGCCGCCGTCGCCGACCACGGCGAGGCCCCGCTGCTGGTCCGCCACCTGGAGTCCGCGGTCCAGCCGACCGTCCCCGCGCTGCTCACCGAGGTGCGCGCCGTCGGCCACCCGCGCACCGTCCAGGTCCTGGTCGCCCTGGCCGCCGCCCACCCCGACCCGGCCCTGGCCAAGGCGGTCCGACGGGCCGCCTTCCAGGTGCACAGGGGCGGCTGACCGGGCTCCGGGCTCCGGCCCGGACCGGGCTCCCGCCGCGGGCCGCGGCCCGCGCGGTCGAGGGAGCCGTGCCCCCGGTCCGCCGGGGGCACCGGGATCCCGCGCGCCGGTGGTGTGCGTCGGCGTCGTCCACGACGGCGTACACCCCGGCCCCGGGCCCGCGCCCTCCACCGTCGCGTCGAACACCCTGCAGCGCCCCTTCGCGCCCGGCGTCACCGTGCCGTCCCCGCCCCCGTGCACCGGCCGCTGACGACCGCCGGGCACACCCGCACCCAGAAAAAGTGGTTGCACGGCCCCGTTAGAATGGCTCGCATGGCCATTCTCCTCGCGCATTAGACGGCGGGAACGTCCTCAGCCGCCCCCACCGCCACCCACACCCGCCCAGGAGTCTGTCCGTGATCTCCGCCTCCGGCATCGAGCTGCGCGCCGGTGCCCGCGTCCTCATCGAAAGCGCCACCTTCCGCGTCGCCAAGGGCGACCGCATCGGCCTCGTCGGCCGCAACGGCGCAGGCAAGACCACCCTCACCAAGGTCCTCGCCGGCCAGGGCATCCCCGCCGCCGGCAACGTCACCCGCTCCGGCGAGGTCGGCTACCTGCCCCAGGACCCCCGCACCGGCGACCTCGACGTCCTCGCCCGCGACCGCATCCTCTCCGCCCGCGGCCTCGACGTGCTGATCCGCAAGATGCGCGAGAACGAGCAGCGCATCGCCAACGGCCAGGGCGCCACCCGCGAGAAGGCGCTCAAGCAGTACGAGCGCCAGGAGACCGAGTTCCTCACCAAGGGCGGATACGCCGCCGAGGCCGAGGCCGCCACCATCGCCGCCGCGCTCAACCTGCCCGACCGTGTGCTCGGCCAGCCCCTGCACACCCTCTCCGGCGGTCAGCGCCGCCGCGTCGAGCTCGCCAGGATCCTGTTCTCCGACGCGGACACCCTGCTCCTCGACGAGCCGACGAACCACCTCGACGCCGACTCGATCGTCTGGCTGCGCGACTACCTGAAGACCTACCGCGGCGGCTTCATCGTGATCTCCCACGACGTCGACCTGGTCGAGACGGTCGTCAACAAGGTGTTCTACCTGGACGCCAACCGCGCCACGATCGACGTCTACAACATGGGCTGGAAGCTCTACCAGCAGCAGCGCGAGGCCGACGAGAAGCGCCGCCGGCGCGAGCGGCAGAACGCCGAGAAGAAGGCCGCCGCGCTCAACGCGCAGGCCGACAAGATGCGCGCCAAGGCCACCAAGACGGTCGCCGCGCAGAACATGGCCCGCCGCGCGGAGAAGCTGCTGTCCGGCCTGGAGGAGGTCCGCCAGTCCGACAAGGTGGCCAAGCTGCGCTTCCCCGAGCCCTCGCCCTGCGGCAAGACCCCGCTGATGGCCGAGGGCCTGTCGAAGTCGTACGGCTCCCTGGAGATCTTCACCGACGTCGACCTGGCCATCGACAAGGGTTCCCGGGTCGTCATCCTCGGCCTCAACGGCGCCGGCAAGACCACCCTGCTGCGGCTCCTGGGCGGTGTCGAACAGCCGGACACCGGCGCCGTCGTCCCCGGCCACGGCCTCAAGCTCGGCTACTACGCCCAGGAGCACGAGACCCTCGACCCCGACCGCACGGTCCTGGAGAACATGCGCTCCGCCGCGCCCGACATGGACCTCGTCGAGGTCCGCAAGGTGCTCGGCTCGTTCCTGTTCTCCGGCGACGACGTGGACAAGCCGGCCGGTGTCCTCTCCGGCGGCGAGAAGACCCGTCTGGCGCTGGCGACCCTCGTGGTCTCCTCGGCGAACGTGCTGCTGCTCGACGAGCCGACCAACAACCTCGACCCGGCCAGCCGCGAGGAGATCCTCGGCGCGCTGCGCACGTACAAGGGCGCGGTCGTCCTCGTCACGCACGACGAGGGTGCCGTCGAGGCGCTCCAGCCGGAGCGGATCATCCTGCTGCCGGACGGCGTCGAGGACCTGTGGGGCGCCGACTACGCGGACCTGGTCGCCCTCGCCTGAGAGACGTCAACCGGGGTTGATCGAAGAGGTGATCCACTGCGTATGGATCATTCGGCCCATCGGTGATCCATCATTCGTGTGAGATCTCCTCATCCCGAGGTGTGTCCTACACGGATTTCACGGCCGAGCTCCCGGCGTACCGGGGCTCGGCCGTCGCGCCTTTCTGACCTGGCACTTCATGGAAGGACCCGTTCGGAGGTACCACCGGCACACTGCGGAATTCTTGATTCCGTATGTGGGGATGCACTCCCGTCGTCACAACCTTGTCTCACCGACCTTGCCGAATGGGTGGCCATGAAGGCCGGGAGGGGTGATCATGAGGAGACCAGAGCGCACTTCCCATGAGGAGGCACGGGTGGCCGAGACTCTGAAGAAGGGCAGCCGGGTGACCGGCGCCGCGCGCGACAAGCTCGCGGCAGACCTGAAGAAGAAGTACGACGCCGGTGCGAGCATCCGGGCGTTGGCCGAGGAGACCGGCCGCTCGTATGGCTTTGTGCACCGCATGCTCAGCGAATCGGGCGTCACGCTGCGAGGGCGTGGCGGGGCGACACGGGGCAAAAAGGCTCCTACGGCCTGACCTCGGGCGCCCCGCTCTCCCGATGGTGGCCACCCGGTCGGCCGACTGACCGGCTGGGTGGTTACTGTGCAGTCACTTGGATGACCGCACCCATCGGAGGCGCCCCATGGCTTCGTCCGCCCAGGACCTCGGTCCCGTACTCGACAAGGACGGCGTACGGCTCACCGTCGACGACGCGATCGCCACGGTGACGCTGACCAACCCGGCCAAGCGCAACGCGCAGAGCCCCGCTCTGTGGCGGGCGCTGACCGAGGCGGGTCGGCTGCTGCCCGGCTCCGTCCGGGTCGTGGTGCTGCGCGGGGAGGGCAAGTCCTTCTCCGCCGGGCTCGACCGGCAGATGTTCACGCCCGAGGGAATCGAGGGCGAGCCGTCGTTCATCGACCTGGCGCGTCGCGACGACGCCACGCTGGACGCGACCATCGCCGAGTACCAGGAGGCGTTCACCTGGTGGCGGCGCAGCGACATCGTGTCCATCGCGGCTGTCCAGGGGCACGCCATCGGGGCCGGGTTCCAGCTGGCCCTCGCCTGTGACCTGCGCGTCGTCGCGGACGACGTGCAGTTCGCCATGCGCGAGACCAGCCTCGGTCTCGTCCCCGACCTGACCGGTACGCATCCGCTGGTCGGCCTCGTCGGATACGCCCGCGCGCTGGAGATCTGCGCGACCGGGCGCTTCGTCACGGCCGAGGAGTCCGTGAACACCGGCCTGGCCAACCTCGCCGTGCCCGCGGCCGACCTGGACGCGGCGGTCCAGGACCTCGCCGCGGCCCTGCTGGCCGCCCCCCGGGACGCCGTCATCGAGACCAAGTCCCTGCTCCGCGGAGCCCAGAACCGCACCTACGACGAACAACGCACCGCCGAACGAGCATCCCAGTCCCGCCGCCTCCGCGACCTGGCCGGCCTCGGCGAATAACCCAGCCGCTGCCCACGGGCAGTCGTGCCGCTGGGGCGGCACGGGTGGGCGCGACGGCACCCCGTAAGCACCGGGCTGCGCGAACACCCCACCCCGGCGGACCACCCCGGTCAGTCGACCGCGGTGATCAGCACGGCCACCGTGGGCCCACCCGGCAGAGCGGACGCCACCGCCGAACGAACCTCCCGAGCCACGTCCAGCGGACGGGTGTCCGCCACGACCGCGAGTTCCACACGCACGTGACGGCGGGGCAGCGCGTTCTCACCCGGATGCTCGGCCAGGTGCACGGACCGCCCCAGCGCACCCGCCAACCGGCTCACCCCCGGCACAGCGCGCGCCGCCACCGCGACACGCCCCGCCTCGGAGCCGGGATCCGACGGCTCGGACACCGCTTCCCGCCCCGGCTCCACAACCGGCTCCACAACCGGCTCCGGCTCCGCATCCAGCAACTCCGTCACCCGCAGATCCACCGACGTGACGGACAACCCGACCCGCTCCACCGCCGCTTCCGCCAGCACCGCCCGCAGCCGCGACGCCGTCACCGGCACCGGCTCCGCCGCCGTGGCCGCGAACTCGACGGCCAGCCGCAACGGCCCCGGCGGCAGCGCGCTCGGCGGAGGCGGCACGACCGGCTCGCCCGTCGCCGCCTCCGGATCGGCGAGCCCGATCCGCACACCGTCCAGGCGTACGCCCGGCGCATCCCGTGCCACCGTGCGCCGCAGGACCGCCTCCGCCGCCCGCTCCGTGATCCACGCGCCGTCGCGCGGTCCTCCCAGGGGCAGGATCCTGCCCAGCCCCACCTGGTGCCGTACCGCCCGAGTCCACCGGTCCGTCGTCATTCCTCCAGCCTGACGCATTCCCGGCGCGGTATCGGGCAACCGCGCATACGGTGGTCGAAGGAGGACGATCGGAGGGATGTGCGGCGATGACCGACATGACCGAGGGCGGCCCGGTACGGGCCCCCGCCCCGGAGAAGAACCTCTTGGAGACCACCCCCCGCAGGGGCCAGGGGACGCGGCGCGGCGGCGGTGACCCCGCGGCCCGCGGCCGTACCACCATCGCCGACGGTGTCGTGGAGAAGATCGCGGGGCTGGCCGCGCGGGACGTGCTCGGCGTGCACGCCATGGGCAGCGGCCTGTCACGGACCTTCGGCGCCGTACGCGACCGGGTGCCCGGCGGCTCGAAGTCGGTGACGCGCGGCGTGAAGGCCGAGGTCGGCGAGTTGCAGACCGCGCTCGACCTGGAGATCGTCGTCGACTACGGCGTGTCCATCGCCGACGTCGCCAGGGCCGTACGGGAGAACGTCATCGCGGCGGTCGAGCGGATGACCGGCCTGGAGGTCGTCGAGGTCAACATCGCGGTGAGCGACGTGAAGCTGCCCGAGGAGGAGGACGAGGAGCCGGAGACCCGCCTCCAGTGAGGCCAGGTGAGCGGAGGAGCGCACCATGAACATGGCCGTGGTCGGCATGATCGCCGGCATGGCGTTGGGCTTCGCCGGATACTTCGGCGGATTCGGGGCCTTCCTGCTGGTGGCGGCGCTGGGCGCCGTCGGCTTCGTCGTCGGGCGGTTCCTCGAGGGGGACCTGGAACTCGGCGACTTCTTCCGTCCCCGTGACGAACGGCGGCGGTGACGGCGGTGAGCACGATCGCCGAGCCCGGCCGGGGCCCGGCCGCCGTCGCGCCGGGCGAGCGCGGGGCGACCAGGATCGCCGACCGGGTGGTCGCGAAGATCGCCTCGCAGGCGGCCCGCGAGGCGGTCGGCCCCCTGCCGCCGGGCGCCGCTCCGCCGCACGCCACGGTGGTGGTGCGCCATGAGGCCGCCCGGGTCCGGGTGCACGTCGAACTCGACTACCCCGGTGACATCGGCGGCCGGTGCGCGCGGGTGCGGCGCCAGGTGGTCGACCGGGTGCGCTCCCTGGCGGGGACGCACGTGCCGGAGGTCGTCGTCCTGGTCGAACGGCTGCACCTGACGGCCGCGCCGGAAGCGGCCCGGGGGAGGACGCGATGAGCGACCCCGAGGGCACGGTCCTGGAGAAGGACCCGCCGCCCGCGGAGGAGCCCGGCGGCTCCGGCGGGCACCGGCGCTTCTGGTCGGCCCGCCGGGCCCCCGCGGGCCTGGTCGCGCTGCTGACCCTGCTGATCACGGGCGCGTTCCTGTACGACGTCGTCGCCGTGCGGGCCCACCGCGCCGCGCTGGGCTGGCGCCGGGAACTGGCCCGGCAACTCGCCGAACGGCCCCTGGACGACATCTGGGTGCTGACCGGTGCCGGTGTCGCCACCGCCCTCGGACTCTGGCTGCTGCTGCTCGCCCTGACCCCCGGCCTGCGCGCCCTGCTCCCGATGCGTCCCACGGATCCCGACGTCCGCGCGGGACTGCACCGGGACGCCGCCGCCATGGTGCTGCGGGACCGGGCCCTGGAGGTGGCGGGCGTACGGTCGGTGCGGGTCAGGGTGAAACGCACCCGCGCGGACGTCCGCGCGGTGTCGCACTTCCGTGAACTGGACGACGTACGAGCCGACTTGACCGCGGTGCTCGACGACGCCGTGGAAGGTCTCGGCCTGGCCCGGCCGCCCTCGCTGTCGCTGCGCGTACGGCGGCCCGGCAGGAAGGGGCGGTAGAGGTGCTCAAGGGAGTCAACCGGGTGCTGCTCGGAATCGTGGGGCTGGTGCTGGTCGTCCTCGGCGGGCCCGTGCTGGCGATCGGGCTGGGGGCGCCGGCGCCCTCCTGGTGGCCGCACGACGGACGGCACGACGTACTGCTGGACGAGGCCGCGCGGACCCGGTGGCGGGACGAGGGCTGGTGGTGGCCGGTCGTCATCGCCGTTCTCGCCGTCCTGGTCCTGCTCTCCCTGTGGTGGCTGCTCGCGGTGCTGCGCAGGCGGCGACCGGCGGAGGTACTCGTCGACACCGGCGACGGCGAAGACGCGTCACTGCGCAGGCGGGCCCTGGAACAAGCCCTGGCCGAGGAGGCGAGCCACCTGGACGGCGTGGACCGGGCCCACGTCCACCTCACCGGCCGCCGACGCGCCCCGAAGGCCCGCGTACTCCTCCTCCTGCAACCCCACATCGACCCCGGAACCACCCTGCGATCCCTGACGAAGGGCCCCCTCACCCACGCCCGGAACTCCACAGGCCTCCCCACCCTCCCCACGGAGACCCGCCTACGAGCCGTAAAACACCGCCCGGAACGAGTCACGTAACCGCGGGCAATCGTGCCGCAGGGCGGCACGGGTGGGCGCGACAGCACCCCGCAAGCGCCGGGCCGCGCGACCACCCCCGCCCCGCACCAGCACAGGGCACCTAGGAAACGACCGGGCGTCAGAACCCGTGCCGGAAACCCCCGTCCACCGGCAGCATCACGCCCGACAGATACGACGCCGCCGGCGACAGCAGGAACGCCGCCGTACGCCCGAACTCCGCAGGGCTCCCGTACCGCCGCAACGGGATCCGAGACTCCGCCGCCTGCCGCGTAGCCTCCGGATCCGCCGACAACGAGTCCAGCTCCCGCACCCGATCCGTATCGATACGCCCGGGAAGCAGCCCCACCACCCGGACCCCCCGCGGCCCCAACTCGTCCGCCAGCGACTTCGCGAACCCCGCCAGCCCCGGCCGCAGCCCGTTGGAAATGGTCAGCCCGGGAATCGGCTCGTGCACCGACCCCGACAGCACGAACCCGATGACACCCCCCTCACCCAGCTCCGCCGCGGCCGCCCGCGCCATCCGCACCGCCCCCAGGAACACCGACTCGAACGCCGCCCGCCACTGCTCGTCGGTGGTGTCGGCGACGAACCCCGGCGGCGGCCCGCCCACGCTGACGAGGATGCCGTCGAAGCGCCCGAACCGCTCCCGCGCGGTGGCGATCAGCCGCGCCGGCGCCTCGGGGTCGGCGTTGTCGACGGCCACCCCGACCGCGTCCGGCCCCAGCGCGGCCGCCGCCTCAGCGACGGACTCCTCCTCCCGTCCCGTGACGACCACCTTCGCGCCGTCGGCGACGAGCTCCCGCGCGGAGGCGTTGCCCAGTCCGCGGGTCGCCCCGGTGACGACGTACACCCGGTCCTTCAGTCCAAGATCCATGGCCCTATCCTGCCCCCTCGCCCCCGAACAGGGCGAGGGCGGTGTTGACCAGGCCGATGTGGCTGAACGCCTGCGGAAAGTTGCCCAGCAGCCGCCCGCCCACCGGGTCGTACTCCTCCGCCAGCAGACCCACGTCGTTGGCGAGCACCAGCAGCCGTTCGAACAGCTCGCGCGCCTCCTCCGTCCTGCCGGTCATGTGCAGGGCGTCCGCGAGCCAGAACGAACACACCAGGAACGTGCCCTCCCCGCCCGGCAGCCCGTCGACGGCCGTCGCGTCCGGCGTGTAGCGGCGCACGAACCCGTCCTGCCCCAGCTCCGCGCGGACCGCGTCGATGGTGCCGAGCACCCGGGGATCGTCGGGCGGCAGGAAACCCACCCGGGGGATCAGCAGCAGCGCGGCGTCGAGTTCGCGGGAGCCGTACGACTGCGTGAACGTGTTCCGCGCGGGGTCGTACCCCTTCTCGCACACCTCCCGGTGCACCTCGTCGCGCAGCACGCGCCAGCCGTCCAGGTCCCCGTCGAAGTCCGGATGCTCCTCCAGCGTGCGCACCGCGCGGTCGGCGGCCACCCACACCATCACCTTGGAGTGCACGAAGTGGCGCCGGCCGCCGCGCACCTCCCACAGCCCCTCGTCCGGCTGCCGCCACGCCGTGCGCAGGAAGTCCATCAGCACCGACTGCAACGCCCACACGTCCGGCTGCGGGGAGAGTCCCGAACTCCGGGCCAGCGCCAGGGAGTCCATGACCTCGCCGTACACGTCCAGCTGGAGCTGGTTCACGGCGTCGTTGCCGACCCGTACGGGCGTGGCGCCGCCGAAACCGGACAGCCACGGCAGCTCGAACTCCGGCAGCCGCCGCTCGCCCGCGAGCCCGTACATGATCTGCAGGTCCGCCGGATCGCCCGCGACCGCGCGGAGCAGCCAGTTGCGCCAGGCCTCCGCCTCGTCCTGGTACCCGGCGGCCAGCAGCGCGTTCAGGGTCAGGGTGGAGTCGCGCAGCCAGCAGAAGCGGTAGTCCCAGTTGCGCACCCCGCCCGGCTCCTCCGGCAGCGAGGTGGTGGGCGCGGCGACGATGCCGCCGGTGGGGCGGTAGGTGAGCGCCTTGAGGGTGATCAGCGACCGGACGACCGCGTCCCGGTGCGGGCCGTCGTAACAGCACTGGGCCGCCCAGGCGCGCCAGTCCTGGACGCTGTGCCGCAGCGAGGAGTACGGGTCGACCAGCGGGGGCCGCGGCTCGTGGGAGGGGTGCCAGGTGAGCACGAACGCGACCCGCTCGCCCTCCCGCACCGTGAACTCCGAGACGGTGCACCGGTCCTCGCCCCAGGTCTCCACCTCCGGGACGCTGCGCAGCCACGCCGAGTCCGGCCCGGCCACCGCCACCCGGTGGCCGTCCTCCTTGCGCACCCACGGCACGACCGAGCCGTAGTCGAAGCGCAGCCGCAGTGTGCTGCGCACGGTCACCTCACCCCGTACGCCCTGCACGATCCGCACCAGGTCCGGCGCGCGGTGGCGCTGCGGCATCAGGTCGGTGACCAGCACCGCCCCCTCGGAGGTCTCCCACTCGGTGTCCAGGACCAGGGTGTCCTCGCGGTAGGAGCGGCGGGCGCACCGGTCCGCGCCGGCCGGGGCGATGCGCCAGTGCCCGTTGTTCTCGTCCCCGAGCAGCCGCGCGAAGCAGGCCGCCGAGTCGAAGCGGGGCAGGCAGAGCCAGTCGACCGAACCGTCCGCGCCCACCAGGGCAGCGGTCTGTTCGTCGCCGATGAGCGCGTAGTCCTCGATACGGTGCACGGGGTGCGGGTTCCCGGCAGCCGGGGGCGGCAATCAGGGGCGGACCCGGGGAGTGACGGTCCGTCGGCCGCCGCCGCGCCGTCGCCGGAGAAGACGACACCGGGGTCCGAGGGGGTGCTACACCGCCGCCGGTTCCGTCTCCTCGGCGTCCGTCTCCGCGGCCGCGGCCCGGGCTCGCTCCCGGGCCTCGCGGCGGACCAGCACGAACCAGCCGACCGGCACGGCCGCTGCGAACAGCCACCACTGGACGGCGTACGCGTAGTTCAGCGCCGCGTTCTCCTTGCCGGGGTTCCCGAGCCGCTCCGGGGTGCCGTCCTTGGGCTCGGGCGCCGTCTGCGCCACATAGCCGCCGAGCACCTGGGCGCCGAGGCGCTCCGCCTCCCGCTCGCTGTTGATCAGCATGATCTGCCGGTCCGGCAGGCCCTCGAGGTCCTTGATGCCGCTCGCCTCGGTCGTCTCGTCGGGCATCAGCCGGCCCTTGATCGTGGTCTCGCCGCGCGGCGGCGCGGGGACCTCGGGGAACGAGGTCCGGCCCGCCTCCGAGGGGATCCAGCCCCGGTTGACGAGCAGGATCTTGCCGTCGTCGAGGACGAAGGGGGTGAGGACGTGGAAGCCGACCCGGTCGTCGGCGTTGGTACGGCGGCGGACGACGACCTCGTCATCGGTGTCGAAGCGTCCCGTGGCGGTCACGGTGCGGTACCGCTCGGCGCGCGTCACGGCGTCCCCCGGCGCGGCCAGCCGCTCCACCGGCACCGGCTCGGCGGCCAGCGCGTCGGCGACCAGCCGGTTGCGGGCGTCGCGCTCCCCGTAGCGGTCCATCTGCCAGAAGCCCAGCCAGATCATCGTGGGGATGAGGAGCAGGGCGACCAGTGTGATGGTCACCCATTGGCGGGACAAGAGAAAGCGGTACACCCCACGACCGTACAACTCGGTCGCGGGGTGCTTTGAGGCGGGTACGTCCCTTCAGACCCGGTCGACGATCCCCGCCTTTCCCTCCGCGCGGGCGCAGTGGGCGCCGCGGTACCGGTGACCGTCGGCCTCGACGGAGTCATGCTCAAGACCTGGGGATCGAGCTCGGGGAGCACGCGAAGGGCGTACCTTCCCGAGTGATCGACTTGGTGGTCATCGAGTAGGCCGGTGTGCGCAGCACCGGTCGGGAAGGCACACCTGTGCTCAGCGTGGTCGACGCCGACGGCTCCACGCCGAACGGCTCCCTGATCGACGAGATCGTCCGCGAGGGCGCACGGCGGATGCCGGCCTCTGCCCTGGAGGCCGAAGTCAACGCATATATAGCCGAGTTGGTCGATCAGCGCGACGAGAACGGCCGACGGCGCGTGGTCCGCAACGGCTACCGCCGGCCCAGGAAGGTCACCACCGCGGCCGGGGCGGCGGAGGTGAGGGCGCCGCGGGTGAACGACAAGCGCGTCGACACTGAAACCGGCGAGCGCAAGCGGTTCTCCTCAGCGATTCCGCCGCCGTGGTGCCGCAGGTCCCCGAAGACCAGTGAGGTGCTGCCGCTGCTCTACCCGCACGGCCCGTCCTCCGGTGACTTCGTGCCCGCGCTGGAGCAGTTCCTCGGCAGCACCGCCCTCGCCGTGGTCTTCAAGCTCGTCGAGTCCGCCCAGGCCCGCCGGCGGGCCGTGAACGCACCCCGCTTGGTCGCCCTCGTCCGCGCCGGAGCCCGCTTCGAACGCGGCCGGCTCATCGAACGTCCTGGAGTGATCGCCGCATGAACGCCGTTGCCATGCGACCGGCGGTCCCGGCCGACAGCGAGTTCTGCTTCCAGCTCCACAAGGCCGCCATGGGTCACTACGTCGCGGCGATCTGGGGCTGGGACGACGAAGATCAACGCGCTTATCACGACCGCGGGTTCGAACCCGATCGATGGCAGGTCATCACCGTGGACGGGGTCGACGCGGGCGCATTGGTCGTCGAGTACCGCGAGACCGAGGTCTACCTGGGACGGATCGAACTTCATCCCCATTACCAGGGGCGAGGCATCGGTGCCCGGCTGATCCAGTCCCTGATCGATACCGCAGCCCAGCGGGGCCAGCACCTCATCCTTGACGTGCTCGCGATCAATACCCGTGCTCATGCCTTCTACCGGCGGCACGGTTTCCGGGAGGTGGCCCGGCACGGGGAGAACAACAGGAAGATTCGAATGCGTTTCACCGCCGGTAGACCAACGAGTGAAGATCGCTGAATCACCTGATCCACAAATCATGGGGAGCGTGTGACAAAAGAAGAGCGGCTGGAGAGATGGCTGTCCGAAGCTCCGGCCCGCACTGAGGCCCAGACGGACGAGATCCTTGAACTGACGGACTTGAAATGACGGCTACGCCGGGCCAGGCGTCGTACCTGGCCGACATGGCGCTGTCGGCTTGCGAGCGCCTTCCTGGCGGCTGACCATGATGCTTATGACACGTTGCGAAGTGTGCGGCAATGACTACTCGCTAGCGTTCACCGTGGAGACCCAGGACGGTGCTCGCCACGTCTTCGATTCGTTCGCCTGTGCGATCCATCGCATGGCCCCGATCTGCGAGCACTGCCGGGTGCAGATCATCGGTCAGGGCGTCGAGGCCGACGGTCACTGGTACTGCGGCGCCCACTGCGCTCGCGCCGAGGGGAAGGTGGGGATCGTCGACAAGGTTGGGGCACCGGCATAGAAAGCGGCTCCTTCCCTCCGGAAGGGGCCGTTTCTCGTTTCAGGGGGTGTGGAACGCCGGCTCGACCCGCGCGGGACCGAATCTGCCTCCCCGGCTCTCGGCCGGGTGAACAAGCACCGCTCGGAGCACTTTCCGAACGATGATCCGCCGGCGTTCCATCGACAGGTTCTCCCAGCCGTTCGCCGACAGCTCCTCCGTGCGTGAGACCGGCCCTTCTCGGCCTTGGCCACGTTCGCCCGGATCACACGGCGTCTGGTGTCCTCGCTGCTCTTGTTGGCGATGTCGACGAAGAGGCGGGCTGAGAACCGGCCGTCCGATCGAAGCCAGGGCGCTTCACGTTGCGCTTGAAGGCGCTGAGGTGGTTGTCCTCATGGGCCACAGGGCGAGCCGTCGGCCCGGCGTGGGCGAGCGGGCGGCGGGCGAGTCGCCCGCCGATCACCCGTCCGTACGGTCGGGCCCCGGCGTCCCGGTCAGCCTTCCGACGCGGGTTCGACGTTCCCGAGCAGCTGACCGAACGCGGCCTCGTCGACGACCGGGGTGCCGTACTGCCGGGCCTTGACCACCTTGGACGTGCCCGAGTCCGGATCATTGGTGACGAGGAGGCTGGTGAGCCGGGACAGGCTGCCGGCGACATGCAGCCCGGCCTCGGTCGCGCGGTCCTCCAGCAGGTCCCGCTCGATCGAGGTGTCCCCGGAGAACGCCACCCGCATGCCCTGCTTGAGCCGCCCGCCCGGTGCGTACCGCCCCGGGTTGGGGTACGGGCACGCGGGCCGCTTGCGGGACGGGCGCCAGCTGGCCGGCCGGTAACCGCCGGGGCCCGCCTGCTGCCCGGTACGGGGCCCGTCCGTCCACTCGGTCAGCGGCCGGCACTCGTGCAGCGGCAGCCGTACGCCGCCCGCCGCCGCGGCCCGCAGACTGGGCCGGAACGCCTCCGCCAGCACCCGCGCGTCGTCCAGCGCGTGGTGTGCCCGCCGCTGCACGACACCGAAGTGCGCGGCGAGCGACTCCAGCTTGTGGTTGGGCAGCGGAAGCTTCAGCTCCTTGGAGAGGGCGATGGTGCACAGCCGCTGCTTCACCGGCGCCTCGCTCCGCGCGCGGGCGTACTCCCGGGCGATCATCTGCCAGTCGAAGACCGCGTTGTGCGCGACCAGCACCCGGCCCTCCAGCCGGGTCGCGAACTCCGCGGCGATCTCCTGGAAGAGTGGCGCGCCCTCGAGCGCGTCGCTCGTCAGGCCGTGTATCCACACCGGGCCCGGGTCCCGCTCCGGATTGATCACCGTGTACCAGTGGTCCTCGACCTCGCCGCGCGCGTCCAGCCGGTAGACGGCCGCGGAGATGATGCGGTCGTCCCGGGCCAGCCCCGTGGTCTCCACGTCGACGACCGCGTATCCCTGCGGGTACGTGGTCGGCCACTCGGTGGGGGAGGACGCTGCGGTCGTGAGGTCGTCGAGCATGGTTCACGAGGATACGGGCCCGGACTGACACCGCCGGCCGTCAGGTCCCCGGCGCACGGCCCGCACCTTCGGGCGCCGGGAATGTCCGTACGAGCCGTGAAACCCCGTTCACCAGCGGATCGGCACCGGCAGCGTGGTCAGCAGTCCCGACACCGCGATCACCACGCCGAGCGCGTACACCTCCGCCCGCGCGGGGGAACAGGCGGTCAGCGGGTCCTGTGCGCGGGCCAGTCGGATCCGGGCCCACAGGGCGAGGACGGCGACCCCGGCCGTCAGGACCACCTTGGCGAGCAGGACACGCCCGTACGCCGTGTCCGTCAACTGCTCCAGGACCGTCTCCGGCGGCATCCGGCGCAGCGAACTGCACACACCCGTCGCGGTGATGGCGACGAGCAGCACGGCCGCCACGCGCGCGTAGCGTCCCAGCAGCGCGGCGCCCGCCTCCGCGCTCCGCCACAGCCGCAGGGTGCGCAGCACGTGCAGCAGACCGCCCACCCAGAGCGACGCGCAGACCAGGTGCACCAGGGTCAGCCCGGAGCCGACGAGCGGGCTGTACTCGGTCGTCGGATGCGCGCGCAGCGCCTCCGCGACGATCACCGCGGCCAGTGGCCACACCTGGGTGCCGGGGCGGCCGGACGCCGCACACAGGGCCGCCGCGAGGAAGGCGTTGACCTCGAGGAGGGCGAGTTTGCCGTCCCTGGAGTCGTAGAGACCGCCGATGTCGATGTCGGCGAGGCTGTCGGGCACCAGGTTGCCGGTGGCCACGACGGAGGCGAGTCCGAGGGCGGCCACGAAGCCGACGGAGTTCGCCGCGGTGGACCAGCCGCGGGGCACGGCGGGGGGAGCGCCGGGCACGGAACGTGCCAGCCGCCGCACGAACAACTCACCCACGGGTATGGACAGCGCCGCGAACAGCACCGTCCGCAGCAGGGCTATGCCACCCGTACCGGGCGCGTCGGCCTCCCCGGTGCCGTGCAGCGCGGGCGACGGCCCGAACAGCGGTATCACCGCCCCGAGCGCCACCAGCGCGAGCACGGCGACGGCCCGCCCCCGCCCACCCCTGTCGACACCGTCCGCCTCGCCCCTGGCCCTCATCGAACTCACCCCAGGATCTTCACAAGGCCGCACAGAACCGGGCAAGTACAGGGCCTGCCCCCCACTACGGGCAATCGTGCCGCTGGGGCGGCACGGGTGGGCGGTGGGGGTACCTCCCGCTCGAGCGCAGCCGAGAGTGGGGGAGGCACCCGGCCAACGCCGGCAAGTGAAACCCCGCGCGGCCCGTCAGACCCACCGAGCCGAATCGGCTCCCCAACGGCCGGGCGCCCGCGCCCAGTCGCGCGGCCCACCCTCGAACACCACCGGCGACAACGCGTACCGCAGCCTCCCCAGCGGACTGTCCCGCTCCGCGAGCCACCGCCCGACGGGCACGTCACCAGAACCGTCGGCACCTCCACGCCCTTCCAGCAGCCACCCCGCCGTCCGCGCCAACGCCACCCGCACCACCCTGCTCCCGCCCACCTCCACCTGCTCGCCGAGCGCCCGCAACACCCCCGCCGCCAGCAGGTACCCCGTACCGTGATCGAGCGCCTGCGCGGGCAGCGCCCCCGGCCGCCCCGCCGAAGCACCGCTCTCGACCGCCGCGATCCCCGTGGCCACCTGCACCAGGCTGTCGAAGCCGCGCCGCCCGCCCCACGGCCCGTACGCGCCCCACGCCGACAGCTGGGCCACCACCACCCCGGGCCGCCGCTCGGCCAGCGCACCGGGCGTCAGCCCGAAGCGGTCCAGGGCGCCCGGACGGTACCCCGTCACCACCACGTCCGCCGTCGCGAGCAGTTCCTCGAGCACCTCCCGGCCGGCCGAGAGGTCCAGCAACGCCGACCGCTTCCCGAAGCCCGTGTCGGCGTGCTGGTCGACGAGTTCGGGCAGCCCCGGCGCGTCCACGCGCAACACGTCCGCGCCGAGCAGGGCGAGCGTGCGGGTGGCGACCGGGCCCGCGATCACCCGGGTGAGGTCCAGCACCCGCAGCCCCGCCGCGGGCAGCAGCGGATCCCGGTCCACCGGAGTGAGCACCCGCGCGGGGGCCGCGTCCAGCCGCTCGCGTTCCACGAGGGGCCGTTTCGCCACCTCCACGCCCTGCTCGTGCGCCGCCCACTCCTCGGGCGTCCGCAGGGCGACGGCGAGACCCCCGGCCGCGCACACCGCCTCCTCGACCTCACGCGCGGAGCGCTCCGCGAGCGCCGCCGCCACCGCCTCCGGGTCCTCCGGCACGCCCAGCACGGACAGCAGCCGGGCCCGGTGGTGCGGATAGTTGGCGTGTGTGCGCACCCACCCGTCGGCCGTGCGCCAGAACCGCGACAGCGGCGCGAAGGTCTCCGGGGCCCGCCCGCCGACCAGCAGGTGCCGCTCGCTGACGAACGCCGTGGCCACCGCCCCGTCGTCCACCCGCACCGCCGGCACCTCGCCGCCCGTCCGCCGTGCCCCCAGCTCGGCGGCGGCCAGCGCGCACGCGCCCACCCAGGCGCGCGCCGACTCCCGTACCGGCAGCCGGGAGGGGAGCACACCGGGCCGTTCGACGGCCGACACGCGTGCGAGGAGGGCGGGATCGCCGCCCAGGGCGGACCACACGGCCGCGAGATCGGTCATGACCGCACTATGCCGTACCGCGACGCGAGAGGGGCCGGGCGCGATCGCCCGGCCCCCGCCGCTCACACTTCCCGCGCGACCACCGCGACTACCGCGTCACCGCGTCCAGCGCGTCGGCCGTGCCCCAGCCGTAGAAGCCGTTGCGGTTCTTCGGGCCCTCGCACACCGCGTCGACCTTGCCGTCGCCGTCGATGTCGTACGGGTCCGTGCACGCGGTGGCGTCGGCCTCCGCGTACAGCAGGGCCTTCACCAGCGCCGGCGAGGCGTGCGGGTGCGTCGACCTGATCAGCGCGGCGACGCCCGCGACGTGCGGGGACGCCATCGACGTACCCGCCATGTAGCCCCACTTGCCGCCGGGCAGCGTGCCCAGGATCAGACCGCTGGTGGCGGGCGGCTCCGGCGTCTGGTACGCCGTCGAGTCACCGCCGGGCGCGGCGATGTCGACGACACCCCGGCCGTAGTTGGAGAACGACGACTTCAGGCCCTTCGCACCGGTCGCCGCGACCGTCACCACACCCGGCAGCTGGGTCGGTATGTCGTAGCACTCGGACGGGTCGATCACCCGGTCCGACGGGGTGGAGTCGTTCGGGGAGACCGGGTCGGTGATCTCGTCGGCCGCGAGGTCGTAGTTCTCGTTGCCGGCCGCGGCCACGTTCACCGCGCCCTTGCGCTCCGCGTACTTCGACGCCCGGGTGACGGCCTCGACGAGCGCCTTCTGGTCCGGGTCGTCGGTGCAGTTGAAGTACCAGGGGTCGGTGTAATAGCTGTTGTTGGTGACGTCGACCCCGTGCTCGGCCGCCCACACGAAGCCGCAGACCACGGCCTCGGTGTAGAAGAAGCCGTCCGGGTTGGACACCTTGATGCCCGAGACCTTCACGCCGGGCGCGACACCGGTCATGCCGACGCCGTTCTTGGCGGCGGCGATCTCACCGGCGACGTGCGTGCCGTGCGCGCTCTCCGACGGGCCGGGACGCCAGGCGCCCTCCCTCGTGTCCGGCTTGCCCGACACGCAGTTCACCGACGCGGCCCGGTCGAAGTTGGGCGCGATGTCCGGGTGGGTGTCGTCCACACCGGTGTCGATGACGGCGACGGTCACCTTCGAGCTGCCCAGCGACTTCTCGTGCGCCTGGTCCGCCTTGATGGCGGGCAGGTCCCACTGCAGGCCCTGGAGCGGGTCCTGCCCCTCGGCCGCCGCGGACCCGGCCCGGGCGATCTCGGCGGCGCTGAGCGCCTTCGGGGTGACCGTGTCCGCGGTGGCCGCCGACGGCAGCGGCGCGGTACGGGTGGCGCCGGCCGACTGCACTCCGCGCACCGTGCGGATGGTCTTCGCGAAGTCGGCGTTCGACGAGTGGACGACGATGACGCCGATCTTGTCGTACGACGTCACGATCGTCCCGCCGGCCTTGCCGATCGCCTTCTTCACGTGCGCCGACGTGCCGTGCCCGCCCTTGACGTTGACCACGTAGCTGAGCGGGGTCGCGTCGGCGGAGGCCGCGACCGGCTGCTCGGGGGCCGGGGCGGCCGTGGCCGCGGTGTTCGGCAGGAAGGCGAGCGCGGTCGCCACGGCCATCCCGGCCGGGATGACGAGCGCGCGGCGGTGACGCGGGTGAGACGCTGTCATGGAGTCTCCAGTTCGTTCACGAGTGCGGTCGGAAGAGCGGGAAGGGGGAGGCGGCGGCGCTCACTTGACGGCGCGCAGCGCGTCGACGATGCCGGAGCCGTAGAAGCCGTTGACCCGGTCGCCGCCCTCACAGGTGGCGTCCTGCGTGCCGTCGCCGTCCTGGTCGTAGGAGTCGGGGCAGCCCGGGTTGTTCGCCTGGGCCTTCAGCAGCTCCTGCAGTTGGGCGGGCGTGGCCCGCGGGTGCTCGGACTTCAGCAGCGCGGCGACACCGGCGGCGTGCGGCGAGGCCATCGAGGTGCCCTGCAGGAAGGCGTACGCGCCGTTCGGCATGGTCGACAGGATGCGGCCGTCCTTCGACGGCGTGTCCGGCAGCTGGTAGCGGCGGTCGCCGCCCGGCGCGGCGACGTCGACGACGCCCTTGCCGTACGTGGAGTAGTACGACTTGAGGTTCTGCACGCCCGTCGCGCTGACCGTGACGACGCCCGGCAGCTGGGTCGGTACGTCGAAGCACTCGTGCGGGTCGATGGTGCGCGGCACCGGTGTGGAGTCGTCGGGGCTGGAGTCGTCGACGATCGCGTCGGAGTCCAGGTCGTGGTTGGAGTTGCCGGCCGAGGCGAGGTGCAGCGTGCCCTTCTTCTGCGCGTACAGCTGGGCCCGGTTGACCGCGTCGACGATCGCCTTCTGGTCCGGGTCGTCCGTGCAGTTGTACAGCCACGGGTCCACGTAGTAGCTGTTGTTCGTGATTTCCACGCCGTGGTCGGCGGCGAACACGAACGCGCAGACGACGTTCTCCGGGTAGAACAGGCCGTTGTCCGGGTCGCTGACCTTGATGCCGGCCACCTTCACGCCGGGCGCGACACCGGCGACGCCGACGCCGTTGCGGGCCGCGGCTATCTCACCGGCCACATGGGTGCCGTGGTAGTCGTCGGCCGTGTACGGCCGCCAGGCGCCCTCGCTGGTGTCCGCCTTGCCGCCGACGCAGTTGGCCGACTGGGCGGCGGAGAAGTTCGGGGCGAGGTCCGGGTGGGTGTCGTCGACGCCGGTGTCGATGACGGCGACGGTCACCTTGCGGCTGCCGTCGTTGATCTTCGCGGCCCGGTCGGCGCCTATCGCCCGCAGGTCCCACTGGTCGGCCTCGAGCGGCTCGCTGCCGGGCGTCCGCGCGGAGGCGGCCTGCGTCCGCGCGGCCTCGGCGGTGCTCAGGTAGTCGGCGGCGCCCTCGTCCGTCGTCCCGGCCGCGGTCAGCGGCGCGGTGCGGGTGGCGCCGGCGGACCGGACCCCGCGGGTCTCGCGTATCTCCTTGCCGAAGTCCGGGTTGGCCGAGTGGACGACGATCACGCCGATCCTGTCGTACGTGACCACGACCTTCCCGTCGGCCGCGGCTATCGCCCGCTTCACCGACGCGATCGTGCGGCGGTCCGCCTCGGTGTTGACGACGTACGCCAGGGCGGGCGCGTCCGCAGCCTGCTCGGCCGGCGCCGTCCGCGGGGCCGCCGAGGCCGCCGAGGCCGCCGAGGCCGCCGAGGCCGCCGCCGGCAGGAAACCGAGCGAGGCGGTCAGGGACAGCACGACGGGCACGGCGAGGGCGAGCCGGCGCCGGGAACGCAGATGAGCCATGGGGTCTCCACATCATCCGGAAACAAGACCGGCCCGAGGCACAAGGGTGGTGCTCGGGCAGGTACATGACGGGGGTGCAGGGTGAAGCTATCCCGCGCTCTCGCTGGCCAGCAATGTTTTGCCGGAAACGTCTTCGGAAAGCGCCAGGGGAAAAGAACGGCGGAGAGTTGAACCGGTCCTCGCGTGGCGCCGTGCCCTTGGGCAGGAAGCGCGAGGACACTCGCCTTCGTCCCCGCCCGAACCGAAACCGCACCGCGAGGAGACTCCGTGGCCGCCGAAGCACCGCCCCCCTCGACAGGACAACACAAACTCCCCACCCCCGAGGAGTTCACCGAGGTGCAGGAGAGCGCTGAGTTCGGTGAACTGCGCCGCTCCTACCGCTCCTTCGCCTTCCCGCTGACCATCGCCTTCATCATCTGGTACTTGCTGTACGTCCTGCTCTCCAACTACGCGGGCGACTTCATGGGCGCCAAGCTGTTCGGCAACATCAACGTCGCCTTCGTCTTCGGCGTCCTGCAGTTCGTCACCACGTTCCTCATCGCGTGGTGGTACTCCCGGCACGCCGCCGCCAAGCTCGACCCCAAGGCCGAGGCCATCAAGACCCGTATGGAGGGCGGCGCATGAGCCCCGCGATCACCCATGTCACCCTCGCCGCGAACGAGGCCAGCGAACACCGCGGGCTCATCATCACCCTGTTCGCGCTGTTCGTCCTCGCCACCCTCGGCATCACCATCTGGGCCGGCCGGCAGACCAAGGACGCCGCCGACTTCTATGCGGGCGGACGCCAGTTCAGCGCCTTCCAGAACGGACTCGCGGTCTCCGGCGACTACATGTCGGCCGCGTCCTTCCTCGGCATCGCCGGCGCCATCGCCCTCTTCGGTTACGACGGCTTCCTGTACTCCATCGGCTTCCTGGTCGCCTGGCTGGTCGCCCTGCTCCTGGTCGCCGAGCCACTGCGGAACTCCGGCCGCTACACCATGGGCGACGTCCTCGCCTACCGCATGCGCCAGCGCCCCGTGCGCACCGCCGCCGGCACCTCCACCATCGTCGTGTCGATCTTCTACCTGCTGGCCCAGATGGCGGGCGCGGGCGTCCTCGTCTCGCTGCTGCTCGGCATCACCTCCGACGCCGGCAAGATCCTCATCGTCGCCCTCGTCGGCATCCTGATGATCGTGTACGTCTCCATCGGCGGCATGAAGGGCACCACCTGGGTCCAGATGGTCAAGGCCGTCCTGCTCATCGGCGGCACCATCCTCATCACGTTCCTGGTGCTGCTGAAGTTCAACTTCAACATCTCCGACCTGCTGGGCAGCGCCGCCGAGAACAGCGGCAAGGGCGACGCCTTCCTCGAGCCCGGCCTGCAGTACGGCGCCGACGGCACCACCAAGCTGGACTTCATCTCCCTCGGCATCGCCCTGGTGCTCGGCACCGCCGGTCTGCCGCACATCCTGATCCGCTTCTACACGGTGCCCAACGCCAAGGCCGCCCGTAAGTCCGTGAACTGGGCCATCGGCATCATCGGCGGCTTCTACCTGATGACCATCGCCCTCGGCTTCGGCGCCGCCGCGCTGATCTCCCAGGACGAGATCATCGCCTCCAACCCGTCCGGCAACACGGCCGCCCCGCTGCTCGCGCTGCACCTGGGCGGAGTCGACTCGGCCTGGGGCGCGATCCTGCTCGCCACCATCTCGGCGGTCGCCTTCGCGACGATCCTCGCCGTGGTCGCCGGACTGACCCTGGCCTCGTCGTCCTCCTTCGCGCACGACATCTACGCCAACGTCATCCGCAAGGGGCAGGCCACGGAGAAGGAGGAGATGAGGGCGGCCCGCTGGGCGACCGTCGCCATCGGCGTCGTCTCCATCGCGCTCGGCGCCCTCGCCCGCGACCTGAACGTGGCCGGCCTGGTCGCGCTGGCCTTCGCGGTCGCCGCGTCCGCCAACCTGCCGACCATCCTCTACAGCCTGTTCTGGAAGCGGTTCACCACCCAGGGCGCGCTCTGGTCGATCTACGGCGGTCTCATCGTCGCCGTCGGCCTGGTGCTGTTCTCGCCCGTCGTCTCCGGCGACCCCAAGGCGATGTTCCCGGACGTCGACTTCGCCTGGTTCCCGCTGAAGAACCCGGGCATCATCTCCATCCCGTTCGGCTTCCTGATGGGCTGGCTCGGCACCGTCCTGTCGAAGGAGGAGCCCGACGCCAAGAAGTACGCGGAGCTGGAGGTCCGGTCCCTGACCGGAACCGGCGCCCACTGATCCACACCCCGCGCGGCCGCGTCGTACGGACCTCTGGAGGTCCGTACGACGCGGCCGTTCGTCATCTCGTCACATCGGGTCGCTGTGGGTTGTCGGTGGCGTCACGTAGGCTCGCAGACAGCCGGGCATGAGTGATCCGCGTCGAGGGAGGGGCCGCGTGCTCATCGACACCTACGGCCGAGTGGCCACCGACCTGAGGGTCTCGCTGACCGATCGGTGCAATCTGCGCTGTACCTACTGCATGCCCGAGGAGGGGCTGCAGTGGCTGGCCAAGCCCGATCTGCTCACCGACGACGAGATCGTCCGCCTCGTCGAGATCGCCGTCACCTCCCTCGGCGTCGAGGAGGTCCGCTTCACCGGCGGCGAACCGCTGCTCCGCCCCGGCCTGGTCGGCATCGTCGAGCGCGTCGCCGCCCTGGAACCCCGTCCGCAGACGTCCCTCACCACCAACGGTATCGGGCTGAGGCGTATCGCGCCCGCCCTGAAGGAGGCGGGCCTGGACCGGGTCAACGTCTCCCTCGACACCCTGCGCCCGGACGTCTTCAAGACCCTCACCCGCCGCGACCGCCACCAGGACGTCCTCGACGGCCTGTCCGCGGCCCGCGAGGCCGGACTGACCCCGGTGAAGGTCAACTCGGTCCTGATGCCGGGGCTCAACGACGACGAGGCCCCCGACCTCCTCGCCTGGGCCGTGGAGCACGACTACGAGCTGCGCTTCATCGAGCAGATGCCCCTGGACGCCCAGCACGGCTGGAAGCGCGAGGGCATGATCACCGCCGGGGACATCCTCACCTCCCTGCGCACCCGTTTCGAGCTGACCCCCGAGGGCGACGAGGCACGCGGCTCCGCACCGGCCGAGCGCTGGCTGGTCGACGGCGGCCCGCACCGCGTCGGCGTCATCGCCTCCGTCACCCGCCCCTTCTGCCGCGCCTGCGACCGCACCCGCCTCACCGCCGACGGACAGATACGCACCTGCCTGTTCGCCACCGAGGAGACCGACCTGCGCGCGGCGCTGCGCTCCGGCGCCCCCGACGAGGAGATCGCCCGCCTCTGGAAGCTCGCCATGTGGGGCAAGAAGGCGGGCGCGGGCCTGGACGACCCGGCCTTCGTCCAGCCGGACCGCCCCATGTCCGCGATCGGGGGTTGAGAGGACGCCATCGGCGGCCGAGAGCGCTAGGCCCCTTCCGGAGCCTCCCACTCCTCGAACCGGACGACGTCCTTCAGGAATCCGCGCACCCCGAGGAACTGCGACAGATGCTCGCGGTGCTCCTCGCAGGCGAGCCAGGTCTTGCGGCGCTCCGGCGTGTGCAGCTTGGGGTTGTTCCAGGCGAGCACCCACACGGCGGCGGCGCGACACCCCTTGGCGGAACAGATCGGCGTCTCGGGATCAGGGACCATCACACCGCCGACCCTAACCCGATCGGCACAGTGTGAAATGCCGGGGAAAAGGCGACGCCGAGCAGCCACGGGGGGAGCTGCCCGGCGTCGGTCCGTCGCTCCGACGGGGGATGCGGAGCGCGTACGAAGTATGTCACGGGTCACCCCGCCCCCGGCACCGGAACAACATGATTGATCTGAGCTTTTCCTGAGCTTGGCGGGTAAGCGCCTTCCGCTTGACGCGCTTTCCCCTCACACCCCGATCTTCACGACCGCTCGGGCCGCTCCGTTCGTGCGTCCGGCGCCGCCTGCGACGCCATATCTTCCGCATCGGATTCCGCGGAACCGTCATTCGTCCGCGGCGGTGCGATCATCGGCCTCATCGGTGTCGTCACGAAGGTCGACGGCAGTGACGGCGCGTTTTCGCGCCCGGCGTTGGCGATCACCACCGCGATGTACGGCAGGACCAGCCCGAGCACCAGCGCCACGATCGCGACGTGCCGCTCCACGTTCCACAGCGTCGCCGCGAGGATGACCGAGATCGTACGGACGGTCATCGAAATCACGTATCGGCGCTGCCTCGCCCGCACATCGTCATGGAGGCCCGCCCGGGCGCCGGTGATCCGGAACACCTGGACGCTGCCGCCGCCATGCTGCTTCCGCATCACATTCCACCATCCGCCCGCATCGGACCTTCCACTTACCTGACCGGCCGGCACCCCGTCCCGTGACACCGGGTCCGGACATGTCCACGTTACGCCGTGCCCGACCGGGTCACGAGGGCGGGTCGCCCCGCCCCGCGGCGCCCCGCCTGCGCCGTAGTGCGTACGGCATGCCCGACATGCGGCGTACCGCGTCTCGGCCGACACTGGCCGTAATGCTCGCGTCAAGCCGTACGAGGAGGCAGTCATGGGCTGGTTGTGGGCGATCATCGTGGGATTCGTGCTCGGTCTGATCGCCAAGGCGCTGATCCCCGGCAAACAGCACATACCACTGTGGCTGGCCACCATCTGCGGCATGATCGGCGCCATCGCGGGCAACGCCGTCGCGCGGGGCTTCGGGATCGAGGAGACACGGGGCATCGACTGGGGCCGGCACATCTTCCAGCTGGTCGCGGCGATCGTCGTCGTCTTCTTCGTGGACATGCTGTACACCGCGATGAAACGCAAGCGGGCCGAGCGGCACCACCAGCGGGCCTGACCCGGCACGGACGGCGACGACGGCGTACGACGAGGCGGTTTCCGGCGTACGACGAAGGGGCGGCCTCCGGCACACGCCGGAAACCGCCCCGCACCAGCCCGTCGGCTCAGCCGGCCGTGACCTCCACCGCCGCCAGGTTCTTCTTGCCCCGGCGCAGCACCAGCCAGCGCCCGTGCAGCAGGTCCTCCTCGGCGGGGACGGCGTCCTCGGCGGTGACCTTGACGTTGTTCACGTAGGCACCGCCCTCCTTCACCGTGCGCCGCGCGGCCGACTTGCTCGGCACCAGACCGACCTCGGCGAACAGGTCGACCACCGGACCCAGCTCGGCCACCTTGACGTGCGGCACCTCGGAGAGCGCCGCCGCCAGCGTGCGGTCGTCCAGCTCCGCCAGCTCGCCCTGCCCGAAGAGGGCCTTGGACGCGGCGATCACGGCGGCCGTCTGGTCGGCGCCGTGCACCAGCGTCGTCAGCTCCTCCGCCAGCGCGCGCTGCGCGGCCCGGGCCTGCGGACGCTCCTCCGTCTGCCGCTCCAGCTCCTCCAGCTCCTCACGGGACTTGAAGGACAGGATCCGCATGTAGCCCGAGATGTCCCGGTCGTCCACGTTCAGCCAGAACTGGTAGAACGCGTACGGCGTCGTCATCTCCGGGTCGAGCCAGACGGCGCCGCCCTCGGTCTTGCCGAACTTGGTGCCGTCCGCCTTGGTCATCAGCGGCGTGGCGTAGGCGTGGACCGTGGCGCCCGGCTCCAGCCGGTGCAGCAGGTCCAGGCCGGCCGTGAGGTTGCCCCACTGGTCGCTGCCGCCCTGCTGGAGCGTGCAGCCGTACCTCCGGAACAGCTGGAGGAAGTCCATCGCCTGCAGCAGCTGGTAGCTGAACTCCGTGTAGCTGATGCCCTCGGAGGACTCCAGCCGCCGGGCGACCGAGTCCTTCGTCAGCATCTTGTTGACGCGGAAGTGCTTGCCGATGTCCCGCAGGAACTCGATCGCGGAGAGGTTCTGCGTCCAGTCGAGGTTGTTGACCATCACGGCCGCGTTCTCGCCCTCGAAGGACAGGAACGGCTCGATCTGGCCGCGCAGCCGCTCGACCCAGCCCGCGACGGTCTCCGGCGAGTTCAGTGTGCGCTCCGCGGTCGGGCGCGGGTCGCCGATCTGGCCCGTGGCCCCGCCGACCAGCGCCAGCGGCCGGTGACCGGCCTGCTGGAGCCGGCGCACGGTGAGCACCTGCACCAGGTGCCCCACGTGCAACGACGGAGCGGTCGGGTCGAAACCGCAATAGAACGTGACGGGACCGTCCGCGAGCGCCTTGCGCAAAGCGTCCTCGTCGGTGGACTGGGCGAACAGCCCGCGCCACTTCAGCTCGTCGACGATGTCCGTCACGGTTCTCGTGTCTCCTTGATGATCTTCGGCCGGCCGGATGACGGCCGGCCACGAATGCCTACGAGGTTATACGCCCTGGCTGACAGAGCTCATATTGAAATCGGGGACGCGCAGCGCCGGCATCGCGGCCCTGGTGAACCAGTCGCCCCACTCCCTGGGCAGCGTCTTCTCCGTACGGCCCGCCTCGGCGGCCCGGCCGAGCAGGTCCACCGGCGACTCGTTGAACCGGAAGTTGTTCACCTCGCCGGTGACCTCGCCGTTCTCGACGAGGTACACGCCGTCCCGGGTCAGCCCCGTGAGCAGCAGCGTCGCCGGGTCCACCTCGCGGATGTACCACAGGCAGGTCAGCAGCAGCCCGCGCTCCGTGGCCGCGACCATGTCCTCCAGGGACCGGTCGCCGCCGCCGTCCAGGATCAGGTTGTCGATCCCGGGCGCCACCGGCAGTCCGGTCAGGCCCGCGCCGTGCCTGCTGGTCGTCAGCCGGTTCAGCTCGCCCTCGCGGATCCACTCCGTGGCCGCCAGCGGCAGCCCGTTGTCGAACACCGACTGGTCGCCGCCGGAGGAGTGCGCGATCACGAACGGCGCCGACTCCAGACCCGGCTCGTCCGGGTCGCTGCGCAGGGTCAGCGGCAGCTCGGTCAGCCGCTCGCCGACCCGGGTGCCGCCGCCCGGCTTGGAGAACACCGTGCGCCCCTCGGCCGCGTCCCGCCCCGAGGCCGACCACAGCTGGTAGATCAGCAGGTCCGCCACCGCGGTCGGCGGCAGCAGCGTCTCGTACCGGCCCGCGGGCAGCTCGAGCCGCCGCTCGGCCCAGCCCAGCCGTACGGCCAGCTCGGCGTCGAGCGCCGCCGGGTCGACGTCCTTGAAGTCCCGCGTGGAGCGCCCCGCCCACGCCGACCGCGTACGGTCCGGCGACTTGGCGTTCAGCTCCAGGGTGCCGTTCGGCTGGTCGTGCCGCAGCCGCAGCCCCGCCGACGTGCCGAGGTAGCTGGAGACCATCTCGTGGTTGGCGAAGCCGTACAGCTCCCGGCCACCGGCACGCGCGCGGGCGAACGCCTCGCCCAGCGCCGGGGCGAAGTCGGCGAACACGGCGGAGGAGGTCTCGGCCGGCGCCTCCGTGAACCCGGGCGACGGGGCGACCCCCGTGACCAGCGGCTGCGCGTCCTCGGCCGGACCCGCGCCCCGCGCGGCGGCCTCGGCGGCCCGCACCAGCGGCTCCAGCTCGTCCACGGTCACCGCGGACCGGGACACCACCCCGGAGGCCGTGCCCTGCGCGCCGTCCACCGTGGCGATCACGGTGAGCGTGCGCCCGCGCGTGACACCGTTCGTGGTGAGCGCGTTGCCCGCCCAGCGCAGATTGGCGGTGGACTCCTCGTCGGCGATCACGACACAGCCGTCGGCCCGGGACAGCTCCAGAGCGCGCTCGACGATCTCGTACGGCTTGCTGGTGCGCGCGCTCATCGCCCGGCCTCCTGCGTGGTGTTGAGGATGTTGACTCCCTTGAAAAGGGCGGACGGGCAACCGTGCGAGACCGCCGCCACCTGCCCCGGCTGGGCCTTGCCGCAGTTGAAGGCGCCGCCCAGGACGTACGTCTGCGGACCGCCGACCGCCGCCATGGAGCCCCAGAAGTCGGTGGTCGTGGCCTGATAGGCGACGTCCCGCAGCTGCCCCGCCAGCCGCCCGTTCTCGATCCGGTAGAACCGCTGCCCGGTGAACTGGAAGTTGTACCGCTGCATGTCGATCGACCACGACCGGTCACCGACGACGTAGATGCCCCGGTCCACGCCCCCGATCAGGTCCTCCGTCGACATCCCCGCCGGATCCGGCCGCAGCGACACGTTGGCCATGCGCTGCACCGGCACGTGGCCGGGGGAGTCCGCGAACGCGCACCCGTTGGACCGCTCGAACCCGGTCAGCTTCGCGATCCGCCGGTCCAGCTGGTAGCCGACCAGCGTGCCGTCCTTCACCAGGTCCCAGGACTGCGCCTCGACGCCCTCGTCGTCGTACCCCACCGTGGCGAGCCCGTGCTCGGCGGTGCGGTCACCGGTGACGTTCATCAGCTCCGAGCCGTAGCGCAGCTTGCCGATCAGGTCGAAGGTGGCGAACGAGGTCCCGGCGTAGGCCGCCTCGTAGCCGAGCGCGCGGTCCAGCTCGGTGGCGTGCCCGATGGACTCGTGGATGGTCAGCCACAGGTTGGAGGGGTCCACCACCAGGTCGTACAGCCCCGGCTCGACGCTCGGCGCGCGCATCTTCTCGGCGAGCAGCTCCGGGATCCGCGCCAGCTCGTCGTCCCAGTCCCAGCCGGTGCCCGTCAGGTACTCCCAGCCGCGGCCGACGGGCGGCGCGATCGTGCGCATGGAGTCGAACTCACCGCTGGAGCCGTCGACGGACACGGCCGTGAGCACCGGGTGCAGCCGCACCCGCTGCTGCGTGGTCACGGTCCCGGCGGTGTCGGCGTAGAACTTGTTCTCGTGCACGGTGAGCAGCGAGGCGTCGACGTGGTCCACCCCGTTCGCCGCCAGCAGCCGCGCGCTCCACTCGGCCAGCAGCCCGGCCTTCTCCTCGTCGGGCACGGCGAACGGATCGATCTCGTACGACGACACCCAGGTCTTCTCCGAGTGCACCGGCTCGTCGGCCAGCTCCACCCTCTCGTCCGAACCCGCCGCCCGGATCACCTGCGCGGACAGCTTCGCCATCGCCACCGCCTGCGAGGCGACCTTGGCGGCGGCGTCGAGGGTCAGATCCACCCCGGACGCGAACCCCCACGTCCCGCCGTGCACCACGCGCACCGCGTACCCGAGGTCGGTGGTGTCCGACGATCCGGCCGGCTTGGCGTCCCGCAGCCGCCAGGACGCGCTGCGCACCCGCTCCAGACGGAAGTCCGCGTGCTCCGCCCCGAGCGCCCGCGCCCGCGCGAGCGCCGCGTCGGCGAGCGCGCGCAACGGCAGCGCCAGGAATGACTGATCGACCTCATGGGCCACGAGCGGCCTCCCCTTTTCTCACCATCGCGAGATGTGCTCAACCGTCAGCAGTGAACCATGAGCGCCCCCGGGGGACGTGACGGACGGCCGCCGTGGTGCGCCACGCGTGCCCATGGAATCTCAACTTCCTCTGGAGCAACGGCTGTTCACCAACTGGTGGATGACCTGTCACTGTCCGTGCGTAAAGCCTCCGTACGTTCGGGAGCGCTGGTCCGGACGATCACCGGACAGCCCGACTCAAGGAGTGCGTATGCGTATGCGTCGTGTGGCCGCCCTGGCGGCCGCGACCGCCGGTCTTCTCACGGCCCTGTCCGCCCCCGCCGCGGTCGCCGACGAGCCCCTGAGCAGGACGGGCGGGCTGACGGCCTGCAACCACCGCGCGCAGCCCATCGACGTGGAGTTCCCGCTGCGGGGCGGCTTCAGCACCTTCATGATCAACCCCGGCACCTGCCTGGACACGAGCCTGAGCAACGGCGGGCCCGGCGAGCAGGCCGTGGCGTACGCCCACTACAGCGGTGGGCACAAGCTCGCCGTGGACCACTTCTTCTTCGACAGCGGGACGTGGTACACCCGCCACGTGTACTGAACCGGAGCGCCCAACCGCACCGGCGGCCAGGAAGAAGCGGCGAGGCAAGTCCGCCCCCGACCGGTCGGGCGGGTACGGGAGCCGCTCCCGTACCCGCCCGCTGACGTCTCGTACGGCGCGAACTCGGCCGTCCGGTGACGACCCTGCCGCGAGCGCGGTGAACGCCGCCCGAGTGACCGGCGTGACGACGAGGGGACGAACGCGCTTGTCCCGCGCATCACGGATGCGGACCGCCTCGGGCGTACGGCGACCTCGACGCGGTTGTCCCCCTCGCTGCCGCTGTGACTGTTCTTGAACCAGTGGGGCCCAGGGCTCTGTCCAGTACCACTCGGGCCGGTGATCCCCGGAGGCTCCCCGACCCTCCCGCTTCCGGGCGCACCACCGTCGGCGCCGCGCCCAGCAGGAGCCGTACCGACGGTAAGAGCAAGAAGACCCGGAAGAACGGGGACGTTCCCGCCCCGCGAGCGGCGGCGTTCCGCGCGCGCCGTCACCGGGACGCGGGCGCGTGGATGTTCGTCGCCGAGTGCTTCGAGGAAGCGGTTCCTTCAAGAGCGGGCCACGGAGCCGCTCGCCGCCGGCACGCCCGGATCACCGGGGGCCTCCTCACCCAAGAGGTACGTGACGTCGCGGGACGACCTGACCGCCGTGGTGACCTGTGACCGCAGGATGCTCGAGACCGCTCGTGCCGAAGGGCTGTCGGCTCACGCACCCGGTAGGGCGGACTGACCGGGGCCGCGAACTGTAGGAACCCGACAGGAGGCCACGAGCGCCACTGTCGGTGCCCCAATGTCCCGGGCGGGACCGGGACCGATAGGTTTTCGGGGTAGCCGCCTGTCGTCCAGGTGTCCGGGCGGTGCACCAGACCGCTATCGAAAGGGTGATCCGTTGAGCCGCTCGGTTCTCGTCACCGGAGGCAACCGGGGCATCGGCCTCGCCATCGCCCGCGCGTTCGCCGACGCCGGCGACAAGGTCGCCATCACGTACCGCTCGGGGGAGCCGCCGGCCGCCCTGACGGAATTGGGCTGCCTCGCCGTCAAGTGCGACATCACCGACCCCGAGCAGGTGGAGCAGGCCTACAAGGAGATCGAGGAGGCGCACGGCACCGTGGAGGTGCTCGTGGCCAACGCCGGTGTCACCAAGGACCAGCTCCTCATGCGCATGTCCGAGGAGGACTTCACCTCGGTCGTCGACACCAACCTCACCGGCACCTTCCGGGTCGTCAAGCGCGCCAACCGCGGCATGCTGCGCGCCAAGAAGGGCCGCGTCGTCCTGATCTCCTCGGTGGTCGGACTGCTCGGCTCCGCGGGGCAGGCCAACTACGCCGCCTCCAAGGCCGGCCTGGTCGGCTTCGCGCGCTCCCTCGCCCGCGAGCTGGGCTCGCGCAACATCACCTTCAACGTCGTCGCGCCCGGCTTCGTCGACACCGACATGACCAAGGCGCTCACCGAGGAGCAGCAGACGAAGATCCTCGCGCAGGTGCCGCTCGCCCGGTACGCGCAGCCCGAGGAGATCGCCGCGACGGTGCGGTTCCTCGCCTCGGACGAGGCCTCGTACATCACTGGAGCCGTCATTCCCGTTGACGGCGGACTGGGAATGGGTCACTGAACACCATGAGCGGAATTCTCGAGGGCAAGCGCGTCCTGATCACCGGTGTGCTGATGGAGTCCTCCATCGCCTTCCACACCGCCAAGCTGGCCCAGGAGCAGGGCGCCGAGATCATCCTGACCGCGTTCCCGCGGCCCACCCTGACCGAGCGCATCGCCAAGAAGCTGCCCAAGCCCGCCAAGGTCATCGAGCTCGACGTCACCAACGACGAGCACCTGGGCCGTCTGGCCGACGTGGTCGGCGAGGAGCTCGGCGGCCTCGACGGCGTCGTGCACTCCATCGGCTTCGCCCCGCAGGACGCGCTCGGCGGCAACTTCCTCAACACGCCGTTCGAGTCGGTCGCCACCGCCATGCACGTCTCGGCGTACTCCCTGAAGTCGCTGACCATGGCCTGCCTGCCGCTGATGCAGAACGGCGGCTCGGTCGTCGGCCTCACCTTCGACGCGCAGTACGCCTGGCCGCAGTACGACTGGATGGGCCCCGCCAAGGCCGCCCTGGAGGCCACCAGCCGCTACATGGCCCGTGACCTGGGCAAGCAGAACATCCGCTGCAACCTGATCTCCGCGGGCCCGATCGGCTCCATGGCCGCCAAGTCCATCCCGGGCTTCAGCGAGCTGGCCTCCGTGTGGGACACCCGCGCCCCGCTGGAGTGGGACCTGAAGGACCCCGAGCCGGCCGGCCGGGGCGTCGTCGCCCTGCTGAGCGACTGGTTCCCGAAGACCACGGGCGAGATCGTCCACGTGGACGGCGGTCTGCACGCCATCGGCGCCTGACCGGACGCACTGCCGAGGGCCCGCATCCCGTACGGGGTGCGGGCCCTCGCGTCGGCCTGGCTCAGTCGGCGGAGGGCGGAGCGAACAGCCCCGGACGGCACATGAACGGATAGGCGGCGGCCTCCTCGGCCGCCGTCGCCGCGTCCCCCGCGCGGATCGCGTCCACCAGCCGCCCGTGGTCCATGTGCATCTCCGGGGACATGCCCTCGCCCACGTCCTCGCGCAGCCAGTCCCGCAGCACCTCGCTCAGGTCCGCGTACATCGCGGTCATCACGTCGTTGTGCGAGGCGGCCACGACCGCCAGGTGGAACGTGGCGTCCGCCGCCACGAACGCCTCCGCCTCACCCGACTCCCAGGCCTCCTCCCGGCGCAGCAGCAGGGTGTCGATCTGCTTGAGGTCCTTCTCCGTGCGCCGCTCGGCGGCCAGCCGCGCCGCCGCCGACTCCAGGGTCGAACGCAGCTCGGCGATGTGCCGGGGGTCGGCGTCGGCGAAGCGGCGGTGCATCACGCCCGCCAGCTCACTCGTGGCCACCACGTACGTGCCCGAGCCCTGGCGGATGTCCAGCAGCCCGTTGTGCGCCAGCGCACGGACGGCCTCACGGACCGTGTTGCGGGCCACTCCCAGCTGCTCCACCAGCTCCGGCTCGGTGGGAATGCGCGCGCCGACCGGCCACTCGCCCGAGGTGATCTGGGCCCGCAGGGTGGCGATGACCTGCTCGGACAGGGCCGAACGACGGGGATGGCTCAGCGGCATGGCACACCTTCGCACGACAGCGGCGCCGCACGGCGGCCTCGGCATGGACAATCAATCATCCCATGATTCTATGATGGGCGTCATGGCTAGTGAGGAAACCCGGACACCCACGTCCACGACCGTACGCACACCGGCCGCCTCCGAGGCCCGGACCGTCCGCCGGGCCGGTGTCACGCACGCGTGGCGGACGCGACTGCTCGTCGTCGGCATCGTGCTGGCCGCGCTCAACCTCCGCCCCGCCATCACCAGCCTGGGCGCGCTGCTGGAGGAGGTCCGCGACGGGCTCGGCATGAGCGGGAGCGTGGCCGGACTGCTCACCTCCGTGCCCCCGCTGTGCTTCGCGGTCTTCGGCGTCACCGCGCCGCGGCTGGCCCGCCGGTTCGGTGCGGGCGCGGTGGTCTGCGCCGGCATGGTCGCCATCGGCGCCGGCCTGCTGATACGCCCGTACGTGGGCGGCACGGCGGCGTTCCTGGCCACCAGCGCGCTGGCGCTGATGGGCATCGCCGTCAGCAACGTCCTGATGCCGGTCATCGTCAAGCGCTGGTTCCCCGACCGGGTCGGCTCCATGACCGGTCTGTACTCCATGGCCCTCGCCCTGGGCACCGCCACGGCGGCGGCCGTGACCGTGCCGCTGACCGACGCGCTGGGCGGGGACTGGCACTCGGGCCTCGCCGTGTGGGCGGCCCTGGCGGCAGCCGCCGTACTGCCGTGGCTGCCCTTCGTACGGGCACGGGAACCGGAGCACGACGGGGCGCGTGCCGGACGGGACACTCCCGCCGAGGCGCCGGTGCGGCTGCGCATCACCCGCAGCCGCACCGCCTGGGCGCTGGCCGTCTTCTTCGGACTCCAGGCCACCGCCGCCTACATCACCATGGGCTGGATGGCGCAGATCTTCCGGGACGCGGGCGTCCCCGCGGGCACGGCCGGGCTGCTCCTCGCGGTCACCATGGTGATGGGCGTACCGCTGGCCTTCGTCATCCCGCGCCTCGCCACCCGGCTGCCCCACCAGGGCCCGATCGCGCTCGCGCTGGGCGTCAGCGGCCTCGTCGGATACGCCGGCCTGTACCTCGCGCCGGCCGCCGGTGCCTGGGCCTGGGCGGTGCTGCTGGGCATCGCGAACTGTGCCTTCCCGCTGGCGCTCACCATGGTCGGGATGCGGGCCAGGACCGGCGCGGGCGTGGCCCAGCTGTCGGCCTTCGCGCAGAGCACCGGCTATCTGCTCTCCATCCCCGGGCCGCTCCTGGTGGGCGTGCTCTACCAGCACAGCGGCGGCTGGGGCCTGCCGATCGCGCTGATGGCCGGCCTGATGATCCCGCAGATGATCGTGGGCGTCCTGGCCGGCCGCGACCGCACGGTGGAGGATGAGGCGACGACTTCCTGACCGGCCCGGCCAGCCCTTCCCCCCAGGGGCGCGGGGCTGTGTCGACATGCGGCTCCGCCGCGCGGGCGCGACGGGGGTCCGGGGCGGAGCCCCCAGGGACGGGACGGGGCGGCACACCCCCAGGGGTATGGGGCTGTGTCGACATGCGGCTCCGCCGCGCGGGCGCGACGGGGGTCCGGGGGCAGAGCCCCCGGGAACGGGACGGGAAGGGGCGGCGGGGGCGAAACGAACGAGCGCTCCACGGCCAGGAGCCCCCGCCCCGACCGCCCCGGGCCGGTGATGCACCGTCCCAGCCCCGCCGCACCGCATGGGCCGGTCGGCGGAACCATCGCGCCGGAGGGCCCGGCCGCCAGGCCACCCGCGCCGCGCCACCCCCGAGGCCCGCCGCAGGCGAGCGGGGTGCGAGACTTGCCGTATGCCAGTCCTCGACCCGAATCCGCAGAACGGCCAGAAGAAGATGTTGCTCGTCTTCGGCGCGTTCTTCGCCATCTTCATCGTCATCGGAGTGATCGCGACCGTCCTCGCGCCGTGACGGCCCATGGTGGTGCTGGCACCACCATCCCCTAGGGGGCCAGGCTCAGGGTCAAGTGGGTGGATCACCGGATGGGTTGAGTTCCCGACGATCCGTACCTTCGAGATGTGGCCGCGAAAAGCGAGCCACGGACCATACGAAGAGCGGAGGCCCCCATGTCGGCGCGCACGCACACCCGGCCCCACCCGGCCCCCCGGGGTGGCGTCGACACCCGGCTGCCGTGGTGGGCCCTGGCCCTGCCCACCCTCGCCTTCGTCGCCCTGCTCACCCTGATCCTCAACCCCTCCGACGCCCACGCGGCCGCCGGTGAGCCCGTGCTCACCCACCTCGTCGAGCGCGCGCAGCAGCTCATAGCCCGTTGAACACCCCGGAAGCGCCGGTCAACTCCCTGCGCCCCATGGCCTGTTTCATGCGAAGCTGGGTCACATGAGCGTCGCAGAACCCCGCAGGATTGTCCTTTTCCGGCATGCGAAAGCCGACTGGCCCCCGGTCTCCGACCACGAGCGCCCGCTCGCCGAGCGGGGCCGCACGGATGCCGCCGTCGCCGGACGCAAGCTCGCCGACACCGGTATCGCCTTCGACCTGGCCCTGTGCTCCACCTCGGTCCGGACCCGGGAGACCTGGAAGCTCGCGGTCCACGAGTTTCCGCAGCGGCCGAAAACCGTCTACGAGGAGCGGGTCTACGACGCTTCCCCCGGTGAGCTGATCGCCCTGCTCAACGAAACCTCCGACGACGCGCAGAACGTCCTCCTGATCGGCCACAACCCGGGCGTCCAGGCACTCGCCGACATCCTGGCCGGCGCGGCGGAGGGCGACGCCCGCGAACGCATGAGCCGGCGCGGCTACCCGGCAGCCGCCTTCGCCGTCCTGTCCTTCACCGGCTCCTGGAAGTCCCTCGAGCCCGGCGTCGGCACGCTGGTCGACTACTGGGCGCCCACCGAGTGACACCCGGCACGGCAGGGGCCCGGCACCGACGTCCGTCGGTGCCGGGCCCGCGCGTCTCCGTGCCCCGGCCCGGCGACTCAGCCCACGTCGAGCGTGTCCGCCGCCTCGACCTCTTCGCGGGTGACGCCGAGCAGGTACAGGACCGTGTCCAGGAAGGGGAAGTTCACCGCCGTGTGCGCCGCCTCGCGCACCACCGGCTTGGCGTTGAAGGCGACACCGAGCCCCGCCGTGTTCAGCATGTCGAGATCGTTCGCACCGTCACCGATCGCCACCGTCTGCGACAGCGGCACCCCCGCCTCGGCGGCGAACCGACGCAGCAGCCGGGCCTTGCCCGCCCGGTCCACGATCTCCCCGGTGACCTTGCCCGTCAGCTTCCCGTCGACGATCTCCAGGGTGTTGGCCTGGGCGAAGTCCAGCCCCAGCCGTTCCTTCAGATCATCCGTGACCTGGGTGAACCCACCCGAGACCACGCCCACTTGATAGCCGAGGCGCTTCAGCGTACGGATCAGGGTGCGGGCGCCCGGCGTCAGCCGCACCTCGCTGCGGACCTTGTCCACCACGGAGGCGTCCAGCCCCTCCAGCAACGCCACGCGCGCGTGCAGCGACTGCTCGAAGTCCAGCTCCCCGCGCATCGCGGCCGCCGTCACCTCGGCGACCTCGTCCTCGCAGCCGGCGTGCGCGGCGAAGAGCTCGATCACCTCGTCCTGGATGAGCGTGGAGTCCACGTCCATGACGACCAGGCGCTGCGCCCGCCGGTACAGCCCCGCCCCGACCACGGCGACATCGACCCCGAGCCGCGCCGCGTCGGTCACCAGGGCGGTGCGCAGCGGCTCCGTCTCCACGCCGGACACCGCGAACTCCACGGCTGTCACCGGGTACTTGGCGAGCCGGAAGATACGGTCGATGTTGCCGCCGGTCCTGGTGATCCGCGCGGCGATCGCGGCCGTCGCCTCCGACGTGAGGGGGTGGCCCAGCACGGTGACCAGGGAGCGGCCGAGCCCGCGCGGACGGTTGTCGCCCTTGCCGGAGATGATCTCCGCCTGCATCTTCATCGACTCCGCCCAGCTGTGGACGGTCGCCCGCAGGTCCCCTTCCAGCCCCTTGGGCGGCTCGGTCACGAGGGCGCAGAGCACGATGCGGCCACGGGTGACGACCTGCTCGATGTCGACCACGTCGACCGAGTAGGCGGCGAGGGTGTCGAAGAGGCCGGCCGTGATGCCCGGCCTGTCCTTGCCGAAGATCTTGACAAGGAGGGTGGGAACGTCGGTGGTCTGCGATGCGCTCATGGTGTTCCCACCGTATCCGGCACCCAGTGCCCCGCGCCTCCGAGGTCCGCCAGCCGGACAGCGAACACTGCCTGTCGCACCGGTGTCCCGCACATGGCGCACCAGCGACCTCCCGCAGGTCACCCACCCTCCACCCACCCGTGCTCTGCTGGGGCCGCCTCACGGCCGTCCGTGTCCTGCGGGGCCCGCCTCACGGTCGTCCGGTCGTCGGCGTGGCCGCCTCCCGCGGCGCCGGCCCGTCGTCCGTCGGCCTCCCGCGGCGCGGGTTCATCGTCCGTCGGCCTCCGGCCCGTCCGGCTGTCGTGGCGGCGGCTTCCGCGGGGCCGGGGGAGGCGGCGGCGGAGGCGGAGGCCCCTTGTCCGGCCACAGCGACCGCCCGTCACCTCCGGCTTCATCCCCGTCCCGAGCCCCGCCCCGCTCCCCGGCCCCTCGCCGGGGCCCACGCCAGGGCGGCCCGACCGGCCGGATCACGGTGGGCGCCCCGTAGATGTCGCCGCCCTCGTCGCCGTTCTCGGGTGCCCCGGGGCTCCCACCGGCCGACGGCCCCCGGGCCTCTCCCCGCGCGTCCTCAGGCCTCCGGGCCTCGTGCGCCTCCCACGGCCCTCGCTCCCGCGATCCCGGGGGTCCCTGCCTCCACGGTGCCCGTCGTTCCTGCGGTTCGCGCCTGTCCGGTCCACCGGCACCCGGTGGGCCCCCGGGCCGCCGAGGTGTGTCTTCGGGGCCCCGCGCTCCGTGCGCCCCCCACGGCCCCTGCTCCCGCGACTCGTGCGGTTCCCCTGACGCGCGGGACGCCCACGTCTCCCGTGACACCCGCAGATACGGATTGGTGTCCGGGTTCGGTGGGCGGTAAGGGGCCCCCGGCTCGTAGGGACCGGCGGTCGTCCTGCCGTCCGGGCCCCCGACGGCCGACGTCGCCCGCCACTCCCCGGCCGCCTTGATGTCACTCCGTGCCAGCGGCGCCGCCTGCGCCCCCGCCGCCCCGCTCGACCGGGCCAGCAGCGCCCCCGCGGCGCCCGCGCCCGCCCCCCACACCGCGCCCAGCAGGAGCGCCGTGCCGAGCCGGCCGCGCAGTTCGATGCCGGCGCCGAACGCGTCGAAGCCCAGCACGGACAGCGAGGCGTTCACCGACACCTCCGTCAGCCAGGCCAGCAACGGCAGGGCCAGCGCCGTAGCGACACCCAGCCGTAGCGCACACCGCCCCGCGAAATCGGCCGCTCCGCGATCCGCCGCGTCCCCGACCGGTGTGCGCACGCCCATCAGTACCCCCGCCAGCAGCATCATCAGCGCGGCGGCCACCGCCAGCAGCCACACCCGCCCGTCGAACTCCGCCAGCCGCCCCAGCGTGACGGACCGGTCCGAGCCGCCCCGTAGCAGATCGTCCACGGGGTGCGGCAGCACCCCGAGCAGGGCCCCGCTCGCCCGCCCGTCCCACGGCACGAACAGGCCGATCGACACCCCGGTCCACACCCCGTTCGGCGCCCCCAGCAGCGCCGCCCCCGCGATCCGCCGGGGATGGTCGTCGCCGATCGCCGCGTACCCCGCCGCCGCGAGCCCCGCCGCCACCGCCGTCAGCCCCACCGCGACGAGGGCGGACACCGCCGGCCGCACGACACGGTGCACGGCGTCCCAGCCACGCGGCAGGGGAGTGCGGCGGGACGCCAGCAGCGCGACGAGCAGGACACCGGCCGACCAGCCGAGTCCGCCCAGCAGCGTCGGCGCGGTGTCGACGGTGAACCCGACCGCGGCCTCCGCGTCCACGAGATCCCCCACCCGGTCCGGCAGCAGCCCTCCGACATCGCCCAGCCCCGGGATCTCGACCCCGCCACCGCCCACCCCCGGCAGGTCGTCCAGTCCCAGCGAACCCCCGTCGATGGTGATGACGTCGTGCCCCGCCCAGACCAGCCCGCCCGTCATCGCCACGAACAGCCCGACCACCGCGCCCGCACGCGCGAGGAGTTCGGCGCCGGAGACCACAACTCCCGCCGTCCGCAAGGACCGCAGAAAGAAGTACGACAGCAGCAGCGCACCCACCAGGCTCACGCCCAGCGGCGTGACCTCCAGGGCCGTGCCGGCCTCCGCGCCCGACAGCCCGAAGGCGGACACGTCACCGGACGGCGTGACCGAACCACCCGCCCCCAGAGCCACCACCGCGGCGGTCATCGGGCCCAGCGAACCGGCCGCGTCCGCGTTTAGCAGACGCAGCCCGAGCGCCGCCGTCCCCGCCATCCCGATCAGCGCCCAGCTCACCGCGGCGACCGCGGACATCACCACATCGACCCAGGGCACGCGCCCACCCCGCTCCGCGGTGTGGACGTTCGTGGCAGTACTCATGGCAGACCCCCCGATCCGCGACGCGGCGTGACGGCCGCGCATGTCCCCCTCGCGTGGTTTACCATTCTCCGAGCCGATTTCAACCCCCGTCGACGAAAGCCGGTGAACACCTTGGTGCGCGCTCGTGACAAGGCCGACTTTCGGTCAGAGGGCCGAGCCTGAAATAGTTCCCCCCGATGTTCGACATCCCTAGACTCCCTGCGATGGGGGAAATTCGGGGGACAACTCAGTGGGGCATGGAGTGCCGGAACTCGTACTGGAATCAAACGGACGGACCTGGACGCTCGATCCGTCCAGGGCTTACACCCTCGGACGCGATCCGCAGGGGGACGTCGTGCTGGACGACGCCAGGGTCTCCTGGCGTCACGCCACGATCAGCTTCAACGGGCGCAGTTGGGTCATCGAGGACCACGGCAGCACCAACGGCACGTTCGTGCAGGGGCAGCGGATCCACCACCTGGAGTTCGGCTCCGACACGGTGCTGAACCTGGGCAACGCGACCGACGGCCCGCGCGTGACGCTGTCAGGCGCAGGCGCAGGCGCAGGTGCGGGAGCCGGAGCGGGCGCCGCGGCCCAGGCCGCCGCTCCGCAGGCCCAGCCGCAGCAGCCGTACGCGGCCCAGGGTGCGAACGCCGGCTGGTCCCAGCAGGCGCCGCAGCAGCAGCCCGGCTGGCAGCAGCCGCAGCAGCCGGCGGCGCAGCAGCCCGCACCGCACATCCCGCAGCAGCAGGGCCCCGGCAACGGCGCGGGGGCGTCGCCGGTCTACGGCGACCGCAGCCCCACCACGTTCCACCAGTTCTCCCTCGGCCGCGTGATGCGCATCGGCCGTGCGCTGGAGAACGACCTGGTCGTCTCCGACCTCCAGGTCTCGCGCAACCACGCCGAGTTCCACTCCACGCCCGACGGCCGCATGGAGATCCGCGACCTCGGCTCGCACAACGGCACGTACGTCAACGGTCAGCCGATAGCCAAGGGCGGCTCACAACTCCTCGGCCCCACCGACATCGTGGGCGTCGGTCACTCGACGTTCCGGATCGTCGGCGACCGGCTCGAGGAGTTCGTCGACACCGGTGAGGTCTCCTTCTCCGCCCGCCACCTGACGGTCACCGTCGACGGCGGCAAGCAGATCCTCAAGGACGTCTCCTTCGGCGTGCCCGAGAAGTCGCTGATCGCGGTCATCGGCCCGTCCGGCTCCGGCAAGTCCACGCTCCTCAAGGCCCTCACCGGCTACCGCCCCGCCAACCAGGGCGAGGTCCTCTACGACAACCGGAACCTCTACAAGCAGTTCGCCGAGCTGCGCCAGCGCATCGGTCTGGTCCCGCAGGACGACATCCTGCACAAGGAGCTGACCGTCAAGAAGGCCCTCAAGTACGCGGCCAAGCTCCGCTTCCCCTCCGACACCACGGCCGCCGAGCGCGACGCCCGCATCGACGAGGTGCTGCGCGAGCTCAAGCTGGACATCCACAAGGACAAGAAGGTCACCTCCCTGTCCGGCGGCCAGCGCAAGCGCGTCTCCGTCGCCCTGGAGCTGCTCACCAAGCCGTCGCTGATCTTCCTGGACGAGCCGACCTCCGGCCTCGACCCGGGCATGGACCGCGACGTCATGCAGCTGCTGCGCGGCCTCGCCGACGACGGCCGCACGGTCCTCGTCGTCACGCACTCGGTGGCCGAGCTGGCGATCTGCGACAAGCTCCTGGTGATGGCGCCCGGCGGCTCCGTCGCCTACTTCGGCCCGCCCGAGGAGGCGCTGAACTTCTTCGGCTACGACACCTGGGCCGACGTCTTCTCCGCCTTCGAGAACTACCGCGACTACGACTGGGCGGGCCGCTGGAAGGGCTCGCAGCACTACCAGATGTACGCCGCGGACATCGACGCCGTCGCGCCGCAGTCCGTACAGATGCCGCCGATGCAGGCGATGCGGCCGCCGAAGCCGCAGGGCTGGATGTCACAGTTCGTGACCCTGGTGCGCCGCTACGTCTCGGTGATCGTCTCCGACAAGGGCTTCCTCGCCCTGATGGTGATCCTGCCGGCGGTCCTCGGCGCGGTCAGCCTGCTCATCGACGCGGACAAGGGCCTGCTGCCCAACCCGCCGAACCCGCAGACCGGCCGGATCATCCCGAACGGCACGGCGACCACGGTCCTGCTGATCCTCGCGGTAGGCGCCTGCTTCGCGGGCGCCGCGAACTCCGTACGTGAGCTGATCAAGGAACGGGTCATCTACGAGCGGGAGCGCGCCACCGGCCTGTCCCGCTCGGCGTACCTGATGTCCAAGGTGTTCGTGCTCGGCATGATCACCGTGCTGCAGGGCCTGCTGGTCGGCGTGATCGGCTTCTCCAGCCGGGAGATCCCGGAGGAGGGCCTGGTCTTCGGGAGCCTCACGCTGCTGGAGCTGTCCGTGCCGATCATGGCGCTGGGCTTCACCTCGATGATGTTCGGCCTGATCATCTCCGCGCTGGTGAAGACCGCCGAGAAGACCATGCCACTGCTGGTGATGTTCGCGATCATCCAGGTCGTCTTCACCGGCTGTCTGTTCACCCTGCACGGCTCGATCGGCGTCAACCAGTTCTCGTTCCTGATGCCGTCGCGCTGGGCGGTCGCCGCGTCGGGCGCCACGCTGGACTTCAACAAGATCAGCCCGCCGGAGACGGCCGGCGACACCGACCCGCTGTGGGAGCACACGGTCGGCGCCTGGGCGATGGACATGGGCGCACTGCTCGCCCTCGGCGTGATCTGCGGCTTCTTCGTGGCCCGCTTCCTGCGCCGCCACGAGCCCGAGGTCATGCGCAAGTAACCCGCGCCGTACGACCCCGAAGGGCGGCACCCCGTCAGGAGGGTGCCGCCCTTCGGCGTTCGTGTTCGCGAGAAGAGGTCCGCGCCGACCTCAGTACGCGCTGTCGACGTTGTCCATGGTGCCGTACTTGTCGGCCGCGTAGTTGCAGGCGGCGGTGATGTTGGCGACCGGGTCGTAGATGTCCTTCGGGGTGCCCGGGACGTGGTAGGCCTCGAAGGTCGGCGGGATCACCTGCAGCAGACCCTTGGACGGGATGCCGTTCTGGGCGTTGATGTCCCAGAGGTTGATCGCCTTCGGGTTGCCGGAGGACTCCCGCATGATGTTGCGGTGGATGCCCTCGTAGGAGCCCGGGATGCCGTGCTTCTTCATGATGTCCAGGGACTCACGGATCCAGCCGTCCAGGTTGTCGCTGTACGCCTTGGGGGCGGCCTTCTTCACCGCGGCGCGCTCGGCGGCACGGCTGGCGGCCTCCTCGGCCTGGCGGGCCTTCTCCGCCTTGGCCTTCGCGACGGCAGCGGCGGCCTCCTTCTTGGCGGTGGCCTCCGCGGCGGCCTGCTTCTTCGCCGCGATCTGCTCGACCTTGACGCTGGTGCCCGCCAGCTGGTCGGTGACGCCGGCGTGGACGCCCTTGATCTGCTCGGTGCTGTACGCCACCTTCGCGGTCGGGGCGACGGCCTCGGTCGTGGTGGTCGTGGAGGCGTTGCTCGGGACGGCCGAGAGACCGATGGCGGCGGCACCGAGGGCCGCGACACCGGCGGCGGCGATCTTGTGGTGACGGGTCAGGGCACGGCTATGACCACGGGTGAGGATGTTCTTGGACATGCGGGATGGACCTCTTCGAATAGCGCGGAGGTCGCTCGACGTCCGGTGGGGACAGGGTGCTTCCGGCACAAACGCCGCGGGCTGGAAACCCACGGCGCCGAGCGACGCAGCCATTCTTAGCGGCCGCAAAATGGCGGGGCAAAGGTGTGACGTACGAAGCCGGGTAGTGGATCAGGGAGGGGTAAATCGGTGCAGAGAGGGCTATATGTCCCGCTCACATGGACGGTATGTCTCTCCTAATCCCCTTCGTACGTGACGTGCGCCCTATGCCCGGCCTCACACCGGCCATCCTCCGGTCTCACCGGTGGTTGCTGGAGCAATGCTCTGTGTGAGGAGGTCCGGTCACTCCGGGAGAACCAGGTGCACGTCACCGAACTCGTGCCACAGGTAGCGCCCGCGCAGCGCCTCCTCGTACCCCCGGTCGATCGCCGCCCGCCCCGCGACCGCCTCCAGCATCAGCAGGTGCGAGGCCTCCGGCTCGTGCAGCCCGGTCAGCAGCCCGTCCACCACCCGCACCCCGCGCTCGGGGGTCACCACCAGATCGGTCCACCCCGCGCGGGCCCGCACCGCACCGTCCGCACCGGCCGCCGACTCCACCGCCCGTACGGCCGTCGTCCCCACCGCGATCACCCGGCCACCCCCCGCCCGCACCGCCCCGATCAGCCGCGCTGACGCCTCCGGCACCGCGAACCGCTCCGGATACGGCGGCTCGTGCGCCTCCGCCGAAGCCACCCCCGTGTGCAGCGTGACCGGCGCGAACTGCACCCCCCGGCGCACCAGCTCCACCACCGTCCGCGCGGTGAACGGACGCCCCGCACTCGGCATCTCCGCGCTCCCCGCACCGTCCGGCGACGGCAGCGCGAACACCGTCTGGTAGGCGGACAACGGCTGGTCCCGCTCCGTGTACGCGTACCGGATGGCCCGCCCGTGCTCCCGCAGCACCCCGAGCACATCACCCGGCACACGCGCCCACCACAGCCGCTCACCCCGTGCGCTCAGCGGCTCCTCCAGCACCAGCCGCGCACCCCCGACCAGCCGCACCTCTGTACCCGCGTGCGCGCCCGCGCGCGCACGCGTGGTGCCCCGTCCGTCGGGATCCCGCAGCTCGACCGCCCAGCGGCCGTCGTCCCCGCGCGTGGAGAAATGCACCACCACGCGCGCGTGCCCGATCCACCCCCCGACGGCCGCCGCCAGCGTCGGCGAGGTGTTCACCACCAGCAGGTCCCCGGCCCGCAGCAGTCCCGGCAGCTCCACGAAGGCGTGGTGCGACACCACCGTGCCCCGCGACACCAGCAGCCGCACCGAGTCCCGGTCGAGACCCGGCCCCCGCTGCTCCACCGGCACCCGCGCGGACAACTCCTCCGGCACCTCGACGACCACGGTCATCGCCGCTCCTCCAGCAGCGCCGGAGCGCCATAGCGACCGCTCGCCGGCCGCTCGTCCAGCAGCCGCAGGAAAGCGGGCACCACACGGGCCGGCTCCGGCCGCGGACCGTCGTCGTCCGGTACGGCCGCCGCGTACAGGTCCGTCGCCATGTCGCCGGGATCGACCGCCCACACCCGCAGCCCCGGCTCCTCCACCGCCAGCACCGCCGCCAGCTGGTCCAGGGCCGCCTTGGACGCCCCGTACCCGCCCCACGTCGGATACGCCTCCGCCGCGGCGTCCGAGCTGACCACCAGCACCGCCCCGGCCGGCGCGGACCGCAGCAGCGGCAGCGCCTCCTGCACCAGGCCCAGCGCCGCCACCACGTTCACCTCCAGCGCGCGCCGCAGCCCCTCCAGCGGCAGCTCCTCCAGGCGCACCAGCGGCTCCGCGCCCAGCGCGCTCGCGTTGTGCACCACCAGATCCACCCCGCCCAGCCGCCACGCCGCCGCCACCAGCTCCGCGCGGTGCGCGGCGTCCGTGACGTCCCCCGGCAGCGCCGTCACCCGCGTGCCGTGCGCCGACACCAGCCCGGCCGCCTCCGCCAGGGGCACCGGATCCCGCGCGTCGAGCACCAGATCCCAGCCGCGTGCCGCCAGCGCCCGGGCGAGCGCCTCCCCGAGCCCCTTCGAAGCCCCCGTGATGATCGCAACCGACATGCCTACCGTCCCCTCGTCGTCGTCGACGCCGCCCGATCGGCGTGCCCTCAACCTAGGGACCGGCCCACCGCCACCGCCTCGGGCCCGGGACGCAGCGCCCCGGGGCCCTTCGGCCTACGCCACCGTCCCCGGGCCCGGCGACCTACGCCACCGCCGGGGACCACGGGACCTCCGGCCTAGGAGTTGTCGTCAAATGTCACGCCCACATCAGCAGCGATGCGAGGGTGACGGCTGCTTGGTAGGACTCGGCGGTCTTGTCGTAGCGGGTGGCG
>NZ_JAGMUJ010000160.1 GCF_019049255.1 Streptomyces sp. AC558_RSS880 | reverse complement strand
TCGCCCGAGCGCAGGGCGCGTATCGCCAGGTGCAGTGCGACCAGTGACGAGGAGCACGCGGTGTCCACGGTCAGTGCCGGGCCCTGTAATCCGAGGGTGTAGGCGACCCGGCCCGAGGCGACACTCGACGTCGTTCCGGTCAGTCCGAACCCGGCGGCTCCGGCACCCGCCTCACCCAGCCGCGGACCGTACTCCTGGGC
>NZ_JAGMUJ010000159.1:21307-207870 GCF_019049255.1 Streptomyces sp. AC558_RSS880 | reverse complement strand
CCCACCCACCGCCGCCGTCCCCCAGGCCGGCGACCCCACCCTCACCCTCCTCCGCCGCATCGGCACGACCGACCCCACCGACCTCGACGACTACCGCGCGAACGGCGGCTACACCGCCCTCCGCCGCGCCTTCGCCCTCGGCCCCGCCGCCGTCATCCGCGAGGTCACCGACTCCGGCCTCCTCGGCCGCGGCGGCGCCGCCTTCCCCACCGGCCGCAAATGGCAGGCCACGGCCTCCCAGCCGGACCACCCCCACTACCTCGTCTGCAACGCCGACGAATCCGAACCGGGCACGTTCAAGGACCGCGTCCTCATGGAGGGCGACCCGTTCGCGCTGGTCGAAGCCATGACCATCGCGGCGTACGCGACCGGCGCGCACCAGGGCTACCTCTACCTCCGTGGCGAATACCCACGCGCCCTGCACCGCATGGAGCACGCCATCGCCCAGGCCCGCGCCCGCGGCCTCCTCGGAGAGGACGTCCTCCACCACGGCTACGCCTTCGACATCGAGATCAGGCGCGGCGCGGGCGCCTACATCTGCGGTGAGGAGACAGCGCTCTTCAACTCCATCGAGGGCCACCGGGGCGAGCCCCGCACCAAGCCCCCCTTCCCCGTGGAGAAGGGCCTGTTCGGCAAGCCGACCGTCGAGAACAACGTGGAGACCCTGGTCAACGTCCTGCCCGTCCTCACCATGGGCGCCCAGGCCTACGCGGCGATCGGCACGGAGAGGTCCACCGGCCCCAAACTCTTCTGCGTCTCGGGCAGCGTGGCCCGCCCCGGCGTCTACGAACTCCCCTTCGGGGCGACACTGGGCGACCTCCTCACCCTCGCCGGCGTCCGTGACAACCTCCGGGCGGTCCTCCTGGGCGGAGCCGCCGGCGGCTTCGTACGCCCCGACGAACTGGACATCCCCCTCACCTTCGAAGGCACCCGGGAAGCGGGCACCACGCTCGGCTCCGGGGTCGTCATGGCCTTCGACGACACGGTCCCGCTCCCCCGCCTCCTCCTGCGCATCGCCGAGTTCTTCCGCGACGAGTCGTGCGGCCAGTGCGTCCCCTGCCGGATCGGCACCGTCCGCCAGGAGGAGGCGCTGCACCGGATCGCCGAACGCACCGGCGCCGACGCCGCCGCCGACATCACCCTGCTGCGCGAGGTCGGCCGCGCGATGCGGGACGCCTCGATCTGTGGTCTGGGACAGACCGCGTGGAACGCCGTGGAATCCGCCATCGACCGTCTGGGGGCGTACGAATGACCGTGACACCGCTGGGGATCCCCCGCCGCCTGCTGGAGTTCACCCTCGACGGCGAGCCGGTCCGGGCGCCCGAGGGGTCGACGGTCCTGGACGCCTGCCGGGCCGCCGGGAAGGACATCCCGACCCTCTGCGAGGGCGACACCCTCACCCCGAAGAACGCCTGCCGCGTCTGCGTGGTGGAGGTCGAGGGCTCCCGCACCCTGGTCCCCGCCTGCTCCCGCAGGGCCGAGCCGGGCATGGAGGTGCGCACCGGCACCGAGCGGGCCCGGCACAGCCGCAAGGTCGTCCTGGAACTCCTCGCGTCCTCCGTCGACCTGTCGACGACCCCCCGGGTCGCCGGGTGGCTCAAGGAGTACGAGGCGAAACCGGACCGCTTCGGCCCGGACGCGGCCCGGCTCGACGAGGAACCCAGGATCGACAACGACCTGTACGTCCGCGACTACGACAAGTGCATCCTCTGCTACAAGTGCGTGGACGCCTGCGGCGACCAGTGGCAGAACACCTTCGCGATCTCGGTCGCGGGCCGCGGTTTCGACGCCCGGATCGCCGTCGAGCACGACGCCCCGCTGACCGACTCGGCGTGCGTGTACTGCGGAAACTGCATCGAGGTCTGCCCCACCGGGGCCCTGTCGTTCAAGTCGGAGTTCGACATGCGGGCGGCGGGTACGTGGGACGAGGCGCGGCAGACGGAGACGACGACCGTGTGCGCGTACTGCGGTGTGGGCTGCAACCTCACCCTCCATGTGCAGGACAATGAGATCGTGAAGGTCACGTCGCCGCACGACAATCCGGTGACCCACGGCAACCTGTGCATCAAGGGCCGCTTCGGCTTTTCGCACGTACAGAACCGGGACTGAACGGAACTGGCAGGGACATGGGACGAGTCACGGAACGACGCAAGGTTCTCCGCATCCGGGACGGGGCGGTCTCCAGCCGCCCCGACACGCTCGTCGCCGAGGAACCCCTGGAGATCAGGCTGAACGGCAAGCCCCTCGCCATCACCATGCGCACACCGGGCGACGACTTCGCCCTGGCGGCCGGTTTCCTGGTGAGCGAGGGAGTGCTGGCGACCGCCTCCGACCTGCAGAACATCGTCTATTGCGCGGGCGCGACGGTCGACGGCTCGAACACCTACAACGTGGTCGACGTGAAGACCGCCCCCGGAGTGGTGATCCCGGACATCACACTCGAACGCAACGTCTACACCACGTCCTCCTGCGGTCTGTGCGGCAAGGCCAGCCTCGACGCCGTGCGCACGACGGCCCGCCACCCCATCGCCGACGCTCCCCCGCTGCGCGTGGAGCCGGAGCTGCTGGCGAGCCTCCCGGACCGGCTGCGCGCGGCCCAGCGGGTCTTCGACCGCACGGGCGGCCTGCACGCGGCGGCCCTGTTCGACGAGGACGGCGAGCTGCTCGACGTACGGGAGGACGTGGGCCGGCACAACGCGGTCGACAAGCTGGTCGGCCGTGCCCTGCAGAGCGGGAACCTGCCGCTGTCCCGGACGATCCTGCTGGTCTCCGGCCGGGCCTCGTTCGAGCTGGCGCAGAAGGCGGTCATGGCCGGCGTTCCGATGCTGGCGGCGGTCTCCGCGCCGTCCTCGCTGGCCGTGGACCTGGCGGCGGAGACGGGCCTGACCCTGGTGGGCTTCCTGCGGGGCGGTTCCATGAACGTGTACGCGGGTGAGGACCGCATCGCCCTGCGGGCCGCGGCCGCCCGGGGCTGACCGGTCCCGCTCGCTGCACGGCGGCGGGGCCCCTGCCGGCGGGGAGCGCCCCCTGCGCCGCGGGGCCCCGCCTCGATCCCGTACCGCGCCGCCCCCTCACCTCTCCCGTCCGGACCCTGCTCCATTGCCATCGAAGAACGACGATCAGTAGGTTCGGGCCGTCGAACATCGAACGGCACGCTGTTCCGGTGTGCCAGGGGGCAGGGGGGCTCGCGGATGCGTACGCGATTTCGGGACTCGGGTCGCTCGACCCGGTCTTTCGGGACGAGGGCGGACGGGTCCGGTGGGCTCTCGCGGTGTACCGCGGTGCGCGCCGCCGCACCCCGCCGCGCCGCCGCGGGCCTGCTCGCCCTCGCCGTCGTGTGCGTGGTGGCCGCGGGGGCCGGGTGCGATGTCGTCGGAGGCTCGGGCTCGGGTCCGTCCGCGTCCTCCGAGGACGGCGAGGCGCCCCCTCGGGACGAGCGCAAGGCGACGAACCCGCCACCGGGGCTGCCCGCGGCTTTCACCACCGGTCAGCGGCTCGACTGGTCGGCCTGCCCGGCACCGTCCGGGGCGCAGGGGGACGGTGACGCCCCGGGCGACGGCTGGGAGTGCGCCACGATGAAGGCGCCGCTGGACTACGGGCGGCCCGGCCGCGACACGATCGACGTCGCCATGATCCGGAAGAGGGCCACCGGACCGGAGCGGAAGCGGATCGGGTCGCTCCTCCTCAACTTCGGCGGTCCCGGCCAGTCCGGCGTCGTGGGGCTCCCCGAGTTCGCGAGCGACTACGCCGCGCTGGGCGAGCAGTACGACCTGGTCAGTTTCGATCCGCGAGGCATCGGCGGGACGGCCCCCGTGATCTGCGGGGAGAAGGAGTACGAGGGCGGCGCCGCCTGCGGGAAGCACTCCGGTGAGCTGCTGCCGTACGTCGGCACCTCCCACACGGCGCGCGACATGGACCTGATGCGCTATCTCCTCGGTGACGAGGAGCTGCACTACTTCGGCGTCTCCTACGGCACCAGGCTGGGCGGCGTCTACGCCCACCTGTTCCCGGGGAACGTGGGCCGGCTCGTGCTCGAGGCCCCGGTCGACCCGACGCTGGACCGCCTGCAGGGCGAGCTCAGCCAGGTCAAGGCCGTCCAGCTCGCCTTCGACCGCTTCGCCGAACACTGCGCGAAGGCCTACGACGACTGCCCCACCGGCAGCGGCCCCGAGCAGGCCCGGCAACGCGTCACCGAACTGCTGGACAAGCTCGAGGAGAAGCCCGCGCCCACCGACGTCGGCGGGGAACTCGACGACGGTCTCGCCGCCCACGCCATCGCGAACCACCTGGACAGCGGCGAGGAAGGCTGGAGGCCGCTGGCGAAGGCGCTCCGCGAGGTCATGGAGCGGGGCACCGGCGACGCGTTGCTGGAGGAGGCGTACGACCACGGCCCGGACACCCAGGCACGCGGCACCCGGGCCGGCGCCGGAGCCCGCGGCGGGACCTCGGGCGGCAACGGCACGTCCGCCTTCGCGGCGATCACCTGCGCCGACTCCGACCTGCGCCCCGGCTTCACCGAAGCCGAGGCGATGATGAAGCGGATCGAGGCGGCCTCCCCCGTCTTCGGCGAGACCTGGGCCACCGGCGTCTACCTCTGCTACGAGTGGCCGTTCGACGGCGAGAGCGCCACCCCCGACGTCAGCGCGGACGGTGCCGCCCCGATCCTCGTCGTCGCCAACACCGGCGACCCGACGACGCCGTACGAGGGCGCCGAGCGGATGGCGGCCGAGCTGGGCGAGGGGGTCGGCGTGCTACTGACGGTGCGGGACGAGGGCCACGGGTCGTACCCCTTCAACCGCTGCGCGACCAAGGCCGTCGACACGTACCTCCTCCACGGCACGACCCCCCGGGCCGGCACGACGTGCTCGTGACGCCGGTCCTCACCGGCCGGAGCGGCCGGGATGCTCAGCCGGAACGTGTCCCCGTACCGGCCTCGGTTCGTGAGCGTCCGGCTCGGTCCGGGACGGTGATCTCCTCGGCGTCCGTCTCGACCGGGTCGTGGGACCGGCGCTTGGCGATCACCGCGCACACCATCAGCTGCATCTGGTGGAACAGCATCAGGGGCAGCACGGCGAGCGAGGCCTCGGCCCCGAACAGCACGCTCGCCATGGGCAGCCCGGCGGCCAGCGACTTCTTGGAGCCGGCGAACTGGATCGCGATCCGGTCCTCCCGGCCGAACCGCAGCGCCTTGGCGCCGTACCAGGTCAGCAGCAGCATCACGGCGAGCAGGACGGCCTCCACGGCGAGCAGTCCGCCGAGCCGGACCGGGCTCACCCGGTCCCAGACGCCCTGCACCACGCCCGCGCTGAACGCGGTGTAGACGACGAGCAGGATCGAGCCCCGGTCGACCAGCCCCAGCACCTTGCGGTGCCGGGAGACGAAGGAGCCGATCCAGCGGCGCAGCAGCTGTCCGGCGACGAACGGTGCCAGCAGCTGCAGGACGATCTTCAGCACCGAGTCGGCGGAGAACCCGCCTCCGCTGCCGCCGAGCACCGTCGCCGCGAGCAGCGGGGTGACGACGATGCCGACCAGCGAGGAGAAGGAGCCGGCGCAGATCGCGGCGGGCACGTTGCCGCGGGCGATCGAGGTGAACGCGATCGACGACTGGATGGTGGACGGGACCAGGGTGAGGAAGAGCAGGCCCTGGTAGAGCGGGTCGGTCAGGAACACCGGGACGAGTCCGCGGGCGGCCAGACCCAGCACCGGGAAGACGACGAAGGTGCAGGCCAGCACGGTGACATGGAGCCGCCAGTGCTTCAGTCCGTCCAGGGCCTCGCGGGTGGACAGCCGGGCGCCGTAGAGGAAGAACAGGAAGGCGATCGCGGCGGTGGAGGCGCCGGAGGCGAGATCCGCGCCGGTCCCCCGGGCGGGGAGCAGCGCGGCGAGGCCCACCGTCCCGAGCAGCAGCAGGATGTACGGGTCGATCGGCAGCCGACTCGGCCGACGCAGGCGTTTCACGGTGCTCCACTTGCTCATGTGCTCGGTACTCAGGGGTTCACGGGCGTCCCCTCCCCATCCTGCTCCCTCCCGCCGTGATCGGGAATCCGGTATACCGCTCTCACTGTCATCACGTTCCGCGATGACCGCCGCTACTCTGGCCGCATGTACGACCCGACGCAGCTGCGGACCTTCCTGTCGGTGGCGCAGACGCTGAGCTTCACGCAGGCGGCGCGGCGGCTCGGGCTGCGCCAGTCGACGGTGAGCCAGCACGTGCGGCGGCTGGAGGAGGCCACCGGGCGGCAGCTGTTCACGCGGGACACCCACTCGGTGGAGCTGACCGAGGACGGCGAGGCGATGCTCGGCTTCGCCCGGCGGATCCTGGACGTGCACGAGCAGGCGACGCGGTTCTTCACCGGCACCCGGCCGCGCGGACGGCTGCGGTTCGGCGCGTCGGAGGACTTCGTGCTGACCCGGCTGCCGGAGATCCTGGAGCGGTTCCGGCACGAGCACCCGGAGGTCGACCTGGAGCTGACGGTCGAGCTGTCGGGCATCCTGCACGAGCGGCTGGCGGCGGGCCGGCTGGACCTGGTGCTGGCCAAGCGGCTGCCGGAGGACCCGCGGGGCGAGCTGGTCTGGCACGACGAGCTGGTGTGGATCGGCGCGCCGGGCCTGCGGCCGGCCCCGGACCGTCCGGTGCCGTTGATCGTCTATCCGCCGCCCGGTATCACGCGGGCCCTCGCCCTGCGGGCGCTGGAGCGGGAGGGCCGTCAGTGGCGCATCGTGTGCACCAGCGGCAGCCTCAACGGGCTGCTCGCGGCGGCCCGTGCCGGGCTCGGGGTGATGGTGCACTCGCGCGGACTGATCCCGCCGGGGCTGGTGCGGATGCCGGAGCGGGCGGGGCTGCCGGAACCGGGCGAGGTGGACTTCGTGGTGGTGCACGGGCGGCGCCGTCCCTCCGCGCAGGGTGCGGCGGACGCGCTGGCGTCGGCGATCCTCGCGGGCGGCGACCGGCTGCACCGGGGCGGGCGGGAGTGACGTTTCGGCCCGGCCGCACGCTGGACCAGTGGGACCGGTGCGGCATCCCAAGGGGCGGTCATGCGGTCGTACAGATTCGGTGGAGATTACGGCACCGAAACTTACTCGACCGTCAGGATTCTGTCCGGCCCTTCCCCATGTGAGCGCTTTTTCCTTCACTGACCAGCGTGGACATGAGCTCTGCCCGGTTTCCGACCCCCTCCCGCCCGCTGTCCGCGTGGGGTAGCTTTCACGGCGCCGTGCGGGACGAGGACGTCGCCGCACCAGTCCGGGCGCCGATGAGCGGGGAGCGGGATTGCGCGAGTTCACCAGCCCTCCGTTGGCCCTGGAACCTCCGGCGGGCGGTCTGGCCGACGTGGTCTTCCGGTATGCCGAGGAGGACCCGTCGCGCATCGCGCTCGGCCGCAAGGACACCACCGGCCGGTGGCGGGACGTGAGCAGCGCGGAATTCCGCGACGAGGTGCTCGCCCTCGCGAAGGGCCTCCTCGCGGGCGGCGTCCGGTTCGGCGACCGGGTCGCGATCATGTCCCGTACCCGGTACGAGTGGACGCTCTTCGACTTCGCGCTGTGGACGATCGGCGCGCAGGTCGTGCCCGTCTATCCCACGTCCTCCGCCGAGCAGTGCCTCTGGATGCTGTACGACGCGGAGGTGACGGCCGCGATCGTGGAGCACGAGGACCACGCGATGACGATCGCCACCGTCATCGACCGGCTGCCGCGGATGCGCCGGCTGTGGCAGCTCGACGCGGGCGCGGTGCAGGAGCTGTACGACGCGGGCGCGCACCTCGACGACGACGTGGTGCACCGGCACCGGCGGGCGGTCACCCCCGACTCCGTCGCGACGGTCATCTACACCTCGGGCACCACCGGCCGCCCCAAGGGCTGTGTGCTCTCGCACGGCGGCTTCATGTACGAGGCGGACACCGTCATCGAGCGCTGGGAGCCGGTGTTCCACTCCCGCAGGGGCGACGAGGCCGCGACGCTGCTGTTCCTGCCGCTCGCGCACGTCTTCGGGCGGATGGTGGAGGTCGCGGCGATCCGCGGGAAGGTGAAGTTCGGCCATCAGCCGCAGCTGAACGCGGCGGCGCTGATGCCCGATCTGGCCGCGTTCCGGCCGACGTTCTTCCTCGCCGTGCCCTACATCTTCGAGAAGGTGTTCAACGCGGCGCGGCGCAAGGCGGAGCGGGAGGGCCGCTCGGGGCCGTTCGAGAAGGCCGTCGACGTGGCCGTCAGGTACGCGGACGCGATGGAGGCGAAGGCCTGGGGCACCGGGCCCGGCCCGTCCGCGGCGCTGCGGATGCAGCACCAGCTCTTCGACAAGCTCGTCTACGCCAAGATCCGGGCGGCGATGGGCGGCAGGATCCGGCACGCCATGTCGGGCGGTTCGGCGATGGACCGCCGGCTCGGCCTGTTCTTCGCGGGCGCGGGCGTGCACGTCTACGAGGGGTACGGGCTCACGGAGTCGACGGCGGCGGCCACCGCCAACCCGCCCGAGCGCACCCGCTACGGGACGGTCGGCCGGCCCATCCCCGGGGTCACCGTGCACATCGCGGACGACGGCGAGATCTGGCTGCACGGCGACAACGTCTTCGACGGCTACCTCAACAACCCCGAGGCCACCGACGAGGCCCTGCGCGACGGCTGGCTGGCCACCGGTGACCTCGGCTCCCTCGACGAGGACGGCTACCTCACCATCACCGGCCGCAAGAAGGAGATCCTGGTGACCTCCGGCGGCAAGAGCGTCTCGCCGGGGGCGCTGGAGGAGCGGGTGCGGGACCATCCGCTGGTCAGCCAGTGCATCGTCGTCGGCAACGACCGCCCGTACGTCGCCGCGCTGGTCACCCTGGACCAGGAGGCCGTCGAGCACTGGCTGGCGATGCGCGGCAAACCGCGGCTGCCACCGGCCGACCTGGTGCGCGACGCGGATCTGGAGACGGAGGTGCGGCGGGCCGTGGTCACGGCGAACACCCTGGTCTCGCAGGCCGAGTCGATCCGCACGTTCCGGATCCTGGCGCAGCCGTTCACCGAGGAGCACGGACTGCTCACGCCGTCGCTGAAGCTGAAGCGGAGGGCGATCGAAGAGGCGTACGCGACCGAGGTCGAGGCGCTCTACCGGGCATGAATTTCCCGGTCAGGAATGCGCCACGGGCCGTGATCGTTGACGATGGGGGTAACACCTGTAGTACCTGACCACAACCGAAGGATCGAGAGCTCGTGAGCAAGGTCCCCCCGATCATCCTGAACAACGGCGTCGAGATGCCCCAGCTGGGTTTCGGCGTCTGGCAGGTGCCGGACGCGGAGGCCGAGACGGCCGTGACGACGGCGCTGGAGGCCGGCTACCGCAGCATCGACACCGCGGCGATCTACGGCAACGAGGAGGGCACCGGACGGGCCCTCGCGAAGTCGGGCGTCCCGCGCGAGGACCTCTTCGTCACCACCAAGCTCTGGAACAGCGACCAGGGGTACGACTCCACCCTGCGGGCGTTCGACACGTCCCTGTCGAAGCTCGGCCTGGAGTACGTGGACCTCTACCTGATCCACTGGCCGACGCCCGCCCGGGACCGGTACGTCGACACGTACAAGGCGTTCGAGAAGCTGCTCTCCGACGGCCGGGTCCGCTCCATCGGCGTGTCCAACTTCCTGCCGGAGCACCTGGACCGGCTGATCGCCGAGACGTCCGTCGTCCCGGCGGTCAACCAGATCGAGCTGCATCCGCACCTGCAGCAGAACGCCGCGCGTGAGTACCACGCGGAGCAGGGCATCGCGACCGAGGCGTGGTCGCCGCTCGGTTCCGGCAAGGGGATCCTGGAGATCCCGGCGATCGTGGCGATCGCGCAGAAGCACGGCCGTACGCCGGCGCAGGTGGTGCTGCGCTGGCACCTCCAGCTGGGCAACGTCGTGATCCCGAAGTCGGTGACGCCGTCCCGGATCGAGGAGAACATCGACGTCTTCGGGTTCAGCCTGGACGCGGAGGACCTCGCCGCGATCAGCGCGCTGAACGAGGACCGGCGCATCGGTTCGGACCCGGCGGAGGTCAACAGCTGATCCCCCGCACGCGACGGCCTCCCCCGCTCCGGGGGAGGCCGTCGCGCGTCCGTGGGACGGTGCTCAGTTGGGCTGGCCGACGGGCCGTACGACCACGGTGTTGACGTCGACACCGGCCGGCTGTGCCATGGCCCACACGACCGAGTCGGCGATCTGGTCGGCGGTGAGCAGATGGCCGGGCGGGAGGCTGCCGTAGGAGTCCCAGAAGGGGGTCTCCACCCGGCCGGGCGCGATCAGGGTCACGCCGACACCCCACTCGGTGACCTGCCGCCGGGTGTTCTCGGCGAGCCCGGTCACCGCCCTCCCCCACTCTCGGCTTCGCTCGAGCGGGAGGTACCCCCATGGTGGCCCCGTAGATATTGCCCGGCGTGGGCACGAACCCGGCGACGCTGCCGACCAGCACGATCCGCCCGCGGGTCTCCTTCAGGGCGTCGATGGAGGCCCTGATCAGCAGGGCGGGACCGAGGACGTTGGTCAGCACCATCTCGGTCCACCCGGCGGGGTCGCCCTCGGCGACCGAGTCGTGGGTGGCGAAACCGGCGTTGGCGACGACGGTGTCCAGCCGGCCGAACCGCGTCAGCACGGTGTCCACCGCCGTCCGTACGTCGTCGTACTCGGCTGCGTTCCCGGTGATCGTCAACAGGTCCTCGGGCTCCCCGAGTTCCTTCGCGAAACCACGCAGCCGCTCCTCACCCCGCCCGGTGACGGCCACCCGCTGTCCCGCGTCCAGCAACCGCCGTGCGACGGCGGCGCCGATCCCGCTGCCGCCGCCGGTGATGAGCGCTACCGGAGAATCGGTCATGGAAACCCCCTGTGTGTCGTTGCGTGCCAGGGAGTCCATCACTTGGAGAGCTCTCCAGGTCAAGCCGTCACACGGGCCGTACCGCCGCGTGGACCGTGTGGGCCGCCAGGACGAACACGTCCGGGCGGTGGTGGACGCTCGCCTTGTCGTCGGGGTCGAGGAGGCGGTCGAGGGTGGCGCGGTCGTCGGCGTCCAGGTCCTCGCCGATGACCTCGCGCGTGCGGGTGAGGGCGGCGACCACATGGGCACGGGAGCGGTCCGTGACCGGGGCGGGGAGGTCGAGGAGGAAGGTGCGCGAGCGGGCGTGGTGCAGCCCGGCCGAGGTCAGCAGGGCCGGCCAGTCCTCGACGACGGCCACCGAGCCCGGCAGCTCGGCGCGCATCCGGCCGAACCGCTCCTCCTCCACCACGTTGATGCGCGCCTGGAGGCCGGGTCGGCCGAACCCGATGTCGCGGGGCAGGAACCGGACGGGCAGACCGCCCTCCATCACGGCCAGCGTGCCGCCGGGCGCCAGCCGCTCCGCGCAGGCGGCCAGCGCGGCGGCCTGATCCCCGAGGTGGTGCACGCTGCGGCTGGCCCACAGCAGGTCGGCCGGGTAGTCCAGCTCGCCGAGCACGTCGGGGAGTTCACCGGCGAGGGTGCCGAAACGGTCGCCGGCGCCCTGGCGCCCGGCACGGTCCCTGGCCCGCTCCAGCAGCGGTTCGGAACCGTCGACGGCCACGACCCGCGCGCCCGGGAAGGTCTCGGCGAACAGACACGAGATGACGCCGGGGCCGCTGCCCGCGTCCACGATCAGTCCCGGCTCCGTCACCTCCTTCGCCAGCCAGTTCAGGGCCCGCTCGTAGAGCGGTGTGAACAGCTCCGCCTCGGATTCGAGCAGGGGGGCCATCTCGGCCCAGTCGTGGTCGTGCCCGTGTCCGTGCTTGTGCCCGTGCTTGTGCTCGTGGTCGTGGTCGTGGTCGTGCTGGTGGTCGTGCGCCATGGTGCTCAGCCTCTCCGCTCGGATGCCGTCAGGGTGCGACGACGCACCGGCGACGGGCAACCCATGTTGCCGCTCCCGCAAAAAGGGTGCGGTGAACGAGGCGCGCGGCGCTCCGCCGGGACCGGACCTGGCAGGCCCGGCCCCGGCGGACCGGTGGTCAGCCCGTCACGACAGCGGCGGGTACGCGTTCTGCATCAGCTGCTGGAACTGGGCGGAGAACCAGTGCCCGGAGAGCGGGGCATTGCCCAGCGCACCCGACATGTTGTTGTCGTTGCGCGGGTTACCGGTGTACGTCGGGTCGCACATCCGGTCGAAGCCCTTGCCCTCGTCGTTGTCGATGACCTCGCTCGCGCCGTCGGACTCGCCCGGGGGCTTCATCCACACGTAGGCGTCGATCCCGGGCTCCGGTGAGGCCTGCGGACGCTCACCGAGTCCGGCTCCCGACTGGTTGCACCAGTTGCCCGTGTTGAACCGGCGGTCATAGCGGCCGCCGTCGACGTAGGTGTCCACGCTGGTCGTGGCACCGGGCCCGGTGGGCCGGTTCGCACCGCCCCAGCCGTTGCGGGAGGTGTCGATCAGCATGCCGATGCCCGAGTCGAAGCCGATCGAGACCAGTTGGTTGCGCAGCGCCTGGGCGTACGACAGCTCGTCGACGTAGCGGTTCCAGCTGACCCACTTCGACTCGCGCACCGACTTGCCGGCCACGTTGTCGCCGATGGAGAAGTGGTCCTCCTTCAGCGCGCTGTAGTTGGCCGTGTTGGCGATGAAGCCGTGCACGTCGGCGACGGTCGCGCCCTCGGCGGTCGCGGCCTCCTTGAACATCTGCGCGGAGGCGCCGAAGTTGTCGTCCCAGCCCAGCCAGCCGTGGTGGCCGGCGTCCACGTAGTTGTAGACGTTGGCCACGTCGCCGAGCTTGTTGAGGGCGTAGCCGACGCCCTTGACGTAGTTGCCGTTGGCCTTCATCACGTCGCAGTTGGGCGTGGCGGTGGGCCGCGGCGACACGTTGGTGACCAGGTTGGGCAGGGAGTCGATCTCGACCGTGGTGACGATCCGCAGCGAGGCGTACTTCGAGTCGGCGAGGATGGCCTTGATCGGGTCGATGTACTGCGTCTTGTACTTGTCGATCTCCGTCGGGCCGAGCTCGCCGTTGGAGGCGAGGGCGGCGCAGTCACGTCCGGGCAGGTTGTAGATGACCAGCTGGATGACGAGCTCGCCGGAACCCTTCTGCCGCAGGGCCTCGTCGAGGTGGTCGCGCAGGCTCATGCCGCCGTTGACGCCGTTGATGGCGGCGGTGCGGTCCAGCCAGACACCGGTGGGCTGGTTCGCGATGCGGCTGCCGCCCGGCTCGGCGGCGGCCTTCTCGGACCACTCGGGGTTCACGTACACCTTGGCGCCGTCATAGGGGTTGTTCACCCGGTTGCCGGGCGGGTCCGGCGGCGGGTCGGTGGGGCCGCCGCCGGAGTCGACGTTGCAGGTCACGCCGTCGAGGGTGAAGGTGGCGGGGACGGCGTTGCTGCCGCTGTAGCTGCCCTGGAAGCCGAAGGTGGTCGAACCTCCGGTGGCGAGGGTGCCGTTGTAGGACTCGTTGGCGGCGGTGACGTTCGCGCCGGACTGGGTCACCTTGGCGTTCCAGCCGCTGGTGACCTTCTGGTTTCCGGCGTAGGACCACTTCAGCGACCACGACGACTTGGCGGCGCTGTTGTTGGTGATCGTCACGGACGCGGTGAAGCCGGTGTCCCACTGGTTCTGCACCTTGTAGTCCACGGTGCAGGGGACGGCGGCCGCGCCGGACTCGCCGGGGACGGCGGCGATCGCCGTCCCGGTGGCGCCGGCGACCAGCGCCATGGCGGCGAGAAGCGCGGTTCTGGTGCGACTCATGGTGCGGGTTTCCTATCCGTAGGGGGCTGTCCTTCTGGGGCGCGCAGGTGATCGCGCGGCCTGGTGCCTTACGGGTGGGGATGCCGTTCGGACCTGATGGGGGCAGGCCTGTGGTGCCGGCCGGGAGTTTCCGGGCAGCACGGACGACACATGGATCCCACGGGAACGAGCGACCCCGCGTCAGGTGCTCCACACGTGCACGGGGATGGCTAAAAGTACTGAACGCGGGGGGTGGCGCATTGAGCGACTCCTTGCAGCTCGGACGCGTCGTGACGGACGCGTCGACTGATGGAACCGCTCCCACTGGTGCACATGAAGCTAGCGCCAAGTGACGGTAAAGAACAGAGGGGCCGCCGACTTTCGCGCAAGTTGAACCGTCGAATGTTTTCGATTCGCCACAAGGCTTGACCGCCCCTCACCCCATCCTCACTATGGGAGCGCTCCCACTGGTTCAAGGCTTGACATGTCCGAGTCGCAGGAGGAACCAGCACCATGCATCCCCCACCCAGGAGACGCAGAGGCTTACGCCGTTTGCTGACGGCCGCCGCGGCTGCTCTCGCGCTTCCGCTGACGATGCTCTCGACCGGGTCGACCCCCGCCCAGGCGGCGGCCGTCCAGTGCAGTGTCGACTACAAGACGAACGACTGGGGCTCCGGATTCACCGCGGAGCTGACCCTCACCAACCGCGGTGCGGACGCCATCGACGGCTGGACCCTGACGTACGACTACGCCGGCAACCAGAAGCTCACGAACGGCTGGAACGGCAGCTGGTCGCAGTCCGGAAAGACCGTGACCGTGAAGGACGCCGGGTACAACGCCAAGATCGCCGCCGGCGCCGCCGTCACGACCGGCGGCCAGTTCACCTACAGCGGCAGCAACGCCGCTCCCACGTCCTTCGCGATCAACGGCACCACCTGCGTCGGGGCCCACCAGCCGCCGATCACCGTGCTGACCAGCCCTCAGGCCGGCGCCGTCTACACGCAGGGCGAGGCGGTCCCGCTCGCCGCCACCGCGGCGGCGGCCGACCAGGCCACCGTCACCAAGGTGGAGTTCTACGACGACACCGTACTGCTGGGCACGGACACCAGCTCGCCCTTCACGCTCTCGGCCTCTGGTTTGACCGTGGGCAGTCATTCACTGGTGGCGAAGGCGTACGACAGCATGGGGGCTTCCGCCTCCTCGACCCCGGTCGGCATCACGGTCGCCTCGGGTCCCGCCGTGGTGGCCACGCCGTCCCAACTGGGCGTCCAGCAGGGCGAGTCGGGCACGTACGAGGTGAAGCTGTCCAAGCAGCCGAGCGCGAACGTGACCGTCACGACGGCCCGGGCGAGCGGCAACTCGGGGCTGTCGGTCTCCGGTGGCGCCTCGCTCACCTTCACGCCCTCGAACTGGAACACCGCGCAGAAGGTGACGATCGCCGCCGACTCCTCGGGCAGCGGCACGGCGGTCTTCGAGTCCTCGGCACCGGGCCACGCCAAGGCGGCGGTCACGGTGACGCAGCTGGGCGCCGAGAAGGCGTACGACGCGCGTTTCCTGGAGCTGTACGGGAAGATCACCGACCCGGCGAACGGCTATTTCTCGCCGGAGGGCATCCCGTACCACTCGGTGGAGACGCTGATCGTCGAGGCGCCGGACCACGGTCACGAGACCACCTCGGAGGCGTACAGCTACCTGCTGTGGCTGCAGGCGATGTACGGCAAGGTGACCGGTGACTGGTCGAAGTTCAACGGGGCCTGGGAGATCATGGAGAAGTACATGATCCCGACCCACGCGGACCAGCCGACCAACTCCTTCTACAACGCCTCCAAGCCGGCGACGTACGCGCCCGAGCACGACACCCCGAACGAGTACCCGTCGCAGCTCGACTCGGGCGTCTCGGTCGGCCCCGACCCGATCGCGGGCGAGCTGAAGTCCGCCTACGGCACGGACGACGTCTACGGCATGCACTGGATCCAGGACGTCGACAACGTGTACGGCTACGGCAACTCGCCCGGCAAGTGCGAGGCGGGCCCGGCGGACACCGGACCGTCGTACATCAACACCTTCCAGCGCGGCCCGCAGGAGTCGGTGTGGGAGACCGTCCCGCAGCCCACCTGCGACGCCTTCAAGTACGGCGGGAAGAACGGCTACCTGGACCTGTTCACCAAGGACGCCTCGTACGCCAAGCAGTGGAAGTTCACCAACGCCCCGGACGCCGACGCGCGCGCCGTGCAGGCCGCGTACTGGGCGGACCTGTGGGCGAAGGACCAGGGCAAGGGCTCCGAGGTCTCCGCGACGGTCGCCAAGGCCGCGAAGATGGGCGACTACCTGCGCTACGCCATGTTCGACAAGTACTTCAAGAAGATCGGCAACTGCACCAGCCCGTCCTGCCCGGCCGGCACCGGCAAGGACGCCTCGCACTACCTGCTCTCCTGGTACTACGCCTGGGGCGGTGCCACCGACACCTCGGCGGGCTGGGCCTGGCGCATCGGCTCCAGCCACGCGCACGGCGGCTACCAGAACCCCCTCGCCGCGTACGCGCTGAGCGCGTACGCGCCGCTGAAGCCGAAGTCGGCGACGGGCGCGGACGACTGGGCCAAGTCGATGCAGCGGCAGCTGGAGTTCTACCGCTGGCTGCAGTCCGACGAGGGCGGCATCGCGGGCGGCGCGACCAACAGCTGGGCGGGCCGGTACACGACCCCGCCGTCCGGCACGCCGACCTTCTACGGCATGCACTACGACGAGAAGCCGGTCTACCACGACCCGCCGTCGAACCAGTGGTTCGGCTTCCAGGCGTGGTCGATGGAGCGGGTCGCCGAGCTGTACCAGCAGACCGGCAACGCGCTCGCCAAGTCGGTCCTCGACAAGTGGGTCGACTGGGCGCTGTCGGAGACCACGGTCAACCCGGACGGCTCCTTCCGGATCCCGTCGACGCTGCAGTGGTCGGGCAAGCCCGACACCTGGAACGCGTCGTCGCCCGGCGCCAACAGCGGGCTGCACGTCACCGTCGCCGACTACACCAACGACGTCGGTGTGGCCGCGGCGTACGCCAAGACGCTGACGTACTACGCCGACCGCTCCGGTGACACCGAGGCGGCGGCCACGGCGAAGGCGCTGCTCGACGGCATGTGGGAGAACAACCAGGACGCGCTCGGCATCGCCGTCCCGGAGACCCGCGCCGACTACAACCGCTTCGACGACCCGATCCACGTCCCGAGCGGCTGGACCGGCACCATGCCGAACGGCGACGCGATCAACTCGTCGTCGACGTTCGAGTCGATCCGTTCCTTCTACCAGGACGACCCGGCGTGGTCGAAGATCGAGTCCTATCTGGCGGGCGGCGCCGCGCCCACCTTCACGTACCACCGGTTCTGGGCCCAGGCCGACATCGCCCTGGCCATGGGCTCGTACGCGGAGCTTCTCGAATAGCCCCCGCCGACGCTCCGCGTACCGGCTCCGGCACCTGACGCCGGGGCCACCCGCGGCCGGGCGGTCCCACTCGCGCACGGTGGGGCCGCCCGGCCCTCGCACGCTCCCCACTCCCCCCTCCCCCCAAGAGGAAGGAACGCACCGTGCGAAGAACCCGTGTCCTCACGGCCGTGCTCGCGCTGGCGGCCGGTCTGCTCGCGGGCGGCCCGCCCGCCCTGGCCGCCGGCGCCCCGGAGCCGGCCACCACGCTCGCCGCCGACACCTACACCTGGAAGAACGCGCGCATCGACGGCGGCGGTTTCGTGCCCGGCATCGTCTTCAACCGCAGTGAGAAGGACCTGGCCTACGCCCGCACCGACATCGGCGGCGCCTACCGCTGGCAGGAGTCGACGAAGACCTGGACCCCGCTGCTGGACTCGGTCGGCTGGGACGACTGGGGGCACACCGGTGTGGTGAGCCTCGCCTCCGACTCCGCCGACCCCGACCGGGTGTACGCGGCGGTCGGCACGTACACCAACGACTGGGACCCGACGAACGGCGCGGTGCTGCGCTCCACGGACCGGGGCGCGAGCTGGAAGAAGGCGGACCTGCCGTTCAAGCTGGGCGGGAACATGCCGGGACGGGGCATGGGGGAACGGCTGGCGGTCGACCCCCACGACAACGACGTGCTGTACCTGGGCGCGCCCAGCGGCCACGGACTCTGGCGGTCGACCGACGCGGGCGCCACCTGGTCCGAGGTGACGGCGTTCCCCAACCCCGGGAACTACGCCCAGGATCCGAGTGACACGTCCGGGTACGCGTCCGACAACCAGGGCATCGTCTGGGTCACCTTCGACGAGTCGACGGGCAGCGCGGGGACGGCGACGAAGACGGTCTACGTCGGGGTCGCCGACAAGGAGAACGCGGTCTACCGGTCGACGGACGCGGGCGTGACCTGGCAGCGCGTCGCCGGCCAGCCGACGGGCCACCTGGCGCACAAGGGTGTCCTCGACGCCGAGAACGGCTACCTGTACCTGGCCTACAGCGACACCGGCGGCCCGTACGACGGCGGCAAGGGCCGGCTGTACCGGTACGCGACGGCGACCGGCACCTGGACGGACATCAGCCCGGTGGCGGAGGCCGACACCTACTACGGCTTCAGCGGCCTGACCGTGGACCGGCAGAACCCCGGCACGGTGATGGCGACGGCGTACAGCTCCTGGTGGCCGGACACGCAGATCTTCCGCTCGACGGACAGCGGCGGGACCTGGACACAGGCGTGGAGCTACACCTCGTACCCCGACCGCGAGAACCGCTACACGATGGACGTCTCGTCCTCCCCCTGGCTGACCTGGGGCGCGAACCCGTCGCCGCCCGAACAGACCCCGAAACTGGGGTGGATGACGGAGGCGCTGGAGATCGACCCGTTCGACTCCGACCGGATGATGTACGGGACGGGCGCGACGATCTACGGCACCCAGAACCTGACGAACTGGGACGACGACACCTCGTTCACCATCACCCCGATGGTGCGGGGCCTGGAGGAGACGGCCGTCAACGACCTGATCTCTCCCCCGTCGGGCGCGCCGCTGATCAGCGCGCTCGGTGACATCGGCGGCTTCCGGCACACGGACCTGACCAAGGTGCCGCCGATGATGTTCACCCAGCCGAACTTCACGTCGACGACCAGTCTCGACTTCGCCGAGTCCAACCCGAACACGGTGGTACGGGCCGGCAACCTGGACTCCGGTCCGCACATCGCGTTCTCGACCGACAACGGCGCCAACTGGTTCGCGGGGACGGACCCTTCGGGCGTGAGCGGCGGCGGCACGGTCGCGGCGGCGGCCGACGGCAGCCGGTTCGTGTGGAGCCCGCAGGGCGCGGGCGTGCACTACGCGACCGGTTTCGGCACGTCCTGGTCGGCGTCGAGCGGCATCCCGGCGGGGGCGGTCGTCGAGTCCGACCGGGTGGACCCGAAGACGTTCTACGGCTTCAAGTCCGGGAAGTTCTACGTCAGTACGGACGGCGGCGCGACGTTCACGGCCTCGTCCGCGACGGGGCTCCCGGCCGGCGACAGCGTGCGCTTCAAGGCACTCCCGGGGGCGAAGGGCGACGTCTGGCTGGCGGGCGGGGCGAGCGACGGGCCGTACGGCCTGTGGCACTCCACGGACTCGGGCGCGACGTTCACCAAGCTGTCGAACGTCGACGAGGCCGACACCGTCGGCTTCGGCAAGGCGGCGCCGGGCGCCTCGTACCAGACCCTCTTCACCAGCGCGGAGATCGACGGCGTACGCGGCATCTTCCGCTCCACGGACAAGGGCGCGACCTGGACCCGCGTCAACGACGACGCCCACCAGTGGGGCTGGACGGGCGCGGCCATCACCGGTGACCCGCGGGTCTACGGCCGTGTCTACGTGGCGACCAACGGCCGCGGCGTCGTCTACGGCGACACCTCGGACACCGGCGGCACGGAGCCGGACCCGGGTGGGCCCGACCCCGAGCCGACCGGCGCCTGCGAGGTGACCTACAAGGTCACCAACCAGTGGGCCGACGGCTTCCAGGCCGACGTCCAGCTGACCAACACGGGCACGACCGCCTGGAACGGCTGGTCCCTGACCTGGTCCTTCGCGGACGGCCAGAAGATCTCCCAGCTCTGGAACGGGTCCCCCACCCAGTCGGGTCCGGCGGTGACGGTCCGCAACACCGACTGGAACGGCACGGTGGCGGCGGGCTCGTCGGCGGCCTTCGGCTTCACGGCGAGCAGATCGGCGGCCAACACCGAGCCCACGGCCTTCAAGCTGGGCGGGGAGACCTGCGCGGTGAGATGACCCGGTACACCCCGGCCCGCCCGCACTCGGTGCGGGCGGGCCGGGGTTCGTCCGCTCAGGGGGTGAAGACCGTGGGCCTGGTCGGGGTGGGCATGTCGGCGCCGATGAAGAAGCCGGTGTGCGGGGGCTGGTTGTAGGCGGTGTTCTGCCAGGCCAGCGAGGTGCGGTAGAGGGTGTCGTGGAGGAGCGTGGTGATCCTGCGGTCCGTGTCGTGGGGAGTGGAGTAGATGCGCAGGTTCTTGTTGTCGCTGGTGCGCCAGACGACCTCCTCGCGCCAGTCGCCCAGGATGTCACCGGACAGGACCGGGGTGGCCTTGGTGCCGTTGTTCGACGACACGCCCGAGCCGGTCAGCAGGCGGGTGTCGGAGGACGTGCCGTACTTGTCGATGCGGGTGCCGTCGAGGAGTTCGCGGACCGGGTCGCCGTCCCACCAGGAGAGGAAGTTGGCGGAGGAGGGCTTACGGCCCTTGGTGGCGCCGCCCTCGTCGCGGACGGAGCTGTCGGAGGAGGACCACATCTCCGGGCCGGAGTTGCCCGACCAGACGTCCCCCGCGACCCCGCGGCCGTTGTCGCAGCAGGCGCCCAGCTTCCAACGCACCGCGCCGTTCGCGGGGTTGACGTACAGCGCGGCGGGCTGGCTCGTGGACTCGGAGACCTTGTAGTACTCCAGGCCGGAGGTCGACGGGTCGAGGTCGCCGAGGTGCTGGGCGTCGCCGTGGCCGGTCCTGGCGGTCCACAGGCCGTTGCCGTTGTCGTCGACGGCCATCGAGCCGTAGACGATCTCGTCCCGGCCGTCGTTGTCGACGTCACCGACGGAGAGGGCGTGGGAGCCCTGGCCGTCGTAGCCCTTGCCGCTGTTGGTGGAGGAGTTGGTGTCGAAGGTCCAGCGGCGGGTGAACTGGCCGTTCCGCCAGTCCCAGGCCGCGATGACCGAGCGGGTGTAGTAACCCCGCGCCATGATCAGGGAGGGGCGGGCGCCGTCCAGGTACGCGGTGCCGGCGAGGAAGCGGTCGACGCGGTTGCCGTAGGAGTCGCCCCAGGAGGAGACCGTGCCGCGGGCCGGGACGTAGTCGACGGTGCCCATCGCCTTGCCGGTCTGCCCGTTGAACATCGTCAGGAACTCGGGGCCGGAGAGGATGTACCCGCTGGAGTTGCGGTGGTCGGCGGAGGAGCTGCCGATGACCGCTCCGGTGCCGTCCTTCGTGCCGTCGGCGGTCTTCATGGCGACCTCGGCCTTGCCGTCGCCGTCGTAGTCGTACACCTGGAACTGCGTGTAGTGGGCGCCGGAGCGGATGTTGCGGCCCAGGTCGACGCGCCACAGCCGGGTGCCGTCCAGCTTGACGCCGTCGACGATCGTGTTGCCGGTGTAGCCGGACTGGGAGTTGTCCTTAGCGTTGGTGGGCTGCCACTTGAGCACGATGTCGAGGGCGCCGTCGCCGTCGAGGTCGCCGACGGAGGCGTCGTTGGCCTCGTAGGTGTAGGAGACGCCGTCGGGGGTGGTGCCGCCGGACGGCGGGCTGATCGGCACGTCCTTGTAGCCGGCGCGGAACTGGATCGCGTGCACCGAGTCGCCCTGCTCGGTGCCGTTCACCACCGCGCGGACGGTGTAGTCGGCGTGGGAGGGCGCGCCGGAGTGGAAGTAGGTGGTGGAGCCGGTGATCGGACTGGAGTTGACCTTGGTGCCGGCCCGGTAGACGTTGAAGGCGACGTCGTCCGGGTCGGTGCCGAGCCAGCGCCAGCTGACCAGGTTCCCGCTGCCGGTGTACACGCTGACGACGCCGCGGTCCAGCTTCTCGACCTGCCGTGCGGTGGCGGCCTCGGCGGGCGCGTCCGACAGCGCGGTCAGACCGGCGCCGGCCAGCGCCGCCACGGCGAGCGCCGCGGGAAGGACGACACGGCGTCTGCGGTGCCTGTGGGGGTGGGTCACGGGACGGACCTCCTGGGAGGACGGGTGGGTTCCGCCTATTGGTCGCCGCCGGGGCGCTCCAGGTTGCCGTCCTTCCGCTTCCGGTACGCCCGGAGGCGGAACACGGGGTCGGGGCGGGGCCGGTCCTGGTCCGGGAGTGCGGCCAGGCGGGCGGCGAACTCCTCGGCGACCGGCTCTCCGGGCGGCAGGGTGACGAACCAGCCGCGCCGCAGGTCCGCGATGGTGCGGCGGGGGCTGCGGCCCTGCCCGTGGCCCCGGAAGCGGGCCTCCCCGGCGGGGAGCAGGCCGTGCGCGGCGGCGCAGGCCCCGACGGCGTCGGGGTCGTCGGGGACCGGGCTGGGCGGGCGGGCGGCGAGGACCGCGTCGATGTCGCTGCCGACGTTGTGCGAGGCGCCCTTGTGGACGGTGGTGACGTACACCCCGCCGGGCCGCAGCACGCGGGCGCACTCGGCGACGACCGCCCGTACGTCCTCGGGTCCTGACAACAGGTGCAGCAGCCACACGCTGACCACGGCGTCGAACCGGGCGTCGTCGAAGGGCAGCCGGCGGCTGTCGGCGCGGACCACGGCGCCCGGCAGGCGGGCGGCGGCCATCCGGGTCATCGCCGGGGAGAGGTCGGCGCCCGTCACCCGCAGACCGGCGCGGGCGGCGGCGAACCGCCGGGTCACGATGCCGGTGCCGCACGCCACGTCCAGCAGGTCCCGCGCACCGCCCGGTACGAGGCCCAGCACGGCGTCGGCGGCGGCCGCCGCCCGTGGTTCACCGCCGCGTGAGGCGTCGTACCGTTCCGCTTCCTCGTCGTAGTCCAGCACGCGCCTCAGTGTGCACCGTGTCCGGGTGCCAGGTCCTCCACCCTGCGGGCGAGCTCGAGGTCCTTCTCGGTGACGACGCCGCCCGCGCTGTGGGTGTGCACGGACAGGGCCACGGTGTTGTAGCCGAGGGTGAGGTCGGAGTGGTGGTCGAGCTCCTCCTGCACCTGGGCGATGTGGACGACCATCGCGGTCGCCGCGACGTGCGAGCCGAGCCGGTAGGAGCGGGTGAGCCGGTCACCGTCGAGCGACCAGCCCGGCAGCTCGGCCAGCCGGTCCTCGATCTCCTTCTGCGACAGCGGTTCGACGGGCATGGGCTGCGCTCCTTCGCCGGTTCGGGCCTCGTGATCCGTGCGGGACTCCCAGGCTGCCACAGAAGCCCCCCGGAGGCCCGGCCGGAGACGGGCGGCTCCCCGGCAGGGCCGTTTCTCGATTACCGTCCTGCCATGACCACTGTCACGTCCGGTACCGCTTCCCGCACCGGGGGCGTGGGCCCGCTGCTGCGCGCCTGGCGGGAGCAGCGGCGGGTCAGCCAGCTGGAGCTGGCCCTGCGCGCCGATTCCTCCGCCCGGCACATCAGCTTCATCGAGACCGGCCGCTCCCGGCCCAGCGAGGAGATGGTGCTGCGGCTGGCCGAGCACCTGGACGTCCCGGTGCGGGAGCGCAACGCGCTGCTGCTGGCGGCCGGTTACGCGCCCCACTACCCGGAGACCCCGCTGGGCGACCCCGCGCTGGACGTGGTGCGCGAGGGCGTCGAGCGGCTGATCACCGGCTTCGAGCCGTATCCGGCGCTGGTGGTGGACGCGGTGTACGACGTCGTGGCGGCCAACCGGGGGGTCGTGGCGCTGTTCGACGGCGTCCCGGAGTCCCTGCTGACGCCGCCGCTGAACGCGGTGCGGCTCACCCTGCACCCGCGGGGGCTGGCGCCGCGGATCCGGAACCTGCGGGAGTGGCGCGGACATCTGCTGGAGCAGATGCGGCGGCAGATCGCCCTGCACCGCTCGGAGCGGCTGCGGGCGCTGTACGACGAGGTGGCGGCGTTCCCGGTGCCGGACACCGCCGGCCGGCCGGAGGAACCGGCCGAGCCGGTGGCGTACTTCGCGCTGCCGATGCTGATCGAGCACGGGGGACAGACGCTGTCGTTCGTGTCGTCGATCTCCACGTTCAACACGCCCATGGACGTGACCGTCGCCGAGCTGGCCGTGGAGACGCTGCTCCCGGCGGACCCGGCGACGGCCAAGTACCTTCAGTCCTGGCTGAGCTGACGCTCCTTCAGCGCCCTGTGCTGGAGCAGGGCGAAGCCCGCCACGGTGAGCGCCTGGAGGACCGTCCACACCGCGCCCGCCGTGGTCGGGGTGAGCCACAGCGCGAGGGCGGCGAGACTCACCGCCGTCCAGGCGAGGTTGGCCTCGACGACGATCCGCACGCCGGGCGCCGGCGGGTGCGGCCGGGCGGCCAGCAGGCCCACGCCGGCCGCGTACACCGCGAGGAACGCGCCGAGCCCGAGCAGCAGGCCGGAACCGGCCCCGAGGAACCGGCCGAGCGGTCCGGAGAGGGTGAGGTAGGCGACGGCGTTGGCACCGGTCACCACGGCGTCGAGGGCCAGGAAGCGGCGCAGCATCCGCTGCGGCTCCACGGTCCGGGCGAGCACGGCGAGCTGGGTCGCGGACATGACGTATCACCCTTCGTCGGGATCGGTTGCCGGGTTCCGGGCCGGAGTGCGCCGGCCCGGAACCCGGTGCGTCCACGATCCCGCGCGGGTGGGGCCGGGTCGATTACCTGCCGGGTAATGCGGCGAGGACCAGCGAAACAGGGCGGTGACCTGCGGCTCGTGAGAGGGTCGGAGGAACATGACAGACTGGGCGCATGCCCGGGCGCGTTGGGGAGGCGTGGCGTGAGTGAGCGGCGGGCCGCACCCACCGTGGGCCAGGTGGTCCTGGGAAGGCGGCTTCAGGAACTGAGGGAGACGGCGGGCCTCTCGCGGGAGGAGGCCGCCCGCGTCCTGCGGGTGGCGCCCGCGACCGTACGGCGGATGGAGACCGCCGAGGTCGCGCTGAAGATCCCGTACGTCCAGCTGCTGCTGAGCGCCTACGGGGTGCCCGAGGGCGAGTCCGCCGCGTTCGTCGAGCTCGCCGAGGAGGCGAACCGGCCGGGCTGGTGGCAGCGGTACGGCGACGTGCTGCCCGAGTGGTTCAGCATGTACGTGAGCCTGGAGGGCGCCGCCCGTATCATCCGCTCCTACGAGCCGCACTTCGTGCCGGGGCTGCTGCAGACCGAGGGGTACGCGCGCGCCGTACTGGAGGCCGGGACGATCGGGAACATCGGGCCCGAGGCGGTCGAACGGCACGTGGCGCTGCGCATGGAGCGCCAGCGGCTGCTCGAGCGCCCCGACCCGCCGCACCTGTGGGTGCTGATGGAGGAGACGGTGCTGCGCCGTCCGGTGAGCGTCGACGGCCGGGTGATGCGCGACCAGCTCGACAAGCTCCTGGAGTGGTCCGCGCGGGACCGGATCACGCTGCAGATCGCCGAGTTCGCGGACGGACCGCACCCGGGGACGTACGCGCCGTTCTCGCTGTTCCGGTTCGCCGAGCCGGAGCTGCCGGACATGGTGTTCACCGAGTACCTGACCGGCGCCCTGTACCTGGACTCCCGCAAGGAGGTGTCGGCGCATCTGGAGGTCCTGGACCACATGACGGCGCGGGCGGCCTCGGCCCAGCGCACCGAGAAACTGCTGCGGGAGTGCCGCGAGCACTACTGAGCCGCGCGCACGAGCGAGCCTTCGCATCCACGCGTCCACGCATCCACGAGGAGAGGACCGTCCATGACCGGATCCGACGCCGCGCCCGTCCGCATCGACACCAGCCGGCCGCATCCGGCACGGGTCTACGACTGGTGGCTCGGCGGCAAGGACAACTACCCGGTGGACGAGGAGCTGGCGCGGAAGATCCTCGCGGCGGACGACACGGTGTTACGCGGGGCGCGGGCCAACCGCCGGTTCATGCACCGGGCCGTGCGCACCGTCGCCGAGGCCGGGATACGCCAGTTCCTGGACATCGGCACGGGCATCCCCACGGAGCCCAATCTGCACCAGGTGGCGCAGGGCGTCGCCGCGGAGTCCCGCGTGGTGTACGCGGACAACGACCCGATCGTGCTGCGGCACGCCGAGGCGCTGCTGCACGGCACCGCCGAGGGCGGCACGCGGTACGTGCACGCCGATGTGCGGGACGCGGACACGCTGCTGCGCCGGGCGGCCGAGTCGCTGGACCTCGGCCGGCCCGTGGCGCTGTCGCTGGTCGCGCTGACCCACTACCTGGACGACGATCCGGACGGCGACGACGTGTACGGCCTGCTGGAGCGGTACACGGCCGCGCTGGCGCCGGGGAGCTATCTGATCCTCTCCCAGGTCACGCCCGATCTGAGTCCGGAGGCCGTGGAGCGGGCGGCGCACCTCTTCGGGCGCAGCGGTACGCCCTTCCACCCGCGCCCGCTGGCCGCGTTCTCGCGCTTCTTCACCGGCCTTGAGCTGCTGGGCCCGGGGGTGATCCCGGTGCACGGGTGGCGTCCGGCGGCGGAGGACGTGGCGGCGCAGGCGGAGGGCATCGTGCCGGTGTACGCGGGGGTCGCCCGCAAGCCCTGACCGGTGCGGCGGGTCAGGCCGCGCCGTTCTCCCGGCGGCCGGTGTCCTTGTCCTCGTCGACGATCTCCGCGTCGACGACGCCGTCGTCCTCCTGCGGCGGGGTGGGCTGTTCGGTTCCCCCGGCCGGGGTCTGCTGGGCCTGCTCGTACATCGCCTGGCCCATCTTCTGGCTGACGGTGGCGAGTTTCTCGACGGCGGTGCGCAGTGCGGCGGTGTCGGAGGACTCCTGCTCCAGCAGCCGCTTCACCTCCGTGACGGCCGACTCCACCTCGGTCCTGGTCTCGCCGGGCACCTTGTCGCTGTTGTCCCGCAGGAACCGCTCGGTCTGGTAGACGAGTTGTTCGGCCTGGTTGCGGGTCTCGGCGGCCTCGCGGCGCTTGCGGTCCTCCTCGGCGTACTGCTCGGCGTCGCGCATCATGCGGTCGATGTCGTCCTTGGGGAGGGCCGAGCCGCCGGTGACGGTCATCTTCTGTTCGCGTCCGGTGGCGAGGTCCTTGGCGGAGACGTGCATGATCCCGTTGGCGTCGATGTCGAAGGCCACCTCGATCTGCGGGACGCCGCGCGGGGCCGGGGGCAGGCCGGTGAGGTCGAAGACGCCCAGCTTCTTGTTGTAGGCGGCGATCTCGCGTTCGCCCTGGTAGACCTGGATGCCGACCGAGGGCTGGTTGTCGGTGGCGGTGGTGAAGATCTCCGAACGCCGGGTGGGGATCGTGGTGTTGCGTTCGATCAGCCTGGTCATGATGCCGCCCTTGGTCTCGATGCCCAGGGACAGCGGGGTGACGTCGAGGAGCAGCACGTCCTTGACGTCGCCGCGCAGGACGCCCGCCTGGAGGGCGGCGCCGAGGGCCACGACCTCGTCGGGGTTGACGCCCTTGTGCGGCTCCTTGCCGGTGAGTTCGCGGACCAGGTCGGTGACGGCGGGCATCCGGGTGGAGCCGCCGACGAGGATGACGTGGTCGATGGCGGAGAGCTGCACGCCGGCGTCCTTGACGGCCTGGTGGAAGGGCTTCTTGCAGCGCTCCAGGAGGTCCTCGGTGAGTTCCTGGAACTGGGCGCGGGTGAGCTTCTCGTCGAGGTGCAGGGGCCCTTCGGCGGAGGCGGTGATGTAGGGCAGGTTGACGGTGGTCTCCGACGAGGAGGACAGTTCGATCTTCGCCTTCTCGGCGGCCTCGCGCAGCCGCTGCACGGCCATCTTGTCCTGCGCCAGGTCGACGCCGTACTGCCCCTTGAAGCGCTTGGTGAGGTACTCCACGAGGCGCTGGTCCCAGTCGTCGCCGCCGAGGTGGGTGTCGCCGTTGGTGGCCTTCACCTCGATGACGCCCTCGCCCATGTCGAGCAGTGACACGTCGAAGGTGCCGCCGCCCAGGTCGAAGACGAGGACGGTCTGGTCGTTCTCCTTGTCCAGGCCGTACGCCAGGGCCGCCGCCGTCGGCTCGTTGATGATCCTGAGCACCTTCAGGCCGGCGATCTCCCCGGCCTCCTTGGTGGCCTGCCGCTGGGTGTCGTCGAAGTACGCCGGCACGGTGATGACCGCGTCGGTGACGTCCTCGCCGAGGTAGGACTCGGCGTCCCGGCGCAGCTTCTGCAGCACCCGGGCGGACAGTTCCTGCGCCCGGTAGCGGGTGCCGTCGACGGAGCCCTGCTCGGGGAAGCGCCAGTGCGCGTCGCCCATGTAGCGCTTGACCGAGCGGGCGGTGCGTTCGACGTTCGTCACGGCCTGCCGTTTGGCGACCTCGCCGACCAGCACCTCGCTGTTCTTGGCGAAGGCCACGACCGAGGGGGTGGTGCGCGCGCCCTCCGCGTTGGCGATGACGGTGGGCTCACCGCCCTCCAGCACGGCCACCACCGAGTTCGTGGTTCCCAGGTCGATTCCGACCGCACGTCCCATCGCTGTCCCCTTCCGCCAGGGCACCTCTCCGGACTTCCAGCACAAAACTTGAGCGGCCTGTTGTCAATAGTGTGAGCGGGTGGTTGTCAACGAGCGGGGTCCGCGTCCCGCAGGGCCACGGCGCGGCGGGGCCGGTCGGTGATCAGCACGTCCACGCGCGGGTCGCCGAGGAAGCCGCGCAGCGCCGCGTCCTCGTTGACCGTCCACACCATGGTGAACAGTCCGCCCCGCGCCGCCTCGCGCAGTACGGTGGCGCGGGCCAGGCGCCAGTGCGCGGCGACCCCGTGGGCGCCGCAGGCGCGGACGCGGCGCAGGGGCAGCAGCTCGCCGATCCGGGTCCGCACCAGCCGGCCCCGGCGGATGTCCTTGCCGTCCCGGCCGAGGGACAGCACGGTGCGTACCCGTGGACGGGCGGCGGTGATGGCGGCGACGGAGCGGTCCTCGAGGGTGGTGGCGACGAATCCGTCCTCGCCCAGCAGGGCGACCGCGCGGTCGATCAGCTCCCGCTCGTGGCCGGTCTCCTTGAGATCCAGATGGGCGACGAGTTTCCCGGCGACCAGCTCCATGACCTCGTCCACGACGGGCACGGGGTATCCGGCGCGCTCGTTCAGCTCGGCGTGGGTGAGCGCGGCCAGCGGCGGGCCGGTGTGGCGTACGCGGGGGTCGTGGTGGACGACGAAGACCCCGTCCGCGGTGCGCCGCACGTCGAACTCGACGTACTCCGCGCCGGACGCGAGCGCGTCCTCGTACGCCTCCCAGGTCGCCGGGGCGGCGCGCTCGGATCCTCCCTGGTGGGCGGAGACGGCGGGGCGTGGCGTCATGGTGGTCGGCTCCGGGAGGGGACGTGCCGCAGGCCGCCCCGGAGGGGAGCGGCCTGCGGTGGTGCGGTGCGGCGAGCGGGTCAGGCGAGCTTCGCCGTCAGGGTGATGTTCGTGCCCTTCAGCGCCTGGCTGACGGGGCAGTTCACCTTGGCGTCCTCGGCGGCGGCGACGAAACCGGCCTCGTCCAGGCCGGGGACGGTGCCCTCGACGGTGAGGTGGATGCCGGTGATGCCCTCACCGGGCACGAAGGTGACGTCGGCGGAGGTGGTCAGCTTGGTCGGCGGGGTGCCGGCCTTGTCGAGACCGTTGGAGAGGGCCATCGAGAAGCAGCTGGAGTGCGCGGCGGCGATCAGCTCCTCCGGGCTGGTCTTCCCGTTCGCCTCCTCGGCCCGCGACGCCCAGGTGACCGGCTGCTCGGCGATGCTGCCGGAGGAGTCGAAGGCGACGACCCCGCTGCCCTTGAAGAGACTGCCTTCCCAAACGGTGTGTGCGGAGCGCGTGGCTGCCATGACGCATCCTTTCGAAAATGTCCGGCCGTGTGTCCGGCGGTGCTCGGTCCGGGCGCCCGGGTCGCCGGGTGCCCGCCCCCATCCGATCACATCACGGCTCAACTCACCCGGAAGACGGGCCCCCTCGCGGTGAACGGCAGCCGCGCGCCCTGCGGGATCAGATAGGCGTGCTCGCGCCGGACCCGCAGGACGTCGCACCAGCCGTCGGTGATGACCAGGACCGGCGCGGTGGGCGGGAAGTCGTCGGCGCGCTGGAGGAAATCGATGCCGGGCTGCAGGACGGTGCCGCCCCGGCCGTGCACCCGCACCCGTCCCGCGATCTCGGTGACCGGCACGTACCCCGCGTCGTGCGGTGCCGCGTCGCAGAACACCACGCGGGCGGCCGGTACGTCGCGGGCCTCGGCGTAGGAGGCGATGGCGCCGAGCGCCTTGCCGAGCAGGACGCGGTCCATGGAGCCGGAGGTGTCCAGGACGACGCCGAAGGTGCAGCGGGCGATCTCCTCGGGCGGGAAACAGCGCCCGGCGCGGGGGATGTCGGGGGTGGACGCCTGACGCCGGGAGGGACGCGCGTACGACCGGAGCGGCTCGGGGCGCGGCACGAACTCGTCGAACCAGCGGGCGAGGCGGGCGTCCCAGGGCACCGGCGGGTGGCTGAGCGCGCGGATCTCCTGGACCAGGCCGGCGGGCAGGAAACCGCGCTCCTGCTGATCGTGCAGGTCCAGGCCCCGGGCGAGACCCCGGCGGTAGAAGCCGTCGAGGTCGACGCGGTCCCGGGGCGGACCGAGCGGGGCGCCGAGGACGTCGCCGAGCCCCTTGCCGCGCAGGGTGGCCAGCCGGCGCATCCGCCGGAGGTCGACGGTGATCCGGTCGTAGACCTCCTCGGCGGACAGTCCGGCGAGCTCCTTGTCGTACAGCAGGCCCTCGGGCATGGTGCCGACCCGCATCTCCTCCAGCCAGCCGTTGATGACGTAGTCGCAGGCGACGTTGAACAGGTACGGGTCGCGGCCGCCGCAGCGGTCGCCGTGGCGCAGGGCGGCGTGCAGCATCTCGTGCGCGAGGACGAACCGCCATTCCTCGTCGTCGAACCGCCGCAGCGGGTTGACGTAGATCTCGCCGGCCTCGGCGTTGACGGCGGCGACGGAGATGCCGTGGGCGCGGGCGAGTTCGGCGTCGGCGACGAGGGTGATGCCGGAGGCGATCCCGCCGAGCAGGGGGTAGGAGGAGACGAACCAGCTCAGCGCCCGCTCCCAGGGGCGTCGTGGGGCCGGCTTGCCGTCCAGGCTGTCGCGGCGGCCGCCCGCCATGTCCATCGCTGCGGACACGGTGCGGGTGAGGGCGGTGGCGAACGCCAGCTGGTGGTCCGGCGGCTGCCCGTACCAGCCGTGCCACTCCTGGAGGAACAGGTCCGCCTCGCCGGCCGCCGTGCCGCAGCACTCGTACACGGCCGGGACGCCGTCCCGGCGCCAGCGGGCGGCGAGCCGCTCCTCGTCGCCGTCGGGGTAGGCGGCGGGCAGGTGGTCGGGCGCCGTGCCGATGGGGAAGCCGAGCAGGAAGCGGTTGACGACCACGCAGCGGGCGGCGAGCTCGCAGTGGTCCGGCTGCTCGCGCGTGCCCTTGGCGGCCGGGACATGGCCGAAGCCGAGGTGGAGGACGGCGTGCGCGAGGGCCCAGGCCCAGGCGTCCGGGTCGGCCATGCGGTCCGGGTGGGCGTGCAGGACGGCCTCGGAGTCCACCCGCACCAGTCCCTCCCGGGGTGCGAGCTCGCAGTCCTCCCGGCGGCAGACGTCGAACTCGACGGCGGCCAGCGCCGGGTTGGCCCGCACCAGTTGCAGTCCCGCGTCGAACGCCTCCTGCGCGAGGTCGCGCTTCTTCGGTCCCTTCGTACGGGCACGGCTCACCGGCGCGCCTCCACCAGCCGGGGCATGTCGCGGGCCGCCTCGACGAGGAACCAGGAGGGCAGGACCGGGTTGCCGTCGCCGTCGGAGGCGATGACGGTCTGGGCGACCTCGACGGAGATCTCGGCGAGCTGCACCAGCAGCGACTTGGCGCGGTACGCGGTCTGGCGGCCGTTCGCCGACATGTGCTCCTTGGTCGCCGGGAGTTCCTTGACGAGGCGTCCGCGGAACGACTCGGCGAGGTAGTAGAGCAGGTCGCGGTCCTCCAGGCGGTGCGGCCAGCGGGCCTCGCCCTTGATGACGGCGTCGATGCCGAAGCGGCTGCGCACGATCTTGACGTAGCCGCAGAAGGCGGTGGCGTGCGCGGGGGTGAGCGTGCCGTGCGCGAGGACCTTCAGGGTGTCCTCGTCGAGGTCGCGGCCGAAGGAGTGCAGCGCGTCGGAGAGCATGTGCCAGGAGCGGGGGGTGGAGAACGGCTCCTCGGTCTTCGGCGGCTTGGACCACAGGTGGTCGGGGCGGTCGGTGAGGTGGTCGGTGATCCACGGGTGGATGCCGTTGTTCCCCGCCCACACCAGCCAGTCCTTCGGGGACGCCTCCAGGTGGACGTGGGTGAGGCGGTTGACGAGCGCGGAGGCGATGGGGCGGGCGAGCGCGTTGTCGGTGGCGCGGTTGCCGGCGCCGATGACGATGGAGCCCTTGGGCAGCTCGTAGTCGCCGATGCGGCGGTCCAGGATCAGCGAGTAGAACGCCTTCTGCACGTCCGGGGTGGCCGCGTTGAGCTCGTCCAGGAACAGGCAGTACGGCTCGTCGCGGGCGATCGCCTCCGGCGGGCAGAACACCGAGCGGCCGTCGCGGATCTGCGGGACGCCGATGAGGTCCTCGGGGGCGAGCTGGGTGCCCAGCAGGCTCACGCACTCCAGCCCCAGTGACTCGGCGAACTCCCGGACCAGGGAGGACTTTCCGATGCCGGGCGCGCCCCAGAGGAACACCGGCCGCACGGTCGCGAGACCGAGCAGCAGCTCCGGGATGCGGGCGGGGGTGACGGTGACGGCTGCCTGCACGCAGCGACTCCAGGGGTGTGAGGAAGGGGGAGACACGCCCAGTGTGGGCCGCGGCGATCGCTCACGCAGCCGAATTTCCGGCGCCCGGCGGTGCGGTCAGGCCGCGCGTTCCCGGTCCGGCTCCGTCGGCACGTCCGCCTCGTCCGACTCGGTCAGCCAGCGGCGCAGCACCCGGTGGACCTGTTCGGCGCCGGTGAGGTCCGTTCCGTCGTGGACGGGCGCGGACAGCGCGAGGGGGGAGAGCAGGAAGGGGCGGGACTGGGCGCCGCCGAGGCCGCCGTGGGAGCCGATCTGCTCCTCGAAGGCGAGGACCTCTCCGTCGGCGGGGTCGTGGAAGGAGTTGACCATGATGTCGGCGGTGTGCGGGAAGGTGTGGGTGCGGCGCACGACGTCGGCGGCGCCGGGACCGAACGCGGCCAGCGGGCCGGGGTTGTCGTCCAGCTCGTCCAGCGGGATCTCCGCGCCGTACGCGCCGAGGACGACCCCGCCGTGGCGTTCGCTGCGGACCAGGAGGAAGCCGATGCCGGGGTGGTTGGCGAGGGTCGGCAGCAGCGCGGGGTGGCGGGCGTCGATCTCCTCCTTGGTCATCCGGTGCGGCACGTCAGGGAAGGAGATCAGGCCCAGGTTGCCGGAGGCGAGCACGACGGGTTCGGAGCCGCGGGAGGGGCGGTAGTGCTCGGCGCCCTCCTCCACGGGCCGGCGCAGCGCCGCCCGGACGGCCGCGCGGGCCTCCGCGCCGCTGTGGGTGCGCCGGGCCCGGCGCGGCACGGGCAGTCCGCAGCCGGCCCGCACCAGGTCGCCGAGGGTGAGGCCGTAGCGGGAGCGGAAGGTCTCGCCGGGGCTCTGCCCGTGGTCGGAGAGGACGACGATCCGGTACGGGCGGGGGGCGTGCTCGGCGACGTTCTCGATCAGGGCGAGGGCCCGGTCGAGGCGCTGGAGGACCTTCTCGGTGTCCCGGCTCACGGGCCCGGAGTGGTGGGCGACCTCGTCGTAGGCCACCAGGTCCGCGTAGACGGCGGTGCGGCCGGCCAGCAGGTCGCCGGTCACGGCGGCGACGACGACGTCCCGTTCGACGACGGTCGCGAAGGCCCGGACGAACGGGTAGAGACCGCCGCGCGAGACGCGCGGACGCTGCTTGCCCAACCGGGCCCGGGTGGACTGGCCGATCTCCCGGCCCACCTCGGCGACGAAGGACAGCGCGGTGCGCACGGCGTTGGCGGGGTCGGAGAAGTAGGCGAAGTAGCCCGCGCGGGAGCGGGCCGCCGGGCCGCGGCGGCGGGTGGCGATGGACAGCACCAGGGCCTGTTCGTCGGCGCCGCCGCTGAAGAGGTTGCCGCGGCTGGCACCGTCGTGGGCCAGCAGCCCGGCGTGGCCGGAGTACTCGATGGCGCGGGCCTGGAGTTCGGCGGCGCTGGTGGGCCGGTTGCAGACCATGACCTCGCGGCGGGCCTTCTCGTACCAGCGGAAGGCGGGGACGTCGTGGTTGCTGCCGTGCAGGATGCCGAGCTGGCTGGCGCCGGTCTGGCTGGACCAGTCGGTGCGCCAGGGGGTGAGGCGGTGGGAGGGGTGGTCGCCGCCGTCGCCGGTGCCGAGCCAGCGGGCGACGGTGGGCATCAGCCCCTTGTCGACGGCGGCCAGCAGCACGTCATGGCCGACGCCGTCGAGTTGCAGGAAGACGGTGCCGGGGGTGGTGGGGCAGGGCGGGGCGGAGCCCCGTCTGCGGTCGGCGAGGCGGTAGAGGCGGCGGCGGTAGGCGTCGTCGTCGCGCACGGCGAGGGCGGCGCCGGTGGCGGAGGCGACGGCGGACATCACCGCCGCGACCACCACGGCCGTCTCCGGGGCGGCGGCGCCCCGTTCGACGGGGTTGACCTGCAGGGCCAGCCAGAGCAGGGCGCCGTTGAGGAAGAACACCAGCAGACCGAGGACGAGCGCCGGCACCAGCAGCAGCAGGCGCACCAGCAGCGGCCAGACCAGGGCGGAGAGCAGGCCGAAGGCGCCGGCGCCGAGGGCGGCGGTGACCGCGATGTCCGTGGCGCTGTCGCCGTCGGCCGAGCGCAGCCGGAAGTCGGGCAGGAGGCCGGCGAGCAGCAGCATGGTGAGCGTGGAGACCGCCCACACGGCGACGCTCCGCCCGATCTGACTGGCGACCCGTCGCCACCGCTCGCCACCCACGCCCCGCACACCTCACGTCCCGGCCGACCTGGCCCGTCCCCACCCTGTCACAACGGCCGGACGAGGCGTTCCGTCCCCGGTCGCGCGGGCCGCCGACGGCTCGACGGCCGTCGTACCCGGCCGTCGGCGGCGACAGCCGCCGGCGCACCCGGGCCTTCACCGCCGCGTCGTACGGCGGTGAAGGCCCGGCCTGCCGTCTCCACGCGCCCCGCGCCGCGCACACTCCTGCGCGTAGGCTTCGGGGAGTCGTACGAGGGAGGCGCAGAGGTGCCGGTGGAGGTCACGTGGTGGGGTCACGCCACCTGCACGGTCGAGGACTCGCACACGCGGGTACTCACCGACCCCCTGTTCGCCCGCCGGCTCGCGCACCTGCGGCGCCGGCGCGGTGCGGTGCCGCCGGCCGAGGCCCGGCACGCGGACGTGGCCCTGGTCTCCCACCTGCACGCCGACCATCTGCACGTGCCGTCGCTGGCCCGGCTCGCGCCGGGTACGCGCCTGCTCGTGCCCCGGGGCGCACGACGCGCGGTGCCGGGGCTGCGCCGGCTCACGCACCTCGGCGTGAGCGAGGTGGCGCCCGGCGATGTGACGACGGTCGGCGGACTGGTCGTCCGAGCCGTGCCCGCGCGGCACGACGGGCGGCGGCTGCCGGTCGGGCCGCACCGCTCCCCCGCCCTCGGCTACGTCCTGGAGGGCGAGGCGCGGACGTACTTCGCCGGGGACACCGGCCTGTTCGACGAGATGGCCAAGGAGGTCGGGCCGGTCGACGTGGCGCTGCTCCCGGTGGGCGGCTGGGGGCCGTACCTGGGCGAGGGCCATCTGGACGCGGGGCGCGCGGCCGAGGCGCTGGCCCGGCTGGGGGCGTCCAGCGCGGTGCCGGTGCACTACGGCACGTACTGGCCGATCGGGATGGACGCCGTGCGCCCGCACGAGTTCCACGCGCCGGGGCACGAGTTCGAGCGGCAGGCCGCCCGGCACGCGCCCGGCGCGTCGGTGCACCGGCTGGGGCACGGGGAGCGCGTGCGCCTGGAGGCCGCGCGGTGATCCTTCCCGCCGCCCCGGGCCAGGCGGCCGGTGCGTCACTGGCGTCGGTGGCCGCGCCCGCGGCCCTGCCCGCCGTGGCGCCCGAGTTCACCCAGCAGGCCGTCGGCTACCCCTCGCTGTTCCTGCTGGTGCTGATCGGGGCGCTGGTGCCGGTGGTGCCGACGGGCGCGCTGGTCAGTTCGGCGGCCGTGGTCGCCTTCCACCGGGCGGCACCGTTCTCGATGGCGCTGGTGTTCGTGACGGCGTCGCTGGCGGCGTTCCTCGGGGACGTGGCGCTGTACTGGCTGGGGCGGCGCGGGATGAAGTCGAAGAACGGCTCCCGCTGGCTGGAGGCGATCCGGGAACGCGCCCCGGAGGACCGGCTGGCGCAGGCGCAGCGGAAGCTCGCCGACCACGGGGTGGCGGTGCTGGTGCTGTCCCGGCTGATCCCGGCCGGGCGGCTGCCGGTGATGCTGGCCTGTCTGGTCGCGAAGTGGCCGGTGCGGCGCTTCGTGCGGGGCAATCTGCCGGCCTGTCTGGCCTGGGCGGCGACGTACCAGCTGATCGGTGTCCTCGGCGGTTCGCTGTTCGACGAGCCGTGGCAGGGCGTGCTGGCGGCGATCGTGCTGACGGTGCTGATCAGCGTGGCCCCGGGCCTGTGGCGGCGGATGCGGGGGACGGCGGCGGGGTGAGGCGCGGGGCGGCTCCGGTCAGGTCAGAATCCGGGAGCCGCCCACCGGCAGGTCCCACAGGTGCTCGCGGGGCAGGCCCGTCTTCTCCCAGGCGGCGCGGACCCGGGTGAGCGGCTCCAGGACCGGCTCGGCGGAGAGGACGAACGTGCCCCAGTGCATGGGGGCCATGTGCCGCGCGCCGAGGTCCTGGGCGGCGCGTACCGCCTCCTCCGGGTCGCAGTGGACGTCGGCCAGCCACCAGCGGGGGGCGTAGGCGCCGATGGGCAGCAGGGTGAGGTCGATACCGGGGTAGCGGCGGCCGATGCGGGAGAACCAGTGGCCGTAGCCGGTGTCGCCGGCGAAGTGGACGCGCCGTCCGCCGGGGTCGGTGAGCACCCAGCCGCCCCACAGGGAGCGGCAGGTGTCGGCGAGGGTGCGCTTGGACCAGTGGTGGGCCGGAACGAAGTCGAAGCGGACTCCGCCGAGTTCGGCGGCCTCCCACCAGTCGAGCTCGGTGACGCGGGTGAACCTGCGGCGGTGGAACCAGGGGGCGAGCCCGGCCGGCACGAACACGGGGGTGTCGCGCGGGAGCCGGCGCAGGGTGGGGGCGTCCAGGTGGTCGTAGTGGTTGTGGCTGATGACGACCGCGTCCACGCGGGGCAGGGCCTCCCAGGCGACGCCCACGGGGGTGAGCCGGGCGGGGGTGCCGAGGATGCGGCGGGACCAGACCGGGTCGGTGAGCACGGTGAGCCCGCCGATCCGCAGCACCCAGCTGGCGTGTCCCACCCAGGTGACGGCGACCGTACGGGCGTCGACGCGGGGCAGCGGGCCGGGGACGCAGGGCAGCCGGGAGACGTCGGCGAGACCGTCCGGAGTGGGCCGTACGGTGCCCTCGCGGGCGAAGCGGGCGAGGGCCTTCAGACCGGGCAGCGGGGACGTCAGCCGGTCGTGGAAGGTGCGGGGCCACACCCGGCGTTCGGCGAGCGGGCGGGGCGCGGCCGGCGGCGGGTACGGAGCGGCGGCCGGATCGCCGGCCTCCCGGGCGCCGGACTCCGAGGTGGCCGTTCCCGTGGTCGACTCGGGGCGCTGCGTCATCGAGGGGACTCCTGTCGCCGGGCGTCGTCACGGAGATCGTCGAAGACCGTCGTCAGCCGGGTCAACGCGCTTCGCACCTGCGGCAGTTCCAGGGGCGCGGGGGAACTCAGGCCTTCCGCGCGCAGTTCGGCGGTGTCGCCCAGCAGGGGTGCGGTGGACAGCCGTACGCGCGGTGCCTCGAGATCGTCGCCGAAGCGGTGGCCGCCCGGTGCGGGCATGCCGAGCCGGGCGGTGAGGAAGTCCTCCAGCTCCTGGGCGTCGCCGACGCCGTGCGCGCCGAGCGCGGGGGCCAGGGGGGTGAGGTCGACGTACAGGTGCCGGCCGCAGCAGGGGGGCCGGGCGAGGGCGCCCGCGGCGACGACGGCCCGGTGCGCGGCGGCGGCCACGCGCGCGTGCAGGCGTACGGCGTCGGCGACGCGCGCGGTGACCGGTCCGGGCTCGGACAGCGCGTACACCGCCGCGGCGGCGACGGGGGAGGCGACGCGCGCGTCGAGCGCGGTGAGCACGTCGAGCACGCGCGCGTGGAGCGCGTTCCCGTCCTCGCCCGCCGGGAAGCGCGCCACCGCCGCCGGCCAGCCCGGCGGGAGCAGGGCCCCGGCCAGGTCGGTGACGACGGTGACCCGGTCGGGCAGCATCTCGGCGGGGCTGAGCAGCACGGTGCCGTGCGGGTCGTGCAGGGTGTCGCGCCAGGTCTCGTCGCTGACCAGGTGCAGCCCCTCGGCGACGGCGGCCTCCAGGGTCTCGTGCAGCAGTTCGGGCGGGGTGACGCCGGCGGTGGGGTCGTCGGCGACGGAGAGCACCAGCAGGCGCGGGTCACCGCCCTCGGCCCGCAGCCGGCGCACGGTCTCCAGCAGGGCGTACGGGTCGGGGACGCCGCCGCTCTCGGCCGGGGTCGGCACGTGGAAGGCGGGGCGGCCGAGCAGGCGGGCGTAGGGGGCCCACCAGGCGGCACAGGGCCGGGGCACCAGCACGTCGCCGCCGAGGGCGGCGGTCAGCGCCACCAGCAGGGCGGGGGCGCCGGGGGCGACGGCCACCCGGTCGGGGGCGGCGGGCAGTCCGCGCCGGTCGCCGTAGCCGCAGGCCGCGTCCAGCAGGGCGGGCCCGCCGCCGACCGGTTCGGCGCCGGCGCGGGAGGCCGCGGCGGCGAGCACCGCGGACAGCTCGGGCAGGACGGGCAGCCCGTCCTCGGGGAGCGCCGGCCCGAACCGGACGGGGCCGTGACCTTCCGGATCCGTCCGCCGCATCCCTACCTCCGCGCAGTTCCCCGGCGTCGTGCCCGGCGCCGCCGACTCGTGCTCCAGGTCCTGTCGTCACACCCCGCCGTCCGTCCGAAGGCGGGCCCGGCCACGTACGGTGCGTGCGATCGCGAGGTGCCGGTGCTCCCTCGACGGGCCCTCCGGGGGAGTGCGTGCCAGGCGTCGCCGGGCGGACGGGAACGTGACGACAGGACCGACAGGACCTAAGCCAGTCAGTACCCAGCGTGCCGCGAGCCATGGGTGCCGGGGTGGGGGGCGCTGTTCACGGCGTGGGCGGCGGACGTCAGCCGTCCGCACGGGTGGTCCGGTCCCGGTACACGCGGTGCGCGGCGGCGCCGAACGCGCCCGCGATCAGCAGCCCGCCGACGGCCAGCGCGGGCACGGAGTCGGTGAAGGCGCCGCCCCCACCGGCGTGGACGCCCTGGCGCGCGGGGGTGTCGGCGCAGGGGGTGGCTTTCGACCCGGTGGGCTCGGGGTCCGGGGTCCTGGATTCGGTGGGCTTGGATTCGGTGGGCTCGGGTCCGGTGGGCCTGGATTCGGTGGGCTTGGGCTTCAGGGCCTTCGGTTCGACGGCCCCGGGTCCGGTGGGGGCGCTTTCCCTTTCCCCGGGGGCGGGGATCTCCGCCTCGGGACCGAGTTCGGCGTCGAGTTCGGCGTCGAGATCGGCGTCCGGGTCGGCGTCGAATTCGGTGTCCAGGTCGGCGTCGAGTCCGGCATCGAGTTCGGTGCCCAGCTCGTCCAGGTCGTCCAGGGCCGTGCTCTTCGGCACGGCCGCCTCGGGCCCGGCGGGTCCGGGGACATCCGGTTCCCACTCGTGTTCCCCCGGTTCCGGGCAGGGCGAGTGGGAGGCGGAGCCCCAGGAGGCCCCGTCGTCCAGAACGGTGCCCGCGAACGCGGCCGGTGCGAGCGCCGCGAGGGCGGCACCGGTGGCGGCGGCGAGGGACAGGGAACGGGCGGTGCGGCGCATGGTGCGGGCTCCTTCGAGCGACGGCGGGGGCACGGCGTGCGGTCACGCCCCACAGCCATCACAGCCCCGTCACCGCCGCACCGCTCGCCGCCGGACACCATTGGCGGGACCGGACTGGCCCGCGTGGGTGAAGGGCCGCTATGTTTCGTCGGCGTCCCCCATGACCTGCTCCCGCACCCGGCCGCAGCAGCGGCTGATCAGGCGGGAGACGTGCATCTGCGAGATGCCCAGCTCCTCGGCGATGCCGCTCTGCGTCATGTCGTCGAAGAACCGCATGTAGAGGATGGCCCGCTCCCGCTCGGGCAGCGCCGCCAGCCGTTCCTTGACGGCCTCGCGGTCGACCACGGTGTCCAGCGCCGGGTCGGGCGCTCCGAGCGCGTCGGCGAGCGAGTAGCCGTCGTCGCTGCCGGGCAGCTCGGCGTCCAGGGACAGCGCGGTGAAGCTCTCCAGCGCCTCCTGTCCGGTACGGACGTCCTCCTCGCTCAGATCGGCGTGCTCGGCGATCTCCGCCACGGTCGGCCGGCGGCCCGGGACGGTCTGGGACAGGTCCTGGGAGGCGTACCGGACGCGGTTGCGCAGGTCCTGGACCCGGCGCGGTACGTGCAGGATCCACAGGTGGTCGCGGAAGTGCCGTTTGATCTCGCCGGTGACGGTCGGCACGGCGTAGCTCTCGAACGCGTTGCCGAGCTCGGGGTCGTACCGGTCGACGGCCTTGACCAGGCCGAGCGCGGCGACCTGGCGCAGGTCGTCGAAGCTCTCGCCGCGGCTGCGGAAGCGTCCGGCGAGGCGGTCGGCCATGGGCAGCCAGGCCTCGACGATCCCGTCACGGAGTGCTTCGCGCTCCGGGCCGGGGGGCAGTGCGGCGAGTCTGCGGAAGGCGTCCGCGGTGTCGGGGGCGTCGTCGTGCGGGTGTTTCGCGGTCGCTCGGGTCGGCATGGTGCGTCGCAGCTCCCTCGGGGGGGGTGCTCGGGGACGGACGGTCACCGTGGCGAGCGCGCCGGTCGGGGACGGGCGCGCCCGGAGCGGCGCGACACCGCCTCCACGGACGTGCCTCCTGTCCGAAGCACTGGATCCGCGCCTGCCCCCGCTTCACCGCCCCAAACCCCCCAGCCGGGCTTCGGCCGGGTCGGCCTCGGGCGGTGCGGGCGGCAGCAGGAGCTCCTCGTAGCGGCCCAGCATCAGGATCACGCCGAGCATGAGAAGCGGGATGAGCACGGCGAGCACCGCCATGGCCTGTCCTTTCCGGGAGGCGCGTGGGGGGCGTGGGGATGCGGGTCTCCCGCCCTCCGGCGGCCAAACCCCGGGCCGTGACGATCCGGAACCCGAACTCCCGTGTCGCCCTCCGCTCCTCGGGTACGCGGTGCGCACCCCGAAGGATCTGGAGGGAGACATGCAGCGAGGCAGCGACCGGCTCAGCGTCCACCGCGACGACGAGATGAAGCACGAACTGCAGGGTCTGCTGCGGTCCGGGCACCCCACCCGTACCGAGGAGTGGCACGACCCGGAGCCGTTCGCCGACGACGACCCCGAGGTCGCGTACGGCCCGGTGACGCCGGGCCGCGGCCCGACGTCACTGGAGTCGGTGCGGCTGGAACTGGCCAGGATCCTGGGCCGCGGGGCGTTCCCCGCGGGCCCGCGCGAGCTGATGCGCGCCCTGGACCGGCGCTACGCGCCCGACACGCTCATCGAGGCGTTGGAGCGGCTGCCGCGCCAGGCCCGCTACACCAGCGTCCAGGAGCTGGCCGAGGCGCTGACCCGGTCCCGGGAGACGGAGACCGCGTAACCGGTCCGCCGGGGCACCGCGGCCGGCCGCGGTGCCCCGGCGGCCGGGACCGGAGGGAGGCCTCGGTCATGGCCGAGTTCGTCAAGGACGTGATGACTCCGGGCGTGGTCGCCGTGCGCCCGGACGCCTCGATCGTCGAGGCGGCGCAGCTGATGCGCACCCAGCACATCGGCGACGTGGTGGTGGCCGACGGACAGCGGGTCGTCGGCGTGCTCACCGACCGCGACATCACGGTCCGCGCGGTCGCCCGGGGCGCGGATCCGCTCGAGGTGAGCGTGGAGTCGGTGTGCACGCCGGACCCGTTGACGCTCGCCCCGGACGATCCGGTGTCCTCGGCCGTCGCCCTGATGCGTGAACACGCGATACGCCGGATTCCGGTGGTCGAGGGCGGTCTGCCGGTCGGGCTGGTGAGTCTCGGCGATCTGGCCGAGGCGCGGGAACCCGGCTCGGCGCTGGCCGACATCAGCCGTGCGGAGCCGGACAGGAGCAGCTGAACGAAGGGACGTAGTGCCATCATGCGAATCGCATTCCTGACCGCGCCCGAGGGCGTCGAGCAGGTGGAACTGACCGAGCCGTGGCAGGCGGCCGTGGACGCCGGTCACGAAGCGGTGCTCGTGTCGACGAGGCCGGGGAAGATCCAGGCGTTCAACCATCTCGACAAGGCGGACACCTTCCCCGTGCAGGAGGTCGTCGGCGAGACGTCGGCGGACTCCTTCGGCGGGCTGGTGCTGCCGGGCGGGGTGGCCAACCCGGACTTCCTGCGCATGGACGACAAGGCCGTCGCGTTCGTGCGGGACTTCTTCGAGCAGGGCCGGCCGGTCGCCGCGATCTGCCACGCCCCCTGGACCCTGATCGAGGCCGACGTCGTCCGGGGCCGGGAGCTGACCAGCTGGCCCAGCCTGCGGACCGACCTCCGCAACGCCGGCGCCACCTGGGTCGACGAGCAGGTGAAGGTGTGTGACCACGGGCCGAACAAACTGGTCACCAGCCGCAAGCCGGACGACCTCAAGGCCTTCTGCGAGACCTGCCTCGAGGTGTTCGGGGCGGAGACGGCCCCGTAGGCCGCAGACCGGTCAGGTGCCCGGGGTCGTGGGTGTCGTGGTGTCCGCGGCACCCCGCTCCCGGGCACCTTCGCGGGTGCGGCCCGCGGCCACCGGGCGGCGCGGATTGCGGCGCAGGTACTCGCCCTCCAGCTGCGCCATCCGCTCGTTGTGGGCGCGCAGCGCGTCGTTGGAGCCGTACAGCAGTGTGTCGTGCCGCGTGCGGTGGATGGTCTCCAGTTCCTTCATGAGCTGCTGGTCGTCCAGGCGGTCCGGCTCGACTCCGGTCATCGTGGTGCCCCGCTCGTCGTGTGCGTTCATGTGGTCCGGGTACCCGCCCGACGGCACAAGCACTACCCCGAACGGCAACCGGGAGGGAGCCATGGAACTCGCTTTCCTGCATCCACTCTACGAACGTCCCGGCCCCTGGGCATCCGTCTACGTCGACACCTCCCGGCACACGGAGCACACCCCTCAGGAACGGCAGCTGACGGCGCAGGCGATGGCCCGGGAGCTGGCCGGCCAGGGTGCGGACGAGACGACCTGCCAGGCCGTGCGCCGCGCTCTGGAGGATCTGCGGCACTCCCCCGAACCGCACGGCCGCGCACTGTTCGCCCGGGACGGCGAGGTGGTCCTCGACCCGCCGCTGGCCCGGTCCCCGCAGCGCGACTGGGCCCAGTGGGCGCCGCTGCCCCGGGTCACGCCGCTGCTGGAGCTGGCCGGTGAGGACCCCGTGTGCATCGTCGCCTACGTCGACCGCAGGGGCGCGGACTTCGAGCTGCGCAGCGCGCTCGGCCGGGACGACGTCGGCGGTGTCACCGGGCGGCAGTGGCCGCTGCACCGGACCGGCTCCGTGGACTGGTCGGAGCGCCATTTCCAGCTGCGGGTGGAGAACACCTGGGAGCACAACGCCGCGGAGATCGCCGACGCGCTCGCCGTCTGCCACGAGGAGACCGGCGCCGATCTGCTGATCCTCGTCGGTGACGACCGGGAGCGGCACTCCGTGCGCGAGCGGCTGCCGCAGCGGCTGCACGACCTGGTGGTCGAGGCCTCGCGCGGCGCCGGCAGCCGGCTGCTCGACGAGGACGTCGAGCGGATCCGCACGGAGCACATCCATGACCGTGCCGCCGCCGAACTGGAGCGGTTCCTCGCCGCCCGCAGCCCCGACGACGAGGGCCGCGCGGGTGCCGCGGAGGGCGTGCCGGCGCTGGTCGAGGCCGCGCGTGAGCACCGGATCGACGAGCTGCTGATCCGGCCGGACTCGGCCGACGCGCACCGTGAGGTGTGGATCGGTGAGGATCCGGACCAGTTGGCGGTGCGGCGTACGGACCTGAAGGTGCTCGGTGAGCAGAACTCCTGGTCGGCGCGGGCGGACGACGCGCTGATCCGCTCGGCGGTCGCGACGGACGCGCCCGCGCTGGCGGTGTCCCTGGCGCCGGACGCGCCGGACGACGCACCGGTCGGCGGACTGGGCGCGCTGCTGCGCTGGAAGTGATCCGCCGCCGTCAGCGAACTCGTTCCACCCGGCGTTCGTCCCACACCGGTTCGGAGGTCTCCCTGACACGACCGTCGCCGCCGAAGACCAGGAAGCGGTCGAAGGAGCGGGCGAACCAGCGGTCGTGGGTGACGGCGAGGACTGTGCCCTCGAAGCCCTCCAGGCCTTCCTGGAGCGCTTCGGCCGATTCCAGGTCGAGGTTGTCGGTCGGCTCGTCGAGGAGCAGGGCCGTGACGCCCTGGAGCTCCAGGAGCAGGATCTGGAAGCGGGCCTGCTGGCCGCCGGAGAGGCGGTCGAAGCTCTGCTCGGCCTGCTGGGTCAGCTCGTAGCGGCGCAGGCGCGACATGGCGGCGCCCCGGTCCTGGGAGTGTTCGGTCCACAGGATGTCCAGGAGGGTGCGGCCCAGCAGTTCGGGGTGGGCGTGGGTCTGCGCGAAGTGTCCGGGCAGCACGCGCGCACCGAGTTTCCAGTTCCCGGTGTGGGCCACGCCGTCGCCGGCGAGCAGGCGCAGGAAGTGGGACTTGCCGGAGCCGTTGGAGCCGAGCACGGCGACCCGTTCGCCGTAGAAGACCTCCAGGTCGAAGGGTTTCATCAGGCCGGTGAGTTCGAGCCCCTCGCAGGTGACGGCGCGCACTCCGGTACGGCCGCCCTTGAGGCGCATCCTGATGTCCTGCTCGCGCGGGGGCTCCGGCGGCGGGCCGGCCTCCTCGAACTTGCGCAGCCTGGTCTGGGCGGCACGGTAGCGGGACGCCATGTCGTGGCTGTTCTCGGCGGCCTGACGCAGCGTCAGGACCAGCTTCTTCAGCTGCGCGTGCTTCTCGTCCCAGCGGCGGCGCAGTTCCTCGAAGCGGGCGAAGCGTTCCCGCCGGGCCTGGTGGAAGGTGGCGAAGCCGCCGCCGTGCACCCACGCGTCGGCGCCCGCGGGACCCGGCTCCAGGGAGACGATCTTCTGGGCGGCGCGGGCGAGGAGTTCGCGGTCGTGGGAGACGAAGAGGACGGTCTTGCGGGTCTCGGCGAGCCGTTCCTCCAGCCAGCGCTTGCCGGGCACGTCGAGGTAGTTGTCCGGCTCGTCGAGCAGCAGCACCTCGTCGGTGCCGCGCAGCAGCGCCTCGAGGACCAGGCGTTTCTGTTCGCCCCCGGAGAGGGTGCGGACCTCGCGCCACTGCGCCTTCTCGTACGGCACGCCCAGCGCGGCGGTGGTGCAGATGTCCCACAGCGTCTCGGCCTCGTACCCGCGCGCCTCGGCCCAGTCGGCGAGGGCCTGCGCGTACGCCAGCTGGGCGGCCTCGTCGTCCACCGTCATGAGGGCGTGTTCGGCGGCGTCGACGGCGCGGGCGGCCTCCCGGATCCCGGGCTGCGCCACGGAGACGAGCAGGTCGCGCACGGTCGTCTCGTCCCGTACGGAGCCGACGAACTGGCGCATGACGCCGAGCCCGCCGGTGACGGTGACGGAGCCGCCGTGCGGCTTCAGCTCGCCGGCGAGGAGGCGCAGCAGGGTGGTCTTGCCCGCGCCGTTGGGCCCGACGAGGGCCACTACGGCTCCCTCCCCCACCCGGAAGGAGACATCGCCCAGCAGCGTCCTCCCGTCGGGGAGGTGGTACTCGAGATGCGCGGCTTCCAGGTGACCCATGGTGGGGATTGTGCGGGATCGTCGGCGCAGGCGGCAAACGGTTTCCCACAGACGCGTCCCAATATGTGAAACACGCGTCTCAGAATGCGGGGGCCGGGCGTAGCGTGAGCGCCCTCCTACGAGAGTGGAAGGGGTGGGCTCGTCATGCCGGAAGCGCGGGAGACCGCCGTCTACACGCACGGCCACCACGAGTCGGTGCTGCGGTCGCACACCTGGCGGACCGCCGAGAACTCGGCGGCGTACCTCCTCGGGGTCCTCGAACCCCACATGCGGATCCTGGACATCGGGTGCGGGCCCGGCACCATCACCGCGGACCTGGCGGGGCTCGTCCCCGACGGGCACGTCACCGGCCTCGACCGGGAGCCGGCGATCCTGGAGCAGGCCCGGGCGGTGGCCGGCGAGCGGGGGCTGACGAACACCGACTTCGCGGTGGGGGACGTCCACGCCCTGGACTTCCCGGACGACACGTTCTGCGTGGTCCACGCCCATCAGGTGCTCCAGCACGTGGGCGATCCGGTGGGGGCGCTGCGCGAGATGCGGCGGGTGACCAGGCCGGGCGGGTTCGTCGCCGTCCGGGACTCGGACTACGCGGCGATGACCTGGTACCCGCCGTCACCGGGCATGGACGACTGGCTGGACCTCTACCGGCGGGTGGCCCGGGCCAACGGGGGCGAGCCGGACGCCGGGCGGCGGCTGAAATCCTGGGCGCTCGCCGCGGGCTTCACGGACGTCACCGCGACCTCGGCCACCTGGACCTTCTCGACCGCCGGGGAGCGGGCCTGGTGGAGCGGCCTGTGGGCGGACCGCACGGTGGCGTCGGCCTATGCCGAGCAGGCGGTCGACGGCGGCCACGCCACTCGGCGGCGACTGCGGGAAGTGGCCGGGGCGTGGCGGGAATGGGGCGACCGGGACGACGGCTGGTTCAGCGTGCTGCACGGGGAAATTCTCTGCCGCAAGGAAGCCTGAATCGCGTTTTCCGGGCAACCAGGATGTCAGGAGGTTGACATTATGGTTCCCATTCTTCTGGTCCTGCTTCTGGCACTGATCCTTTTCGGTGCCGGATTCGCGGTAAAGGTTCTCTGGTGGATTGCCCTGGCGGTTCTGATCGTGTGGCTCCTGGGATTCTTCATGCGCAGCACGTCGGCGGGTGGGGGCAGGGGCCGCTGGTACCGGTGGTGAGGTGACGGGAAATCCCCGGGACCCGGTCCCGGGGATCAGCCCTGGAAATCATTCCCGATCGTTCCCGAAAATCGTTCCCGGGACTGATTTCCGATCGTTCCCGGGCATCAGTCCCCGGGAACGATCGGAAATCAGTCCCGGGGAAGCAGCGGTCCGAGCGGCCCGAGGTCCAGATTCAGGTCCTCGGGCCGCAGTCCGTAGCGGTCCCGCAGTTCCGCCATGCGGTCCTCGAGCAGCATGAGGGTGAGCCCGACCCGCTCCTCCTGCTCCTCGCTCAGGTCCCCCTCGTCGAACCGGCGCAGCGCCTGCCGCTCCATGAGCTGGCGCAGCAGCTCCACGACGGTGAGCACCAGCTTGATCAGGTCGCGTTCGACCGTGTCCGGCTCCAGGTCCAGGCTCCTGTGCCGGCTGCCGTGCGGTGCGACGTGCCGCTCGTCCGGGCCGGCCGTCACCGCGACTCCTCGAAGGGCGAGGGGACCCGCGCGTTCACGGAGCTGATGAGCGCGTTGAGGTCGATGCGGACCAGGTCGACGTCCGCGATGCGCAGCGTGATGTCCCCCGTGATGACGACCCCGCCGGCCAGGAGCCGGTCGAGCAGGTCCACCAGGGCTATTTCGCGGCGTTCGACGACGGTCACGGCCCCTCCTCCTCGGCGATTTCCTCACCGGCGAACGAATAGGCCGCCCAGGGACCGGTGAGTTCGACACGTATTCCGGGCACGCTGTCCTTCGTACGGTCCACCTTTTCCACGAATTCCTCGGATTTCACACGGGGCACGAGATAGGCGGCATTGAGCACATTCCGCCCGGAGGCGCCGGAGAGCGTGGGATTCTGCGGCGCGTGCAGCCGGGAGGCCTCGGCGGCCCCGGAAAGGGTCTCGTGCAGCCGGGTCGCGAACGTCTCGGCCCGCTGCCACAGATCGTCCTGCGATTTCGTCTGCATCCGCCGCTGTCGCAGGTAGTCCCGGCCGGACGCCGGTTTCGGCGCGGGCGCGGCGGGAGTCTCCGGCGCCCGGTCCGACTCGACGTAGACCTTGACGCCCCACTCGACCCGACCCTCCAGCCGGTCCAGGGTGCGCAGGAAGCTCTCCTCGCGCGCCTCCATCATGGTCCGTACGCCGCTGTCGTCGCGGAACACGGTGCCGAGCCGCAGCGGCAGCGGGGTCGTGACGGTGGTGAGCGCGTCGATCACTCCCTGGTGGGCGCGGGCGACCGCGGTCAGCCAGTCGAGGTCCTCCAGGTGCGCGCGCAGCGGCTCCTCCGCGAAGTCCGCCTCGGGTACGTGGCTGACGACGGCCACCAGGCCGTGGTGGGGCAGCAGCCGGGGCGGATCACCTCCGACCCCGGTCAGCTGTGCCTGGAGCGGTGTGCCGTAGGGGCGGCAGACCGCGTAGACGTACCGCAGTCCGGTCACGGGCTCTCCTCCTGTGCGCGACGGGGCTCCAGGCCCAGTTCCTCCAGCCGGGCCAGCCGCTCACGCAACTCCGCGTTCTCCCTGGCCAGTTCGTCGCGCCGGGCGCGCGAGGACAGCGCCGGGTCGGACTCCCACCAGTCGATCCCCATCTCCTTCGCCTTGTCGACGGAGGCGACGACGAGCCGCAGCTTGATGGTGAGGAGCTCGATGTCCAGCAGGTTGATGCGGATGTCACCCGCGATCACGACACCCTTGTCGAGCACCCTTTCCAGGATGTCGGCGAGATTGGCGCCGCTGCCCTGGCCGTACGGCTCGGGAAGCCGGCTGGGGGTCGTCATCAGCGGCTCCGGCTCTCGGGCTGCTCGTCCTCGGTCTCGTCCTCGTACTCGTCCTCCGGGTACTCATCCTCCTCATAGGCGTCGGCGGGCTCCTCGGCCGCCTCCGGTTCTTCTTCCTCTTCTTCCTCTTCCTCCCCCTCTTCGTCCTCGTACTCCTCCTCGGGTTCGCCTTCGTACTCCTCCTCGGGCTCCTCTTCCTGCTCGCCCTCGGGTTCCTCTTCCTGCTCGCCCTCGGGGGCCTCGTTCTCCTCCTCCTCGGCGAGGGCGTCCTCGTGGCTGCGCACGACCTCTCCGTCGCGGATCTCGCCCCGCCAGCTGTCCTCGGCCTCGCCCTTGATGGTGATGAAGCGGGCGAAGTTCTTCAGGTCGAGCCGGGCGCGGCGCCCCTGGGCGCGCCAGATGTTGCCCGTCTTCTCGAAGAGACCCGTGGGGTAGTACTCGATGACCAGCAGGACGCGGGTGAGGCTGTCGTCGAGGCGGTGGAAGGAGACGACGCCCCTCGTCGTGCCCTTGGCACCCTCCGAGGACCAGGCGATGCGGTCGTCGGGGACCTGCTCGGTGGTCTTCGCCTTCCAGCTGCGGTTCGACCACCAGACCTTGGCCTGCCAGTCCGACGTGGTGTCGTCGGACTTGGCGGCGTTCTTGACGCCTTTGGCGAAGGTGCTGAAGTCCTGGAACTGGGTCCACTGGTCGTACGCCGTGCGCAGCGGCACCCCGACGTCGATCTGCTCCATGATGACGGTGGGCTTCTTGCCGGCCGAGCTCTTCCGCTTGCCCTTGCCGCCGACCAGGCCCTTCAGTGCGCCCATCACATTGTCCTTGGCTCGTGAGGCACCGAGTTCGACGGCACTGCGCAGGGGACTCTTGCCCTCCGCGAGCTTGCGGCCGCCGTCGAGGGCGAGCTTGGCGAAGCCCGGGCTGTTGCCCTCGGCGATGTCGTTGAGCTTGTTCGTGGTCTCGCCGAGCTTGTGGCCGAGGCCGGTCAGCAGCCGGGTGGCCTGGGCCGCGAGGTAGTCCTGCAGCTCGGCCTTGAGCCGATCGGCGGCCTCGCTGTGGGCCACGTCGGCGAGCGGGTTCTTCGTCGCCCCGCTCACACCGTCACGTGCGGCGGAGCCGGCCCGTCCGAGGGTCTCGGTCATCACTCACCGCCTCCCTTCGACGTGCGGGAGCGGGCGCCGCGGGACGCGGCTGCGGTCTTCTTGGCGGCCGCCTTCTTCGCGGGGGCCGTCTTCTTCGCCGCCGCCTTCTTCACGGGGGCGGCCTTCTTCCCCGGTGCCTTCCCGGCCGGCCGCTCGGGAGCCGGCTCGTCCGCCGACTCCCGGGCCTCCGTCGGCTCCCGGGCCTCCGCCTCCGCGTCCTCGGCCTGCTCCGCTTCGGCGTCGTCCTTCGGTCCGCCGCCCGTCAGCCGGTCCCGCATGTCGGCGGTACGGCCGTGCAGCCGGTCGGCGAAGGAGTCGAGCTGCCGCTCGACCAGCGCGCCGGAGGCCGCCTTGCCGACGCCCCGCAGATCACCGCGCAGCTGGTCGCCGAGCTCCTTGAACTGGGGATTGTTCCGCAGTTGCTGCGACACCACGTCCGCGACCATGCGCGGGCTGAGGTTCAGCTTCTTGCCCGCCACCATGCCGCCGACGGCGAGTGCCATCTTCAGCTTCTTGGTCCGTCCGAGCAGATATCCGGCCCCGATCGCGAGGCCCAGTCCCGTTCGATTCACTGTCCTGCCGTCCCGTCCCCTGTACCCGCGCCGGTGCGCGTCGCTGTCTCCAACCGGTCGAGGAGTTCGTCCTCCTGCCGGTCGAACTCCTCCTCGGTGACCTCTCCGGCCTCCAGCTGCTCCTCCAGTCGCGCCAGTTCGGCCCGTATCGTGGCGGGGTCGTAGTAAATGCGTTCCGCTTCCCGGAGCACCTGCCTGATGGCCCAGCCGCTGCCGCGCACCGGGGCGAACGGCAGCAGCAGCACCTCGGAGATCAGGCCCATGTCGTCACCCCGCTCCGGTGTCCGCTCCGCCGGCCGCGGTGCCCGCCGGCTCGGCCGGGCCGGGCTCGACGAAGCTGTACGGCGGCAGCGGGCCGTTCAGACGCACTTCGAGGTGGGGCAGGTCCTTGCGGGCCTGTTCCACCGCTGCCAGGAACTCCTCCGCCGTATCGCGCCGCACCAGGTACGACACATTGGCGAGCCAGCCCGTGGACTCGGGGCCCACGCTCACCGCGTCGGCGGCCGTCTCCAGGGCCCGCTCCAGCGCGAGGGCGTCCTCGGCTTCCTTGTCCTTGACGGCGGCGGCGACCATCTCGCCGAGCTGGATCTTCTGCTCGTAGCTTCCGCCGCCGGACCGCCGGTTGGCCTCCGCGAGGGCGCGGATCTCCGGGTTGCCGGCCATCACGTGGTGCAGGACGGCGTCCTCGACGTGGTTGGCCTTGACGTTGTACTCGACCCGGCCGTCCAGGGCCCGCAGCCGCTCCGCGTAGTGCTCGGCGCGCTCGGCGAGGACACCGGTGACGGCGTCGTCGTCCGGGGCGACGCTGCCGAAGCGCATGGGCAGCACACAGCCGGCCGCGCCGGCCTCGCTGAGCACGTTCTGGTGGGCGAGCAGTTCCCTGCGCTTGGGGCGCAGCCCCTCGGGGGCGTCACTGACCAGGGCCGCCAGTTCGCCCTCGCGCAGGACGCGCACCGGCAGCGGCGGGTCGCCGACGCCGCCCATGCCCTCGGGAAGACCGGGGTGCGAGACCGCCGTGATGCCGTAGACGTACGTGCTCACTCCTGCTCCTCCTTCCGACGGGCCGCGGTGCTCTTGCGGGCACGCGGACGGGACTCCGTCTCACGCTCGTCACCACCGTCACGCGCCTGCTTGAAGGCGTCGGAGATGGTCTCGGCGGCGCCGGACAGCGCCCCCTTGGACTTGCCGCGGGCGCCGGACTCGGTGACCTCGCCCACGATCTCGGGCAGGCCCGGGCTCTTGCGGGGCCCGGCCTCCAGGTCGAGGCGGTTGCACGCCTCGGCGAAGCGGAGATAGGTGTCGACGCTGGCGACGACGACACGGACGTCGATCTTGAGAATTTCGATGCCGACCAGGGACACGCGCACGAACGCATCGATGACGAGCCCCCTGTCCAGAACGAGCTCAAGCACGTCGTAGAGGCCGCTGCTGCCGCCCCCACCACCGGTCTGCTGTGCCGGTACGACTGTCATGCCGACTGTCCCTCCTTGTCTGTGGGTGTGGGTCCGGCCGGGCGGCCTAACGGCCGCCGGGCCTGTGTGGATCGGCCCGCCCGCGCTCGTAACGGCGGACGCGCCGGTACCCGGTGAGCTCGCCGTCGGGGTCCAGCTCGACCTGGTAACTCGCCATCAGGCTCATCGTGTCGGGCACCCGCTCGAGTTCGAGGACCTCGACCTCGAGCGACCAGCCCTCCTCCGTCTGCTCGAAGGACGACACGGACTCGGCTTCCATCCCGGTGAGCTCCGCGAGCTGGCCGCGCGCCTGGCGCAGCAGTTCCATCGGGCTCGGCCGCTTGGTGGTCCTGTTGTCGTCCGTTGATGTGCGGGATTCCTGTGAGTCCTGGGTTTCCTGTGAACCCTGTGGCTCTTCGGTGTTCTTTGTGTTCGACATGGCCACCTCCCCCTCCGTATGGCCGTAAGTGTGTTCGCCAAACCTCCGTGCGTTCAGCCGCTCCTCACGACCGGGCATCGCGCCCGGCCGCAGGGGCGTCGACGTCGTTCAGTCCCGCAGCGCGGCCAGCCGGCGGCGGGCGGGGCCCAGGGCGCGTCCCCGGCGCGGCAGGGCCGACCACGGGTCGGTGCGGGCCTGCTCGACGGCGTCGGCGACGGTCCAGCGGCGGGCGTGCAGGTCCGGATCGTCCAGCTGGTCCCAGGAGACGGGCACGGCGACGGGGGCGCCGGGCAGGGCGCGGACGGTGTAGGGGGCGACCGCGGTCTGCGCGTAGGCGTTGCGCTGCACGTCGAGGTAGAGCCGGTCGCCGCGGTCCTTCTTGCGGGCGGCGGTGGTGAGCCGGTCGGGGTGGGCGGCGGCGAGGGTGTCGGCGGTCTCGCGGGCGAAGGCGCGTACGTCGTCGAAGTCGTCGTTGCCGGTCAGCGGCACGATGACGTGCAGGCCCCGGGAGCCGGTGGTCATCAGCGCCGAGGGCAGGTCCAGCTCGTCCAGCAGTTCCCCCAGCAGCCGCGCGGCCTCCCGCACCGTCTCGAAGTCGTCACCGGACGGGTCGAGGTCGAACACCAGCCGGTCCGGCCGGTTGATCCGGTCGGTGCGGGACAGCCAGCGGTGCAGGGTGATGCTCGCCTGGTCGACGAGGTAGAGGAGGGTGGCGGTGTCGTCGCACACGGTGTGCGTGACGGTGCCGCCCTCCTTGGCGACCTCGGCGCGGGTGATCCAGTCCGGGTAACCGTCCGGGGTGTTCTTCTGCATGAACGTCGGTCCGTCGACGCCGTCCGGGCGCCGGTCCAGCATCAGCGGGCGGCCCCGCAGGTGCGGCAGCATGAACGGGGCGACGGCCCGGTGGTAGTCGACGAGGTCGCCCTTGGTGTACTCCTCGGCGTCCCCGCCGCCGGGGAAGAGCACCTTCCCCGGCCGGTGGATCTCCACCGTGCGGCGGCCGGCCCGTACGGTGCGCGCACCGTCGTCGCTCACGACACGATCGCCTCCCCCACCAGCAGCCGGCCGGCCGCCGCGATCGACTCGGCGTCGATGCCGGCGGCGTGCAGCTGCTCCTCGGGGGAGGCCGAGCCCGGCATGTCGCGCACGGCCAGCCGCACCAGGCGCGGTACGGGGCTCCCGTCGGCGAAGGCCTCGGCGACCGCGTCCCCGAGGCCGCCCTCCGGGTGGTGGTCCTCCACCGTCATCAGGCAGCCGGTCTCCTCGGCGGCCGTGCGCAGCGTCTCCCGGTCGACCGGCTTCACCGAGTACAGGTCGATCACCCGCACGGCGATGCCCTCCCCCTCCAGGGCCTGGGCGGCGGCCAGCGCCTCGGGCACGGTGACGCCCGCCGCGACGAGGGTGAGCCGGTCGCGGTCGGAGGAGCGCAGCACCTTGCTGCCGCCGACGGGGAACTCCTCGTCGGGGCCGTAGATCACCGGGCTCGCACCGCGCGAGGTGCGCAGGTAGCGGATGCCGTCCAGGCCGGCCATCGCGGCGACCAGCCGCGCGGTCTGGTTGGCGTCGCACGGGTACAGCACGGTCGAGCCGTGCACCGCCCGCATCATCGCCAGGTCCTCCAGGCCCATCTGGCTGGGGCCGTCCTGGCCGATGGCGACGCCCGCGTGCGAGCCGACGAGGTTGATCCCGGAACCGCTGATCGACGCCATGCGGATGAAGTCGTGGGCGCGGGTGAGGAAGGCCGCGAAGGTGGCGGCGTACGGCACCCGGCCGCGGGTCGCCATGCCGACCGCCGCGGCGACCATCTGCTGCTCGGCGATGTAGCACTCGAAGTAGCGCTCGGGGTGTTCCTTGGCGAACGCCTCCGCGCGGGTGGAGTCGCCGACCTCCCCGTCGAGGACGACGACGTCATCGCGCGCGGTGCCGAGGGCGGTCAGCGCCTCACCGAAGGCGTTCCGGGTGGCCACCTCCTCGCCCTTGTCCCAGCGGGGCAGTTCGGGCCGGCCGGTGTGCCCGGCGGGCGGCGCCCCGTCGGCGGGCGGCCGCTCCACCCGGATGCGCAGGTCGCGGGGGCCGCCGAGTTCCGCGATGGCCTCTTCGGCCTCGGGCAGCGGTTTGCCGTGCAGGCCCTCGCGGTCCTGGACCGCCTCGACGCCCTTGCCCTTGAGGGTGCGGGCGAGGACCGCGGTGGGCTGGCCCCTGGTGGACAGGGCCTCCCCGTAGGCGCGGTCGACGGCGTCCACGTCGTGGCCGTCCACTTCGACGGTGTGCCAGCCGAAGGCCTGGAAGCGGCGGGCGTAGGCGTCCAGGTCGTGGCCGTGCCGGGTGGGGCCGCGCTGCCCGAGCCGGTTGACGTCCACGATCAGCGTGAGGTTGTCCAGGTTCTCGTACGCGGCGTGCTCGGCGGCCTCCCAGATGGAACCCTCGGCCAGTTCGCTGTCACCGCACAGCACCCACACCCGGTGGTCGGTGGGGGCCGGCCGCTTCCCGGCCAGCGCGATGCCGACGCCGATGGGGAGGCCCTGGCCGAGGGAGCCGGTGGCCGTCTCGACCCAGGGCAGCCGGCGGGGGGTGGGGTGCCCTTCGAGGCGGCTGCCGTTCTTGCGGAAGGTGAGCAGTTCCTCGTCGTCGATGGCGCCGGTCGCCTTGTAGGTGGCGTACATCAGGGGCGAGGCGTGGCCCTTGGAGAGGACGAAGCGGTCGTTGCCCGGGTGGTCGGGGTGCTCGAAGTCGTAGCGGAAGTGGCGGGCGAACAGCACGGCCATCAGGTCCGCCGCGGACATCGACGACGTGGGGTGCCCGGAGCCCGCGGCGGCCGCGGCGCGGACACTGTCCACCCGCAGCTGCTGCCCGAGCTCGACGAGTTCACCGGTGTTCATGAGTCTCCTTCGGTGGGGCGGTCGGTGCGCCTGACGGGGCCGGGCGCGACGTCGGGACCGGGCGGCGGCTGATCGGGGGGCGGGGTGACGGCGGGCCGGTCCTTCGCGGGCTCACCGCTGGGCCGGCTCTTCGCGGGTTCGCCACCGGGCTGACCCTTCGCCGGTTCACCGCCAGGCTGACCCTTCGCGGGCTCACCACCGGGCTGACCCTTCGCCGGTTCACCACCAGCCCGGTTCCTCACCGGCTCCGAGCCCGGCCGGGCAGCCGCCGGCGGCCGTGTCCCGTCCCCGGACGACTGTCCCCGCCCCGGTTCACCCGGCACCCGCGCCAGCTCCGGGGACGCGGTGTCCAGCGGCACCGACCAGGACCGTACGAGCCCCAACTGGACGGCCTGGCGCGGCAGTACGGCGTCGAGGAGCCAGTCGGCGGCCACCCGGACCCGGTTGCCCGGCATCGCCGCGAGGTGGTAGCCGCGGGTGACCGCCCCCGCCGCCGGCCCGGACAGGTTCACGCCGAGCGGGTTGGCGGCGGCCTTGACGCCGCCCAGGTCCACCACGAACCCCATGTCCTTGTGCCGGTAGGCGCGCCGCTCACCGTCGCCGAACGACGCGGCGACGTTGTGCGCGCACACCTTGCCCTGCCGCCAGGCGTGCTGCGCGGTCATCGGGGTGTACGAGCCGGGCTTCTCCAGGTCGGGCACCGCGGCGGCGTCCCCGCAGGCGAACACCTCGGGGCGGCCCGGCACCTGGAGATGCGGGTCGACGAGCAGCCGGCCGCGTTCCATGGGCAGTCCGAGGGACTCGGCGAGCGGGTCGGGGCGTACGCCCACGCACCACACCAGGGTGCGGGTGTCGACGAACTCCCCGTCGGTCAGCAGCACTCCGTCGTGCGTGGCCTCCTTCACGGAGGTGCCCATCCGCACGTCCACGCCCCGTTCCCGCAGCACGGTGTCGGCCGTGCGGGAGAGCCGTTCGTCCAGCTCGGGCAGGACCCGGTCGGCGATGTCCAGCAGCATCCAGCGCGGCCGCATCCCGGTCCGCATCGGGTGCCTGGCGACCTGCGCGTCGGTGAACAGCTGCCCGTGCGCGGCGACTTCGGTGCCGGTGTAACCGGCGCCGACCACGACGAAGGTGCAGCGGGAGGCGCAGCTCCTGGGATCGTCGGTGGCGGCGGCGAGCTCCACCTGCCGGGTCACGTGGTCACGCAGGTACAGCGCTTCGGGCAGGCCGCGGAAGCCGTGGGCGTGTTCGGCGACACCGGGGATCGGCAGCAGCTTGTTGACGCTGCCGGCCGCGAGGACCAGCCGGTCGTAGCCGAGGGTGCCGCCCTCGCCCTCGGGCCCGGTGTAGTGCACCTGCCGCGCGTCGAGGTCGATGCGGTCGGACTCCCCCAGCACCAGCTTCACGTGCGGCAGCGTGCCGGAGAGGGAGACGGTGACCCGGCGCGGTTCCAGGACGCCGGCGGCGACCTGGGGCAGCAGGGGCAGGTATAGGAAGTAGTCGGTCGGGTTGAGCAGGACGATCTCGGCGCGGCCGCGGGCCAGTCGGGAGAGTGTCCGGGCCGTGCGGTATCCGGCGAAGCCGGCACCGACGATCACAATGCGGGGTCGACTCACGGTTCGCCTCCGGCGCTGTCGCGGACGTCGGGAGACTTCCGCGTCCCCCTGACCGGGGCCGCCAAACGTCCGCCGGTTTCCGCCGGGCCCCCCGGGTACCCGGTCCGGGACCCGAACCGCCCATGTCGCGGAGGCACCCCCCATGCCCGAGTACGGCTATTTCCTCTCGTGCGAGCAGTACGGTCCCGCCGAGCTGATCGAGCAGGCGCGGATGGCCGAGCAGGCCGGGTTCCAGGCCCTGTGGATCTCGGACCACTACCACCCGTGGAACGGCGCACAGGGGCAGAGTCCCTTCGTGTGGTCGGTGATCGGCGCGCTGTCCGAGGCGGTGTCGCTGCCGGTGGGGACGGCGGTGACCTGCCCGACCGTGCGGACGCACCCGGCGGTGGTGGCGCAGGCGGCGGCCACGGCCGCGGTGATGTCACCGGGGGAGTTCCGGCTGGGCGTGGGCACGGGCGAGGCGCTGAACGAGCACATCCTCGGGGACGCCTGGCCGCCCGCGCACGTACGCCTGGAGATGCTGGAGGAGGCCATCCAGGTGATGCGCCGGCTGTTCACCGGCGAGGAGGTCAACCACCACGGCACGCACTACACGGTGGAGAACGCCCGCCTGTACACCGTGCCGGACGGGCCCGTCCCGATCGACATCTCGGGCTTCGGCCCGGCGGCGACCAAGCTGGCGGCCCGGGTCGGCGACGGCTACGTCACGATGATGCCGGACGCCTCGATGGTGGAGCAGTACCGCAAGGGCGGGGGCGGCGGGAAGCCGGTCAGCGGCGGCACCAAGGTCTGTTACGGCACGGACCGTGACGCGTGCGTGCGTACCGTGCACCGGCTGTGGGCGAACGAGTTGCTGCCCGGCGAACTGGGTCAGGTGCTGCCGTCACCGAAGCACTTCGAGCAGGCGCAGACCCTGGTCACCGAGGACATGGTGCGGGAGAACCGGGTGTGCGGCGACGACGTGGACGAGCACGTCGCCGAGCTCCGGCAGTTCGCCGACGCGGGCTTCGACCGGATCTACGTCAACCAGATCGGCCCCGACCTGCGCGGCTTCTTCGACTTCTACCGCACCAAGGTGCTGCCGCAGCTCCAGCAGGCCGGCTGAGCCGGGGGAGGACGGACGACCATGGAACTGCACCGACCCGGCGTCTCCGTCTACACCGTGCCGGCCGACGCCCCGGAAGCGGACGGGACGCTGGCCTGGGACTCCACGACGGTGGTGATCGCCGAGGTGTCGGCGGGCGACGCGACCGGCACCGGCTGGACGTACGGTCCGCCGGTGGTCGGCGACTTCCTGAGCGGGCACCTCGCGCCGCTCGTGGAGGGCATGAGCGCGCTGGACGTCCCGGCCGTGCACGACGCGATGTGCCGCTCGGTCCGCGACGCCGGCCGGGCGGGCGTCGCGGCCTGCGCGATCTCGGCGCTGGACATCGCGCTGTGGGACCTCAAGGCACGGCTGCTGGAACTCCCGCTGGTGCGGCTGCTGGGGGCGTGCCGGGAGCGGGTGCCGGTGTACGGCAGCGGCGGCTTCACCACGTACCACGACACGCACATGGCCGCACAGCTCAACGGGTGGGTGCACGGGCAGCACATCCCGCGCGTGAAGATCAGGATCGGGGAGGGCTGGGGCCGGGAGGTGCCCCGTGACCTGCACCGGGTGCGGGCCGCCCGGCACGTCATCGGCGAGCACGCCGAGCTCTACGTCGACGCGGGCGGGGCGTACACCCGCAAGCAGGCGGTGCGGGTCGGTCACGCCCTCGCCGAGCACGGGGTGGGCTGGTTCGAGGAGCCGGTCTCCTCGGACGACCTGACCGGGCTGCGGCTGGTGCGGGACGCCGTGGTGAGCGACGTGGCCGCCGGGGGGTACGGGTTCGACCTGCCGTACTTCGCCCGGATGATCACGGCCGGGGCGGTGGACTGCCTCCAGGTGGACGCGACGCGCTGCGGCGGGCTGACCGAGTTCCTGCGCGCGGCGGCACTGGCCCAGGCCCACGGTCTGGAGGTGTCGGGGCACCGCGCCCCGCACGTCCACGCGGCGGTGGCGGCCTGCGTTCCGAACCTGCGGCATGTGGAGTGGTTCCACGACCACGTCCGGATCGAGGACATGCTCTTCGACGGCGCCCTAGACCCCACGGGCGGCACGATCAGCCCCACCGGGGGTCTCGGTCACGGTCTGACGCTGCGGACGCAGGACGTCGCGGAGTACAGGGTGGGCTGAGCGGCCGGCTCCGGATCCGGTCGGCTCCCCGGTCGGCTCCGCGGGAGACGGGTCAGCCTGCGGGCGGCCGCCTCCTCGCCGAACCGGCCGCGGGCGCCGAAGTCCCGGTCACCGCGACGGTCTTGGGGTCCCGCGGCAGGAGCGGTGCCATCGGCCTCCTCGGACCGGTCAGTCCCGGCGGTGGGAGGCGTCGGGGTCGGAGTCCGGCCGCGGCGGTACGACGCCGGCGGTGGGCGGTGCGGACGGCACCGGCGGGACGGGTGCCGACCGGCCGCCGGGCGCGGTGGCCTGCGCGGGAACGGTCCCGGACGCCGTGGGCCGGGCCGCGCCGCGTAGGGCGAGGGCCAGCGCGCCCAGGATCACGGCCGTGATCAGTGCGGCGGCCCAGTCCGGCAGGACCAGGGCGAGCGCGAGGCCCACGGCCAGCGACACGGCCGCGCCCGCGTACAGGGCGGCGGCGCCGGCTCCGGCGTACAGGGCGGCCCTGCGGCGCTGTCCCCGCGCCTGTGCGCGCAGTTCGTCGCGCACGGTTTCGCGGGCCACCCGCGCCAGCTCGTCGACCAGGTGCTTGTCCAGGTGCTCCAAGTGCTCCAAGCGCTGCATGGGCGCCGGGTACCCGTGCCCGGGGTCGCGTAACGCCCGCGGGCACGGGGTGTGGAGATCGTCCACGCCGGTCCCCTTGCCGGGGCGGCCCCAACTAGGCTCGTCCCCATGGAGATTCTGGGTGCCACACTGCGTGTCTGCGTCGACGACATCGAGACCGCCATCCCCTTCTACGAGCGGCTGGCGGGCGGCAGGGCCCTCCGGTTCGAGCGGGGCGGTGTCCAGGTCGCCGCGGTCGGCTGCTTCCTGCTGATGAGCGGTCCCGCGGCCGAACTGGACGTGCTGCGCAGGGTCACGGCGACCCTCGCGGTGAAGGACGTGGAGGAGACCCGGGAGGTGCTCGCGGAGATGGGCGCCGACATCATCGCGGGCCCGCTCCCCACGCCCGTGGGCCGCAACCTCATCGCACGGCACCCGGACGGTGCGGTCTACGAGTACGCGGACCGCCGCTCCTGACGCACCCGGTCACGGCGCGGGCCGCACCCGGACGTCGTACCGCTCCGGCAGCGGTTCGCCGGTGGCACCGGCCCGCACCCGCCCGACGGCCCCGGGCAGTCCGGGCGTCAGCGGCCCTTCGTCATCTCGCTGGTGATCGCCCAGCGCTGGTGGTCGCGCCAGGCACCGTCGATGAAGAGCATCTTCGGCGAGAAGCCCTCCAGGCGGAAACCGCAGGCGCGGGCGAGGGCGATGGAGGCGGCGTTGCCGGGCTGTACGTTGATCTCCAGACGGTGCAGCCGCATCGGGCCGAAGGCGTACCGCACCACGAGGTCCAGGCCCTCGCGCATCAGCCCGCGCCCGGCCGCGTGCGCGAAGGCGCCGTAGCCCAGCGCACCGCACAGGAAGCCGCCCTCGACGATGTTGTTGATGTTGATGAACCCGGCGAGGGCGCCGTCCGCCTCCTTCTCGCAGACCAGGAACCCCGCCTTGGTGGGATCCGCGATCAGCCGCCCCGCGTACGTGGCGTACGCGTCCTGGCTGTCCGGCGGGAACAGCCAGGGGTGGTGGAGGTCCTTGCTCTCCCGGGCGCGGGCGGTGAATTCGGCGCCGTCCGCGTGGGTGAAGTGACGGATCCCCACGCGGCGGCCTTCGGCGAGGTAGCGGGAAGCGGTGTGCGGCACCCCGCCACCCTACGACGGGCCCGCGCGCGACGCGGGCCGGTCAGCTCAGCGCCGGCTCGTCCAGGGTCAGCGTGCCCGCGTCGGCGTCGAGTTCGGCCGTGACGCCGAAGGGGACGGTGAGCGCGTCGGCGCAGTGCCCGAACCCGAACTGCTCGGCCACCGGCACCCCGAGGCCGCCGAGCCGGTCGGCGAGCAGCGCCCGCACCCCGTCGTACGGCTCGCACTGCGCCCAGGAGCCGAGCAGCAGTCCGGCGACCCCGTCCAGCCAGCCGGCTCTCAGCAGCTGGGTGAGGCAGCGGTCGAGCCGGTAGGTCTCCTCCCCCACGTCCTCCAGGCACAGCAGTCCGCCGCGCGCGGAGGGTCTGGCGTGCGGGGTGCCGAGGTCGGCGGCGAGCAGGGAGAGACAGCCGCCGAGGGTGATCCCGCGCGCCCGCCCGGGGACGAGCGCGGTGCCGTCGGAGTGGATGGTGCGGACCGTCTCGGGGGCGAAGAGGGTCGCCCTGAGATGGTCCTGCGCCCGCGCGCTCTTCACGAAGTCGACGCCCGCGGCCATCGGCCCGTGCAGGGTGACGAGGCCGAGCCGGACCGCGAACGCCTCGTGCAGCGCGGTGATGTCGCTGAACCCGACGAACACCTTCGGCCCGGCGGCCCGCATCGCCTCCCAGTCGAGCAGGTCGACCACGCGCTGTGCGCCGTAGCCGCCGCGGGCGCAGATCACCGCGTCGACGGCCGGGTCGCACCAGGCGGACTGCAGGTCGGCGGCCCGGTCGGCGTCGCCGCCCGCGAGGTAGCCGAACTCGCCGTGCCGGTCCAGGACGTGGCGGCCCACCACGGGGTCGAGGTCCCAGCCGCGCAGCACGTCGAGCCCGGCCTGGAGCCGCTCCTCGGGCACCGGACCGCTGGGCGCGACCACGGCCACCCGGGCGCCGGGGGCGAGGCGGGCCGGCCGCCGCAGTGCTCCGACCCGGCTCACGTGCCCAGCTCCAGGGTCGGCACGCCGGGCGGTTCCATCCCGAACACCTGGGCGTACAGGGACAGTTCCGCCTCCAGGGCGCGCACCATGGTCTCCGCCCGCCGGAAGCCGTGCCCCTCGCCCTCGAAGGTGAGGTAGGCGTGCGGCACGCCCCGGCCGGCCAGCCGGGCCAGGAACCGCTCGCACTGTGCGGGCGGGCAGATCACGTCGTCCAGTCCCTGGAGCATCAGGAACGGCACGGAGAGCCGGTCGGCGTGCGCGGCGGGCGAACGTTCCGCGTACCGCTCGGGCACCTCGGCGCGCGGGCCGATCAGGCTCTCCAGGTACTGGGACTCGAAGTCGTGGGTCTCCCCCGTGCCCCAGCCGGTGAGGTCGAGCACCGGGTAGCTGATGGTGCCGCAGGCGTAGACGTCGGTCGTGGTGAGCGAGGCGGCGGCGGTCCAGCCGCCGGCGCTGCCGCCCCGGACGGCGAGCCGGTCGCGGTCGGCGGTGCCCTCGTCGGCGAGGGCCAGCGCGACGGCGGCGCAGTCCTCGACGTCGACCACGCCCCACTGCTCGCGCAGCCGGTCGCGGTACTCCCGCCCGTATCCGGTGGAGCCGCCGTAGTTGACCTCGGCGACGCCGATGCCGCGCGAGGTGAAGTAGGCGATCTCCAGGTCGAGCACGAGCGGCGCCCGGCCGGTGGGGCCGCCGTGCGCCCAGATCACGTACGGGGGACGCTCGTCCGCGGGGCCGGCGCACCCGGGGTTGTGCGGGGGGTACACCTGGGCGTGGATCTCCCGGCCGTCCGGTCCGGTGAACGTGCGGATCCGCGGCTCGGGGTAGTACGCCGGGTCCACCGCGTCCTCGTGGCGGGCGCCGATCACCCGGGCGTGGCCCGTCCGGGTGTCCAGTTCCACCACCTCGTGGGCGCTGTGCGGTCCGGCGCCGACGGCGACGACCCGTTCGCCCTGTGCCGCGAGGGTGGGCGCGAACTCGCTCCACGGGCCGGCGGCGTCGACGACCTCGCAGGTCTCGGGGTCGAGGACGCCGAGCAGGGGTGCGCCCCGGCCGTGCAGGACGGCGATCAGGCCGCTGTCCAGCGGGGCGAACCAGCGCAGCCCCAGCTTCCACAGTGGTCCGCCGAACTCCTCCTCGCGCGGGCAGACCGGCTCCCCGTCCCGGTAGAGGTTCCACCAGCCGGTGCGGTCGCTCGCGTACAGCAGCCGGCCGTCGGGGGTCCAGTCGGCCTGGGCGACGGACTCCTCGGGTCCGCCGGCCACCGTGCGGGCGTCGCGCAGGGTGCCGTCGGCGGCGACGTCGGCGACGAGCAGTTCGGTGCCGTCCCACGGCATGCGCGGGTGGTCCCAGCCGAGCCAGGCGGCGCGCCGCCCGTCCGGCGCGAGGCGCGGCCCGGTCACGAACCGGTGCCGGCCGTCGCTCAGTTCCCGTACGGCGTCCCGGTCAGCGGCGGCGGAGCCGTCCAGCGGTACGGCGGCCAGGACACGGCGTACGTCGCTGGGGCCGTCACCGGTGAACTCCTCCAGGACGCACCACACCTCGCCGCGCTCCGGCAGCAGCACCGGATCGGCCCAGCGCAGCCCTTGCCCGACCGGGGACACGGGGGTGAGCGGGCGGGGCTCGCCGCCCGGCTCGTACCGGTAGAGGCGCTGGTCGGCGAAGTTCACGAACACCACGAGCGGCACACCGTCCCGCGCGGTGCCCGCCCAGGGACGGCCGCCGTACTCGATGACCCGGGTCCGCACGTTCCACGGCGCGGGCAGGACCGGCTCCTCGGTGCCGTCGGCGTGCCGGCGCACCAGCGTGCGCCGGCCGGCCTCGGCGGGCCGGGGCTCGGTCCACCACACCTCGTCGCCGACGAAGCCCACGGACTCGGGGCTGCCGTCGTGGGCCGCGGCCGTGGCCGCGTCGATGGGCGAGGGCCACTCGCCGTACGCCAGGGTCCGCACTTTCTCCCCCACTCGTTCAGGCCGTCCGCAGGAACCGGTCGAGGACCCGGACGCCGAAGTGGAGCGCCTCGACCGGGACGCGCTCGTCGACCCCGTGGAAGAGGGCCTGGTAGTCGAAGCCCTCCGGCAGCTTCAGCGGCGCGAATCCGTAGCCGGTGATGCCCAGCCGGGAGAACTGCTTGGCGTCCGTGCCGCCGGACATGCAGTACGGCACCACGTGCCCTTCGGGCGCGAACTCCTCGATTGCGGCCCGCATCCGGGCGTACGTCGGCGAGTCCACCGGTGCCTGGAGCGCCACCTCGTGGTGCTCGAACTCCCAGTCGACGTCCGGCCCGGTGAGCCGGTCCATGGTCGCGCGGAACTCGTCCTCGGCACCGGACAGATACCGTCCGTCGACGCGCGCCACGGCCTCCCCGGGGATCACGTTGATCTTGTATCCGGCGTCCAGCATGGTCGGGTTGGCGCTGTTGCGGACGGTGGCCTCGACGAGCTTGCCCGCCGTGCCGAGCTTGTCCAGCAGGGTGTCCACGTCGGACAGGTCCGTCTCGATGCCGTACACGGCGGCGAGTTCGGTGAGCGCGGCCCGCACGGTCGGGGTGAGCCGCAGCGGCCACTCGTGCTCGCCGATGCGGGTGACGGCGGCGGCGAGGCGGGTCACCGCGTTCTCCCGGTTGACCTTGGAGCCGTGCCCGGCCCGGCCGCGCGCGGTGAGCTTCATCCAGGCCGTGCCGCGCTCGCCCGCCGCGATCGGGTACAGCTGCCGTCCGTCGCCGTCGTGGAAGGTGAACGCGCCCGACTCGCTGACGCCCTCGGTGCAGCCCTCGAAGAGGTGGGCGTGCCGGTCGGCGAGAAAACCGGAACCGTCCTCGGCGCTGGCCTCCTCGTCGGCGGTGAACGCGATGACGATGTCGCGGCGGGGCCGTACGCCCTCGCGCGCCCAGGCCCGCACCACGGCGAGGATCATCGCGTCCATGTTCTTCATGTCGACCGCGCCGCGGCCCCAGACGACCCCGTCGCGGACCTCCCCGGAGAACGGGTGCACGCTCCAGTCGGCGGCCTCCGCCGGGACGACGTCCAGATGGCCGTGGACGAGCAGCGCGTCGGCCGACGGGTCGGTGCCCTCCAGGCGGGCGACGACGTTGGCGCGGCCCGGGGTGCGCTCCAGGAGCACCGGCTCGAGTCCCGCCTCGGCGAGCCGCGCGGCGGCGTACTCGGCGGCGGGCCGCTCCCGGCAGTCGCCCCCGCCCCTGTTGGTCGTGTCGATCCGGATCAGGTCGGACGTGAACGTCACGACCTCGTCCAGGGCCCGCTCGTCAGCCATACTGCTCCTCCACCGCGGCCGAGGCGATCGTGGTGACCGCCTTGAAGGTGCGGATCCCGTCGTACATGGTCCCGCTGGTGTACGCCACCTTGCGCTCGCCGGTGCGGGTCACGCCCGGCACTACGGTGGCGGCCATCGCCAGGTGCTCGGCGTCGAACTCCACCGCGACGGTGAACGGCCCGCCGTCGACCGGCTCCCGGCGCACCGCCAGCGTGGCCGCCTGCTTGGCGGCCGCACGGATGTCGGCGGCCGTCCGGGCCGGGGTGCGGCACACGGCCGCGTACCGGGACACGTGGTCCTTGACGGCGACCTTCAGCGCCTCGGGCGCGTAGCCGAGCGCGTCCTCGCAGGCGACGTCGTCACCGGTCACCAGGATCACCGGCACCCCGTACTCGGCGACCACGTGCGCGTTGAGCAGTCCCTCGCTGGCCCGTACGTCGTTGACCCAGACCCCGGTGATGGAGTTGGCGAGGAAGGTGTGCGCGAGGACGCCCTCCATGCCGGCACCGGCGTGGTAGCCGATGAACGCGATGCCGTCCACGTCCCCGTGCTGCACACCCTCGACCATGGACAGGGACTTGTGCCGCCCGGTGAGCATCTCGGCCCGCTCGTCCAGCTGCTCGAGGAGCAGGTTGCGCATGGTCCAGTGGGCCTCGTTGATCAGCACCTCGTCGGCGCCGCCGTCGAAGAAACCCTGCACGGCGGCGTTGACGTCCGAGGTGAACATGGACCGGCACCGCTCCCACTGGGGAGTCCCCGGCAGCACGTCGGCCGGCCAGGTGACACCGGTGGCGCCCTCCATGTCGGCGCTGATGAGGATTTTCACGAGACGTTGTCCATTCGCAGGTCGGAGACGCGCGGTCGGGCTCTCGACAACAGTGCTCGACAGCGTGCGGCGCCACGGGTGTGGATCTTCATGCCCCGAAACCGTACGCGCTGCCCGGCCGCCTCGGCCAGGGCTGTGGACAACTACGGGTGGTCCGGACCACCGAACTCACCTCGTACGGCCCACGACCAGCCCTCTTCCGAGAAACTGCCCTCTGAACCGACACCCCCGGCCGGGCATCCGGATGTCAGTCGGCAGGATCGCCACGACTCCGGCGTCACGGGTTTCCGTAGTCCTCCATCATGGTGGCGATCAGTTCGAGCAGGGCGTCCGCCCGGTGCCGGTCCTCGCGCTGGGCGCGCAGGGCCTCGTCTGCGGCCCGGAGGCGGATCAGGGCGGCCGGTTCGCCGTCCACCAGGTCGTCGACCACCGGCGTGGTGATCAGGTCCAGGCACTCGGTGAGCAGCCGGCGGGTGGCGGCGGACGGCGGAGCGGGGTCGGGGGCGGCGAATGCCGTGGTCAGGTACCGGGCCGGGTCGCTCAGGCTCCAGCCGACGACGGTGCCGCCCTGGACCAGGAGCGCCACGTCGGGGGCGATGCCGATACGGGCGTCCAACGGCTCGTCGAGGATGTCCAGGTCGCGCAGACAGGCCAGCACGGAATCCCCGGGGGCCCGGCACAGCACCGCGCACATCTCGTGCCGGAAGTCCCGGACCTCGTCCGCACGGAGCCCACCCGGACGCACCTCGGGCATGGCGGGCACGCGGGTGAGGGTCTCGGCGGACGCGGACACGTACGGCATCCGGAACTCGGCCGCCGCCAGTTTCCGGTCGCCCGGGTCGAACCGGAGGACGTCGGGCGCGTCCCACAGCCAGTCCTGGCTGCCGAAGGTACGCGCGAGGAACCGCTCACGCTCCTTCACGTCCGCATACTGCGCGACGTCCACGGAGCCACCTCTGAAGCGGGGTGTGACGTGCAGCGGGTCGTCCGTCACCGTCGCGCGCCAGCCGCCGTCGAACGTCAGTTTCATGCTGCCCGACACCTCGTGGATCGACGGCACGCCGGGGCGACCTCATCGCGAAGCCGTACCGGGCGCGGCTGGCCGAGCCCGGGAGCGAGTACCCGAAGCTGTGGGGGTTGTCCGCGGCTGCTTCGCCACGCCCTGGACGGGAACCTCATGGTTTTCTGATCAATGGACGTCATGGATTCGCGTAGTCCTCCACCAGGTTGCCGATGAGCGAGAGCAGGGCGTCGACGCGGTGCCGGTCCTCGCGTTGGTCGCGCAGCCTGTGGTCCAGTTCCCGCAGGCCGGCCACCGCGGCCGGGTCACGGCGCCTCACCGCGTCCAGCCACGGCGTGGTGGCGAGGTCCATGCAGGCCGTGAACAGGAGCCGGGTGGCCGGGGCCGGTGGAGCCGGGTCGGGAGCGGCGAAGCCGGTGGTGACGTACCGGACCGGGTCGGTCAGGCTCCAGCCGACGACGGTGCCGCCCCGGACCAGGAGCGCCACATCGGGGGCAATGCCGATACGGGCGTCCAGCGACTCGTCGAGGACGTCGAGGTCGCGCAGACAGGTCAGTACGGCGTCTTCGGGGGCGCGGCAGAGCCCGGTGGTCATCGGCAGGCGGAAATCCCGGACCTCGTCGGCGCGCAGACCGCCGGGGCGGACGGGGGGTGTGGCGGGAACGCGTGCGCAGTCCTCGGGGTCGGCTGCCTCATGGGGCAGTCGGAACGCGGCACCGACCAGTTCCCGGCCGGCCGGATCGAACCGGAGCTCATCCGGGTCGTCCCACAGCCACTCCTCGCTGCCGAAGGTGTCCACGAGGAACTGCTGCCATTCCTCCACGTCGGCGTACTCCGCGACACGCACCCGCTGATCCAGGAAGTCGAAGCGCGGCAGGACGTGAAGGGCACTGCTCGTCACCGTCACACTCCAGTCGCCGTCGAACGTCAGTCTCATGGCTGCCGATGATGCCTCAGGGACCACCGGCGCTCCGGGATCCGGTGGAATGCGGGATCGGCACCGAACGCCATCGCCCGGAAAGGGGCCCTGGAAGCCCTGGTCAACACTCTGCTGGAGCCCTCTCGTTCCCCGGCCCTGATGTCGGTTCCCGGCCTCGGCTTCAGGACCGCCGCCGTCCTGATGAGCCTCTCACGTCCGCAGATCGCGGAGCATCTCCTCCCAGACTTCGGGCGGGCACAGCAGCACGACCTGAAAAGTCACCTTCTCCTGCCAGGAGGCCGTGCGTGGCCCCGGCGCCGTCGACGCGGGAGTGGTGACCGTGACACCCGGTCCCGCAGGTCAACGGCAACTTTCTGCTATCGGGGTGTCAGCTCCACCGATTCCACTGAACGGTCGGGGTCAGTACTGCCTCATTCGATCCGTACGGCGGGGGCACGGCGTCAGAGCAGGCAACCACCGGGCCGATCGGTCCTGGCTGCATTTATTCGACCATCACCCTTCCAGGAGATCACTGACATATTCGCGGAGCTGAGGAGTGAGTTCGGCGAGAGAAATTTCACGCAAAGGAGAAACGTCGTCAAGGCCGACATGGCCGGTGGACATGAGTTCGATGAGGGCATGCAACTCGGCCTCCAGGGCGTCTTCCTCCTCTTCGTCGACAGCCGCCGCTGCCAGCAATGCCGCCAGGGTCGACGCTTGAGCAGGGGTATACGCACCCACGCGGTCGGTCACTTCGTCAGCCACGCGTTCCCGTGCTTGCGCATCGACAGCCAAGACCATTCGCGCGATGCCGATGAATTCGCGGGACCTCAACGTGGAACGCCTGTTCGCCACTAGATGATCAATTCCAAAGGGTCAGTGGTCGTACGTTGTCAGCGAGCGGAGGGTGTCCTGTCCGGTGGCATCGTTGTGCCAGATCACGGCGGTCAGGGTGAGGATGCGCTGCAGGACGCGGGTGATGACACCGCGGGGTGTGCGTCCTCAGTGTTGTTCGAGGTTGAGGTGTCCCTTGAACGTTTCGTTGACCGACTCGATGACTTGTCGCAGCGGTTTGAACAGCGATCCACCGGACCGCTGCTGTTCGCCCTTGCGGGCCGACCGTAGCAACTGGATACCCTGCTGGGCGAGTTCGTGCTCAAAGGTGCGGCCGAAGTAGTTCTTGTCGCCGATCACTGAGGCTTTTCCATCATCGGCCTGAGCTGGCCAAATGCAGGGTGAGGACGGCTTGGATGAGGCTGGTGATCCGGGTGGTCGAGCATCGGATCTTGCGAAGGAGACGCCAGGACTTGAGGGTGGCCATGGCCTGCTCGACGAGTGCGCGGATCTTCGCATGGGACCGGTTCACCGCCTGCTGACCGGTGGACAGGGTCTCCCACCGCCCCCAGCACGGGGTGCGGACCGTGCCGCCGGCACCCCGGTAGCCCTTGTCGGCCCAGCATGCGATGCCGGCCTCGGCGAGGGCGTCGACGATGCCATGTTCGCGAGCCGCGCGAACGTCGTGGACAGCTCCGGGCAAGGCCGGTGAGGCCCACAGCAGCCGGCCGAAGGGATCGGCGAGGACCTGCACGTTCATCCCGTGCCTCTTGTGCTTCCCCGAGTAGTAGGGCCGGTCCGCGGCGATCCGGCCGATCGGCAGCAGGGTCCCGTCCAGCAGCACGAACGCCTTCGACGACGCCGTCCGGACTGCCTCCGCAAGAGTCGGCGCGAGAGCGGCCAGGACCTCGACGGCCTCGGTGATGTACCGGTACGCGGTCGTGGTCCCGATGCCGAACCCGGCCGCGAGCTGGGCATACGGGTGGCCGTTGCGGAGGTGGGCAAGAGTGAGCAGGGCCTGACGGCCGGCACTCAGGCGCCGCCAACGGGTACCGAGCTCTTGGCGGCGCCGGCGGAGTTTGGCGGACAGGAAGCGCAGGGCAGAACTGGACACGTCGACGCCCGACGGGTAGACAAGCACACGAAGCCTCTGGTGGAGACGGATTTCTTGGTCGAAAACCCATCTACCAGGGGCTTCACCTGTCTGTCACCCCAACTGCCCCTCCAGCCGAACAGGTTGGAAAGAGCTCACTGTCTGGGCGGGCCGGGCGGCGAGGAGGTGTGGTTCGGCCGCGAGCAGGTCAAACAGGGTCTCGCGCTCGTCGGCCTTGGCTCCCGTCAAGGCGAAGGCGATGGGCAGCCCCTGGAGGGTGCATATCAGGTGCAGGCGCAGACCCCAGAAGAAACGGCTGTGGCTGGCGCAGTAGCCGTACTCGGCCCATCCGGCCAGGTCAGAGCGTTTGACGGTCTCCCGTGAGCGGCCGCATTCCACGGGTGTGGAGTCCACGATCCACACGTCGTCGCTCCACACCGAGGTGCTGGTGGCCAGAATTCGAGTGATGCGACGTAACAGTTCGGCGGCCTTGCGCAGCCGCTTGTTGTAGCCGGGGTGCTGCGGCAGGTACGGGAAAAGGTGGCGAAGGCGGGCCCGGGCATACCGGAGCCACCTGGCCTCGGAGGTGAACCCGAGCATCGCCTGCATCATCGCGAGGGTGACCAACTCGGCGTCGGTGAGCTGCGGCGAGATACCCACGGCGGGCCGCCACTGCGCCAGGTCCGGGCGCTGTTTCAGTAGATCGCCGGTCGCCGCATACAGTGCTGTCGCGAGGGTGTCCAGGTTGTTCGTCACACAACGATCTTGGGCGGGTCGGCTACGAGTTCGATGACACCAGCCGCGTACGAACGAGCGCTCGCAGCATCGCGGCGCCCGTCCCCACCGCTGCAAGGTGCAGGACCGCCGCGAGCGCGAGGTTTTCCGGCAGGGCCGCATCGGCTGGCTGCGCGACCGCCAGGTACAGGGTGAACGGAAGCTTCCAGCCGCTCCAGGCGAACAACGAGCCCGAGCCGAGCCAGCCGAACACCATCGGGCACCATCGGGGGAATCGTGCGGGTCGGCCTCGGACGGCAGCCCAGGTGGCGGCGGACGCCACGAACGCCCAGAGCCCGAAGACGCCGGACAGCACATGCCAAGCGAGGTCCCGCTCGCCGCGGTGGGCGACCCCTGCGGTGCCGCCCACCGCCCAATACAGCCAGATGAGACCGACCGCGGCGCCGACCACCGCCATCCATGGCAGCGCCCTTGGCGAGCCCTCCCCACGGTCCCCGAGCCGACCCGCGAACGCGTCCGGCCAGCGCCGCCGCAAGTACGTGGGCAGCGCGATGGCCAGGCCCAGCCCCATGCCTACAAACCCGATCTGAACCAGCGCGGCCTCCCAGACCGGCATCGACGGGCCTGCGTCACTCCCGCTCTTCGGATTGCCATCCCCCGAGCCCAGCAGCGAACTGAGAACGGCGTACGGCAGCACCGGGACGAGGAACCCCGTCCCAACCCAAGCACAGAAAGCCAACGGCGCTGCCGGTATGCGCATCCCCCACGGCCGCACCAGCGCGAGCGCCACCGCGATCCCGATCCCTGCCATACCGATCGTGGCGCTGTTGAGCACCACCCACTCCGCCTTGCCGAATCCGTTCCCGACCGGCAGCAGCCCCAAGAGCGAACCGACCACCCACGACACCTTGATCAGCAGGTAGGGCGTCAGCGCCAGCGCTGCCCCGTACGCCGCGCCCCGCCCAGCGTAATCCCATCGATCCACTTGAACTCCCAATTCAAGCAAAGGAGTTCAAGTCTCATTCACCACAGCCCCCACGGGCGTCAACCGCCGGGCGCCTCCATGTCATCACTCAGGAGGAGTGAGAATCAGCCGACGGGAACACACAAAACTACTGGAGCACGAGGAGCCGCCGATTCACCCTCAGCCACCCAGATGCAGCCTTCAGTGGCACCCTTGGAATTGATCATCTAGCCTCGAAGTTTCATGACGGTCCGCCGACGGAGTCGGTGGGCCGTTTCGTGCCGTGGATTGCGGGTGGGCAGGCGGGGGGCCCGAGTCTCGTCTCGGGGTGACGCCGGGTTCCACTGCTCCGGTGGCGGGCTGCTGTCGTAGGGGTGTGAAGGTTGCTGGTCAGTCGGGGTTCGGCAGGAGTGCGAGCTGGTTGAGGGCGTCGGTGATCACGCCGGTCCAGGGCCAGTGCCGGGCGAGGTGGAGGATCCGCCTGCGTCCGGTGGTGACGAGCTGTCCGGCTGCGGTGAACAGGCGGAGTCGCAGGCGGCGGGGTTCCCAGAGCCGGGCGGTGCCGGTCAGAGCGAGCATCGGCATCCAGGCCAGCAGGTCGAGGGCGATCTGTACGATCTCCAGCCAGATGCGGTTTTGGGCGGTGCTGTGCAGGGGCAGGTTGCGCAGGCCGGTGGCGCGGGCGTTTCGGATGCGGTCCTCGGCGCGAGCCCGCAGCCGGTGACGCAGTTCGAGCTCGGCGATCGGGAGATTGGTGGTGTTGGTGGCAAAGCACGTCAGCCGCAGGCCGTCCGCATCGGTGATCCGCAACTGGGCCCCGGGGTGCGGTCGTTCCTTGCGGACGATCAGCCGCATCCCCTTCGGCCAGCCGGTCAGGACGTCGCCGGTGAGTTCGGCGACCCAGGCGCCGTCGCGGATCCCGCCGCCGGTCTCGACCGCCGGCGTCCAGGCGGATGCCGGAACCTTCAGCACGTGGCTGTGGATCTGCTCGGTGACGGTCATGCCGACGGAGTAGGACAGCCACCGTCCCCGCTGGGCGAGCCAGGCGACGAAGGTGTGGGTGCCGCCGGCGGAGTCGGTGCGGATCAGGGTCCGGCGCCCGCGCCGGTACTCCTTCGGCAGCTGAGCCAGGGCCAGTTGGGTGGTGGTGACGTGGTCGTCCGCCGTGTTCGAGCCCGCGTTACCCGGTCTGAGCAGAGCCGCGACCGGCTCACCGGTGCCGCCCGGCCCGTGGTCGACGAACCCCATCAGCGGGTGGTGGCCGTAGGTTCGCTTCCAGGTGGGTGCGGCGTCCTCCTTGTCCGAGTGCGCGACCACCAGCACCCCGTCGAGGTCCACGGTCACCGCCCCGTCCGCATCCGGCGCCCGCTCGCCGGCCAACTTCCAGACGCGGGCGCGCGCTTCGGCCCGGGCAGCACGGACCGCCGCCAGAGCCTTCTCGTCGGGGGCGGCGAGGGTGTCGATGAGGCGGGAGATTGTCGGGTCGGAGGCCACCGGCCCGAACACAGCCGGCTCCGCCCGCAGCATGCCGGCATCCGCGAGGCAGTCACCGCCCAAGGCGACCGCTATGGCCACGTCCAGGAGGACCTTGCCCGGATCGTGGACGGCCCTCGGCTTCCGCCACGGCATCAGCGCCGCTGATATCGCGGTGTCCAAGCCGGCCTTGCGTACGGTCTCGACCAGCAGCACGCCCCCGGCCTGCGAGACCACTGTCCGACCGCCGCTCTCGATGCGGACACGCGGGTACGACCCGATACGTTTCTCCACCGGGAGTACCTTTTTCCGTGCAGCCAACAGGACCCTAGAAGAGTCCAATCGTTGCAGTTCAGGAGCGCTCTCTGCTTGTTTGATCAAGCCTCGGTGCTCCAAACTCGTGAGAGCGCGAGGCTCAACGTGTGCGCCCTGTCGTTCCAAGACTCCGCACCGCACTGACCGCCTCAGGTGACACGGAAGACCGGCCAGCCGATCTCGGTGCGCCACGCAGCGGGATCGCTCGTGTCACGAGGGCCGACAACGTAGACCTCCCGCACCGGCCCGGCCACCGACATCGCGTTCTCCACCACCCAAGTCCCGAGTTCGCCGTACGTGACCTCGATGCTGTCGTGCTCGCCGACATGGGTGGTGACCGCAAGTTCCGCGGCCGGCAGACTCACGGGGTGCACGCGTCCGGTGCGAGGTGGCGCAGCTGACGGCAGGTAGACGAGCGCGTGACCGCGCTCCTGCTCGAAAAGGGCGTTGTCGTAGCTGCCGCCCGGCGGTCCGGTCACGTCGGCGCCGACGGCCGCCTCCAATTCGGCCATCGCGCCTGCGTACCAGGTCTCGATGTCGCGATGCCCGACTACGGCCTCCACCGCCGCGACCGTCCGTGCGGGCTCCGCACGTAGCTCGACGTCGATGGGCGCGGGATCGGGCCGCAGCAGGCGGCGCAGCGACACGACTGCGGCCCGGGTGCGGTCGAGCGCATCCTCGAGGCGTTGCAGGTGCTCGGCGACCAGCACCGCCCGGACACCAGGGTCGGGGGTCCGCAGGATCTGCTGCACATCGCTCAGGGGGACGTCGAGCTCGCGGAGCCGGTGGATGACCTGCGCGGTCGGGATTTGATCGACGCCGTAGTAGCGGTAACCGGTGGTCTCGTCCACCACGGCAGGTTCCAGCAGGGCCGCCTCGTGATACCGGCGCAGGGTCCGCACGCTCAAGTGGGTCAGCCGCGAGAACTCGCCAATGGTCAGCATCCCCTCATTCTGAACCTTCCCCCTGGGGGAGAGTCCACGGCTTGACCCTCCCGCGCCGCGAGGTCACACGGTGGGCTCATGACACAGCACACCGATCTTCCGTCCGATCTGCTCCCGCCCGCCGTGCGCCAGTTCTTGGGCGCCCACATTGTCCGCGACGCCGACACCGCCTCGTCGTTCCTCGCCGAGGATGCGGTGATCGTCGACCAGGACGAGACCTTCCGCGGCCGGGAGGAGACCGACGCGTTCCTGCGGGACGCCGGGTCCGAGTTCGAATACACGACCGAGCAGATCGGCGCTCACCGTGTCGATGACACCCACTGGGTGGTAACCGTGCGGCTCGAAGGCACCTTCCCGGGAGGCGTCGCCGAGCTCGACTACCGGTTCGCGCTGCGGGACGACCTCATCGCCGAACTCTTCATCGCCAACCACCCGGCCTGACCGAACCTGCACCACCTCAATCTTCAGTGGAGAGAAAAATGTCTAGTTCAGATCGCGATCGTCTCAACGGTCGCCGGGCGTTGGTCACGGGCGGTTCGAAGGGCTCGGGCAAGGCCGTCGTAGAGAGACTGCGAGAGATGGGTGCCGACGTGTGGACCACGGCACGCACTATGCCCGGCGGCTACGAGCGCCCCGACCGGTTCATCGAGGCGGACACTTCCACGGTGGGCGGTGTAGAGGTTGTAGTGTCCAAGATTTCTGAGGGAGGTGCGCTGGACATCCTGGTGCACGTTGTCGGAGGATCGTCGACCCCGCCTGGCGGATTCGCTGCAGCGACTGAGGAGCACTGGCTGGCGGAGCTCAACCTGAACTTCTTGGGAGCTGTCCGACTGGATCGAGCACTGCTGCCGGCAATGGTGGAGGCGGGATCAGGAGTAGTTGTCCACGTCACGTCGATTCAGCATCAGATGCCGTTGCACGACGCGACGTTGCCGTACGCGTCAGCGAAGGGTGCCCTGCGTACGTACAGCAAGGGTCTCGCGAACGAACTGGCCCCACGAGGCGTGCGAGTAAACGCCGTCAGCCCCGGGGGGATTCAGACCGGAGCGTATGCGGGCTTCATCGACCAGCTCGCCAAGGGCAACGGACTGACCCGCGAAGAGGCGGAGCAGAGCCTGATGGATTCCCTCGGAGGGGTTCCAATCGGAAGGTTCGCAACGACGGAAGAGGTCGCAGACCTGGTCGGCTTCCTCGTGTCGGACCGAGCCTCATCCATTGTGGGCGCGGAGTACGTCATCGACGGCGGCACTGTTCCAACCGTTTGAGCCAGACACCGGTTCCGAGTAGCCACTCGCGAACAGCTCGATCCGGTGGCGGAACCCCCTCCTTCACAAGGACCATGCGGGTACGACCCGATAGGCTCTTCACCTGGAGAGCGCCTCTTTCCATGCAGCCAACAGGACCCTAGAAAAGTCCAATCGTTGCAGTTCAGGGGCGCTCTCTGCTTATTTGATCAAGCGTCGCCGCCCCAACTCGTGAAAGCGCGAGGCTAGTACGGAAGGGGAAATCGAGCCGGCCAGGGGATGTGCGTGGCATGGGCTGCCTCCGAGTTGTGGTGCGGGCTGTTCGGGTTGTGGACTTGCCGGTGGTACAGGTTCCCCGCCTCGTCCGGCCCACAGACAACCGCCGACGGCATCGCCACGGCTCCGAGGTCACCGGTTCCCGTAGTCCTCCACCAGGTTGCCGATGAGCGAGAGCAGGGCGTCGGCCCGGTGCCGGTCCTCACTCTGGGTGCGCAGGGCCTCGTCGGCGGCCCGCAGGCGGGCCAAAGCGGCTGGGACTCCGTCTTCCACGTCCTGGATCACCGGCTCGGTGACCAGGTCCAGGCACTCGGTGAGCAGCCGACGGGTGGTGTCGGACGGCTGGCCGGGGTCGGGGGCGGCGTACGCGGTGGTCAGGCAGCGCACGGGGTCCGTGAGGCTCCAACCGACGACGGTGCCATGTTGGACGAGGAGCGCCACGTCGGGGGCGATGCCGACGCGGGCCTCCAGTGGCTCGTCGAGGACGTCGAGGTCGCGCAACGCGGTCAGCGCGGCGTCCCCGGAGGCGCGGCAGAGCACCGTGCACGTCTCCAGCCGGAAGTTTCGCTCCTCGTCCGCGCGCAGTCCGCCCGGACGCACCGCGGGGACCTCGGGGACGCGGGCCGAGTCCTCGGCGGAAGCGGACTCGTGGGGCAGGTGGAACTCGACGCCCGCCAACTTCCGGTCGACCGGGTCGAACCGGACCTCGTCGGGTGTGTCCCACAGCCACGCCCCGCTGCCGAACGTGCCCACGAGGAACCGTTCCCGCTCCGCCTTGTCCACGTAGGGGACGACACGCACAGAGGTTCCTTCGAAACGGGGAGTGAAGGCCAGCGGATCATCCGTCACCGTCGCGGTCCAGCCGTCGTCGAGCGCTACTTTCATGGTCGAGGCCACCTCACTTGATCTGCTCTGCCGGGGGCATGAATCCGTTCTTGCCCGGAATTCTGCCCTCCACGATGTCCTCGTGGGTGATCGGCCGACCGGGATCCGTGGCCTTGCCACCGACCGCCGTCGCTCCGGATTCGCCCAGCACCCCTGACGGTCCGTACGCCGTGATGGCCTGGCCGGCTTCGGATCCGACCCCCTTGGTCACGACTACGTCCTCGCCCTGCCGGAAGAGGAGATTCCCATTTCCGCCCGTCGACTGGTACACGGCATCCGGATTCTTGAGGATCTCCAGGACCCGTTCGTCGCTGAAGCCGTGCATCGTGTCCCCGTGGTAGTCGGGGTGCTTCCGGAATCGGTCGCCCTGCGCCTTCTCGATGACCCCGTCCGCGGCCTTGACGGCCCGCTGCCTGGCCTTTTCCTCCTTCGTGTACTTGGGCATCAGGCCCAGCGGGTCGCACCCCGTGTACGGATTGTCCACATAGCCGACGGGGTTCGGCGCGGGAGCCAGGCCCAGCGGGTCCGGGGAGGTGTAGCGGCCGGTCTCGGGGTCGTAGTGGCGGAAGCAGTTGTAGTGGAAACCGGTCTCGGGGTCGTAGTACTGGCCGGGGAAGCGCAGCGGGATGTACGCGCTGCTGTCCCTGGCCCAGGCGGTGGTGCCCCAGAGCGTGCTCCGGCTGCGCCAGGCGATGTCGCCGGTCTCGTCGATGAGTTCGGTCGGCGTGCCGACGAGATCGGTGGCGATGGCGAAGAACCGCCGGTCGATCTCCTCCTGACCGCTGTCGGCCGTGAGGATGCGCTCGGTCTGGGCCAGGGGAACGACGTCCCGGTGGTCCCAGGTGAGGACGACCGTGTTGGGGACGTCCGGCCGGTGGCTGGTCTGTTCACACAGGGTGAGGCCGTCCCAGGTGAAGCGGACCTCCTCGACCACGCTCTCGCCGTCGGCTGCCAGGCGCTGCTTCGCGGTGCGGCGGCCCAGCGGGTCGTAGCGGTAGCGCCACCGGGTCCCGTCGGGGGTGGTGACGGAGGTGAGGCGGTTCTCCGTGTCCCACGCGTAGCGCCAGGTGTCGGGCTTGCGGGACAGGCGGGTTTTCTGCCTCAGGGTGACGCGGCCCAGGGCGTCGTGCTCGAAGCGGACACCGCCGGCGCGGGTGATGCGGGTGCCGCTGTAGGCGCGCTCCCCGGTCGCCTCACCGCCCGGATGCCGGTCCGGCCAGGTCGCCGAGGTCTGGTTGCCCGCGTCGTCGTACGCGTACCGCTCCGTCCATCCCGGCGCACGGACGGCGGTCACCCGGCCCAGCGGGTCCAGGTCGAAGGTGCGGGTGCCCGACAGCCGGTCCGCGACCGAGGCGAGGTGTCCGTCGGCACGGTAGGAGTAGGCACGGCCAGTGACGGCGCGGGCCCCGGCGGTGGTGTGCTGCGCGGCGAGCCGTCCGGCCTCGTCCCAGGCCGACGTCATGGTGATCGCGTCGGCGAAGACGCGGGCCAGCTCGCGACCGGCGGCGTCGTAGGTGAAGTCGACCTGCCGGCCGCCCGTGGTCAGCCGCAGGGGAAGTCCGTCGGTTCCATAGGAGTAGGACGTGACATGGCCGGTGGGTGTGGTTCGGCGGATGCGCCGCCCCAGTCCGTCGTAGGAGTACACGAGCGGGCGGCCGTCCACCAGTTCCGTCTTGACCTGCCCCCGACGGTCGTACTGGTACCGCAGTTCGCCCTCCGGTCCGACCGCCTCCAGGAGGCGCCCGGCCGGGTCGTAGGCGTAGGTCGTCGCCCGCCCGTCGACGACCTTGCGGACCACCTGACCGAGCTGGTCGCGCTCGAAGGAAATGGTCCCGCCGAGGGCGTCGATCCGCTCGGTGAGCCGGCCCACGGCGTCCGTGCGGTACGTCAGGGTGCGTCCGTCGAAGTCGGTCTCGGACACGATGTTGCCGACCGCGTCGTACTCGTAGGTCCAGGTCAGCCCCTGCGGGTTGGTGACCCGGGTGAGACGCAGGTCGTTGTCGTGCTCGAACGCGTAGCGGGCGCCGTCGGGCCGGGTGCCGGCGAGCGGGAGGTCGAAGTGGGTGTACTCGTAGCGGGACACACCGCCGGCGGCGTCGGTGTGGGTCAGACAGTTGCCCTCGCCGTCGTAGGCCCATGACTCGGTGGCGCCGCCCGGGGCGGTGCGGCGGGCGAGCTGCCCGTCCGCGTTCCACTCCAGTCGGGTGACACCGCCCGTCGGGTCGGTGACGCGGACCGGGCGGCCGAGCCCGTCCCGCTCGGTGCGGGTGGTGGCGCCGGACGGGTCGGTCACCGCTACGACCAGCCCCGCCGCGTCGCACACCACCCGGGTGGTGTCCCCGAGGGCGTCGGTGACCGAGGTGAGCCGGCCGGCGTCGTCGTAGGAGGTGCGGGTGGTGCGGCCGGCCGGGTCGGTGACCGTGGTCCGGTTGCCGCGTTCGTCGTACGTGTACGTCGTACGGGCGCCGTCCGGCCCCGTGACCTCCGTCGGCAGCCCGAACGGGCCGCGCTCGACGCGCAGTTCGGAGCCGTCCGGACGGACGGCCGAGACCAGCCGCCCCTCCTCGTCGTACGTGAAGCCGGTGGTGGCGCCGAGCGGGTCGGTGCGGGTGAGCAGGTTGCCGTGGGTGTCGTAGTGGAACCGGGTGGTGTGACCGAGCGCGTCGGTCGTGGCGACGACCCGGCAGCGGCTGTCGATGCGGTGGCGGGTGCTCCGCCCGTCGGCGGTGGTGAGGGTGGTGGTGCGGTGGCCGGTGGCGGGGTCGGGTTCGGTGTAGGTGAGGGTGATCTGGACGTGGCCGGCCTCGCCGCCCTCGGCGACGACGCGGTCGCGGTCGTCGTAGGCGTAGTCGTAGCGGCGGCCGTTGGAGTCGATCCAGGCGGTGACCCGGTGACGGTCGTCGTAGACGAAGGTGGTGGTGGCGCCGGAGGGTTTGGTGACGGCGGTGAGGTCGCCGTCCCGGTAGCCGTAGGCCATCAGCGGCAGGTCGGTGCCGCCCTCGCCCGCGCCGGCCAGGGAGAGGGCGGTGATCCGGCCGTCGGCGCAGGTCAGCTTCACCTGGTGGCCGGCCGAGTGGACCAGGGCCAGCGGCAGCCCCTCCTCGGTGCGGTCGACGGTGACGGTGTGGCCGTTGCGTTCGGTGAGAGAGGTCAGCCAGGCGGTTCCGTCGCCGCCGGGTTCGGCGCCGGGCGGGGCGACGAAGTGGCGGACCAGACCGGTGTCGGGGTCGGTGAGCGTGTAGTCGCCGTTGCCGTCGCGCGCGAGCAGGGTGCGGGCCGTTCCCGACTCGGGGCGGGTGGGGGAGCCCGGTATCGGATGCGGATACGGGATCAGCAGGCCGTCGGCGGTGACGTGGACGACACCGACCGGGTCGGTCTCCAGGCGCTCGTCGACGGTGGACGTCCAGGACGGCCCCAGGAAGCGGCCGGCCGCGCAGCCGGACTCGGTGCGCCGGGTGAACACCAGCGGCAGGATGCCGGGGATCTCCACGTCGGTCTGCGGCAGGAACATACGGCCCGAGGCGAGGTCGACGGGGTCGGTGCCGTCGGTGGTGCGGGCGTGGTCGGGGCGGTCGTGGGTGCCGTCGGGGGCGTTGTCGACCAGGTTGCGGGCCCGCGCGGCGTCGGCGGCGTCCGCGGCGATGCGCACGCCCTTGACCGCGGCGCCGCCCCCGCCGGTGGCGACGGTCAGCGCGACGTCCGGCAGCAGCCGTCCGAAGCCCTCGTAGGGGTCCTTCATGAAGTCGCTGACCATCTGCCTGCCGGTGCCCACCGGGTCGTTGGCGGCCAGCACCAGGCCGGAGGCCAGGCTGTTGAGGTTCGTCGCGTACTCGGCGGGGTGGGTGATGTTGTACGGGTCCAGCGGGTTGATCCCCCGCACGAAGTTCACCAGTCCCGCGGTGCCCTTGATGATCCCGCCGCCGACGTGGTCCCCCATGATCTGCAGCTCCTGCAGACCGTCACCCGCCTGCTGCGCGTACGACGGCTTCTCCGGGGCCAGGTCCCGCGCCGCGCGGACGGCGCTGCGGGCGGTCTCCGCGGCCGTGTTCCGCTGCTTGCGGGCGTCGGCGAGGATCTCCTGCGCCTCCTGCATCAGCTTCTTGCCCGGGTCGTGGAACGTCGGCGCCGGACAGGGCGGCAGCGTGGACGGGTCGCGCTGATCGGCGGGCTGGGCGTTGTAGCGGTCGACGGCCCTGTTGTAGGTGTCGATCTTCTTGCGGTGGGCGTCGGCGGCGTCCTCGGACGCCTTGACCCCGTCCTTCCACTTCTCGATCGCCGTCTGCGCCTGCCCCTGCGCCCAGGTCACGGTGGAGGCGAACGACTCCAGCGCGGCGGCCGCCTTCTCGCAGGCGTCGGCGCCCGTGAACCACTTCGGCGGCTGCGTGCTCACCGCCTTGCGCAGCGCCTCGGCCGCCTTGCCCTTGAGCTGCGAGGAGTCCAGGCCCTTCAGGCCCTCGCCGGCATCGTCGAACGCCTTCTGGAAGGCGCGGAGTTTCTCGGCGGTGGAACGGATCTTCTCCGCACTGCCGTACACCAGCTTGGTCTTGTCCTCGGTCTGCCCGAGGTCCATCTCGTCGACCTCGGCGCCCATCCGGTTCGCCACCGAGCGCGACTGCTCGCGCACCCAGTCCGCGCCGGACTCCCAGCCGACGTCCTCCAGCCGGTCCGCGGTCCAGTTCCCCGCGCCCTCGACCCGGTCACCGATCCACTCGACACCGTCCTCGACCGCGTCCTCGACCGAGTCCGGCGTGATGTCCTTGATGAAGTCGCCGATGCCCACGCTCAGTCACCCCCGCCGTCGCCCTGCCGCTGCGCCTGCCGGGCGCGTTCCTCGGGCGACGGGCCGAACGTCTCGTCCAGCGCCCGGTTCCACTCCCGCTCGTCGATGCCCAGCCGCTCGTTGAGCATCTCCGACTGCCGGCCGCCCTGCCCCTCCGTGAGCAGCGTCCGCCCGGTGTCCTTCCAGGTCTGCTCCATCTCCTGACCCGCCCGGTCCCACGACTCGGCGCTCCAGTCCGGGTCCAGGGCGTCCGGCGTGAACACCTCGCCCCAGCCCTGCCGGGTGATCTCCTCCTCGGAGGCGTGCGGATTGCCGCCCGCCAGGGAGTTGACCCCCACCTTCAGCGCCCCCTCGACGTACTGGTCGTGCTCCCACTGCGTGCCGGCCGCCAGACCGAGACGGTTCGCGATCTGGCTGGCGTCGTGCACCAGGGCCCGCACGCCCCACTCCCACCGCTCGCAGAAGTCCTCGAAGTCGACCGACAGACCGTGGTGCCCCGCCTCCATCCCGGTCATCGACAGCTGGGAGAAGCCCTTGCCCATCACCGAACCGGTCGCCCCGCCCAACTCGCCCAGCCCGTCGATGGTGGCGCCCACCCCCTTGGTGAACTTCGCGACCGACGCCCTGTCGAAACTCAGGTCCACCCCGTCACCGCCCATGACCGCGCTCCCCCCCGACCGCCCCGGTGCCGACGGCGACCCCGTCCGGAACGATCCCGGTGACCGGCGGGAAGAACATCGACCCGTCCTCGGTGGCGATGTCCACCGCGAGACCGGCGGGCTCACCCAGACCCGGCACGATCTCGTCCACGATGCGCGCGCCCAGCAGCGCGGCGTACTCCACCGGCCGCTCCCCCGGGCCATGCAGCAGCGCGAACCGCGCCAGCGCCGTCTCGTCCGTGAACGCGCACACCCACCGCACACCACCCGAACGCGCGCTCCACAGACGCCCGTCGACGGACGGGACCAGCAGGACCGTCCTGCGCATCTCGCCGACCAGCGCCCGAGGGTCGCCGACGCCCGCCCGCCGCTCGGCGATCCGCTCGGCGAGTACCGTCCTTGCCTGCTCCACGACCCCTCCCCCGTCCCGGACGATGACTGATGTGACCGTAGGGCATGACGCGCGGGGCGGGGGAGACGGTTCTCACGCGGACGCGGCGCGTCCCGCCACGAACCAGAGGGACGGCAGTGCGATACGGGTGCCGTCGGGGCCGTGTTCCGTGGTGGTCAGCGGCAGGGTGCCGCTCGCCAGCACGGCCAGTCCGGCCGCGGTCAGGAACTCGGGCACGGCCGCGTCGTCGACCTCGCCGGGGGCTATGCCGTGCCGCAGGACCGGCGCGAGTTTGGGCGGCGGACCGCCGGGGCCGGTCGCGAGGCCCCGCAGGACCGCCCCGGCGGCCTCGGAGGGCTCGACGAGGAAGGCACGGCCGCGGTCACCGACCACCGTGGCGATGCCGTCCACCAGCGCCTGCCGGTCGTCGGCCTCGCACTGGTGCAGCACTCCGCGCAGGTACACGTTGGCGTCGCCGAGTTCGGCGTGCAGGGCCCCCGCCTCGGCCTTCTCGACGGCGTCCAGCCGCCGGTACGCCGCCTGCCCGGCCGGGTCGGCGGCGCGGGCGCGGTCCAGGGCGGCGGCGGAGAGGTCCGCGCCGAGGACGTGCGGGAAGCGGTCGGCGAGGAAGCGGGTCTGGGTGCCGTTGCCGCACCCCAGGTCCACCAGCGGCAGACCGGGGTCGGTCAGATGCGGTTCGAACAGGGCGAGATGGCGGGCCGCGGTCAGAGCGGGCTCCGCGTCCCAGAACACGGCCCCCGGCCCGTCCGGTGCCTCGCGCCAGAAACTCTCCCAGGCCTCCCGGTACCGACTGGTCACGCTCATGCCCGACTCCCCAGGGTGCGACGCCGGCCCGCCCCGTGTGACGGGCCAGTACGGTGTATCGCGCCCCGGGCGCGCGGACAAGCGCGCGGCGCGTTCCTTCACGGCTCGTTCGCCCCGGAGTGCGCCGTGTACCACCGGCGCTCAGCGTCGTCGCGGCAGCGTCAGTTCGAACCACACGTTCTTGCCGGACGTCGTCCGGCTGGTGCCCCACTGGCGGGCGAGGGTGCTGACCACGCGCAGTCCGCGCCCGAACTCGTCCGTCGGCCGTGCGTCGATCAGCGTCGGCAGTTCGTGGTCGTCGTCCTCCACCTCGCACAGCAGCGTGTCGCCGCGCACCAGCCGCAGGGCGACGGGACGGGCGTGGGAGTGCAGCACGGCGTTGGTGACGAGTTCGCTCACCATCAGCTCGGCGCTGTCGACGAGCTTCGGCAGACCCCAGTCGTACAGCTGCTCGCGGACCGCCGCGCGGGCCCGGCCGACCTCGGACGGCTCGGGGGCGATCCGCCATTCGGCGACGTCGTCGGGTTCGATGCCGCCCAGGCGGGCCATCAGCAGGGCCACGTCGTCCTTGCGGCCGCCGTGTCCCGCTTCTGAAAATGTCACAGCGAGCGCGCGGATGATGGTGTCGCAGGCGTCGTCCATGGAGGCGGCCGGGTGGGCGGCGGACTCGCACAGCGTGGCGAGCCCGACACCGATGTCCTCGCCGCGCACCTCGACCAGTCCGTCGGTGCACATCACCAGCCGGTCGCCGGGCTCCACGGGCACGCGCACCGTTTCGAAGGGCACCCCGCCGACGCCGATGGGCGCCCCGGTGGGCAGGTCGAGCAGTTCGCTGCGCCCGTCGGCGGCGCGGACCAGGACCGGCGGGACGTGCCCGGCGTTGGCGAGGCGCAGCTCGCTCGCGATGGGGTCGTAGACGGCGTACAGGCAGGTCGCGAGGTAGGTGTCGCCGAGCCGCTGGGCGAGGTCGTCGAGGTTGCGCAGGAGTTGCGCGGGCGGCAGGTCCAGCGCGGCCATGGTCTGCACGGCGGTGCGCAACTGCCCCATCATCGCGGCCGAGTTCAGCCCGTGCCCCATGACGTCGCCGACGACGAGCGCGGTGCGGGCGCCGGGCAGCTTCACCGCGTCGAACCAGTCGCCGCCGATCCGTCCGAGCAGCGTGCCCGGCAGATAGCGGGTGGCGATGTCGCAGCCCGCCATGCGCGGCGGGATGTGCGGCAGCATGCTGTCCTGGAGCGTCTCGGCGACGTTCTCCTGGTACGTGTACATGCGCGCGTTGTCGAGCACGAGGCCCGCGCGGGCGGCGAGTTCGGCGCCGGTGACCCGGTCCATGTCGTCGAAGACCTGCCGCTCCGGATGGCGCAGCAGGATCATGAAACCGAGGACGACGTGGCGCGCCTTCAGCGGGACGACCAGCATGGAGCGGCCGGTGATCAGCGGCCGGATGTCCCGCTTCTCGAACTGCGAGGCGATGGCGTGGCCCATCTCCTCGCTGATGCGCGGCACGAGGACGGGTTCGCCGGTGGTCATGCACTGGAAGAACGGGGTGTGCGCCGGAAAGGGCATGGCCTCGCCGACGGGGACGACGTCGTCCCAGCGGCCGGGTTCGTCGGTGTGCTCCAGGGCGACCCGGTGCCACAGGGTGGTGGTGTCCGGCACGCCCTCGTCGAACCCCTCACCGGCGACGACCTGTTCCCGCAGGTAGGTGCCGGCGACGTCGGTGAAGCGGGGCACGACGGCCTTGCTGACCTCGACGATGGTGCGCGCCAGGTCCAGGGAGGTGCCGATCCGGGAGCTGACCTCGTTGAGGAACTCCAGGCGCTCCCGCACGGCGGCGTACTCGAGGTCCTCGCCCTCGTCCCGCAGTTCCTCGGGCACCGGCTCGCCGGCCGCGAGGGCGCGGGCGGCCCGCTCCCGCCGCTCCCGGCGTTCGGCGCGCCGGGGCACGCCCCAGTCGGGCGTGACGGGCACCCGGTCGCTCTGGCTGAACTCGAGCACGGGATAACCCAGTTCGAGGACCTGGGCGACGATACGGGCGCTGTCCCCGACGCTCATGCTGGGGAGGATCTCGGGGAGCCGGCGGGCGAGGTCCTCGGAGCCGGGGAAGTCGGTGTGCAGGGCGAAGCCGGGCGCGATCCGCTCGAACGTCCCGGCCCCGTCCGCGCGCAGCAGCCCGTCCGCGTCGGCGGCCAGCACCAGCAGCCGCTCGCGTCCCGGACCCACCAGCGGGTAGGCCCACCACAGCACGTCGACCCGCCCGGCCCCGGCCGCCAGCCGGGCCCGGCCCGCGGCCGGGTAGGCCAGACCGCCGTCGAGGGTGGCGCCGAGGCCGGGTCCCAGACCGTCGTAGGCGGCGTACGCCCCGTACGGGGTGTCCTCCTCTTCCCCGGGCAGGGCTCCGGTCACGGGCAGCAGGTCGACCGCGGGGCGGCCGAGCGCGTCCTCCTTGCTGAGGGAGAACAGGCGCCGCGCGCCCCTGCTCCAGTGGGAGACGAGTCCGTCGCGGTCGACCACGACCACGGCCAGCGGGATACGGCCGGCGTCGCCGTGCCCGGCTGCCGCGCCGTCCCCCGCGCGGCTGTCCGGAGGTGCGTCCCGCTCGGTGCCACGGTCCATGGCCCAGGCCCTCTCTCCCCCGGCTGCGCAAGATCTGTACCGCCGTCACCACCGTACGGCCACGGTCGGCCGCGATGTGTGTCATCGCGGGAATTGCCCGCCTCGGCTCGCACCGGCGTGCGTTCCCGCGCGTGACCGACCGTTTCAGTCCTCGTGGCCCAGCTGGAGGTCGCGTTCCGTCCGGCCGCCGCCGGCCACCTGGAGCACGGTGGCGACCGGTGGGTAACCGGCGGCGATGACGGTGTACTCGCCCGACGACAGGTCCACGAACCGGAAGGTGCCGTCGGGTCCGGTGGTGAGGGTGTCGACGACGTTGCCCGCCGCGTCCAGCAGGGTCACGCGCGCCTCCTCGACGGGCCGTCCACCGCCGGCCCGCACCGTGCCGCGCAGCACGGCGCCGCCCGCCAGTTCGACGTCCTGGCGGGTCTCGCGGGCGGCCTGGACGGTGACGGGGAGGGCGGCCGGGCGGAAGGCGGGCGCGCTCGCGGCGAGCGTGTACTCGCCGGCCACCAGCTCGCTGATGACGTAGCCGCCCTCCCGGCCGCTGCGGGTGCTCGCGACGACCTCCCCGTGGACGTTGGTGAGCGTGACGGCGGCGTCCCGCACCGGTGTGCCGTCGGCGGTGACGACACTGCCGGCGAGACGGCCCGCGCCGCCGAGGACGACGTCGAGTTCGACGGGCCGCTCGCCGACGGTCACGGAGACCGCCTGCGGCTGGTGACCGCCGGCGGCGGCGATCAGGACGTACGCTCCCGGGCCGGGCGTGGCCAGCGCGTACCGCCCGTCCTCGCCGCTGGCGCCGCGGCCGGTCTGCTGTCCGGTGACGTCGATGAGGGTGAGCGCGGCGCGCGGTACGGCGGTTCCGTCGGAGTGCTGCACGGTCCCGCAGACGGGGACGCCGCCGGTGTGCGCCGGGCGGAGCGGGGTGGGGGTCCCCCCGCCCGGAGCGTGGGGGCGGGCGTGCGGCAGGCGCGCGTGGAGGTGCGGTGCGTCCTGGGCCGGGTCGGCGATGGGGGCGTGGTGGGACACCAGTGGTTTCTCCTTGAGGAAGAAGGCGATGAGCAGGCCGAGGACGAGCACGGGCACCAGATAGAGGAAGATGCGCGGCATGGCGTCGGCGTAGGCCTGCACGTAGGCGTCGCGCAGCTCGGGCGGCAGCGCGTGCACCAGCTCGGGGGTGATCGACCCGGCGTCGGGCGGGGTGCCCGCGCCGGCGGGCAGGCGGTCTTCGAGCGCGTCGGTGAGCCGGCCGGCGAAGAGGGTGCCGAAGACGGCGGCGCCGACGCTGCCGCCGATCTGCCGGAAGTAGTTGTTGGCGCTGGTGGCGGTGCCCAGGTCGGCGGGGCGCACGGAGTTCTGCACGGCGAGGATCAGCACCGGCATCACCATGCCGATACCGGCGCCGAGGACGGCCGTCCAGATGCCGTAGTGCAGCCGGGGAGTGCCGGTCTCCAGGCGGGACAGCAGCCACATGCCGACGACGGAGAGCGCGGTGCCGACGATGGGGTGCCACCGGTAGCGGCCGGTGCGGCTGATGAGCTGCCCGGAGATGACCGAGGCGCCGACGATGCCGCCCGTCATGGGCAGCATCAGCAGTCCGGACTCGGTGGCGGAGACCCCGTCGACCATCTGCAGATACGTCGGCAGGTAGCTGGCGGCGCCGAACAGGGCGACACCGGTCACCAGCCCCACCAGGCCGGTGACGTTGAAGACGGAGTCCCGGAACAGCCGCAGTGGGATGAGGGGTTCGGCGGCGAAACGCTCGACGACGAGGAAGAGGACGCCGGCCGCGGCGGCGCCCGCGCCGAGGCCGAGGACGACGCGGGAGTCCCAGGCGTACTCGGTGCCGCCCCAACTGGTCAGCAATACCAGACAGGTGGAGGCGGCGGCCAGCAGAAGGGTGCCGAGGACGTCGAAGCGGGCCCGGACGGCCGGCTTGGGGAGCTTGAGCGCCAGGGCGACGACGGCCATGGTGACGATGCCGAAGGGGACGTTGACGTAGAAGCACCAGCGCCAGGAGAGGTGGTCGGTGAAGTATCCGCCGAGCAGCGGCCCGGCGACGGACGCGAGGCCGAAGGCGGCGCCGATCAGCCCCATGAAGCGGCCGCGCCGCCTCGCGGGCACGATGTCCGCGATGATCGCCTGCACGCCGATCAGCAGGCCGCCCGCGCCGATGCCCTGCACCGCCCGGTAGGCGATCAGCTGGTCCATGGTGGACGCGCGGCCCGCCAGCGCGGAGCCGACGACGAACACGAGGATCGCGAACTGGAAGACGCCCTTGCGGCCGAGCAGGTCGCCGAGTTTTCCGTAGACCGGCAGTCCGACGGTGGCGGTGAGCAGGTAGGCGGTTATCGCCCAGGACATCCTGTCCAGGCCGTGCAGCTCGCCGACGATCTTCGGGAGCGCGGTGGCGACGATCATCTGCTCCAGGGCGGCGAGCAGCAGCGCCGACATCAGGGCGAGGAAGACCAGCCGGACCCGGCGCGGGCTCAGACCCTGCTCCACGACCGGTGCCGGGGGCGGCGGGCCCCCGGCCGGCGGTGCCGTGACCGGCTCGTCCTGCGTCAGAGTGATCCCGCCCACGTGCCGCTCCCCTCGTCGCACCGCCGGACAATTCCCGCGTAAAAGCGACAACTACGAGCAAGCACGGCAAGTTACGGGACAGAGAAGGGGCGCAACGAGATCACTCGAACCGGTGAGAAGTCAACTCCGCACCGTTTACGAGGGATTGCCGCCCCTCACTTCTCGACCTCCGCGGCCAGCCTGGCCAGCAGGGCGTCGTAGATACGGGCGAGCCCCTTGGGCGCGAAGGTCTTCTCGAAGAAGCCGCCGATGCCGCCCGCGCCGTTCCACACGGTGGTCACGACGACCCGGGACCGGCCCTCACCGGCCGGGGTGACCCGCCAGGTGGTGACCATGGAGGAGTTGCGGTCCTTCTCGACCAGTTCGCCGTCGGTGGGCTCGGTGACCTCCAGGAGGCAGTCGCGCACGCGCTTGCTGGTGGCCTGGAGCTTCCAGTGCACGAGGGTGCCCTCGCCGTCACCGCCCTCGCGGACCTCGTACTCGCTGTACTGCTCGGGCAGCACTTTCCCGCGGGTGCCGCTGTAGTCGGCGAGGGCGTCGAACACCGTTTCCGCGTCCGCCGCGACGATCCGCTCCGTAGTGGCCTCGACCTGCGCCATCGCTTACCTCCAGGGCATGGGTTCTCGGGGTCGGGGCAAGCCAACCACCCCTGTGCCCGGCCGCCCAAATCGGGGGGTTCGGATGTGATCGGGAGGGTGACCGAAGATGTCACTCGCACGATCAAGGGAACACTTGTTCTATTCTGTGCCGCAGCGACATCGCGGAGGCGTCATGCGCTGGGAGAAGCTCTCACCGGGCTCCGGACACAGCCGGGCCGGCACCGCCCTGCCCGGCGCGGAGACGGTCACGGCCCGCACATCCGGCGCGCCCGGATCCCGCGGCACGCGCCTTCCTCGACGGCCCATTCACGGGAAGTGGTTTCTCATGGTCAGCGCACCGCAGGCCGACAGGGTCTGGAAGAACATGACCGCGTCGATCATAGACCGGGATGATCACGGACGGCAGCCCGCCGTACCCCGGGCGGGAGCGGCCGCGTACTGCGCGCTGCTCCAGGGCGGTGGCGCGGGCTCGGCGGACGGTGCTCCCGCCAAGCAGTGGCTGCTCCTGCGCAAGCGCACGACCGAGCGCCTGAAGGACCGGTGAGCCCTCGCAGCGGGGTCCGCGGCACGCTTCGCGCGTGAGCGATGAGTTCGGGCGGCGGATCGGGTCTGCCCTGGTATGACTCGAACCATCGCCGACATCTCGGTCTCCCTCGACGGCTTCGTCACCGGACCCGACCCCGGCCCGGACAACGGTCTGGGCACCGGTGGCGAGGCCCTGCACACGTGGGCGTTCTCCGACGACCCCGACGACCGCCGGGTCCTGCGCGAGGGGACCGCCCGCTCGGGCGCCGTCGTCCTCGGCCGCCGGCTCTTCGACGTCGTCGACGGGCCGGAAGGCTGGGACGACACGTCCGGCTACGGCGCCGGCGAGGTCGGCAGGCCCGCGTTCGTCGTCGTGACGAGCTCGCCGCCGGAGTCGGTGCGGACGACCGACCTGGACTGGACGTTCGTCACCACCGGTCTGCCCGACGCCGTCACCGTCGCACGCGAGCGGGCCGAGGCGGCGTCGTCGGACAGCGGCAAGGACCTCGACGTCGTCCTCATGGGCGGCGGCGCCACGATCGGCTCGGCGCTGGAGGCCGGGCTGGTCGACGTGCTGGCGCTGCACCTCGCGCCCGTCGTGCTGGGCGCCGGGACACCACTGTTCACCGGCGGAGCGCCGCGCACGCTGGTGCAGCGGGGCGTGATCCCGACATCGACCGCGACGCACCTGTCCTACGACGTCCTGAGGTGATCCGATGACCACGGTCGACACCAAGGGGATCGCCTTGGGCGTCGAGTCGTTCGGTGACGACGACGCGCCGCTCGTCCTGCTCGCGGGCGGGACGACGATGCTCTCCTGGCCCGACGCGCTGTGTGAGCGCCTCGCCGCCGGCGGGCGTCGTGCGGTGCGCTACGACCTGCGTGACAGCGGGGAGTCGACGACGGCGGATCCGGAGGCGCCCGCCTACACCCTGCGCGACCTCGCCGCCGACGCGGCGGCCCTCGCCGACGCGCTCGGCGGCGGGCCCGCGCACCTCGCGGGAATCGGCGTCGGCGGGATGGTCGCCCAGGTGGCCGTGCTCGACCATCCGGGCGCGTTCTCGGCGCTCACCCTGGTCGGCACCCGCGCGGTCGCCCCTGGCCCGCCCGACGACGACCTCCCCGACCACGACCGGGCGACGATGAGCCGGCTGTTCGCGCGTCCGATGCCCGATTGGACCGACCGCGAGGCGGTCGCGGAGTTCGCCGCCGCCGGCGCGGAGATCCGCGGCGACGATCCCGTCGCCGCGCGCGCGATCGCCGCGCGCGTCTGGGACCGCACGCCCGGCACCGCGCCCCCGGTCCAGATGGCCAACCAGCTGGGCATGGTGTTCTCCCGGCTCGACTGCGGACCCCGCTGGCGCGAGCGCCTGCCCGGGATCGAGGTCCCCACGCTCGTCGTCCACGGCCGCCGCGACCGGTTCTTCCCCGTCGGCAACGGCGAGGCGATCGCGCGCGAGATCCCCGGGGCACGGCTGCTCGTCCTCGAGGAGGCCGCCACCGCGATCCCCGATGCGGCGGTCGGCGAGGTCACCGAGGCGATGCTCACGCTCGGATAGGGGACGGCGGGTGCCGCGCGGGTCCGGCCCCCACGCAGCAGTGGACGTCGGAGGCTCGTTCCGGCCGCGCACCCGCGATCGGCACGATCCCGGCCCGAGGTCGTACCAGGACGCTTCTCCCGATCCATACGTTGTTCTCGCCGTGCCGGGCGACCTCGTGCAGGCCCAGTCGCCGGTAGAGGGCCCAGGCTCTCTGGTTGGCGGAAGGACGTCCGGAATGAGGTCCGGGCCCTGCTGGCGGCGTGCCGCAGGAGGCTGCGGGTGCCCCCTGTCGATGCTGCGTCCCTGGTGGTCGGGGTGGAACTCGCAGAGAACAGGCCCGCCGCGATCACTCGTCCCGAGCTGTTCCGCCCGCCGAGCCGGGATCGGGCATGGCCACCGGGTCAGAGTCGATCAAGAAAGCGGTGCTTTGCCCTGTCTCACCGTGAATACCGTTCTGAACTGCCTTCACGCTGGGGTGAGATGACCGTCACCAAGCTTCCGGGACCCGCCCTCGCCGCCACGTTTCCGGCCTCAGCCACCGCCTGCGGCGCGTCGTCCGTGCCGGATGTCTCGGCGAGCACCACGACCGGCTAGGGGTCCACCGAGACGCGTCGCTCGGCAAACCCCGAGCGGCCGGTCACCGCCACCATGCCGGATGTCATCGACGGCAACGCCGGGCGTGCGTACGAGCAGATGAGTTCCGAACTCGACATGGCCTTCGAGGACGCGAAGCGAGCTGCCGCTCGGAGTGGTGCAGTCCTCGTTGACCACCGTAAGCACGGGCGTGCCTCCCGACCGACGCGGCATCGTCGGCCTTGCTCGATGGCCGCTTTCGAACCTGGCGGCTCCCGCGCAAGCTCCGAAGCTCCACCACCCGCATCACCAGCCTTGTCCAGTCCGTCCTCGCCCTCCACCTGGCCTGCTCAAACCGAGTGCCTGTGAGAGATCGCCGGGACCGGATAGGCCAAGGGCGGCACGCGCCGAGTCCACGGTCCACTTCCACTGCGGCCGGGTGGCGTTGTTTCCAGGGACGAGTCATCTACTCCGCCGCCACGATGCGTTCCACCGCGGCCGTCACCAGTTGTTCACGCTCTGCCTCCGTGAACACGTCCGGCAGGGTGAGCTGCTCAACGATCAGCCAGTTCAGCGTCAGTATGAGCAGCTTGACGGCCGTGGCGTCGCCAGGGAGGCGGGAAGCCTCGTGATAGGCGACGTTGGCGTCGACGTCGGCTCGGACCCGTTCAGTGAGGACCTTGCGCAGTTCGGGGCGACGGGTGGCCTCAAGGCGAAGTTCCAGCAGTGCGAGGTAACCGGTGCGGAAGGCGGCGATACGGCCGACGAGCTCGCGCATCAGCTCAACGTAGGTCTCCCGGTCGCGGCCGGCCGTTCTCTGGCGGGCGATGGTGGCCTCATCGGGCTGGAGCCGCTCGTACACCCGGGCGCCGGCCTGGGTGAACAGGTCGTCGCGGCTGGCGAAGTAGTTGGACGCCGTGCCGACGGGAACGGCGGCCTCAGCGTCAACGGCCCGGAAAGTCAGGCCGCGTGCGCCTTCCCGGGCCAACACCTCGATCGCCGCGTCAACGAGGGCCGCGCGCCGCTGGTCGTTCCGTCTCACCATTGACACCACTCCAAATGTAGTACTACGTTTAAACCACTTCAAGCAGAGTACTACGTGTGGGGGATCTCTATGCGAAAGCTCGTGTACTACATCGGCGTCTCGCTCGACGGCCGCATCGCCGGCCCCGGCGGCGAGTTCGACTTCTTTCCGCAGGGCGACGAGCAGCAGGCCACCGCCTACTCGGCCTGGATGAACGCGCTGTACCCGGAGACCGTCCCGACCGCCTACCGCGCGGCCGTCGGCGTCGCCGACGCGTCCAACCGGCGTTTCGACACCGCCGTCATGGGCCTCGGTACCTACCGCCCTGCCCTCGACAACGGCATCACCAGCCCGTACGCGCACCTGCGCCAGTACGTGGTGTCCAGCACCCTCAAGCCGGACACCGACCCAGCCGTCACCGTCGTGCCGGGCGACCCGCTCGCCCTCGTCCGCGACCTCAAGGGCGAGGTGGGCACCGGCCTGGACATCTGGCTCTGCGGAGGCGGCCGGCTCGCGGGCACCCTGTTGCCCGAGATCGACGAGCTGCTGATCAAGACCTATCCGGTCGTTGCCGGTGGCGGAATCCCGGTGGTCGACGGTGCCTTCGACCCCACCGTCTTCGACGTCGCCGAGCGCACCGCCTTCCCCAACGGTGTCACCCTCACCCGCCTCACCCGACGCTAGGGGTCGTTTGGATCACCGGGCGGACCAGATGAAGATGCCCGCGATGTGGAGTCCGGCCTGGTGCGGGGCCGTCCTCGCCGACGGGGAACGCGCAGGCGGGTCATGACCTCGGTGAAGGCCGGTGCGTCACCGGCTTGTCCGGCGGTGAGAACGAATGCGAGGGGCCGGCAGCTGCCGTCGGCTGCGAGGTGAGTCTTCGTGGTCGGTCCGCCGCGGGATCGGCCTGGGCCATCAGCGCGGTGAACACCCGCTCCCAGGTACCGTCCACAGCCCACATCCGCAGCCGGTTGTAGACGCCCCGCCAGTTGCCGTACTTCTCGGGCAGACGGACCCACTGCGTTCCGGTCCGGGAGCAACGGCTCGATCCGCGCCCACTGCGCATCCGTCAACGGCGCACCCGGACCAACGACCGACTGATCCACACGAAACTGCCGATGTAGTCACAGCCGTCGACCTGTTCCACTGGTACAAGGCCGGTGAGCTTCGGACCAGCTTCGAACGGCCCACCGCCCGGTCGGGCAGCGCCTCGGACGTTCTGGTCGCCGAGTACCATCTGCCGACGCGTCGCGAAGTGGCGTTCTTACGCGCGCCACGGGACTACGGCGCCCGGCATCGACGCTTCGAACGGTAACCCCCGCAGTGGCGCAGCCGTATGAGGCATCCGTGCGAAGAGGGCGGTGGGGAATGAGTGTGGTGGAGAGCTGGTCCCGCGTGCTGAATCTTCTTCGGCAGCACGCCCCGGCCGATCACGCGGATCTGCCTGGCCCCGCTACGGAACAGATGCTCGCGGCCGCCGAGCTACGGATGGGTATCCCTCTCCCCCAGGATCTTCGGTCGTGGCTGCTGCGGAACAATCTGGATCTTCCTGAGGAAGATGTGGACGACGATGTGGCATGTTGCGGCTTCGCCGGGTTCCCGGACGAGGGCAGCTTCTTTCTGGGCATCCGGGCGATGGAGAAGCTCTACGCGAACCGCTCCATGCCCGGTGGATTCGACCCTCCGGATCAGCCGGACAATCCGTTCTGGCGCAATGAGTGGATCCCGTTCTTGTCGGACCAGGACGGCTGGACGGGAAAGTTCATCGACGTGCGGGACGGGCGTATCGGCAGATGGTTCGTGGGTGAGAACACGATCACAGGCGAGTACGCATCACTGGCTCACTATTTCGACTCCGTGGCAGAGATGCTGACGAAGATCGCCGATGGAAGCCATCCGGTCGGCGGGGTCGCCGAAGGGCGGCTGGTCTGGTCGTGAAACAAGAGCGCTCCCCGGTTGTTCCGGGGCACTTGACCGATGGCGTGACGTGGGCAGCGTGAGATCAAGGACCGCGACGAACAGGGTCGGCGTGCCGTTGCGGGAGGTGACAGACGGTGCAGGTTACCGGCACACCAGCGAGCGCTCGTCGCGCTCGTGCACCTGCGCCGTCATGGCACCCTCGCCTGCCTACCTCCCGGGCGGTTACTACAACGGCTACTGGCCCCGTCTCGCGGAGGCGTTCTCGGCGTATGTGAACGAGCGGGACGCCGAGCCGCCGGTCGAGGCGTACGAGGACTTCGGTGCCGTCGACGCCGCCGGTGACAACGGCTACAGCGTCTACACCGCGGTGCAGTGCCGGGACGCCGCCTGGCCGCGTGACTGGCGACAGTGGCTCAAGGACACCTGGGAGGTGGAGGAGGCGCCGGCGCCTGCGCGCGGTTCGACCCTGCACGGCCTGCTCGGCTTCCGTGGCTGAGCATCTGACCCGCCGTCGGGGACCGGGCTGTCGTACCCGTGGTCCATCATGAACGCATGAGCGACTTGACCCGCATCCCCGCCCCCGCCGGTGTGGCCCCCGCCGCCCAGTACACCCACGTGGTGACGGGCACGGGCCGCTTCGTCGCCGTCTCCGGCCAGCTCGCCCTGGACGAGGACGGCGAACTCGTGGGCGAGGGCGACGCCGGGGCCCAGGCCCGCCAGGTGTTCGAGAACCTGCGGCGCTGCCTGGCCGCCGCCGGGGCGACCTTCGACGACGTCGTGAAGCTCACCTTCTTCGTGACCGACATGGCGCACATGCCGGCCATCCGCGCGGCCCGCGCCGAGCACATACCGGACGACCGGCTGCCGGCCGCGTCCGCCGTGCAGGTCGCCGGGCTGGTCCGCCCGGAGTTCCTGATGGAGATCGAGGCCTTCGCCGTGGTGGGAGCGTGAGCGGGCTCGTACTGCGGTCCATGACCGCCGACGACTGCGAGGGCGTCGCCGGGATCCGGATACGCGGGTGGCAGCACGCGTACCGGGGTCTCGTCCCGCAGTCGTATCTCGACGGTCTCGACATCGGGACCGACGCCGAGCGGCACCGCGCCCGTCTGGCCGACGGTGACGGCAGTGTGGTGAACCTGGTCGCCGAGACCGACGGCGGCGAACTCGCCGGATGGGCGGCCTTCGGCCCGTACCGGGACGGCGACGTGCGCACCGACGACGCCGAGTTGTACGCCCTGTACCTGTCCCCCGAGCGCATCGGCCGGGGTGTGGGCCGGGCGCTGCTCACCGAGGCGGTCCGCCGCTGCGCCGCCGCCGGTCACGAGCGCATGTGTCTGTGGGTCCTCAAGGGCAACGCCCGCGCCCGTCGTTTCTACGAGCGCGCGGGGTTCGGCGCGGACGGGGCGGAGGAGCCCTTCGAGGTGGACGGGGTGGTGGTGCCCGAGGTGCGGTACGCGCGGGAGCTCACCGGCTGACGGCACCGCCTCACCGCGGCCGGGGGATCCGGGCCAGGGCGTGGACCGCCGCCTCGGCCAGCGCCGGATGGGCGAGGGCGTCGTTGAGCACGGGCTCGGCGCGCGGGTCGCCGAGTTCGCCCAGCCCTTCCACACAGGCCAGCGCGACCCGGCGGTACGGGTCGTGGGGGCGCAGACGCCGCCGCAGCGTGGTGATCAGGGCCGGGACCGCCTCGGGAGCGCGCAGTTCGGTGAGCAGGCGGACCGGGTGCAGGGCGTAGGCGACGCGGAGTTCGTTGGTGGCGAGGGCGGCGGCGGCGCGTGCGGTGCGGGGGTCGCCGAGGCGGGCGAGGGCGTGGGCGGCGGAGGCGCAGCGGGGCGGGTCGCGGTGGTTGAGGAGGAGGACGAGTGCCTCGAAGGCCCTGCGGTCCCCCGCCAGTCCCAGCCGGAACGCGGCCAGTTCGCGGGCCCAGAGCGGTTGTCCGGGTTCGGTGAGGACACCGGCCAGGGTGTCGGGGTCGTCCGTGGCCAGGAGACGGTCGTACGCCGTCGATCCGCCCGACTCCGCCCGTAAGCGCTCCGTGAGCGATCGCAACTCTTCGTCCATGCCCCAGAGATTAGGGGTCGGGCGGGGTACTCGGGACCTGCATCACAAAGCCGGGGGCTGGCGCGCTCGTTACCCGCGGGTTAAGCTCAGACGAGCGAGTTACCCACTCGCGACCCTCCTCATGGCGGTCTGGTGACGCGGCCGCCCTGAGTGGCAGTCGGTTCGGTACCCCGTGTACCGCAGTACGGCTCGGCCCCGGGACAGGGCCGGTCGGATCGGCCGTCGTTCACCGACGGTGCCGGGCGTGTGCGCTCGCAGCCCGGTCCACACCCGCATCCCGCACGCACCCGGTGCGCCCTTCGGCGCACCCGGGCGTGTTTCCCGTCGTCACCCTCATTCCTGGAGTTCCGCGATGGCCACTCCCTTCTCCGACACTCCCCTGTCCCCGCTCCGGACCGTCGCCGTGGTCGGCCTCGGCACGATGGGCACCGGCATCGCCGAGGTCCTGGCCGGCGCCGGCCGCGACGTCATCGGCATCGACGTCAGCGAGGCGCAGGCCGCCCGGTGCGTCGCCGTCCTGGAGGCCTCGACCGCCCGCGCCGTGGAGCGCGGCAGGCTGACCGAGGAGCGGCGTGCGGACCTCCTCGCCCGCGTGACCACCTCCACCGACCTCGCGGCGGCGGCCGGCGCCGACCTGGTGATCGAGGTGGCGCCGGAGTCGTACGAGATCAAGCAGCAGATCCTCCGCGAACTCGACGGGATCGTGCGGCCGGACACCGTTCTGGCGACCGGTACCAACGCCCTGTCCGTCACGCGTCTCGCCGCCGACTCGGCCCGCCCCGAGCGGGTGCTGGGCATGCACTTCTTCAACCCGGCGCCGGCGATGAAGCTGGTCGAGATCGTCTCCTGCGTGCTGACCGCCCCCGCGGCCGTCACCGCGGTCACCAACCTCGCGCTGGATCTGGGCAAGGAGCCCGTGGCGGTCGGTGACCGGCCCGGATTCGTCGCCGACGGGCTGCTGTTCGGCTACCTCAACCAGGCCGCCGCGATGTACGAGGCGAGCTACGCCTCCCGGGAGGACATCGACGCCGCGATGCGGCTGGGCTGCGGTCTGCCCATGGGCCCGCTGGCGCTGCTCGACCTGATCGGCGTCGACACGGCGCGCACGGTCCTGGAGGCCATGTACGCCGAGTCCGGTGACCGGCTGCACGCCCCGGCCCCGGTCCTCAAGCAGCTCAGCGAGGCGGGTCTGACGGGCCGCAAGGCGGGGCGCGGCTTCTACACGTACGAGGCGCCGGGCAGCGGGACGGTCGTGCGGGACGCCCTGACCCCGCTGGCGGGCGGTTCCCTCACCGTCGGCCGGCCGGTGCGCTCGGTGGGTGTCGCGGGCTCCGGCACCATGGCCTCCGGGATCGCCGAGGTCTTCGCCAAGGCCGGCTACGAGGTGGTCCTGGCCGCCCGCAGCGAGGAGAAGGCGCAGGGCGCCAGGGCCCGGATCGGGAAGTCCCTGGCGCGCTCCGTCGACAAGGGCCGGATGACCGCCGAGGCCGCCGCCCGGACCCTGGAGCGGGTGCGTCCGACGGGCACGTACGACGACTTCGCCGACGTCGATCTCGCGGTGGAGGCGGTCGCCGAGGACCTGGAGGTCAAGCGGCAGCTGTTCGCGGTGCTGGACAAGGTCTGCAAGCCGGGCGCGGTCCTCGCCACCACCACGTCCTCGCTCCCGGTCGTGGCCTGTGCCCGCGCCACCTCGCGCCCGCAGGACGTGATCGGCATGCACTTCTTCAACCCCGCGCCGGCGATGAAGCTGGTCGAGGTGGTGCGTACGGTGCTGACGGCCGACGACGTCCACGCCACCGTGCGCGAGGTCTGCGGGAAGATCCGCAAGCACGCCGTGGACTGCGGCGACCGGGCCGGCTTCATCGTGAACGCGCTGCTGTTCCCGTACCTCAACAACGCGATCAAGATGGTGCAGGAGCACTACGCCTCGCTCGACGACATCGACGCCGCGATGAAGCTGGGCGGCGGCTACCCGATGGGGCCGTTCGAACTCCTCGACGTCGTCGGCCTCGATGTCTCGCTCGCCATCGAGAAGGTGCTGCACCGCGAGTTCCGTGACCCGGGTCTCGCGCCGGCGCCGCTGCTGGAGCACCTGGTGGCCGCGGGCTGCCTCGGCCGCAAGACCGGCCGTGGCTTCCGCGAATATGCCAAGCGCTGAGCGGCGTCCCGGCGACCGGTTCGAGGGCGGCGCGGAGTGGGGCGGACTGCTCGGCCCCGACCGGTTCCCGCCACCGGCCCCCGTCGCCCCTCCCCCGCCCGCCGAGGGCGGGGGAACCCCCGGTCACGCGCACCGAGCTGCGCGCATGCAGTACGTTCAGGGCATGTCCCAGCCCGCCAAGTCCGCACGTCCACCAGCCACGACCGAGCCGCCGGAAAGCGCCGCAGGCTCCCGTGCCGCCGCCCAGCGGCTCAAAATGCGCCGGGAACTGGCGGCCGCCGCGATGGAGCTGTTCGCGACCAAGGGGTACGAGGCCACCACCGTCGACGAGATCGCGGCCGCCGCCGGGGTCGCCCGCCGCACCTTCTTCCGCCACTTCCGTTCCAAGGAAGAGGCGATCTTCCCCGACCACGACGACACCCTGGTCCGCGCCGAGGCGGTGCTCAACGCCGCCCCCGCGCACGAGCATCCGCTCGACACGGTGTGCCGTGGCATCAAGGAGGTCATGAGGATGTACGCGGCGCGGCCGGAGATCTCGGTCGCCCGCTACAAGCTGACGCGCGAGGTGCCCACCCTGCGCGAGGCGGAGATCGCGTCGGTGGCCCGCTACGAGCGCCTCTTCACCCGTTATCTGCTCGGCCACTTCGACGAGCACGCGCACGACGACGACGCCAACGACGACCCGCTGCTGGCGGAGGTCGCCGCGTCCGCCGTGGTCACCGCGCACAACCACGTGCTGCGGCGCTGGCTGCGGGCCGACGGCCAGGGCGATGTCGAGGCCCAGCTGGACCACGCCTTCGCGATCGTCCGCAAGACCTTCGGCAGCGGGATCATGGCGGGCCGGCGCACCGCGCCGCCGAAGCCGCCCGCGGCCTCGGCGTCCGCGCACGGAGAGGTCCTGGTGACGGTCGCCCACGTGGACGCCCCGCTGGACGAGGTGATGCGGACCATCGAGCAGGCGCTCAAGGAGCGTTGAACAGCCCCGCCGAGGAGTGCTGACCAGCCCCGCCGAGAAGTGCTGACCAGCCCGCTCGCCGCTGTGACGACGGCCACCCCACCGGGTGGCCGTTTTGCCATGTCAGGGCGCTTTTCGCACCCGTTTCCGGGCCGATTCGATCGATCATCGCTCATCTGATGGGTAAAGATTTCACCTGAACCAATGTTCTGGCACCCAGTGCCTTGCCGGATGACACGGCGTGCCATACGTTGAAGAGGTCCGGGCGAGTCCCGGCGGGCCCCTCGCCCGCACGTCCGGACGCCTGCGTCACAGGCAACCTCCCGCGCACACCCAGCGCTGCCGAAGCACCACCGCCGAACCGACGGCACCCCTTCCCACCCTCAGCAGCACACCGACGTAACCCTCAGCGCCCCTCCCTCAGGGCGCTCATCGCCGGAGGCAACACCGTGACCATGAAGGACATCCTGGCCGCGATCCAGTCGCCCGACTCCACGTCGGAGGACTTCGCCGCCCTGCCGCTCCCCGAGTCGTACCGCGCGATCACCGTGCACAAGGACGAGACGGAGATGTTCGCGGGCCTCGAGACCCGCGACAAGGACCCCCGCAAGTCGATCCACCTCGACGACGTGCCGCTGCCCGAACTCGGCCCGGGCGAGGCCCTGGTGGCCGTCATGGCCTCCTCGGTCAACTACAACTCGGTGTGGACCTCGATCTTCGAGCCGCTGTCGACGTTCGGCTTCCTGGAGCGCTACGGCCGCACCAGCGAGCTGGCCAAGCGCCACGACCTGCCGTACCACGTCATCGGCTCCGACCTCGCGGGCGTCGTGCTGCGCACCGGCCCCGGCGTCAACTCCTGGAAGCCCGGCGACGAGGTCGTCGCGCACTGCCTCTCCGTCGAGCTGGAGTCGTCCGACGGCCACAACGACACGATGCTCGACCCCGAGCAGCGCATCTGGGGCTTCGAGACGAACTTCGGCGGTCTCGCCGAGATCGCCCTCGTGAAGTCCAACCAGCTGATGCCCAAGCCGGACCACCTCAGCTGGGAGGAGGCCGCCGCCCCGGGCCTGGTCAACTCCACCGCCTACCGGCAGCTGGTCTCCCGCAACGGCGCCGGCATGAAGCAGGGCGACAACGTCCTCATCTGGGGCGCGAGCGGCGGACTCGGCTCCTACGCCACCCAGTTCGCGCTGGCCGGCGGCGCCAACCCGGTCTGCGTCGTCTCCAGCGAGCAGAAGGCGGACATCTGCCGGGCGATGGGCGCGGAGGCGATCATCGACCGCAGCGCCGAGGGCTACAGGTTCTGGAAGGACGAGAACACCCAGGACCCGAAAGAGTGGAAGCGCTTCGGCAAGCGCATCCGCGAACTCACCGGCGGCGAGGACATCGACATCGTCTTCGAGCACCCCGGCCGCGAGACCTTCGGCGCCTCGGTCTACGTCACCCGCAAGGGCGGCACCATCACCACCTGCGCCTCGACCTCGGGCTACATGCACCAGTACGACAACCGCTACCTGTGGATGTCGCTGAAGCGCATCATCGGCTCGCACTTCGCCAACTACCGCGAGGCCTGGGAGGCCAACCGGCTGATCGCGAAGGGAAAGATCCACCCGACCCTGTCGAAGGTGTACTCCCTGGAGGACACCGGCCAGGCCGCCCACGACGTGCACCGCAACGCGCACCAGGGCAAGGTCGGCGTGCTGTGCATGGCGCCCGAGGAGGGCCTGGGCGTGCGCGACCACGAGAAGCGCGCGAAGCACATCGACGCCATCAACCGCTTCCGGAACATCTGAGGACACCGAGGTCATAGATGACTGAGCGTCAGAAGGACCGGCCGTGGCTCATGCGAACCTACGCCGGTCACTCCACGGCGGAGGCGTCCAACGAGCTGTACCGACGCAACCTCGCCAAGGGCCAGACCGGTCTGTCGGTCGCCTTCGACCTGCCGACGCAGACCGGGTACGACTCCGACCACATCCTCGCCCGTGGCGAGGTCGGCCGGGTCGGCGTGCCGGTGGCCCACCTCGGTGACATGCGCCGGCTGTTCCAGGACATCCCCCTGGAGCAGATGAACACCTCGATGACGATCAACGCCACCGCCATGTGGCTGCTGGCGCTCTACCAGGTCGTCGCCGAGGAGCAGGGCGCGGACATCACCAGGCTCCAGGGCACGACCCAGAACGACATCGTCAAGGAGTACCTGTCCCGGGGGACCCATGTCTTCCCGCCGGGACCGTCGCTCCGCCTGACGACGGACATGATCGCGTACACGGTCTCCCACATCCCGAAGTGGAACCCGATCAACATCTGCAGCTACCACCTGCAGGAGGCCGGGGCCACGCCGGTGCAGGAGATCGCGTACGCGATGTCCACCGCGATCGCCGTGCTCGACGCGGTGCGCGACAGCGGCCAGGTGCCGCAGGAGCGCATGGGTGACGTGGTCGGGCGCATCTCCTTCTTCGTGAACGCCGGTGTCCGGTTCATCGAGGAGATGTGCAAGATGCGCGCCTTCGGCCGCATCTGGGACCGGGTCACCCGCGAGCGGTACGGCATCGAGAACCCCAAGCACCGCCGCTTCCGCTACGGCGTCCAGGTCAACTCCCTCGGTCTGACCGAGGCGCAGCCGGAGAACAACGTCCAGCGGATCGTGCTGGAGATGCTGGCCGTCACCCTCTCCAAGGACGCCCGCGCGCGTGCCGTGCAGCTGCCGGCCTGGAACGAGGCGCTGGGCCTGCCCCGCCCCTGGGACCAGCAGTGGTCGCTGCGCATCCAGCAGGTGCTGGCGTACGAGAGCGACCTGCTGGAGTACGACGACATCTTCGAGGGCTCGAAGGTGATCGAGGCGAAGGTGGAGCAGTTGGTCGCGGACTCGCTCGCGGAGATGGAGCGGATCGAGGAGATGGGCGGCGCGATGGCCGCCGTCGAGTCCGGCTACCTCAAGTCCCAGCTGGTCTCCTCGCACGCCGAGCGCCGGGCCCGGATCGAGTCCGGCGAGGAGAAGATCATCGGTGTCAACGCCTTCGAGGGCACCGAGCCGAACCCGCTGACCGCCGACCTGGACACCGCGATCCAGACGGTCGACCCGGCGGTGGAGGCCCGTGTCGTCGCCTCGCTCCAGAACTGGCGCGACACGCGTTACCAGCCCCCGTTCAACCATCCGCGCCCCTGCAAGGCGCTGGAGAAGCTGAAGGAGGCCGCGCGCGGCACCGACAACCTCATGGAGGCCACCCTGGAGTGCGCCCGCGCCGGCGTGACGACCGGCGAGTGGGCCGGGGCGCTGCGCGAGGTGTTCGGCGAGTTCCGGGCGCCGACCGGTGTCTCCTCCGCCCCGGTGGCGGTCGCCGCCGAGGAGGGCTCGGCCCTGTCGGAGGTGCGCCGCAAGGTGGAACGCACGGCCAAGGACCTGGGCGTCGGCAAGCTGCGCTTCCTGGTCGGCAAGCCGGGACTGGACGGCCACTCCAACGGCGCCGAGCAGATCGCCGTGCGGGCCCGCGACGCCGGGTTCGAGGTGGTCTACCAGGGCATCCGGCTCACCCCCGAGCAGATCGTGGACGCCGCCCTCGCGGAGGACGTGCACGCGGTGGGCCTGTCCATCCTCTCCGGCTCGCACGCCCAGCTGGTGCCGGACGTGCTCGAACGGCTCCGTGTGGCCGGTGCCACAGATATACCGGTGATCGCCGGTGGCATCATCCCCAGCGGTGACGCCGAACAGCTGCGGGCAGCCGGAGTGGCCGCGGTCTTCACCCCGAAGGACTTCGACATCACCGGGATCATCGGCCGCATCGTCGACGAGATCCGCAACGCGAACAAGCTCGACCCCCTGGAGGTCCCCGCATGACCACGGTCAACCGCCTTCGCCCCCGGCGTTCCTGCCTGGCGGTACCGGGCTCGAACCCGCGCTTCCTGGAGAAGGCCCAGGGCCTCCCCGCCGACCAGGTCTTCCTCGACCTGGAGGACGCGTGCGCCCCGCTCGCCAAGCCCGAGGCACGGCACACCATCGTGAAGTTCCTCAACGAGGGCGACTGGACCGGCAAGACCCGCGTCGTGCGCGTCAACGACTGGACGACCGAATGGACGTACCGCGACGTCGTCACGGTCGTCGAGGGGGCCGGCCCGAACCTGGACTGCATCATGCTGCCGAAGGTCCAGGACGCCCAGCAGATCGTCGCGCTGGACCTGCTGCTGACCCAGATCGAGAAGACGATGGGCTTCGAGGTCGGCCGGATCGGCATCGAGGCGCAGATCGAGAACGCCCGCGGCCTGAACAACGTCAACGAGATCGCGCAGGCCTCCCCGCGCGTCGAGACCATCATCTTCGGCCCGGCCGACTTCATGGCGTCCATCAACATGAAGTCCCTCGTCGTGGGCGAGCAGCCGCCCGGCTACCCGGCGGACGCCTACCACTACATCCTGATGAAGATCCTGATGGCCGCCCGCGCCAACGACCTCCAGGCGATCGACGGCCCCTACCTCCAGATCCGCAACGTGGACGGCTACCGCGAGGTCGCGCAGCGCGCCGCCGCGCTCGGCTTCGACGGCAAGTGGGTGCTGCACCCGGGCCAGGTCGAGGCGTCCAACGAGATCTTCTCGCCGTCGCAGGAGGACTACGACCACGCCGAGCTGATCCTGGACGCGTACGACTACTACACGTCCGAGGCGGGCGGCAAGAAGGGCTCCGCGATGCTCGGCGACGAGATGATCGACGAGGCCAGCCGCAAGATGGCCCTGGTCATCTCCGGCAAGGGACGCGCCGCCGGCATGCGGCGCACCAGCACGTTCGAGATCCCGGAGGCGTGACGGCCATGCAGTTCGGACGCACCTACGAGGAGTTCGAGGTCGGGGCGACGTACAAGCACTGGCCGGGCAAGACGGTCACCGAGTACGACGACCACCTGTTCTGTCTCCTCACCATGAACCACCACCCGCTGCACATGGACAGCAATTACGCCGAGAGGACGACGGACTTCGGCAAGAACGTGGTGGTCGGGAACTACGTCTACTCCCTGCTGCTCGGCATGTCGGTGCCCGACGTCTCCGGCAAGGCGATCGCCAACCTGGAGATCGAGTCGCTGAAGCACGTGGCGCCGACCTTCCACGGCGACACGATCTACGGCCAGACGACCGTGCTCGACAAGTGGCCGTCGAAGTCGAAGAACGACCGCGGCATCGTCCACGTCGAGACCAAGGGCTACAAGCAGGACGGAACCCTGGTCTGCGTGTTCCGGCGCAAGGTGATGGTGCCGACGGAGACGTACATCAAGGAGCGCGGCGGCGAGCAGCCCGGCCGCCCCGAGCTGAAGGAACAGGGGAAGTAGCGATGGCCCGCCTCGCCCAGACCGCCGGTCTCACGGACGTCCAGCAGGAGATCCTCTCCACCGTCCGCGACTTCGTGGACAAGGAGATCATCCCGGTCGCCACCGAGCTGGAGCACCGCGACGAGTACCCGCAGGCGATCGTCGACGGTCTGAAGGAACTCGGCCTGTTCGGCCTGATGATCCCCGAGGAGTACGGGGGCCTGGGCGAGTCGCTCCTCACCTACGCGCTGTGCGTGGAGGAGATCGCCCGCGGCTGGATGTCGGTCTCCGGCATCATCAACACGCACTTCATCGTGGCGTACATGCTCAAGCAGCACGGCACGCAGGAGCAGAAGGACCACTTCCTGCCGAGGATGGCGGCCGGCGACATCCGCGGTGCCTTCTCGATGTCGGAGCCGGGTCTGGGCTCCGATGTGTCGGCGATCACGTCGAAGGCGGTGAAGGACGGTGACTCGTACGTCCTGAACGGCCAGAAGATGTGGCTGACGAACGGCGGAACGTCGTCGCTGGTCGCCGTTCTGGTGCGGAGTGACGAGGGTCACCCGGAGGGCACGGCGCCGCACAAGTCGATGACCACCTTCCTGGTGGAGAAGGAGCCCGGCTTCGGCGAGGTCCGCCCCGGCCTCACCATCCCCGGCAAGATCGACAAGATGGGCTACAAGGGTGTCGACACGACCGAGCTCATCATGGACGGCCTGCGCGTTTCCGCTGATCGGGTGCTCGGCGGGACCACCGGCCGGGGTTTTTACCAAATGATGGACGGGGTCGAGGTCGGCCGTGTCAATGTGGCGGCGCGTGGCTGCGGCGTCGCTCAGCGTGCCTTCGAGCTCGGTGTCCGGTACGCCCAGCAGCGTCACACTTTCGGCAAGCCGATCGCCCAGCACCAGGCCATCCAGTTCAAGCTGGCGGAGATGGCTACCAAGGTGGAGGCCGCGCATGCGATGATGGTGAACGCGGCACGCAAAAAGGACTCCGGGGAACGAAACGACCTTGAAGCAGGGATGGCGAAGTACCTCGCCTCCGAATACTGCAAGGAGGTCGTGGAGGACGCCTTCCGGATCCACGGCGGCTACGGCTTCTCCAAGGAGTACGAGATCGAGCGCCTCTACCGGGAGGCGCCGATGCTGCTGATCGGTGAAGGCACCGCCGAGATCCAGAAAATGATCATCGGCCGCCGACTGCTCGAAGAGTATCGATTCCAGGGTTAGATGTCCGGATACGGGGTGTTTTCTTGGAGAAGGTGATCACACCCCGTACGCACTCTTCGGCCGCCGACTCGGCTGACTGGCTTACCCAGTTACGGCCCGGAGCCGCTACGATCGCCGGAAAGCCGCCGTCCCCCGCAAGTGCGCGGCATCATCCGCTACGAAGGTCATCCATGCCCCACAGCCAAACCTCTGCACACCGCGACAGCCTCGCCGGCGTACGCCTCGCGCGCGGAGCATCGCCGTGGCTTCTGCCGACCGTCGCCACCGCAGCCGTCAGCCTTCTGCGCGCCCGCCGCTCGGGTGCCGCCAAGGCCGTCGCCGTCCCCGCCACCGCGCTGGCGGCGGGGATGCTGTGGTTCTTCCGCGACCCCGAGCGCGAGATCGCCCAGGGTCGGGTCATCTCGCCCGCCGACGGTGTGGTGCAGAGCATCATGCCGTGGAAGGACGGACGCACCCGCGTCGCGATCTTCATGAGCCCGCTCAACGTCCACGTGAACCGGGCCCCGCTGGCCGGCACGGTGACGTCGGTCGAGCACATCCCCGGTGGCTTCGTTCCCGCCTTCAACAAGGAGAGCGAGAACAACGAGCGCGTCGTGTGGCACTTCGACACCGAGCTCGGCGACATCGAGATGATCCAGATCGCCGGCGCGGTGGCCCGCCGCATCGTCCCCTACGTGCCCCGGGGCACCAAGGTCGAGCAGGGTGAGCGCATCGGCCTGATCCGCTTCGGCTCCCGCGTCGACATCTACCTGCCGGAGGGCGTGGAGGTGGCCGTCGAGGTCGGTCAGAAGACCGTGGCTGGGGTGACTCGCATTGACCGTGGTTGATCCCGAGACACAGACCGGCTGGGTGCCGGAGGCCGACGAGGCGGACGACGAGGAGGAGATGCCCCTCTCGCTCCGCCTGTCGATAGCGGACACCCTCACCCTGGGCAACGCCACCTGTGGCTTCATGGCGGTGTACTTCACCACCACCGGCATCCTGATCCCGCACCTCCAGGGCAGCCAGGAGACCGGCATGGCCCGCCACAGCGCGGCCACCGCCGTCATCCTGATGCTGTGCGCGGCGGTCTTCGACCTGTTCGACGGCCTGGTGGCGCGCAAGCTGCGCTCCTCGCCGATGGGCGCGGAGCTGGACAACCTGTCCGACCTGATCAGCTTCGGCCTGGCGCCGGCGTACTTCGTCCTGGTCTACGGCATGGTCGCGGACGACGCGCACCAGAGAGTGGCCGCGGTCGGGGCGATCGTGGTGCTGCTGGCGGTGGTGCTGAGGCTGGCGAGATTCTCCTGCGTCACGGTGAAGGACGGCACCTTCCAGGGCATGCCGTCGCCGTTCGGCGCGCTGACCGTCGTCTCGATCGTGCTCCTTGAGCTGCCGTTCGTGGCGACGCTGCTGGCGATTCTGGGCACGGCGTGGCTGATGGTGAGCCGGGTGGAGTACCCGAAGCCGCGGGGCCGCCTCGCGGTGGCGATGCTCTCCTGGATCGTGCTGTCGATGGGCCTGCTGGCGGCGTGGGCGTTCGACGCGCCGAGCGGTCAGCTGCTGCTCCAGACGGGCTGTGCGCTGCAGCTGGTGATGGGGGCGGTGATCCCGCTGTTCGCCACGGCGCGGCGGGTGAACAACTTCCGTGACAACCGCCGTGAGGCGCGGGCGGCGCAGTTGCCGTAGCCGAAGGCGAACACCCCGGAGGGCCCGGACCGACTCGGTCCGGGCCCTCCGCGTGTCTCCGCCGCCTGTCACCGGACAGGGATGACGAGTGCGCGGTAGCGGCCGGCGTCGGGCACGTGCGCGGTGAAGGGGCGCGAGGAGTCGTACAGGAGCAGGTCCCCGGCCCCAGGCACACGTCGCGCATGTCGTCGGCGTACCTCTGTTCACCGCCCCGGATGAGGGCGAACTGGTAGCGCTCGGGGTCGGCGGCGCGGATGAGCCGCGGGGTACGGCGTGCCCGCAGGGAACCGTAGGTCAGATCGGCGAGCTGCACCGGGCCCAGGTCGGCGGCCCGCAGCTCCGCCCGGAAGCTCTCCGGCCGTGTCACGCACCCGACCCGGCCAGCACCGTGGGCACGAGCGTCCGGTCGCACAAGTCCTGCCAGGCGTCGAAACGCTCGTCGGCCGCGACCCGTTCCCCGTCGAACACCGTGTGCAACACAGGTCTCCCCCGTCCCTGGGTGCCGCTCTCGAACGCAACGCACGATGACCGGTCGGCGCCGACGGTAGGAGCCCGGGGCGACGATCCGGCATACCGGGGGTGAACAGCAGGAGCGCCGCGGGGCCCGGCACACCGCACCCGCGGAGGCCCGGCCGACGGCACGGCGGCGGGCCGGCCGTGACACGCCGGCCGTGACACGGTCGCACGGCGCGGAAACCGCCGCCGTCGCGGACGTCGCCGGAGAGCGCGGCGGCGAAGAGTGCGGCGGAGAAGGAACCCGCCGCACTGCCCCTCAGCTCAGGAAGTCCCGCGCGATCCGCTCCGCCGTACGCTCCAGGAGCGGCCCGGCATCCGCGACGCACTTCGCCACGTCCGGCTCGAGGTCGGTCAGCGCGTACGCCCGCCGGATCCCCGCCCGCCCCAGCACCTCCGGCGGCAGCGCGAGCCGTCCGCACACCGCGACGACCTCCTTGCCGGCGGCCCGCGCGGCCGCGGCGACACCCGCCGGGGCCTTGCCGTGCAGGGTCTGCCGGTCGAGCGATCCCTCGCCGGTGATCACCAGATCCGCCCGCTCCAGCGCCGGCGCGAAGCCGAGCACCTCCAGCATGACCTCGATCCCGGGACGGAAACCGGCTCCGAGCAGCAGCGCCCCGTACCCGATGCCGCCCGCGGCGCCCGCACCCGGCGAGACCGCGTACTCGGCGGCCCGCGCGCCCACGGTCTCCTCCAGCACCTTCGCGAAGTGCTCCAGGGCCGCGTCCAGAGCCTCCACGTCCTCCGGCGAGGCGCCCTTCTGCGGGCCGTAGACCGCCGGGGCGCCCTTCGGCCCGGTCAGCGGGTTGTCGACATCGCTCGCGAGTACCAGCTCGACCTCGCCGAGGCGAGGATCCAGCCCCGACAGGTCCGCCGACGCCAGCTCGGCCAGCCCTCCGCCCCCCGGCGCCACCGGCTCACCGTCCGCCGTCACGAACCGCGCGCCCAGCGCCGACAGCATGCCCGCGCCGCCGTCGGTGGTGGCGCTGCCGCCCACCCCGAACACGATCGTGCGCGCCCCCGCGTCCAGCGCGGCCCGCAGCAGCTCCCCGGAGCCGTACGTCGACGCCGTGAGCGGCGCGAACACCCCGGCCGGCAGCCGCTGCAGCCCGCTCGCCTCCGCCATCTCCACGACGGCCGTGTCACCGCGCAACGCGTACGCGGCGGTCACCTCGTCCCCGAGGGGACCGGCGACCCGTACCTCCCGGCGCTCGAACCCGGCCGCGACCGCCGCGGCCACGGTGCCGTCGCCGCCGTCGGCCACCGGCAGCGCCTCGGCCTCCAGGTCCGGTACGACCCGGCGCAGCCCGGCGGTCACCCGCTCGGCGACCTCGACGGCCGTCAGCGACCCCTTGAACTTGTCCGCGGCGACGAGCACCCGCCGTGCCGACCGCGTCGTACGAGTGCCGCTCCCTGCAGCGTCCGCCACTTGCATTCCCCTCGTTCTCCGGGCCTCGCGCATGTCAAGGCCAGTCGCGCCGCTGTGACCATAACCGGCGGACACGGTGGCCGCCATGCCCTGCCCAGCCCGTGAAACGCCCCGGAATCGGGTAGACCGGTGCCATGACCGCCATGAGCGCTGTGGACACGGAGCCGGGACTCGCCGACCGCATCCTCGGAGGCTGGCTGGGCCGGATCGCGGGCAACATGCTCGGCAAACCGGTGGAGCAGGGCGAGGTGTGGACGCGCGAGCGCATCGACCACTACCTGCGGCGGGCGGACGCCCTCCCCCTCACCGACTACCTTCCCGAGCCGCTGAGCGAGAGCGAGGGCCTCGACCTGCGCCCCGAGTGGCGGTCCTGTGTCCGCGGCCGCATCCACGGCAGCTGCCGGGACGACGACGTCGACTACGCGATCCTCGGCCTCGACCTGCTGGAGACCCACGGCTTCGCCTTCAGCACCGAGCAGGTCGGCGACCTGTGGCTGCTGCGGCTGCCGTACCTGCAGACCTTCACGGCGGAGCGGGCGGCCTACCGCAACCTCGCGAACGGCCTCAGACCTCCGCTCACGGCCACCTACGACAACCCCTACCAGGAGTGGATCGGCGCCCTCATCCGCGCGGACGTCCACGGCTGGACCTCCCCGGGCGCCCCGCGCCGCGCCGCCTCGCTGGCCCGCAGGGACGCGGTGCTGTCCCACACCGGCAACGGTGTGTACGGCGCGATGTGGGCGGCGGCACTCGTCTCGGCGGCGTTCACGGCCCCCACCGTGCGGCACGCCGTGGACGAGGCGCTGACGGTGATTCCGGCGAGCAGCCGCCTCGCCCGCACCGTGCGCCGGGTGGCGTCCCTGCACGAGGCCGGGCTGGCCTGGGAGGACACGCTCACCACGCTCACGGAGGAGACGGCGGGCCTCGGCTGGATCCACACGATTCCGAACGCGGCCGTCCTCACCGCCGGTCTGCTGTACGGCGACGGCGACTTCACCCGGACCATCGCCCTGACCGTGCGCGGGGGCCTGGACACCGACTCCAACGGTGCGACGGCGGGCTCGGTGGCGGGCGTCCTGCGCGGCGCGACCGCCATCCCGGCCCAGTGGAAGGACCCGCTCCAGGACACGGTGCGCAGCGCCGTCTTCGGCTTCGACGGCGTACGGATCAGCGAGCTGGCGGAGCGGACGCTGCGGCTGGCGCGGGCCGGGACCTGACCCGCCCGTGCCCCGGGGCGCGCGCCGTTCCGTGCCGGGGCACGGGACGGCGTGTGCCGCCGTGCGCCCGCCCGGGCCGCCCGCCGGCGCCGGACGCGGGCCCTGCGCCGCCGTACCCTTCCCTCCATGACCACCACTCAGCCCGTCCAGGACTTCGCCGCCTACGTCGCCTCCCTCCCCCGTGTCCTCGCCGGCGCCGCCGCTCTCTTCCGGGACGAGGAGGGGCGGGTGCTGCTCGTCGAGCCGAACTACCGGGAGGGGTGGGCGCTGCCCGGCGGGACGGTCGAGTCGGACGACGGGGAGAGCCCGCGCGAGGGGGCACGCCGGGAGACGGCCGAGGAGATCGGGCTGGACCGGGAGCCGGGCCGGCTGCTGGCGGTGGACTGGGTGCGCGGACCGGGGCGCCCGCCGCTGGTGGCGTACCTGTACGACGGCGGCGTGCTCGGCGCGGACGACTTCGCGGCGATCCGGTTGCAGGAGTCGGAGCTGCTGTCCTGGCGGCTGGTGCCGCGCGAGGAACTGACCGAGTACCTCCACGGCTCCCTGGGGCGCCGGGTGCTGGCCGCGCTGGACGTCCTCGCCGACGGTTCGGGCACCGCGGAGCTGGAGGACGGGCACCGGGTGCGCTGAGCCGGGGCGGGGCGATATCCGCTCGCCGGACCGGCGGCCCGCGGCCTACCCTCGGCCGCATGAGCAAGCCCCTCGTCGCCCTCCTCACCGGTGCCGGTGTCAGCACGGACTCCGGCATCCCGGACTACCGCGGTCCGGGCGGACTGTGGCGCCGCGATCCCGAGGCCGAGAAGCTCGTGACGTACGCGTACTACATGGGCGATCCGGAGATCCGCCGCCGTTCCTGGCGGATGCGGCGCGAGAACTTCACGCTCGCCGTCGAGCCGAACGCCGCGCACCGCGCCGTGGCCGAACTGGAGCGCTCGGGCGTGCCGGTGCGGGTGCTCACGCAGAACGTCGACGGGCTGCACCAGCGCGCCGGGATGCCGGACCGCAAGGTGCTCGAACTCCACGGCACGGTACGGAGCGTGGTGTGCACCGAGTGCCGGGCGCGCGGCCCGATGGAGGACGCCCTCGCCCGGGTCGAGGCCGGTGAGGACGATCCGCCGTGTCTGGAGTGCGGCGGCGTCCTCAAGCCGGCGACGGTGATGTTCGGCGAGCACCTCGATCCCGTGGTGCTGGGCGAGGCGGCGGCGATCAGCAAGGCGTGCACCGTGTTCATCGCCGCGGGCACCAGCCTCCAGGTCCACCCCGCCGCCGGACTCGCGGAGGTGGCCGCCGGCCACGGCGCCCGGCTGGTCGTCGTCAACGCGGAGCCGACTCCGTACGACGACCTCGCCGACGAGGTGATCCGCGAGCCGATCGGCACCTCGCTGCCCGGGCTGCTGCGCCGGATCGCCGCCTAGAACAAGGCGGTTCCGCGTTCGAGGTCCAGCAGGCGCTGTTTGCGCTCCAGGCCGCCGCCGTAGCCGGTGAGGCCGCCGCTCGCGCCGACGACGCGGTGGCAGGGGACGATGATGCCGATCGGGTTGCGGCCGTTGGCGAGGCCGACCGCGCGGGAGGCCTTGGGGTTGCCGAGGGCGTCCGCGAGTTGGCCGTAGGTGCGGGTCTCGCCGTAGGGGATGCGCGCCAGCTGCTCCCAGACCCGGTGTTGGAACGGGGTGCCGTGCAGGCGGAGTTCGAGGGTGAACTCCTTCAACTCGCCCGCGAAGTACGCCGCCAGTTGTTCCTCCGTCTCGGCGAAGGGGGTGTCGTCGGGGGCTCCGAAGGTGTCCTCCGGTGGGCGGTGGCGCTGGTCGGTCATGTAGAGGCCGCACAGGACGCCGTCGTCGGCGACGAGCGTCAGCGGGCCGTAGGGGCTGTCGGTCACGGTGTGCTGCTTCATCGGCTGGAAGTCCCTGGTCTCTCTACACCGGCAGGAAGTTGATGGGGTGGCTGTCCGTCGCCCACAGGTACTGGACCGCGTACGCCCGCCAGGGCCGCCAGGCCGCCGCGCGTGCGGTGAGGGCGGCCGGGGTGGAGGGCAGGCCCAGTTCGCGGGCGGCGCGGCGGATGCCGAGGTCGGTGGGGAGGAAGGCGTCGGGGTCGCCGAGGGCGCGCATGGCGATGACGTCGGCCGTCCAGGGGCCGAAGCCGGGGAGGGCGAGGAGCAGGGCGCGGGTCTCGGGCCAGTCGCTGTCGGCGCCCAGGTGGAGGTCGCCGTCGGCGAGCCGGCGTACGAGGGTGGTGAACGTGGTGCGGCGGGTGCGGGGCATGGCGAGGGTCTCGGGGTCGAGCTCCGCCAGTGCCCCGGGGGACGGGAAGAGGTGGGTGAGGCCGCCCTCGGGGTCGTCCACGGGTGTGCCGTGCGCGGTGACCAGGCGGGCCGCGTGGGTGCGGGCGGCGGCCGTGGAGACCTGCTGGCCGAGGACGGCCCGGACGGCGAACTCGGCCGCGTCGACCGTGCGCGGCACGCGGCGGCCGGGTGCCTTGTCGACGAGGGGGGCGAGGACCGGGTCCGCGCGCAGCTGCTCGTCGACGGCGACCGGGTCGGCGTCCAGGTCGAGCAGGCGGCGGCAGCGGCTGATGGCGACGGTGAGGTCGCGGGGGTCGCCGAGGGTGAGGCGGCAGGCGATGTGGTCGGGGTGCGGGGTGAGCGCCACGACGCCGTGGCCGTACGGCAGGCGCAGGGTGCGCCGGTAGGCGCCGTCCCGCCACTCCTCCACGCCGGGTACGGCGGTCGCGGCGAGGTGGCCGAAGAGGTTGTCGGGGTTGAGCGGGGCGCGGAACGGCAGGCGGAGGGAGAGCACTCCGGGGGTGGTGCGGGGGGCGTTCTTCGGTGCCCGGGTGCGCAGTTCGCCCGGGGCGAGTGCGTAGACCTCGCGGACGGTGTCGTTGAAGGTGCGGACGGAGGAGAAGCCGGCCGCGAAGGCGATCTGTGCCATCGGCAGGTCCGTGGTCTCGATGAGCAGCCGCGCGGTCTGGGCGCGCTGGGCGCGGGCGAGCGCGAGGGGGCCCGCGCCCAGCTCGGCGAGCAGTTGGCGTTCGACCTGCCGGGTGCTGTAGCCGAGCCGGGCGGCGAGACCGGGCACGCCCTCGCGGTCGACGACGCCGTCGGCGATCAGCCGCATGGCGCGGGCCACCGCGTCGGCCCGCTGGTTCCACTCCGGTGAGCCGGGGCTGGTGTCGGGCCGGCAGCGTTTGCAGGCCCGGAAACCCGCCTGCTGGCAGGCGGCCGCGCTCGGGTGGAAGACCATGTTCTCGGCCTTGGGCGGGACCACCGGGCAGCTGGGCCGGCAGTAGATGCCGGTGGTCAGGACGGCGGTGAAGAACCAGCCGTCGAACCGCGCGTCCTTCGACTGCACGGCGCGCACGCAGCGCTCGGTGTCGGTGTGCATCCCCTTCTGCATGCCTCAAGGATCGGGCACGGCCGGCATCCGGGTCTGGCAGGAATCCGACATCGACGTCACATGTCCTGCGGTTGCCCGGATCGCCAGGCCGACTCGCGGAGCAGTCGCAGCCCGTTCAGGCCGACCAGCACGGTGGAGCCCTCGTGGCCGGCGACGCCGAGCGGCAGGGGCAGGTGGCCGATGAGGTCCCACAGGACGAGGCAGGTGATGGCCGTGCCCGCGATGACGAGGTTCTGCACCACGAGCCGGCGGGCGGTGCGGGAGAGCCGCACGACCGCGGGGACGGCCGCGAGTTCGTCGCGTACGACGACCGCGTCCGCCGTCTCCAGGGCCAGGTCGGAGCCCGCGCGGCCCATGGCGATGCCGGCGTGGGCGGTGGCGAGGGCGGGCGCGTCGTTGACGCCGTCGCCGACGAAGAGCACCTTGCGGCCGGCGTCCTGGAGGTCCCGTACGGCGTTCACCTTGTCCTCGGGGAGGAGGCCGGCGCGGATGTCCGTGAGGCCGGTCGCGGTGGCGACGCGGGCGGCGGCGTGGGGGTTGTCGCCGGTCAGGAGGGTGGGGGCGGTGCCGGTGAGGGCCGTCAGGGCGGAGGTGGCGGCCGGGGCGTCGGGGCGGAGGCGGTCGGTGAGGGCGAGGGTGCCGACGGGGGTGCCGTCGCGGGTGACGCGGACGACGGTCTCGCCGTGCTCCGCCTCCGCCGGGTCGGCGCGTCCGACGGTCACCACGGTCCCGTTCACCGTGGCGGTGATGCCGTGGCCGGGTGCGGCGGTGAAGTCCGTGGCGGGGGCGAGGGGCAGGCCGCGGGCGTGGGCGGCGGTCACCACGGCGCGGGCCAGCGGGTGCTCGCTGGGGTGCTCGGCCGAGGCGGCCAGGGTGAGGAGGGCGTTCTCGTCCAGGCCGGAGCCGGGCAGCGGACGTACGGCGGTGACCTCGGGGGTGCCCTCGGTGAGGGTGCCGGTCTTGTCGAGGGCGGACGCGTCGATCTCGCCGAGGCGTTCCATGGCGACCGCCGACTTGACGAGGACGCCGTGGCGGCCGGCGTTGGCGATGGCGGAGAGCAGGGGCGGCATGGTGGCGAGGACGACCGCGCACGGCGAGGCGACGATCATGAAGGTCATCGCCCGGAGCAGGGCGTCGGTGAGGTTCTCGCCGAAGGCGAGCGGGACGCCAAACACCGCGAGGGTGGCGACGACCACGCCGACCGCGTACCGCTGCTCGATCTTCTCGATGAAGAGCTGGGTCGGCGCCTTGGTGCGGGAGGCCTCCTCGACCAGGGCGACGATGCGCGCGATCACCGAGTCCTTCGGGTCGCGGCCGACCCGGACGCGCAGGGCGCCGGTGCCGTTGAGCGTGCCGGCGAAGACGTCGTCGCCGGGGCGCTTGACGACCGGCAGCGACTCGCCGGTGATGGTGGCCTGATCGGCCTCGCTGACGCCGTCGAGGACGGTGCCGTCGGCACCGATGCGCTCCCCGGGGCGGATGAGCAGGACGTCGCCGACGGCGAGTTCGGCGGTGGGCACGGTCTCCTCGCCGCTCCCGGTCACCCGGGTCGCCGTCGTGGGCGCGAGGTCGAGCAGGCCGCGCACGGAGTCGGCGGTGCGGGCGGTGGCCAGGGCCTCCAGGGCGCCGGAGGTGGCGAAGATGACGATGAGCAGGGCGCCGTCGAGGACCTGTCCGATCGCGGCGGCGCCCAGCGCGGCGACGATCATCAGCAGGTCGACGTCGAGGGTCTTCTCGCGCAGGGCGCGCAGCCCTTCGAGGGCCGGTTCCCAGCCGCCGCACGCATAGGCGACGGCGTACAGGATCCCGCCGGCCCAGCCCGGCGCGCCGCCGAGATCGGCGGCGAGCCCGGCCAGGAAGGCGACGAGTGAGGCGAGCGCCCACCGGGCTTCCGGGAGGGCGAGGACACGGGTGCGGCGGCGCGGCGCCGGGGCGCCGACGGACGACCGGGGCGCGGGAGCGAGAGTCACGGACACCCGGCCACCATACAGGAACACATGAAGACTCGTTCATGCGTTCATATGCGATGAGTAGGATGTCCGCATGGGTCATGGAGCCGTCATCCCGCAGGACGCCGCGGAGCGGGTGCGCCTGGACGCGGACAACGTCGCGAAGGTCGCCACCACGCTCCAGGCCCTGTCCACGCCCTCCCGGCTGCTCATCCTCGCCCGGCTGCGCGAGGGCCCGCTCCCGGCCACGGAGCTGGCGGCGGAGGTGGGCATGGAGCAGTCGGCCTGCTCGCACCAGCTGCGGCTGCTGCGCAATCTGGGCCTGGTGGTCGGCGAGCGCCGGGGCCGCTCCGTGGTGTACGCGCTGCACGACGACCATGTCGCCGGACTGCTCGACCAGGCCGTCTACCACGTGGAGCACCTGCGGCTGGGGATCAGCGACACCGCGGGGTGAGCAGTTCCCGCATGGTCTCGGCGGCGCGTACGGCGGCGTCCGCGCAGCAGTTGTTGAACAGCACGTGCAGTTCGTCCGTCCGCTCCGCCGCGCGGCGCAACCGGGGCACCCAGGCGGCGAGTTCGGCGACGTCGTAGTCGTGGCGGAAGCGGTCCTCCTTGCTGCCCCTCCCCCAGGCCCTGCTGCGCCCGTGGAACCGTACGACGGCGAGGGCGGGGCGGCTGACGGGTGCGACGGGCGGCAGGGAGCCGGTGAGCCCCTGGGCCATGTCCACGCCGACGGCCGTCGCGCCCAGCCCGGACAGCAGCGCGAGGGTGTCCTCGGCCCGCCCCGCCTCCCACCACGCCGGGTGCCGGAACTCGACGGCGAGCGGCCAGCCGGCCGTGCGCCGCACGCACTCCTCCAGGGTCCGCTCGGCCGGGGCTCCGGGCGCGAACCGGGGCGGGAACTGGAACAGCACGGCGCCCAGCCGCCCCGCCTCGCGCAGCGGCCCGACCGCCTCCGCGAACCTCCCCCACACCTCGTCCAGCAGGGCGCCGTCCACCGGCCGGTCCCGCAGGTCGGCGGGGAGTGCCTGCGGCCGGGTGGGGTGGCCGGTCAGCAGCGAGAACGCCTTGACGTCGAAGCGGAACCCGTCCGGTGTGCGTTCCACCCACAGCTCGCTGTTGCGGCGGCTGGGCAGCGCGTAGTAGCCGGAGTCCACCTCGACGACGGGCAGTCTGGAGGCGTAGTGCCGCAGCCGGCCCTCGGCGTCCCGCCGGCCGGGCGGATACCAGCCGCTCGCCACGAGTTGGCGGTCCGTCCACGAACAGGCTCCCACCAGGATGTCACCCATGGGAGCCCGGGTACCCCGGGCTCCCATGGGTGTGCCCCTACTCGGTCGCCGTGGGCCGACGCGAGGCCGCCGTCGCCTCGTCCACGTCCGTGAGCGGACGGAGACGGTAGGTGTACGCGTGGTCCCGGTCGGCGAGGAGCTTGAACTCGTCGTGGGTGTGCGCGCCCCAGCTGTTGTCGCCGCCGACGCCCATCTGGCGGTGGTTGACCCGCAGCACGACCGCGTCCCGCGGGGTCAGCTGGTAGTCGTGCCGGGCGCCGACCGACAGGTCCTCGGGGGTGAAGTGCGAGGCGTTGATCTCCAGGAGGGGTTCGCCCGACACCAGCAGGCCGCGCCCGCCGCCGTCGGTCAGGGCGGCCCAGCGGACGTCCGTCTTGTTGCCGTTCTCCTGCGGGCGGATGTAGGGGGTCCACTGGCCGGCCACGGTCGACGAGTAACGGCCCACGTCGGTACCGGTGTTGCGGTCCCAGTGGTTCTCCTCGGGGCCGCGGCCGTAGAAGTGCAGGCGGTCCAGGCGGCGCGGCAGGAACAGCAGCGTGCCGACCTCCGGGATGTACGGCAGGTCCGGCGCACCCGGGTGCAGGGTGTTGTCGACCTTGATCTCGCCGTTGCCGAACACCGTGTAGGTGGTGGTGTACGCCGACTCCACGGTGGTGGGCAGCGTGCCGCCGACCCTGATCTCGACGGCCCGGTCGCCGAGGGCCCGCACGGTGACGTCCGTGACCTTCCGCCGGGCACCGGCGTCGCGCCAGGTCTGGTTGCGGGTGTGGTGGCCGTTGCCCCTGTCGTTGTCGGTGGGCGCCCGCCAGAAGTTGGGCACCGGCCCGGAGGTGATCAGACGGGTGCCCCTCGCCTCGTAGGAGGTGATGGTGCCGCTGCTCTTGTCGACGGTGACCGAGAAGCCCCTGCCGGTGATCCGGATGTCCTTCTCCCGGTCCTCGTGGCGCAGGGCCGGGACGCTCGACAGGGGTACGGGGACCACGGCCGGGCTCCCCGCGTCGAGCGGGAGCTGCTGCCGGGCCACCTCGAAGCCGGCCCGGGCCCACTTCGTGGACTCCTTGGTGGTGAAGGAGAGCTGGAGGAAGTACTCCGTACCCGGGGCCGGGTCCTTCGGCAGGCGTACGGGCAGGGTGATGTCCTTGCCGGACAGCGGCGGCACGTCCAGCTGGTCCCGGGTCAGCCTTCCGCGCCGTACGACCTCGCCGTCGGCGACGAGTTCCCACCGGCCGTCGAACTCGCGGAGGTCGGTGAACAGGTACTCGTTGGTGAGGGTGACGGCGCCGGGGTCGCCGTCGTCGGAGGTGCGGGTGGCGTTGACCGCCTGGTGGACGCGTTTGATCTCGGCGGCCTTGCCGGTGTGACCGCGGTCGGCGGTGACGATGCCGTCCGCGACGAAGGCGCCGTCGTTGGGGTTGTCGCCCCAGTCGCCGCCGTAGGCGAGGAACGTCCTGTCCTCGGGCCGCTTCCTCTCGGTCCTGACGGTGGCGGCGTCGAACCAGAACCGCACACCGTCGTCGCCGGGCCCTCTGTCGTCCGAGGCCAGTTCGGCGGCGGTGAGGGCGCGCGCGTGGACGCGGGCGCGACGGACGGTGCCGCTGAACTCCCGGGTCTGGTTGTCGGCGTCGGTGGCGAGCGCGAGGGGTGCGGTGTTGCCGCTCGGCCGCCGGGTGGTGGTCCGGGTGGCCCTCACCGCACCGTCGACGTACAGGGTCAGGGTGCCGGCGTCCGCGTCGAAGACACCCGCGATGTGGTGTTCGCGCCCGGTCCAGTCGTCCGGCAGTGTCCAGCTCGCGGTGATCCACTGACCGTCGGAGTGGATGAAGAACTCCAGGTTCCCGTTGGTCTGCTTGAGCGCGTACTGGGTGTCGCCCTTGGTGAGGATGGGCTGGTGGTAGCCCGTCACGTCCGGGGTGACCCATGCCTCCAGGGTGAGGGAACCCGTGAGGTCGAGGCTGTCGTGGCGGGCGAAGACCGTGCCTCCGGTGATGCCCCTGCCCGGGTCGAATCCGCCGCCGGGGGCGAGGATCTCGCCGCGCAGTCCGGCCGGCCCGGACTCGGTCAGCAGGGTGCGGGCCGGGACGGGCCAGTACAGGGACTGGTCGACGAAGTCCCAGATCCAGCCGCCCTGGAGGACGTCGTGGCGGCGGACGACGTCCCAGTACTTCTTGAAGTTGCCGTTGGAGTTCCCCATCGCGTGGGAGTACTCGATCATGACGTACGGCCGGGTGTCGGCGGTGTCCTTCGCCCGCTGCTCGACGCGCGACGGGCTCTCGTACATCTCCGAGCGGATGTCGCTGATCCCCGGCCGGTCGTCGCCCTCGTACTGGATGACGCGGGTGGGGTCGTAGGAGCGGATCCAGTCGTGCATGGCGTTGAAGGTGGTGCCGCCGCCCGCCTCGTTGCCGAGCGACCAGATGACCACCGAGGGGTGGTTCTTGTCGCGGTGCACCATGTTCTGCGCGCGGGCGACGCAGGCCGCCGTCCACTCCGGGTGGTCGCCCGGGTACTCGGAACGGATGCCGTGGGTCTCGAGGTTGGTCTCGTCGACGAGGTAGAGGCCGTACTCGTCGGCGAGTTCGTACCACAGCGGGTTGTTGGGGTAGTGCGAGGTGCGGACGGAGTTGATGTTCATCCGCTTGATGAGCGTGATGTCCTCGACGAGGTCCTCGCGGGTGAGGGCGGTGCCGCGGGAGGGGTGCATCTCGTGGCGGTTGGTGCCGCGGAAGGAGACGGGCTTTCCGTTGATCCGCATCAGCCCGTCCCTGAGGGCGAACTCGCGGAAGCCGACGCGGTGGGACAGGGTCTCCACCACCTCGCCGGCCGGGTCGCGGAGCCTGAGGACGGCCGTGTAGAGGTCCGGGTGCTCGGCGGACCACAGCCGGGGCTCCGGTACGGCCTTCGAGGCCCGTACGGTGACGTCCTCGCCGGCGCCGGCCGTGCCGAGGTCGGCGGTCTGCTCGAGCGGACGGGACCAGACGGCGTGGCCGCGGGCGTCGTACAGCTGGGTCTCGACGGTGTACCGGCCCGACTCGCCGCCGCCGTACGCCCGCACGCTCGCGGTGACCGCCAACTCGGCGTGCGTGTACGTGTCGTTCAGCGGGGTGTCCAGCTTGAAGTCGCGCAGGTGCACGGCAGGGGTGGAGTACAGGTAGACCGAGCGGAAGATGCCGCTCAGCCGGATCATGTCCTGGTCCTCCAGCCAGTCGCCGTCGGCGTAGCGGTACACCTCCACGGCGATCTGGTTGGTGCCGGGCCTGAGGTGGTCGGTGATGTCGTACTCGGAGGGCGTGTAGGAGTCCTCGTCGTAGCCGACGAGTTCGCCGTTGATCCACACGTAGTGCGCGGACTTGACGCCCTCGAAGTGGAGGAAGGTGCGGCGGCCTCTCCAGTCGCGCGGGACGGTGAAGGTGCGCCGGTACTGGCCGACCGGGTGGTAGCGGGTCGGGGCGGAGGGCGGCTGCGGGTCCTCGCCGCGGCCGTTGGGGCCCCAGTACGGGTAGGTGATGTTCAGGTAGATCGGGAAGTCGTGGCCGTGCAGTTGCCACACGGACGGGACCGGGATGGTGTCCCAGTCGCCGTCGTCGGTGTCGGTGCGGTGGAAGTCGGGGTCCCGGTCCTCGGGGCGGTCGGCGTAGGCGAACTTCCAGGTGCCGTCGAGGCTCAGCCGGTAGGGCGAGCGGGTGCGGTCGGCGGCGAGGGCCTGTCGCACGTCCGCGTACGGCATGAGCGTGGTGTGCGGCGGCTGGGTGCCGAGCCGGAAGACGCCGAAGTCGTTCCACTCCGGGGGTGCGTCGGCCGCCGCCCGCCGGCCGGCCGCGTGCGCCGCGACGGGCGACGCGGACAGGGCGAGGGCGCCGAGCACGGCGGCGCCGGACTCCAGGAGCCGGCGGCGGCTGACGACCGGCGGTCCGGAGCGGGGGGACGGGGCGGCGGGAGACGTGTGCGGGTGCGGCATGACCGTGGCCTTCCTCGGTACGACAGAGCACTGCACGGACTGAGGGCACGTCGGACTCCCCCTCGACGCGCCGCCGGACGGGGGGCGTTACGGCAGGGGGACATCACAACTAGCGGTGACGGAGCAACTACTGAGCCAGCCACACCCTAGAACTCGAACACAACCGAAGCAATGATCCCGTCGGGGTTTGTGCGGTCCTGGTGGTTCGGCGGGTCGCGTCACACCCCCTACCCAGCCGTTCCGTGGCCACCGCGTGCACCCGCAGGCCGTGCCACCGGGCCGGTCCGAGCGAGCGCAGCAGCCGTCGCCGCGTCTCGCGCACCCGCGTGCCGCACACCGGCTGCGATCGTCCGCCGGGGGAGGTCGCACACGGAGAGGACGGGCCCCGGGCGCTCGCGCGCTGCGCAGGAGCGCCCGGGGCCCGTCGACGCCGGTGGTCCGGAAGGCTGTTGACGGCAGCCCTTCGGTCCCGGGGGCGGGACGGGGTCAGCCGCGCCGCCAGGTCTGGTTGGCGGTGCCGGTGCAGGGCCACAGCTTGACCGGCGTGCCGTTGGCCTCCTTGCCCCACCACACGTCGGCGCACTTGTCGCCGGCCTTGAGCGACACCAGGTCCTCGGTGGCATTGATCTTGAACTTCTGCCCGCTCGACCCGTCGCACCGCTGCAGCCGGATGGCCGTGCCCTTCGCCACCGACCCGCCGTCCAGCCCCATGCACAGGTCCTCGCCGATGCGCAGGGTGCGGTCGTCGTCGTGGAAGGACCAGATCTGGGCGCCCTCCGAGGCTCCGCAAGGCTGGATGACCAGTTCCGCCCCGACGCCCCGGGAACTCGCGGTGAGGCACTTGCCGGTGTCGGCGTTGACGATCCGGGCGGAGGCGACGGTGACCGTCCCGTCCGCCTTGCTCTCGGTCCGCTGGGCCGACTCCTTCGCCGTGTCCTCCTCCTTCTGCCTCTGCGAGGCGGCCTGCGGGCTTGCGTCGGCGACGGAGTCGGAGCGGGGGCGGGAGTCGGAGTCGTCCGGGGACGCCTTGCCGTCGTCCTTCCCCTCCTTCTTCCCGTCCTCCGTCTTCTTGCCGTCCTTCTCGTCGTCGCCTTCCTTGCCCTTCGACGAGCCCGCCGGAGCGTCGTCCTTCGAGGGCTCCGCGGCATAGACGCCCGGCGGTTGCTGTGCCTCCTGACCGTCGAGCAGCGCCCGGGAGTCGGCAGCCGCGGTGGCGTGGTCCCCGGGCCGATCATCCCGGTCGTCGCCGACCATGATCAGCAGAGGTACGGCGAGCAGGATCACCCCGGCGATCCCGGCGGCGGCCAGCAAGGGGGCCTTCGGCCGCCCCAGCGCACCGTCGCCATCGCCGTCACCGTCGCCGCTTCCCTTCCCGGCCCCTCCGGACCGGCGGGCACCGCCGAGTGCGGCAGCCAGTCCGGACAAGGGAGCTGCGGTGCCGCCCGGTGACGCGGTGCGGGCCGGTGTGGCGGCGCCCGCCACCGTCTCCGGCCGTTCCCCGCGGTCCGTGCCCGGTTCCGCGGCCTCTTCCCGTGCCTCCGGCTCGTTCGCGGCCGAGGTCGCCCCGGACTCGGACTCGGCAGTGGCCGTGGGGAGGGTTTCCGTCTCACCCCGGCCGGTCTCGCCGGTCTCGCCGGTCCTTGCGGTGCCTTCGGCGGTGGCGGCGACGGCGGCTGTGGCGGTGTCGCTCGTGGTGGCCGTGCCACGGCGTGGGGCGGGCCTCAGCACGGCCTGCTCCACGTCGTCGCCCATCGAGGACAGCACCACCGCGCGGCGGACCGGTGGCCCTTCATCGGTGCCGGCCGGGCGGGCGGGCTCGCCGCCGCCCGGTCTGTTCTGGCGTGACATTGCTCGTTCTCCTTCGGTCTCACGGTTGTCTGCCGCATGGCGGCCGCACGCCGCGATGTCCCGCGGCCGGGGCACGGTGCCGGGTTCGGAACACCACCGGCCGCCACCGGGCGTGGACGGCTGCTGCACGAAGAGCGTTCCGCCGGGGGCGGTGATGAGTACGGCGCCGTCCGGGACGATCCCCTTCAGCTCCCGGGCATCGGCGATCCGTCCGGTCGGGCAGGGCCGGTCCGTTCGCTCGTGCCCGGCCTCGGGGAGCACCGGCCGCACCCGGACGTGGCAGCGTCAGCTGTCGTCCGGTGGGGTGCCGGGCACCACGACGCGGACGGGCGGGGGACGGAGAGGCCGGAAGGCATGGCTCCGGGCGCAGCGGAGTGGATCGGCCCCGCGCCGTCCCCCGTCCTCGCGGGACACCACACCACGCACGGAGTGCCGCCCCCTCTCGTCCAGGACGGCGGAATCGGATCGGTTCACGGCCACTGCGGCACTGTAGCGAGGGCGGGTGGCCGGCAGACCGTCCGAGATGTCACGCCCCCGGCGCCTGCGCGTACCCTCCTGGCCACCTTCTCTCCGTCCCGCAGCGCACGGCCGCTCCGCCGCGGGTGGTTCTCCGCAGGCTCGCCGTGGTTTCCGTCAGCCGAGTTGCCGGACGAACGCCTCGTACGCCCGGTCGTCGAAGAGGACGAACCTCACCTCTTCGACGGCGGTCGGCGTGTTCCGCACCGTCTCCACCGCGATGCGGGCCGCGTCGTCCATCGGCCACCGGTACACGCCGGTGGAGATCGCCGGGAACGCGACCGTCCGGGCACCCAGCTCGTCGGCCACACGAAGCGACTCCCGGTAGCAGGAGGCGAGCAGCGCGGGATCGCTGCCTGAGACCTGATGCACCGGGCCGACGGTGTGGATCACCCAGCGGGCGTCGAGGCGGCCCGCGGTGGTGGCGACCGCCTGACCGGTCGGCAGGCCCCTGCCGTACCGGGAAGCGCGCAGGGCGCGGCATTCGGCCAGGATCTCCGGGCCGCCCCGGCGGTGGATCGCGCCGTCCACGCCTCCCCCGCCGAGCAGCGAGGAGTTGGCCGCGTTGACGATCGCGTCGGCGCTCTGCTGGGTGATGTCGCCCTGGACGAGGGTGATGGTGGCGGTCATGTCTGTCGCAGCCTCCTCCAGACGGCCTTCGCCGCGTTGTGTCCCGACATGCCGTGCACACCGGGGCCGGGCGGGGTGGCCGACGAGCAGATGAAGACGGCGGGGTGCGGGGTCGCGTACGGGAACGGGGACAGTTTGGGACGCAGCAGCAGCTGGAGTCCGGAGACCGCGCCGGTGGCGATGTCGCCTCCGACGTAGTTGGCGTTGCGGGCGGCGAGTTCGGGCGGTCCCGCGGTGGCGCGGGCCAGGACGCGGTCGCGGAAACCCGGGGCGTAGCGCTCCAGTTGGCGCTCGATGGCGTCGGTGAGGTCGCCGGTCCAGCCGTTCGGCACATGGCCGTACGCCCAGAAGACGTGCTTGCCGGCCGGGGCGCGGGTGGGGTCGGCGACGCCGGGCTGCACGGTGATGAGGAAGGGCGTGTCGGGGGCGCGGCCCTCGCGGGAGGCGGCGCGCAGGGCGGCGGCGATCTCGTCGCTGTCCGCGCCGATCTGCACGGTGCCGGCGGTGCGGGCCTGGGGCGCGGTCCACGGGACGGGGCCGTCCAGCGCGTAGTCGATCTTGAAGACGCCGGGGCCGTAACGGTAGTTCGCGTAGTGGCTGCCGAAGCCGGCGATGCGGGCCAGGGCGGTGGGCGAGGTGTCGAAGACGTACGCCCGGGCCGGCGGCAGGTCGTCGAGGCGCTTGACCTCGTAGTCGGTGTGGACGCTGCCGCCGAGGTCCTCGAGGTACGCGGCGAGGGCGTCGGAGATGGCCTGGGAGCCGCCGCGGGCGACGGGCCAGCCGCGGGCGTGCGCGGCGAGGGCGAAGACCAGGCCGACGGCGCCGGTGGCGAAGCCGCCGAGCGGGGCCATGACGTGGGCGACGAGGCCGGCGAACAGGGTGCGGGCCCGCTCGTCGCGGAAGCGGCGGGTGAGCCAGGTGGACGGGGGCAGGCCGAGCAGGCCGAAGCGGGCGAGGGTGACCGGGTCGCGGGGCAGCGCGGTCAGCGGCAGCGACATGAAGTCGCGGGCCAGGGTGTCCCACTTGGGCAGGAAGGGTTCGACGAGACGGCGGTACGCGCCGGCGTCGCGCGGTCCGAAGGAGGCGGCCGTCTCCCCGACCGACCGGGACAGCACGGCCGCCGTGCCGTCGGGGAAGGGGTGCGCCATGGGGAGTTCCGGGTGCAGCCACTCCAGTCCGTAGCGCTCCAGGGGCAGCGCGCGGAACGCGGGTGAGTTGACGGCGAGGGGGTGGGCGGCTGAGCAGGGGTCGTGGCGGAAGCCGGGGAGGGTGAGTTCCTCGGTGCGGGCGCCGCCGCCCACGGTGCCCATCGCCTCGAACAGGGCCACCGAGAAGCCGCGGCGGGCCAGCTCCACGGCAGCGGTCAGCCCGTTCGGCCCCGCACCCACCACGACCGCATCGAGCATCGACGGCACCTTCGGACTCCTTCGTCAGCCGACGGCCACTGGGGATCAGGATATGCCGGGCCGCCGGCGTTCTCCCGGGGCCTCTGGAGAGGGATGCGGCATCAGGCTCCGTCCGCCAGCAGTTCCACCACCCGGCGAGCCGTGGCCTCGTCGCGGGCCGCGGTGAAGGGCAGGGTGTTGCCGCCCCTGATGCTGAAGGGCTCGCCCGCGCGCGTGAGGTGGGTGCCGCCCGCCTCCTCCACGAGGAGCAGACCGGCCGCGTGGTCCCAGGCGGCTTCCCAGGAGAACGCGGTGGCGTCCAATGCGCCGCGGGCGATGGCCAGGTACTCCAGGCCGGCCGAGCCGCAGGCCCGGGGTGCCACCCCGTCCGTCCACAGGCCGAGCAGGGCGCGCTTCTGTTCGTCCGTGGTGTAGTCCGGGTGGGAGGTGGCCACGCGGAGGTCACGGCCGGGTTCCGGGGAGCCCGCGCGCAGCCGCTCGCCGTCGAGGTGGGCGCCCTGTCCCCGTACGGCCGTGGCGAACTGGTCGCGGGCGGGGGCGTAGGTCCAGGAGGCGTGCACCACTCCGCCGCGCGCGAGGGCGACCAGGGTGCAGAAGCCGGTGTCGCCGTGCACGAACTGGCGGGTGCCGTCGACGGGGTCGACGATCCACACCGGTGCCTCGGCCTGTATCGCCTCGTACGACACCGGGTCGGCGTGCACCGCCTCCTCGCCGACCACGACCGAGCCGGGCAGCAGGGCGGCGAGGGCGTCCGTGAGATACAGCTCGGCGTTGCGGTCGGCGTCCGTCACCAGGTCGTGCGGGCCGGCCTTGAGGTCCACCTCGTGGTCGGCGAGCCGCCGCCAGCGCGGCATGATCTCCTGCGCCGCGGCCTTGCGGACCAGTTCCTCCACGTCGATGGCGTGCCGGGCGAGAAACTCGTCGATGGTTTCGTTGGTCTCGTGCATGCCTCCATGAGAGCACGCGCCACTGACAATCCCCGCCCGTCCGGTGCACTCCAGGTGGAATCGGGATGAAAACGGGGTGCCGGCCCGCGGCGCCGTGGGCTCAGCGGCCCACCGCGTACCCCTGCATGCCGCGCGGGTTCGCGGCGGCGGAGAGGACGCCGGTGTCCGGGTCCCGGGCGACCGCGCAGAGCCGGCCCTCCGACCAGGCGTCGCCGACCGTCACCTCGTGGCCGCGGCGGCGCAGCTCCGTCACCACCGCGGGGTCCGTGCGGGACTCGACGGTGACGCTGCCGGGGCGCATGCCGCGCGGGTAGAAGGAGCCGGGGAAGCTGTCGTTGTGCCAGTTGGGGGCGTCGACGGCGCCCTGGAGGTCGAGTCCGCCGCGCACCCGCTCGCGCAGGGCGACCGCGAGGAAGAAGTGCAGCTGCCACTGGTCCTGCTGGTCCCCGCCGGGCGTGCCGAACGCCATGACGGGCACCCCGTCGCGCAGGGCTATGGACGGGGTGAGGGTGGTCCGGGGGCGGCGGCCGGGGGTGAGGGTGCCCGGCAGGCCCTCCTCCAGCCAGGTCATCTGCAGCCGGGTACCGAGCGGGAACCCGAGTTCGGGCACGACGGGGTTGGACTGGAGCCAGCCGCCGCTGGGGGTGGCCGCGACCATGTTGCCCCAGCGGTCGACGACGTCCAGGTGGCAGGTGTCGCCGCGGGTGCCGCCGTCGGCGGAGACGTCGGGTTCGCCGGGCACGGGGGACGTCGGGCTCTTGGCGACGGTGGGCTCGCCGACGCCCATCGGGCTGAAGCCGGGGTCCTCGGTGGCCACCACGCGTGCGTGGGCGCTCAGCCGGGGGGTGCGCCCGCCCGGGCTGCCGGGCCGCAGGTCGTGGGAGGCGCGGGGGCCGACCCTGGTCCGCCGCTCGGCGTTGTACTCGGCCGACAGCAGGTCGTCGAGCGGCACCTCGGCCGCGTCCCCGTACCAGGCCTCGCGGTCGGCCATGGCGAGCTTGCAGCCCTCGATCAGCAGGTGCAGGTACTCGGCGGAGCCGTAGCGGGGCAGTTCCGGCGGGAGCAGGGCGAGTTGCTGGAGCAGGACCGGTCCCTGGCTCCAGGGGCCGGCCTTGCACACGGTCCAGCCGTTCCAGTCGTACGTCACCGGGGTCTCGTAGGTCGCGGACCAGCCGGCGAGGTCGGCGGCGGTCAGCGTGCCGGTGTGGCGCTCCCCGCTGGTGTCCATGGTGGGACGTCCGGCCTGCCGGACCAGGGCCTCGGCGATGAACCCGGTCCGCCACACCTCCCGCGCGGCGTCGATCTGCGCCTCCCGGTCCCCGGCCCCGGCGACTTCGTCCAGCAGCCGCTTCCAGGTGGCGGCCAGGGCGGAGTTGCGGAAGAGCTCGCCGGGGCGGGGCGCCCGGCCGCCGGGCAGGTACACCTCGGCCGAGGAGGTCCACTCCGTCTCGAACAGTTCGCGTACGGTCTCGACGGTCTCGCCGACGCGTTCCACGGGCGGGTGCCCGTCCTCGGCGTACCCGATGGCGTACTTCAGGACGTCGGCGAGGGTCTTGGTGCCGTGGTCGCGCAGCAGGAGCATCCAGGCGTCGAAGGCGCCGGGCACGGCCGCGGCGAGCGGTCCGGTGCCGGGGACGAGGTCCAGGCCGAGTCCCTTGTAGTGGGCGACGCTCGCCCCGGCCGGGGCGACGCCCTGCCCGCACAGCACCCGCACCTCCCCGCCGGCCGGCGCCAGCAGGATCGGCACCTCACCGGCGGGACCGTTGAGGTGCGGTTCGACGACGTGCAGGACGAAGGCTCCGGCCACGGCGGCGTCGTAGGCGTTGCCGCCGTCCTCCAGCACGGCCATCGCCGACTGCGAGGCCAGCCAGTGGGTGGAGGACACCATGCCGAAGGTGCCGCTCAGGGTGGGGCGAGTCGTGAACTGCATGCCTGGACCTCGGTGTTCGTGGACGTCGGTCGGCCCGTCCGACAGCAGAACGGGCCGCGGGGGGGTATCCGGGGAGGACGAGCGCGAGACCATCTCGTCCACGGAGCCTACGCGGCGCTCGTCGCCCGCTCGCGATGCCCCGTGCACGCGGAACCTGAAACTCCGTCGGAGGATCCGGGTCTGCTCCGGATCGTCGGTGGCCGGCGGCGCGGCCTGCGCGGATCCAGGCCGGCGACGGGGAAGGTCCGCCTGCCCGGATCCATCCGCTCGCGGAACCACCGGTCTCGCGCATCGTGCGTTCGCGGTGGCACGATTCATGGACCGGATACCCGCCATCCAGCCGGCAGATGGCTCCGCTCCCCGCGGCTACGCGCAGCTCATGTCCCCACCTCGTCGGTCATGCGGCCGCCGACCCGGGCGGCGGTCTCCCGCAGCCAGATGTGGGCCGCGTCGTGGGTGTGCACCGGGTGCCACCACAACGCCTCCCGCAGGGGTACCGCCTCATAGGGGGGCTCGACCACCCGTACGGCGGCGAGCGGTGCGAGGAGCCGGGCGAGGCGGGCCTGGATCAGGGCGATGCGCCGGGTTCCGCTGACCAGCAGCGGCATGATCTGGAAGCTGTCGACGGAGACCTCGACGCGGGGCTCGATGCCCAGCATGCCGAGCTGTCGGACGGCCGGGGCGTCGTAGGTGCGCTGGTAGGTGACCCAGGGCAGCCGGGCCAGGTCTTCCCGGGTCAGCCGGTCGTCGACGCTCGGGTGGTCCTCGGCGACGAGGAAGACCCACCGGTCCTGGTAGAGGTCGGTGGCGGGGAAATCGCTGACCACGCCGTGCGGCATGAGCAGGCCGTCGGTGGTGCTCAGCAGGGTGTCCGTGGCGTCCACCACGGTGGTCGGCGTCTGGGCGAACCGCAGCCGGATGCCGGGGGCCTCCCGATGCACGACCCGGGCGAGTTCGGCGCCGAAGACGGCGACCGCGTAGTCGGACGCCACGAGCTTGAACTCACGGCTCTCCTTGGCCGGGTCGAAGCTCGCCTGGCTGGCGAAGAGACGTTCCAGCAGGTCGTACGCGGTGGACGCGCGGTCGAGGAGGACCTGTCCGAGAGCGGTGAGTTCGTAGTGGCCACCGACCCGGGCCAGCAGGTCGTCGTCGAAGTGCCGGCGCAGGCGCGAGAGCGCCGCACTCATCGCCGGCTGGCTGAGGCCGACGCGCTGCCCGGCACGGGTCACGTTGCGCTCCTCCAGCAGGGCGCGCAGGGCGACGACGAGGTTGAGGTCCAGGCGACTGAGATTCACGGCACGTTCCCTAGCTGTCCGGCGACGACCTGCGGAAATTCGTTGCGTGGATGACCACCATCCATGGAATTGATTTCCGTGATCGCGGGTGGCGGGTCCAGATTAGTGCCACCGCAATCAGGAGGACATGTCCGTGAAACCTGAAGCCGCGTCCGCCCTCTTCGCCGGACCCTTCGCCCTCGCCACCCTTTCCGCCCCCGAGGGGAACGCCTTCCCCGCTCTCGTCACCCCTGACGCCCAGGTGATCGACCTGCGACCGGCCCTGGGCGACGCCGACTTGACCGTGCGGGGCGTCCTGGACGACTGGGACGCGGTGCTGCCGCGACTGACGGCGCTGACCGAGGACGGCACTCCGCGGCGCGAGCCGCTGGCGGAGTTCCGGGTGCACGCGCCGGTCGAGCCGCGTCAGGTGTTCCAGTCCGGCGCCAACTACCGGCAGCACGTGATCGATCTGCACGTCGCGCACCGGGCCCCGGGTGACGACCGGCCGGAGGAGGAGCGCCGCGCGGAGGCCGCGGAGATCATGGACCGGCGGGCGGCCGAGGACCTGCCGTACGTGTTCATCGGTCTGCCGAGCGCGATCACCGGTCCCTACGACGACGTCGTGCTGCCGTCCTGGGCCGAGAAGCCCGACTGGGAACTGGAACTGGCCGCGGTGATCGGCCGCCCGGCCCACCGGCTGTCCGTCGGGGAGGCCCTGGACCACGTCGCCGGCTACACGATCGCCAACGACCTCACCGACCGCGCCACCGTCTTCCGCCGGGACATGCCGCAGATCGGGACCGACTGGCTGCGCAGCAAGAACGCGCCCGGTTTCACACCGCTGGGCCCGTGGATCGTGCCCGCCGCCTCGATCACGGACACGGACGACCTGCGGCTGACGCTGAGGCTGAACGGCGAGACCATGCAGGACGAGTCCACCGAGGACATGATCTTCGACGTGGCGCGGATGGTCTCCTACGCCTCGCAGACCGCCCGCCTCCTGCCCGGTGACCTGGTGCTCACCGGCTCCCCGGCCGGCAACGGCATGCACTGGGGCCGACTGCTGCGCGACGGCGACGTCATGGACGCCTCCATCACCGGGCTCGGTGCCCAGCGCACCCGTTGCGTGGCGGAGGCGGCCCGGTGACCCTGGACCGCACCGACCCCGAGGGCTCGATAGCGAAGGCCGCCAAGGCGTGCTCCAACTGGGGTCGTTGGGGTGAGGACGACGTGCTCGGCACCCTCAACTTCCTCGACGGGGCGAAGCGCCGCGAGGGCGCCGCGCTGATCCGGAAGGGCGTCAGCTTCTCCCTCTCCCAGCGCTTCGACATCAACGGCCCGCAGAAGGGCTGGCGCCGGCGCACCAACCCGGTGCACACCATGCTCGACACCGGCACCGACGCCGCGCTGGGCAACCAGGGGCTGCCGCACGGCATCGGCGGTGCCGACGACGTGATCGCGATGCCGTTGCAGTGCTCCACCCAGTGGGACGGGCTCGGGCACATCTTCGACCACGGCAAGGCGTGGAACGGGCGCCCGGCCGAGAAGGTCGTCACCTCCGACGGCGACCTGGTCACGGGCATCGAGCACATGGCGCCGCACGTCGCCGGACGCGGTGTGCTCCTGGACGTGGGACGGGTCCTCGGTGAGGACGGCGAGCTGCCGGACGGTTTCGCGATCACCGAGGAGCACCTCACGGCGACCGCCGAGGCGCACGGTGTGCGGGTGGGGCGCGGTGACATCCTGCTCGTCCGCACCGGCCAGCTCACCCGGGTACGCCGCGCCGGCTGGGGGGACTACGCCGGCGGGCCCGCTCCGGGGCTGTCGTTCACCTCGGCGGGCTGGCTGCACCGCACCGAGATCGCCGCGATCGCCACCGACACCTGGGGCTTCGAGGTCCGCCCGAACGAGTTCGAGCACGCCTTCCAGCCGCTGCACCAGGTCGCCATCCCGCACATCGGTCTGCTGATCGGCGAGATGTGGGACCTGGACGCCCTCGCCGAGGACTGCGCGGCCGACGGCGAGTACGCCTTCTGGCTCACCGCCGCGCCCCTGCCCATCACCGGCGCGGTCGGCTCCCCCGTCAACCCGATCGCCGTCAAGTAAGCAGCGGAACAAGGGAGTTCCCCATGACCCACCCCCGCACGGTCCTCGTCGTCGGCGGCGGCGCGGCCGGCAACGCCGTGACGATCCTGCTGCGCCGCGCCGGCCTCACCGTGGACCTGGTCGAGGTCAAGGACGACTGGAACGCCACCGCCGGCTCCGGCATCACCCTCCAGGGCAACGCCCTGCGCGTCCTGCGCGAACTGGGCGTCCGGGAGCAGGTGGAGGCGTCCGGTCACGGCTTCGGCTCGGTCGGCATCACCGCCCCCGACGGCACCGTCCTGCACGTCCAGGACGACCTGCGCACCGGCGGCGACGACCTGCCCGCCACGGTCGGCATGCAGCGACCGCGACTCCAGCGGATCCTCATCGACGCCGTACGCGCCAGTGGCGCCACCGTGCGCCTGGGCACCACCGCCGAGATCCTGGGCCAGGACGCCGACGGGGTCTCCGTCCGGCTCTCCGACGGCTCCGAGCACCGTTACGACCTGGTGGTCGCCGCCGACGGCCTCGGCAGCGCCACCCGCGCCGCGATCGGCATCACCGACAAGCCCGAACCGACCGGCATGGCCATCTGGCGCGTCGCGGCCCCCCGCCCGGCCGGTGTCACCCGTACCGACCTCGCCTACGGCGGCCCGGCGTACATCGCCGGGTACTGCCCCACCAGCGAGACGACGCTCTACGCGTACGTCGTCGAGGCCAACCGCGACCGCGCCGGGATACCCCCCGAGTCGTACGCGGACGAGATGCGCCGCCTCACCCGGCACTACGGTGGCTTCTGGCCCGAGATCACCGCGCACATCACCGACCCGGCGAAGGTCAACTACACCTGGTTCGACCGGATGCTGGTCGAGGGTTCCTGGCACCGCGGCCGGGTCGTGCTGATCGGTGACGCCGCGCACTGCTGCCCGCCCACCCTCGCGCAGGGGGCCGCCCTCTCCCTGGAGGACGCGTGGGTGCTCGCCCAGTTGCTGACCGAGGCCGAGACCTGGGACGACGCGCTGTTCCAGGCGTACTACGAGCGGCGGATCACCCGCGTCCGCCCGGTCGTGGAGGCATCCGTCCAGATCGGGCGGTGGCAGCTCGACGGGGTGCGCGACGCCGACGTGCCCGGGCTGATGGCCCGCACCATGACCATGCTCCGGGAGCTGCCGTGACCGCGCCGGAGCCTCGGGCGGCCACTCCCACCGTCGACGTCCACGCGCACGTCCTGCTTCCCGGGATCGAGGCGCTGGTCGAGGGGCGGCCCGGACTGGCCGAGGCGCGCGCGCTGGACGCCCGCCGCAACGGCCCCGCCGCCCTCGCGGTCAGCGGCCCCATGGTCCGCGAGCGCTTCCCCCGGCTGACCGACGTCACCGTGCGGCTGGCGGCGATGGACGCGCAGGGCGTGGACGTCCAGCTGGTCAGCCCCTCCCCCTCGCACTACCACTACTGGGCCGGCGAGGAGACGGCCGAGAAGGTGTACCGGCTGGCCAACGAGGCGACCGCCGCGCACTGTTCGGCCGCACCCGGCCGGCTGCGCGGACTGGGCCTGGTCCCGCTCCAGCACCCGGCGCTCGCGGTCGACGCGCTCGACCACGCCCTCGCGCAAGGGCTGCTCGGTGTGGAGATCTCCAGCCACGCCCCCGGCCGCGAACTCTCCGACCCGGCCTACGCACCCTTCTGGGCCCGCGCCGAGGAGACCGGCGCACTGCTCTTCCTGCATCCCTTCGGCTGCACGCTCGACGAGCGGCTGGACCGGTGGTACCTGTCCAACACGGTCGGGCAGCCCACCGAGAACGCCGTCGCCCTCTCGCACCTGATCTTCTCCGGTGTCCTGGACCGGCACCCCGCCCTGAAACTGATCGCCGCGCACGGCGGCGGCTACCTGCCCACCCACATCGGCCGCTCCGACCACGCCTGGTCCACCCGCTCCGACGCGGGCGCCGGCTGCGCCCACCCGCCCAGCAGCTACCTCAGGCGCCTGTACTTCGACTCCCTCGTCCACGACCCGCACGTCCTGCGCGAACTGGTGCGCGTCGCCGGCGCCGACCGGGTCCTGCTCGGCTCCGACTTCCCCTTCGACATGGGCACCGAGGACCCCCTGGCCGCCCTGCGCGCCGCACAGCTGTCCGAGACCGACTTCGACGCCGTACGGGGCGGCAACGCCGCCGCCCTCCTCCGGAAGGACTGACACCATGCGCCTGCTCACCCACCTGCGGCACGTCGACCTCGCCGTGCCCGACTACGACAAGCAGCTCGACTTCTACGCCGGCGTCTGGGGCCTGACCAAGGTCGCCGAGGACTCCGGGATCTCCTTCCTGGCCGCCGAGGGCTCCCCCGAGCAGTACGTCGTACGACTGCGCAAGGCCGACGAGAAGCGCCTCGACCTGGTCTCCTACGGCGCCGCCTCGCGCGAGGACGTCGACACCCTCGCCGAGCGACTGCTCGCGGGAGGCGTGCGGTTGATATCCCGGCCGGGCACGGTCGACACCCCCGGCGGCGGCTACGGCTTCCGCTTCTTCGACGTGGACGGCCGCACCATCGAGGTCTCCGCCGACGTCGCGGTGCGCCGGCACCGCAAGATCGAGGAGAAGGAGTCCATCCCGGTCAAGCTGAGCCACGTCGTCCTCAACTCGCCCGATCTGAACCGCACCCGCGCGTGGTACGAGCGCCACCTCGGCTTCCGCCTCTCCGACACGCTCAGCTCGCCCCACATGGGCGAGGTCATGCACTTCATGCGGATCTCCAACCAGCACCACTCGATGGCGCTGGCCAAGGGCCCGCACACCTCCCTGCACCACGTCTCCTTCGAGATGCGCGGCATCGACGAGTACATGCGCGGCTCCGGGCGCGTCATCCGCGCGGGCTTCAAGAAGATCTGGGGTCCGGGACGGCACATGGCGGGCGACAACACCTTCACCTACTTCCTCGACCCGCACGGCAACACCGTCGAGTACACCACCGAGCTGGAGTGCCTGGACGAGGACACCTGGCACCCCCACGTCTACGACTTCTCCCGGCCCGAGGTCACCGACCAGTGGGGCACCGCCAACCCCATGAACGAACTCGTCGCCAAGGAGTCCTTCAACGACCCCGACCGCGGCGTCTTCGTCGCCCCGCCGGTCTGATCCCGCCCTTCTCGGCTCCGGGGGCGCGGCGGCCCGTCCACCGCCCTGACGCGGTCCGCCGCTCCCCCGGGCCCCTCCGCCAGGAGCCGTACATGCGCTTCGCCACCTATGAACACCACCACCGGGCCCGTCTCGCGGTCGTCGACGACGAGGGCGTGCTCTTCCCCGTCCCCGGCGTCCGCTCCCTCACCGAGCTCCTCGGCCGGGGAGGGGGACTCCCGGCCCTGCTCGACGCCGGCGCCGCGAGCTTCGACGTACCGCGGGGTCCGCACGTCTCCCAGGTCCGCCTGCTGCCACCGCTGCGACCCGCCTCCGTACGGGACTTCGTCACCTTCGAGGAACACGTCGAGGGGGTGCGCCGGTCCGTGGAAGGCACCGGCGGCGTCCCCGAGCAGTGGTACGCGGCCCCGACCTTCTACTTCACCAACCCGCACGCCGTCCACGGTCACGGGGACCGGATTCCCGTGCCGCCCGGATCAGCCGTCCTGGACTTCGAACTGGAAGTGGGCGCGGTCATCGGCCGGGAAGGCCGTGACCTCACCCCCGAGCAGGCCCGCGACCACATCGTCGGCTACACCGTCTTCAACGACTGGTCCGCCCGCGACCTGCAGTCCGCCGAGATGAAGGTCGGCCTCGGCCCCTGCAAGGGCAAGGACACCGCCACCACCCTCGGCCCGTACCTGGTCACCGCCGACGAGCTGGAACCGTACCGGGACGCCGACGGTTTCCTGCGCCTGGCGCTGACCGCCGAGGTCAACGGCGAGAAGGTCGGCGAGGACCTGCTGTCCAACATGAGCTGGACCTTCGAGGAGATGACCGCCTACGCCTCCCGCGGCACCCGGGTCGTCCCCGGTGACGTCCTCGGCTCCGGCACCTGCGGCAACGGCGGCTGCCTGGCCGAACTCTGGGGCCGGCGCGGCGAGCGGACCCCGCCGCCGCTGAAGCCCGGCGACACCGTCACCCTCACCGTCGAGGGCCTCGGCACCCTCACCAACACCGTCGTCCCTGGCGTGGAGCCCGTTCCACTGCCGGCCGGCCGGCGCCGGTCCCGGGAACGGCCGTGAGCGACCTGCGCCCCCAGAGGCTGCTCGGCAAGGTCGTCGTGGTCACCGGCGCCGCCCGCGGGCAGGGCGCCGCCGAGGCCGAGGCGCTCACCCGGGAGGGCGCCCGGGTCATCGCCACCGACGTCACCGAGGCGCCCGGCTGCCGGCGCCTCGACGTGACCAGCGAGCAGGACTGGGCCGAACTCGCGGCCGAACTGCGGGAGTCGTACGGGCAGGTGCACGGCCTGGCCAACAACGCCGGCGTCACCTGGCGGGCCCGCCTGGACGAGGTACGCCCGGAGGAGCCCCTGAGCGGCCCCGGAATTCCGGTGCGTGGACGCCGGATGTCTCGACGAGAGCCGGAACGCCCACGGCGTGAAGCGGATGTCTGACGTGCCGGGCCGGGAGCGCCGGGGAATTCCTTTTCGCTCGGGGCGGCTCCGGGGAGTTTCAGCGGCACGAGCCGGTGCGTCTCCGCGCCGTTGCCGGTCGTTCGGCCGTGACGGGACAGCGGGCTACCGATCGGCGCCGACGCCGTCACGGCCCGGCGCGGTTCCGGTGCCCTCGCCGCCAGGTGCGGTTCCGGTGCCCTCGCCGCCCGGTGCGGTTCCGGTGCCCTCGGCGGCGCGGCGGCGGGCGTCCTCGTCGGTGCGGGCGTCGTAGCTGATGAGCTTCGGCAGCGCGGCGGCGAGCAGGCCCACCGCCGCGACGCACGCGAGTCCGCCCGTCCAGATCGCGGGGCGTACGCCGGTCCAGCCGGCCATCGCCCCGGCGCGGACCTGGCCCAGCTGCGGGCCGACGCTGTAGGAGAGGACCTCGATGCCGGCGAGCCGGCCGCGCAGCCGGTCCGGGATGGTCTGGTTCCAGATGGTCGCCCGGCCCAGTCCGCTCAGCATGTCCCCCGCTCCCGCCAGCCCGAGGCACAGCAGCACCAGCCAGACGTTCGACGTCCAGCCGGCCGCCGCCATCGCCAGGCCCCAGCTGGCCGCGCCGAACACCACCAGCAGGCCGTGCCGCCGCGTCCGGGAGACCCAGCCGCTGGTGAGGGTGACCAGCAGCGATCCGACGGAGCCCGCCGCGTACATGAGGCCCAGCGACCAGTCGGCGTCGAGCTCGTCGGCGAGGAAGGGGAAGACGGTGTTGGGGAAGGCGAGGAACATCGCCGCCAGGTCGACCGCGTACGTGCCAAGGAGCACCGGCCGGGACCAGGCGTACCGGGCCCCCTCGGCGATGCCGCGCAGCGACGGCCTGGCCGCCTGCTCGACCGGCGGCACCGGTGCCAGCCGGCGGCACATCAGGACCGACACCGCGAAGCTCACCACCGTGATGGCGTACGCGGTGCTGTTGCCCGCGTACGCGACGACGAGGCCCGCCAGCGCCGGTCCGGCGATCGCGCCGGTCTGCCAGCGCAGCGAGTTCAGCGCGGCCGCGGCGGCGAGCTGGTCGTGCGGGACGATCCGGGCCAGCAGCGAGTCCAGGGCGGGCCGCTGGAGTCCGGCGAGTGCCGCGACACCGGCCGCGACCACGTACAGCGGCCACAGCATGGGGCTGGGCAGCAGCGCGTTCAGCAGCAGGACGGCGGCCAGCACTCCCAGTCCCGCCTCGGTGAGCACGATGACCTTGCGCCGGTCCACGGCGTCGGCGAGTGCCCCGCCGTACAGGCCGAAGACCACCAGCGGCACCAGTTCGACGGCGCCCATCGCGCCCACCGCGAGCGGTGAGCCGGTCAGCTCCTTGATCTGCAGCGGCAGCGCGATCAGCGCCATCACGCTGCCGACGTAGGTGACGACGCCCTGCACCCAGAGCAGGCGGAAGTCGCGGGAGGAGCGCCAGGGGGAGAGATCGGGGAGTACGGCGGCGAGTTTGGCGTGCATGGTCAGCGGCTCCCGGCCGATTCCGGCGCGGGGGCGGCTTCCGCGTCCCCGGTCGTCGAGTGGTGGCGTCCGATCGGCAGAACGAGGGGCTTGCCCGAGACCGGGTCCTCGATGACGCGGCTGTCCATGCCGTAGACGGCCCGGACCGTGTCCTCGGTCATCACCTCCTCGGGTGTTCCGGCGGCGTGCAGCCGGCCCGCGGCCAGGGCGACGAGCCGGTCCGCGTAGCGGGCGGCCAGGTTGAGGTCGTGCAGGACCATGACGATCGTGGTGCCGCGGGTCCGGTTCAGGTCGGTCAGCAGGTCGAGGACCTCGATCTGGTGGCTGACGTCGAGGAACGTGGTGGGCTCGTCGAGCAGCAGCAGGTCGGTCTGCTGGGCCAGCGCCATCGCGATCCACACGCGCTGGCGCTGGCCGCCGGAGAGTTCGTCGACGGACCGCTCCACCAGTTCCGTCGTCCGGGTCGCCTCCAGCGCGGCGGCGACCGCGGCGTCGTCCTGCGCCGTCCAGCGGGAGAAGGCCCGCTGGTGGGGGTGGCGGCCCCGGCCGACCAGGTCGAGGACCGTGATGCCTTCGGGTGTGACCGGTGACTGCGGCAGCAGGCCGAGGGTGCGGGCGAGTTCCTTGGCGGGGGTGCGGTGGACCTCCTTGCCGTCCAGGACGACCCGGCCGGTGCGCGGGACCAGCAGCCGGGACATCGAGCGCAGCAGCGTCGACTTGCCGCAGGCGTTGGCGCCGACGATCACCGTGATCTTCCCGGCCGCGAGGGTCAGGTCCAGGCCCTCGATGACGGCGCGGTCGCCGTAGCCGAGCGTGAGGTCCTCGGTGGCGAGGGTGTGGGACGCGGTCACAGTGAGCCTCCGGCCCGGTTGGTGCGGACGATCAGGTAGACAAGGTAAGGCGCGCCGAGGACGCCGGTGACGACGCCCACCGGGTAGCGGGTGTCGAAGGCGTACTGGCCGGTGAAGTCGGCGACGAGGACGAGCAGGGAGCCGACCAGGCCGGCCGGCACCAGCAGGGAGCCTCCGGTTCCGGTGAGCCGGGCGGCGATCGGACCGGAGAGGAACGCGACGAAGGCGATCGGTCCGGCGGCCGCCGTGGCGAACGCGATCAGTCCGACGGCGGCGACGATCACGGTGACGCGGGTGCGTTCGACGCGGACGCCGAGCGCGGAGGCCGTGTCGTCGCCCAGGCTCAGCGCGCTCAGGTTGCGGCCCTGGAACAGCAGCACCGGGCCGAGCGCCAGCACGGCCAGGACGGTGGGCACGGTCTCTTCCCAGGTGGTGCCGTTGAGGCTGCCGGTGAGCCAGCGCATCGCCGCTTGGAGGTCCCACTCACCGGCCCGGGACAGGACGTAGGAGGTGACGCTGTCGAGGAGGGCGGCGATGCCGATGCCGATCAGGATGAGCCGGGTGCCGGCGACCCCGTCGCGGAACGCGAGGACGTACACCAGCAGCGCCACCCCGAGCGCGGCGGTGATCGCCAGCGCGGACACCTGGGTCTCGCTCAGCGAGAAGGTGACGATGGCGATGGCCGCCGCCGCGCCCGCGCCCGCGCTGATGCCGATGACGTCGGGGCTGGCGAGCGGGTTGCGGAGCATCGTCTGGAAGGTGACGCCGGCCATGCCGAAGCTGAACCCGGCGGTCAGGGCGAGCACCGCGCGCGGCAGCCGCAGCGTGCCGACGGTGAAGGAGGCGCCCGGCACCTGCTCGCCCATGACGACGCGCAGCACGTCGGAGGCCGGGTAGAAGGTGTGCCCGGCCATGAGCGTGGTGACGAAGGCGGCGACGACGAGGACCAGCAGGGCGCAGACGATCAGCCGTCGCCGGTACGCGCGGCGGACCCGGGCCCGGGTGACCGTGCGCAGTGTGGGCGGGGCGGTGACGACGGGGGCGCTCACAGGGATCTGACCTTCTGCCGGCGGACGATGTGGATGAAGAAGGGGGCGCCGACGAACGCGGTCACGATGCCCACCTCGATCTCGGACGGCCGGGCCACGACCCGCCCCACCACGTCGGCGACCGTCAGCAGGACGGCGCCGCCCAGCGCGGAGAACGGCAGCAGCCAGCGGTGGTCCACGCCCACCAGCAGCCGGCAGGCGTGCGGTACGACGAGTCCGACGAAGGCGATCGGGCCGGCGACGGCGGTGGACGCGCCGCACAGCACGACCGCGCCGAGCGCGGCGCCCGCCCGCACGAGGGCCACCCGCTCGCCGAGTCCGGCGGCCAGCTCGTCACCCAGGGCGAGGGAGTTGAGGGCGCGGGCGGAGGCCAGGCAGACGACGAAGCCGGCGGCGAGGAACGGCAGGACGCTGCCCAGCTGCGCGTAGGTGGCACCGCCGACGCCGCCGATCTGCCACAGCCGGAAGGTGTCGGAGATGTCGTTGCGGGGCAGGACGACGGCGCTGACCAGGGAGGCGAGCGCGGCCGCGATGGCGGCACCGGCGAGGGCCAGCTTCAGCGGGGTGGCGCCGCCCCGCCCCAGCGAGCCGACGGCGTACACGAATCCGGCGGTCACGGCCGCCCCGGTCATCGCCGCCCAGATGTATCCGGACACCGACGCGAGGCCGAAGTAGGCGATGCCGGTGACCACGGCGAGCGAGGCGCCCATGTTGACGCCGAGGATGCCGGGGTCGGCCAGCGGGTTGCGGGTGACGCCCTGCATGACCGCGCCGGAGAGGCCCAGGGCGGCGCCGACGACGACGGCGAGGAGGGTGCGCGGTACGCGGTTGGCGACCGCCGCCTCCTCCAGGGTGCCCTCCGCTCCGCCGAGCGCCGCCCACACGTCGGCCCAGGCGACGTCCCGGGAGCCGTAGGCGAGGGAGGCGGTCATGGCGGCGAGCAGGACCGCGGCGACGACGAGGAGCCAGGTGACGCGCACGCGCGCCGGACGCCGCAGCGGGGCGGTGTCCGGCGCGGGCGGGACGGCGGTGACGGTCACGCGGCCTTGTCCGCCTTGTCCGCGGCGTCGGCGAGCGCCTTCACGTAGTCCTCCAGGACGTACGGGATGGACAGCGGGGTCGGGTTGGCGGCGGTGGCCAGCGGGGTGCTGCCGGGCAGCAGGTAGAGGGAGTCCCGCCGCACTGCGGCCAGCTTGGAGGTGAGCGGGTCCTTCTTGAGGGCCTTCAGCAGCTCGCCCTTGTCGTCCCCGTAGCCGGTGATGATGTCGACGTCGTTGAAGTCGTCGATGTGCTCGGCGCTCTTGGTGAGGACGAACTTCTTCGTCGACTCGGACGGGCCGGAGACGCTGGCGGGGATCTCCAGGCCGAGGTCGGTGAAGAACTGCGTGCGGGTGTCGTGGGTGGTGTAGAAGCCGACCTGGCTGACGTTCTTGGACGACACGTGCGTCATGAACATCGCCGTCTTCCCCTTCAGCTGGGGGTACTTCGCGGCGGTCTTCTCGATCTGCCCCTCGAGGTCGGCGATCAGGTCGTCGCCCTCGTCGGCCAGTCCGATGGCCTTGCTGTTGAAGCGGATGATGTCGCGCCACGGGGTCGCCCAGGCGGCCTCGGGGTAGGCCACGACGGGGGCGATCTGGCTGAGGGTCTCGTAGTCCTGCTCCGTCAGTCCGGAGTACGAGGCGAGGATGACGTCCGGCTTGGTGTCGGCGACGGCCTCGAAGTCGATGCCGTCGGTCTCGTCGAACAGGACCGGCGTCTTGGCGTCGAGTTCCTTGAGCCTCTCCTCGACCCAGGGCAGTACGCCGTCGCCGTCGTCGTCGCCGAAGTTGGCCTTGGCCATGCCGACGGGGACGACGCCGAGGGCGAGCGGGACCTCGTCGTTGGCCCAGTTCACGGTGGCGACGCGCTTCGGCTTCTCGGGGATGACCGTGGTGCCGAGGGCGTGCTTGATCGTCACCGGGAACTGGCCGGAGCCCTTGGCGTCGGCACCGGCGGCGCCGCTGTCGTCGTTGGTGTCGCCGGACTCGCCGCCGCAGGCGGTGAGTCCGAGCAGGAGGGCCGCCGCGAGGGCGAGCGCGCGAAGGCGTGGGGTTCTCATCGACCGTGTTCCACTTTCGGTCCGGGGTGCCGGAGCTCGCACGTCCGGACCGGGGACCGTGGGTCGTGGAGCGGGGCACCAGACTCGCTACAGCAAGTTAGGTAAGGCTTGCCTGAACAGCGTATGGAGTGGGGGCGCGTCGATCAATCGAGCCTTTTCGACATCCCTTGTAGCGATCGGGACACGCGGGCGGACGGGTTCCCCGGGCGACGGCCGTCGCCCTCCCCGGTCCCTCAGCGCGCCCGGAACCTGCCGGGGGTCATGCCGGTCGTCCGCCGGAAGGCCGCCCCGAAGGCGCTCGCCGAGCGGTAGCCGACCGCGTCGGCCACCACGTCGACCTCGAAGCCGAGGGACAGCAGCTGCACGGCGTGCTGGGCCCGCACCGAGGCGACCCAGCGGGCGAAGCTCGTACCCGTCTCGCTCTGGAACGCGCGGGTGATCGTGCGGGCGCTGCACCCGAGGGCGGCGGCCCAGCCGGTGAGCGTGCGCTGGTCGGAGGGATCGGCCCGTACGGCGTCCACGATGGGCCGCAGCAACGCGGAGGTGGGCAGCTGCACCAGCAGCGCCCGGGACGACGGGCACAGCACGTCGAGCACCATCGCCTCGGCCACGGCCCTGGAGTGCGGCGGCAGGCCGGGCTCCTCGAGCCGCTCCAGGAGCAGCCGGAGCAGCGGGGTGATCTCCACGGCCACCGGCTCGTCGGGCAGCGCCGACCGTGTGCCGTGCCGGAAGAAGTGGGCGCGGTAGGAGGTCCCGGCGACCGCGGAGGCGGAGTGCAGCTGCCCCGCCGGCATCCACAGGCCCAGCGTCGGCGTGATGCACCACACCTGGGAACCGACCACGGCGGTGGAGGTGCCGTACTCGTTCCAGAGGAGTTCGTGCCAGGGGTGCGAGTGTTCGTTCCACGTCGTGTCGGCGGCGACGACCTCCTCGTACCCCTGGATCACGAAGGGCACGTCCCCCTCGCCGGCGGCGAGTGCCGGCAGGTCCCTGATGACACGCATGCCGCTCAGGCTAACCGGCACCCGCCCCTCCGCCGGCCGTCGGTCAGGACGCGGGACCGGCCGCGCCGGCCCGGGCCGGCGCGGTCGGCACGGTGCGGGCGGTGCTCGCGGCGGCGAGGTCGCGGCCGGTCACCGGTGCGTCGTCCGGATGCCGTGCCGTCATCGGGCCGGGAGCAGGCCGGCGCCGCGCAGCCGCTGCTCGACGAGCGCGATCGCGGCGTCGCCCAGCTGGATCTGCGGGGCCGCGGTGGTGCCGTCAGCGAACACCCCGAGCAGGCGCAGCGCGTGCTTGAAGGCGCCGATGGCGGAGGAGTTGCGGCCCATCTCGTTCTCCGGTCCGGCGTCGACCATGCCGAACAGCTCGACGAGCCGCTCCTGTTCCTCGACGGCACGGTCGAGGTCGCCGCCGCGCACGGCGTCGTAGAGGCGTACGTAGCCGGCGGGGTCCACGTTGCCCAGGCCGGGCACGACGCCGTCGGCGCCCGCCAGCAGGGCGGTGTCCACGGTGAGTTCGGACCCGGTGAGGATGCTGAAGGAGGGCGCCGGGCCGTCGGCGCGGCCCCCGCGTCCGCCGAGTTCGACGATGAGCCGGCGCAGGGAGCCCTCGTCGCCGCTGCTGTCCTTGAGGCCGGACAGCGTGCCGTCCGCGGCGAGTTCGCGCACCAGGGCGACGGAGAGCTTGCTGTGCACGGAGACCGGGAGGTCGTAGGCGTACAGGGGCAGGCCGCCGCGGGAGCGGACGGTGCGGAAGTGGTGGGCGATCTCGACGGGGTGGGTCCGGGCGTAGAAGGGGGCGGTCGCGACCAGCGCGTCGGCGCCGGCCTCGCGGGCGGCCTCCGCGTGGACGAGGACGCGGGGCGTGGTCATGTCGATGACGCCGGCGAGCACGGGGACGCGGCCCGCGACGGCCTCGACGACGGTCCGCAGCACCACCTCCCGCTGCCGGTCGGTGAGGAAGGCGACCTCGCTGCTGGAGCCCAGGGCGAACAACCCGTGCACCCCCTCGTCCACGAGGTGCTCCACGTGCCGGGTGAGCGAGACGGTGTCGACCTCGCCCGACGCGTCCAGGGGGGTGCAGACGGGCGGCACGACGCCGCGGAGGGGCTGGGACTGGGACGAGGTCATGGTGCCTCCTGGGCTGCGCGGACGGTGGAGGGCCGGGCCGCCCGGGTCCCGGAGGGCTCCCGCCACCCGTGCACCGAGGTCCTGCCGTCGGCCACGCCCAGTCTGCTGGAACGTCCCGGGCGGATCGTGCCGCACCGCCCTGTGTCCCCCGGCAATCGGCCCGCCGCCCCCGACCGCCCGTTCCGCGCCCGTTCCCGGTCGCCGCCGGGGCCGTCCGACCTCCCGCCGGTCCGGGGCGGGGAACACCCCCGCCCCCGCCGGTGTTGGCGTCCACGACAGCAGGGAAAGGCGGAGCCGTGCACGGTGAGTACAAGGTTCCCGGCGGCAAGCTCGTCGTCGTGGACGTGGACGTGGAGGACGGCGCGCTGCGGCACGTGCGCGTGGCGGGCGACTTCTTCCTCGAACCGGACGAGGCGCTGGACGCCGTGAACCGCGCCCTGGACGGCGCCCCCGCCGACACCGACGCCGCCGGTCTGGCCGCGCGGATCGACGCGGCCCTCCCCGAGGGGACCGTGATGTACGGGCTCACCTCGGAGGGCGTCGGCACCGCGGTGCGCCGCGCGCTCGCGCACGCCACCGACTGGACCGACTACGACTGGCAGGTGGTCCACGAGGGCCCGCAGTCCCCCGCCCTGCACATGGCGCTGGACGAGGTCCTGACCGCCGAGGTCGCCGCCGGCCGGCGTCCGCCGACGCTGCGGGTGTGGGAGTGGGGCGCCCCGGCGGTGATCATCGGGAGCTTCCAGTCGCTGCGCAACGAGGTCGACCCCGAGGGCGCCCGGCGGCACGGCGTCGAGGTGGTGCGCCGGATCTCCGGCGGCGGCGCGATGTTCGTGGAACCCGGCAACACCATCACGTACTCGCTGTCGGTGCCGGAGGCGCTGGTGCAGGGGCTGTCGTTCCAGGACAGCTACGCCTACCTCGACGACTGGGTGCTGGGCGCGCTCGGCGAGATGGGGATCCGGGCCTGGTACCAGCCGCTGAACGACATCGCCACCGACCAGGGCAAGATCGCGGGCGCCGCGCAGAAGCGGATCGTGGGCCCGGACGGCGGCCCCGGCGCGGTGCTGCACCACGTGACGATGGCGTACGACATCGACGCCGACAAGATGCTCGACGTGCTGCGCATCGGCCGGGAGAAGCTGTCCGACAAGGGCACCAAGAGCGCGAAGAAGCGGGTGGACCCGCTGCGCCGGCAGACCGGTCTGCCGCGCGAGGCCGTCATCGAGCGGATGATCGACTCGTTCCGCGCCCGGTACGGGGCGGCGGACGGCAAGGTGACGGACGCGGAGCTGGCCCTCGCGGAGGAACTGGCGCGGACGAAGTTCACCACGCCGGACTGGACCGCCCGCGTACCCTGAGGCACGCAAATCGCCTTTTGACGGGGGGAATTGAGGCAAGTCGCCGCCTCCGGCGGTACGTACCTGTCACCGCCCCCCTACGGAGCGAGTTGGCCCTTCCCGCACCACGGGAACGCGTGTGACACTGGCGTCCCGTCCGCTGTGCGGACCCCCTCCGCACCGTCCCCCACGAAGAGTGCGCCGTGCGTTCCTTTCCTCTGCCGGTCACCCTGACCGCGCGTCTGTCCCCGGTCATCGTCCTCGCCGCGGCCGGCTGGGCGCTGTCCTCCGGCCCGACGGACGCGCCGTCGGAGGCCGCGGACCAGCCGACCGGGAAGACGAAGACCCAGTCCGCCTCGACCCCTTCGCAGACGCAGGCGGTGAAGACGTACGCCGCCGCGCCGGCACCGTGCGACAGCGTTGTCGAGAAGACCGTCAAGTCCCTTGTGCCGGGCGCCAGGACGGCCGGCAAGGAGATACCGTCCACGGACTCGGATCTGCGCCGCACCTGTTCCTGGAACGCGCTCAAGGGGTACGAGTACCGCTGGCTCGACGTCTCCTTCGAGGTGCTGGAGTCGGACGAGGCGGCGGAGCGGTCGTACCAGGGGCGGCTGGAGGACAAGAGCGGCGGGGGCGCGGTCCCCGGGCTCGGGGACGCGGCGTACTCCGTCGTGGACCTCACCACCGAGGACAAGCAGCAGACGCGCGAGGGCGTGGTGGTGGCCCGCGCCTCCAACGCGCTGGTGATCGTGACGTACAACGGCAGCGACTTCGAGTCGAAGAAGGCACCGGGCACGGACGAGATCAACAAGGGCGCCATCAAGGCCGCCAAGGAGGCGGTGGCGGCACTGGAGAAGAACCGGAATTGATGATTCCGTGACATCTGTCACACACCGTCGGCGATCTGCGCGGGTCGCTTAGTAGCGATCATCCTGGCGACATAGGGGACTTGTCCGTCTTGCCGTGAATGCGGACGGGGGCGGGGCAGGGGGTGACCGGGCGGAAAGCCGATGGCCACCGCTCCTTCGCCGCATACGGCTTTCTGACGGGTCGGCAGGCGTCCCGCAGGGCCCGTCGCGGGCAGGTCGGCACGCTCTCCCGCCCGCCGCAAGTCCCCCGCGGACCTACGAAGCCCGGTAGTACGAGGGCCCTTTGCGCCCGGTGCCGGGGCGTCCCAAGAATGACCAGCCTCCGGACAGCAGGGGTGAGGTCACTCATGGGAAAGCATCGTCATCAGAAGCAGTACCGGCGGACGGTCGTCGCGGCAGTCGCCATGGGGGTCATAGGCATACCCTCGGTCGCCATGGCCTGTACGGACTGGTCCGGCGACGACGGCCGGCAGAGCCAGGGCGCGGCGGCCGGGGCCGAGGACAGGTGGGGCGGCCCCGACTGGTACAGCCAGTGGAGCAGCCGGCAGCCCGGTGAGCCCACGGCCCTGCCGTCGGGCACGCCGACCGCTACCGCGAGCGCCTCGAAGCCCGCCACGCCGAAGCACAGCAGCGCGAAGCCGTCGCACAAGCCGAAGACGAAGGTCCCCGAGGCAGCCACCTCCAGGCCCACGACCACGGCCCCGAAGCCCACCACGGCCGCTCCGAAGCCCACCACCGCGGCCCCCAAGCCCACCACGGCCGCCCCCAAACCCACCACCGCGGCCCCCAAGCCCACCACCGCGGCCCCCAAGCCCACCACGCCCGCTCCCAAGCCCACCGCCACCGCGCCGAGCCCGGCCGCACCGGGCGGCGCCAGTGCCTCCGGAGCCGTCACCAAGGTCGTGGAACTCGTCAACGCCGAGCGCGCCAAGGCCGGTTGCTCCCCGGTGAAGGCGAACGCCACCCTGACCAAGGCCGCGCAGGACCACAGCGAGGACATGGCGTCGAGCGTCACCATGTCGCACACCGGGTCGGACGGCTCCTCGCCCGGCGACCGCATCACCCGCGCCGGCTACAGCTGGAGCACCTACGGCGAGAACGTCGCCCACGGCTACTCCACCCCCGAGCAGGTGATGACCGGCTGGATGAACAGTCCCGGCCACAAGGAGAACATCCTCAACTGCGGGTTCAAGGAGATCGGCGTCGGTCTCGCCCAGCCCGGCTCCTACTGGACCCAGGACTTCGGCACGGCCCGGTAGGCCCCCGCGCGCTCACGCGCGCCGGTGGCCCGCCATCAGCGCGACGTACACGACCAGCGAGGCCGCCAGCCCCACCGCCCAGCCGTAGTCCGCGAGGGGCTTCAGGAAGGGGATCAGCCCGTCCTCGGGGAAGGGTCCCTTCCCCGGGGCCGAGTGGGAGCCGCCCACCGCGAGCACCCCGCCGACCAGGAAGGCGGCGACGGCGCGCAGGTTCCAGCCGGAGGTGTACCAGTAGCGTCCGCCGGGTGTGTACAGGTCGGGCAGGTCCAGGGCGGTGCGGCGGACGATCCAGTAGTCGGCGATGAGGATCCCGGCGACGGTGCCGAGGAGCCCGCCGACGAGACCCAGCCAGGTGAAGATGTACAGCTCGGGTGTCTCGGTGAGCTTCCACGGCATGATCAGCACGCCGACCACACTGGTGATCAGCGCGCCGGTGCGGAAGCTGATCAGTCGCGGCGCCAGGTTCGCCAGGTCGTACGCCGGTGACACCACGTTCGCCGCGATGTTCACCGAGATGGTGGCGACCAGGACCGTCACCAGGGCGAAGAGCAGCCCGAAGACGTTGTCGGTCCGGCCGGCGAGTGCGACGGGGTCCCAGACCGGGGCCCCGTACACCGCCTGGCTGCCGGACGTGACGAACACCGACAGCAGGGCGAACAGGGTCATGGTGGTGGGCAGTCCGAGCGTCTGCCCCCAGACCTGGGCGCGCTGGCCCGCGCCGAAGCGGGTGAAGTCGGGGATGTTCAGGCTCAGGGTCGACCAGAACGCGATCATCCCCATGAGGGACGGGAAGAACACCGGCCAGAAGTCGGCGCCCCAGCCGAGCCGGGACGGCTGGTCGAGGAGCGGCCCGAGGCCGCCGGCCTTGTTCGCGATCCAGGCCAGCAGCACCAGCGCGCCCACGATGACGAACGGCGCGGCCCAGTTCTCGAACCGGCGCAGGGTCTCCATCCCCCGGTAGATGATGGCCAGTTCGAGGGCCCAGAACAGCACGAAGCACACCCACAGCGTCCACGGCTGACCCCCGACCTCCGACGCCTGGGCCCAGCCGCCGAACAGCTTGCCCAGCAGCACGAAGACGCCCTGGCCGCCGATCCAGGTCTGGATGCCGAACCAGGCGCAGGCCACCCCGGCCCGGATCAGCGCCGGCAGGTTGGCGCCGCGCAGCCCGAACGAGGCACGGGCCAGCACCGGGAACGGGATGCCGTACTTGGGGCCGGCGTGCCCGGTCAGCAGCATCGGCGCGAGCACGATGACGTTGGCGAGCGCGATGGTGAACACGGCCTGCTTCCAGTCCATCCCCAGCGCGACGAGACCGGAGGCGAGCAGCCAGGAGGGGATGTTGTGCGCCATCCCCACCCACAGGGCCGTGAAGTTGTACGTCGTCCAGCGGCGGCGGGCCAGCGGCACCGGCAGCAGGTCGTCGTTGACGAAGCGGCCGTCGGTGAGGGTGGTGCCCGGCGGGAGCTCGACGCGTCCCGCCGGGTCGGGTATGGGTGGGTCGGACGGCGTGGGCGGGACGGTCGCGGTCATGGCGTGCCCCTTCGGCGAGGGTTACGGGTGGAGTGCCGGGATGATCTCCGCGCCGTACGCGTCGATCGTCGTCTCCTGCGCGTCGTGCATGTCGTACACGGCGAACTGGTCCACGCCCAGCTCGCGCAGCGCCCGCAGCTTCTCGATGTGCGCCTCGGGCGGGCCGAGCAGACAGAACCGGTCGACGATCTCGTCGGGGACGAAGTCCGTGGACGGGTTGCCGGCCCGCCCGTGGTGGCTGTAGTCGTAGCCGTGCCGTTCCTTGATGTACGACGTCAGCGCCTCGGGGACCAGGCCGGAGTGCTCGCCGTAGCGGGCGACCAGGTCGGCGACGTGGTTGCCGACCATGCCGCCGAACCAGCGGCACTGCTCCCGGGCGTGCGCCAGGTCGTCGCCGACGTACGCGGGGGCGGCGACGCAGACGGTGACGGACGCGGGGTCGCGCCCCGCCTCCACGGCCGCGGCGCGTACGGCCTTCACCATCCACTCGGTGAGGTACGGGTCGGCGAGCTGGAGGATGAAGCCGTCGGCCTTGCGTCCGGCGAGGGCGAGCGCCTTCGGCCCGTACGCCGCCATCCAGACGGGCAGCTTCCCGTCCCGCACCCACGGGATCCGCAGCGGCTGCCCGTCGACCTCGGCCTCGCGCCCCTCGGCGAGGTCGCGGATCGCGTCGATCGCCTCCCCGAGGCGGGCCAGCGTGCCCGGCCTGCGTCCGGCGACGCGCATCGCGGAGTCGCCGCGGCCGATGCCGCAGACGGTGCGGTTGCCGAACATGTCGTTGAGGGTGGCGAAGGTGGAGGCGGTGACCTCCCAGGTGCGGGTGCCCGGGTTGGTGACCATCGGGCCGACCTTCAGTTTCGTGGTGTTGGCCAGGATCTGGCTGTAGATCACGAAGGGTTCCTGCCACAGCACGGCGGAGTCGAAGGTCCAGCCGTGGGTGAAGCCGTTGCGCTCGGCGCGCTTCATCAGGCTGACGACCCGTGAGGCCGGCGGGTCGGTCTGCAGGACGAGTCCGAAGTCCATGCGCGGCTCTCCTAGGTGAGGTACTGACAGGTGGAGCGCGGGGTGTAGACGCCGTGTCCGGCCCGCCCGGTGTACTCCCGGTCGGTGATGACGGGGACGCCGCGCGAGAGGACGGTCTCGACGCGGCCGGTGACCCGCCTGCCCTCGTAGGCCGAGTAGTCGACGTTCATGTGGTGGGTGTCGGCCGAGATGACCTGCTCGGCGTGCGGGTCGTAGACGACGACGTCGGCGTCGGCGCCGGGCGCGATGGTGCCCTTCTTCGGGTACAGGCCGAACATCCGGGCCGGGGTGGCGCAGGCGATCTCGATCCAGCGGCGGCGGGAGAGGTGTCCGTCGAGAACGGCCTGGTGGAGCAGGTCCATGCGGTTCTCCACGCCGGGGAGACCGTTGGGGATCTTGGAGAAGTCGCCGCGGCCGAGTTCCTTCTGGCCGGTGAAGCAGAAGGGGCAGTGGTCGGTGGAGACCACCTGGAGGTCGTTGGTGCGCAGGCCCCGCCAGAGGGCCGCCTGGTGCTCCTTCGGCCTGAGCGGGGTGCTGCACACGTACTTGGCGCCCTCGAAACCGGGCTCGGCGAGGTTGTCGGTGGAGAGGAACAGGTACTGCGGGCAGGTCTCGCCGAAGACGTTCAGACCCTCGTCGCGGGCCCTGGCCAGCTCGGCGACCGCCTCCGTCGCGGAGACGTGCACGACGTACAGCGGGGCACCGGCGACCTGGGCGAGCCGGATGGCGCGGTGGGTGGCCTCGGCCTCGAGGAGGGCCTTGCGGACCTCGCCGTGGAAGCGGGGGTCGGTCTCGCCGCGGGCGAGGGCCTGTTCGACGAGCACGTCGATGGCGATGCCGTTCTCGGCGTGCATCATGATCAGTCCGCCGTTCTCGGCGGAACGCTGCATGGCGCGCAGGATCTGGCCGTCGTCGGAGTAGAAAACACCCGGATACGCCATGAATTGCTTGAATGACGTGACGCCCTCTTCCACCAGAAGGTCCATTTCCTTCAGCGTCTCGTCGTTGACGTCCGAGACGATCATGTGGAAGCCGTAGTCGATGGCGCAGGTGCCCTCCGCCTTGGCGTGCCAGGCGTCCAGGCCCTGGCGCAGGGACCGGCCGACGCTCTGCACGGCGAAGTCGACGACGGTGGTCGTACCGCCCCAGGCGGCGGCCCGGGTGCCCGTCTCGAAGGTGTCGGAGGCGAAGGTGCCGCCGAACGGCAGCTCCATGTGGGTGTGGGCGTCGACCCCGCCCGGGATGACGTACTTGCCGGTGGCGTCGATGGTCCGGTCGGCGGTGAAGGCCTCGGCGGCCGGGGTGGCGGAGGCGGCGAGGGCGGCGATGCGGCCGTCCTCGATCAGGACGTCGGCGTGGATCTCGTCGGAGGCGGTGATGACGAGGCCACCGCGGATGACGGTACGGCTGCTCATGGGGCTCCCTCTCTACGAGCTGTGCGAGCTCTGCGAGCCGGTGCTACGACGTGCTCCTCAGGGCGCGTTCGAGGATCGCGGCGCCCTCCTCGGCCTCCGCGACGTTGAGGGACAGCGGCGGGGCGATGCGCAGGGCGCTGGTGTCGTGGCCGCCGCCCTTGCCGATGAGCAGACCGCCCTCGCGGGCCGCCTCCAGGACGGCGGACGCGGCCGCCGGATCGGCCTCGTCGGTGCCGGGCTTCGTCAGCTCGACGCCGATCATCAGCCCGCGCCCGCGGACCTCGCGTACGGCGGGGACGTGGGCGGCGGCGGCCCGCACCCGCTCGATGAGCATGCCGCCGACCCGGCGGGCGTTGCCCTGGAGGTCGTGCTCCAGCAGGTAGGTGAGGTTGGCCAGGCCCGCCGCCATGGTGATCTGGGTGCCGCCGAAGGTCGAGATGCTGTTGGCGTCCAGGCAGTTCATGATCTCGGCGCGGGCGACGACCCCGCCGATGGACATGCCGTTGCCGATGCCCTTGGCGAAGGTCAGCATGTCGGGCGGCCCGCTGCGGCCGTGCGCCTGCCAGCCCCAGAAGTGCTCGCCGGTGCGGCCCCAGCCGGTCTGCACCTCGTCGGCGATCCACAGGATGCCCCGCTCGTGCAGCACCTCGCGGAAGGCCGCGTACAGTCCGTCGGGCGGCGAGGTGAAGCCGCCGACGCCCTGGATCGGTTCGGCGATCAGCGCGGCGGGCGGGCGGGTGTGGCCGAGGAGGTCCTTCAGGTCCTCGACGCAGGCCGCGACGAAGTCGTAGTCGTCGAGCGCGGCGAACGGGCCCCGGGTGCGCACACCGCCGTGGACGTAGAGCGTCTGGAGCGGGGAGAGCGAGGTCGGGGACCAGCTCCGGTTGCCGGTGATGCCGACCGAGCTGAAGGAGCGGCCGTGGTAGCTGTTGCGCATGGCCAGGATCGTGTTGCTGCGCCGGTAGGCGGTGGCGAGCAGCAGGGCGGTGTCGTTGGCCTCGGTGCCGGAGGTGGTGAAGAACACCCGGGCGTCCGGGATGCCGCTCAACTGGGCGATGCGCTCGGCGAGTTCCACCATCTGCCGGTTAAGGTAGAGGGTGGAGGAGTGGACGATCCGCCCGGCCTGCTCGCTCACCGCCTTGGTGACCTCGGGCAGGGCGTGGGCGGTCATGGTGGTGAGGATGCCGCCGAAGAAGTCGAGGTAGCGGTTGCCGTGGGAGTCCCAGACGTGGCGGCCCTCGCCGTGGGTGATCTCGATGGGCTCCTCGTAGTAGAGGGCGAGCCAGTCGGGCAGCACGGACCGGTGGCGGCCCAGCAGGTCGTCGGTCACGGCCGCACCAGCCCCTCGTAGGCGTCGGGGCGGCGGTCGCGGTAGAAGGCCCACTGCTGCCGCACCTCCTCGATGAGGCCGAAGTCCAGGTCGCGGACCACGAGCTCCTCCTTGCTGTCGCTGGCGACGTCGCCGACGAACTGTCCGCGCGGGTCGACGAAGTACGAGGTGCCGTAGAAGTCGTTGTCGCCGTACTCCTCCACGCCCACGCGGTTGATGGCGGCGACGAAGTACTCGTTGGCGACGGCCGCCGCCGGCTGCTCCAGCCGCCACAGGTGGGACGAGAGGCCGCGGTGCGTGGCGGACGGGTTGTAGACCAACTGGGCTCCGTTGATCCCGAGTTGCCGCCATCCCTCCGGGAAGTGGCGGTCGTAGCAGATGTAGACGCCGACCTTGCCGACGGCGGTGTCGAAGACGGGCCAGCCGAGGTTGCCGGGCCGGAAGTAGAACTTCTCCCAGAATCCCTTGACCTGCGGGATGTGGTGCTTGCGGTACTTGCCGAGGACGGTGCCGTCGGCGTCGATCACGGCGGCGGTGTTGTAGTAGTAGCCCGACTGCTCGATCTCGAACACCGGCACGACGATCACCATGCCGGTCTCGCGGGCCAGTTCCCGCATCCGGCGGACGGTCGGCCCGTCGGGCACGGGCTCGGCCCAGCGGTAGTGCTCGGGGTCCTGGACCTGGCAGAAGTAGGGGGAGTTGAACACCTCCTGGAACCCGATGACCTTCGCGCCCCGCCGGGCCGCCTCGCGGGCGTGCTCCTCGTGTTTCACCAGCATGGACTCGGTGTCCCCGGTCCAGGTGGCCTGGACCAGAGCGGCACGTACGACGTTGGCCATGAGCTGCTCCTTCGACGCGACGTCAGAGCCTCTACGCCCGTAGAAGGGGCCGTAGAGGGACGAACCTAAGCCTCTCGGGCGGCCTTGCCAAGACCATCGTCGTGAACCCGCTGAGTCGATCGTGTTTCGCACTCCTGTGGGTGAGCCGGCCGTGCCGGCCGGGGCCGGTCGGGCGGTGGATCCGGCACGCGGAGGGCGTGCGGCAGCTCCCGGTGCCGCTCGTCCGGGACGTCCTGTGCGGCGGTGAGGAGCGGGGGGACGAGCCGTCGCGGGTCCGGGGCGGCCGTGCGGGCCGCGTCCTCGGGGGTTCGCGTGCGGACGCGGGCGTCGAGCAGCGCCCGCGGCTCACGGTGCCGTGCCTCCGCGTCCGGGGCGAGCACGGCCCGTCCGATCCCGTCGGCCGGCCGTACGACGCCCTGCCGCGGGGGCCGCTTCCCGTCGTGTCACGGCGACGCCGTGGAGAGTTCTCCGGCGGGACTCAGGCGGCGGCCGAAGGGGCGGGCGCGGCCGGCGCGCAGCGCACCGCCACTTCGTCCATCGACAGGCCGAGCGTGCCGGCCAGCGCGGCCACCGTGAAGAACGCGGGGGTCGGGGCCCGTCCGGTCTCGATCTTGCGGAGGGTCTCCGCCGAGATGCCGGCGCTCGCCGCGACGTCGGCCATGCTGCGGCCGCCACGCGCCTCGCGCAGCAGCCTGCCGAGCCGCTCGCCGCGTTCACGCTCTTCCGGGGTCAAGGGGGTGCGCACCATGGCACCCATTCTAATACCGGTATAGTAATTGGCATGGTGGAACTGAAGACCGACACATCGATCGATGCCATGTACGAGGCGGGCCAGGTCGTCGCGAGCGCGCTGACGGCCGTACGGAGCGCCGCCGACGTGGGCGTTTCCCTGCTGGAGCTGGACGAGGTGGCGCGGGACGTGCTGCGTGCGGCGGGTGCGACCTCGCCCTTCCTGGGCTACCGGCCCTCCTTCGCGCCGACCCCGTTCCCCGCGGTGATCTGCGCCTCCGTGAACGACGCGATCGTGCACGGCATCCCGGACGGCTACCGGCTGCGCGACGGGGACCTGGTCTCCGTCGACTGCGGCGCCCAACTGGGCGGCTGGGCCGGGGACTCGGCGATCAGCTTCACCGTGGGCACCCCGCGCCCGGCCGACGTGACGCTGATCGAGACCGCCGATCGGGCGCTCGCGGCGGGCATCGGGGCGGCCGTCGTCGGCAACCGCGTCGGCGACATCGCGCACGCGATCGGCACGGTGTGCCGCGGTGCGGGCTACGGCATCATGGAGGACTTCGGCGGCCACGGCATCGGCCGCCGCATGCACGAGGACCCGGGCGTGCCGAACGAGGGCCGGCCGGGCCGGGGCATGCCCCTGCGGCACGGCATGTGCCTCGCGATCGAGCCGATGCTCATCGCCGGCGGCACCGACACCTACCACACCGCCCCGGACGGCTGGACCCTCCGCACGAACGACGGCTCCCGCGCGGCACACGTGGAACACACGGTGGCGATCACCGAGAACGGACCGCGCGTCCTGACGGCCCGCCGGACCGCTTGAGAACGCCCGCACCCCCTATAACACCCACTCCCCTCCCTACACATGGGCGGAGGCGCATGGTGCGCGCCGGAAGGCCGGGAACGCGCCCCGGCGGCTCCCCTCCGCCCCTCGCAGCAGGACCGGTGTGCCGGGCGGGCGGTCCCGCACCGAAGCCGAGATGGAAACGTTTCTCCCCACAAAGGTCCGGGCGAACCGCCCCCGCGCGCCCCACCGGACCGGGCGACACCGGACCGGCCGGCAAGCGGAATCCTCGAGAATTCGCATACGGTCATACTTTCTCGGATCTTCTTGCCCTGATCGGCGGTTCTGCCGCTAGCTGGGTGCCGCACCGCTCCTCGCCCCGGGCTCCCGATGAGCCACGGGCACGTCGACGAGGGGAGCGGCCGAGCAACCAGCACGCGAGGAGAGTCATGAAGAAGGCCTACGAAGCGCCGACCCTCGTCCGTCTCGGTACGTTCCGCAAGGAGACCGGGCTCCTGGGCCGGGCCGGAAACGACCGGCTGATCCTGAGCAAGAACTGACGGACGGTACCGAACCGACGTCATGACACCACTGCACGAAAGTGCGGGGACGGGCCCCGGCGAGGCGCACTTCGCGGTCTTCACCGACCGCGAGGAGGCGGCCGCCGCGGCCCGCTCCTTCGCCCGGCCCGGCTGCCGGACCGTGCACCACCCCTCGGGCCGGCCCTGGCTGGTCGGTCACTGGCGCGACGACGAGGCCGTCACCGCACACGCCGGCGAGGCCGCCCTGGCGGTCCTCGGCCGCTGTCCGGTGGAGGCGGACGAACTGCGGCACCGGGCGGCCCGGTTGCGCGACCTCGCCGAGGTCGACGCGCTGGCCCGCTCCCTCCCCGGCAGCTTCCACCTGGTGGCCGCCCTCGACGGGAGGATCCGGGTCCAGGGCACGGCCTCCGGCCTCCGGCTGGTCTTCCACGCGGAGATCGCCGGCACCCGGGTCGTCGCCACCCGGGCCGACGTGCTCGCCGACGCCCTCGGCCTCGACCCCGATCCCGCGGAACTGGCCGTCCGGCTGCTGTGGCCCGCCCCGTACCCGCTGTACGAGACGTCGCTGTGGCCCGCCGTCACCGCCGTACCCCCGCAGGACGCGGTGGTCGTCGCGGCGGACGGGCGCGGCGCACGGCACACGCGGTGGTGGACGCCGCCCGAACCGGTCGTGCCGCTGGTGGAGGCGGCCGGCCCGGTCCGCGCGGCGCTCCAGGACGCCGTCGACGCGCGGACCCGGCAGGGTGGCGTGGTCAGCTGCGACCTGTCCGGCGGGCTGGACTCCACCTCCGTCTGCTTCCTCGCCGACCGCTCCCCCGCCCGCGTGGTGGCCTCCACCTGGCCGGGACGCGACCCGGCGGACACCGACCTGTACTGGGCCGAGCAGGCCGCCAGGTACCTCCCGGACGTCGAGCACGTGGTCTGGGACGCCGACGCCTCGCCGCTGGTCTACGACGATCTGCTGGACATCGACGACGGCCTCGACGAACCCACCATCGGCGTCATGGACCGCTCCCGGGCCCTGCACCATCTGCCGGGACTGGCCGCGCGCGGCAGCCGCGTGCACCTGACCGGCATCGGCGGCGACCACGTGGCCTGGTGCTCCGAGGCGTACTACCACCGGCTGCTGCGCACCCGCCCGCTGCACGCGCTGCGGCAGCTGCGCGGGTTCCGGGCCCTGTGGCAGTGGCCGCTCGACGGCACGGTCCGCGCCCTGGCCGACACACGGCCGTACGGGAAGTGGCTCGCCGATGCCGCCGGCCGGCTGCGCGACCCGTCCCCGTCCTCCGTCGCCACCGCACTCGGCTGGGGCATGGCCCCCCGCCTGCTCGACTGGGTGACCGCGGACGCCGAACGGCTGGCGCGGCGGGCGCTGCTCGACGCCGCGGCGACGGCGACTCCGCTCCACCCCGACCGGGGCGTGCACGCGGACCTGGAGCAGATCCGCTCCACCACCCGCGTCATCCGGCAGTGGGACCACATGGCGGCCCGCGCCGGCCTGCCGATGGCCTCGCCCTTCCTGGACGACCGGGTCATCGAGGCGTGCCTGGCCGTGCGTCCGGCCGAGCGCGTCACACCGTTCCGGTACAAGCCGGTGCTGACCACCGCGATGAGCGGGGTGGTTCCCGAGCCGTGCCTGCGCCGGACCACCAAGGCCGCGGCCTCCATGGACGCCTCCAACGGACTGCGCGAGAACCGTGCCGACCTGCTGGCGCTGTGGGAGGACTCCCGGCTGGAGCGGCTGGGGCTGGTGGACGGCGCCGAGCTGCGCCGGCTCGCCCGGCGGCCGGCCTCTCCCGGTCTGTCCGACGCCGTCCTCTACTCGACGATCGCCGCCGAGGTGTGGCTGCGCGGGCGCTCCCGCAGCCGCGGCGGTACCCGTATCCCGTAGCCCTCCGTGGCCGCGAGGGCCCCTCGCGGTACAGAAAGGCGATGCCATGCCCCTGCGCTTCGACGCACACGTCTCCACGGCCGAGACCGACTACGGCACCGTGCTCCTGGACGAACGGGCCGGAGACTACTGGGAACTGAACCCCACCGCCACGCTGGTGGTGCGGACGCTGATGGACGGTGGCGAGGTCGCCGACGCGGCCGCCGTACTGGTCCGCGAGTTCGACATCGAGCGGGCGCAGGCCCTGCGGGACGTCGAGGCACTCGTCCGCGACCTGCGCGAGGCGGGGCTGGCCTCATGACCACGCCCAGCGCGCTGGAACGCCCCACCGGGGTGCCGCTCGGGCTGCGCCTGGCCGCCCGTCTGGTCCTGCTGCCCGCCTTCCTGCTCACCCTGCTGCCGCCCCGCCGCATCCGCGCCGTGCTGTGCGTCCTGCGGCGCGGCGCGGCACCCGCCACGGCCGCCCAGGCCCGGAACGCGCGGGACGCCCTGTGCGCGGTCAGCCTGCGCTGCACCGGTCCGAAGGGCTGCCTGCCCCGTTCCCTGGGCGCCGCCCTGCTGTGCCGGCTGCGGGGCACGTGGCCGACCTGGTGCGCCGGGGTCCGGGTCGTACCGCCCTTCACCGCGCACGCCTGGATCGAGGCGGAGGGCCTCCCGGTCGGGGAGGGCGTGCCCGAGGGGTACTTCGCCCGGCTGGTCTCCGTCGAGCCCCACCCCCGCCCGCCGTCCCGGTGACCGACGCCCCGATGTCCCGGCATTCCGACGTCCCGGCCGCCGACACCCCCGCGGCCGACACCCCGACCACCGACGCCCCCGCGGCCGACGTCCCCACCACCGACTCCCCGGCCCGGAACACCGGGGAATCGGCCGGTCTCCCCGCTCCCCCGTCGGCCCCGGGCGAGGACCGGTCCACCCGGGCGGCGCTCGGTACGCTCTACCGCCTCACCGCCGGGCACCGGCGGGCCGTCGCCGTGGCCGCCGTACTGACCCTCGCGGGTTCCGCCCTGGGGCTGGCCCAGCCGCTCGTGGCCCGGCACGCCGTGGACGCGAGCGGCCGCGGGCAGGTCGTCTGGCCGCTGCTGGCCCTGCTCGGCGCGCTGTTCGCCGCCGAGGCCGCGACCGGCTCGGTGGGACGCTTCCTCCTGGAGCGCATGGGCGAGGGCGTCGTACGGCAGCTCCGGTTCGGCCTGGTGGACCGGCTGCTCCGGCTGGAGATGCGGGAGTACGACCGCCACCGCTGCGGCGACCTCGTCTCCCGGGTCACCGCCGACACCGCCCTGCTGCGCGAGGTCGTCTCGCAGGCCCTGGTCGACCTGGTGACCGGAAGCGTCGTCGCCGTCGGGGCCGTGGTCCTGATGGCGTGGCTCGACCCGCTGCTGCTGCTCCTGGTCGCGCTCACCGTGGCCGCCGCGGCCGGTGTCGTCACCTCCCTGCTCAAGGGGATCCGGTGCGCCTCCGAACGCATGCAGCGCGCGGTCGGTGCCGTCGCCGCCGACCTGGAACGGGCCCTCGGCGCCCTGCCCATGGTCCGGGTGCACCGTGCCGAGGGGCGCGAGACGGCCCGGGTGGGAGCGCGCGTGCAGGAGGCCCACGACGCGGGTGTGCGCACCGCGAAGCTCGCCTCCGTCATGAGCCCCGCCGTCGAACTCGCCGTCCAGGGCTCCTTCCTCGTGGTCCTCGTCGTCGGCGGCCTGCGCGTGGGCGGCCGGGACGGCTCCCTCGGCGACCTGGTCGCCTTCCTGCTGTACGCCTCCTACCTCGTGCTGCCGCTGGCCTCCGTCTTCCAGGCGGTGGGCCTCGTCCAGCGCGGCATGGGCGCCCACCGGCGCGTCGAGGAGGTCCTGCGCCTTCCCGTCGAGCGCACCGGGCCGTCGGTCCCGGCCGCGCCCGCCCGCGTCCGGCCCCGCCCCGGGACGCCCGGCGACGGTGGGCGGCCCGCGCTCGCCCTGGACGGCGTCCGCTTCGGCTACGACCCGCACCGGCCGGTGCTGCGCGGCGTGTCCTTCGCCGTCGCCCCGCGCCGCCAGGTCGCCCTGGTGGGCCCCTCGGGCGCCGGGAAGAGCACGGTCTTCGCACTGGTCGCGGGCTTCTACGAGCCGGACGCGGGCGCCGTGCTCTTCGACGGCCGGCCGGCCGTCGAACTCGGCCGTGACGCGTGCCGGCGCCGTATCGCCGTCGTGGACCAGAACACCCACGTCGTGCACGGCACCCTGCGGGAGAACATCGCCTACGCCGTGCCCGACGCCCCGGAGACGGAGCTGAGGCGGGTGGTGGAGCTGGCCCGGCTCGAGGAGGTCGTCGACCGGCTGCCCGGTGGTCTGGACGCCGTGGTCGGCGAGCGCGGGGGCACCCTCTCGGGCGGCGAACGCCAGCGCGTGGCGCTGGCCCGGGCCCTGCTCGCCCGTCCCTCGCTGCTGCTGCTCGACGAGCCGACCTCCCACCTGGACGCGATCAACGAAGCGGCGCTGACCACGGTGATGAAGGACGTGGCCCGGGAGTGCGCCCTGCTGGTCGTCGCCCACCGCCTGTCCACCGTGCGGCACGCCGATCACATCGTCGTCCTGGACCGGGGCCGGACCGTGGGCCAGGGGCGGCACGAGGAGCTGCTGGCCGCGAACCCCCTCTACCGGGAGCTGGCCGCGAGCCAGATGCTGCGGCCGGGCTACCGCCGGTCCCCGGGCCGCACTCCGTCGCCCTCCTGACATGCCCGCGGATACGGAACGTGTCATCGTGGGCATGAGCGAGCCCCGACCGGGTTACCCGGCCCCGGCACGTCGACCCAGCGAAGGAACGGATGACGATGACGAGTGGTTTCGTCGGCCCGGAGGGCGACCCCTTCGCAGAATTCCTCGCCCGCTTCTTCGGGGGCGCGCGCCCCCGCCAGATCGACATCGGCCGGCTCCTCAGCCAGCCCGCCCGGGAGCTGGTGCGCGGCGCCGCCCAGTACGCCGCCGAGCACGGCAGCCGTGACCTGGACACCCAGCATCTGCTGCGCGCCGCCCTCTCCGCCGAGCCGACCCGGAGCCTGCTCAGCCGGTCCGGCGCGGACCCCGACTCCCTGGCGTCCCAGATCGACGACCGGTCGGGACCCGTCCAGCACGGCCCGGGCGAGGCCCCGCCCCCGACCTCGCTGTCCCTCACCCCCGCCGTCAAGCGGGCCCTGCTGGACGCGCACGAGATGGCCAGGGCGTCCGGCGCCGGCTACATCGGCCCGGAGCACGTGCTCACCGCCCTCGCCGCCAACCCCGACTCGGCCGCCGGCCACATCCTCAACGCGGCCCGGTTCTCCCCCTCCGGCCCCCCGGAGGCACCGGAGGCCCCGCAGGTCCGCGCCGAACGGCCCCGCCCCGCGACGGGCACGCCGACCCTCGACAAGTACGGCCGTGACCTCACCGAACTGGCCCGCGAAGGCCGCATCGACCCGGTGATCGGACGCGACGACGAGATCGAGCAGACCGTCGAGGTGCTCTCCCGGCGCGGCAAGAACAACCCGGTGCTGATCGGTGACGCGGGCGTCGGCAAGACCGCCGTCGTGGAGGGGCTGGCCCAGCGGATCGCCGAGGGGGACGTGCCCGACGTACTCATCGGACGGCGCGTGGTCGCCCTGGACCTGACGGCGGTCGTCGCCGGGACCCGCTACCGGGGTGATTTCGAGGAGCGGATGAACAACATCGTCGAGGAGATCCGGTCCCACTCCGACCGGCTGATCATCTTCATCGACGAGCTGCACACCGTCGTCGGCGCCGGGGGCGGAGGCGAGGGCGGCTCGATGGATGCCGGAAACATCCTCAAGCCGGCCCTCGCCCGCGGCGAACTGCACATCGTGGGCGCGACCACCCTGGAGGAGTACCGCCGGATCGAGAAGGACGCGGCGCTGGCCCGCCGCTTCCAGCCGATCATGGTGCCCGAGCCGACGCCCCCCGACGCGGTCGAGATCCTGCGCGGTCTGCGGGACCGGTACGAGGCCCACCACCAGGTCCGCTACACCGACGAGGCGCTGCTGGCGGCCGTGGAGCTGTCCGACCGCTACCTGAGCGACCGCCGGCTCCCCGACAAGGCCATCGACCTGATCGACCAGGCCGGCGCGCGGGTGCGGCTGCGGGCCCGGACCAAGGGCACGGACGTACGGGCCATGGAGCGCGAGGTCGAGCAGCTGACCTGCGACAAGGACCAGGCGGTCGCCGACGAGCAGTACGAGCGGGCCACGCAGCTGCGGGACCGCGTCATGGAGCTGAGGCAGCGGATCGCGGACGCCGGCGGCGACGGCGAGGTCGACGAGGGGCAGAGCCTGTGGGTGGACGCCGAGGCGATCGCCGAGGTGGTGGCCCGGCAGACGGGCATCCCGGTCAGCCGCCTCACCGAGGAGGAGAAGGACCGGCTGCTGGGTCTGGAGCAGCATCTGCACCAGCGGGTCGTCGGCCAGGAGGAGGCGGTGCGCGTCGTGTCGGACGCGGTGCTGCGCTCCCGCGCGGGGCTCGCCAGCCCCGACCGGCCGATCGGCAGCTTCCTGTTCCTCGGGCCGACGGGCGTCGGCAAGACGGAGCTGGCGCGGGCGCTCGCCGAGGCGCTGTTCGGCAGCGAGGACCGGATGGTGCGCCTCGACATGAGCGAGTACCAGGAGCGGCACACGGTCAGCCGGCTGGTGGGCGCCCCGCCCGGTTACGTGGGGCACGAGGAGGCCGGTCAGCTCACCGAGGTGGTGCGCCGGCACCCGTACTCGCTGCTGCTGCTCGACGAGGTGGAGAAGGCGCATCCGGACGTCTTCAACATCCTGCTCCAGGTCCTCGACGACGGCCGGCTGACCGACTCGCAGGGCCGGACGGTGGACTTCGCCAACACCGTGATCGTGATGACCAGCAATCTCGGTTCCGAGGCGATCACCCGGCGCGGCGCGACCCTGGGGTTCGCGTCCGGCGGCGCGGACGCGGACGAGGAGGCGCGGCGCGAGCAGATCCTGCGGCCGCTGCGGGAGCACTTCCGGCCCGAGTTCCTCAACCGGATCGACGAGATCGTCGTGTTCCGCCAGCTCACCGCCGAGGAGCTGCGGCGGATCACCGACCTGCTGCTGGAGAACACCCGGCGTCGGCTGAAGGGCCAGGACATCGCGATCGACTTCACCGACGCCGCCGTCGACTGGCTGTGCGAGCGCGGGTACCAGCCCGAGTACGGCGCCCGGCCGCTGCGCCGCACCATCCAGCGGGAGGTCGACAACCAGCTGTCCCGGCTGCTGCTGGACGGCCGCGTCCGGGAGGGCGGCCGGGTGACGGTGGACACGGCGGACGGGCGCCTGACGTTCCGGACGCGGGAGACGCCGGCTCCCGAGCTGTGAGAGCACCGGCGTCCCCCGCGTGTTCCTAGCGCGTGGGACGGACCACCATCGCCGAGCCGCCGCCCCTGCGGACCTTCTCCGCCGCCGCGAGCCACCTGCCGTCCGGCAGCCGCTGGACGCCCGTGGTCGCGCCGATCTCCGGGTTCTCCCGGAAGGAGTGCCCGATGGCCTCCAGGCGCTGCCTGATCTCACTGTCGTACAGGCCGGGTTCGAGGTCCGTCCGTGCCGTGTTGCGCTGGCTGGCGCGCGGCGCGGCGATGGCGTCGACCAGGGGCAGTCCGCGGTCGAGGAAGCCGGTGAGGGTCTGCAGCACGGTGGTGATGATGGTGGAGCCGCCGGGCGATCCGAGCGCCACCACCGGCCGGTCGTGCCGGTCGAGCACGATCGTCGGCGAGATGGACGACCGGGGTCGCTTGCCGGGGCCCGGCAGGTTCGGGTCGTGGACGGCCGGGTCCGCCGGGGCGAAGGAGAAGTCGGTCAGCTCGTTGTTGAGCAGGAATCCGCGGCCGGGCACGGTGATGCCGCTGCCGCCGGTCTGCTCGATGGTGAGGGTGTAGGCGACGACGTTGCCCCACCGGTCGGCGGTGGTGAGGTGCGTGGTGTTCTCGCCCTCGTACGTCGTCGGGGCGGCCTGGCCGCCCGTCGCGCAGGGTTCGGGGTCGCGGGGGTCACCCGGGGCGAGAGGGCTGGTGAGGACGGCGTCGTCCTCGATGAGGCACTCGCGCGAGTCGGCGAACCGCTGGGAGAGCAGTTCCTTGGTCGGTACGTCCTCGAAGGCGGGGTCGCCGACCCAGCGCCCCCGGTCCGCGAACGCGATGCGGCTGGCCTCGATGAAGCGGTGCAGGTAGCGGACGTCGCTCGCCTCGGAGAGGTCGGTTCGCTCCAGGATGTTGAGTGCCTCGCCGACCGTGGTGCCGCCGGAGGAGGAGGGCGCGATGGAGTAGACGTCCAGGCCGCGGTACGAGGTCTTGGTGGGCGGTTGGAACTTGGCGCGGTAGGCGGCGAGATCGCGTTCGGACAGCTCGCCGGGCCGGGCGTTCCAGCCGGAATCCGGGTCCACGGGCGGCTTGTTGACGGTCTGCACGATGTCCCGGCCGATGTCGCCCCGGTACAGGGCGTCGACGCCCTCGCGGCGCAACTCCTTGTAGGTACGGGCCAGATCGGGGTTCTTGAAGGTGGAGCCGACGGCCGGGAGTTCGCCGCCTGGCAGGAACAGCTCGGCCGTGTCGGGGAAGTGGCGGAAGCGGGTCTCGTTGGCGGCGGTCTGCGCGCGGAAGGTGTCGTCGACCGTGAAGCCGTCGCGGGCGAGGCGTTCAGCGGGTTTCAGGACCGTGCCCAGGCCGCGCTCGCCCCATCTGTCGAGCGCCCGCTGCCAGGTGGCGGGCGTGCCGGGGGTGCCGACCGCGAGTCCGCTGCTGACGGCTTCGGCGAACGGGATCGGCTCGCCGTTCTCCAGGAACAGTCCGGCGTCGGCGGTGAGCGGGGCCGTCTCGCGGCCGTCGAGGGTGTGCACGGTGCGGGAGCGGGCGTCGTAGTAGACGAAGTAGCCGCCTCCGCCGACGCCGGCCGAGTACGGCTCGGTGACGCCGAGCGCGGCGGCCGTGGCGACGGCCGCGTCGACGGCGTTGCCGCCCTTCCTCAGGATCTCGATCCCGGCGGCGGAGGCGTCGGCGTCGACGCTGGAGACCGCGCCGCCGTGGCCGACGGCCACCGGGACCTTGGGCGTGTGCGGGGAGGGCGCCTCGTGCCGGTCGGGCGGCGGGGCCGCCCCCACCGACAGGACGGCGGCACCGACCGCCAGGGCTGCGAGATTCCGTGCGACAGGACGACGCATCCGTACCTCCGGTAAACGGCTGTCCGCGCAGCCTAGTTCGTCACCGGGCTCCCGTCAGGGATGCCGAAGGGGTGTGCCGTCCCGTCGTCCGGCGGACCATGCGGCCTGTGTCTCGAACACGGGTTTGCGTGGGACCGCTAGCATGCGCGCCCATGAGTGACGACGTGCGCAACATCGTTCTGGGCGTGGTGGCCGCCGGCATCAGCGCCGCGCTGGGCTGGATCGCCCGTACCTATCTGTGGAGGCGGAAGCTCCGGCGCAAGCAGACGTTCTTCGGCCTGCCGGAGAACTCCGAGTCCCTGCTCGTCGTCAACCGCGATCCGGCGACGGCGGAACCGGCGGTGCACCGCTTCGACGTGTTCGCGCTCCTTGAGCTCTCCGCGCTGATCAAGGACTGCGGGGCGCACGTCCAGATGATCACCCAGGACGCGGCCCACCAGGGCTTCGGCGAGCGGACCGAGTTCTGCGTGGGCGGGCCGGGGTCGAACCGGCGGATGGTGGCCCACATGGCGGCCATGCTGCCGGGGGTGCGGGTCAACATAGATCCGGAGCCGGGCCCGGACCGGGGCGCCTTCCAGATCGGTTCCGAGCGCTACCGCATGGACCCGGGCGTCACCGAGTACGTCCTGCTGGCGCGGCTGACCGCCGGTGAACGGCGCGAGACGCGGCCGGTGTTCCTGTTCTGCGGTCAGCGGGCGATCACCAACCAGGCCGCGACCCGCTATCTCGCCCGCAACCACGAGCGGCTGGCCCGCAAGCACGGCTCGAACTCGTTCGTCCTGCTGCTGAAGGTGATCAACTCACAGGCGTACGGCCCCGATGTGGTCGAACTGGTCGCGGACGTGACCAGGACCGCGCAGAGCGCGCTGCCGGCTGCCGCGCCACGCACCGGTCACCGGGCGGACTGACCTCGTCCGGCACCACCCGTCCGGCGCGCAGCTGACCTTCTCCTCGCCGGCGGGCGACCCGTCGGGGTCGCGTCCACCGCGCGAGCAGTGATCTCCGGCTGCCGCCGGACGGGACTGGCCGATGTGCTCCGCCGCCCCGTGGACGTGGGGCGGTGGGCCCCTCCCGGTGACGGTGTCCCCGCTCCTGACGCGGAGTCCCCTCCTCCACCGGGATGAAGGGACCATCCTAGTCGAGGTCCGGGCGAACGGATCCATGGGCCTCATCCGTCAGTGCTTGAGGATCTTGGAGAGGAAGTCCTTGGCCCGGTCGCTCCTCGGATCGCCGAAGAACTCGCCGGGCGGGCGGTCCTCCACGATCCGGCCGTCGGCCATGAAGACCACGCGGTGGGCGGCCGAGCGGGCGAATCCCATCTCGTGCGTGACCACGATCATGGTCATGCCCTCACCGGCCAGTTGCCGCATGACCTCCAGGACCTCGTTGATCATCTCCGGGTCCAGGGCGGAGGTCGGCTCGTCGAACAGCATCGCCTTGGGCTCCATGGCCAGCGCCCGCGCGATCGCCACTCTCTGCTGCTGGCCGCCCGAGAGCTGCGCCGGGTACTTGTCCGCCTGGTCGGCGACGCCGACGCGGTCGAGGAGGTCGCGGGAGCGCCGGTCGGCGTCCTCCTTCTTCCGTCCGCGGACCTTCACCTGGCCCAGCGAGACGTTCTGCAGCACGGTCTTGTGCGCGAAGAGGTTGAACGACTGGAAGACCATGCCGACATCGGCGCGCAGCCTCGCCAGTGCCTTGCCCTCGTGCGGGAGCGGCTGTCCGTCGAGCAGGATCGTGCCGGACTGGACGGTCTCCAGCCGGTTGATCGCCCGGCACAGCGTCGACTTCCCCGACCCCGACGGGCCGATGACGACGACCACCTCTCCCCTGCCCACGGTGAGTCCGATGTCCTGCAGGACATGGAGGTCCCCGAAGTACTTGTTGACGTCACGCAGCTCGATCAGCGGATCGACGGTCATACCCGCCCCTACTCGTCTCAGCCGTGCGGTGGCCGCCGCACCGTATCCGGACAAGATCACCGGGATGGCGCGACACGCACTCCTCGGTCATTAACCGTATTTACACCGGTGTACGCCGAGCAGCGGACCGGGGCCTCACGCCTCCGCGACCTCCGCGTACAACTGGGACAGCTCGGGCACGCCGTCGGCCGCCCACTCGTGTCCGGCGTCCACGACGTCGAACTCCCGGCCGGAGGTGAGCCGTACGACCGGCTGGCCGTCGGCGCGGATCTCCCAGCCGGCCCCCGGCACGGTGCGCACGATGACGGTGCCGAGATACAGTCCAGCGTCGTTGCCCAGCCAGGTCGAGGTCTCCTCGTCGTCCCGCCAGCGCGGCACCAGTTGGTCCAGCGCCTCCAGCGAGGCCGGGGAGTCGTCGAGCCGGACCCCCGCCCGGTCGGCCTGGGAGCGTAAGAGCTCGCATTCGGCGAGGAGTTCCGCGATGCCCTCGGGATCGGGAACCCCCGTCTTCCGGCGCCGATTGCCCAGGAAAGGGATGTTCATACCGCCAGCCTGTCATCCGTACCGTGTCGCACACCACAGGCGCGCGGGGTCGGACGACGGCCGGCCGGCGTCTCGCTACACGTCGAGGTCCACCACGACCGGTGCGTGGTCCGAGGCGCCCTTGCCCTTGCGCTCCTCGCGGTCGACGTAGGAGTCCGTGACCGCCTTCGCGAAGGGCTCGTTGCCGTACACCAGGTCGATGCGCATGCCCCGGTTCTTGGGGAAGGCGAGCTGGCGGTAGTCCCAGTACGTGAACGGGTGCTCGTACTTGAGGGGGCGCGGGACGACGTCGGAGAGGCCGGCCTCGCGCAGGGAGGCGAGGGCGGCGCGCTCGGCGGGGGTGACGTGGGTGGAGCCCTCGAAGTCGGCCCGGTCGTAGACGTCGTCGTCGGTCGGTGCCACGTTGTAGTCGCCCATGACGGCGAACGGGCGGCCGCCCGCCGCGTCGCCGGCCACGGCGGCCTTGAGCGCCTCGAACCACTGGAGCTTGTACGCGTAGTGGGGGTGGTCCACCTCGCGCCCGTTGGGCACGTACACCGACCAGACGCGGACCGGGCCGCAGGTCGCGGAGACGGCGCGGGGTTCGACGGAGCCGTCGTAGCCGGGGTCGCCCGGCAGGCCCTTGACGACGTCCTTCAGGCCGACGCGGGAGAGCACCGCCACGCCGTTCCACCGGCCGGTGGCGTTCACCGCCGACTCGTAGCCCAGCTCGCGCAGCTCCTCCACCGGGAACTTCTCCTCGGCGACCTTGGCCTCCTGGAGGCACAGCACGTCCGTGCCGCTGCTCTCCAGCCAGGCCAGGAGCCTCGGCAGGCGGGCGGTGATCGAGTTCACGTTCCAGGTCGCGATGCGCATGTTCCCCAACCTACCCGGCACCTGTGACAACGCTCGCCCGCCGCCCGCCGCCTCACAGCTCGGCGGAGCCCCCCGGCGCCAGCCGCAGGTGTTCCGCGCCGCCGAGGGCGCCGATCTGGCGGTCGTAGATCGGCCGGGCGAGGTCGGCGAGGAGGGCGTCGTGGATGTCGTAGGCGCGCCGCGGCTTCACCTCCCGGACGTAGTCGATGACCTCGGAGATCTTGTTCCAGGGCGCCATGACCGGCAGCATCAGCGTCTCGACCGGCCGGTCGGGGACGGTGAGCGCGTCACCCGGGTGGAAGAGCTTCCCGTCGTCGACGAGGTAGCCGACGTTGGTGACGCGCGGGATGTCCGGGTGGATCACCGCGTGGAGCTCACCGTGGACCTGGACGTCGAAGCCGGCGGCGGTGAAGGTGTCGCCGTGGCCGACGGTGTGCACGCGGCCCGGGAAGGCCGCCGAGAGCTGTTCCGCGACCGACCGCAGGGTCCAGATCTCGACGGCCGGGTCGGTCTCCAGCGCGGTCCGCAACCGGCCCTCGTCGAAGTGGTCGGGGTGCTCGTGCGTGACCAGGACGGCGTCCGCGCCGAGGACCGCGTCCTGCTCGCTGAACCCTCCGGGGTCGAGGACGAGGACGCGGCCGTCCTTCTCCAGGCGGACGCAGGAGTGCGACTTCTTCGTGAGCTTCATGGTTCCATCCTGCCCCCGTGCCGCTCACGGCCGCGCGGAGCACCCCCCGGGGCTCACTCCTGGGGCGTGGTCTCCTCGCGGACCACCTGCTGGGCCACCCGGAAGGCGCTGTTCGCCGCCGGGACGCCGCAGTAGACGGCCGTCTGGAGCAGCACCTCCTTGATCTCGTCCGGGGTGAGCCCGTTGCGCAGGGCGGCCCGGACGTGGAGGGCGAGCTCCTCCAGGTGACCGCCGGCGACGAGGGCGGTGAGGGTGACGCAGCTGCGGGTGCGCCGGTCGAGTCCGGGCCGGTCCCAGACCTCGCCCCAGGCGTAGCGGGTGACGAGCTCCTGGAAGTCGCCCGAGAAGTCGTCGGTCCCGGCCAGCACCCCGTCGACGTGCGCGTCGCCCAGCACTTCCCGGCGGACCTTGAGCCCGGCGTCGTAGGCGTCCGGTCCGCCCTGTGGCCGCTGCGGAGCGGCAGGCGGGGCGATCTCGGCGACGGGGACCTGCTGCGGCGGGGCGACGGCCGGCACCGGCTTCACCGCCGCCGCCGGCAGGGCGACGTGGCCGGTGGCGGTGTCGAAGCCGGGCTGCCAGGCGGTGGAGAAGTGCCGCACCAGCAGATCGGTGACGGCGGCCGGCTGCTCCACCGGCACCAGGTGGGAGGCGCCGGGTACGACGGCGAGCCGGGCGTCCGGGATCCCGGCGACCAGCGTACGGGCCTCGGCGGGGCCGGTGACCTGGTCCTCGGAGCCGACCAGCACCAGGGTCGGCACGCCGACGCTGCCGAGTCCGGCCCGCACGTCGAACGAGGCGAGCGCCTCGCAGGCGGCGATGTAGCAGCCGGGGTCGGTGGTGCGCACCATCTGCACGGCCCACTCGGTGATCGCGGGCTGGGCGGCGGCGAAGCCGCCGGTGAACCAGCGCTCCGGCGCGGAGCGGGCGATGGGGTCGAGCCCGTTGGTCCGTACGATCACCCCGCGCCGGCGGAACTCGTCCGCCGTGCCGAAGCGGGGCGAGGCGGCGATCAGCGCGAGGGACGCCAGGCGCTCGGGGTGGCGCAGGGCCAGCTCGATCCCCACGGCGCCGCCGAGCGCGCAGCCCGCGTAGCCGAAGCGCTGCACGCCGAGGCTCTCGAGGGTGGCGAGCAGCCGCGTGGTGAGATCGGCGACCGAGCCCGCGGGGTGGGCGGGGGCGCCTCCGTGTCCCGGCAGATCGAACCGGAACACACGCCACTGCTTCGTCAGCTCGGGGACCTGCCGGTCCCACATGTGCCATGTGGTACCCAGTGAGGGACCCAGGATCAGGACCGGAGCGTCTTCTGGCCCGTCAAAGCGGTATTGCAGGGTGTTGGGTGGTGTCTCGCTCACGCCCCAGACCCTCTCACGTCTCACGGACGCCCCTATAACGCAGGGGTGTGGGAAACCGGTCTGACCAGGTTGAAGACCTCGCGGGCGGCATACCGCTTGAGGCATCGGATGATCTCGCGTCGGGTCTTGCCCTCCTGGGTGCGGCGTTCGTAGTACGCCCGGGTGCGCGGGTCGTGGCGCAGGCGGGTGAACACGATGCGGTGCAGGGCGGCGTTCGCCTGCCGGTCGCCGCCGTAGTTGAGCCGGCGCGTTCTTCGCCGGCCGGAGGAGTACTCGATGGGGCTGACTCCGCAAAGGGCAGCAAAGGACGCCTCGGTGTTGAGCCGCTCAGGGTTGTCCCCCATGGTGATCAGCAGGGTGACGGCGCTGTCCGGACCGATGCCCACCGGTACGAGCAGTTGCGGCGCGTGGCGTTCGACGAGCCGGGTCAGTCGCTGGTTCAGCTCATTGATCTGTCCGGTGAGCTGCTCGATGCGTTCGGCGAGCATGCGTAGTGTCATGTGGGTGGCTTGGGCCACCGCGCCCTCGTCTCCCCCACCACCGTCGTGCGGGCCGAGGCGCGCACAGGTGCGGAACAGCTCGGCGTTGCCGAGGCTCGACATGCGTTCCCGCAGGGCGGGGTCGGCGATGACCAGGACGGCCTTGAGCTGGTTGATCGCCTGGGTGCGGGCCTTGACCGCGGAGTCCTTGGCGAGTTTGTAGATCCGGGCGCTGTGCACCGGACCGTCGCCGGATTTCGCCCGGGCTCGGGCGCGACCGCTGAGCACGGCTCGCGCTGCGGCCTGGGCATCGAGCGGGTCCGACTTGCCGAGCAGCCGGCGGGCCGAGCGGTCGGGCCGGTTCACTTCGAACACCTGAATCTGCTGAGCGAGCAGATAACGGGACAGGCCCGCGCCGAAGGTGCCGGTGCCCTCCACGCCGGCCCTGCGCACCGTCCCCCGCTTGCGGGCCCAGACAAGCAGTTGTCGGTAACCGGCCGCCGTCGCGGGAAAGGACTCGGTTTTCAGGACCTTCCCGAGCGGGGAGATCACGGCGGCGACATGCACCTCGCCGTGCGTGTCCACGCCCAAGACGACCTCGCGCCGAACGAGAGGATCCGTGCTCGAGGAGGTGCTGCGCTGTCGGGTCTTCATGATGGTCGGCCTCTCACGTCATGACGTGCTGGCTGGGTGGATGGCACCGGCCTGCTCGGGCGGTCTGAACCGTGATGGCGCCGGAAACTCGGCAAGGCCCCTATTGGGACACGCCTTGTGGCTCGGTGACAGCAGAAAACATCCCGCAACGACAGTCGACAAGCCTGTGACTGGACACTTCGGTCGTAGATCTCATGAGTCAGACCCCCGTCCGGGACGGCATCGCGCAACCGTCCCATCGATCCCGGCACACCGGCACGTCCCGACCACAGCCGGACGGCTTCGCCCGAACCAATGCCCAACCTGGCCCGGACGGGCTGACAAGAAATTCGCTCTTCGTTCACTCGTGACCGGCATTGGCAGACAGCCGTGTGGCCCTCCTTACCGGCTGTCCTTGGTCGACCATGGCACGAACGACCTCGGGTCCCCTATCGGTAAGCGGCTGTCCATAAGTCCTGTAACTGCTACGTGAGATCCTCGCCGGCTTTGCCTGGGCTCCGTCCACGGCGATGAGTGATAGGGCCCGCACTCGGGAATCGTCACTCCCGACGCGAGGGTGCGTGTCCGCTACCGGTTGGCAGGCGGTGGCGCGGTCACTCGGGTCGAGCTGCTCCAGCGGGTGGCCCATGAGTATCTCGCCGCGGCCAAGCGTACCCGGGCCGTCCACCTGGGCCGACGGACACCGTGTCGCTCGCCCGTCAGCAATTGCTCCATCGGATGAACAGCACGAACGTCTGCTTGATCGACGTCCGCCCCGCGGAGGATCGTGCCGTCGGCCATATCCCCGGAGCTTGCTCGCTGTCATTGGACGAACTTAACTGGCATTCGGACGAGTTGCCCGAAAGACGTACGCCGTCGCCTGCGGCCGCAGCCTCAACTGCCTGTTCACTCACGAGGCCGTCCGTCTGCTCACCATCCACCGTCTGCATCACAGAGTTCAGAGCGGATGACTGGCGGACCGCCGCTGGGCCGACCGGCACCAGGGCGAACTCCGCCTCGCGGAGGCACGCACCCGGGCCTCCGCTGTACTCGTCCTGCGGTTGGGACCCTCCTCCTGAGGCGGGTGATCGCAGTAGCACGTCGGTGCGACGGCTCTGAACGGCCAGCGGGTCGGCCATCAATCCCTCAGGCGTGACAGACACGTATCGCCTGCCCGAGGCCGGAGAAAGGTTGCACTCAAGCAGCCCGTTCTTCCGTTTCCGGTCAGCTGCCTTTCCTTGGCTCACCGTCAAGGGTCCGTTTACCCGCGCCACCTCGCGCTCTGGATCAGCTTCGCGCCAAATCGCGCGGCCAACCGGAGCCCTTCGTCCGCTCAGCCTGCAATCTCATGTCCAGGGTGAGTGGGGACTCCGCCGCGTTTCGGCCCCGCTTTCCACGGCACGTTAGTTCGAGATTTTTCTGATCATGCATCACCGCGACCTCTCTTCACTCCTGACCCACAGGTGATGCACTGTGCGCACACAAGCGCGAAGACTTGTCACGGTCGTTCTGGCCCTGGCTCTGCTGGCACTAGCGGGGGTCGCCCCCTCCTGGGCGTCGCCCGTGGACCGTCCCCACTCCGCGGTCACCGCGGCCATCACACACGCGCAGGCCCGGACAGCCGCCGACCTGCCCAAGCCCCCCAAGGCCATGACGCTGGCCGAGCGCCGCAAGCAGGTCGACGAGGACCGGCACGAACGGTCGCCGATGCGCGACTACATGAACGCGCCGGGGCGGATGTCCAAGGGGAAGCCCCACAGCCGACCGGACACAGACCGCGTCGAACGCGGGCCCGCCGCCGAGTCGAAGGTGGCTTTGCAGCCTCTCGCGGCGGCGGCCGAGAACCCGACGTGGGTGTCGTCCTGGGCCACCGCGTATCCGGGGATGCTGTCGATCGGCGGGCAGGTGAAGTTGCCCAAGCGGGGGGACTCGTACACCGGAATGTGGCTGTACGTCCTGGACGAGGGCGGCTCCCCGGTCGTCCAGCAGGAGATCAAGAAGTCCACGGACGATCCCAGCGGCGACACCCCGGACACCGGGGCCTGGTGCTACGACTGGTGGGCGAGCAACTCCTATCCCACGGACCAGTGTTTCTGGTGGGCCGGCAGCGCGCTGGGCGGAATTCTCGAGGACGGCAAGGAGTACTACGCCTGGGTCTTCCTCAACAGCGCCGACGGGACGTCGAGCCCCGGCGGGACCACCTCGCCGCTGGTGGAGGCGTTCTACACTCCGGTGATCCCCGGTGCGCAGGCGGGAATCTGTACCTGCTACGCACAGGCGCACCGCGCCGACCCGGTCAACACGGCCACCGGCATGTTCTTCGAACAGCTCACCGACGCCTCGCTGGTGAGCCCCGGGGTGCCGCTGACCCTGGAGCGCACCTACCGCTCCGACTCGAGTGCCGTCGGTCTGTTGGGGCGCGGCTGGGCGACGCCGTTCGACGCCAAGCTGACCGCGGCGACGGGGAAGGTGACGTACCGGACGGACGACGGGGCGTCGTTCGTCTTCACACAGAACAGTGACGGCACGTACGCCGCTCCGGCCGGGTCGGCGGCCAAGCTGGTCAAGGACACAAGCACTTATACGATCACCACGCCGGACCACACCAAGCGGACGTTCAACAGCAGCGGCCAGCTCACATCCGTGGTCGACAGAGCCGGCAAGGGACTGACCCTGACGTACGCGTCCGGCACGCTCGCCTCCGTCAAGGACGCCGCCGGCCGCACCACCACGTTCACGCCCGGTGCCGACGGACTGCTGTCCAAGGTGGGCCTGCCGGACGGTACGTCGGTCTCGTACGGCTACACCGGCGGTCTGCTGACCTCGGTGACCGACCCGGCCGACAGGACGTCGTCGTACGCCTACGACGCGAACAAGCGGCTGTCCTCCTACACCGACCCGGCGGACGGCAAGGTCACCAACGTCTACGACACCGCGGGCCGCATCAAAACCCAGACCGACCAGAACGACAAGACCACCACGTTCACCTGGGACGGCAAGAGCGAGTCGCACACCACGGCGCCGGACGGCGGCGTATGGACCGATGTGTACGCCGGCAACGTCCTGATGGAGACCATCGACCCGTACGGCAAGAGCATCGCCTACGACTACGACCGCCACCTGCGGCCCGTCGCCATCACCGACCAGCGCGGCAACACCACGGAGATGACGTACGACAGCGCTGGGCGGATGCTCACCCGCAGCGCCCCGTCCGCGCTCGGTTACGTGGAGAGCTGGACCTACGACGGTGCGGGCAACATCACCAGTCACACCGACGGCCGCAAGAACAAGACGACGTACACCTACAACACGTCGAACCAGCTGACGTCCACCACAGACCCATTGGACGGCAAAACCGCCTACACGTACACCGCGCTCGGCTCGCTGGAGACCGTGAGGACCCCGCGCGGCAAGGTCACCACCTACGGCTACGACGCGGCCGGCAACCGGACGTCGGTCACCACGCCGCTGGGTGAGAAGACGACGTTCACCTACGACAAGGCCGGCCGGATCCTGACGAAGACGGACCCGCGCGGCAACGTCACCGGCGCCGACCCGGCCGACCACACCACGAGCTACGCCTATGACGGCCGCGGGCTCCTCAGCTCGGCCACCGACCCTCTGGGCCGCACCACGACCTACGAGTACAACGGCGCCGAGCAGATGACGTCCGCGCGGAACCCGGCGGGCAACACCACCACGTTCGCCTACGACGACGCAGGGCACCTGACCCGGACCACCGACCCGTCCGGCAACTCCGTCACCCGCACCTACGACGCGAGCGGACGCCTGGCCTCCGAGACCGACGCGACCGGCGGCAAGATCACCTACACCTACGACAAGGTGGGCCGCCTGCTGAGCAGCGTCTCGCCGCGCGGCAACGTCTCCGGCGCCGACCCGGCCGCCTACACCACGAGTTACGCCTACGACGCGGCAGGCAACACCACGAAGGTCACCGGCCCGACCGGCGCGTCGACCAACACGACCTACGACGCGATCAACCGGCCCCTCGTGGTCACCGACCCCCTGGGCCACACCACCGGCTACACCTACGACGCGAACGACAACGTCACCAAGGTCACCGACGCCGCAGGCGAGACGGTCACCTCCGTCTACGACAAGAACAACCGGCTGACCAGTAGCACCAACCAGCTGGGGAAGATCACCTCCTACGCCTACGACGCCGACGGCAACCTGCTCAGCCGCACCTCCCCGCTCGGCCACAAGGAGAGCTGGACCTACGACGCCGACGGCCGCCAAGCCACCGCCGTCGACCCGCGCGGCAACGCCGCCGGCGCCGACCCCGCCCCGTACACGACCACCTACGGCTACGACCCGGCCGGAAACCCGACCACGGTCACCGACCCGCTGGGCGGCGTGACCACCACCGCCTACGACGCGGTGAACAACGTGGTCAAACAGACGGACGCCGACAAGCGCGCCACCGTCTACGGCTACGACAACCTCGACCGGCTGACCGAGGTCACCGCTGCGGACGGTGCGGTCACCACGTACGGCTATGACAAGGCCGGCAACGTCAGCGAGCGCACCGACGCCAACGGCCACATCACCACGTACGGCTACGACGCGGCCCGCCGCCCCACCTCGGTCACCGACCCGCTGCAGCGGGAGACCACCTACGCCTACGACGCCGCCGGCAACCTCACCAAAAAGACCACGCCCCGCGGATCCACCGGCTACACCTACGACCCGCGCGGCCTGCTCACCAAGGTCGACCACTCCGACTCCACTCCCGACGCGACGTTCGGCTACAACGACGCCGGGCAGCTGACCGCCCGCGCCAATTCGAAGATCTCCGAGGACTTCGTCTACGACGCGGTCGGAAACCTCACCAAGACGCGCGGCTTCGCCTACACCTACGACGCCGCCGGGCAGATGCTCACCCGCAAGTACTCCGACGGCAACACGATCACCTACACCTACGACAACGACGGCCGCACCGCCACGATGCTGGCCGACGGCAAGACCACCACCTACACCTGGGACCCGGCCGGCAACCTCACCAGGTCCGCGCTGCCCAACACCGAGACAGAGGACCGCGCCTACGACCGGGCCGGCCGCCTCACCGCCGTCACCTCCACCAAGGCCGGCACCACGGTCACCAAGACCGCGCACACCCTCTCCCCCGCGGGCCTGCCCACCCACGTCGACATCACCCGCGCCAACGTCGGCACGACCGGCTACGACCTCACCTACGACACCGCAGGCCGTCTCACCTCCGGCTGCTTCCCGCAGCCCTGGGTCGCCGGCTGCGCCGCGAGCCGCGCCACGTCCTACACCTACGACAAGGTCGGCAACCGCCTGACCTCCAGCCTCGGCACCACCTCCACCAGCTACGCCTACGACGCGGCCGACCAGCTCACCTCCACCACCACCGGCACCACGACCACCGCCTACGACTACGACGCCGAAGGCAACCAGACCAAGAAGGGCGCCGACACCTACACCTACGACCTGGCCGGACAGATCTCCGCCGCCACCGTCGGCGGCACCGCCTACACCTACGACCACGACGCCAGCGGCAACCAGGTCGCCACCCTCAAGGACGGCGCGGTCACCCACCGCACCCAGTGGGACCCCAACGCACCGCTACCGATCCTGGCCACCGAGTACGACAGCGCCTGGACCATCAAGCAGTCCTTCCGCTACGACCCCCTCGGCCAGCCCACCTCCGTCAAGACCGGCACCGGTGCGCTCTTCTACTACCACCACGACACCCAGGGCTCACCGGTCGACGTCACCAACAGCAGCGGCACCCTCTACCAGCGCTGGGCCTACGACCCGTTCGGCACCCGGGTCCTGGGCACCACCACCGGCGGCGCCCCCGCCAGCCCTCCCTCCTACACCGGCGCCCGCTACGAAACCACCACAGGCAACCTCGACCTCCACGCCCGCCAGTACAACACCACCACCGGCCGCTTCACCCGACCCGACCCCGCCACCCGCACCCAGACCACGCCGTACATATCGCCCTACGCCTACGCCGACAACGTCCCCACCCTCCTGACCGACCCCAGCGGACTGACCCCCGACGACCCGAACAACGACAGCGTCGACAGCCTCGGCGAAGCAGCGGGCATCTTCGGTGACGCCTTCGTCGACGTCTTCAAGTCGCCCTTCGTCCTCGCCGGGGACCTGCACGACGCATTCACCGGCGAAAACGGCGGCGCCGGCGCCTTCGTCGACAAGTACCTCCCCGTCCGCCCCGCCTACCGCCTCTACCGCGCCGAATACATGCTCCGCCAGCAGGGCTGCGACGCCCTCGCCGATCTGTACGCCGAAACCGCCGAAGAACTGACCCAGCAGATCGCCCTCGTCGGAATCGGCGGACTGACGGGATGGCGCAGAGCCGCGGTCGAGCCGGGCGGGGGACGTTACTACGGGGAACCGAGTTCGACGCGGTTCGGACTCCCCTACTACACACCGGAAACCCCGTCGTCCATGAGCCGCATCAACCCGGAGGGCGGCCGAAGGAACTGCGGACTGTGTGCGACCGCCGGCGACGACCTCATGGCCGGCCGGAATCCGAACGGGGTGTCCGGAGCAGACCGCCCGCTGACGCGGGCCGAGGTGTCAGCGATGACGGGGCTACCGTTCCGGAAGGTCGGCGGCCTCAACGTCATCGTGAGCGACATGCTGCGCTGGGGACCCGGTGCTCGGGCGATCATAGGAGCATGGCCGAGGAAGGGCGTGGGCCACTACTTCAATGTCGCGAACATCGATGGAAAGGTGGTCTTCCTCGACTTCCAGTCGGGCAAGGCCAATCCAGCGCACAAGAGATACCGCGACTACTACGTGATGAGGACCAACTGACATGCTCGACCCGGAAGAAGCCGAGCGCAGGGCCGCGGAGTTCCTCACGGAGGAAAGCAGAACATGGGGGCTGTCCTCCAACGTGAGGATCATTCCCGAGTACTGCTTCACGGACAAGGGACGGTTCATCGCTCCCTACGACCATGTCGAGTACCTCGATCACGGACGTCAGGACATGCAACTCGGCGGGAACCTGCCCGTGGCCGTCGACCTGAATACCGGAGCGTGCTCCTTCGTCACCTGGGAGGAAGCGGATGACCTGATGGAGCGTGACCTGCTCTGAGTTCGAGCAAGCGGGTCAGCCCGGTGAAGTAGCGGATTTGCCGTGCCTTCTGGTCTCAACAGCCGAGTGAGCACCGCTGTAGGACTACTGGAAAGGCACGGCAGTCCGCATGCACGCAGTCCGGCCCGGGTGATCGCGACGCTGCCGCGTGCGAGCCCCGGCCGTCGACCATAAGGGAAGCCCTCTTCGATGTCTTGCCCTCCTGGGTGCGGCCTTCGCAGTACGTATGGGTGCGCGGGTCGTGGCGCAGGCGGGTAATGACGATGCGGTGCAGGGCGGCGTTGGCCCGCCGGTCGCCGCCGTGGTTGAGCCGGCACGTACTACTTCGGCCGGAGGAGTATTCGATGGGGCCAACTCCGCAAAGGGCGGCAAAGGACGCCTCGGTGTTCAGCCGCTCGGGTCGTCGTCCGTCATGGCTGCGATCGCAAATTTCAGCGTCCCCGAAAACAGCGCTGGAAGACAAACTGCATGACGAGCCGAACGCGTCACGCGTGCACGCACAGTCAACTTCACGGTGATGCCCCCACCGGAGCGCTCCGGTGGGGCTTCATCTCATGGCTCCAGGCAGAGGCCCGCCAAGGATGCTCCCCGGCAGGGCCTCGATCTATCACCAGCCCTGTCACGCGTCTGTCGCCAACTACGCCGACGCCACCGGACCGCAAAGCCCTGACCTGCTACAACGCACACACCATGGACTGGCGTGGACACCCATGGACGGTCTCTACAACCTGTGCCATGTGGTGCCGAGGGACGGTCCCAAGATCAGCACGGGGAGGTGTTCCGGCCCGTCAAAGCGGTATTGCAGCGTTTCGATCCTGGCTTCGGTCACGGGTTCACACCTTCATCTGTCACGATCTGTCACACGCCCCCTGCGAGACCTCCCCATGCCTCCGCCGCTGGAAGCAGGTCCGCCACGTCCGGCTTCACGTACCACTTCTTCGTCGTCTTCACGTTGGTGTGCCCGGCCCACATGGCGAGCAGGTGATCCGGCACCCCGTTGTCGGCCAGGTACGTGAGGCAAGACGCCCGAGCATCGTACAGACGGACCCTGCGAAGGCCGTTGCGTCCATTGTTTGGCAGGCCCGCGTCCGGAGCTGCCGACCGTTCAGCGCGCCACCCGCTCGACACCGCGGAAGATCACCACGGATCACATGTGCTCCAGCTCGCGGAACACGAGCTGGAGCACATGTGCCGCGACCCTTGGGAGTTGGCTGTAACCGTACTGATGGATCAGATGCTCGACGACGCACTGCCTCACCGCGTCGGGAACCACGGTGACGGGCACGACGTCCTGAGCCGGGACCGTGCCCGCCCGGAGATCTCCCGGGCGGGCACGGCGCTCAGCCGCGGGCGGTGCCGTGCGGGGTGCAGATGCTCGGCGGGAGGGTGTTGTCGCTCCGGCCATGACCCGGTGCCGTGTCGCTCACGCGCGGGTCCACTTCTGATTGGCCTGGCCGTTGCAGGTCCACAGCACCAGCGGGGTCCCGTTGGCGGTGCCCGCCCCGTTGGCGTCGAGGCACAGTCCGGAGTGGACGTTGCGGATCGAGCCGTCGGAGCCGACGGTCCACTTCTGGTTGTTCTGGCCGTTGCAGGGCCAGGTGATGACACGGGTGCCGTTGGTGGTGCCCTGGTTGTAGGCGTCCAGGCACTTGTCGCCGTAGACGCGGATCTCGCCGCCCGCCCATGTGGTCCACAGCTGGTTGGCGGCCGTGTGGCAGTCCCACAGCAGAGTCGCGGCGCCGGCGGCCGTGGAGGCGTTGTCCACGTCCACGCAGCGGCCGGAGGCGTTGCCCCGCAGGCGTGAGGTGGTGGCGGCCAGCGGGCTGCCGCCGCTCACCCGGTACGCGGCGACGCCGTGCGCGGGGACGCTCGCCGAGATCTGCCCGGACGTACTCGACGTGCCGCCGGTCCACAGGTCGGTGAGGGTGAACGGTCCTCCGCCCAGGCCGATCTGGGCGGCCGTCGTGGTGACCGTCGCTGCGCTCTCGCCCCGGTTGAACAGCCCCACCGCGACCGAACCGTCCGCCAAGGGCTTGGCGAACACCTCGATGTTGCCGTCGTCGCGCACCCTGCGTCCGCCCGCGCCCTGGGAGTCCTGGTTCACCGCCAGCAGGCGCGGGTTGCGCAGGATCGCGCTGACGTCGGCGGACATCGTGCGGATGTCGTTGCCGGCCATCAGCGGGGCACTCATCAGCGCCCACAGGGCGAAGTGGGAGCGGGACTCGGTCAGCGACAGGCCGGGGCGGCCGACGACCAGCATGTCGGGGTCGTTCCAGTGCCCCGGGCCGGACTGTGCGGCCAGCGGCGCATTGACGTCCAGGACGTTGCCGACGCCCATCGGGTAGCTGTTGGTGTTGCCGTTCTGCCAGATGTCGAGCAGGTCCTCGGTCGTCCGCCACAGGTCGGCGACCTCGCCCCAGTTGTACGTGGACCCCGTGATGGCGTGGAAGCTGTTGGGGTTGATGCTGTAGACGATCGGCCGACCGGTGGCGCGCAGGGCATCACGCATCAGCTTGAACCGCGCGACCTGCTCGTCACGCGTGCCGCTCGAGGAACACCAGTCGTACTTGAGGTAGTCGACCCCCCACGTGGCGAACGTGGCGGCGTCCTGGACCTCGTGGCCCCTGCTGCCCGTGGAGCCCGGGTAAGTGCCCACGGTCTGCGCGCAGGTGCGCTCGCCCGGCACCTGGTAGATGCCGAACTTCAGGCCCTTGCTGTGGATGTAGTCCCCGAGAGCCTTCATCCCGCTCGGGAACTTCGTCGGGTTGGCCCGCAGGTTGCCCTGTGCGTCACGCTGCGGGTCGAACCAGCAGTCGTCGACCACCACGTACCGGTAGCCGGCGTCCCGCATGCCCGAGGACACCATCGCGTCGGCGGCCTGGCGGACCTGGGCCTCGGTGATCCCGCACCCGAAGCTGTTCCAGCTGTTCCACCCCAGTGGTGGGGTGAGCGCCGGACTGCCCGGCGCGGCCGTGGCGGTGGACTGTGCTGAGGCCGTCACGGACGCGGTCACCGTCAGCGCGGCGGCCGTGAGGAGGCGGAACAGTCGCCCGCCTGATCGTCTGGGCACCGGGACTCCTTCGGCAGGGAAGAGAGGAGAAGGTTCGAAATTTCGATCGGCGTTCGGAAACTTGAGATGCCCCACGGATACTAGAGAGGCGACCGGACATGTCAACTCCTCCCGGGGGACCGGGATTTGTCGCATGATCAGCAAGAGAGCAGGAGTGCGGCGCACCGACTCCGCACCAGCCGCATCGAACATTTCGAAGCGGCGCACGACTCATGCGAGAAGGGTTGACGGGGTACACCAACCTCCTATCATCCAGAACGCTCGACAAGTCGCACCATGTTCGATATTTCGAATGCGGCAGAGCCACTCCGACCGATGAACTCGAGGTGAACACCTCCATGGATCTGTCATGGTCGCATCAACCCCTCACTCGTCGCCGCACGCTCGCGGCCGCCACCGGCCTGGCCGCCGGCGCCCTCCTCCCCCCTGGGCCCGCCCTCGCGACCGCGGCGCAGTACACGAACCCGGTGATCTGGCAGGACTTCGCGGACATCGACATCATTCGCGTCGGCGACACCTACTACGCCTCGGCCTCGACGATGCACTACTCGCCGGGCGCGCCCGTTCTGCGGTCGTACGACCTGGTGAACTGGGAGATCGCCGGCCATTCGGTACCCGTCCTCGACTTCGGCGCCAAGTACGACCTGAACGGCGCCCGCGGCTATGTCAGAGGAATCTGGGCATCGTCACTGGCCTACCGGCCCAGCAACAGGACCTTCTACTGGCTCGGCCAGATCGACTTCGCCCGGACGTACCTCTACACCGCCACCGCGGTGGAGGGGCCGTGGAACAGGCTGACGACGATCAGCACCCCCTACTACGACGCCGGCCTGCTCGTCGACACCGACGACACCCTCTACGTGGCGTACGGCAACACCACCATCAGCGTGGCCCAGCTCTCGCCCGACGGCCGCAACCAGGTCCGTACGCAGGAGGTGTTCAGGACACCGTCCAGCGTCGGCACCTTGGAGGGCGCCCGGTTCTACAAGATCAACGGGCAGTACTACATCTTCCTGACCCGCCCCGCGAACGGCCAGTACATCCTCAAGTCCTCGAGCGGCCCCTTCGGCCCGTACACGATGCGGCAGGTCCTCCTCGACCTGCGCGGACCGATCCCGGGCGGCGGCGTCCCCCACCAGGGCGGGCTGGTGCGGACGCAGAGCGGCGCCTGGTACTACATGGCCTTCGTCGACGCCTATCCCGGCGGCCGCGTGCCCGCCCTGGCACCGGTCACCTGGACCGCGGACGGCTGGCCCGTCGTACAGCTCGTCAACGGCGCGTGGGGCACCACGTATCCCAGTCCGGCCGTACCCACTCCGCCCCGCCAGGTCACCCCGATGACCGGCGTCGACACCTTCGACGGTACGACCCTGAAACCGAGATGGGAGTGGAACCACAACCCCGACAACACCAAGTGGTCGGTCGGCGACGGCCTGACGCTGCGGACCGCGACCGTCACCCACGACCTCTACTGGGCCCGCAACACCCTCACGCACCGCATCCAGGGCCCCACCTCCACCGCCACGGTCCAGCTCGACCACTCCGCGATGCGGGACGGCGACCGGGCCGGGCTCGCGCTGCTGCGTGACTCCTCCGCCTGGATCGGCCTCAAGCGCGACGGCGGTGCGACACGGGTGGTGATGGTCACCGGGCTGACCATGGACAGCAACTGGAACACCACCGGCACCGGCACCGAGATCGCGAGCGCGCCCGTCTCCGGCGGCCGCGTCTGGTTGCGTGCGAACGCGGACATCCGCCCTGGCGCACCGCGCCCCGGGACCTTCTCCTACAGCACCGACGGCATCACGTTCACCCGTCTCGGACCCGCCTTCTCCATGGGCAACGACTGGCGGTTTTTCATGGGCTACCGGTTCGCCCTCTTCAACCACGCCACTCAGGCCCTCGGCGGCGCGGTCCGCGTCACGCGGTTCGAGGTGTCCACACCCTGAACCGATCCATCGACCGCACCGCCCGGCCCCCGCCCCGACCAGGAGAACCATGAGCCCGCTGAAACAGCTCGGTCTTCGCCGGGCATCCGTCCTGAGCGTGCCGGCCGCGACCGTCCTGATGAACCCGGCACCGCGACCGGCATCAGCAAAAAAAGGGGCAGGCTGCAACCAGCGCCCAAGCCATCGGACCGGACGGCAGTCGCTGCTTCCGCTGCTGGACCTCGACCACCCTGGCCGGCTCCCTGGACGCCCCGCGCCGCGTCCGGGAGCGACCCGTTCGGACCGGGGCCCGTCCCCCCGGACAGTGGGGAGTCAGGCGCTGGCCCGGACGACCAGGCGGGTGGGGAGGACCAGCGGGGTGGGGTCCTGCCCGTTGACGAGCGCGACGAGCATGCGCGCCATCTCCCGTCCGAGAGCCTCTATGGGCTGATGGACGGTGGTGAGCGGCAGATCGGCGATCTGGGCGATCGTCAGGTCGTCGAAGCCGACCACGGCGACGTCGGCGGGGACCCGTCGGCCGGCCTCCCGCACGGTGCGCAGCGCTCCCGCCGCCATGTTGTCGTTGGCGGCGAACACTCCGTCCACGTCGGGGTGTTCCGCCAGCAGCGCGGCCATGGCGGCGGCTCCGCTGCGCTCCGTGAAGTCCCCCTCCAGCGGCGGGAACGGATCGAGACCGGCGCCCAGCATGGCGTCCCGGTAGCCGCGGTACCGGGCGCGCCCGGCCTCGGTGTCCAGACGCCCGCAGATCACGGCCACGCGCCTCCGGCCGAGTGAGACCAGATGCTCGGTCGCCTCGCGCGCTCCGCCGACGTTGTCCACGTCCACGTACCACCGGGGAGCCGGACCGACCGGGCGCCCGCCGAACACGACGGGCATCTGCGCCTCGTCGGCCATCCGGGTCAGCGGATCGTCCTCGCGCAGCGCCATCAGCATCACACCGTCCGCGCCCCTGGACCGCAGGAGCTCCTCGACCCGCTTGCGGCCCCGGTCGGAAGCGGCCAGGCACAGCATCAGATGCAGGTCCGCCTCGTCCAGGGCGGCCGACGCCCCCACGATCACCCGGGCGAAGAACGGATCGGCGAAGATCGACGGATCCTCTCCCGAGACGACCAGGGCGGCCGCTCCCGTCTGACGGGTGGCCAGCGCGCGGGCGGTCGGATTGGGTACGTAACCGAGTTGCCGCACGGCCCGTTCGACAGCCTCGCGCTTGGCGCGGCTGACGTGCGGGGCGTTGTTGAGGGCGCGGGAGGCCACGGAGCGGGAAACACCGGCGCGTTCGGCCACCTCGTCGAGCGTCGGATGCCGACGCGGCGCTGCTTCTGCCATGACTCGTGAGTCTTTCACAGGCGGGGAGCGCTCAAGGACGCATGAAATGGGATCGCTTCCAGTGCAGTGGCCTACAGGACATACGTCCCCCTGTGAAAGTCGAACGCTGCGCCGACCATTGACAGCTCAACCGCCCACCCACACGATTGGGACCGCTTCCAGTGGGAGCGCTCCCAAAGCGCACATCCTCTGAAACCGAGGTACTCTCTTGAGCCGCAGACTCCGCACCCTGATGGCAGCGCTCTGTGCTCTGCCGCTGGCGTTCGCCGCCGCACCCTCCGCCCACGCGGCCGACCCCACCACCATGACCAACGGGTTCTACGTGGACCCCGACTCGAGCGCGAGGCGGTGGGCGGCCGCCAACCCCGGCGACGGCCGGGCCGCCGCGATCAACGCCTCCATCGCCAACACACCGATGGCCCGCTGGTTCGGCTCCTGGAGCGGCACCATCGGCACCGCGACAGGTGCCTACGCCGGAGCGGCGGACTACCGGGACAAGCTGCCCATCCTCGTCGCCTACAACATCTACCACCGTGACTACTGCGGCGGGCACTCCGCCGGCGGAGCCGCCTCGCCGTCCGCCTACGCCGACTGGATCGCTCAGTTCGCCGGAGGCATCGCGGCCCGCCCGGCCGTCGTCATCCTCGAACCGGACTCCCTCGGAGACTACGGCTGCATGACCCAGGCCCAGATCGACGAACGCGAGGCCATGCTCACCGGTGCCCTCGCCGAGTTCAACCGCCAAGCCCCCAACACCTGGGTCTACATGGACGCCGGCAACCCGCGCTGGGCCGACGCGGCGACCATGGCCCGGCGCCTCCACGAAGCCGGCCTCCGACAGGCCCACGGCTTCTCGCTCAACGTCTCCAACTACATCACCACCGCCGAGAACACCGCCTACGGCAACGCCGTCAACAACGAACTGGCCGCCCGCTACGGCTACACCAAGCCGTTCGTCGTGGACACCAGCCGCAACGGCAACGGCTCCAACGGCCAGTGGTGCAACCCCTCCGGCCGCCGCATCGGCACGCCCACCCGGACGGGCGGAGGCGCCGAGATGCTCCTGTGGATCAAGACTCCGGGCGAGTCCGACGGCAACTGCGGTGTCGGAACCGGCTCCACGGCCGGCCAGTTCCTCCCCGAGGTCGCCTACAAGATGATCTACGGCTACTGATCCAGGGCTCCCGCCGCCCGCACAGGCGACCGGCAGTCCGCCGGGGCGGCGGGCACTCCCCCGACCATCTCACCGGAGAGGGGGTGAGGATGCCGAGTTTGACCAGGCGTTTCAGCTTGGCGCGGGTGCCTTCGACGTTCTTCGGCAGCAGTGCGTGGCCGAGGGCTTCGCAGACGTCCTTGGCCCGCAGCGGTCCGGTCGCCCCGTTGAAGACGGCGAGGATGCGCGGGTGGTCCGGATGCTCGGGCGGCTCCGGTGGGGATGCGGGGAGCCGGTCGGCGAGGCCGGTGACGGTCTTGCGGGTGATCGCGAGGTGCTCCAGGTGCATCTCGGCCTCCCGCAGCCGGGTCTGCAGGTCGTCGTTCTGTGCGCGGAGGTCGTCGGCCAGGGCCCGGGCGGCGTCTTCCTGGAGGCCCAGGGCGTCGAGCAGGGGGTGGATGTTCACGCTGCCGCCGCCTGCGTG
>NZ_JAGMUJ010000159.1:0-21297 GCF_019049255.1 Streptomyces sp. AC558_RSS880 | reverse complement strand
TCATCGCCCGGTAGACGCGGGAGGCGGAGGAGGAGGGGCGGTGCTCGTAGTCGCGTACCAGGCGCCGGTGCAGTGTCAGGATCCCGTAGGTCTGCTCGACCCTCCACCGCTTCGGCTGCGGTACGAACCCCTTGTCCTGCGGGTTGCGTTGGATGATCTCGACGTCGATGCCGAGGCCGGCGCCTTGCGTGACGACCTTGTTCTTGAAGTCCTGGTCGACCAGGACTTTGCGGACGCTTCCGCCGGCGTGCTCGGCGACCTGGTCCAGCAGGATGATGCCGGCGGCGTTGTCGTGGATGTTCGCGGCGAGGACGACCACCGCGATGACCAGGCCGAGCACGTCCACGGCAAGACCCCGCTTGCGGCCGGGCCCCCGCTTGGCCGGATCGTGGCCGCTCGTGGAGGCGGGGGCCCCGGCGGCCGCATGGACACTCTGGGTGTCCAGGACCACCAGGGTCGGGTCCTCCAATCGGCGGGCCCTCTCCCGGAGCTGGCAGCGCAGGAGTTCATGGATGACCTGGTCGGTCCCGTCGTCCCGCCAGGCGGCGAAGTAGTAGGAGGTCGCGCTCTTGGGCGGCAGGTCGTGCGGGAGACAGGCCCGCTGGCAGCCGGTCCGCCCCTGGTAGAGGACCGCGTTCACGATCTCCCGCATGTCGTAGGCGCCCTGGTGGCCGCTGACCGAGCGGTGCCGGTCCTTCCACGCGGTGATCACCGGCTCGAGCAACGACCACTGCTCGCCCGATAAGTCGCTCGGGTACGGCTTGCGTTCACTCACCCGGTCGCAGCACCAGATCACCAAGCGCGGACCGGCAGATTCTGCCCCGCCGCCACACCATCAGGCGACAGCAGATCCACTCAAAGAGTCATGAACCACGCTAAGAGTGTGATTCACCCAAGCCGGGCGTCCCAAGACGGTTGAAGCCGGCGAGGCGCGGCGAGACGACGAAGGGGAAGGATTCGCCATCGGGGGTCTGGAGAGCCGCCACGATGTCATGGTCCGGTGCACCGAATATCTCGAAGTGCTGCACGGTGCAGTGCTCCATCACCTCGCGGATGTACGGATCCGAGAGCCGCCAGTGGGCGCGGATGGCATCGGAGTCGCGGTAGAGCTGGAAGCTGTGCGCCAGCATCCGCTCCTCGTCGATGAAGACCTCGACCATGAGCTGAGGGCCGTGCTCTTGAGCGAATGCCACCGCCTGCGCGATGGCGCGCCGGAAACCGTCGAGGTGACCGTCCGTGATGCGCATGGTATTGCGGAAGAGAATGGTGCTGCTCTTTGTGGTCTCCATGCGCCGAGTGTTGCGCCTCAACCAAGGTTGAGGTCAAGGGTGCAGCCCAGCCAGGGAACCGGCGACGACACCGAGGCTGCTGATGAAGCCCTGGCGGGCCGCCTCGCGCTCTTCTCCGGCACGGAGGACCGAACAGCACCTCCCACCCGAGCCCAGCGATGAACCGAACATTAAGGTGCAAACCGGCCTCTGAGAGCGCCGAGCAGACCGTAGCGGTACAGGCTGGCCAGAGCGGTCTCCACCGCCGTCGCCGTAACGGTGATGCCGTTGGCGTCGATCACGAGGGCCGGGGCGATTGACGAGCGGGGGACGAAGGGAAGTGAGCCGGGCGGTGGTCCCGCCTCGCCCCCGTATGCCGGAATAGGAGATTCCGATTTCGGAATGAAAGATCCGTACAACTCGGTGACGTCCTCGCGGGTCTCCCCCACATCCGGACCATGATCCGGCCCCTCGTGCTGGGAGAACCATGCGCAAGCATTACGCGGCGGTCGTCACCGGCGCTCCCCTGGTCGTCCTTGCCGCCGTGGCGCCCGCCGCCCACGCCGACACGACCGTGGGAGACACCCGCGTCACGTCCATCACCTTCGCCAAGGCGACCACCGGCGTCGGCGCCACGCTCGGGGCATCGGTCAGCGTCACGCTGACCGCCACGGACGACTCCGGGATCGACAGCGTCATCGGCCCCAAGGTGGTGGGCCCCGACGGGCTGGTCATCCGTCCCACCCGCAACGAGTGCACCGCGCAGAGCGCGACCACCGTGCGGTGCGTCTACAGCTTCCCACTCTCGCCGGACGGCACGGACGCGCAGGACCTGCGGAACAGCTCGGCGGGCGCTTGGCGCTTCAAGGCCAAGGCCGTGGCCGACGACGGCGACTCCCACCACCTGTCGCCGGGCGCACCGCTCAGCATCAAGCGGCACGCCAAGCTGGTGGGCGCCCAGGCCACGCCCGAGCCGGTCGACAAGGGCGGCAAGCTCACCGTCACGGGCTGGCTCCGGCGGGCCAACTGGGACACCAACGTCTGGGACGACTACGCGGGCAAGTCCGTGGCCCTCCAGTTCCGCAAGTCCGGCACCGACACCTTCAAGACCGTCAAGACGGTCACCACCGACAGCGTCGGCAAGCTGCGCACCACGGTCACCGCGAACACCACCGGCACCTGGCGCTGGCGGTTCACCGCCAACACCATCGCCACGGGTGCGACGTCGCAGGGCGACCGGGTCGTGGTGCGATAGCCGCCGGAGGCGTCCCGGCGCAGGTGAACGGGGAGTCCGCCCAGTCCGCGAGCACCACCGGGTCGTAGAGCCCGTGCGGCCCCACCACCAGACGTACGGGTGCTGCCCATGCCCATGATCAGGTCGGGCAGCTGAGCCACGATGCCCGACTGCCTTCGGCCGGCGTGTCTCGAGTACCGCGGCTCCAACGTCGTCTCGGCGCTCACGAGTGACATCAAAAAAGTACTGACATTGGGCACTCTGAACGTCACAGAACGACTCCCGAAGCAACCGCGAAACGACTCCCCTGGAAAGTGGCACAGTCAGGCAGCAGCGACGCGACGGCGTTCCGGGCGTGGCTACCCACGCCCGGAACGCTGTTCCAAGGATGGGGCAATCGCAGTAATCGGCGCGCGAGACTCAGCCGTGGGAGGTGGGGGCACCGCACGGCCAGGAACTCCAGGCGTGTCTGGCGGGGAAGTTGGCTGTCGAGTCCCAGCGCGGTCCGGATGGGTTCGGCGGTGACGTCGCGCGGGATGTCCAGGCGTCGCTCCGCGTCGCCGATGATCTCGCCAATGATGCGAGGGGCGACCTATGGGTGATGGCCGATGAGCCAGTCCAGCATCCTGGCCACCGGAGCAGTGATGCCGTGGAAAGTCGAGTCGGCGCTGCCGTTGGATTCGTTCAGGGCTTTGCCGTGGGCGAGTTCGTCGAGGAAGGCGTGCCGGATGGTGGTGGAGAAGCGCAGCGCCCAGTGGCTCGTGAACGGGTAGAGGGCGCGCAGCGCCGGTTCGGCGTACGCTGCCTCGATCAGGGCTTGGTGCGTCTCCTGCCAGACGTACTCCAGTTCGGCCACTCCCTGGCGCATACCCTGCCACTCGGATTCCGTCAGGCGCGGGGTCGAGGTCGGGCACCTCGAACCGCCCGGTCAGGTGCACGAAGGGTGCCGCCCGGCGGATGCCGTTCAGCACCGCCCCGTCGTGCCGCGCCCTGGCGGCCTTGGCGACTTCCGCCAGATGGGGAGACGGACGTGCCATGACTCGATCCTCTCAGAGGGCGGTATGAGGCGTGATGCCCGTTTTGGCAAATCACCTATGCACTCACATACCGCCCTCTCAGACGCCCTTATGACGGGGGGACGCCGGATACCGTTCCGACCAGGTTGAAGACCTCGCGGGCGGCATATCGCTTGAGGCATCGGATGCTCTCACGTCGGGCCCTGCCCTCCTGAGTGCGGCGTTCGTGGTACGCCTGGGTGCGCGGGTCGTGGCGCAGCCGGATGAAGACGATGCGGTGCGCGAGGGCTTCGACCCCGCCGACCACCACCAGCCCGACGACATCGTCCAACTCCTCGCCCCTACCTGGGACGTCCTGATCAACGAGACCCATCCTCCCGCCGCGCGGTGAACCGTCCCGCTCCTCGCCTCCCGGTCATCCCGAGGCCAGCTGTTCCGCTATCTCACTGATCCAGCCGGCGGTCTTCGCCGGGTCGTCGAGGGTCCTCTCCCACTCGTCCTGCTCCAGCTTGTGGTCGGTGGGGCCTGCTTTGAGAGCCTTGAGGAGGGCCCTTGCGGATTCCCTCATCTCGGGCTCCGTGTCGCCGCTGCCGGTGATGTGGGGACCCGCCGCCAGGGCGTAGATCTCGCGCGCCATGGCCTGGCGTTCGCCCTTCGACACCTTCTTCCAGAACGTCAGGGCGTGCTTCAGCGATTCACCGCGGGATGCGGCCTCCTCCGGGGCCTCACCCTCCGGCGCCCAGCGCTCGGGGTGGCGTTTCTCTTCGTAGCGCTTCGTGGCGGCGCGGAGCGCCTTGTACAGGGTGACGCCGAAGACGAGAGTGGCCCCCGCCCCGGCGAGGCCCCACCCGACCGGGTTGCTCGCCAGCCCGGCCGTTCCCGCCGCGACCGCCGTCACGACGCCGGCCGCGGCCTTGGTGGATTCGCCCAAGGCGCCGCCGACCGTCTCCTTGCCGATCTTGGTGAGCTGCTTCTTCTTCGCGTACTCCTGCACCTTGGTCAGCCTTTCCGCTTCCCCCTCCTTCTTCTGCTCCGCGCGCTTGATGTCCTCGGCGGCCTCACGGGCTCCACCCATCGCCTCCCAGGCGGCGTCGATGGCCTCGGCAACGAGCTCCAGCCGTTCCTCGCCCTCGTGATCCCAGTAGGCGTCCAGCGCGACGTACGCCTCCGCCGCGGCCCATTCGGCCTGTTCCCGCGCCTCGTTCAGCCGGGCCAGTGACGCCACCTCAATGAGGTGGGGGTCTCCGAGCTCCTTCACCCTCTTGTACTTGCGGGCCGCCGCTCCGACGCGGAAGACCGCCCGCATGCCCTTGATCCCGCCGACGGAAGCGCTGGCGATACCGCTCGCCTCGGACGCCACCGCGGCGTCCGCCGCCTTCTGTATTTTGGTCACCTCCTTGGCGATGGCAGCGCTGTAGCTTCCCGAACTGGCGGCGCCGATGACCGCGTCGGTCCCCTTGATCTTGGCCTTCTTGTTCGCCGTGTGGTGCTTGGCCCCGGTCTCGTGCGTCTTGGCGTCCTTCATGTTCTTGTACGCGTCCATGCCACTGACCACGGTGCCGGCGGCCTCCGTGAGGAGGTTCCCCGACGCGGCGGAGGTTCCCGAGGCGGCGGCGGAGTGCTTGAGGCCCTCGTTGGCCGTGGCGGCGGCCTGCTGGGTGAAGCCCGCGTTGGCGGGGGTCTGGACTCCCTTGATGAAGGTGTCGATGGGCTCGAGGTTCTTCTTGAACCTGTCCAGGAGCCCGGCGATCCGGTCGCGATAGCTCTTCTTCTTCTCTCCGGCGGACGCGCCGCCGTCCTCCGGCGCCTTCCCCTTGTCCGCGCTCCTGGCACGCTGCACCGCCTCGGCCGTGGCCCGGTTGCCGGCGCCGGACTGCATCTGGAGGAGGGGGTGCCCCACCGGGTTTCCGGACGGGCTCCCGGTCCGGCTCCCTTCCTGACGCTGCCGGGCCGACGTCAGGACGGCTGCGGACTGCCGTGTCGAGGTGCGGTGGGCCGGGGTGCTCATGGACGTACCTCTCCTGCTGGCGTGCCGGGCGAGGCGAAGGTAGCCGGGCACGGCCAACGGAAGAGGTGCTGCGGGAAAACTCTTCGGGGATTCGGAGATGCTGTGAAGCACGTTGTGGGAGAACCGGTCCCGGACTTGGGGCAGCGTCGGACGAGGCGTCCTCGGATGTCACACCCCCTGGGAGCGTCCACGCCGTCCTGGCGGCGCGGGCGGCGGCGGCACTGCCGGAACCCTCGGGGTGAGGTTTCCCCGTGCTCCCGGGCACGTGATCGTTGTGCCGCGAGGGTGTGCTGATGCCGCTGCCCGGTCCCGGCCGGGGTGAGGTGGCCGAAGGTCTTGTGTGTGTGCGGGCGACGGCGGTTGCAGAAGGTCTCGACGAAGTCGAAGACCTCGGCGCGGGCGATGCGCTTGCGGTTCACCTGCCGCCCCGGACGCCGTGGTTCGGCCGCCGTCGGCGGCTGTACCGATCCGAACTGACACCCCCCGCAGGAAAACCACCTCCGCTCCCAGATCGTTGACCGGGTGACGCCGCTCCGTCGTCGCGGGCCGGCGGGCAGGGCGAGTCCGCCGGTCCCGGCCCCCGTGCCGCGTACGGTGGGTTCACCGTGCACCGCGCAGCGCTGCGGGAGGGCAGGCGGCGGGTATCGGAGACACGTCGGGAGGGAGAGCCGGATGACGCAGACCGCGGTGGACGAGCTGGGCGAGCGGGTGCCGGGGCGCTGGTGGACGGTGCGTCTGGACGCCGTCGGCCGGGGCAGTGCGGCCGTGCGCGTCACGTGCAGCCGCCCCGCCTGCGCCGAACAGCGTCTGCCGTCCGCGGCCGCCGGCCGTGCGGCCGCGGTCGCCCACCTCAAGGCCCATCTGCGCGCCGTCCCCGGCCCCAGGGCCGAGGCGTACTGCGCGTGCCGGGCCGAGGGCTGCCGCACCCATCTGCCCGACACCGGCCGCCCCGCGCGTGCCGAACCCTGGCGATGCGGCGGCCCGGTCGTCCTCGCCGTCGTCACCGACCGGGAAGGACGCCGGTGGCAGGCCATGGAGTGCTGCTCGCGGTGCGCGGCCGCCACCCCCGGAGCGAAGACCGTGGGCACCTCCCCGGCGTCCGGCCCGCAGGCCACCGTACGCCCGGCCCCCGCAACCACACGCACGGGCGTGGGCGTGCCGCAGTTCTCCGACCACCAGGCCTCCGCCGGGACGAGGGCTCCGGCTCCCCGCTCCGTACCCGCGCGGCGCCGCCCACGGCAGGCGAGGATCGCCCAGCGGGTCATCCCGCACGACCTGCGGCCCGTCGCCCTGCGGGACGAACTCACCGAACTCGGCGACCTCTTCCGCGCCTACCAGCGGCGCGAGCAACCCGACCTGGCGCTGCTCGCCGACCTCCAGGAACGCAAGGCCCGCGCCTTCACCACCTGGGCCGATGTCACCTGCGACGGCGCTCTGCGGTGGGAGGCCCGGCGTGCCGAGCAGGCCGCTGCCGCCATCCGTCTCCAGCACCAGCAGCGCACCGGCGGCATCACGGACGGCGACGGGCCGGCCGTGGCGCGGCTGCTGACCGTACCGACGCAGTGGGAGCACGCGCGCTCCGTCCTCGCGCACGTGGCCGACCACGCCCCGCTGCCCGGACCGGAAGCACGGCTGCTGGTGCTGATGCTGACCCTGCGCACCGCGCACACCGGCACCGGCAACCTCGTCGGCCAGGACGTCAACGCGCTGGGCCTGACCGATCCGCAGGACCTGGTCGAGCAGCTGACCGGCTGCGGCTGGCTGTCCCTTCCCGGCACCGTCGGCGACCTGCTCGCCTCCCGGCCGGAGAATCCCACCCCGATCACCGTCCCCTCCCTGGTGCCCCCCGAGGACGGGACGGGCCCGTTCGCGTTCGGCAGGAAGACGCGGCCCAAGCTCTCCGGCTGGGCCCAGAGAGTCGTCTCGGACAAGAAGCTCCGCAAGGCCAAGGCCGCCGCCGGCACCCGGCTGCTCGCCCTGACGCTGGCCACCCGGACCGACGCCTCGGGTCACCTCGGCCCCGGCGGCCGGGGCATCCCCCTGGACGCCCTCACCGCCCGGGTCCCGGTCGACTCCGGCGAACTGCGGGACCTGATCGACCGGCTGACCGCGGCGGACTGGCTCACCGACATCACCCTCACCGACACCCACCTCACCGGCCGGCTGACCGAACGCGTCCTCCCCCTCACCTGCCCCCTCGTCTAGTGCGGTGACCGCATGGACACCTCAGGCGTCCATGCCGCTACGGCCCCCGCGGTCGGCGGGGGCCGTAGTACCGAACGGGGCCTCAACGCCGGGCGTGGCGGATCTTCAGACGTCCGAATCCCATGGTCCCGGAGATGCGGATCGTCGGCCCGCCGGTCCGGGAACGCGGCGGGACCTTGTAGCGCAGGTCCTTCCACCCAGTGCTCAAACCCTCGACGTCGACCACCGCGTCACGAGGCACCGTGATTCTGGCCCCGCCGGTTCCGAGTTGCAGCTCGATGTCGACGACCGGATGCTCGATGATCGCCCGGGACAGATCCAGGCGCACCCTTCCATATGCCGACCCGACCTTGAGGATCCGAGGTACCCGCCATGCGCCGCGCCGCTGGATCCGTCCGCCGGCGGCGGCGATCGTCGACGTGCTTCCCGGGTGCTCCTCCGGGAGCGAGACCAGAGCCGACGCGAGCTCGCTGTGCGCCTCGGCGGTGAGCACCTGATGAAGGCGTTCGTCCAACTCCTCGTGCGAGATGAGCCCTTCGGCGTACGCCTCCCGCAGGCGTTGCACGGCCGTATCGCGGTCGTCTTCGCCGATCGGCGGCGGCGAGTTTTCCGGTAAGGAGGTCACCGTTTCACCCTACTGCCGGGCCGGTGATGCGAACCCGTCAAGGTCCATGGCGGACAACGCATCCGATGGATCGGCCGACCGCTCGTCATCATGGCCTTGATCGGGACTGTAAGTCGTCCGGCGCAACTCCCGATCAAGGAAGATGCGCCGATGACCGGTGGGAATCCGACCGAGGCCGAGACCGTCGAGTCGTCCGGGCCGGCCCCGTCGAAGCCCGTGGATGACCGGCTGATCGACGAGCTGCTCTCCCGCGCAGGCCGTGACCGCATGAGCGGTCCGGCTGCGGGTAGACGGCGCTCGACTGGGGAGTGAAACGCGAGGGCGGCGCGTACGTGCGATGTGTACGCGCCGCCCTCGCCCATGTTCCGATGCTGAGAGAGGTCGGTTCGGGGCCGGCGGCAGAAGGGCCGCTCCGGCGAGGATGACCGCTGAAGCTCGACAGCTGTCGGATCCGGCTGCCGTGCCGAATGCCATGCCGGCCCACCTCGGTACCCCTTGGTGTCGATCTTGATCGTGATAACGATCATGAACGCCTAGAATGCGGCTGCGAGGCGACTGACCTCATCCCGCTGCTCCGGTTCTCCCTGATCACGGAGAGCAGCCGGCGTTCCCTCTGGAGGTTCCATGGGCAAGCGTGCCGCCGCGACTCTGGTCGCCTCACTGACGATCACCTGCCTGAGCGCCTCGACGGCCGCGGCGGAAACCCGCCTGGGTGACACGCAGATCCTGTCCGCCTCGGTCAACGGCGGTAAGAACCTGGTCGTCGGAACCGCCGCGCAGGCGTCCTTCTCCGCAACCGTCACCGCGAGCGATCCCGAGGGCATCGACTACATCGACGCCTGGCTGTACCGGGGATCCAGCACCGCGCCCACAGGCGCTCTGGCAGCCGCCGGCACCCCCGAGTGCACAGCACTCGGCGCAACCACCACACGGTGCACCTTCGGGTTCGTCATGGGCGAAGGCTGGCTCCAGAACGCCGACGCCGGCACCTGGCGCCTCCACGTCAACGCCACCGCCCTGGACGGCGACCATCACCGCACGTCAGCGGCTTCCGTCAATGTCCAGCGAGCCTCGAAGCCGACGGCCAACGCAGCACCCGAGCCCGTGACCAAGGGCAAACCGATCACCATCACCGGCACACTCAGCCGCGTGAGCTGGAGTGACTCCACGTATCACGGCTACGCCAACCAGCCGGTACGCCTGCAGTTCCGCACACCGAGCGGAACCTACAGCACCGTCAAGACGGTGACCGCCGGCTCCGCCGGCCACCTGAAGACCACCGTCACCGCCACCCGGGACGGATACTGGCGCTACAGCTACACCGGTGACACCACCACCGCGGCGAGCAACGCACCAGGCGACTACCTCGACGTACGGTAAGAAGCACCACCGAGGGCGTCGTCACGTTGGTGTGGTGGTGGGGTCGGCAGTGGGGTGAGAGGCCGCTGAACGCGGCCGGAGACCGCTGGGCTCCGCCAACGGAGCGGAAGCCCTTCATCGCACGCTCGCGCTGCCGGGTGGGCTGATGGCTGTTCTCCGCCCGATTGCCGACGGCGCAGGCCGTTGACCCAGGCCTGCCCGAATTTCGCGCACCAGCGCCGGACGGCCTCGTGGGAGACGAGCACGCCACGCTCGAGCATCAGCTCCTCGACCTCGCGGAGCGACAGCGGGAAGCAACACGTTGACGACCTGAAAGCCCTTAGCAATATGCCTCCTCGGTTCTGATTTGCCTTCAAGTAGTTGAAGGTCGAGGAAGGCAAGTGCCGTTGGTCATTCATTCTGTTACATCTGGATGACCGGCAGGCGACATGCGGATTCGAGGGTGGCGCGAAGGTGATCCCGACTCCCTGTGGACTGCGGGCACGCCCTCCAGCGGCGCGAAGGGGGTCTGCGTGGTGAAACTTCATCGCTAAAACAGCAGGTCAGAAGCGCGCTGTGGGAAAGTGTCACCTCAAGTGGGTTTTCGTTCAAGTGCGTTGGACGCCCAGCCGATCAGTCAATGAGATTTGGACAACCGACCGTCCATCTCTGCCCGTTCACTTAATTTCTTGAAAGCATCGAGCTGTTCCAGGTGGTGCGCACCGCTGCCTGGGGCCGGTTGTGCCGGTTCACGTCCGGCATCCGGGGCACCGGCCGTCGCGCGTACGGCCGTACACAGGGAGAGCTGCAGAAGTGACTGACAGACCGTCATCATTACGACATTCTCCGATATCCGGATCTCACCCTCCTCGGGGCGCTGCCACTTCGCGCAAGCGCGCGGTGCTGACCGCGGCGCTCACCGTGGGAGCGCTCCTGCTCCCGGCCACCACGGCCGCGGGCCCGGCCGCCTTCGCCGCGGACAAGGACCGGGCGCCCCGGCAGATCGAGGCCCGGCCCGAGCCCGGGTCCGGGAGCGTCGAACTCTCCGCCGAAGAGCGGGAGAAGCTGCTCGAGTCGGCCGCCGCCGGCGGTGCCGCCACCGCCCGCCGGCTGAAGCTCGGCGACCGCGAGAAGCTCGTGCCGAGAGATGTCGTCAAGGACGCGGACGGCACCGTCCACACCCGCTACGAGCGCACCTACGCCGGGCTCCCGGTGCTCGGCGGCGACCTGGTCGTCCACCAGGACGGCGACTCCAGGACCGTCACCAAGGCCACCTCGGCGCAGATCGCCGTCGACACGACCAGGCCCACCGTCACCGTCGGCGCCGCCAGGAAGGAGGCGCTGGCAGCGGGCAAGGAGAAGGGAACCGCCGAGGCCGCCGCTCCGCAGGCTCCCCGCCAGGTCGTCTGGGCGGGCTCCGGCGAACCCGTCCTGGCCTGGGAGACCTTCGTCACCGGCGTCCAGCAGGACGGCGCCCCGAGCCGCCTCCAGGTGGTGACCGACGCCACCACCGGCGAGCAACTGCACGCCGTGGAGCAGATCCGCGCCGGTGAGGGCCGGAGCCAGTACAGCGGCCCCGTGCGGATCGGCTCGGTCCACAACGGCACCGCGTACGAGTTGACCGACCCGGCGCGCGGCAACCACCGGACCTACTCGTTCGCCCAGGACAACACGCAGAGCCTGCTCACCGACGACGACGACCACTGGGGCGACGGCACCGCCGCCCACGAGCAGACGGCTGCCGTGGACGCCACGTACGGCGCACAGAAGACGTGGGACTTCTACCAGGACCGGTTCGGCCGCAACGGCATCGCCGACGACGGGGTGGGAGCCCGCTCCCGGGTCCACTACGGCAGCGAATTCGCCAACGCCTTCTGGGACGACCTGTGCTTCTGCATGACCTACGGTGACGGCATCGGTGACGCCCGGCCCGTGACCTCCTTGGACATCGTGGCCCACGAGATGAGTCACGGCGTCACCCACGCCACCGCGAACCTGCACTACTCGGGTGAGTCGGGCGGCCTCAACGAGGCGACCAGCGACATCATGGCCGCAGCCGTGGAGTTCTACGCGGACAACCCGCTGGACACGCCGGACTACACCATGGCCGAGCTGATCGACCTGCGCGGCACCGGCCAGCCGATCCGGTACATGGACCGGCCGTCCAAGGACGCCTCCTCGAAGGGGACGTCCCAGGACTACTGGACCTCCGAGACCAGGAAGCTCGACCCCCACTTCAGCTCCGGGGTGGGCAACCACTTCTTCTACCTGCTCGCCGAAGGCAGCGGCCGGAAGACCATCAACGGCGTCATGTACGACAGCCCCACCTACGACGGCAACCCGGTCGCCGGCATCGGCATCGAGAACGCCGCCGCCATCTGGTACCGGGCCCTGACGGTCCACATGACCAGCCGCACCGACTACGCGGGGGCCCGCGCCGCCACACTCCAGGCCGCGGAGGACCTCTTCGGCATGGCCGCCGACGTGTACACGGCCGTCGGCAACGCCTGGGCCGCGGTCAACGTCGGCCCCTCGTACGTCAACAACATCGCGGCCGTCGTTCCGTCCACCCAGAAGTCCGCGGTGGGCCAACCCACCGAACTGCGGATCGACGCGGTCTCGACCCGTCCCGGCGCTCTCGGCTACGCCGCGACCGGCCTGCCCGCCGGACTGAGCATCGACACCGCCACCGGGGTCATCAGCGGAACCCCGACGGCGGCGGGCGACTTCTCCGCGGTCGTCACCGTCACGAACTCCGCCTCGGAGACCCGCGAACTGTCCTTCACCTGGTCCGTGCTGGCCTCCGGCGGGGACTTCTTCACCAATCCGGCCCGGGTCGACATCCCCAACTGGGTCACCGTCGAGTCACCCATCACCGTCACGGGGCGGACCGGCAACGCGCCCGACGACCTCAAGGTGACCGTCGACCTCGTCCACGACTTCATCGGCGGACAGGTGATCAACCTCGTCGCCGAGGACGGCACGGTGATCCTGGTGAAGGACTTCGTCTGGGACATGGGCACGGAACTCCACGCCACGTTCACCGTGGACGCGTCGGCCGTGCCCGCCAACGGCACGTGGAAGCTGCGCGTCACCGACAACACTCCCGGCATCTTCACCGTCGACCCCGGATACCTCGACGGCTGGAGCCTGACCTTCTGAGGCTCCCGTCCACCGCGGCGTGACCTCGAGGAGCCCGGTCGTCCCCCGGACGGTCGGGCTTCGCCCCGCCGCCCGCGGGCAAGGCGGCACGGTGACGTCCTGCTTCTCGGAGCGTGCCGGGGCGAGGACGTACGGATCGCGTCCGTCGGCCGGCTGTCGGTCATCTCCTTCGCCGACCGCGCCCTGCGGCACCTGTCCGTACCGGACGTCGTCCGGCTCGGCCACCGCAGCCCGACCGCCTACGAGAACGCCTTCCGGACGACACCGACCACGCCGGCCCAAGCCGCATGACCCGTGACCGGAAACCGGGGTCAAGGCCCGAAGCCGGCCACTCCACGGCCCCACCGCACAGGCCAAAGATCAAGCCAGGCGCCCCAAGATCGCGGGAAGCGGCGTGTTTCACGTGCCGGCCCGGCTCGGGGCACCCACACGCGCGGCGGGGTAGCCCTCATTTTGTCTAGACCTCTTGTCCTGCCCATGATCCGAGGGCTACGTTTCCCCCTGCTCGGAGTCTTCGCGTTTCCTTCAACTCCCTTCATGGGCAAGGCTGGAAGGAGCATGTCCGCATGCAGGACCGGAGTCTGTCCAGACGAACCGTTCTCGCCTCCGCGACCGTGATCGCCGGGACCGCGACGGGCGTCGTGGGCGTGACGGCCACCCCCGCGGTCGCGCACAAGCGCGACCACCGCCTCAAGAAGATCATCTCCCGGATGAGCATCGAGGCGAAGATCGGCCAGCTGTTCGTGCCGTACTTCTACGGTACGTCGGCGACTTCTCCCAGTCAGTTCGACCAGGACCGCAACCTCAGGGAACTCGGCGTCCGCACCGTGGCCGAGCTCATCGCCAAGTACCACATCGGCGGTGTCATCTATTTCTCCGGCTGGACGAACAACATCCAAGACCCCCGGCAGGTCGCGGACTTGACGAACGGTGTGCAGCGGGCCTCGCTCGCCCTGCCCACCCCCGTCCCGTCCCTGATCTCCATCGACCAGGAACACGGGGTCAATGTCCGCATCGGCAGCGGCGCCACCCAACTGCCGGGCGCGATGGCGCTCGGCGCGGGCCGCTCGCTCTCCGACGCGCGCACCGCCGGACGGATATCGGGCACCGAACTCGCCGCCCTGGGCATCCGTCAGAACTTCGCCCCGGTCGCCGACGTCAACGTCAATCCGGCCAACCCCATCATCAACGTCCGCTCCTTCGGCGCCGACGCCCGCGAGGTCGGTCGTATGGTGGCGGCCCAGGTGACGGGTTATCAGCAGGTCGGTGTCGCGGCCTGCGCCAAGCACTTCCCGGGCCACGGGGACACCGGGGAGGACAGCCACACCGGACTGCCCGTGATCACCCACACCCGCGAGGAGTGGGACCGCATCGACGCCCCGCCCTTCAAGGCCGCGATCGTCGCCGGCGTCGACTCGATCATGACCGCGCACCTCCAGGTCCCCGCGCTCGACCCCAGCAACGAACCGGCCACCCTGTCGCCCACGATCCTCCAGGGCGTACTGCGCGACGAACTCGGCTTCGACGGCGTGATCGTCACCGACGCCCTCAACATGCAGGGCGTGCGCACCAAGTACGGCGACGACCGCGTGCCCGTCCTCGCCCTCAAGGCCGGCGCCGACCAGCTGCTGTTCCCGCCGGACATCGACGTCGCCTACCACGGCGTCCTGGCCGCCGTCCGCAGCGGAGAGATCACCGAGGACCGGCTCGACGAGTCGGTCCTGCGCATCCTGCGGCTCAAGGAGAAGGTCGGTCTGCTCGACGGCAGCCCCTACGTCTCCCCGAAGGAGGTCGACCGGGTCGTCGGCGCCCGCGGGCACCGGCTCACCGCCGCCCGGATCGCCGAGCGCACCACCACCCTGCTGGTCAACGAGGACGGGGCGCTCCCGCTGCGCCGCGGGCAGAGGAAGCTGCTCGTGGTCGGCGCCAGCCCGGCCTTCCCGACCGACGACACCCGTACCACGGTGCCCGAGCTGGCCAAGGCGTTCGAGGAACTGGGCTACAGCACCACCCACCTCGCCACCGGCCGGGCGCCCGACGCGGCGAAGATCGACGAGGCCGTGGCCGCCGCACAGGGACGGGACGCGGTGGTGGTCACCACCGACAACGTCGGCGCCACCAGCGCCCAGCGCACCCTGGTGTCCCGGCTGCTCGCGACGGGCGTCCCCGTCGTCCACCTCGCGGTGCGCAACCCCTACGACATCGCCCACCTCGGCGGCGTCCCGGCCTCACTGGTCTCCTACTGCTGGACCGAGGTCGAACTGCGCGCCGCCGCCCGGGTGATCGCCGGCCGGGTCGAGCCGCGCGGCAAGCTGCCCGTGCCCGTCCAGCGGGCCGACGACCCGGCCGAGGTCCTCTTCCGCTCCGGGCACGGCCTGTCGTACGACGACTGACGTCCGCAGCCCCCGCACAGCCTTCGGCCCCGGTGCCCCCTGAAGGGAAGCACCGGGGCCGAAGGCGTCACCCGCCCCTTTTCGCGCCCCTCCCCGCACCCCCGTGGACCGCACCGGCTCTGGAGGGGCCGGCTGCTCCGCGAACCACCGGCGGCCCCGTCCTCGCCGGATCCGACGCTCCTGGACGGCCGTGTGCACGGTCAGCCGTCCGCACAGCCTCGAAGGGACAGGCAACGCCGAGACACCTGGGAAGGGCTTCCTGGGCGATCGGTCCCGGCCGCACGTCCCGCGCCCTTTCGAGAAGGCGGGCCGGACGGGCGGCACGGGCCGTCGTCTCCGGGGTGCCGCGGATCGCATGCCGCGGCTGCGCAGGCGGGGCGACGCACGGTCCGGAGAAAAACTTCGGCGGAAGGAGAATCCTTTCCGGACCTTCCCGCCTCTTGTCTGTGTACCGGCCGAACGGGCCGACAGAACCAGGAGGAAAACCCATGATGGTCACTGGCCTCGTCGTGATCGGAGCCCTGCTCGTGGGCGCGTGCAGCTGGCACCTCATGCGGCGCTACAAGAGCCGAGGCTGACCAACGCCTGCGCGCGGGGCGCCGCACGGGTATGACTAGCACATGAGCCAACGCTTCTCCTGGCCGGACGAGCGGCTGATCAAGGCCGCTCAGGACGGCGACGTCACTTCGCTCACCACCGTCGTCATGGAATCGCAGCCTCATGTGCGCAAGTTCGCCATCTCGCTGTGCGCCTCGCCGCAGGACGCGGAGGACGCGGCGCAGGAGGCGCTGATCATCCTGTACCGGAAGATCGGCACCCTGCGGGCCACCGGCGCGCTCGCCTCGTGGATGTTCCGGATCGTGCGCAACGAATGCCTCCGGCAGGTACGGCTGCTCGTCTCGCGGACCAACGAGGCGTCGGCCGAGCCGGAGCCGTCCGCCGAGGACGCGGTGCTGCACAGTCTGGAGGTGGAGCGGATCGCGGCCGCGGTCAGCGCCCTTCCCCGTGACCAACGGCAGGTCCTGATCATGCGGGACGTCCAGGGCCTGCCCGGCAAGACCGTTGCCCGCTCGCTCGGTCTGAGCACCGCCGCGATGAAATCGCGGCTGCACAGAGCACGCGCAGCACTGCGTCACTCACTCGCGGTGAGCGACCAGGCACCCGATCAAGCCATCGACCGACCAGCCGGAGGAGACTCACGACCGTGAACACCATCAAGCCCGTACAGGACACGAAAGGCCGGGCCACCACACGGACCGCGGCGTCCGGGCCGGACTTCTCCAGCAAGTCCGTCTCACGCCATCTGGCGCGCGGCGTCATCGGATTCGGGGTGATCGTCGGCTCGATCGCCCTGGTGCCCATCGCCGGCCCGGCCGCCCTGCTGGCGGCGCCGCTGGCCCTGATCGCCTTCCGCGGCTGCCCCACCTGCTGGATGGTCGGCCTGATGCAGACCATCTCCCGCGGCCGTCTGGAGCGTGAGTGCGTGGACGGCGTCTGCACCCTCACCAAGGCGCACCCGGCCGACAAGGCCGCGGAGGAACCGACACCGCATCAGGTCCCGGCCGCTTCCCGTTGATCAGGCCACGGCCCGCGAGCGCCCGCCCCGTCGGCGCCCGAGTGGCCGCGGCCCCGGATCTCCGGCTTCCCGGCCCGGCTCGACGCCCGCCCTCCTGTCGACCGACCTCGTGGGCTGGTGTCGCCGGGCGGGGAGGCTCCGGTCGACCGTCGGCATGGCTGGAGCGCCGAGGATTCCGGGCCCGCTTTGGCAGCGACCGCGCGACACCTGTGTTCCGCAGCGCGAAAGCGCAGATCACGGGGCCGTGATCAACCGCCCATCGCAAGTACGCGCTGTTTCCGTATGGCTAACGAGATGTTTACAAGGGACGCCGCTCACCCCGATTACCCTGCATATTGATATCGCATACCAACTCCATGCCTTAGTCATTGGTTTACGGAGCGCCAGCTCGATGCTAGGCTCCAAAACGAATCAGACTGGGCTGCCGAGTCGGCAGCGCCGTTGATTGTGCGTCACGGGGGGAGTAAGAGAACCATGATCCGCCATGCCTGGAATAGGGCGGCAGCACCGCCATCGGACAGCGTGGCAGGAAGCCCGTCGGGCGGTGCAGCGGAAAACCTGGAACAGTCGGCCCCGGGTGGCCAGTCGCAGCAGACACCCGATCAGGTCGACGACCGGGCAGTTGCCGTCGTCGGACTTTCCTGCCGCTTTCCCGGTGGAGCGAGTCCCACCGAATTCTGGGACCTGCTCAGGAACGGCCGCGACGCCATAGCGGAACCACCCGCGGATCGCGCGCACCTCGCCGCCTCGGACGACGGATCGCCGCGCCCCGGCGGTTTCCTGCCCCGTGTCGACGCCTTCGATGCCGAGTTCTTCGGCATATCCCCGCGCGAAGCCGCCGCGATGGACCCGCAGCAGCGGCTGGCGCTCGAACTCGCCTGGGAGGCACTGGAGGACGCCGGCATCGTCCCTGCCTCGCTCGCCGACACCGCCGCCGGCGTCTTCGTCGGCGCGATCGCCGACGACTACACGACCCTCACCCACGCGGCCGGTCCCGGCGCTACGTCCGCGCACACGGTGACCGGGTTGCACCGCGGCATCATCGCCAACCGGGTCTCCTACGTCCTCGGCCTGCGGGGCCCCAGCATGGTGGTCGACACCGCACAGTCCTCGTCGCTGGTAGCGGTGCAGCTGGCCTGCGAGAGCCTGCGCCGCGGCGAGTCCGTCGTGGCGCTGGCCGGCGGCGTCAACCTCAACCTCGCGCCGGAGAGCACCCAGGCCCTGGCGGCCTTCGGCAGCCTCTCGCCCGACCACCGCTGTTTCGCACTCGACGCCCGGGCGAACGGCTATGTCCGGGGTGAGGGCGGCGGTGTGGTGGCACTGAAACTCCTCAGCCGGGCCCTGGCCGACGGGGACCGCGTCCACTGCCTGCTGAACGGTGGCGCCATCGGCAGCGACGGCGCCAGCGACACCCTTCCCACTCCTCGCGGAAGAGCTCAGGAACGCGTCATACGCGACGCCTGGGAAAACGCGCGTATACCGCTGGAACAAGCACAGTACGTGGAAATCCACGGAACGGGAACCCGGGTCGGCGACCCCATAGAAGCGTCGGCCCTGGGCGCTGTTTTCGCCTCGTCCCGCACTCCGGAAAATCCGCTCAGGATAGGCTCCGTCAAGACGAACATCGGCCACCTCGAAGGGGCCGCGGGCATAGCCGGACTCATCAAGGTCATTCTCTGCCTCAAAGAGCGGGAACTCGTCCCGACCCTGAACTACCGGACCCCGAATCCGCAGATACCGTTCGACGAGCTGCGGCTCGCCGCCGTCACCGAAACCGGGCCGTGGCTGAATCCCGACGGGCCGCTCATCGCGGGTGTGACATCGGTCGGCATGGGGGGCACCAACTGTCATCTGGTGCTCAGCGAGTGGCAGGGCTATGCCACCGCGGCCGCCGAGAACAAGCCAGAACAGCCAAAGGAATCGGTCGAATCCGATTCCGTCGCCTGGGTGTTGTCCGGACGCGGTGACAAGGCGCTGCGCGCCCAGGCGGCCCGGCTGCGCGCACACCTCGCCGCGCACCAGGATTCCGGTGCCGCCGAGATCGCCCGGGCCCTCGCTCACGACCGCACCGTCTTCTCCCACCGGGCCGTCCTGGTCGGCTCCGACCGCAACGCCCTGCTGACCGCCCTCGACGCGGTCGCCGACGCCCGGGTCACCCAGGCCGTGGTCGAGGGCACCAGCCACCGGACCGTCCGCGATGCGGTGTTCGTCTTCCCCGGCCAGGGCTCTCAGTGGGCCGGCATGGCAGCGGAACTCCTCGACAGCGCACCGGCCTTCGCCCAGGTCATCGAGGACTGCGAGCGCGCGCTGCGCCCGTACCGCGACTGGTCGCTGACCGATGTGCTGCGCGAACGCCCCGGCGCGCCCGCCCTCGACCGCGACGACGTCGTGCAACCCGCTCTGTGGGCCGTGATGGTCGGGCTGGCCGCACTGTGGCGGGCGGCGGGTGTCGAACCGGCCGCGGTCGTCGGTCACTCACAGGGCGAGATCGCCGCCGCCACCGTCAGCGGCGCCCTCACCCTGGACGACGCGGCCCTGCTGATCGCCGTACGAAGCACCGCCCTCGGCGCGCTGGCCGAGCGCGGTGGCGGCATGCTCACCGTGTCGCTGCCCGCCGACCGGGTACGCGACACCCTCGCCGCATACCCGCGGTTGAGCGTGGCCGCCGTCAACTCGCCCGGCATGACCGTGGTGGCCGGTGACGGAGCCGCCCTGGACGCGCTGGCCGCCCACTACGGTGAGGACGTCCGTACCCGGCGCATCCCGGTCGCCTACGCCTCGCACAGCTCGCACGTCGACGCCGTACGCGACACGCTGCTGGCCGAGCTGGCCGGCATCGCACCGCGCACGGGGAACGTGCCGCTGCACTCCACCGTGGCCGCCGAGGCGCTGGACGGCTCCGAGCTGGACGTCGACTACTGGTACCGCAACCTGCGGGAGCCCGTGCAGTTCGAGCCCGCCGTGCGGGCACTGCTCGACGCGGGGCACGAGCTGTTCATCGAGATGAGCCCGCACCCCGTGCTGGCCCTCGCCGTCCAGCAGACCGCCGAGGCCGCGGACCTGCCGGTCGCCGCGCTGGGCACACTGCGCCGCGGGGAGGGCGGGGCGCAGCGCCTGCTGCTCGCGTTCGGCGAGGCGTTCTGCCGGGGCGCCGACGTGGACTGGTCCGCCGTGCTGCCCGCCGGCACCGCCCGCGCCGAGCTGCCGACGTACGCCTTCCAGCGGCGCCGCCACTGGATCTCCGGACAGCCCGACGGCGCCCGGCCCTCGCCGTCGGCGGGCACCGTGCCGGCGCCGCGGACAGCGGCGCTCCCGGAGGACGCCGCGGACGAACACCTGACCGAGCCGAACCGCTCGTGGACCGGCCCGGCCGCCCTGGAGCTGGTGCGGGCGCACACCGCCGCCGTGCTCGGCCACGACTCCGCCACCGAGGTCGAACCACGGCGGACCTTCAAGGAGCTGGGCATCGACTCGGCGATGGCCGTCGAGCTGCGCGACCGGCTCGTCACCGCCACCGGGCGCAGGCTCCCCACCACGGTGGTGTACGACCACCCCAGCCCCGCCGAACTGGCCGCGCTGCTCGCCGACGCGCGGCATGACGAGGCGGCCCCCGAGGCCCGTTCGGATCAGGACGATCCGATCGTGATCGTCGGCATGGGGTGCCGTTTCCCGGGTGGGGTGGACTCGCCGGAGGCGCTGTGGCAGGTCGTCGCCGAGCAGCGCGACGTGATCTCGGGTTTCCCGGCGGACCGTGGCTGGGACCTCGACGGCCTCTACCACCCCGACCCGGACCACGTGGGCACCACCTACGTGCGGCACGGCGGATTCCTCGAAGGAGCCGCGGAGTTCGACGCCGAGGTGTTCGGGATCTCGCCGCGTGAGGCGCTGGCGATGGACCCGCAGCAGCGCGTCTTCCTCGAGGTGTGCTGGGAGGCCCTGGAGCGGGCCGGCATCGCACCGGGCTCCCTGCGCGGCACCCAGACAGGAGTGTTCGCCGGGGTCATGGCCCAGGAGTACGGTCCGCGGCTGGGTGAGGCGGGTGCCGGAGCCGCCGGGTTCGGACTGACCGGAACGACGTCGAGTGTCGCCTCGGGCCGGGTCGCCTACACCCTCGGATTACAGGGCCCGGCACTGACCGTGGACACCGCGTGCTCCTCGTCACTGGTCGCACTGCACCTGGCGATACGCGCCCTGCGCTCGGGCGAATGCTCACTGGCTCTCGCCGGCGGCGTCACGGTGATGTCGACACCGGGCATCTACGTCGAGTTCTCCCGCCAGCGGGGACTCGCGCCCGACGGCCGCTGCAAATCCTTCTCCGCCGACGCCGACGGCACCGCCTGGGCCGAAGGCGCGGGCGTACTCGTCGTCGAACGCCTCTCCGACGCCCAACGCCTGGGACACCGCATACTCGCCGTCCTCGCCGGCTCCGCCGTCAACCAGGACGGCGCCTC
>NZ_JAGMUJ010000158.1 GCF_019049255.1 Streptomyces sp. AC558_RSS880 | reverse complement strand
CCCGCTGGTGCCTTCGAGCGACTCGACACTGGACAACTACCGACTGGTCATCGAATCCGACTTCCTTCGCTACTTCATGAACAGCGTCGTGGTCACCGCCGGCACCACGGCGCCGACGGTGACCACGACGCTGTTCATGAAGTAGCGAAGGAAGTCGGATTCGATGACCAGTCGGTAGTTGTCCAGTGTCGAGTCGCTCGAAGGCACCAGCGGG
>NZ_JAGMUJ010000157.1 GCF_019049255.1 Streptomyces sp. AC558_RSS880 | reverse complement strand
GCCTTGGGGCTGCGCCGCTTGATGTCGGTGATCATGTCGGGCAGACGCGTGTTCAGCCTCGCGAAGCCCGCGTCCACGTCCTTGACCGCCTTGTCCCGGCAGGGAGTTCCCTCCCGGGTGGTGAGCCCGGCCAGGACGCACGTGGTGAGCACGTCGGAGAAGCCGAGGTCGTTGCCGCCGAGCGTGACGGTCACCAGGTCGGTGTCCTGGGTGAGGGCGTCGACCTGCGG
>NZ_JAGMUJ010000019.1 GCF_019049255.1 Streptomyces sp. AC558_RSS880 | reverse complement strand
GCCCCCGCCACCCCCCACGGCCCCACCGAACCCGGAGTCCGCGGACGACGATTCCGCCCCCGGCTCCTCCCGCCTCGAACCACTCCCGGGCCCGCTCCCGTCCCGCGCCCACGTGGGATCCCGGCCGCCCACCTACGACGCCGAGCCCACCGCCCTCCCGCCGGCCGACCCCGACGCACTGGACGACCTGGTCCCGGACACCGTGCTGGACGGGGCCCGCTACGGTGCCTGCACCTTGCGCGCCGCCTCCGTGCGCGGGGACTCCGCGCGCTACCGGGGCGAACCGCGTCGCGACGCGCTGCTGACCGCCCGGTTCGGAACGGGGGAGCGGGCCCTCGTCCTCGTGGCGCTGGCGACCGGCGCCCGGACCGCGCCCGGGGCCCACCGGGCCGCCGCCGAGGCCTGCCGGTGGATCGGCGAGGCGGTGGGCCGCAGCCACGCCCGCCTCGTCGACGACATCAGGGCCGCCCGGCGCGGCGACCTCAAGTCCGGCCTGCACCGCCTCACCGACCGCAGCCTCGGCAGGCTCCGCGCCGGCGCGGCCGACCAGGGCCTCGAACCCGACGCCCACGCGGCCACCCTGCGCTGCCTCCTCCTGCCCGCCGACCCCGCATGCCGCACCCGGGTCTTCTTCGGCGTCGGCCCCGGCGGACTGTTCCGGCTGCGGGACGGCGCATGGCAGGACATCGAACCCGAGCCCACCGAGATCAGGGGCGAACCCGTCGTCGGCTTCGGCTCGCCGCCCTCCGAGCCCTCCGACGGCGACCACCTCACCATGGACCTGGGCATCCCCACACCCCCGAGCCCGTACGAGCCCGCCCCCGAACCGCCCCGCGAACCCTTCCGCTTCCGCACCTCCATCGCCCGCCCGGGTGACACCCTGCTGATGTGCGGCACCGGCCTCGCCGACCCCCTGCGCGGCGAACGGGAGCTCCGCGCGCACCTCGCCGACCGGTGGTCCCGCCCCGAACCACCCGGCCTCGCCGCGTTCCTCGCCGACACCCAGGTACGCGTCAAGGGATACGCGGACGACCGTACGGCCGTCGCCGTCTGGGAGGCGTGAGCGCTTCCGGTGTGAATTCATGGAACCCGTCAGGCATCTTCGGCACCGGAGGGGCAGACGGGAAACCATGGCCAAACAGAACGTCGCGGAACAGTTCGTCGACATCCTCACCCGCGCGGGGGTCAAACGCCTCTACGGCGTCGTCGGCGACAGCCTCAACCCCGTCGTCGACGCCGTGCGCCGCAACGCCGCCATCGACTGGATCCACGTCCGCCACGAGGAGACCGCCGCCTTCGCCGCCGGCGCCGAGGCCCAGATCACCGGCAGGCTGGCCGCCTGCGCCGGCTCCTGCGGACCCGGCAACCTCCACCTCATCAACGGCCTGTACGACGCCCACCGCTCCATGGCCCCGGTCCTCGCCCTCGCCTCCCACATCCCGTCCGGCGAGATCGGCCTCGGCTACTTCCAGGAGACCCATCCCGAGCAGCTGTTCCGCGAGTGCAGCCACTACAGCGAGATGATCTCCAGCCCGCGGCAGATGCCCCGGCTGCTGCAGACCGCCATCCAGCACGCCGTCGGCCGCTCCGGCGTCAGCGTCGTCACCCTCCCGGGCGACATCGCCGACCACGCCGCCCCCGAGAAGCCCCTCGAGACCGCCCTCGTCACCTCCCGGCCCACGGTCCGCCCCGGCGACGCCGAGATCGACCGCCTCGTCGACATGATCGACGAGGCGGAGAAGGTCACGCTGTTCTGCGGCGCCGGCACCAAGGGCGCGCACGCCGAGGTCATGGAGTTCGCGGGCAAGATCAAGTCACCGGTCGGGCACGCCCTGCGCGGCAAGGAATGGATCCAGTACGACAATCCGTACGACGTCGGCATGAGCGGACTGCTCGGCTACGGCGCCGCCTACGAGGCCACCCACGAGTGCGACCTGCTGATCCTGCTCGGCACCGACTTCCCGTACAACGCCTTCCTCCCGGACGACGTGCGGATCGTCCAGATCGACGTGCGGCCCGAGATCCTCGGCCGGCGTTCCAAGCTGGACCTCGCGGTGTGGGGCGATGTGAAGGAGACCCTGCGCTGTCTGATGCCCCGGGTCCGCGCCAAGGACGACCGGAAGTTCCTCGACCGGATGCTGAAGAAGCACGCGGACGCGCTGGAGGGGGTGGTGAAGGCGTACACGCGGAAGGTGGAGAAGCACGTGCCGATCCACCCCGAGTACGTGGCGTCCGTACTGGACGAGCTGGCCGACGACGACGCGGTGTTCACCGTCGACACCGGCATGTGCAACGTCTGGGCGGCCCGCTACATCTCGCCCAACGGCCGTCGCCGGGTGATCGGTTCCTTCTCCCACGGCTCGATGGCGAACGCGCTGCCGATGGCGATCGGGGCGCAGTTCACCGACCGGGGCCGGCAGGTGGTGTCGATGTCCGGCGACGGCGGGTTCACCATGCTGATGGGGGACTTCCTCACCCTGGTGCAGTACGACCTGCCGGTGAAGGTGGTCCTGTTCAACAACTCCTCGCTGAGCATGGTGGAGTTGGAGATGCTGGTCGCGGGTCTGCCCTCGCACGGCACCGCCATGAAGAACCCCGACTTCGCCGCCGTCGCCCGCGCGTGCGGCGCCCACGGGGTGCGGGTGGAGAAGCCGAAGGAGCTCGCCGGGGCGCTGAAGTCCGCGTTCCGGCACAAGGGTCCGGCCCTCGTCGACGTCGTCACCGACCCCAACGCGCTGTCCATCCCGCCGAGGATCAGCAAGGAGATGGTGACCGGTTTCGCCCTGTCCGCCTCCAAGATCGTGCTGGACGGAGGCGTCGGCCGGATGCTCCAGATGGCCCGCTCCAACCTGCGCAACGTGCCCCGGCCGTAGGGGGTTCACCGGGGCCGGGGCTTCCAGCCGCGTGCCGAGGTGTCGTACTCGTAGTGGGGCAGGCCCTCGATGCCGCTGGTGCGGAACGGGCGGCCCCGGTCGTCGACGCGGACCGTGCCGGTACGGCCCTGCGAGGACCAGTCCAGCTCCAGGTACCAGCGGCAGTCGCAGTGCGCGGTCCGGGCGGTGACCAGCAGCACCTCCGGGTCGGTCGCGGAGACCCGGTAGGGCATCCGCACGGCCGGGATCGGCGTACCGGCGTCGTTCCCGGCGACCGCGCGGGCGAGGGGCCGGTCCTTGTCCAGGTCCACGTCGAAGTACCGCGGGGTGAGCGCGCCGCCGCAGCCCTGGTCCATGGCGTACGCGTTCCCCGGCGCGGGATCGGCGCGGCCGGCCACGCGGACGCGCAGCGCGGTGAGGACGACGGCCGTGTCGGAGGTGCCCTGCACCGACAGCTCCACCAGCGTCTCGCCCCCGTGCACGGCCGACTGCGTCGCCGCCCAGGTCCCGGCGTCCTGCGGGACCGGCGGCGGCGGGACCTGCTCCGGCGGCTTGGCCACGACGTAGTCGTGCCCGCATCCGTACGCCCAGGCATGCGAGTCGGCGGACCAGGTGAGCGGCGGCGCCCCGACGGGCGCGGACCCCTCCGGAGCCGTGGCGGGGGCGGAGGTGCTCCGTCGCGGCCCGGGGGAGGGAGAGGGGCGTTCCTCCGGTGTCGTGGAGCCCGGGGCGGACGGGGTGGGTGAGGGCGTGCGACCGCGCGGCGCGGCGGGACCGGTCGTCGCGGACGTGCCCGGGGGCGTGGCGGCGGGCCCTCGCCCGGCGGACGGCCTCTGCCCGTCCGGCAGCGCGGACAGACTCCCCACGGTCGCGAGCAACGCGCATACGGCGGCCAGGGCGACGGCGACCCGCTTGTGCCGCCGGTACCAGGGCCGCGGATGCCCCGCCCCCTCGTCCAACGGCCCGCTCACCACGTCCCCGTCGCCCGAGGGGGGACCCGCGGGCCCGGGGGGTTCGGCGGTCTGCCGTACCGGGGTGGCGGTCGCGTGCGGGCCGTCGGCGGCACCGTGTCCGGCGGGCCGGCCGCCGAGCCCGTCGGCCGACGGCCCACCGGTGACGTCGTCGGGCGTGCCCTCCCCGGCAGCCGACACCTCGGGGGCGGTGCGCTCTGCTTCCGGGGCGGCGGGGGCGCCGCCGTCCGTCCGTTCCCGCGGCGCGGTGCGCTGCTCGCCGGAGCCGGAGCCGGAGCCGGAGCCCGGCGCCACGTCCGCCTCGGCCGAACCGGTTGCCGTGCGCGGACGCCGGCGTGCCTCCACCGCGCGGAGCCAGCGGTGGTGGAGGTCCACGCGTTCCGCCCGCGACGCGCCGCACAGGGCGGCGAAGCGCTCCACGGGCGCGAAGTCGACGGGGACCGCCTCACCCGCGCAGTAGCGGTGCAGCGTCGAGGTGTTCATGCCGAGGCGGCGGGCCAGCGAGCCGTAACTGCGGTCCGTACGTTCCTTCAGCTCCCGCAGCAGCGCCGCGAACTCAGCCACGTCGTCCTGTGCCGACACCGTCACCCCGCACTCGTATGACCCCGACCGGGCCCTGGGACGGCATCCCAGGCACCCCCTGTACCTGCACGTCGGACGGGCTGGGACGGTTCCATGCCGGCGAAACCGGCGACGACGCTTGCGCCCGCCTCCTGAGGCGGCTGATGCTCTTGGTACCGCGAACCGCCCGACGGCCGCCGGACGGACCGTCCGGGCCGTCACGGCGCACCGCCCCGTCATTCCATCACGCACACCTCACGGGGGACATCCATGCCCATGCGCACCCGCGCCGCCACGCTCACGGCGCTCACCGTCGCCGCCCTCGCCGTCGGTACGGCACTCACCGCGCCGGCCGGCGCCGCGCCGCGGAAGGCGGCCCCGCCCGCGTTCCTCGCGGCCTCCGAGCTCCCCCCGCACCCGTCGTCCGCCTGGACGGCGGGCCCGGTCACCGACGGCTTCCCGTCGGAACTCGCCTACTGCCTGGGCGAGGGCGTACCCGCGTACGACTACCGGCACCGCGTCTTCCACACCGACCTGGACACCGGCGCCGTACAGGTCACCGTCGTCACGGGATCCGCCGCCAAGGGCAAGGCGCTGGCCGCCCTGCTGAACGAGGAGATCCGTACCTGCGCCGACCGGATCGAGCGGTCCTACCCGGACGTCGAGGCCACGGGCCGGTACTACGGCGAACTGCCGGTCGAGGAGGGCGCGCAGGTGCACGGGTTGCACACCGAGACCTCCTGGGGTGCCACGGACGTCCATCTGCTGTCCGTCGGACGCGACGGGAAGACCGTGACCGTCGTCGGCTGGGGGCAGCTGGGCGACTTCGGTGACGCCCCGGTGGGCGCGTTCAGGAAGACGACGACGAAGGCCGTCGACAAGCTGTACTGAGGCCGCACGGCCGCCACGACCACCATGGGAAGCCGGGGTCGTCCTCTCGCCACGGGGGTCGGGAGGACGGCCCCGCGCGTGTGCGTGGCCATCGCACTTCGGCCAACTACCGTTCGTGGCCGTCCGGCATGACTGGCGTGTGGGTGATCGGGCAAGGATTCCCGTGAAGGTGTTCGAGTACAGGGGGAATCGACATCGGCACGCGGGCGGGGGCCATGAAGAGTCAGGCTTCGGCGGATCGGCTGAGGCGCACACTGGGCCGGGCGGATCTGCGGGCGGTGCCCGAGTCCCGCAGGGCACTGCGGGAACTGCTCAGGCACTGGGGGACACCGGAGCGCTCCGCGGTCGCGGAACTGCTCACCAGCGAACTCGTCACCAACGCGCTCGTCCACACCGACCACGAGGCGGTCCTGACGGCCACGGTGGGGCCCCGTGGACTGCGGGTCGAGGTACGGGACTTCGTGGACCGGGAGCCCCGGCCGCGGGCACCGAGCACCGACGACGGCACGCACGGAAGGGGCCTGGTGCTGGTCGAGTCCCTCGCCGACGGATGGGGCGTCAGGAAGCACCGGGTGGGCAAGTCCGTCTGGTTCGAACTCGGCGCGGACGCGGCCTGAGGGGTGCGGTCCGCACCCCTCAGGCCGCGGCGGGGCCGTCAGCCGAACTGCTGCTCCAGGTCCTTGAGCTTGCGCTCCAGGGAGTCCAGGCGCGGCAGGGCCTGGGTGTCGTCCTCGGCGGTGAGGTCGACGGTCTTCGGGTCAGCGCCGGTGCGTACCGGCTGCAGGGAGGGACGCGCGCGGACGGGCAGGGACTCCGGCGCCGATATGGCAGGCTCCGCGGAGACCAGGTCGGAGTCGCGCTCCACCGTGGGGGCCTCCAGCTCGCGTCCACCGCCACGGCCCACGAAACCGCGGTGGCCGCGGCTGATCGCCTTCAGCCGGGCCCGCTCCACGCGCTGCTGGTCCCGCCGGCGCTGCTTCGCCTCGTTCTTGCGGGCCTTGTCCTCGCGTACTTCCTCGACCGCCTCGTCGAGGCTGCGCACGCCCTCCAGCAGCATCAGCGACCAGGCCCCGTAGGTCTCCCGGGGGGCGCGCAGCCAGCGGACGATACGGATCTGCGGCAACGGGCGCGGCACCAGGCCCTGTTCGCGCAGGGCGGCCCGGCGGGTCTGCTTCAGCGCGCGGTCGAACAGGACCGCCGCCGACAGGGACATGCCCGCGAAGAAGTGCGGGGCGCCGTCGTGTCCGATGCCCCGGGGAGCGTGCACCCAGTTGAACCAGGCCGCGGCGAAGGCGAACGTCCACACGAGTATCCGCGAACCGAGGGCCGCGTCACCGTGGCTGGCCTCGCGCACGGCGAGCACCGAGCAGAACATCGCCGCGCCGTCCAGCCCGAAGGGGACGAGGTACTGCCAGCCGCCGGACAGGCCGAGGTTCTGCTCGCCGAAGCCGACCAGGCCGTGGAAGGAGAGCGCGGCGGCCACCGCCGCACAGCAGAACAGGAGGACGTAGGAGACGGTGCCGTACAGGGCCTCCTTGCGCCTGCGGCGCTCCTCGCTGCGCTCCCACGAGTCGTCCGCGCTCGTGCTCTTGACCGAGGAGCGCTTCCCGCGCGCCAGCACCGCCACCGCCGTCAGCATGCCCAGGAGCAGCACGACGCCCGGAAGCAGCCAGTTCAGCGATATGTCGGTCAGTCTCATCTAAGGGGTCCCTTGCATTGGGATAGGGCGTGTAACGCCCGCCATAGTGGCCCAATCCCAGCGGCCCTCAGGGGGTTTCGGGGCAAGAGGCCGCCAAGGAAGTGTGAGGGGGATGCCCAGGGCGGCGTTCTGCTCGAACTGCCGCGTGAGGGGCGGGAGTTGAGTTCGAATAAGATTACCCGTACGGGTGGTTCCGCGGAAAGTTCCCGCGACGGGTGGGGGAATCGTGAAGCTCCTGTGACCTCTGCGGCGTACTCAACGGATGATCTTACGCGCCGGACGGGGGTGCCGCTGTCCGACGTGGTGTCAGCCGGCCTGCGCGACCGCCGCGGTGACCCGCTCGGCCGTCCGCCCGGTGGCGCAGGTGCGCGGGCAGGTGGCGCAGATGTCCGCGGGGCGCAGCGTGTAGAACATGCAGCAGCTGACCCGGTCCCGGGTGACGGGCGCCGGCTCCCCGCCGGGCCCGGCCGGCCGGCGGAAGGCCGCCGCGCCGACGTACGGCTCGGTCGCGCCCGGCAGCAGCAGCTCCAGCTCCCGCAGCCCCCGCTCCTCCTCGCCGAGCAGTTGGGAGACGTACCGCAGGCTCTCGACGATCTCGTCGGTCGCCATGCCCCACAGGGCCCGGCCGCGACGCCGCATCCGGGGGCCGAAACCGGCCAGCACGGGTTCGAGGTGCTGGGCGACCGCCTCGCGCACCTCCGCCCGCAGCGCCTCCTCGTCGGGCACCACCCGGGCGCCGGGCAGCGCGGCGGCGGGGTCGCCGGGCAGACAGGCGAAGCCGTCGGGCCGTACGGCCATGCGGCCCAGGGCGAAGCCGGCGGCGGTGCGGTCGAACGAGACGTGCGTCACGGGGTAGCGCGGCACGCGGCGGTGCAGGAACCACGGCACGGTGATCAGCAGGCAGGCGGGCCAGGCGTAGCGGTGCAGACCGAAGCCGGCGATCACGTCCGGACGGCCCTGCTGCCCGTAGTCCCGCAGCACCTGGGTGTCGTCCCAGGCGAGGAACCGCTCCAGCTCGGCCCCGCCCTCGGCGAGCCCCGACGCCGCGACCCAGCCGCCGCCCCGGGGTGCCGCCTCGCCGGCGCCGAGTTCGGTGATGCCCAGGGCGGGGAACGCCTCCGCCAGACGGGCGTACGCGTCCGCGACGGCCGAACCGGGCACCGGCATGGGGCCACCCCTTCACGTCTCGAGGAGCAGGGCAATAAAGGTAAGGCTCACCTTACCGAACATCGTGACGATATGAACCGGCGCCTCTGTGCGTTTATCGTGCTTGACGGACAGGTGACAACCCGCCGTAATGACCTCAAGTACCGAAACGTCCGCAGGAGGACCTTGTGAAGCAGGGCACGCAGGGCTCCGCAGCGACGGGGGACGCGGTGACCGGCCCGGCCGCCACGGGCCGGTTCCGGGTGCCCGCGCAGCCGGCGGGGCCGGACGCCGACCGGGAGCGTGACCGGCGTGACCGGCCGAGCTGTGCCGACGGCGGTGGCGCGCGCGGTGAGCACACGCACAGCGAGCCTGCTCTTCCCCGGCCCCGGCCCGTCGTCCAGCGGTCCTCCGTACGCGGACAGGTCCTCGACGCCCTGCGGACCGCGCTGGTGACGGGTGACCTGCGGCCCGGCGAGGTGTACTCCGCGCCCGTGCTGGCGGAGCGGTTCGGTGTCTCCGCCACGCCCGTGCGGGAGGCCATGCAGCAGCTCACGCTGGAGGGCGCGGTGGAGGTCGTGCCCAACCGGGGGTTCCGGGTCGTCGAGCGGGGCGCGCGGGAACTGGCCGAGCTCGCCGAGATCCGGGCGCTGATCGAGGTCCCGGTGATGATGCGGCTGGCGCGGACGGTGCCCGCCGAGCGGTGGGCCGAGCTGCGGCCGCTCGCGGAGGCCACGGTTCGGGCGGCGTCGTCCGGGTGCCGGGCCACGTACGCGGAGGCCGATCGGGTCTTTCACCGGGCGGTGCTCGCGCTCGCGGGCAACGAGCAGCTGGTCCGTATCGCCGAGGACCTTCACCGGCGGGCACAGTGGCCGCTGGTGGGGGGTGTCCCCGGTGGCCGCGGGCGGGCGGAGCTGGTGGCCGACGCCCATGAGCACACGGCGCTGCTGGACGCGTTGATCGCGGGGGATTTCGATGTGGTGCGCTCGCTGGTGGGGGAACATTTCAACGGGGCGGTGTGAGGGTGCCGGGTTTTCGCCCCCGCCGCCTCTTCCCGTCCCGACCCCGGGGCGCTGCCCCCGGACCCCCGCTCCTCAAACGCCGGAGGGGCTGGAAGTCAGCCCGTCCGGCGTTTGAGGACGAGGCCCGTTCAGGGCCGAAGGGGGGTCTGGGGGCGCAGCCCCCAAGGACGGGAAGGGAAGGGGCGGCGGGGCGACATCCCTACGCCGTCGCCGCCCCCGGTGGGGCCAGCTGGCGGGCCAGCCAGGTGGGGACGCCGCCCAGGAGGCGGAAGAGGCGGCGGGCCTCCTCGCGGAGGCGGGAGGCCTCCGGTTCGGTCTCCGTGTCGGCCAGGGAGACCAGGGCCGGGGCCGTGCCGACGAGGTAGCCCAACTCCTCGCGGATGCGCAGGGATTCGGCGAAGCCGTGCCGGGCCTCCGCCAACTCACCGTCACGCAGGGCGAGTCCGGCCAGGTGGCGCCAGGTCGCCGAGAGCAGCAGCGGGTCGGCGTGCGCGGTGGCGCCCGCGTGGGCGCGCCGGTACGCGGCCCGTGCCGCCTGCGGCGACCGGGTGAGGTTCTCGGCGATCAGCCCGCGCCGGAAGTCCAGCAGGGCCCGCCCCGCCGCGCCCGGAGCGATCAGCGCCGCCGCCCGGCCGAGCGCGGCCCGCGCCTCGTCGGCACGGTCGCGGACCTGGAACAGCGTGGCGGCGTAGGCCAGGTAGCCGCGTTCACAAGCGGCGGCCCCCCGTTCGTCGTCGCTGTGCGCCGACGCCTCGGCCGTACGCAGCGCGTCCTCGGCCTCCTCCCACCCCGCCTCGGTGTACAGGCACCGCTCCACCAGCAGCGACGCCCGCTGCAGCGCCGCGTCCGGGCCGGCCGGTTCGAGCAGGGCGGCGGCGTCGGCCCAGCAGGCGCGGGAGCGCAGCCGCCACACCGCCGTCTGGAGGGGGTCGTCATCGGCGGTCGTTCCGTCACCGGACATGGCGGTATGCGCCACGTTGCCCTCCCCGAGCACGCCATCGAGCTGTTGAGTGGTGGCCGCATCTCAGCACGAACCACCGGGCCCGGCCAAGAGGGTGGGTGAAGGATTTCACAAAGTCCTGGATCGCGGACGCGAATCGCGCGCCCGAATGCGCGCCCGCGTCCGGACGGGTTCAGCTCATCCGCAGCGCGAGGAAGAAGTCCAGCTTGTCCTCCAGCCGGGACAGGTCACGGCCCGTCAGCTGCTCGATGCGGCCGACGCGGTAGCGCAGCGTGTTGACGTGCAGGTGGAGACGGGACGCGCAGCGGGTCCAGGAGCCGTCGCAGTCGAGGAACGCCTCCAGGGTGGGGATCAGCTCGGCGCGGTGCCGGCGGTCGTAGTCCCGCAGGGGATCCAGGAGGCGGGCCGTGAAGGCGCGCCGTACGTCGTCGGGGACGAAGGGGAGCAGCAGGACGTGCGAGGCGAGCTCCTGGTGGCCGGCCGCGCAGACCCGGCCCTGACGGGCCGCGGCCACGCGCCGGGCGTGCCGTGCCTCCTCCAGCGCCCCGCGCAGTCCCTCCGCCGAGTGCACGGCGGCGGAGACGCCGAGGGTGAGCCGGCCGTCGCCGTCGAGCCCGGCCGTGAGCGGGTCGCGCACGGACGCGAGGAGCGCGTCGGCGAGGATGCCGGTACCGGGGCCGTCGTGCTCGCCGGTCACCGCGGGCAGCGGTACGAGGGCGACCGCCTCGTCGCCGGTGTGGGCCACCGCGATGCGGTCGGAGTGCTCGGGTCCCGTGGCCCCCGGGTCGACCAGGATCTCCTCCAGCAGCGCCTGGGCCACCGGCCCGCCGTCGACCTCCCCGCCGTCCCAGTCGACGTGGGCCACCACGACCTGCCAGTGCGGTGCGGCCCCGAGCCCGGGCAGCAGCACCGGCGCGGCCACCCGCAGCCGTGCCGCGATCTCGGCGGGTGCGGCGCCCGTCTGCACCAGCTCCAGCACCTCCTGCGCGAGCCGGCGCCGCACCGTGCGCGCCGCGTCCCTGCGGTCCCGTTCGACGGCGATCAGCTGGGTGACGCCCTGCAGCAGATCCAGCCGCTCCTCGGCCCAGTCCCCGGCGTCCGCCTCGACCGCCAGCACCCAGTCCGACAGCACCGTCTCGCGCACGTCATGCGACGCCGGAGCGGAACGCCCGCTGCCGCGCACCGGGAAGAGGCTGTACGTCGTCTGGCCCTGCGTGACCCGGTGCGGGCCGCGCCGGCCGGTGCGGGAGGCCGCCAGCTGCTCCGCGGCGAGCCGCGCGCACACGTCGGCGGGCAGGGACGGGCCCGCCGCCTTCGACCCCGCGATCAGCCGGCCCGTGGGCGAGAGCACCCACGCCCGCAGGTCCAGGTCCGAGCCCAGCAGGTCGAGCACGACCTCCGGGCCGCCGCCCGCCGGACCGGAGGTCATCATCCGCCGGTGCCGGTCCACCACGGCCGCCAGGTCACCGGCGCGCTCACCGGAGACCTGCCGCACGACATGCTCGGTGATGGTCGCGAAGGCCACCGACTCGTGCACCGCGAACAACGGCAGCCGGTGCCGCGCGCAGGCCACGACCAGGTCGTCCGGCACGTCGCCCAGCTCCGCCGTACCGGCCGCGACGGCGGCCACCCCGGCCTGCGCCAGGATCCGTACGAACGGCTCGGAGTCCGCCGCGTCCCGGCGCCAGGCCAGGCCCGTGAGCACCAGTTCCCCGCCGGAGAGATAGCGGCTGGGGTCTCTCAGGTCGGTGGTCATCACCCCGCGCACCCCGCGCTCCAGCTCGTCCTCGCCGCCGAGCAGCCTCAGGCCCAGCGCGTCGGTGTCCAGCAGTGCGCGCAGCCGCATTCTCGTCTCCGTCGTTTCTTGTCTCGATACCTGCGATGGACCGTGGAGGGATCTTCCGGAGAGGGCCCGTCGGGTGGCTGATCAGCGGTGTCGGCCGTGTCCTGGACCGTGGCCCCTGTTTCCGGAGGAAGGTGGGGAGGTTGCAGAGGACCTCCGTTCATACGAATCTACAAGATGCCCTCGCTGGCCAGCCAACTCCTTCATGGTTTCCGTGACTGACCCCCGTGGAGGGCACGGCGGTGTACTGGCCGCACTCCGAGTGAACCGCACAGGAACGAGCCGGGCCCGCCGCACACGGATTGGCTCGATCCGTACGCCCCACGAGACGAAGAAGAGAGCCGGTCATGGACTTCCTTCGCCCCGCCAGCTGGGAGGAGGCGCTCGCCGCGAAGGCCGAGCACCCCGCCGCTGTGCCGATCGCGGGCGGCACCGACGTGATGGTCGAGATCAACTTCGACCACCGCCGGCCCGAGTACCTCATGGACCTGAACCGCGTCGGCGACCTGTACGAGTGGGAGGTCGGCGAGGACAGCGTACGGCTCGGCGCCTCCGTCCCGTACGCGCGGATCATGGAGCACCTGCGCGCCGAGCTGCCGGGCCTCGCCCTCGCCTCCCACACGGTCGCCTCCCCGCAGATCCGCAACCGCGGCGGCGTCGGCGGCAACCTCGGCACCGCCTCACCGGCCGGCGACGCCCACCCGGCGCTGCTCGCCGCCGGAGCCGAGGTCGAGGCCGAGTCGGTGCGCGGCTCGCGGCGCATCCCCATCGACGCGTTCTACACGGGAGTGAAGCGCAACGCGCTGGCGCCCGACGAACTGATCCGCGCCGTCCACATCAAGAAGGCCGAAGGACCGCAGCAGTACTCCAAGGTCGGCACCCGCAACGCCATGGTCATCGCCGTGTGCGCCTTCGGCCTCGCCCTGCACCCCGGGACACGGACGGTGCGCACGGGCATCGGCTCGGCCGCCCCGACGCCCGTCCGGGCGCGGGCCGCCGAGGAGTTCCTGAACGCGGCGCTGGAGGAGGGCGGCTTCTGGGACAACGGGAAGGTCATCACCCCGTCCGTCGCGAAGCGGTTCGCGGACCTGTGCGCCGCCTCCTGCAACCCGATCGACGACGTGCGCGGCACCGCGGGCTACCGCCGTCACGCGGTCGGTGTCATGGCCCGCCGCACCCTGACCTGGACCTGGGAGTCGTACCGCGGCGCCCACCGCAGCACGGAGGGAGCCGCGTAATGCGCATCGACTTCACCGTCAACGGACGCCCCCAGGAAGCCGACGACGTCTGGGAGGGCGAGTCCCTGCTGTACGTGCTGCGCGAGCGGCTGGGCCTGCCGGGGTCCAAGAACGCCTGCGAGCAGGGCGAGTGCGGATCGTGCACCGTGCGGCTCGACGGCGTGCCCGTGTGCTCCTGTCTCGTCGCCGCCGGTCAGGTCCAGGGCCGCGAGGTCGTCACCGTGGAGGGCCTGGCGGACTTCGCCGAGCAGCGCTCCCGCGGCACCGGCGCCCGCGGCACCTCACTGGACGAGGCCCAGGGGTGGCAGGCCCGGGGCACCGACTCGCAGACCGGCGAGGGCACCGAACTCTCCCCGGTCCAGCAGGCGTTCATCGACGCCGGCGCCGTCCAGTGCGGCTTCTGCACCCCGGGTCTGCTGGTCGCCGCCGACGAGATGCTCGAGCGCAACCCCGATCCGACCGACGCGGACATCCGCGAGGCCCTGTCGGGCAACCTGTGCCGCTGCACCGGCTACGAGAAGATCATGGACGCGGTCCGCCTGGCCGCCGCCCGCCAGTCCGAGGGGGCCTGAGCATGCCGACGAACGGGATTCCCACCACGATCACACAGGGCTCGGGGACCAGGGGCGGCATCGGCGAGTCCACCCTCCGCCCCGACGGCACCCTCAAGGTCACCGGCGAGTTCGCGTACTCCTCCGACATGTGGCACGAGGACATGTTGTGGGGCCACATCCTGCGCTCCACCGTCGCCCACGCCGAGATCGTGTCGATCGACACCAGTGAGGCCCTCGCCACCCCCGGCGTGTACGCCGTGATGACGTACGACGACCTGCCGACCGACGTGAAGAACTACGGCCTGGAGATCCAGGACACCCCCGTCCTCGCCCACGGCAAGGTCCGCCACCACGGCGAACCGGTCGCGATCGTCGCCGCCGACCACCCGGAGACCGCCCGCCGCGCCGCCGCGAAGATCAAGGTCGAGTACCGCGACCTGCCCGTCATCACCGACGAGGCCTCCGCCCTCGCCCCCGACGCGGTCCTCGTCCACGAGAACCGCGACGACCACCACAGCGGCCACGTCCCGCACCCCAACATCGTCCACCGCCAGCCCATCGTGCGCGGCGACGTGGCCGCGGCCCGGCGCCGCGCGGACGTGATCGTCGAGGGCGAGTACACCTTCGGCATGCAGGACCAGGCCTTCCTCGGCCCCGAGTCCGGCCTCGCGGTCCCCGAGGAGGACGGCGGCGTCCACCTCTACATCGCCACCCAGTGGCTCCACTCCGACCTGCGCCAGATCGCGCCCGTCCTCGGCCTGCCCGAGGACAAGGTGCGGATGACCCTGGCCGGCGTCGGCGGCGCCTTCGGCGGACGTGAGGACCTGTCCATGCAGATCCACGCCTGCCTGCTGGCCCTGCGCACCGGCAAGCCCGTCAAGATCGTCTACAACCGCTTCGAGTCCTTCTTCGGCCACGTCCACCGCCACCCGGCCAAGCTGTACTACGAGCACGGGGCCACGCGTGAGGGCAAGCTGACCCACGTCACGTGCCGCATCGTCCTCGACGGCGGCGCGTACGCCTCCGCCTCCCCGGCCGTGGTCGGCAACGCCTCCTCGCTCGGCATCGGCCCGTACGTCGTCGACGACGTCGACATCGAGGCCCTCGCCCTCTACACCAACAACCCGCCCTGCGGCGCCATGCGCGGCTTCGGCGCGGTCCAGGCGTGCTTCGCGTACGAGGCGCAGATGGACAAGCTGGCGGCACGGCTCGGCATGGACCCGGTGGAGCTGAGGCAGCTCAACGCCATGGAGCAGGGCGCCCTCATGCCCACCGGGCAGCGTGTCGACTCCCCGGCGCCGGTCGCCGAACTCCTGCGCCGCGTCAAGGCGATGCCCATGCCGCCGGAGCGCCAGTGGGAGTCCAGCGAGGGCGCCGACGTGCGCCAGCTGCCGGGCGGCCTGTCCAACACCACGCACGGCGAGGGCGTCGTCCGCGGGGTCGGCTACGCCGTCGGCATCAAGAACGTCGGCTTCTCCGAGGGCTTCGACGACTACTCCACCGCCCGGGTCCGCATGGAGGTGGTCGGCGGCGAGCCGGTCGCGACCGTGCACACCGCGATGGCGGAGGTCGGCCAGGGCGGCGTCACCGTCCACGCGCAGATCGCCCGCACCGAGCTGGGCGTCGGCCAGGTGACCATCCACCCGGCGAACACGCGGGTGGGCTCGGCGGGTTCGACCTCCGCGTCCCGGCAGACGTACGTCACCGGCGGCGCGGTCAGGAACGCCTGCGAGCTCGTCCGGGAGAAGGTGCTGGAACTCGGCCGGCGCAGGTTCGGGTCGTACCACCCGGCCTGGGCGAGTGCCGAACTCCTCCTGGAGGGCGGCAAGGTCGTCACCGACGGCGGCGAAGTCCTCGCCGACCTGGCGGACGTCCTCGGCGACGAGGCCGTCGAGGTCGAGGAGGAGTGGCGGCACCGGCCGACCGAGCCCTTCGACCTGCGCACCGGGCAGGGCAACGGCCACGTCCAGTACTCCTTCGCCGCGCACCGCGCCGTCGTCGAGGTCGACACCGAACTCGGCCTGGTGAAGGTCGTCGAGCTGGCCTGCGCGCAGGACGTCGGCAAGGCGCTCAACCCGCTGTCCGTGATCGGCCAGATCCAGGGCGGCACCACCCAGGGCCTGGGCGTCGCGGTCATGGAGGAGATCGTCGTCGACCCGAAGACCGCGAAGGTACGCAACCCGTCCTTCACGGACTACCTCATCCCCACCATCCTCGACACCCCGACCATCCCCGTCGACGTACTCGAACTCGCCGACGACCACGCCCCGTACGGCCTCCGAGGCGTCGGAGAGGCCCCCACCCTGTCCTCGACCCCGGCGGTCCTGGCGGCCATCCGCGACGCGACGGGCCTGGAACTGAACAGAACCCCGGTCCGCCCGGAACACCTCACCGGAACCGTGTAGAGGCCGAGGCCCGCCGCGACAGGCAGACACGTGCCAACACCGCGCGCCGCTGCGGGCAGTCGTGCCGCAGGGCGGCACGGGTGGGCGGTGGGGGTACCTCCCGCTCGAGCGCAGCCGAGAGCGGGGGAGGCACCCCGACGCCGGGCAGGCGACCCCACCCCAAGGTCACCACCACCCCACGGTCGCCCCCGGCGCCGTACACCTTGTTCGTCTCGGGCCGTCCCCCGGGTCGTGCACCTCCCCACATCCCGACCCTGCCCCGAGCGGCAGCGTCAGGGTGCCCCTATGAACCTTGGGAGCAGGCCCACATGACCCAGCAGCCACTCAAGCCGGCGACCACCGCCGACGACGTGGACGCGGGACCCCGCGTCCCCGCCGGCCGGTCCTGGCTCGACCGGTACTTCCACATCACCCGCAGAGGATCCACCGTCGCCCGTGAAGTGCGCGGCGGCGTCACCACCTTCATGGCGATGGCGTACATCCTCCTCCTCAACCCTCTGATCCTGTCCGGCCAGGACGCCGCCGGGAACACCCTCGGCCGCACCGCCCTGATCACGGCGACCGCCTTCGCCGCCGCCCTCACCACGCTCCTGATGGGCCTCGTCGGCAGGGTGCCGCTCGCCCTCGCCGCCGGCCTCTCCGTCTCCGGAGTGCTCGCCTCGCAGGTCGCGCCCGTGATGACCTGGCCGCAGGCCATGGGCATGTGCGTGATGTACGGCGTGGTCATCATGCTGCTCGTGGTCACCGGCCTGCGCGAGATGATCATGAACGCGATCCCGCTCGCGTTGAAGCACGCGATCACCATGGGCATCGGCCTGTTCGTCGCCCTGATCGGCTTCTACAAGGCCGGCTTCGTGCACCAGGGCGAGGCGACCCCGGTCACCCTCGGCCCGGCGGGCGAACTGGCGGGCTGGCCGGTCCTGTTGTTCGCCGTCACCCTCCTCGCCGTCTTCATGCTCCAGGCGCGCGGCATCCCCGGCGCCATCCTGATCGGCATCGGCGGCGGCACCCTGCTGGCCGTCACGCTCAACGCGTTCGGGGTCGTCGACCCGGAGCAGTGGGCGAGCGGCGCCCCCGAACTGCACGGCGGTGCGGTCTCGATGCCCGACTTCTCGGCCTTCGGGGACGTCGAGTTCGGCGGCTGGGGCGAGGTCGGCGCGATGACGGTCGGCATGATCGTGTTCACGCTCGTCCTCGCCGGCTTCTTCGACGCGATGGCGACGATCATCGGCGTCGGCACCGAGGCGAAGCTCGCCGACGACAAGGGCCGGATGCCGGGCCTGTCCAAGGCGCTGTTCATCGACGGCGCCGGCGGTGCGATCGGCGGTGTCTCCGGCGCCTCGGGCCAGACGGTGTTCGTCGAGTCGGCGACCGGCGTCGGCGAGGGGGCCCGCACCGGCCTGTCCTCCGTCGTCACCGGGCTCTTCTTCGCCGCCTGCCTGTTCTTCACCCCGCTGACGGCGATCGTGCCGGGCGAGGTCGCCGCCGCCGCGCTGGTGGTGATCGGCGCGATGATGATGACGAACGCGCGCCATGTCGACTGGGCCGACCGCGCCACCGCGGTCCCGGTGTTCCTGACCGTGGTGATCATGCCGTTCACGTACTCGATCACCGCGGGCGTGGCCGCCGGGGTCATCTCCTACGTCGCCGTCAGGACCGCCCAGGGCAAGGCGCGGGAGATCGGGGCCTTCATGTGGGGCCTGACGCTGATCTTCGTCGTCCACTTCGCCCTCGCCCCGATCGAGAGCTGGCTGGGCGTGCGCTAGCCGCCGTTCACGGGCACCTGTCACGCAACCGCAGTCGAGGAGACCGAGACATGCTGGACATCGCCGAGGAGCTGAACCGGTGGACCGGGCAGGACCGCGACTTCGCGGTGGCCACCGTGGTGGCGGTCGGCGGCAGCGCGCCCCGCCGGCCCGGAGCCGCGCTGGCGGTGGACGCCGACGGCACGGCGATCGGCTCGGTCTCCGGCGGTTGCGTGGAGGGCGCGGTGTACGCGCTGTGCGAGCAGGCGCTGAGGGACGGCGGCACCGTCCTGGAGCGCTTCGGCTACAGCGACGAGGACGCCTTCGCCGTGGGTCTGACCTGCGGCGGGACCATCGACATCCTGGTCACACCGGTACGGGCGGCGGATCCCGTCCGTCCGGTGCTCGCGTCCGCGCTCGCCGCCGCCGCACGGGGGGAGGCGGTGGCGGTGGCGCGGATCGTGAGCGGACCGGCGGAGCTGACGGGCCGCGCGCTGACGGTCCGCCCGGACGGCTCGTACGAGGGCGGCTTCGGTGACCGTCCGGAGCTGGACCGCACGGTGGCCGCCGAGGCGGGCGCCTTCCTGGACGCCGGCCGCACCGGCACCCTGGAGATCGGAGAGGGGGGCTCGCGTTGCGGAGCACCGCTCACGCTGCTGGTCGAGTCCTCGCTCCCCCCGCCCCGGATGATCGTCTTCGGCGCGATCGACTTCGCGTCGGCGCTGGTCCGGGTGGGCAAGTTCCTCGGCCACCACGTCACGGTGTGCGACGCGCGGCCCGTCTTCGCCACGAAGGCCCGCTTCCCCGAGGCCGACGAGATCGTCGTCGAGTGGCCGCACGAGTACCTGGAGCGCACGTCGGTCGACGCGCGCACGGTGCTGTGCGTCCTGACCCACGACGCGAAGTTCGACGTACCGCTGCTGAAGCTCGCCCTGCGGCTGCCGGTGGCGTACGTCGGCGCCATGGGCTCCCGCCGCACCCACCTGGACCGCGACGCCCGGCTGCGCGAGGTCGGCGTGACCGAACCGGAGCTGGCCCGCCTGCGGTCACCGATCGGCCTGGACCTGGGCGCCCGCACACCGGAGGAGACGGCGCTGTCCATCGCGGCGGAGATCGTCGCGAGCCGGCGCGGCGGCAGCGGCGTGTCCCTCACCGGGGCCCACACCCCGATCCACCACGACAGCGCGTCCGGGCCGGCGGGCCGGACCGGGTCGGTGGCCTGAGCGCCCCGGAGCCCTCACGCCTGCCGCAGCAGGCGGTTCACCGCCCGCCCGAACATCCGGCGGCCCGCCCCCGCCAGTACCGCGTCGCAGAAGGAGGGCAGGAAGCGGACCCGGATGTCCTCCCGCCAGATCACCCGCGCCCGGCCGCCCGGCCCCGGCCGTACCTCGATCTCCGCCCAGCCGGTGACGACACGGCCGCGCTTCTCCAGACGGCAGTACCCCGGTGAGCCGTCCTCCGGGGGCCGCCACACCGTCACGTCCATCGGATCGTCGAAGGAGAGCGGGCCGAGGCCCGTGCGGGCGACGACCCTCGTGCCCTCGCCGACGGGCGGGGGAGTGGTCACCGTCATCCGGGTCAGCGGGACCACCTCGCCGTGGCGTGACCACGTCGTGAGTCGCCGCCAGGCCTCGTCGAGGGGGAGGGGCGCCGTGCGCTGGAGCTGGAAGGTGGCCACGGGGGAATCCTAGGAAATCCCCCTGGCCCGTCGGCACGTCCGGGTACGGGTCATCCGCCCGGCCCGGTCCCCGGTGGTACCGGCACCGCTCGCGCCCGGCGGCAGCACGCGGTGACGACGCTCACCGCGTTCCGAGGTCATGAGCGGTGCCGTCGGCGACGGCCTGGAGTTTGTCCGGGTTGGCCACGTTGTGGATGGCGGTGATACGGCCGTCGGCGTCGAAGTCGAAGGTGACGGTGGCGATCACGCGTTCCGGCCCGCTGAACACGATGCCCGGCCCACCGTTGATCCCGACGAGTTCGGCTTTCATGTCGGCGGGCTCGACGCCCTGGTAGGTGACGGTGCCGATGGCCGCGAACCAGGTGGCCACCGTGGCCGCGCCCACCACCGGGCGCAGGGCCTGGCGGACCTTGCCGCCGCCGTCGGTCCACAGGGTGACGTCCGGGGAAAGCAGTTCCATCAGGGCGTTGACGTCCCCGCCGGTCGCGGCGGCGAAGAACCGCTCGGTGGCCTCGCGCTGCCGCGACCGGTCGGCGGCGAAGCGCGGCCGCCGGGCCCGCACGTGCTCGCGGGCCCGGTGCGCGGCCTGCCGCACCGCGACTTCGGAACGCTCCACCGCCTCGGCGATCTCGGCGTGGCTGAAGTCGAAGACCTCCTTCAGCACGAACACCGCGCGCTCCAGCGGGCTGAGCGTCTCCAGCACCACCAGCATGGCCATCGACACCGACTCGGCGTCCGTGACGACCTCGGAGGCGTCCCCTCCGGTGAGGACGGGCTCCGGCAGCCACGGCCCCACATAGGTCTCCCGCTTGTGCCGGGTGGAGCGCAGCCGTTCCAGCGCCAGGTTCGAGACGATCCGTGTCAGGTACGCCTTGGGGTCGGCCACCTGCGAGCGGTCCGCGGCGGACCACTTGATCCAGGCGTCCTGGACCGCGTCCTCGGCGTCGGCGGCGCTGCCCAGGAGGCGGTAGGCCACGGAGAACAACAGCCGCCGGTGCTCGTGGAAGACCTGCTGGTCGGGGTGGGCGGGCAGGTCGGTCACTTGGTCCCCCGGGTCCGGGTGAAGCGGCCCCCGCGGGGCCAGAACGCGCCCGAGGCGGGCATCTTCTTCATACGGCCGTACGTCGGCCAGGGCGAGGCGGTCACCGTCTCCTTGTACCGGACGGCCGTGCGGCCGGTCAGGCAGAACCGGCGCGGGCTGTCGTCGGGCCGGGTGAACTGCACCACGGCGTCGCCGCGTCCCAGGCTCACCGGCGTGTGGTAGTAGCCGAAGCGGAACGGCTTGGGCTGCCTGCCCCCGAGCACCCGGTCGATCGACAGCGCGGCGTGCACCCCGGTCGGCATGCCGCCCTGGCAGGTGCCGTGCATGACGCCGTACCCCTGGCGAATCGCGGCCGCGTCGCCGATCGCGTACACCTCGGGGTGGGACACCGACCGCAGCGCGGCGTCGGTGACGATGCGTCCACGCTCATCGACGGTCAGCCCGGCGGCGGCCGCCAGCGGCGACACCCGCGTGCCGCTCGTCCACAGGACCGCGTCGGCGACGATGCTCTCCCCGTCCGCCAGTTCCACCGCGTCGGGCAGCACCTTCACCACCTCGACGCCGGCGCGCACCCGGACGCCCAACCGGTCGAGCGCGGCGTGCAGATACGCCTTGGCCTTCGGGTTCATGGCCGCACCGGGCTCCTGCCTGCCCAGCAGCACCACGCTCAGCCGCGGGTGCCGCTCGGCGATCTCCGCGGCCGACTCGATGCCGGTCAGCCCGCTGCCCGCGACCACCACCGTGCCGCTGCCGAGCCGCGCCAGCCGGTCGGCCAGCAGTTCGGCGTCCTGGGCGCCGCTCAGGGTGTACGCGTGGTCCTCGGCCCCCGGCACCGCCGAGGTGTCGGCGACGCCGCCCAGCCCGTACACCAGGGTGTCGTAGGGCAGTACCCGGTCGTCGTCGATCCGCACGGTCTTCGCGTCCGCGTCCACCGCCGTCACCCAGCCGCGCACGAACCGCGCGCCCGTGCCCTCCAGCAGCTCCGGGACGCTCAGCTCGGCGAGCCGCTGCCCGGTCGCCGTCATGTGCAGCCGCATGCGCTCGGTGAACCGCTCCTGCGCGTTCACCACCGTCACCCGCACCCCTTCGCGCCGCTTCACCCGGGCCGCGAGCTGAACGGCTGCGGCCACGCCCGCGTACCCGGCCCCCAGGATCACCACGCGGTGCGCGGTCGCCGTGCCGGTCTCCTGCCGTGTGCTCATGGTTCCGTCCTCCTCGGTTCGCTTGTCGACGCCCACCAGATGGGAGCAGGCGGCCCGGACGTGACACGGGTCGGATGTGATGCGCGACACAGGTCGAATCGGGGGTCCGCCGGAAGGTGGGCGAAGGGGTCCGCGAAGCCGTCACGACCCGGCGGGCGCGACGACTGCCGGTCCCCTCGGGGCAGAGGCCGACAGGGGTTTCCGGTCGAGCGGCGGAGGACTTCGCGACGCCCGCACCGGTGAGGTGGCGCTCGACCGCCGCGGTGTACGACGACGGCGGGGCGGACGGAAGCGCCACCCGGGCGCGTGGCACACGCGACGTGCTCTTGTTTCCGGGTCCGGTCCCCGGTGGTGCCGGTGCTACCGGTACACCTCCCCCGGCTCCGCCTCCCCCGGGGCCAGCAGCTGGGGAACCGTCACGAACACGTAGCCCCGTTTCTTCAGCTCGGCGATGATGCCGGGGACGGCCGGGACCGTGCCGTCGTAGAGGTCGTGGAGCAGGATGATGCCGTCGCGCGAGGCCTTGGCGAGGACGCGGCGGGTGATGAGGCCGGAGTCGGTGGTCGTGTAGTCCTTCGCGGTCACGCTCCACAGCACCTCCGACAGGCCCAGCTCGCGGCTGATGTCGTGCACGGTGTCGTCGGTGCGGCCCTGCGGCGGGCGCATGAGGGTGGGACGGCGGCCGGTGAGGCGTTCTATCTCCTCATTGGGGCGTTCGAGCTCCTCGCGTATCTCGTCCGGCTCCAGCTCCGTCAGGCGGCGGTGGGTCCAGGTGTGGTTGGCCACCTCGTGCCCCTCGTCGGCCATCCGCCGGACCAGCTCCGGGTACCGCTCGATGTGCCGCCTGCCCAGCAGGAAGAAGGTCGCCGGGACCTGCTCCTCCTTCAGGATGTCCAGCAGCCGCGCGGAGTGCTCGCTCGGACCCGCGTCGAACGTGAGCGCGATGCACTTGGCCTTGCGGCAGTCGACGGTGCCGAAGCGGGCCTGGACGTCGGTGGCGCGGACGGCGCTGGGGGCGGTCGTCTCCAGTCGCGTGCAGCCGCTCAGGGCCAGCGTCAGAACCGTGGTCGCGGCCATGACCGCCGCCGCCCGGAACGAGGTCCCCGTTTTCTTCATCTTCCTGGTCAGAGAAGGCATGGGCGGACTATACATATCGTCTATACACGTGATGTATAGTCTGTTTTGCGTGCCCGCGTTCGGGTGGTTCTCGCCGTGTGAGGGGCGTCACGCGCCGGGCGGTCGTTCCCTGGACCGATGCGGAAAAATGCCCGAACCGTGCACATGGGGCAAGCTGTGTCCAAGTGTTTGACACGACCGCGAATGCGGCACCCGCGTCCCGGTAGCAGCCCCACGCCTCAGAGGGACGGAGCACAGCCCCGATGCGCATCCTCGGTACCAGGGCCCGGAAAAGGGCGTTCGGATGACGTCGTACGCCGTCGTGATCCCCACCCTGCTGCGGGACACCCTCGCCGACTGCCTCGCCGCGCTGGCCGCGGCGCGCGGGCCGCGCCCCGACGAGATCGTCCTCGTCGACGACCGGCCCGACCCCGATCCCGCGCCCGACGCGCTGGCCCACGCGCTCACCGTCCTCGGTGACCTGCGCGAACGCACCACCACCGTCGCCACCGGCGGCCGGGGGCCCGCCGCCGCACGCAACACCGGACTGCGCACCGTCACCGCGCCCTGGGTCGCCTTCCTCGACGACGACGTCCAGGTGGGGCCGCACTGGTGCGCACAGCTCGTGCACGACCTGACGGAGGCGTCCCCCGACACCGCCGGCATCCAGGGCGTCATCACCGTGCCGCTGCCCGACGGGCGCCGCCCCACCGACTGGGAACGCGGCACCGCCAAACTCGCCCGGGCCCGCTGGATCACCGCCGACATGGCCTACCGCACCGAGGCCCTCCGGCAGGTCGGCGGCTTCGACGAACGCTTCCCCCGCGCCTTCCGCGAGGACGCCGACCTCGCGCTGCGCCTGCTCGACGCCGGCTGGCGCATCCGCAAGGGCCGCCGCACCACACTGCACCCGGTGCGCCCCGCCTCCCGCTGGGCGTCGGTGACGCAGCAGCGCGGCAACGCCGACGACGCCCTGATGCGGCACCTGCACGGCCCCGACTGGTGGGACAAGGCGGTCGCGCCGCGCGGCCGGATCCGCCGGCACGCCGCGATCACCGCCGCCGGTGCCGCCGCCTGCGCCCTCGCCGCCGCCGGGCACCGCCGGGCGGCCACCGCCTGCGCGCTCGGCTGGGCCGCCGGAACCGCCGAGTTCGCCCGCGCCCGCATCGTGCCCGGGCCGCGCACCCGCGACGAGGTGACGACCATGCTGGCCACCAGCGTCGTCATCCCGCCCGCCGCCACCTGGCACCGGCTGGCCGGGGCCTGGCGCCACCGCAACGCCCCGGCCTGGCAGGAGGTGGCCCGATGAGCCCGGTGAGGGCGGTGCTGTTCGACCGCGACGGCACGCTGGTCCACGACGTCCCCTACAACGCCGACCCCGACCTGGTACGGCCCGTCGACGGCGCCCGCGAGGCGCTCGACGCGCTCCGCGCCCGCGGCATCCGCACCGGCGTCGTCACCAACCAGTCCGGCATCGCGCGCGGACTGCTCACCGAGGCCGACGCCCGCCGCGTCAACCGGCGCGTCGACGAACTCCTCGGCCCCTTCGACGTCTGGGCCATGTGCCCGCACGGCCCCGACGACGGCTGCCACTGCCGCAAACCCCGGCCGGGCATGATCCTCCGGGCCGCCGGCCGCATCCGCACGGACCCGGCCGACTGCGTCGTCGTCGGTGACATCGGCGCCGACGTGGAGGCCGCGCGACGCGCCGGCGCCCACGCCATCCTCGTCCCCACGCCGCAGACCCGACCCGAGGAGACCTCCACCGCTCCCCACCTGGCTCCGGACCTGCCGGCGGCGGTGCGCCTGCTCCTCACCGCCCCGCCCTGGGACCGGCCGGACGCGGACGCCCGCGGGACCGGGCGGCCGCTGCGGGGGAGGTCCGTGTGAAAGCCCTCGTCACCCGGCTCGACAGCTTCGGCGACGTGCTGCTCGCCGGGCCCGCCGTGCGGGCCGTCGCCGCCCGGGCCGACACCGTGACCCTGCTGTGCGGGCCGCACGGGGCGCCCGCCGCGCGGCTGCTGCCCGGGGTGGACGAGGTGCTCGTCTGGGACTCGCCGTGGACCGGGTTCCAGCCGCCCGAGGTCAGCCGGGCGGAGATCGACGCCGTCGTCGACGCCGTCGACGCCGTCGACGCCGACAGTGCGCTGATCCTCACCTCCTTCCACCAGTCCCCGCTGCCCACCGCCCTCCTCCTGCGCCTGGCCGGCGTCCGCTTCATCGCCGCCGACAGCGAGGACCATCCCGGCTCCCTCCTCGACGTACGCCACCACCGCGCCCCCCACGCCCACGAGGTGGAGGCCGCGCTCGACCTCGCCGAAGCCGCCGGTTTCCCCCGGGCCGACGACGGACGGCTGCGGGTGCTCCCGCCGCCCGCGACCGGCGCGCTGACCGGCCTCGGGGAAGGGGAGTACGTCGTCGTCCACCCGGGCGCCAGCGTGCCCGCCCGCGCCTGGAGCCCCGACCGCTGCGCGCAGGCGGTGCGCGAACTCACCGCCGCCGGACGCCGGGTGGTCGTCACCGGCGGCGCGGGGGAGCGGGACCTGACCGCGTACGTCGCGGGCGACCGGGCCGTCGACCTCGGCGGCCGCACCGGAGCCGCCGAACTCGCCGGCGTGCTCGCCGGGGCCGCCTGCGCGGTCACCGGCAACACCGGTCCCGCCCATCTCGCCGCCGCCGTCGGCACCCCGGTGGTGTCCCTGTTCGCGCCGGTCGTCCCCGCCGAGCGCTGGCGCCCGTACGGGGTGCCGTACGTGCTGCTCGGCGACCAGGACGCGCCGTGCGCCGGGACCCGCGCCCGGCGCTGCCCCGTACCCGGGCATCCCTGCCTGGACACCGTGACCGCGCTCGACGTCGTCGCCGCCGTCGACAAGCTCGTGGAGGTGACATGAGGATCCTGCTGTGGCACGTGCACGGGTCGTGGACCACGGCCTTCGTGCAGGGCCCGCACACCTGCCTCGTCCCCGTCACCCCGGACCGCGGCCCCGACGGACTCGGCCGCGCCCGCACCTTCGACTGGCCCGACTCGGTCGTCGAGGTGCCCCCGGAACGCCTGCGCGAGGAGCACGTCGACGTCGTCGTCCTGCAACGGCCGCACGAACTCGCCCTGGTCGACCGGTGGCTGGGCCGCCGCCCGCCGCTGGTCTACCTCGAGCACAACGCCCCGCACGGCGACGTGCCCGACACCCGACACCCGGCGGCGGACATCCCCGGCGTCACCCTCGTCCACGTCACCCACTTCAACCGCCTGATGTGGGATGCCGGGAGTACGGGGACCACCGTCATCGAGCACGGCATCGTCGACCCCGGACCGCGGTGGACCGGTGAACTCCCGCACGCCGCCGTCGTCGTCAACGAGCCGGTGCGGCGCGGCCGCACCACCGGCACCGACCTGCTGCCGGCCTTCGCCGACGCCGCGCCCCTCGACGTCTTCGGGATGAAGACCGACGGGCTCGCCGGCCACCTCGGCCTGCCCGCCGACCGCTGCCGCTCGTACGAGCTGGTCCAGGCGGACCTGCACGCGGCGCTGGCCCGCCGCCGGGTCTACGTCCACCCCGTGCGCTGGACCTCCCTCGGCCTGTCCCTGCTGGAGGCGATGCACCTGGGCATGCCCGTCGTCGCCCTCGCCACCACCGAGGTCACCGAGGCGGTACCGCCCGGCGCCGGCGTGGTGTCCAACCGGATCGACGTACTGACCGACGCCGTACGGGACTTCGCCGCCGACCCGCAGCACGCCCGCCGCACCGGTGAGCGCGCCCGCGCGGCGGCGCTCGCCCGCTACGGGCTGTCCCGCTTCCTGGACGACTGGGAGCGGCTGCTCAAGGAGGTGACCCGATGAGGATCGCCATGGTGTCCGAGCACGCGAGCCCGCTCGCCGCGCCCGGCGGCGTCGACGTCGGCGGCCAGAACGTGTACGTGGCGCGGCTCGGCGAGGAGCTGGCCCGGCGCGGCCACCGCGTCACGGTGTACACCCGCCGTGACGCGGCCGGCCTGCCCGACCGGGTGGAGCTGCCCGGCGGCGCGGTCGTCGAGCACGTGCCCGCCGGACCGCCCGAATCCGTGCCCAAGGACGAACTGCTGCCCCACATGCCCGCCTTCGGCGCGTACCTCGCCCGGGCCTGGCGCCGGGAGCGGCCGGACGTCGTGCACGCCCACTTCTGGATGTCCGGCCTCGCCGCCCGGTTCGGCGCACGCCCGCACGGCCTCCCGGTCGTGCAGACGTACCACGCCCTCGGCACCGTCGAGCGCCGCCACCAGGGCCACCGGGACACCAGCCCGCCCGAACGGCTCGGCGTCGAACGGCACATCGGCCGCACCTGCGCCCGCGTCCTCGCCACCTGCACCGACGAGGTGAACGAACTCGCCGCCATGGGAGTGCCCGGACAGCACGTGTCGGTGGTGCCGTGCGGCGTGGACGCCGGCCGCTTCCGCCCCGGCGCCGACGGCACGTCCGCACCCCCGCGCCGCGCGCGCCACCGGCTGCTCGCCTGCGGCCGGCTGGTCCGCCGCAAGGGCTACGACCAGGCCGTCCGCGCACTGACGAGGATCCCGGACACCGAACTCGTCATCGCCGGCGGTCCCGCCGCCGGACGGCTCTCCCGCGAGCCGGAGGCCCGGAGGCTGTGGCACCTCGCGCACCGCTCCGGCGTCGCCGGCCGGGTGCGGCTGCTCGGCGCGGTCGACCCGGCCGGCATGCCCGCCCTCGTCGGCAGCGCCGACCTGGTGCTGTGCACCCCCGTCTACGAGCCGTTCGGCATCGTGCCGCTGGAGGCGATGGCGTGCGGTGTCCCCGTCGTCGCCACCGACGTCGGCGGCCACCGCGACAGCGTCGTCGACGGCACCACCGGCCGGCTGGTCCCGCCGCAGGACCCCGGCGCGGTCGCCGCCGCCGTGCGGGAACTCCTCGCCGACGCCGCGCTCCGCCGCCGCCACGGCACCGCCGGACGCGCACGCGTGCTGGCCCACTACACCTGGGACCGCGTCGCCGACGGTGTCGAGGACGTCCACCGGCAGGTGCTGACCGCACACACGACACCGGAAGAGGTGGCCTGATGACCGCGCACCCGCCCGTGACCGGACACGGCGGCCGGCTCCGCGACGGCCCGCGGGCGTCGTACGCCGCACTCCCGGTGCCCGGCCGCGACAGCGGCACGCACGGCCCCGACGCCGGACCGCGGGCCGGTGCCGGGCGGCGGGCCCGGCGCGGTGCGGGGCGGCGGGCCCGGCGCGGTGCGGGGCGTGCCGGGCGGTGCGGCCCCCGTGCCGTCCGGGCGACGCGGCGCCACCGCCCGGCCGCCGGGGCGCGGTCCGGTCACGGCCGGGCCGGGTGAAGGACGGGTGTCCACGGCCGCGGAACACGGGCCGGTGCCGGGGCGCGGACCCGGGCCGGCACCGGGAGGCGCCGACGCGGCGCCCGCCCCGTCCGCCCGACGGGACACCGCCGGCCCACGGCCACGGCTCCTGGTGCTGCGCGCCCTCGGGCTCGGTGACCTGCTCGCCGGGGTTCCCGCGCTGCGGGCGCTGCGGCGCGGGTTCCCCGGGCACGAACTCGTGCTGGCGGCGCCCGCCGGGCTCGCGCCGGTCGCCGGGGCCACGGGAGCGGTCGACCGGGTGCTGCCCGCCTCCGCGCCCGGGCGGACCGTACCCCGCGCCCTCGACTGGACCGGGCCGCCCCCGGACGTCGCCGTGGACCTGCACGGCAACGGGCCGCCCAGCCACCGCCTGCTGCAGGACCTGCGCCCCCTGCGACTGCTCGCGTTCGCGCACCCCGGGACACCGGAGATCGAGGGCCCGCCCTGGTACGCGGACGAACACGAACGGGACCGCTGGTGCCGGCTGCTCCGCTCGTACGGCATCGACGCCGACCCCACCGACCTGCTGCTCCCCCGGCCGGCCGCCGCGTCCCCCGCCCCCGGCGCCGTCGTCCTGCACCCCGGCGCGGGGGCACCCGCGCGCCGCTGGCCCGTGGAGCGGTACGCGACCGTCGCGGGGGTCCTGCGCGGGCGCGGGCTGCGGGTGGTGGTCACCGGGGGAGCGGACGAGGACGACCTGGTGGCGCGGCTCGCCAAGGAGGCCCGGCTGCCCGACACCGACGTCTTCGCCGGCGGCCTGCCCTTCGGCCGGCTCTCCGCGCTCGTCGCCGGCGCCCGCGCCGTCGTCAGCGGCGACACCGGCATCGCCCACCTGGCGGTCGCCCACGCCACCGCGACGGTCACCCTCTTCGGCCCGGTCCCGCCCACCCGGTGGGGTCCGCCCGCGCACCCCCGCCACATCCCCCTGTGGCACGGCCCGGAGGGCGACCCCCACGGCCACCACCCCGACCCGGCCCTCCTGCGGATCACCCCCGACGAGGTCCTGCACGCCCTCGGCCGGCTCCCCGGCGGACGCCTCCCGGAAAGGGCGATCACCCCATGACCGTCCCGCCCACGGGCCACCGCCGACGGCCCGGACGCGCGCTGCCGGGACCCGTCCCGGCGGCTGTGGGGCGGCCGGCCGGCGGAAGGGAGCACGCGTCATGACCCGTCGCCCGCGTCTCGGCGTCGTCATCGCCACCCGCGACCGCCGCGAGCGGCTCGCCGTCACCCTCCGGCAGCTGCGCTCCCTGCCCGAGCGGCCCGAGATCCTCGTCGCCGACAACGCCTCCACCGACGGCACCCGCGCCATGATCACCCGGGACTTCCCCGGGGTGCGGGTGCTGGCGCTGCCCGTCAACCACGGCGCGCTCGCCCGCAACCACGGGGCCCGCGCCCTCGACACCCCGTACGTGGCGTTCAGCGACGACGACTCCTGGTGGGCGCCCGGTGCCCTCGGCCGGGCGGCCGAGCTGTTCGACGCCCATCCCCGGCTCGGCCTGCTCGCCGCCCGCACCCTCGTCGGCCCGGACGCGGACCCCGACCCGCTCAACGACGTCCTCGCCGGCTCCCCCCTCGGCCCGGCCACCGATCTCCCCGGCACCCAGGTGCTCGGCTTCCTCGCCTGCGGTGCCGTCGTCCGCCGGTACGCCTATCTCGACGCGGGCGGCTTCCACCGGCTGCTGTTCTTCGGCGGCGAGGAGACCCTGCTCGCCTACGACCTGGCCGCGCGCGGCTGGGGCGTCACCCACTGCCCCGACGTCGTCGCCCACCACCACCCGGCCCCCGCGGTCCGCCCCGGCCGCCCGGCGCTCCAGCGCCGCAACGCGGTCCTGACCGCCTGGCTGCGCCGCCCCGTCCCGTACGCCCTCGCCCGCACCGGAGCCCTCGCGGCCGAGGCGCGCGGCGACGACCAGGCCCGGCGCGCCCTGCGGGAGACCCTCACCCGCCTCCCGGCGGCCCTGCGCGAGCGCAGGCCGCTGCCCCCGCACGTGGAACGGGCCGCCCGCCTGCTGGAGCCGGAGAGGACGACCGCATGACCGACCCCCGCACGACCGTCGTCGTCATCACCCACGACCGGCGCCCCGAACTGCTGCGCACCCTCGGCGAACTCGCCGCCCTCCCCGAGGAACCCCCGGTGATCGTCACCGACAACGGCTCCACCGACGGCACCGCGGAAGCCGTCGCCCGCCACCACCCGGACGTCCGCCTGCTGCGCCCCGGCCGCAACCTCGGCGCCGTCGGCCGCAACCTCGCCGTACGGGACGTCCGCACGCCGTACGTCGCCTTCTGCGACGACGACTCCTGGTGGTCGCCCGGCTCCCTCGCCGGCGCCGCCGACCTGCTCGACCGGCACCCCGCGCTCGGCTCGGTCACGGCGCGGATCATCGTCGAACCGGACGGCACCGACGACCCGATCGTCCGCGAACTGCGCGAATCGCCCGTCCCCGGCCCGCCCTGGCTGCCCGGCCCCGCCCTCGGCTCCTTCCTGGCCGCCGCGACCGTCCTGCGCGCCGACGCCTTCCGCACCGCCGGCGGCTTCCACCCGCGCCTCTGGCTCGGCGGCGAGGAGGAGCTGCTGGCCGCCGACCTGGCGGCCGACGGCTGGTGGCTCACCTACGCCGATCACCTGACGGTCCACCACCAGGCGTCGGCCGCGCGGGACGCCACCCTGCGCCGGGTGCACGGCATCCGCAACACCCTGTGGTTCACCTGGCTGCGCCGCCCGGCCCGTTCCGCCCTGCGCCGCACCCTGCACCTGGCCCGCACCGTCCCCCGGGACACCGCCTCCCTGCGCGCCTTCGCCGAGGCCGCCGCGGCCCTGCCCTGGGTCCTGCGCGAACGCCGGGTCCTCCCCCACGAGGTCGAGTCCCGCCTGCGCCTCCTGGAACCCGCCCAGCGCACCTCCACGGCCCGCCGCTACACCGGCTGAGCCCGCGCTCCCCGGGCGTTCGCCCTTGGGGCCGCGTCCGCGTCCGCGTTCCGTGCGCGGGCCGCGGCTGCGCCGGCCTTCGCCCTCCCGCAGTTCCTCGTCGGCGGCCGTGTCGGCGTCCTGGCCGGAGACCCCGGAGTCCTCGGCGTCCTTGCGGAGCCGGGCCCGGCGGGTGTCGTACGTCTTGCGTCCGGGTGCCCGGGAGCCGTCCCGCCTAACCGGTGCCGGCGCGCGGCGCCAGCACCTCCACCAGCCGGTCCGCCCCGTCCGGCACCCGCCCCTCACGGAACGCGTCGCGCACCTGCCGGGCGGCCACCCGGCCCGAGGTCAGACACCAGTCCCACCACCGCTCCAGCCGGCGCGCGTCCAGCCGCTCGGCGGCGAGCAGGGCGGGCCAGCCGCAGGCCCGGGCCTGCGCGGTCACCTTGGCGCCGCCCGCCACCGGGTCCACCGCCAGCACCGGCGTGCCGACCCGCAGCGCCAGCACCAGCCCGTGCAGCCGGTCGGTGACGACGAGGTCGAGCCGGGCCAGCACCGACTGCACCTGCGCGGGCGTCGCGCTCAGATGCCAGTCACGGGTGTCCAGCCGGGTCTCCAGCTCCAGCCGGGCACAGTCCTTCCCGGCCAGCCAGCGCGTCACCTGCTCCGCGACCTGCCCGTGCCGCCGCTGCCGCCCGTACTCCTGCTGCCCGTGGGTGAGGATCACCCCGACCACGGGCCGCGCGGGCACCGCCGGGGCGCGCGCCGCCAGGTCCTCGGACGGCTCGCTGCCGGGGGCGTCGCGCGCCAGCACGCGGTGGAAGCCGGTCACGGCCGCGCTGCCCGGGTCGACCACCGACGTCCCCACGGCGATCCGCACGCAGTGCGCGAAGCGCCGGTGCAGCTCCTCGACCTGCGGCCCGTGCAGCGGCCCGCACACGAACACCAGGTGCGAGTAGTCGCCGGGCCGTACGTCGTCGAAGTGCGGCGCCTCCGGCCGGAAAACGGGGCTCCAGACGACGTCGTACGCCATCCCGGCGCCCCGCAGCACCTCCTCCACGCGGCGCAGCGCCAGCACGTCCCCGGCGGTCGCCTCCCCGTCGCGGAAGCTGAACCACCCGGTCAGCAGGACCCTGCGCGGTCCCGGTCGCTCTCGCCCGTACACAGTGCGCCCCGGGTGCCCGCTCCGGCGGGAGGCAATCAGCACCGCACGCCCGCGGCCATCGCGGACAGCATCCGACCGCGACGGCCGCTAGCGTGCGGACATGACGACGACGAAGCAGGCGCTCGGCACGCGGGCGCTGAACCGGGCCACCCTCGAGCGGCAACTGCTGCTGCGCCGCTCGCCGATGTCCGCCGAGGACGCGGTCGCGCACCTGGTCGGGCTCCAGGCGCAGAACGTCAAGCCGCCCTACTACGCGCTCGCCGCCCGCCTCGACGGCTTCACTCCCGAGGCGCTGTCCCGGCCGATGGCCGACCGCGCCGTCGCCCGCATCGTCACCCTGCGCTCGACCATCCACACCCACACCGCCCGCGACTGCCTCACCCTGCGGCCCCTGGTGCAGCCCGCCCGCGACCGCGAGCTGACCCAGTTCCGCAAGGGGCTCGCGGGCGTCGACCTGGACCGGCTCGCCGCCCTGGCCCGTGAACTCGTCGAGGCGGAACCGCGCACCATGAAGCAGCTGCGCGAGGCCCTGCTGAAGGAGTGGCCCGACGCCGACCCGGGGTCCCTCTCCGTCGCCGCCCGCTGCAAGCTCCCCCTCGTGCAGATCACCCCGCGCGGGCTGTGGGGCCGTAGTGGCCAGGTCACGCTCACCACCGCCGAGCACTGGCTGGGCGGGCCCGCCGAGCCGGCGCCGGCGCCGGACGCCACCGTGCTGCGCTACCTCGCCGCCTTCGGACCGGCCTCCGTGAAGGACATGCAGACCTGGGCCGGCCTGACCCGGCTGCGCGAGGCCTTCGAACGCCTCCGCCCGGACCTCGTCACCTTCCGCGACGAGACCGGCGTCGAGCTCTTCGACCTGCCGGACGCGCCCCGCCCCGACCCGGACACCCCCGCCCCGCCGCGCTTCCTGCCCGAGTTCGACAACCTGCTCCTCTCCCACGCCGACCGCACCCGCGTCGTGCCGCCCGAGTACCGGGGCCGCCACTGGCAGGGCAACATCGCCCACCGCACCCTCCTCGTCGACGGGTTCCTGGCGGGGCTGTGGCGGCTGGACGAACACGCCCTCGTCATCGAGCCGTTCGGCCGGCTCGGCGGGCGGCAGCGGGACGAGGTCGTCGCGGAGGGGGAGCGGATGCTCCGCGTGCTGCACCCGGGGACGGCGCACGACATCCGCTTCGGGACCGTACGGGGGTGAACGCGGGCATGGAGAGGGGGCGTTGCGGGCTGCTCGTGGAAGCCCGCAACGCCCCCTGGTCTGCCACCTGAGGGGTGCTCAGGAACTCATGGGGGTGTCCGTCACCCGTTGACCTGTGCCGTCACGTCCGCGGAGAACGTGGTCAGCCGGGTGTAGACGCCCGGGTAGCCGGCCGCCGCGCAGCCGTCGCCCCAGGAGGTGATCCCCGCCAGCCGGCCGCCGATCAGCAGCGGTCCGCCGCTGTCGCCCTGACAGGTGTCCACACCGCCGGAGGAGTAGCCGGCGCACACCATGTCGCTCTGCACGTACCGGCTGCCGTAGGAGCCGCGGCAGCTGGTGTCGGAGACGGTCGGCACGGTCGCGGTGCGCAGCTGGTTGGAGGAGCTGCCGTTGGAGGAGGTGGTGCCCCAGCCGACGATGCGGGCGGTCGTGCCGGCCGCGTACACCGAGGTGTCGGAGGAGGAGACGTAGGGCGCCGTGGTGTACGGCATCGACGTCGACAGGGTCAGCACGGCCACGTCGTCGCCCCGGGTGACGCTTCTGTAGCTGGGGTGGATCCATATCCGGCTGACTCTGGCGACCGTGCCGTTGGTGCCGTTGCGGTAGGTGCGCCCGCCGACCACGCGCACGCTGCTCGTGGTCTCGCCGACCATGCAGTGCGCGGCCGTGACCACCTTGGTGGGCGAGACGAGGGTGCCGCCGCAGAACTGGTTCTGCGAGGCGTCGGTGATCTGCATCATGAACGGGTACGCGGACGTCGTGGTCGTCGTACCGCCGACGATCGGCTGCGGGGCGGCGACGGCGGAGGGGGCGGCGATCAACGCCGTCGCGGCGGCGGCAGCGGTGGCCGCGACGGCGGCGGCGGCCTTCTTGGCACGGGTGAGCCCGGACATGGGTCTCCTCATGGGTTGCCGGTGGGGGTCGCGCGGGGTGGGGGTCGAGCACGAGGGCCTCGGGGCCGGCCCCCGTGTGCCCGGCGAGCGGCACGCCGTTACGCTACGACCCGGAGCGCGATCGTCCCAATGAGGGAACCCCCTAGGTGAGTTGGGGCAGGGAAAACCCTCGGTCGCCCCGGTGGCGCCCGCGGGGCTACGTCGTGCGACGGCCCGCGGCCAGGCGGACGATGTCGACCCGGGAGCGGATGCCCAGCTTGCGATAGACCCGGGTGAGGGTCGCCTCGACGGTCTTGACGCTGATGAACAGCCGGCCGGCGATCTCCCGGTTGGTGGCGCCCTCCATCACCAGCGCGGCGACCTGCCGTTCCATCGTGGCCAGCCCGTCCAGGGCGCCCGGCGTCGCGGCGGGCACGGTCTCCGCCTCCGTGGGACCTGCGGCCACGGCCCGGTCCACCTGGCGCAGCCACGGCAGCGCGCGGCAGCGCCGGAACAGCCGGGCGGCCTCGTCGTACGCCGCCGGCGCCGGCCCCCGCCCGCGCAGCCGGGCCAGCGCGAAGGCGGCCCGCGCCTCCTCCAGGCCGTACCCCAGCTTGGCGAGCCGCTCCTGCGCCGACGCCAACTGCGCCTGCGCCGCCTGGCGTTCGCCGCGTGCCGCGCGCACCAGCGCCTCGGCGCGGTCGAGCACCGCGAGGACACTCGCGCGGTTCAGACGCAGCGCGTGCACCCGGGTGACGTCGATGAGTTCCTGCGCCTCGCCGGGCTCACCGATCCGCACCAGCGCCTCGGCGAGGTCGCCCTGCCAGCGGCCCCGTGCCGGGTCGCTGACGCCCATGCCCTGCTCCAGCTCCCGCACCCGGCGCAGCGAACGGACCGCGGCCTGCGCGTCCCCCGCCACCAACTGGGCGTACCCCAGGGCGGCCAGGGCGAGGGAGAGGTACAACTGGTCGCCGTCCACCTCGGCGTGGTCCGCCGCCTCCCGGGCCAGCGTCAGCGCCCGCTCCACGTCCCCGCCCGACGCCTCCGCGAGCGAGGCGAGCATGGCCGAGGCGCTCTCGCCGATCCCGGAGTCCCGGGCCAGCCGCAGGCTCTCGCGGGCCAGGTCCAGGGCCCGGCCGCAGTGCCCGAAGCGCAGCTCGGTGTCGGCGAGCAGCCGCGAGAAGTGCACCTCGCTCTCCACCATGCCGCGCCGCCGCGCCTCCCGCAGCAGCGCGGTGATGGCCGTACGAGCCTCCGGCAACTGGTCGCTCATCAGCAGCCAGCGGAACCTCGCCATGGCGGCGCCGTTGTGGTGGCAGGCCACATCGGGGTCCTGGGGCTCCTGGAGCGCCCGCTGGATGGTCGCGGGGGCGTCGGGGTGGCCCATCAGGGTCTCGGTGGACGACTGGAAGGCGAGCGCCATCAGCTCGGTGCGCCGGTCGCCGCCCCGCGCGGCCAGCTCCGCCGCGTGCGCGGCCTCCTGGCGGGACTTGGCGAAGTCGCCGTCCACCACCACCTCCCGCCAGGCCAGCTGGTAGTGGACGAGGGCCAGCAGCCGGGGGTCGTCGCCGGCGTCGGCCAGCACCTGCGGGAAGACGGCGTCGACCTCGCCGAGCGCCTGCCCGGCCGCCTCGATGACCACCATCCACGCCCGCACCCGCTCCGCCGGCACCGTCGCCCGGGTCAGCACCTCGCGCGCTATGTCCCGGGCCAGGTCGGCCTCGCCCGCGGTGATCGCGTCCTCGGCGGCCTGCAGCCGCCGCTCGTCGGGACCCGGCCCGCCGTCGGCCGGGGTGTGCCGGGCGGCGAGCAGCCCGAGCGAGGCGGCGACCGAGGGCGCCCCGCGGTCCCGGGCCAGCGCGGCGGCCTCGGCGAGCCGGGCCGCCACCTCCGGATCGGGGCCGGTGGCGGCCAGCGCCAGGTGCCGGGCCCGCTCGATGGGGTCGGAGGCCGCCGTGGACAGCGCCGTGTGCACGGCCCGCCGCTCCCGCGCCGGCGCCTCCGCGTACAGGGCGGCCGAGATCAGCGGATGCGCGAACCGCAGCGCCGGCTCCTCGGAGTCCGTCGCCAGCAGCCCCAACGCGGCGGCCTGCGCCGTCTCCGCCTCGGCGTTGTCCCGGCCGGCCGCGTGCAGCAGCGCCAGGGTGGGACGGGCGCCCGCGCTGGCCACCAGCAGGGTGCGGCGCGCCTCGTCCGACAGCATCTCCAGGCGGCTCAGCACCAGGGCCCGCAGCGAGGTCGGCACCGGCAGCGGCTCGCCCGGTCTGGGCCGGGTGGGGCTCTCGGCGAGGGCGCGGCCCAGTTCGAGGGCGAACAGCGGGTTGCCGCCGCTGGTGCGGTGGATGTCACGGGCCGTGGAGCGGGACAGACCGGTGTAGCCGCGGTGGTCGAGCAGCGCGGACACCTGGGTCCGGGAGAACGGGCCCAGCCGCACCGCGAGCGTGTCCGGCGGGCAGGCGCGCAGATGACGGTCGTACTCCTCGCCGTCCGTGCGCACCGCGCACAGCATCCGCACCGGGCTGTCGCCGAGCCGCCGGGCGGCGAAGCCGAGGAGTTCGGCACTGGCGGAATCCAGCCACTGGAGGTCGTCGGCGACGACGAGGACCGGCCCCTCGGCGGCCAGCGCCCGCAGCGTGGACAGCACCGCGAGGCGCAACGCGAGGCCGTCCCGCTGGAGGGAGGACTCGCCGCGCCCGGTGAGCGCCGACTCCAGGGCGGTGTGCTGGGCGGCGGGCAGCCGGGCGGACACTTTGTCGAGAACCAGACCGAACAGATCGGCCAGGGCCAGGAACGGAAGATGGGATTCGGACTCCGTGGCCGAGCAGCGCAACACCGTCCCCGTCGTACCGGCGTTTTCGGCCGCAAGTGCCCGCAGCACGGTCGACTTTCCTATTCCCGCCGGGCCGTGCAGCAGCACGCTGCCCCCTCGGGCGAGTTGCTCCCGCGCCTCGGAGTACAGCTCCTCCCGGCCTATGACCAGGTCGGGGCGGCACCTGGCAGGCTCCTTGAAGTCCCGTCGCACGGTCACCGCTCCCCTCCGTGTGGCGTGTCCTGGCCAATATTAGGCAACAGGTTCCTTAATTCCGGGCGGACCGTGTAGTGAGGCAAATTACAGCGGGCCGGGCAACGGTAAATCCAAAGTCGTACCGTTGGTAATACCCGTCAGGGGAAAACAGCGCAAACCTATGGCAACCACCCCGCCCGGCGGGCCGCGACCACGGCCTGCCCCCGGGTCCGCACCCCCAGCTTCCGCATCGCCGACCGCAGGTACGCCTTGACGGTCTCGGCCGTCACCCCCAGCCGCTCCGCGGCCACGCTGTTGGTCGCCCCCGCCGCCACACAGGCGAGCACGTCCACCTCCCGGGGCGCGAGCCGCACCGCCGGGGACGGGGCGGTGCCCGCGGTGAGCAGGGCGCACGCGTCGAGCAGTTCGGCCCGCAGCACGGGATCCGCGATCCGCGGCGCCAGCGCCCGCAGCGCCGCGTGCGCCTCCCGCACCTGTTCCCGGGCCGCCCCGGACCCGTCCGGCACCCCGGACGCCGGGCCCGCCTGCGCCGCCGCCACCAGCGCCGCCGCCTCCTCCCGCACCACCAGCGCCTGCTCCACGTCCCGCGCCGCCTGGACCGCCGCGCCGAGCGTCCGGTCCCCCAGGGGGTGCGCCGCGCGCAGGGCGCCGTAGAGCACGGCCCGCACCCGACGCCGTACGACCACCGGCACGGCGACGACGGCGCGCAGGCCCTCGGCGGCGACCGGGACGTCGTACTCGTGGCTGATCCGCCGCGAGACGGAGTAGTCCGTCACCGCGCACGGCCGGGCCAGCGCCACCGCCTTGCCGCCCAGACCGTTGCCCGGGGTCACCGCGAGCGCGCTCAGCGCGGGCGTCGCGGTGCCGCTCAGCTCGCTGATGCGCACCTGCCGCCGGCCGGGTTCCACCAGTCCGCCGAAGGCGACCGGCAGCCCGGTCGCGCGCCGCAGCCGGGCCAGCGCCCCGCGGATCTCCACCGCGTCGCCCGCCCTCATCGGGTCAGCGTTCACCTGTTCGCCCCTTCGTCACGGCCTCCGCGCGGGCGCACACCCCCGTTCGGGGGTAGTGAGACCTCCGTCACGGATTACACGATGGCGGGGAGCCGCCCGGCAATGGTCCGGCACGAGGAGGAGACATGACGACGGCGACGGAGGCGTTCCGCAGGGCCCGGGACTTCCTGCTGGAACACCGCGAGGACTACGCCACCGCCTACCGGGACTTCGCCTGGCCCCGGCCCGAGCGGTTCAACTGGGCGCTCGACTGGTTCGACGTGATCGCGGACGGCAACGACCGCACCGCCCTGCACCTCGTCGAGGAGGACGGCGACGGGACCCGGCTGTCCTTCGCCGCGCTGGCCCGCCGCTCCGACCAGGTGGCCAACTGGCTGCGGCAGCGGGGCGTGGCCGCCGAGGACCGGGTGCTGGTGATGCTCGGCAACCAGGCCGAGCTGTGGGAGACCGCCCTGGCCGCCATGAAGCTGCGCGCCGTGGTCATCCCGGCCACCCCGCTGCTCGGCCCCGCCGACCTGCGCGACCGCGTCGAGAGGGGCCGCGTCCGCCATGTGATCGTGCGCGCCGCGGACGCCGCGAAGTTCGACGAGGTGCCCGGCGACTACACCCGGATCGCGGTGGGGGAGGGGGCCGGCGGGAGCTGGCAGCCGTACGCGGACGCGTACGGCGCAGCCGAGCACTTCGCGCCCGACGGGCCCACCCTCTCCGACGACCCGCTGATGCTGTACTTCACCTCCGGCACCACCGCCCGTCCCAAGCTGGTCGAGCACACCCACACCTCGTACCCGATCGGCCATCTGGCGACCATGTACTGGATCGGCCTGCGCCCCGGCGACGTGCACCTCAACATCTCCTCGCCCGGCTGGGCCAAGCACGCCTGGTCCAACCTGTTCGCCCCGTGGAACGCCGAGGCGACCGTCTTCCTGCACAACTACACCCGCTTCGACGCGCCCCGCCTGATGGCCGAGATGGACAAGGCCGGCGTCACCACGTTCTGCGCCCCGCCGACCGTGTGGCGCATGCTCATCCAGTCCGACCTGGGCCGGCTGCGCACCCCGCCCCGTGAGGTCGTCGCCGCCGGTGAGCCGCTCAACCCCGAGGTCATCGAGCAGGTCCGACGCGCCTGGGGCGTCACCATCCGGGACGGCTTCGGCCAGACCGAGACCGCCGTACAGGTCTCCAACAGCCCCGGCCAGGTCCTCAAGACCGGTTCCATGGGCCGTCCCAGCCCCGGCTACCGCGTCGAACTCCTCGACCCGGTGTCCGGCGCGCCCGGCGCCGCCGAGGGCGAGATCGCGCTGGACCTCTCCGACCGCCCGGTGGGCCTGATGACCGGCTACCACGGCGACCCGGACCGTACGGCCGAGGCGATGGCCGGCGGCTACTACCGGACGGGGGACATCGGCGCATGGGACGAAGACGGATATCTTACGTATATCGGTCGAAGTGACGACGTCTTCAAGGCGAGCGACTACAAGATCAGCCCCTTCGAGCTGGAGAGCGCCCTGCTGGAGCACGAGGCGGTCGCCGAGGCGGCCGTCGTGCCCGCCCCGGACGAGCTGCGGCTGGCCGTCCCCAAGGCGTACATCGTGCTCGCGGAGGGCTGGCAGCCCGGCCCGGACACCGCGAAGGTGCTCTTCGAGCACTCCCGCGAGGCGCTCGCCCCCTACAAGCGGATCCGCCGCCTGGAGTTCGGCGAACTGCCCAAGACGGTCTCCGGCAAGATCCGCCGCATCGAGCTGCGCGAGGCCACGGCCGCCGGCTCCACCGCCGAGTACCGCGAGGAGGACTTCCGGTGACCGAGCTCTCCTACACGCACGGGACCAGTACGACCCCCCTGCTCGGCGACACCATCGGCGCCGACCTCGGCCGGGCGATCGCCGCGTGGCCCGACCGCGAGGCCCTCGTCGACGTGCCCTCCGGACGGCGCTGGACCTACGCCGAGTTCGGCGCCGCCGTCGACGAGGTGGCGCGCGGACTGCTGGCGAAGGGCGTCGGGACGGGCGACCGGGTCGGCATCTGGGCGGTCAACTGCCCGGAGTGGGTCCTCGTGCAGTACGCCACCGCCCGCATCGGCGTCATCATGGTGAACATCAACCCGGCCTACCGGGCGCACGAGTTGGAGTACGTGCTCAAGCAGTCCGGTGTCTCGCTGCTGGTCTCCTCGCTCGCCCACAAGGGCAGCGACTACCGGGCGCTGGTGGACCAAGTGCGCGGAGCATGCCCCGACCTGCGGGAGACCGTCTACATCGGCGACCCGTCCTGGGACGCGCTGACCGAGGGCGCGTCCGCCGTGCCACCGGAGCGACTCGACGAGATCGCCGCCGGGCTGAGCTGCGACGACCCGGTCAACATCCAGTACACCTCGGGCACGACGGGCTTCCCGAAGGGCGCCACGCTCTCCCATCACAACATCCTCAACAACGGCTACTGGGTGGGCCGCACCGTCGGCTACACCGAACAGGACCGGGTCTGTCTGCCGGTGCCGTTCTACCACTGCTTCGGCATGGTCATGGGGAACCTGGGCGCCACCTCCCACGGCGCCTGCATCGTCATCCCGGCCCCCTCCTTCGAGCCGAAGGCCACCCTGGAGGCCGTCCAGCGGGAGCGCTGCACCTCGCTCTACGGCGTGCCCACCATGTTCATCGCCGAGCTGAACCTGCCCGACTTCGCGTCGTACGACCTCACCTCGCTGCGCACCGGCATCATGGCGGGCTCCCCGTGCCCGGTGGAGGTGATGAAGCGGGTGGTCGCCGAGATGCACATGGAGGAGGTCTCCATCTGCTACGGCATGACCGAGACCTCCCCGGTCTCCCTGCAGACCCGCAGGGACGACGACCTGGAGCACCGCACCGGCACCGTCGGCCGGGTGCTGCCGCACATCGAGGTCAAGGTCGTCGACCCGGCCACCGGGGTGACTCAACCACGAGGAACCGCAGGGGAGTTGTGCACCCGCGGCTACAGCGTGATGCTCGGTTACTGGAACGAGCCGGAGAAGACCGCCGAGGCCGTCGACGCGGGCCGCTGGATGCACACCGGGGACCTCGCGGTGATGCGCGAGGACGGGTACGTGGAGATCGTCGGCCGCATCAAGGACATGATCATCCGGGGCGGGGAGAACATCTACCCGCGCGAGATCGAGGAGTTCCTCTACGCCCACCCGAAGATCGCGGACGTCCAGGTCGTCGGGATCGCGCACGAGCGGTACGGCGAGGAGGTGCTCGCCTGTGTCGTCCCGCGCGACCCGGCCGACCCGCTCACCCTGGAGGAACTGCGCGCGTTCTGCGCGGACCGCCTCGCCCACTACAAGATCCCGAGCCGGCTCCAGCTCCTCGACGCCTTCCCGATGACGGTGTCCGGGAAGGTGCGCAAGGTGGAGCTGCGGGAGCGGTACGCGGCGGGTTAGCGCGCCGTCAGGCGACCGTCCGCCGGAAGACCTGTCGTGAGCCGCCCTCCGGACCCGGAGCGGCGGCCTCGGCGGGGGAGAAGCCGAGACGCTCGTAGAAGACGCGGGCGCCGCTGGCGACGGCACCGGGGTGGTCGGCCCCGAAGGTGACCACCTCGATCTCTCCCGGCCCGTGCACCCATCGGCGCGTCGCCTCCGCCATCAGCGCGCCGCCGACGCCCGTCCCCCGCGCCCGGTGCGAGACGACGAGCCAGTGCACGTGATACGTCGGCGCCTCGCCCCCGAACAGCAGTCCGCCGAGGAGATCCGGCCCCGAGGACTCGGCGACGAGCGCCAGGGAGCCGGCGATGTGCTCACGCACCGCGTCGTGGAAGCCCGGCTCCTCGACCATCGGGCCGAACCACTGCTCGACCTGGGCCGCCAGGCCGAGGAAACCGGGGAAGTCCTGCTCGCGCGCCGGTCTGATCGTCATCCGGGCGGTCCGGCACGCGTGCCGCCGGTGCGGGGGAACGTCCTTGCGCATGCACACGCGCGGCCACCGGTCGAGTCCGTGCCCGGCCTCCTCGGCGCGGATCCGCCGCAGGCCCGGCGTGAGTTCGGGCTCGCCCAGCGTGCGGAAGCCGAGGCGTGCGTAGTACGGGGCGTTCCACGGGACGTCGGCGAACGTGGTCAGCGTCAGCGCGGTCAGGCCCTGCTCGCGGGCGTGGGCGGCGGCGTGGTCGAGCAGGGCCCGGCCCACGCCCCGGCGTGCGGCATCCGGGTGGACGGAGACCTGCTCCACATGGAGGGCGTCGTCCACGGGTTCGGCGATCAAGTACGCCACGGGCCGGTCCCGTTCGTCGGCCGCCACCCAGCAGCGGCCCGCCCGCCGGTAGCGCTCCAGCACGTCCGGGGCGGGTGGTTCGTCGTCCGCGACGTCCGGCATGCCGACGTCGCGGAACGGGGCGCCGGCGGCCCGCTCGACGTCCTGGAGGGCGGGCAGTTCAGCGGGGGCGGCGGGACGGATGCGCATCCGCCGAGTATCGGGCGCCCGTGGCGGGTTCGTCGCCGGGTTTTCAAGCCCCGTCGGCGTCCAACGTGTCGGCGGGACCGTTCGCCGGTCGCGGGGTGCCGGTGAGGTCGAGCAGGAACAGCGGGACCCCCAGGGCGTCGGCGCGGACCTGGGTCTCCTCGTCGTACCCGCCCACGGAGAAGTACAGGCACGCCGCGGATTCCGTCATCGCCGCCAGCCACAGGCACTCCACGTCCCGCGCGGTCGCGGGACGCGCCGACGGGTCGACCTGGGCGAGCACGCCGCGGCCCACCAGGCCGATGCCGGACGGGGAACGCCGGTCGGCGCGGTGGACGTCCTCGTGACCGAGTCGGCGCAGGTACCGTACGGCGGCCGTGACCGCGTCCCGCGCGGTGCGGACCGGCGCGGAACGGGCGGCGGGGTGCTCGGGCCGCTCCGCCGGCACGGACGCCCGCGGGCCGGTCACCGGGATCAGCAGCACCGTCCCGCACGGGCACCCCAGTTCCGGCCGGGGCCACTCGCCGCGGAGCCCGCAGTGTTCGCACCGCACGGTGACCCACTCCTCGTCCCAGGCGCGGTGCCCGGCCGGGCTGGGCACCCCGTCCAGATCCAGCGGCGGCGCGACGGGCGCGCCGCACGCGCAGGGGTACGACGGCGCCGTGTAGCGGTGCGAGCGCCGACAGGCGGGACAGCGCACCGGCACGCTCTCGGGCATGGTCTCCCTCCCGTGTTCTCGAGGCGGTGTCCATCGTCCTCCACCGGTCCGCCGGGTGTCCGGCACTTGCCCCTCTCTTGACGGGTCCCTCCACCAACCCTACATTCATTCCAGATAGCAGAAAAAAATTTCCGCAATACGGAAGAGCTCACCGCGGGGCGCGACGGGAGCGCGAATCCGACAGCCGAAGCAGGAGTACTCGATGGCTCGCATGACCGCTGCCCGCGCGGCAGTCGAAATCCTCAGGCGCGAGGGCGTCACCGACGCGTTCGGTGTCCCCGGCGCGGCGATCAACCCCTTCTACGCGGCGCTCAAGGCCTCCGGCGGCATCACCCACACCCTCGCCCGCCATGTCGAGGGCGCCTCGCACATGGCCGAGGGCTACACCCGCGCCCGCCCCGGCAACATCGGCGTGTGCGTCGGCACGTCGGGACCGGCCGGCACCGACATGATCACCGGCCTGTACTCCGCGACCGGCGACTCCGTCCCGATCCTGTGCGTCACCGGCCAGGCGCCGACCGCCGTGCTCCACAAGGAGGACTTCCAGGCCGTCGACATCGCCTCCATAGCCAGGCCGGTCACCAAGATGGCGGTCACCGTCCTGGAGGCCGCGCAGGTCCCCGGCGTCTTCCAGCAGGCCTTCCACCTCATGCGCTCCGGCCGCCCCGGCCCCGTCCTGATCGACCTGCCGGTCGACGTCCAGCTGACGGAGATCGAGTTCGACCCGGACACCTACGAGCCGCTCCCGGTCTACAAGCCCGCCGCGAGCCGCGCCCAGATCGAGAAGGCGCTCGGCATGCTGAACGCCGCCGAGCGCCCGCTGATCGTCGCGGGCGGCGGGGTCGTCAACGCGGACGCGGCCGAACTGCTCGTCCAGTTCGCCGAGTTGACCGGCACCCCGGTCGTGCCGACCCTGATGGGCTGGGGCGTCATCCCCGACGACCACGAGCTCAACGCCGGCATGGTCGGCCTGCAGACCTCGCACCGCTACGGCAACGCCACCTTCCTGGAGTCCGACTTCGTCCTCGGCATCGGCAACCGCTGGGCCAACCGCCACACCGGAAGGCTCGACGTCTACACGGCCGGGCGGACGTTCGTCCACGTCGACGTCGAACCCACCCAGATCGGCAGGATCTTCGCCCCCGACTACGGCATCGCCTCCGACGCGCGCGCCGCGCTGGAGCTGTTCGTGGAGGCGGCGAAGGAGCTGAAGGCCGAGGGCGGGCTGCCCGACCGCTCCGCCTGGGCGGCCGCCGCGCAGGAGAAGCGGGCCACGCTCCAGCGCCGTACGCACTTCGACGACGTCCCGATCAAGCCGCAGCGGGTCTACGAGGAGATGAACAAGGCCTTCGGCCCCGAGACCCGGTACGTCTCCACCATCGGCCTCTCACAGATCGCCGGCGCGCAGCTGCTGCACGTCTACCGGCCCCGGCACTGGATCAACTGCGGCCAGGCGGGCCCGCTCGGCTGGACCGTCCCCGCCGCACTCGGCGTGGCGAAGGCCGACCCCGAGGCGCAGGTCGTCGCCCTGTCCGGCGACTACGACTTCCAGTTCATGATCGAGGAACTGGCGGTCGGGGCGCAGCACAAGATCCCGTACGTCCACGTCCTGGTCAACAACGCCTACCTGGGCCTGATCCGGCAGGCACAGCGGGCGTTCGACATCGACTTCCAGGTCAAGCTGGAGTTCGAGAACATCAACTCCCCGGAGCTGGGCGTCTACGGCGTCGACCACGTCAAGGTCGCCGAGGGCCTGGGCTGCAAGGCGATCCGGGTGACCGACCCGAACGAACTGGGCGCCGCCCTGGAGCGGGCCAAGAAGCTCGCGGCCGAGTTCCGGGTGCCGGTCGTCGTCGAGGCGATCCTGGAACGCGTCACCGACATCTCCATGTCGACGACCAACGACATAGGAAACGTCACCGAGTTCGAGGAACTGGCGACCGAACCGGGACACGCCCCGACGTCGATCAGGACGCTGAAGGTCTGACGCGCACGCGCGCACGTGAGGGGCGGCCCGTCCGGGGACGGGCCGCCCCTCACGTGCTTTCCGGTCCGGCCGGCGAGGCCCCTTCCAGGCGTCGCCGACCCGACCGGGCCCCCTCGTACGCCGGGCGCGTCGCCCTCGCTTCCCGTCGCGCGGCGGACCACGCGCGGCGCGGGTGCCGGGCGGCGACGCCCGCTCGCGGTGGCGAGGCCCGCTCGCGGTGGCGGCGCCCCGAAAGGCGCGGGGCCGGCCGGGCGCGCCGTGGATCCGTTCGGCCTGGATCCGTTCGGTTCGGATCCGTCGGACGAGCCCCGGCCGTGCTCAGTCCGAGCCGCCTCCGCCGCCACAGCCTCCGCCGCCTCCGCAGTACGTATGGCCCGCGCCGCCGTAGGTGCCGCTGCCCGGGGAGTGGCGGAGCCCCTTGTCCCTGATGCCGACCCGGTCGGTCAGGCCCGCCCGGAGGGCGAAGCGGGGGACGAGGACTCTCAGGGCGGGCTTGCCGTGCAGGGCGACGGCGAGCAGTTTCCTGTCGTCGGGCAGGGCGTGCCTGCTCGACGGCACCGGGAACGCCTTCCGCAGGACCTTCACCCGTCGGCGGGCGGCCCTGTTCGGCCCGAGCAGCGGGGCGCGCAGCATCCCCGCCTCCGCCAGCCCGACCCGCACCTCGGCCAGCGCCCAGCGGACGTCCGGGTGCCGCAGCAGCTCCCGTATCTCGGAGGGCTCCTCCAGACAGTGGTAGACCGCGCTCTCCAGGTACAACGCGCGCACCTGGCCCGTGAGGGCGTCCACCCGTCCCACGGCGACCTCGGCCGCCACGTCCAGCGAGACCCCCGGCGGCGGCAGCGGGGGGAGGGCACGTCCCGCCTCCCCGTCGACCGCCCGGATCGTGCCCGGTGCGCCCGCCTCCACCGCGCCCCGCAGATGCAGGGCGACGACGGCCACCGTGACCGCGGCGCGCGGACCGCCGGACAGCAGGGCGATCTCGTGCGGTGTCCCCTGGACGCCTCCGCTGCTGTTCATGGCGTGTCACCCCCTGGACCGGGGCCCGCCGCCCCCGTGCCGGCGGGCCCCGTGTGCCAGGAGTGTGCCCGCCCGTGGTGGTGGTCGAAGCCTTTCCGGCCGCCTTCAGAGGTTCATTTGAGGGTGGCGTAGCCGGTGTACGGCCGATGCCGTAGCGGTGCTCAGGTCGTCTCGTGGTGCTCGGACAGCCCCGGCCAGTCGTCGGGGCCGCCGCCCTGCCACTCGATCAGGTCCGTCCCCTCGACATCGGTGACGTACAGGTCGGCCAGCCGCAGGATCTCGGCCACGTCGTCGACGTGCGTGGCGATGCCCAGCGTGTCGTCGCCGGAGGTGACCCGCCGGGACCCGTCCAGGGCCGGGGAGTGCACCACGATGTGCGGATGCTCCGTCGGATGTGCCATGCCCCCAGGCTGCTGCGCACCGGACGGATCCGCACCCCGGACGCGGAGGAGCGCCCGGATACGGAGGAGCGCCCGGATACGGAGGAGCGCCCGGATACGGGACCGTCCGCATCCGGGCGTCGCCCCGGGTGGTGACCGTCCGGCGGCGCGAGGCCGGGCGCGACAGGACGTTCGCGCCGCCGGACGGGGCTCGTGGGAGGGGATCGGGCTCGGGACCGCGGCGGATGCGACGGCCCCGGAACCCCTCCCCTCACGTCGAAGGAGGAGTCCCGCGGCCTTCACCACCGCACTGGCTCGCACACCGCCGCGGCGCCCTCGCCCGCCCGCGGTGCCTCGTCCGGCCACCTCTCGTCCGGGCCGTACGACGTCACCGCGGGCCGCGCGTACGGACCCGACCTCCCGTCAGGGGCCGTACGCGAGTCGCTGTGCCCTGCCGGGCCGTGTTCCGGGCGGCGCCGTCGCCTCGGGCGCGACAGGACAGGTGTCGGCGCCGGCGCCGCCCGGAGGTCGGTGAAGGGCGCGGGCCGGTCAGACCCGCGCGCCGGACAGCCGCTCGACCGCCCGCAGCAGCGCGGAGTGGTCCAGTCCGCCGTCGCCCTGTGCCCGCAGGCTCGCCACCAGCTGCGCGACCACCGCGCCGACGGGCAGCGCCGCGCCGACGGCGCGGGCGGCGTCGGTGACGATGCCCATGTCCTTGTGGTGCAGGTCGATACGGAAGCCCGGCTCGAAGTCCCGGTTCAGGAAGTTGTCCCTCTTGCGGGTCAGCACGGTCGAGCCGGCGAGGCCGCCGTTCAGGACGTCGAGCGCCGCCGTCAGGTCCACGCCGGACTTCTCCAGGAAGACCACGGCCTCGGCGCACGCCTGGATGTTGACGGCGACGATCAGCTGGTTGGCGGCCTTCACGGTCTGCCCGGAGCCGTGCGGACCGCACAGCACGACGGTCCTGCCGAGCGCCTCGAAGAGGGGCCTGGCCTCGTCGAAGTCGGCCTGCTCACCGCCGACCATGATGGACAGCACCGCCTCGATCGCGCCCGCCTCACCGCCCGACACGGGGGCGTCCAGCACCCGTATGCCTTTGTCCTTCGCGGCGGCGGCCAGGTCGATCGAGGTCCCCGGGGTGATCGAGGACATGTCAATCAGCAGGGCCCCGGGCCGGGCGTTCTCCAGGATGCCGTCGGGGCCGTACGCGATGGCCTCGACCTGCGGGGACGCCGGGACCATCGTGATGATCACGTCGGCGTCCCGTACCGCCTCGGCGATCGAGTCGGCCGCGGTGCCGCCGGCGGCGGCCAGCCGGTCCAGCTTCTCCTGCTCCAGGGTGTGGCCGGTGACGTCGTACCCGGCCTTGACCAGGTTCTCGGACATGGGGGAGCCCATGATGCCGAGACCGATCCAACTGACCTTGGGAAGGTTGCTCATCGGGAGTGCCTCTCAGTACAGGGGGGTGGTCAACGGGGCAGCCAGCCGAAGGCCTCCGCGCCGGTACGCTCGCCGGGCTTGTACTCCAGGCCGACCAGGCCGTCGTATCCGGCCTTGCGCAGCCGGTCGAGAAGGTCTTCGAGCGGGAGCGAGCCGGTGCCGGGGGCGCCGCGGCCGGGGCTGTCGGCGATCTGCACGTGCCCGGTCCTTCCGGCGTACCGGTCGATCACCGCCGGCAGGTCCTCGCCGTTCATCGCCAGGTGGTACAGGTCCATCAGGAAGCGGGCGTTGCCCAGCCCCGTGGCCGCGTCGACCTTGTCGACGACACCCACGGCGGCCTGCGCCGACACCAGCGGGTACAGGGGCGACTCGGGTTCGTTCAGCGCCTCGATCAGCAGGACCGCGCCGATCCGGTCGGCGGCCCGGGCCGCGAGGACCAGGTTCTCCAGCGCGAGCGCGTCCTGCTCGGCCGGGTCCACGCCGTCGACCCGGTTGCCGTACAGCGCGTTCAGGGCCGTACAACCCAGGGACCCGGCGAAATCGGCGGCCACGTCGACGTTGGCGCGGAACCGCTCCGACTCCTCGCCGGGCACGGACAGCGCGCCCCGGTCGGGGCCGGGCAGCCGTCCGGCGTAGAAGTTCAGGCCCGTGAGCCGTACGCCCGCGTCCTGGACCGCCTTCCGCAACGCGTCGAGTTCGGACCGCCCGGGGGTGGGGGAGTCGGCCCAGGGCCACCACAGCTCGACCGCGGTGAAGCCGGCCGCGGCGGCTGCCGCCGGGCGCTCCAGGAGCGGGAGTTCCGTGAAGAGGATCGACAGGTTGACGGTGAAGCGCTGGTCTGCGAATCCCATCGGATGCACCCTTCCTGAATTTCGTATCGCGGAAGTCTATTTCTGCTTAATGGAAGACTGTCGTCGGTTCTCCGGGCTTGTCAAGAGGGCCGGACCGCCGGTGGTCTCCGTCCCGCTTCCCGGCGGTCTCAAAAACCGTGCCGCGCGTTAGGTTGTGCGCGTGCGATTGAGAGTGGAGTTCACGACCGAGCCCTTCGACCTCGACGAGGCGCCCGCGCACGCGGTGGTGGCCCGCGAGGTCATCGAGGCGGCCGAGCTGGACGCGGTGGACGTCGGACCGTTCGGCAACACCGCCGAGGGCGGCGCCGACGCGGTGCTCGGCGCCGTCGACGCGATGCTGCGCAGGACGCTGACGGCCGGTGCCACGCGCATCTCGCTCCAGGTCAACGTCGTCGAGGACGGCGACCGGTGACCGGTACCGGTGACGAGGCCTTCATCGCGGCGGTGAAGCCGCTGGTCGACGCCATGGGCGGCGAGATGATCCCGCCGGACGAGGCCGGAACCGACGACGTGGTGCTCTCCTGGGAGGGCGTCGGCGTCGTCGCCGTACGGCTGCCCCAGCTCGCGGACTCCCTCGACCACATCCTCGCGGCGCTGGAACGCAGGAAGGGCAGGCCGCTCGCGGACCTGGACCGCAAGACCAAGCAGGAGATCGTGCGCGGCCTGGAGGCGCGCGGCGCCTTCGCCGTGCGGCACGGCGTGGAGACCGTGGCGAGCGCGCTGGGGGTCAGCCGCTTCACCGTCTACAACTACCTCAACCGCGAGAAGGGCGCCTGAACCTCCTCCCGGCCGGCGGCGCTCCCCTTTCTCCCTCCGAATTTTCAACAAACTGTTGACGTGTTGTTCGTGACGGCGTTCACTGTCGGCACGCCCGTTCGACACGAAGGCCGCTCGCGGCCACGGAGGCTTCCGTGACGTCGACTTCCCCACCCCCGGGCCTGGCCCGCTTCAACGCCCTGGAGGAGCACGCGGCCCTCGCCGCACTCCACGAGGCGTGCGCCTCCACGGCATGGGCCCGGCGACTGCTCACCGCCCGCCCCTACCCCACCGCCGATCACCTGTACGCCGCCAGTGACGCCGCCATGGCCGACCTGACCCCGGCCGACCTGGAAGAGGCGATGGCCGGGCACCCGCCGATCGGCCGCCCGAAACCGGGGGACCCGACCTCCGCCCGGGAACAGAGCGGCATGGCCGGCGCCCCGGAGGGGCTGAGGACCGAGATGCTCGAACTGAACCTGGCCTACCAGGAGAGGTTCGGCCATGTGTTCCTCATCTGCGCCACCGGCCGGACCGGCGAGCAGATGCGCGACGCCGTCAGGGAACGCCTCGGCAACGCGCCGGAGCGGGAGCGGGAGATCGTCCGCTCCGAACTGGGGAAGATCAACCGCATCCGGCTGGCCCGACTCGTCGAAGCCGAAGCCGAAGCCGAAGCCGAAGCCGAAACCGAAGCCGACGTCGAAGAGGACTGACGCACATGAGCACCGACACCACCGCCTCCGTGTCCACGCACATCCTGGACACTAGCGCCGGCCGCCCCGCCGAGGGCGTCGCCGTCCGCCTCGCCGCCCGCTCGGGCCGGGACGCGGAGTGGCAGGCGCTCGGCGGCTCCGCGACCGACGCGGACGGGCGGTGCAAGGACCTGCCGGCCCTGCCGGAGGGGACCACCCACGTACGGCTCGACTTCGCGGTCGAGGCGTACTTCGAACCGTCAGCGAGGAACCAAGCCGAGGCACAGCAGGACGCCCCCGCGCATCGGGACAGCGGCTCCGGAGTGTTCTTCCCGGAGGTGGCGATCACGTTCGCCGTCGTACCGGGCGAGCACTACCACGTACCGCTGCTGCTCAACCCGTTCGGCTACTCCGTATACCGAGGGAGCTAGCTACATGCCGACCATCCTGGGTCAGAACCAGTACGGCAAGGCAGAGAACCGAGTCGTCAGGATCACGCGGGACGGCACCACCCACCACATCAAGGACCTGAACGTCTCCGTCGCCCTGTCCGGCGACATGGACGAGGTCCACTACTCCGGCTCCAACGCCAACGTCCTGCCGACCGACACCACCAAGAACACCGTGTACGCCTTCGCCAAGGAGCACGGCATCGAGTCCGCCGAACAGTTCGGCATCCACCTCGCCCGTCACTTCGTCACCTCGCAGGAGCCCATCCACCGGGCGCGCATACGCATCGAGGAGTACGCCTGGGAGCGGATCGAGACCTCCGACGCCGGTGGAACCAAGAAGCACTCCTTCGTCCGCAAGGGCCAGGAGACCCGGCTCGCCCAGATCACGTACGACGGCCGGAAGTGGGAGGTCGTCTCCGGTCTGAAGGACCTGACGGTGCTGAACTCCACCGACTCCGAGTTCTGGGGCTACGTCAAGGACGGGTACACGACGCTCAAGGAGACCCACGACCGCATCCTCGCCACCTCGGTCTCCGGCCGCTGGCGGTTCAACTGGACCGACGACGGGCAGGGGATGCCCGACTGGGAGACGTCCTACGAGGAGACCAGGAAGCACATGCTCCAGGCCTTCGCCGAGACCTACTCCCTGTCCCTGCAGCAGACGATGTACCAGATGGGCACGCGGATCATCGACCACCGCGACGAGATCGACGAGGTCCGCTTCTCCCTCCCCAACAGCCACCACTTCCTGGTGGACCTGGAGCCGTTCGGCCTCAAGAACGACAACGAGGTGTACTTCGCCGCCGACCGCCCCTACGGCCTGATCGAGGCCACCGTCCTGCGGGACGGCTGCGAGGCGCGGATACCGGTGGACCTCACCAACCTGTAAGCCCGCGACTCCCTTTCGGCACCCGTGGCCGGACGGCCCGCCGACCGGCCACGGCACTCAAACCTCCAGGGTCCTGCCGTGCCCTCTCCACGTACGCGAAAAGGACGAACCATGGCAGCAGACCATCGGCGCATCGTCATCGAGAACTGCGCGATCGCGACCGTCGACGCGAAGGACACCGAGTACGCGTCGGGACACGTCGTCCTCGCCGGCCACCGCATCGAGTCGCTCGGCGCGGGCACGGCCCCCGAGGGCCTGGAGAACGTCGCCCGCCGGATCGACGCCACCGGGCACCTGGTGACCCCCGGCCTGGTCAACACCCACCACCACTTCTACCAGTGGATCACCCGGGGCCTGGCCACCGACCACAACCTGTTCGACTGGCTCGTCGCCCTCTACCCGACCTGGGCGCGCATCGACGAGCCGATGGTGCGTGCGGCGGCCCAGGGCTCGCTCGCGATGATGGCCCGCGGCGGCGTCACCACCGCCATGGACCACCACTACGTCTTCCCGCGGGGCACCGGCGACCTGTCCGGCGCCATCATCCGCGCCGCCCGTGACATGGGCGTCCGCTTCACCCTCGCCCGCGGCTCCATGGACCGCGGCGAGAAGGACGGCGGACTGCCCCCGGACTTCGCCGTCGAGACCCTCGACGACGCGCTCGCCGCCACCGAGGAAACGGTACGCCGCCACCACGACGCCTCCTCCGACGCCATGACCCAGGTCGCCGTCGCCCCCTGCTCGCCCTTCTCCGTCTCCACCGCACTCATGCGGGACGGCGCGGAACTGGCCCGGCGCCTCGGCGTACGCCTGCACACCCACGGCTCGGAGACCGTGGAGGAGGAGAAGTTCTGCCACGAGCTGTTCGGCATGGGTCCGACCGACTACTTCGAGTCCACCGGCTGGCTCGGCGAGGACGTCTGGATGGCGCACTGCGTCCACATGAACGACTCCGACATCGCCGCCTTCGCCCGTACGGGAACGGGAGTCGCCCACTGCCCGTCCTCCAACGCGCGCCTCGCGGCGGGCATCGCCCGCGTCCCCGACATGCTCGCCGCCGGCGTCCCGGTCGGCCTCGGGGTCGACGGCACGGCGTCCAACGAGTCCGGCGAACTCCACACCGAACTGCGCAACGCCCTGCTCGTCAACCGCCTCGGCGCCCACCGCGAGGCCGCCCTGAACGCCCGGCAGGCGCTGCGCCTCGGCACGTACGGCGGAGCGCGGGTGCTCGGCCGGGCGGGCGAGATCGGCTCCCTGGAGCCGGGCAAGCTCGCCGACCTGGTGCTGTGGCGGATGGACACCCTCGCCCACGCCTCCATCGCCGACCCGGTGACCGCGCTGGTGTTCGGCGCGGCGGCCCCGGTCACCGCGTCCTTCGTGGGCGGCCGGCAGATCGTGGAGAACGGCCGGCTGCTCACCGCCGACGAGGACGCGATCGCCCGCTCGACCCGTGCCGAGGCCCAGCGGCTGGCCCGGATCACCGCACAGGGCTGAGCACCCCGAGGTCTCCGGCCGGGAGGGACGGCTCCCGGCCGGTGCCCGCGGACCCCGGTCAGGGGTCCGCGACGGCCGTCTCCGGGGCGCGCGTGGACGCGCGCCCCGGAACGGTCACCACCGTCCCCGGTCCCTCCCCCACTCTCGACTTCGCTCGAGCGGGAGGTACCCCCATGCCCGCCCGCACCACCTCCTTGACACCCGCGTCAGAGCCGACGTGTACCCGACCGGAGGAGAGCCGCAGTGGCCGACCACCCCGTTGACGAGAAACTCCCCGCGTTCAAGATGGCGACGACCGGCCTGCAGCACGTGGCCGCCATGTACGCGGGCGTCGTCGCCCCACCCCTGATCGTCGGCGCGGCCATCGGTCTCACCGGCACCGAACTCACCTTCCTCACCGGCGCCTGCCTGTTCACCGCGGGCCTCGCCACCTTCCTGCAGACCCTCGGCATCTGGAAGATCGGCGCCCGCCTGCCCTTCGTCAACGGCGTCACCTTCGCCGGTGTCGCTCCGATGACCGCGATCGTCGCCTCCACCGACGACAGGAACGACGCCCTGCCGGTCATCTTCGGCGCGGTGATCGTCGCCGGCCTCCTCGGCTTCCTCGCGGCGCCCTTCTTCAGCAAGGCGGTCCGCTTCTTCCCGCCGGTCGTCACCGGCACGGTGATCACCCTGATCGGCGTCTCCCTGCTGCCGGTCGCCTTCGGCTGGGCGCAGGGGTCCAGCCCGACGGCGGACGACTTCGGTTCGGCGACCAACCTGGGCCTCGCCGCCGCCACCCTCCTGATCGTCCTGCTGCTGCGCCGCTTCACCAGCGGCTTCGTCAAGCAGATCGCCGTCCTGCTCGGCATGGTGGCCGGTACCCTCCTCGCGATCCCGTTCGGGGTCACCGACTTCTCCCCGGTCGCGGAGGCGGACGTCGTCGGCTTCCCGACCCCGTTCCACTTCGGAGCGCCGCAGTTCCAGCTCGCCGCGATCCTCTCGCTGTGCGTGGTGATGGTGGTGTCGATGACCGAGTCCACCGCCGACATGCTGGCGCTGGGCGAGATAGTCGACCGTCCGGCCGACGAGAGGACCATCGCGGCCGGACTGCGCGCCGACACCCTCGGTTCCGCGATCAGCCCGCTGTTCAACGGCTTCATGTGCAGCGCCTTCGCCCAGAACATCGGCCTGGTCGCGATGACGAGAATCCGCAGTCGGTACGTCGTCGCCACCGGCGGAGGCTTCCTCGTCCTGATGGGCCTGTGCCCGATGGCCGCCTCGCTGATCGCCGTCGTACCGCGCCCGGTGCTCGGCGGCGCGGGCGTGGTCCTCTTCGGCTCCGTCGCGGCCAGCGGCATCCAGACCCTGGTCAAGGCAGGTCTGGACAAGGACAACAACGTCCTGATCGTGGCCGTCTCACTGGCCGTCGGCATCATCCCGATCAGCGCGCCGGAGTTCTACCACTCCTTCCCGGAGACGGCCCGGATCGTCCTGGACTCCGGGATCTCCACGGGCTGCGTGGTGGCGGTCCTGCTGAACTTCGTCTTCAACCACCTCGGCGACGGCCGCCGCGAGGCCGCCGACGTCACCCACCCGATGGAACCGGGCGAGGAGCTCACGGGCGCGAAGGCCCCGGCCACACCATGAGGTTGGCGAACAGTTCGGCCTGCTCGATCGCGTCGTCGAGGGCGTGGTGCGTGTGCCGGCGCCGCGACAGCAGTTCGCGCGGCATGGTGCCCTTCGCCACCGCCCGCAGCGGCAGCCCCGCCTTGGTGGCGTACAGGGTCTTCATGTCCAGACAGCCCGAGTGCCCGAAGGGACTGGAACCGGTGAAGCGGATCAGGTACCAGTACAGGAACGTCCAGTCGTACGACGCCGGGTAACCGCACATCACCGGCTGGGCGCCCGCCCCCACTTCACGCACCCAGTCGGTGAACTCCCGCATCGCCCGGACCGGTTCGGCGCCCTCGGCACCGAGCCGGTCCCGGTCGAGGCCGCTCACCGCCAGCGCCTCGGGGACGAACTCCTCGCTGATCGGCCGCAGTTCGCGGTAGAACGTCCGCTCCTCCGGGTCGGCCGCCCGGAACCCGTCGGCGTCCTGCACCCCGGCGACGGAGGCGCCCAGGCTCAGCATGGAGTACGGCCCGGGGATGGGCCCGTCGGCCTCGATGTCGACGGAGACGTACAGGCTGGGTTTAAGGCGTCGTGGGGCCATGGGACGTAAGGATCGCAGGCCGGGGCGCGCCGCCGCATCCGAATTCCGCCGCCGGTCAGGCCGTCCGGGCCGCCGCCACCTCCTCCCGCAGCCGGGGCAGCATGTCGTGGTACACGCCCGGGCAGAGGGTCTCGCCGTAGTCCTTGTGGCCGTAGAGCTGCGCGGACGGGATGCCGTACCGCGCGCACACGTACGCGCACAGGATCACCAGGACGTCCCACTGGGCGGCGGGCGGCACCGCGCCCGCGTGGTACGCGCCCTCGCACGCGATGCCGATGGCCTGGTCGTTCTGCCCGGAGGTGTGGGAGCCGAGGACGAAGGTCCGGCCGCCGGTGAGCGCCCGGAGGCTGCCGTGCCGGCCCTCGGTGATCCAGCCGCCCCGGCTGACCAGGAAGTGGTAGCCGGTGTCGACCCAGCCGTTCTTGTCCAGGTGCAGGTCCTGCACCCAGTGGGCGTGGGCGTGCGCCTGGGCGCGGGAGAAGTCGGTGGAGTTGGTGCTCACCGTGTGGTGGATGACGATCCGGCTCGGCCGGTACTGGAGGAGGCTGATGGTCCCCTGCGGGGAGCGGGCGCCCCAGGCCGTGGTGGAGTCGATGTCCGGTTCGATCACGTCGGCGTCTCGCGCGTGCGCCGCGCCCGGCAGGGCGGTGGCGGCGGCCAGACCGGCCGCACCGGAGAGCAACAGACGGCGCCGGAGGGCGTTCTCGGGATGCACGGTCACTCCTCGTGGAGGGGAGCGGGCGGGGGAGGCGGTGGAGCCGGCGACGGACGGCCGCCGCTCCACCGCGTGATCGTGTACGCGCCGGGGCCTACGCCGTCACGTGTTGTTGGCGAGCGCCAGCAGCCGGTCGCGGGAGCCGTTGAACTGGTTGCGGTCCACGTTGCCGGAGACACCGGAGACCGAACCGGTGCTGGTGTACTGCCACACCGTCCAGGTGGGGAATCCGCTGGGGATGGTCGGGGACGCCGCAGAGGTCCAGTGCGCCACCCACAGCGGGCTCTTGCTGTACATGCCGGTCCAGTTGCCGGTGCAGGTGTTCCACCAGCTCGCCGTCGTGTAGATGACGACGTCACGGCTCGTGCGCGACTTGTACGTGTTGTAGAAGTCGTTGATCCAGCTGCGCATCTGCGTGGTGGACAGGCCGTAGCACATCGCCCCGTACGGGTTGTGCTCGATGTCCAGGACGCCGGGCAGGGTGAGGTTGTCGCGCGACCAGCCGCCGCCGCTGTTGACGAAGTGGTTCGCCTGGGTGGCGCCGCTGGAGGCGTTGGGGAGCGCGAAGTGGTACGCGCCGCGGATCACGCCGGCGCGGTAGGCGGCGGGATAGTTGGTGTTGAAGCTCGGGTCCTTGTAGGTGGTGCCCTCGGTCGCCTTCATCCAGGCGAACTGGATGCCGGAGTTCCGCACCGAGGTCCAGTTGATGGCGCCCTGCCAGTGCGAGACGTCGACGCCCTGGACGCCGTCGGTGGGGGCCAGGGCGACCGACGACGACGCCCCGGCGGGGGCGCCTTCGTGGATGCGGGTGCCCACACCCATGTACGCCTCGCCGGGTTCCACGTGGACACGGTCCCGGTCGGGCTCCGGTGCGGCGGTCGCGCCGCCGGCGGTGGTGGCCGTCAGCGCGAGGGCGGCACCGAGGACGCCGAGCGCCGTGGCCATCCGTCTGCGGGGGCCGGTTAAGGGGCGGGGGAGAGAGAACATGGGCTGCCTCCTGACACATGTGGGGATGAGCGAAGGAGGTGACGTCGGCCGCTGCCACCTGGGCAGATCTAGCTGTTTGACGTGCGCGCGTCATTAGTTACGCACGTAGACTCCGCGGGTGTAAAGGGCTTCCGGTTCCCTCTGGTGGTCTGGTCCACTGTAGGAGCGGATGGCCAGGAAACTCGGGATTCGCGCGGCGGAAACTTTCAGCGCGTGAAACCTCGGCTACAGCCCGAACAGGCCCGGGTCCTTCGCCAGGTCCCGGAAGACCTCCTGCGGATTCGGCACGAGCTTGCGCTGCTTGAGGTCCAGCAGGCCGCCGACGGCTGTGATCTCGGCGGCCACGGTGCCGTCCGCCTTGGTGATCGTCTGCTCGATGGTGAAGACCTTGCCGCCGCCCCAGGTGAAGGCGCAGCTCACGTCGGCCTCGTCACCGGCGAGCAGCTCCCGCTTGTAGCGGATGGTGGTCTCCAGCGCGACCGGTCCCACACCCTGGGAGATGAGACCGGACTGGCTGATCCCGGCCTCCTGGAGCAGCGACCAGCGCGCGTGCTCCGCGTAGTTGAGGTAGACGGCCTGGTTGAGGTGGCCCTGGACGTCGGTCTCGTATCCGCGCACGGTCACCCGTACGGAGAACGGCTCGCTCACTGCGTCTGTCCCCTTCACACCTGCTCGGTTCGTCGTCCGACCCACCGATCCTGACATGCCCCTCACACCCGGCGCGGCGAGGCCAGCAGATAGCGCGCCCGCGTCCTCGGCTCCGTGTACTCCCCGACCTGCCAGCCGGCCCCCTCCAGCGTGGCCGCACAGGCCCGCAGCGCCTCGCCGTCCGGCTCGTACACGGCGACCGCCTCCGGCTGCGGGGTCTCCCGCACCCGGTAACCGCCCTCGCCGTCGGTGGCCGGGCGATGTCCGGCGGCCTCCAGGGCCAGCGCGGCGGCCTGCACCAGATGCGAGCGTTCCCAGCCGCACGGCCGGTCCGTCGCACCGTCGGGATTGGTCATCCTGCGCAGCTCCAGCATGCCCTGCCAGGCGCCGCGCACCTCCCGGAGCCGGGCGGGGCCCGACTCCGGCGCGGGGTGTTCGCCGCCGACGCGCGCGGCGAACACCCCGGTCGCGGCCGGTGCCTTCACCGGCTCGGGCGCCGCCTCCGCCTCCGCCTCACGCGCCCGATGCCCCGCCGGGGTCAGGAAATGATCGTGCGGCGGCCTCGGATGCCGGAACGCGAGCCCGCGCTTCACCAGCGCGGCGAGCTGCGTCGGCGTGCCGCCGGTGAGCCGCCCGGTGTCGGGATCGGCGGCGTCGACGAGGCGGCGCTGCGCGGCGGTGAGCGGTCGGGTCATCGGCGTCCGGAGGCGTAGGGGAGGAAGGCGGTCCACTGGTGGGGGGCGAAGGTCAGGCGGGGGCCCTGTATGCGCTTCGAGTCCCGTACGTGGATGGTTGCGGGGGCGAAGGCGACCTCGACGCACTCGGGGCCGTCAGCAGTGCTGTAGCTGCTCTTGAACCACTCCAGTGGGCGGCCGTGCTCCGTGGAGGGGTTGGTCATCATGTCTCTCCCAACAGTTTCTCGATGAAGGCGAGCGACTCACGAGGGGTGAGAGCTTGGGCTCGGATAACGCCGTAGCGGACCTCGCAGATCTGAATCTCCTTGACGTGCGAGATCAACCGACTCGTGAGCTGCACTTCGTTGTGAGCCACCGTAACCCCCTCCTTGAGCCGTAGAAGTTGGAATGATCCGTCGATACCGGCGTGGTCCTCGCGGTCGGTGGGCATCACTTGGATCTCCACGTTCCGTCGGTGACCGACCTCCAACAGGTGTTCGAGCTGCTTGCGCATCACCATTCTGCCCCCGAGCGGACGGCGCAACGTCACCTCGTCCTGGACGAAGTTGAAGACCGGCGCGGGCTGCTGGTCGAAGATCTTCTGGCGTGCCAGGCGTCCCTCGACGAGCTCGTCCACCTGCTCCTCGGAGAACGGGGGTCGCCGCATGACGTAGAGAGCTCTCGCGTACTCCTCCGTCTGGAGCAGGCCGTGTACGACCGAGTTGGCGTAGGCGCACAGCTCGACCGCCTCCGACTCCAGTTTCGCGTGGTCCCGCACCTTCTTGGGGAACCGCGCCTTCGCCACATCGTTCTTCAGCCCCGAGATCAGCCCACCTGCCTCAAGCACCCGATCCGCCGCCTCGAGGAACTCCTCCATCGGTGCCCTGCGTCCGCGTTCCACGGAGGACACCTGCTCCTCGCTGTACCCGATGTGCGATCCGAGACCGGCCTGGGTCATGCCCTCCCGTTCCCGGCACATCTTGATGACCCGTCCCACGGTCCGCAGAACGGCCGCCGACTCCTCGTCCGCGCCGTAGGGTTCCACGCTCATGCCCCCACCACCTCCATGTGTCGCCCATGCTCAACCCGCCGTGGGTGCGGGGCGTCACGCGTCGCGACCCGGACAGAGCCGGACAACGGCCGTACGGTGACGCCGCGTACCGCTGACGCCGCTACCCGGAGTGCGTCCGACCGGCCACGCTCAGTGACATGAACGTCGATTTCACCATCCGGCTCTCGGCCACCCCCAGGGGCGCACGCCTCGCCCGTCACCTCGCGGCCGAACAACTCGCCACGTGGGGCTGGCCGTACGACACCGACGTCAACCGGACGGCGGCTCTGCTGGTGGCCGAACTGGCCGCGAACGCGGCGGTGCACGGACACGTGCGCGGCCGTGACTTCCAGCTCGGCCTGATCTTGCGCCCGGCGGACGCCACGCTCCGTATCGAGCTCACGGACGCCCGCCCGGACCGGCGGCCACCGGCACCCGGCACGCTCGACCCAGCCGCGCCCGAGCAGGAGTCCGGCCGCGGTCTGCTCCTCGTCGAGGCCCTGTCGACGCACTGGGGAACCACCGGTGGCGACCCGTACCGCAAAACGGTCTGGTGCGAAGTCGCCCTGGGCTCAGCGTGAGGACGTCGAGAGTCGTGCTGGACATGGGGTTCCGTCGAGCCGGTGGTCAGGTGCGGGAGAAGGGCGCCCAGCCGGAGATCTCGAACCCGGCGCCCTCGCGCCGGATCTCGAAGGCGCCGTGGCCGGGCAGGTGGGCGGGCAGCACGAGGGCGTTGTGGTCGGCCGCGTAGGCGTACATCCGTGCCCGACTGGCGCGGGCGGCGTCCTCGTCCTCCTCGAAGCAGCTGTTGAGGTGGGGCTCGTGGACCTGGATCGCGCCGTGCATCAGGTCGCCGGCGAAGACCGCGCGGTCGCCTCCGGACTCGAGGTGGATGATCGAGGAACCCGGAGTGTGCCCGGGGGCCGGTTCGAGCCGGAGGTTGGCGTCGATGACGTAGGAGTCGTCCCAGGTCCTGACGAGCCCGGCGTCGATCACCGGGTCGACGCTGTCCTCGTAGACGTTCTGGTTCCCCCGGCCGAACACGGTGTTGTGCAGGTTCTCCGGACGCCAGTACTCGACGTCGGGCCGCGGCATGAGGTACGTCGCGTTGGGGAAGGTGGGCACCCAGTCGCGTCCGTCGAGCCGGGTGTTCCAGCCGACGTGGTCGTCGTGCAGATGGGTGTTGACGACGAGGTCGACGTCCTCCGGCTCGATGCCGGCCGCGGCGAGGTTCTCCAGGTAGTTCGTGTTCAGGTACGACCAGATCGGCTGCAGCGGACGGTACTTGCCGTTGCCCGCACCGGTGTCGATCAGGATGACCCTGCCTTCGCTGCGCAGCGCCCAGGACTGGGTGGCGACGCGCGTCAGGTCGGTGCGGGCGTCCCAGTGGTCCGGGTCCAGCAGTGCGGCGTGGCGCTGCCATTCCTCCGGCTTGCTGCCGGGGAAGAACACGTCGGTCGTCATCGGCGAGATGTCCGAGAACTCGATGACGCGGGTGATCTCGACGTCCCCCAGTTTCATCGTGGTGACGTGGGACGCCGTGGAGACGGTCGCCTCCGTGGGCGAAAGCGGCGCGGGCGGGGTGGTGGGCATGTGTCTACCTCGTTCGGGTGTGACGCGCAGGGCCGGTCCGCGATGCGTTCGGCGGCGTCGTGGACGGCGGGTGGGACGGATGCGGAAGGCTTGCGCCGTGATCCGTGCGATCGACTCTGAAGGCCCCGGGCCCAGGTGACCAGACCCGCTCCTGCCTACCCCTGACAGGTTCAGGCGACGGACACGGCCGCCGCGCATACTTGCCGCCATGGACCGCAGATCACCGCTCGGTGAGTTCCTGATGGCGCGGCGGGCACGACTGGGCCCGGACGACGTCGGCCTGCCCCGGTACGGGGACCGGCGCCGGGTGCCCGGGCTGCGCCGGGAGGAACTCGCGATGCTCGCGGGGGTCAGCGCCGGCTACTACACCCGGCTCGAACAGGGCCAGTCGCTCAACGCCTCGGCCGAGGCCCTCGACGCGATCGCGACCGCCCTGCGACTGACCACGGCCGAGCGGGAACACCTGCACGTCCTGTCGACGACGGCGAGTCACCGGACCGGACCGGTGACGCCTCCCGAGGAGCACGCCTCCGCCGATCTGCGTACGCTGCTGGCCGCCATGGGCCACGTGCCCGCACTCGTCGTGGGCCGCCACAACGACGTGCTGGCCTGGAACAGGGCCGGGCACGCCCTGCTCGCCGGGCACCTGGAACCCGCCTCGCCCGACGACCCGGACACCCGGCCCAACCTGTCCCGGCTGGTCTTCCTGGACGCGCACACCCGCGCCCTCTACCGTGACTGGCCCGCCAAGGCCCGTGCCGTGGTCGGCAACCTGCGCGTCCTGACGGCCCGCAACCCCGATGACGGCTGCCTCGCCGCGCTGGTCGGCGAACTGGCGATCCACAGCACCGAGTTCGCCTCGCTGTGGGCCGAACACACCGTCGAGCCCTGCGGTCGCGACGTCTACGACCTGGCCCATCCGGTCGTCGGGGACCTGACCGTCACGCAACAGACGTTCCACGTCCCGCAGGAACCGCACCAGTCCCTCGTCACCTTCACCGTGGAGCCCGGATCCGCCTCCTCCGCGGCGCTGACGGTGCTGCAACAGGCATGCGGCATCGGCAAGGGGAGCGGGTGAGACGAACTCGGCGGGAGCCGCGCGACCTACCCGCGCCGGAACGCGGCGAGAGCCTGCCGGGCGCGCGCGGACCAGGCCGGCACCAGCGCCGGCACCAGGACGGCCAGATGGGCCTCCATCTCACGAATCGTGCGTTCGGCCCCATCGTCGTCGCCCCGGAACGTCTGCCAGGACGCCAGTGCCACATGCGCGTGGGACCAGCGCTCCAGATGTCCCGTCCGCCCCCGGTCCAGCACGAGGACCCGCCCATGGGCCACGGCCAGCCGGAACCCGCGCTCGGCCGCACCGTCACGGGCACACCGCATCGCGGTGACGCCCGACACGAGCGCCGTCTCCACGCACGTCTCGTACACCGCGTCCCGCGGATGCCTCTCCGCCAGCCACAGGAGACTGCCGCACAGGTCCTCCAGGGCCTGCGACACCTGGTCCGGCTCCATGAAGGCCGACGAGCCCGACGCCAGCTCGTCACGCTCCCGTGCCAGATCGGCGAGCAGCCGGTCCAGGTGCCGCGGCTTCACGTCCCGTACCCTCGCCAGGTCGGCGAGCCGGGCGTCCAGGCCCTCGAGCAGCATCGTGTGGGGGTCGGCGCCCAGCGAGGCCGCCGTGTCCGCGGCCTGCCGGGGGAGCAGCCGCAGCCACGGATACGTGGTCCGCTCGGCGAAGTGCCGGCGCATCGTCTCCATCTCGCGGACCGCGCCGTCCAGGTCCCCGGACCGCTGGAGCGCCACGGACAGGGCTCCCCGCAGCCGGGCCGCCTCGTCCACGAGGTCGGCGCGTCCGGCGTCGATCAGGCTCCGGTACTCCCGCAGCGCCTGGTGCGCGGGGGCCTGGGCCTCGGTGACACGGCCGAGCCGGAGCAGCGCGTTGACCCGGCGCTGACGGGCGTCCACGACATCGTGCAGGGACACCTCGCCGCGTTCGAACAGGGACTCCACCGCCGTGGTGATCTCGTCGACCGCCGCCAGCGCCTCCTCGTGCCGGTTCAGGTTGCCCAGCGCGGCGTTGAGGGTCTGCAGACACTGCACACGGACCTGCTCCTCCCGCGGCTCGGCCGGAGTGCCCAGCGCCTCGAGCGCGAGCCGTACTTCGCGGCACGCCGCCTCGGGCTCTCCCGACCTGCGCAGCAGCACGGCCCGCCCGTTGTGGATCAGCACCGTGACCAGCCGACTGTCCGAGCCCGTGGCGGACTTCGCCCCCAGCGCGCGCTCGGCCTCGTCGAACTCCCGGGCCGCGGCCGCCCCGTCACCCGCGTCGATGAGGGCTTCGGCGAGTTTGCGCCGGGCGTCGGCCCGTTCGGCGGCCCAGGCGCCCCGGCCGTCCGTGTCACCGAGCCGGTCCCACACCTCGACGGCCCGCCGGGCGAGGGTGACGGCGGTGGCCGGGTCCTCGAGCGCCCGTACGAGGGTCGACTCGTGGTCATGGGCCTGCGCCAGGTAACGGACGTACTCCAGCCGGCCGTCGCGCAGCACGGCGTCCTCCAGCAGGGAGCGGGCCGACCGGTACGCGGCGAGCGCCTCCTGCGGCCGTCCGGCGTGCTCGTCGCCCAGGGCGGACAGCAGCAGGGCCCGGCCCATGTCCCCGGCGACATCGTGCCGGCCCCGCTCGTTCACCAGTGGCTCGTACAGCTCGACCGCCGCGCGGGCGTGGGCGGCGGCGTCCCGTCTGCCGTGCGCGGTGACCGCCCGGTTGAGGCGCAGCCCGGCCCGGACGGCGTCGAGATCGGCGCGGCCCGGCGCGGCGGCGGCCTCGAGCAGTGCGTCGGCCCGCTCCCACGCGGCGGCGGCCTCGTCGGCCCGCCCCGTCTTCTCCAGCGCCGCGGCCCGGCCGGCCAGCGCCAGGGCCAGCCCTTCGTCCTTGCCGGCGACGGTCATGGCGTCGATGGTCTGTTCGAGGAGTGGGAGTCGCTCGTGCGGGTCGTCGATGGCGTTGGCCTTCGTCCCGAGAGCCATACCCCGGACGCGGGCCGCCTCGGCCGGGTCCGACAGCGCGGCCGCCTCGTCGAGGACCTGGTCGCAGATCACCACCGATTCGCCGGCGGAGCCCGACAGCCGCAGCACGATGGATAGCGAGTGCAGGACCGCGAGCCGCAGTGACAGACCGTACTCCTGGTCCGGTCCCGTCAGCCCCTCCAGCGCCCGGGCGCTCGACCGGTACGCGTCGACGGCTCCGGGCAGGTCGTTGAGGCTGTGCCGGACCCGTCCCGACTCGGCGGTGACCCGCGCCCGCAGCAGCCGCACCGACTCGTCGGGGTCCCGCACCGTGTCGAGGGTCCGGGCCGCCTCGGTGAGCGCCCGCAGGTCCTCCATGGCCTGCGAGGCCCGGCTGCCGTGGCCGCTCGGCCAGAACCGCACCGCTTCCCCCGGGTCCCGGCCGGCGGCCTCGTAGGCGGCGCCGAGAAGTTCCCGGGGGTCCTGCCACGCGGCCCCGCCGAGCAGCCGGCGCTCGAAACCACCCTTGAGGGAGGGCCGCGGCAGGGCGGGTGGCGGGTCACCGGGCAGCGGGATCCCGCACTCCCGGACGGCGGTCCGCACCAGGCTGTCCGCCGCCTCCCGCAGGGACTCGGGGCGCTCCCGCGGATCCGTCCGGAAGCAGGCCCGCAGCAGCGCCGCCACCCCGTCCGGCATGGCGACCGGCCCGGTCGCGCCGTCCCGCTGCTCCTCCAGATACGCCTCCAGCGCGGCACCGGCGAGCGTCCCCGAGGGCCAGGTGCGGCCGCCGGTGAACATCTCCAGCACGGTGACGGCCCAGCTCCACAGGTCGGCCGGCCGTCCCAGCGGGCGGCCCTCGGCCTGCTCCGGGGAGGCGTAACCGGGAGTGATCCCCTCCGCCACCGCGCTCGGCGGCGGCGCCTCCTCCGCCCGGGCCTCCGCCAGTGTCTGCCGCAGCACGGTCCTGAGCATCTCGCTGGTCTCGGCGTCGATGCCGTCGCCCTCCCGGGTCAGGAAGCCGAGGGCGAACTCCTGGCCGATGACGTCCTTGGCGTCCCGCTCACCGCCCGTCGCCAGCCCGAAGTCGGTGATGCGCGCGCCGCCGCCCTCGGTGAGCAGGACGTTGCCGGGTTTGATGTCGAGATGGAGCAGCCCGTGGGCATGCGCGGCGTCCAGCCCCCAGGCCGCCTCCACGGCGATGCGCAGCACGGTGTGCAGGCGTTCCCGAGCGGTGCCGGCGTACAGCCGTCCGTCCGCGATCCAGTCCGCCAGGGAACCTCCGGCGACGTACTCGCTGAACACCGCCAACTGGGTGCCGACGGTACGGGTGAAGTGGCAGGGGGTGATGTGCGGATGGGGCGGCAGTCCGATCCAGCGCTGCGCCTCGGTGAGGAACCGCCCCTGCTCCACGGGGTCGTCCCGGTGCACCCGCTTCACCGCGTACCGGTCTCCGGTGCGCCGGCTCACCGCGAGGACGACCTCGCCGAAACCGCCGTGACCGAGGGCGCGTTCGACGACGAACTCGCCCAGCACCGTCGATCCGGCCGGCCAGAAAGCGCCGTCCCCCGTCCGATCCGGATCTCCGGACGACGGCCAGGAGCGAGAGCTGTGCGCCGGCATGTGGGGGTCCTTCCGGGAGGAGAGCGGGGGAGGTGAGGGGAGCGCGTTACACCGCCTCCAGCGCCGACCGGAGTGCGGTCGCCGTGGGGAAGCGGATGCGCGGGGTGTCGGTCAGGGCCTCGTCGACCAGGCGGGCCAGGCGCGGCGGCACGTCCGGCGCCCGCTCGGACAGGGGCACGGGCGCGCTGTGCCAGGCGGTCAGCCAGGGGTCGCGGTCCGGCGGGAAGTCGCGCGGGGTGCGGCCGCCGCTCAGCACGAAGTACAGGGACGCCGCGACCGCCCAGACGTCCACGTCGGGCTGCGCGTACTTGAAGTTGACGACCTGCTGCCGGGGCATGAAGGCCGGTGTCCCCGCCGACGCGCCCGTACGGGTCAGTCCGCTCGCCCCGGCCAGCTCGTACGACTTGGCCAGACCGAAGTCCGCGATCTTCACCCGGGGTGCCGAGGGATCACCCGTCAGCAGCAGGTTGTGCGGCTTGATGTCACGGTGGACCACGCCCGTGACCCGGACCGGCCCGCCCCCGGCGTCCACGGTCTCCAGGGGTGCCGTGTGCGCGTGGTGCAGACCGTCGAGCACGTCGAGGAACAGGGCGACGGCCGCGTCCGGACCGAGCGGTCGCCCGTGACGCACCCGCTGCTCCAGGCTGCCGCCCTCGCACAGCTCCATCACCAGGAAGTACCGCCCGTCCGCGTATCCGCAGGCATGGGTGCGCACCACATGGGGGTGGACCAGGGCCTCGGCCGTGCGCAGTTCCCGCAGGACCCGCGGATCCCCGCCGGGATGCGAGGAGGCGTCCCCGCGCAGCACCTTCACGGCACACCGCTCGCCGCTCTCCCGGTCCACGGCGCCGTACACGGTGCCCATTCCGCCCCGGCCCAGCCGTGGGCCGATCACCCAACGGCCCAGGACCGGCGGTCGGCTTCGGGTGTCCATCGGCGCTCTCCCCGTGTCCGCGCGGATCGGAACCGGCAATGTGATCCACGTCGCTCTCGTATAGTAGGGGGACACACCTGAACCGGGACGGTTTGTGCGGAAGGCCGACCAACAGGGTGATGCGGTCGGGTAGTTGCACCGCTCCAAGGAGGATCGAAATGCCCAGTGACCACTCCGCGGATCCGTTCAGCACGTTCCTCAACGCGACGAACCGTCAGGTCTCCGTCGGGCACCGGTCGGCCGGACCCGGCCGCTCCACGGACGCCCTGCCGCCCCTCGCGACCCTGGTGCTCCGCGCCCTGCACGGCAGGCCGCGCACACCGGTCGGGGAGCTGCGGGCCGAACTCGGGCTCACCACGCTCCAGATCGCGGAGGCGGTGGCGGTGCTCCAGCGGCTGGAACTGGTCGAGGTGACTCCCACCGACGCCGACGAGGCGGTACAACTCAGCGATGCCGGGCGGGACTTCCTCGAAGGGGCTCGCTAGACCGGAACGGGTGTGCGGGGAAGCGACAGTCGGGAGGGCACCAGGTGCAGGGATTCGTCGCGGCGGGCGTGCTGGGAGCGCTGGTGGGCACGGCCGAACTGATGTCGCGCTACCGCGACCGTCCGTCGGCCCTGCTGGGCGTCGCCAGCGCGTGGTTCTACGTCCTGCTCAACGTGGCGGCGAGCACCGGCGTGCTGTGGCTCATCCGGGCGTTCGACTGGCGCTTCGGGTCCACGTCCCCCGACCAGACGGCGGCCCTCCAGGTGCTCGTCGCCGGACTGGCCGCGCTGGCCCTGTTCCGCAGCTCGCTCTTCAACGTCCGCATCGGTGACCAGGAGGTCGGCGTCGGTCCCAACCTCATCCTCGCGATGCTGCTGGGCGTGGCCGACCGGGGTGTGGACCGGGTGCGCGCCAAGGACCGCTCCCAGCAGGTCACCCGCATCATGCGCGGGGTGCGGTTCGAGCGCGCCCGGATCGCCCTGCCCGCCTTCTGCCTGGCCCTGCTGCAGAACCTGCCCGAGCAGGAACAGCGGGATCTCGCGACCGCCGTGGAGTCGCTGGCCGCGAGCGAGATGACGGACACGCAGAAGTCGTACGCGCTCGGCCTGCTGCTGATCAACATCGTCGGCCCGGATGTCCTGGAGGGCGCGGTGACGGCGCTGGGGGAGGAGATCGGGGCACCGGTCCCGTCCCCCGGACGGCAGCAGGCACCGGGCCGCCCCGACGCGGATCCGCTCACCGTCTGACGGCGCCGTTCAGCCGCCGGTGACGTACGGCGGAAAGGCGGCCCATCGCTTGGGGCCGAAGGCCGGACGGGAGCCGTTCATGTGCTTCGAGTCCCGTATGCGGACGGTGTCGCCCTCGCGTTCGCGCGGGTCGCGTGCAGCGACGCCAGGAGCCGCAGCCGGTCCGCGTCGGCGCTGCCCGGCTCGGCGGTGAAGACCAGCATGAACGGGCCGGGGCGGCCGGGCAGCGGATAGGTGTCCCAGTCCAGGACGACGTCGCCGACCTCGGGGAGCCGGAAGGTCTTGGTTCCGCTGACCGACGCGCGTACGTCGTGCCGGGCCCACAGCCGCCGGAACTCGGCGCTGCGGATGCTCAGCTCGCCGATGATCGCCGTGGCGCGCGGGTGGGTGGGGTCGGTGGCGACGGCGGCGCGCATCATGCCGATGTACTCCAGGGCCTGCCGCTCCCAGTCCGGGCAGGTCCGCTCGCCGGTCCGCGTGTCGTCGAACAGCAGCAGGAGCATGTTGAGCCGGTCGGGCGGGTAGCTGTCCGGGCTGCCGAGCAGCGCCTCCGCCATCGGGTTCCAGGCGAGCAGGTCGAGGTGCCGGCCGAGCACGACCGCCGGGGTGTCCATCACCCGCAGCAGCCGTCGGGTGCTGTCCGGCACCCTCTCCGGACCACGGTCCGCCCGGGCGGGCACCGGCCGGCGGGCGGCGCGGGCCAGGGTGAACAGGTGCCGGCGTTCCTCGTCGTCGAGGCCGAGCGCGCCGGCGAGCGCGTCCAGGACGTCGTCGGACGGGCGTACCTCCCGGCCCTGCTCCATCCGCTGGTAGTAGTCGGTGCTCAGCCCGGCCAGCAGGGCCAGCTCCTCGCGCCGCAGTCCGGTGACCTTGCGCCGGCCACCCGGCTCCAGGCCGACGTCACGGGGGTGCAGCCGGTCGCGCCGGGCGCGCAGGAAGTCACCGAGCTCACGGGCGTACGGATGGGTCATGCCCCAAGTGTGTCTCCTCGCCGTGCGCCCAAGGTAGGTCCCGCAGACCTAGGGAACCGGGAACGACCGAACCGCCCCGCACCGCTCCTAGCGTCGGCGGTCCACCCCACCGACACCCGTCGACACCCCCAGGAGCAGCAGATGGCCGGATGGACCGCCGACCGCATTCCCGACCAGACCGGCCGGACCGCCGTCGTGACCGGCGCGAACTCGGGCCTCGGCCTGGTCACCGCCACCGAGCTGGCCCGCCACGGCGCCCATGTCGTGCTCGCCGTCCGCAACACCGCCGCCGGTGAGGAGGCCGCCCGCCGCATCGGCGGTGATGTGGAGGTGCGCGAGCTGGACCTGGCCTCCCTCGACTCCGTCCGCGCGTTCGCCGCGAAGCTGGCCGCCGACCACCCGGCGCTCGACCTGCTGGTCAACAACGCCGGTCTGGTGCTGCTCGGCCCGCGCCGCACCACCGCCGACGGCTTCGAACTGCACCTCGGCACCAACCTGCTGGGGCACTTCGCGCTGACCGGCCTGCTGCTGGACCGGCTGGCAGCGGCGAGTGAACCCCGGGTGGTCAACCTCAGCTCGATCACCCACAAGAACGCGCACCTCGACTTCGACGACCTGATGTCCGAGCGTGACTACCGGGCCGCCTCCGCCTACGGCCGGTCCAAGCTCGCCACCACGGTCTTCGGCGTCGAGCTGGACCGCCGGCTGCGCGCCGCCGGATCACCGGTCGTCAGCGCGCTGGCCCACCCCGGCCTCACCCGCACCAACCTCACCCCGCGCGCCTGGGAGCACCGTGGCCGGTCCGGGCAGCTGATCGCGCGGCTCGGCCTGCTGGTCACCCAGTCGGTGGAGCAGGGCACGCTGCCGCAGTTGCGCGCCGCGACCGACCCCGGTGTGCGGGGCGGCCAGTTCTTCGGGCCGTCCGGGTTCTTCGAGACGCGTGGCCGGGTCACCGAGGCCCGGCTCAGCCGCGAGGCGGCCGATCCGGCCGTCGGCGAGCGGCTCTGGGCGGCGGCCGAAGAACTGACGGGCGTCAGCTACCTGTGAGCCGTTGCCGGCCGGGGAGGGCCGCGAGCCGGTGACCCGCCTCGACATCCGCCAGGTGTCCCGCGGACGACCCCACCGCGTACGGCTCCGGCGGCTCGTGGGGCGCCCACCAGCTGAGCAGGCCCCAGATGCCGAGCGCGAGCGCACCTGCCGCGATCAGGGCCGCGAGCCACGGGCGGCGCAGGGTGCGCAGGACGAGCAGCCAGGCGGCGAGCGGGACGAGCGCGCCGCCGGCGGCGATGAGCGGGAGGTCGACGTAGAGGACGCTCAGGTCCCGGTACATGCCCTCGAAGCCGCCGTGGATGCTGCCCCGCGCCTTCGGCGCCCAGGCGAGCACCGCCGCGACGGCCCCCACGGCCGCCAGGAGGATGCCCGCACAGCCCTGTTTCTCTTCTCGCATGCCTTGATCCGACGTGATCATCCCGTCGGTGGTTCCTGGTCCTTTACTGCCGGTATCCGCTCAGGAACCGCCCGATCCGTCCGATCGCCGTCTCCAGGACGTCCGCGTGGGGGAGGGTGAGGACACGGAAGTGGTCGGGGGACGGCCAGTTGAAGCCCGTGCCCTGGACCACCTGGATCTTCTCCCTCAGGAGCAGGTCCAGGACGAACTTCTCGTCGTCGTGGATCTTGTGCACGGACGGATCGATGCGCGGGAACGCGTACAGCGCGCCCTTCGGCTTCACGCAGCTCACGCCGGGGATCTCGTTCAGCTTCTCCCAGGCCACGTCCCGCTGTTCGCGCAGCCGTCCGCCCGGCGCGGTGAGCTCGCGGATGGACTGCCGGCCGCCGAGCGCGGCCTGGATGGCGTACTGGGCGGGCGCGTTGGCGCACAGCCGCATGGAGGCCAGCATGGTCAGGCCTTCCAGGTAGTTCTTCGCGTGCTGCTTCGGGCCGGTGACCACCAGCCAGCCGGAGCGGAAGCCGGCCACGCGGTAGGTCTTGGACAGGCCGCAGAAGGTGAGGACGACCAGGTCGGGGGCGAGCGCGGCGGCCGAGTGGTGCACGGCGTCGTCGTAGAGGATCTGGTCGTAGATCTCGTCGGCGAGCACCATCAGGCCGTGGCGGCGGGCGAGGTCGAGGATGCCCTCGACGATCTCCTTCGGGTAGACCGCGCCGGTCGGGTTGTTGGGGTTGATGATGACCACGGCCTTGGTGCGGTCCGTGATCTTCGCCGCCATGTCGTCCAGGTCCGGGTACCACTCGGCCTGTTCGTCGCACAGGTAGTGGACCGCCTTGCCGCCGGCGAGGGTGGTCACCGCCGTCCACAGGGGGAAGTCCGGCGCCGGGATGAGGATCTCGTCGCCGTCCTCCAGCAGGGCCTGTACGGCCATCGACACCAGCTCGGAGACGCCGTTGCCGAGGAAGACGTCGTCCACGTCGACCTCCAGGCCCAGGGTCTGGTAGCGCTGGGCGACCGCGCGGCGGGCGGAGAGGACGCCCCGGGAGTCGGTGTAGCCGTGCGCCCGGGGGAGCATCCGGATCATGTCCTGGAGGATCTCCTCCGGCGCCTCGAAACCGAACAGGGCCGGGTTGCCGGTGTTCAGGCGCAGCACGCTGTGCCCCGCCTCCTCCAGCGCGTTGGCGTGCTCGATCACCGGACCGCGGATCTCGTAACAGACCTCACTGAGCTTGCTCGACTGCCGGAACTCCATGCGCCGCTTCCCCTCACGTCGTGTTGCTTGGTTTTACCAAGTAGGAGCTTGGAAAGTCCAACAACATGTCTAGACTGCGTCGCATGTCACCACGCCGAAGCTACGACCAGTACTGTTCCGCAGCCCGCGCGCTCGACGTCGTCGGCGACCGCTGGACCCTGCTGATCGTCCGGGAACTCCTCGCGGGACCGCGCCGCTACACCGACCTGCACGCGGACCTGCCCGGCGTCAGCACGGACGTACTGGCCTCCCGGCTCAAGGACATGGAGCGCGACGGCCTCACCACCCGGCGGCGACTGCCCCCGCCCGGCGCGGCGTACGTGTACGAACTCACCCCGCGGGGGAGCGCGTTGCTGCCCGTGCTCCAGTCCCTCGGTGCCTGGGGCGAGGCCGAACTGGGCGAGCGGCGCCCCACGGACGCGGTACGGGCCCACTGGTTCGCGCTGCCCCTGCTGCGCGCCCTGGAGGGCGCGGGCCTCGTCGAGGTCCGCCTGGAGGAGGGCCCGTTCCACCTGCACGTCGGCGCCGAGGACGGTCCCGTGTACGGCGACGGCCCCGCCCCCGGGGAGCCCGACGCGCTGCTCTCCCTGGACACCGCCACCTGCACGGCGATCAGCCGCGGCGAGCTGACCCTGGCCGACGCGGTCCGTGCCGGGCGGGCCGGGGTCTCCGGCGAGAGCCCGCTCGCCAAGGCCCTGCGGGAGATGTGACACGAAAGGCGGAAGGCCCGCACGGGGCGGGCCTTCCGAGAGGACGTCACGCGGTCGGCGGCACCCCGGGCGGGCGCCCGGACCCCCGCGTCAGCCGGTAGCCGGCGACGCCCGCCAGGGCGGCCAGCGCGCCGCCCGCCGCGGTCCACACCCAGCGGTCGGACCACCAGCCGGAGGTCCAGCCGTCCTCGGGCTCCAGGTCGGCCAGCACCGCCGGGTCGTCGTTCTCCTCGTCCGACCCGTCACGCGTCGCGATGCCCGGCACCAGCGGCTCGGCCAGCGCGCCGTCCACCGCCGCCGCGCCGCCCATGTCCTTGGAGTCGACGCGCAGTTCGGCGTCCACCGCCTGGCCCAGGTCGGCCGTCGTCACCCGCAGCGCCGTGAGCCGGACGTAGTACGTGCCCGGCAGCGGGTCGTTCGCCCACGGCTCCGACCAGGCGCGGACCGTGCGCAGCACGCACTCCAGCTCCACGGAGGGCGTGTCCGCCCCGGCGGTGCGGGTCTGCGCGCCGTACTGGCAGGCCTGGCGGCGGCGCAGACCGTCGTACACGTCGATCTGCCAGGTCTCGGCCGCGTGGCTCTCCGGCAGCTTCACCGTCGCGTGGACGGTGGGGCGCTGCCCGGCGTCCGCCGGGAACGACCAGTACAGGTAGTCGCCCGTGGAGGCGCGCGCGGTGGCCGTCTGCCCCTGCTCGACCTCCGTCGCCGTGCGGAACGAGGTGCCGGCGCGGGTGGGCGCCCCGTCGTCGTCGGACGCGCTCGGGGAAGGGGAGGAGTCGGCCGCGGCGGGGGCCGCGGCCAGCCCGAGCGTCAGCAGGGCGGCACTCAGTACACGTACGGCGCGCATCAGTTGGTCCTCCAGACGGCGACCCGCCAGCGTGACAGCCAGCCCCAGACGAGACCGGCGAGGAAGCCGGTGAGGATCAGCGCGCTGAGCAGCCACCAGCCCCGGCCCAGACCGAAGGAGGCCACGTCGTCCGCCCCGTCCGGGCCGTCCACGACGTCGACCGTCAGTTCCAGCGGGAGACCGGGCGTGGTCTTCACCCCGGAGTCCGCCGAGAAGGAGTGGGTGACCCCCAGGCACACGACCTCGGCGGCCGGCTTGTCGGTGTCGTCGTCGTCCCGCTCGGGCTTGGGGTACCGCAGCCCGGTGGACAGCACGTCCGTACGGCCGTTGCCGGTCGCCTCGCCGCGCACGATCTCCCGGTCGTGCACGGTGACGGCCCGCAGCAGCACGCCGTGGTCCGGGCGCACGGCCCGGTCCGCCGCCACGCTCACCGAGGCGCGCAGCTCCTGCCCCGCCAGCAGCTCCACGCGGTACCAGCGCTGCTGCCCGAACTCCTCACGGTCGGTGTAGAGACCGGACGTCAGAGTCGGAGCCTTGTCGCACGAACCGGCACCCTCCGTGGCCACCGGCGTCACCACCGGTTCGGCCGCGCGGTCCACCAGCTCGTTCACCCGGTCGGTGAGTTCGTCCTGGTGCTCGACCGAGGTGTACGTCCCGCCGGTCGCCTCGGCGATGCAGCTGAGCTGCCGGCTCATCTTGACGTTCGGCACCAGGCCCAGGGTGTCGATGGTCAGGCCGATGCCCTTGGCCGCGATCTCCCGGGCCACCTCGCACGGGTCGAGCGGGGCGCAGGTGTCCTCGCCGTCGCTGATCAGCACGATCCGCTTGGAGCCGTTGCCGCCCTCGAGGTCGTCGGCCGCCTTCAGCAGGGCGGGGCCGATCGGGGTCCAGCCCGTCGGGACGAGGGTGGCCACCGCCGTCTTGGCCTCCGTGCGGTCCAGCGGGCCGACCGGGTAGAGCCGCGCGGTGTCCTTGCAGCCCTCCTTGCGGTCGTCGCCGGGGTAGTTCGCGCCCAGGGTGCGGATGCCGAGCTCGACCTCCTCCGGCGTCGCGTCCAGCACCTCGTTGAACGCCTGCTTCGCCGCCGCCATCCGGGACTGGCCGTCGATGTCCTTGGCCCGCATCGAGCCGCTCACATCGAGGACCAGGTTCACCTTGGGGGCGTCCTGGCCCGTGGGTTCACCGGCGGCCGCCCCGGCCGGGAGGACGAGCCCGGCCGTCAGTGCGGCGAGCAGGGCACAGGCGCCTGCCACCGGCCGTTTTCTTCTGATCATCGGCGGATCCTATTGATCAGAGGTGTCGTGCTCCAAAACGGGGCGTCACCTGGACCCGTACCGCAGCGGATTGGGCAGTTCCGCCCATTGGTCCCCCGCCGTCCGCGGCGACAGCCGCATCAGCGTCAGCGCCTTCGCCGGCAGCGGCTCGTCGAGCAGCGCGGCCAGGTCCGGGGTGCGCGGCAGATGCGGTACGGCACTCTCCAGGGCCGCCCGCAGCGCCGGCCCCGATCCCGCCGTGCCCGCCAGCGCACCGCCCACCAGCGAGCCGAACAGCTTGCGCCGCAGGGTGCGTTCGTCGTCCGTGACCATGCGCGCGGGCAACCGCCCGGGGAGCGGGATGCCGTGCCGGGCCAGGCGCGCGGGGCCGATCCGCAGATCGGCCAGGTCGCGGTAGACCAGCCGCACCGGATCCCCGCCCGGCGACAGCACCACGAGCAGGTTCTGGCCGTGCGCCTCCAGGGCCACCCCCAGCTCCAGCAGCCGCAGCCCGACCGTGAGCGCGAGCCGCGCGAACCGGCCCGACCAGGCGGGGGAGCCGGGCAGTCCGGTGGTCGCCAGCGCCGCCACCGGGACGACCCGCTCCCCGGGCGCCGCGTACTCCTCGGGGGACTCGCGCAGCACCGCCGCCAGATCGGGCGACCCGGCCGCCACCGCGCCCAGCGTGCGGGTGATGCGCAGCAGCCCGTCCGTGTGCGCCGCCACCGCCTCACCGAAGTCCGACAGCACCGCCGACGCGGCCACCGAACCGAGCGAGATGTCCCGCACCGAGGACGTCAGCCGGGCGCTCAGCGCCGTCTTGACGTGCGGTCCCTCCGGCAGCGCGAGGGTGCGCAGCGACATCAGCGGATGCGCCGGGAGCCGCTCCCCGCCCGTCCGCTTCAGCACGTGTGCGGCTTGCCACGGATGCACCGGGACCACCAGCCGTCCCGGCTCCCGCAGCCACCGCGGCCAGCTCCCCGACACCACGCACCCGGCCTCCGGCACGGGCACCAGCCCCAGCTCCACGACCGGCCCGTGCTCGGGCCCGTAGGCGAGCTGCTCGGCCACCGAGAAACCGGGCCGGGAACGGCAGTTGGGGTGGAACGGATGCCCGTCCACCACCCGCTGCTCCCACTCCCAGTCCCGCGCGGGCCACTCCTCCGGGTGATCCCCCCGACCCGCCCGGGACAGCGCCAACGACGCCACGCTCTGCCCGAGTTCGGCGGCGAACACCGCCGAGTGCGGTACGGCCAGCTCCGTCATCAGCCGCGCCGGATCGTCGTACACCACCTCGTCCAGCCGTACGGCGGTGACGTACGCGCCGGTCGCGTACGGGTCCGCGCGCGGGCCGCGCAGCCGCCGGCCGTCCGCCAGCCGCAGGGTGAGCCCCTCGCGGCCCGTTTCCCGGCGGGCGATCCACGGCAGCGGCTCGTGCGCGAGGCCGCGCCACAGCCGGGTCAGCACGGCCGCGCGGGCGCCGGGCAGTTCGCCGGCGTACCGGGGCACGAGGCCGGGCCGTACGACGGCCAACTCGTCGGCGACCTCGGCCTCGGCGGTGGGGGGACGGTGCACGGGCGGGCTCCTCGGTGACGCGCGGGACGGAACGCGGGGGACGGACGATGACAGACATACTGATCGTCTCCGTCCGGACAGACCGTAAAGAACCAGAGGAACGCGTGGACCTCATCACCCCGCCCGCGGACGACGACGCGGCCCGCCGCGCCGACGCGTACGCGGCGGTGCCGCTGCTGAACTGCCTGCTGCGCGAAGTGGCACAGCCCGTACCGGAACCGGCGGCGCACCCGACGTACCGCCTGCCCGGCACGGACCGCCTGCTGCGGGTGCGCGGCACCCGGCGCCCCCGCGAACCCGAGGTCCACGCGGCGGGCGCCTGGCACCGCCTCGGCCACACGGAGCTGGTGAAACTCGTCGCCGAGGAGCTGCGCCGGCACACCGGGCTGCCCAACCACGAACTGCCCGCCGAGATGCTCGACAGCCGGGAGGCGGTGGCCGCGCTGCTCACCGCCCGCGCCCGGGCCACGCCGCCCGACGACCCGTACCTGCGCTCCGAGCAGGCCCTCGTCACCGGCCACACCCACCACCCCGCCCCCAAGGCGCGGGGCGGCGGCCCCGCGGCGGCCTGGCTGCCGTACGCGCCCGAGGCGCACGCCCGCTTCCCGCTGGCGCTGCTGGGGCTGCGCGAGGACACGGTGGTGGAGGAGGGCGACACCGCGGCCCTCGACGGCCTGGGCACCGCACCGCCCGGCTACCGCCTGCTGCCCGCGCACCCCTGGCAGCTGGACCTCGCGGCCCGGGACCTCGCCCCCGCCTTCGCCGACGGCCGCCTGATCCGCCTGGGCACGACCTCCTTCCCGGTGTGGCCCACGGCGGCGATCCGCACCGTGTACGCGCCCGGGCGCGACCTGTTCCTGAAGTTCAGCCTGGACGTGCGCATCACCAACGACATCCGCCGGCTGTGGCGCCACGACCTGCTGAGGCTCCGGGCGACCGACACGGCCGTGCGCGACGCCTTCGCCGGGCTGGACGCGGCCTGGCAGAGCGACCGCGGGCACCGCACCGCCGACTTCGCATACGAACAACTGGCCGTGGTCGTGCGCGACGGCCTGCGCGGCCACGTCCCGCCCGGCGCGACCCCGTACCTGGCCGCCGCCCTGGTGGAGGGCTTCGACGGCAACCCGCTGGCCGCCACCGCGCGGCCGGCGGCCTGGTGGGAGGCCTACCTGTCGCGGGTGGTCCCCCCGGCCCTGGCGGCCTTCCACGGACACGGCGTCGTCCTGGAGGCCCACCTGCAGAACACGCTCGTCGCCGTGGACCCCGACGGCATGCCGGTGCGGGTCCTGTACCGGGACGCGGAGGGCGTGAAACTGCTGTCCGCGGTCTCCCGGGAGGCGGGCTGGGAACGCCTGGTCTACTGCCTGGTCGTCAACCACCTCATGGAGGTCGCCGCCGCCCTCGCCGACCACCACCCCGGCCTGGACCCCTGGCCCGCTCTCCGCCGCGAACTGGCCCGGCACGACCTCCCCGAGATCCCCGCCCTCCTCACCGCCCCCACCCTCCCGGCCAAGACCAACCTCCTCCTGCGCTGGACCGGGGCGGACGGCGCGGACGCCCGCTACCGCCCGCTGCCCAGTCCACTGGCCGGCGGGTGAGTCAGCTCCGCCCCGCCTCCTTCGGCGCACGTCCCGCGCCGTCGCGGGCCAGGGCCCCGGGCCACCACGCCCGGGGCCCGATGTCGATCACCAGCGCGGGGACCAGCAGCGAGCGGACCACGAGCGTGTCGAGCAGCACGCCGAACGCCACGATGAAGGCGATCTGCACCAGGAAGGCCAGCGGGATGACCATCAGCGCGGCGAACGTCGCGGCGAGCACCACACCGGCCGAGGTGATCACTCCGCCGGTCGTGGTCAGCCCGCGCAGCACGCCCCGCCGGGTGCCGTGCGCGAGCGCCTCCTCCCGCACCCGGGACATCAGGAAGATGTTGTAGTCGACGCCGAGGGCCACCAGGAACACGAACCCGTACAGGGGGACGGAGGCGTCCGTGCCGCTGAACCCGAGGAGGTGCTCGAAGACGAGCGTCGAGACGCCGAGGGTCGCCAGGAAGTTGAGCGCCACGGTCGCGACCAGCAGCACGGGCACGAGCAGGGAGCGCAGCAGCAGGACGAGGATCAGCAGGATGACGGCCAGCACGACCGGGACGATCAGGGTGCGGTCGTGGGCGGCGGTCCGCTGGGTGTCGTACTGCTGGGCCGTGTGGCCGCCGACCAGCGCGTCGGCCCCGGAGACCGCGTGCACGTTCTCGCGCAGCCGCTCGACGGTCTCCTTCGCGGCGTCGCTGTCCGCCGCGTCCTCGAGGGTGGCGTCGATGCGGACGCGCCCGTCGACGACCAGCGGCTCACCGGCCCCCGGCCGTCCCGAGGCGGAGACGGCGCCGGCCGAGGCCACGCCCTCCGTCTTCCGCGCCGCGGCCGTCACCTCGGTGCCGCGGCCGGCGTCGGCGATGATGACGGCCGGGTTCCCGGACCCGCCGGGGAAGTGCTCGCCGAGCGTTTCCTGGGCGGCGACCGAGGGCGCGTCGTTCACGAAGATCTCGTCGAGCGGCACCCCCTTGGCGGACAGGGAGGGGGCGAAGGCCGCGAGGACGGCGAGGACCAGCGCGGTCAGCAGCCACACCCGGCGCGGCCGGCGGTCCACGGCCGCGGCGACCCGGCGCCACACGCCGTGCCCCTCCACGGACGCGTCCGACGCCTTCGGCCGGGCGGGCCAGTACGCGGCCCGGCCCAGCAGGGCCAGCACGGCCGGCAGGAAGGTGAGCGTGGAGAGCACCGCGCACACGATGCCGATGGCGCCGACCGGTCCGAGGGCGCGGTTGTTCGTGAGGTCACTGGCGAGCAGGGCCAGCAGACCGAGCGCCACGGTGGCGGCGCTCGCCGTGATGGCGCCGAAGGACCTGCGCACGGCCGCCACCGCGGCCGCGTACCGGTCGCCGCGCTCGGCGAGTTCCTCGCGGAAACGGGCCGCGAGCAGCAGGGCGTAGTCGGTGGCCGCGCCGATCACGAGGATCGAGAGGATGCCCTGCACCTGGCCGTCGACCCGCACCACGTCCCGGTCCGCCAGCGCGTAGACGACGGCACAGGCGAGCCCGAGGGCGAAGACGGAGCCGAGGATGATCAGGAACGGCAGCAGAACGCTCCGGTAGACCAGCAGCAGGATCAGCAGCACGGCGCCGAGCGCCACGCCCAGCAGCAGTCCGTCGATGCCCGCGAACGCGTCCGACAGGTCCGCCTGGGTCGCCGCCGGACCGGCGATCCGCGCCGTGGCCCCGGACACGCCGTCCGCCGCCCGGCGCACCTCGTCCAGCACCCCGGGCAGTTCCTCGCCGAGGTCGGGCTGGAGCTGTACGACGGCCTGCACGGCCTTCCGGTCCTCGGAGACCAGCGCCGGAGAGGGCCGGCCGACGACACCGGTGCTGCCGGCGAGGGCGCCGACCGCGTCCGAGGCGGCGGCCTGCTGGGCCTCGGTGATCCGGCCGCCGTCCGCCGTCCAGACCACGACGGCCGGCATGGTCTCGGACTGGTCGAACGCCTTTTGGGCATCGAGTACCCGAGTGGACTCGGCGCTCCGCGGGAGGAAGGCGGCCTGGTCGTTGGTGGCCACCTCGCCCAGCTTGCCCGCGTACGGCCCGAGCGTCCCGCCCACCCCCAGCCAGACGATCAACAGGACGAGGGGGACGAGCCACCGGGCCCGGTGCGGTGCGTTCTTCATGCGGATTCCCAGAGCCGAAGGGGTAAGTCAATGATCAAGTATCTCAATCATCGAGTGATCTTATACTGGCTTGTATGAGCGGCTCCGGTACCCCCTCGCCACCTCTTCCGGCGGACGACCCGACGGGGTTGCAGTCCTTCGCCGTCCAGCTGCGCCGGATGAACAGCGAGTTCAACCGCATCGCCCAGGAGTTCGCGCACGCGCAGGGCCTGCACCCCACCGACATGCAGGCCCTGATCGCGATCCTGGACGCGGACGCGGATACGGACGCCGACGCGCCGGGCGAGCCCATGACGCCCGGTCGCCTGCGCAAGCAGCTCAACCTCACGTCCGGAGCGGTGACCGCGTGCCTCGACCGGCTGGAGCGGGCGGGTCACATCCGGCGCGTCCGGGCGGCCGGCGACCGCCGCGTGGTGCACCTGGAGTACGCGGAGCGGGCCAGGGACCTGGCCAGGGAGTACTTCCGGCCACTGGCGCACAGCACCGACACGGCGCGCGGCCGCTTCACCCCCGACGAACTGACGGTGATCGTGCGGTTCCTCCGGGAGATGAACCGTGAACTCGCGCTCCTGCGGCGGCAGGCGAACTGAGGGAAGACCGCGGGTGGGGGTTCGGGACGTGCCGACCGCTCGACGACGCCGGCACGGTCGCGTACTACAGCGGGGCCATCGAGGCAGTCGACATCCCCGTCATCATCCATCACGCCAAGAGCCTGGCGAAGCAGCCGCTGAGCAGCGCCGCTCAAGGTGCGGCTGCCGGAGGAGTACGGCGAGGAGCGCGTCCTCTTCGAGCCGGAGGCGCGGTCCGCGCCGTCGCCCAGGAGGCGGCCCGGCTGCGCCCGGGTGTCCGGGTCGTGGCCGTCGACCCGGGTGGCGGCGCGGACACCGCGATGCCGGCGACCTGCCTGCCCGACGAGCACCACACCCACCCGACCGCCGACGAGCGGGCGGGGAACGCCGTCGACTGTCCACTCCACCGGTTGCCGACGCAGAGCGACGCGACCGGTCCCACCGTGAACCGAGGAGCACCACACCCATGAACAACACACGTGTCGTCGTCACCGGAGCTGCCCGCGACTTCGGCCGGACCCTGGCCATCCGGTTCGCCGAGCTGGGCGCCGAGGTCTACCTGTCCGCCCGCAGCCTGGAGGCGGCGCAGGCGACCCGCGACGAGATCGTCGCGCTCGGCCACGACAAGGTCCACGCCTTCTCCTGCGACCTGACCGACCCCGCCTCGATACGGGAGTTCGCCGAGCAGGTCGGCGCGCTCACCGACCGGGTGGACATCCTGCTCAACAACGGCGCCATGTGGCTGGAGGGCTTCGACCTCGCCGCCGCCACCGACGAGGACATCCTGGCGACCGTCACGTCCGGCGGCGCGGGCACCGTCCTCATGGTCAAGCACTTCCTGCCGCTGCTGCGCGCCTCGGAGCGCCCCGACATCGTCAACATGGTCTCGCTGGCCGCCTCCCGGCGCAGCGACTCCTGCTCCGGCAACCCGGCCTTCTACGCCGCCAAGGGAGCCCAGGCGAACTTCTCCGAGATCCTGTCCCAGCGGCTGCGCCCGGAGGGCGTACGAGTGATCTCGCTGTACCCGCCGGACTTCAAGAACGTCGACCCGCTGGGCCCGGAGTGGGAGACCACCGACCGCGGCGCCGGAGCGCCCCTCACCGCGCAGTCGCTGCTCGACTGCGTCCTGTTCGCCGTGAGCCAGCCGAGGGACTGCTTCATCCGCTCCTTCAACTTCGAGCCGACGTCCGACGCCACCAAGGAATAGCCGACGTGTGTGGAACAGCAGACCACGCGGACGCGGTGGCGCGGGCCCCGCGCCTGGCCGGGGAGACCGGACTCGACGCCCGGATGCGGACGCACCTGCACCTGCACCTCACCCGGTAGGCAGGGGGAGGCGGCGCCGAAGGACGGCTTCCACGTACTGCGGCACACCTGTGCCTCGATCATGCCGGAGGCGGGAGGAGCGGCATGGTGGCCGGACCCCCCCGGATTCCCCCAGGGGGCTGAGGACCGGCCGGTCCCGCTGTCGGGTAGCTTAGGAGGTCGCCGTGCAGGGCAAGGCCGACAGTGCTGACAGGCTGGGAAGATGCTGAGAAGAGTCACCGTCACCCGCTATGTCGAGCCCCTGCGTACCGGCGGGTCCGTCCCCGGCGTCTTCGAGGCCGACGACCTCGGCACGTACGTCGTCAAGTTCACCGGCTCCGCGCAGGGGCGCAAGGCGCTGGTCGCCGAGGTGATCGTGGGGGAGCTGGCCCGCGCCCTCGGGCTGCGGTTCCCGGAGCTGGTGCTGGTGCACTTCGATCCGGCGGTGGCGGCCGACGAGCCGCACCAGGAGGTGCGGGAGCTGCACGCCTCCAGCGCCGGCGTCAATCTCGGCATGGACTACCTGTCGGGCGCGCGGGACTTCACCCCCGAGGTCGCCCGGGCCTTCCCCGTCGATCCGCTGGAGGCCGGCCGGATCGTCTGGCTCGACGCCCTCACCGTGAACGTGGACCGCACCGTCCACAGTTCCAACCTGGTGGTGTGGCCGACACGGGGCGTCGCCCCGCCGCGGCTGTGGCTCATCGACCACGGGGCCGCGCTCGTCTTCCACCACCGCTGGGAGGGCTCCGACCCCGGCAAGGCGTACGACTTCCGCCACCACGCCCTCGGCCACTACGGCCCCGACGTCCGCGCGGCGGACGCCGAACTCGCGCCGAAGGTGACCGAGGAGCTGCTGCGGTCCATCACCGCGGAGGTCCCCGACGACTGGCTGGCCGACGACACCCACTTCGCCACGCCCGACGAGGTCCGCGAGGCGTACGTGGCGTACCTGCACGCGCGCGTGCGGGCGTCAGGGGCGTGGCTGCCCACCGACTTCCCCAGCCCGGACGAGCTCGCCGAGGAGAACGCCCGGCGGGCGGCGAGGACCCGGCGGGGCCGGCCGGACTGGCTGAAGCGGGTCCCCGACCTGCACGGCAAACCGGCGGCGGCCCAGGACTGGTCGGTGCACCTGGGCCACTCGGAGACGTAGCGGCTCAGCCCTTGAGCTGCTCGTACGCCGGCAGGGTGAGGAAGTCGGCGTAGTCCTCGTCGAGGGAGACCTTCAGCAGCAGGTCGTGCGCCTGCTGCCAGTTGCCCGCCGTGAACGCCTCCTCGCCGAGCTCCGCGCGGATGCCCGCCAGTTCCTCGGCCGCGACCTTGCGGGCCAGCTCGGCGGTGACCCGCTCGCCGTTGTCGAGGACGACCCCCGCGTTGATCCACTGCCAGATCTGGGAGCGCGAGATCTCGGCGGTGGCGGCGTCCTCCATCAGGTTGAAGATGGCCACCGCGCCGAGCCCGCGCAGCCACGCCTCGATGTAGCGGATGCCGACCTGCACGGCGTTGACCAGGCCCGCGTACGTCGGCTTGGCGTCCAGGGAGTCGATGGCGATGAGGTCCTCCGCCTTCACGTCCACGTCCTCGCGGAGGCGGTCCTTCTGGTTCGGCCTGTCGCCGAGCACCCGGTCGAAGGACTCCATGGCGATCGGGACCAGGTCGGGGTGGGCGACCCAGGAGCCGTCGAAACCGTCGTTCGCCTCACGGTCCTTGTCGGCGCGCACCTTCTCGAAGGCCACCTTGTTGACCTCCGCGTCCCGGCGGGACGGGATGAACGCCGCCATGCCGCCGATCGCGTGCGCGCCGCGCTTGTGGCAGGTGCGGACGAGGAGTTCGGTGTACGCGCGCATGAACGGGGCGGTCATCGTCACCGCGTTGCGGTCCGGGAGGACGAACCTCGCCCCGCCGTCACGGAAGTTCTTGACGATGGAGAAGAGGTAGTCCCAGCGCCCTGCGTTCAGACCGGAGGCGTGGTCGCGCAGCTCGTAGAGGATCTCCTCCATCTCGTACGCGGCCGTGATCGTCTCGATCAGGACGGTGGCGCGGACCGTGCCCTGCTCCACGCCCAGGTACTCCTGCGCGAAGACGAACACCTCGTTCCACAGCCGGGCCTCCAGGTGGGACTCCGTCTTGGGGAGGTAGAAGTACGGGCCCTTGCCGAGCTCGATCAGCCGCTTGGCGTTGTGGAAGAAGTACAGGCCGAAGTCGACCAGCGCGCCGGGCACCGGGGTGCCGTCGGCGTCGGTGAGGTGACGCTCGTTCAGGTGCCACCCGCGCGGGCGCATGACGACCGTCGCCAGCTCCGCGTCCGGGCGCAGGGCGTACGACTTGCCGGACACCGGGTCGGTGAAGTCGATGTTCCGCGTGTAGGCGTCGATCAGGTTGAGCTGGCCGGTGACCACGTTCTCCCAGGTGGGCGCCGAGGCGTCCTCGAAGTCCGCGAGCCAGACCCTCGCGCCGGAGTTGAGGGCGTTGACGGTCATCTTGCGGTCGGTGGGGCCGGTGATCTCGACGCGGCGGTCCTCGAGGGCCGCGGGTGCCGGTGCCACCTTCCAGGAGTCGTCCGCGCGGACGGCGGCCGTCTCCGGCAGGAAGTCGAGCGTGGAGGTGCGGGCGATCTCGGCGCGGCGCTCCGCGCGGCGGGCGAGGAGCTCGTCACGCCGGGGCGTGAACCGCCGGTGCAGCTCGGCCACGAAGGCGAGCGCCGCCTCGGTGAGGACCTCCTCCTGCCGGTGCAGGGGCTCGGCGTCGACGATGGCCAGCGGGGACGGCGCTGGTGCGGACATCGGCTGTCACTTCCTTCGGCGTGCGGGGCACCGGGTGCCGGTCGGCCCGGGTACGGCGGTGGACGCCCGTACGGAGGGCGGGCGCTTCTGACCAGTGGATAGTAGTTTCCTCATGGTGGAAGTTCAATGTTTTGTTGATGTCGAGATTCTCCGGGTCGAGGGAAGGTGGCGCTCGGTGCCTCCTCCACCGCTCACCCACCGCAACCCCGGCTCATTCAAGGTGCGCCAGATCCGCCTCGGTGTCGATGTCGTAGGCCTCGGCCACGTCGCCGCACTCGACGAGCGTGAGTCCCTCCGCGTGTTCCTCCAGATGGGCGCGTGCCCCCCGGTCGCCGGTCGCGGTCGCGGCGATCCCGGCCCAGTGCGCGGCGCCGAACAGCACCGGGTGGCCGCGCACGCCGGCGTAGGCGGCCGAGACGAGCGACTCGGGGGAGTCGTGGGCGCCGAGCACCCGGGCGACCGCCTCCGGGCCGATCCCGGGCTGGTCGACCAGCGAGACCAGCGCGGCCCGCGCGCCCGTCCCGGCCAGTGAGTCGAGACCGGCCCGCAGGGAGGTGCCCATGCCCTGCTCCCACCGCGGGTTGTCGACGAGGACGCAGTCCGGCAGGAGGGCGCGGGCGCGCACCTCGTCCGCCCGCGCGCCGAGCACCACGTGCACCCGCGCGCAGCCGCCCGCGCGGAGCACCCCCACCGCGTGCTCCACCAGCGGCCGCCCCCGGTGCGTGAGCAGCGCCTTGGGCCGCCCGCCGAGCCGCCGCCCGCCGCCCGCGGCCAGCAGCAGTCCCGCGACCTCCGCGGTGGTGTCCCCGCCCCTGTGATGTGTCGTCATGCCTCCTGCATACCGCACCCGTCGCGGGGTGCCGGGACGGGTGCCCGGGGCCACCATGTCACGCTGCGGAGCAACTCGATGACGCAGTGGACTGGCGCGAGGGGGCCGGGGTGGCGTTTACTGGCGCGACCGGCCGGCGGGTACCGCGGCCGGTCGGGGAGGCGCACAACGACGTGCCAGGGGGAGGACTGCGTTGCCCAGTGTGGAGCAGAGGCGTGTGCCCGGCAGTCAGGTGGACCCGCGGGTGAGGGAGCTGCGCTCCGTCGTGTCCCGGTTACGCCGTCAACTCGCCGCCCATCCCGGGGACTTCCGGGACCGGAGCATCGCGGAGGAGGAGCTCGCCGCGCTGGCCGGCATGGCCGCCGGCGGCGACCTTGAGATTCCCCGGCTGCGCCGCTCCCTGCTGCTGATCGCGGGCGCGATCGGCTCGGTGAGCGCGTTGGGGCAGGGCGTGCGCGAACTGCGCGAGGCGGTGGACCTGTTCGGCCCGTCACCGCGCGGCTGACGCGCGCCCTGATCAGGCGGTGGGGGTGGTGCCCGGTGTGGTGAGCGCCTCGGAGAGTTCCGCCGCGACCTGCTGGAGCACCGGCACGATCCGCTCCGTCGCCGACTCCGTGACCCGCCCCGCCGGGCCCGAGATGGAGATCGCCGCCGCCGTGGGGGAGTCCGGCACCGGTACGGCGAGGCAACGGACGCCGATCTCCTGCTCGTTGTCGTCCATCGCGTAGCCGAGGCGCCGTACGTCCTCCAGGGCCGCCAGGAAGCCCTCCGGTGTGGTGATGGTCCTGTCCGTCGCGGCGGGCATGCCGGTGCGGCCGAGCAGGGCCCGCACCTCCTCCGGCGGGAAACCGGCGAGCAGGGCCTTGCCCACGCCCGTGGAGTGCGGCAGGACGCGCCGGCCGACCTCGGTGAACATCCGCATGGAGTGCTTCGACGGCACCTGCGCCACGTACACGATCTCGTCCCCGTCGAGCAGTGCCATGTTCGCCGTCTCGCCGGTCTCCTCCACCAGGCGGGCCAGGTACGGGCGCGCCCAGGTGCCCAGCAGCCGGGAGGCGGACTCGCCGAGCCGGATCAGCCGCGGGCCCAGCGCGTAGCGGCGGTTGGGCTGCTGGCGTACGTAGCCGCAGGCGACCAGCGTGCGCATCAGGCGGTGGATGGTCGGCAGGGGCAGTCCGCTGCTCGCGGACAGCTCGCTCAGGCCGACCTCGCCGCCCGCGTCCGCCATCCGTTCGAGCAGGTCGAAGGCGCGCTCGAGGGACTGCACGCCGCCACTGGCGGCGGACCGGGCGGAGTCGGTGGTGCTGGCGCTGGACGTCGGCACGGCGCGTTCCTTTCGAGGCCTGGCAGGAAGGGCAGAAGCCTACCCGGCGGCCGGTCGGCCGCCCGCTTGTGCGTAGCCACGTTCTGCTGAGTGAAAGTCTAGTTCCACTTTGTGGAATCGTCCAGGGGTGGCCGTCGGGGCGGACCGTGCGGGGTGAGGGCCCTTGACGGGCCGGGGGCGCGGGTGAAGACTCCTTCAACAGAACGTTGAATTCCAACCCGGCGGAAGATCAGGAGGATCCGGGTGCCCGACGCCGAACACGTGCTGCGCTCCACGCGCGTCATCACTCCCGAGGGGACGCGCGCCGCGTCCGTCACGGTCGCCGACGGCACGATCACGGCCGTCCTGCCGTACGACGCGCCCGTCCCGGAAGGCGCCCGCCTGGAGGACCTCGGCGACGACGTCCTGCTGCCCGGCCTGGTCGACACCCACGTGCACGTCAACGACCCCGGACGCACCGAGTGGGAGGGCTTCTGGACCGCCACCCGCGCGGCGGCGGCCAGCGGCGTCACCACCCTGATCGACATGCCGCTCAACTCCCTCCCGCCCACCACCACCGTCGACCACCTGCGCACCAAGCGGCGCGTCGCCGCCGACAAGGCCCACGTCGACGTCGGCTTCTGGGGCGGCGCCCTGCCCGACAACGTCAAGGACCTGCGCCCGCTGCACGAGGCCGGCGTCTTCGGCTTCAAGGCCTTCCTGTCGCCGTCCGGCGTGGACGAGTTCCCGCACCTCGACCAGGACCGACTCGCCCGCTCCCTGGCGGAGATCGCCGCCTTCGACGGACTGCTGATCGTGCACGCCGAGGACCCGCACCACCTCGCCGCCGCCCCGCAGCACGGCGGCCCGAAGTACGCCGACTTCCTCGCCTCCCGCCCGCGTGACGCCGAGGACACCGCCATCGCGCACCTCGTGCGGCAGGCGAAACGTTTCGGCGCGCGGGTGCACGTGCTGCACCTCTCCTCCGGCGACGCGCTGCCCCTGATCGCCGCGGCCAAGGCGGACGGCGTACGCGTCACCGTCGAGACCTGCCCCCACTACCTCACCCTCACCGCGGAGGAGGTCCCGGACGGCGCCAGCGAGTTCAAGTGCTGCCCGCCCATCCGCGAGGCCGCCAACCAGGACCTGCTCTGGCAGGCCCTGGCGGACGGCACCATCGACTGCGTCGTCACCGACCACTCCCCGTCCACCGCCGACCTCAAGACGGACGACTTCTCGACCGCCTGGGGCGGCATCTCCGGCCTCCAGCTCAGCCTGCCGGCCGTCTGGACCGAGGCCCGCAGACGCGGCCACGGCCTGGAGGACGTCGTGCGGTGGATGGCGGCGCGCACGGCCCGGCTGGCCGGCCTCGACGCGCGCAAGGGCGCCATCGCGCCCGGCCACGACGCCGACTTCGCCGTCCTCGCCCCCGACGAGACCTTCACCGTCGACCCGGCGGCGCTCCAGCACCGCAACCGCGTGACGGCCTACGCGGGCAGGACCCTGTACGGCGTCGTGAGGTCCACCTGGCTGCGCGGCGAACGCATCCTCGCCGACGGCGAGTTCACCGAACCGAAGGGCCGACTGCTCACCCGCTCCCACTGACACCGACACCCGAGAGGCAGGACCAGATCACCGTGACGGCGATCGAGAGCTTCACCGGCGACGCACACCCCTACAGCGGCGGTGACCCGTACGCGGACTACCGCACCGCCGACTTCCCCTTCACGCACCACGCCGACCTCGCCGACCGCCGGCTCGGCGCCGGTGTCATCGCCGCCAACGACGAGTTCTTCGCCCAGCGCGAGAACCTGCTGCTGCCCGGGCGCGCCGAGTTCGACCCCGAGCACTTCGGGCACAAGGGCAAGATCATGGACGGCTGGGAGACCCGGCGCCGCCGCGGCACCTCCGCCGAGCATCCGTGGCCGGCGGACGAGGACCACGACTGGGCGCTGATCCGGCTCGGCGCGCCCGGCGTCGTCCGCGGGATCGTCGTGGACACCGCCCACTTCCGCGGCAACCACCCGCAGGCCGTGTCCCTCGAGGGCACCTCGGTGGCGGGCTCCCCGTCCCCGGAGGAGCTGCTCGCGGACGAGGTGAAGTGGACGACGCTGGTCCCGCGCACCCCGGTCGGCGGCCACGCGGCCAACGGTTTCGCCGTCACGTCCGAAGAGCGCTTCACCCACCTGCGCCTCAAGCAGCACCCCGACGGGGGCATCGCCCGGCTGCGCGTGTACGGCGAGGTCGTCCCGGACCCGGCGTGGCTGGCCGCGCTCGGCACCTTCGACGTCGTCGCCCTGGAGAACGGCGGCCGGGTCGAGGACGCCTCGGACCGCTTCTACTCACCGGCCACCAACACCATCCGGCCCGGCCGCTCCCACAAGATGGACGACGGCTGGGAGACCCGCCGCCGCCGCGACCGGGGCCACGACTGGATCCGCTACCGCCTGGTCGCCCAGTCGGAGATCCGCGCCCTGGAGATCGACACGGCGTACCTGAAGGGCAACAGCGCCGGCTGGGCGTCGGTGTCGGTGAAGGACGGGGACGACGGCGACTGGCGGGAGATCCTGCCCCGCACCCGCCTCCAGCCCGACACCAACCACCGCTTCGTCCTCCCGGCCCCGGCGACCGCCACCCACGCCCGCGTGGACATCCACCCGGACGGCGGCATCTCCCGCCTGAGGCTCTTCGGCTCGCTGACCGAGCAGGGCACGGCGGAACTGGGCTGACGCCACGGCCGGCAGTCGTGCCGCTGGGGCGGCACGGGTGGGCGCGGCGGCACCCGGCAACCGCCGGCAGCGCAACCCCCGCACGGCGGCCGTCACCCCGGCCGCCGTGCGCCGGCGATCACGCCGCATGCCCCCCGTCCACCGCGAACTCCGCCCCGGTGACGTACGCCGCCCCCGCCAGGTGGACGATCGTCTCCGCGACCTCCTCCGCCGTACCGAACCGCCCCACCGCCGTCATCGCCGCCTGCCCGTCCGCATACGGCCCGTCCGCCGGATTCATGTCCGTGTCGATCGGCCCCGGATGGACGATGTTCGCCGTGATCCCCCGCTCACCCAGCTCCCGCGCCAGCGCCTTCGTCAGCCCCACCAGCGCCGACTTGCTCATCGCGTACAGCGTCCCGCCCGGCCCGGGCACCCGCTGCGTCATGCACGTACCGACGGTGATGATCCGCCCCCCGCGCGGCATGAGGGCGACCGCCGCGCGGGAGGCGAGGAAGACTCCGCGCACATTCACCGCGAGCACCCGGTCGACATCGGCGAAGGACAGTGTCTCCACCGGCCCGAGCACGCCGACGCCCGCGTTGTTCACCAGGACGTCGAGCCGGCCCAGCTCCCGCGCGGCGGCGTTCACCGCCCCCACCGCCTCCTCCGGGTCACCGGCGTCCGCGCGCAGGGCCACCGCGCGGCGCCCCAGCGCCTCCACGGCCCGCACGACCTCCTCGGCCGCCTCCTTGCCGTTCACATAGGTCACCGCCACGTCCGCGCCCTCCCGCGCGAGCCGCAGCGCCGTCGCCGCGCCGATCCCGCGGCTGCCGCCGGTCACCAGCGCCACCTTGCCGAGCAGGGCCTTCTCAAGGGTCTTCACAGAAGTGTCTGTCGTCATGCGTCCATCCCAGCGCCCCCGCCGCCCGGTCGCTGGCGGCGAACGGACGTCGACCTGACGCCCCACCGATGAGTTGCGGACCCCACCGCGGTCTGAGCTGATGACGACATGTCCCCACCCGTGCACCAGGAAGGCAGGAACCCGTCATGGGCAAGCTCGTAGTCACCACCTTCGTCACCCTCGACGGTGTCTACCAGGCCCCCGGCGGCCCCCAGGAGGACACCAGGGACGGTTTCGAACAGGGCGGCTGGAGCGTCCCCTACGGCGACGAGGACTTCGGCCGGTTCGTCAACGGGGTCTTCTCCCGCGTGGGCGCCTTCCTCCTCGGCCGTCGTACGTACGACATCTTCGCCTCGTACTGGCCGAAGATGACCGACCCCGCCGACCCGGTCGCCGGCAAACTGAACGCGCTGCCGAAGTACGTCGCCTCCACCACCCTCACCGACCCCGAGTGGGCCGGCACCACCGTGCTCCGCGGCGACCTCGCCAAGGAGGTCATCGCCCTCAAGGAGCGCACCGACGGCGAGCTCCAGCTGCACGGCAGCGGAGCCCTCGCCCGGTCCCTGTTCGCGCTCGACCTCGTGGACACCCTGCACCTGCTGACCTTCCCGGTCGTCCTCGGCGCCGGGCGCCGCCTGTTCCCGGAGGGCTCGATGCCGAGCGCCTTCCGGCACACCGGCGGAGAGATCACCGCCGCGGGCGTGTCCATCCAGGCCTACGACTTCTCCGGCCGCCCCGAGTACGGCTCGTACGAGCTCCCGGAGGACGCCTGACACCGGCCGTACCGGTGGACGCCGCCGCCCGGACGGCGATGTCAGCCGGGCTTCCGGCTCTCCGCGGCGGCGAACAGGGCGCCGCTCAGCACCAGCAGGGCGATGCTCGCGAAGAGCTCGTAACCGTCGAGGAACGAGAACCGGTGGACGAGTCCCCAGTCCCAGCCGGCGAACTCGCTCACCAGGCCCGCCACCCCCTGCACCCCGGTGAGGAACCCCAGAACTTCCAGTAGTCGCTTCATGCCACCGACTCTCGCCCCGCGGACCCCCGGCCCGTATCGGCCGCGGGGCGAGCCCTTCCCGACGGAAGGCGGCGCTTCGCGCCGGCCGGAGCGCCGAAAGTCTGCGGTGCCGCGACTTTGGTCGGCGATCCCGCCCGCACGGCGGTGCCGGAGGCGTTCTCTGCATAGATTTGTCGACTGTGACTGGTGACAAGGCGGCGCAGACCGCCCCGGTGTTCACGGGGCGCCGATGGTTCTTCCCGTCCGCCCTCCTCCACGAACTCGACCCCGACGCGGCCCGTTCCGGGCGCCGGCCCCGGCGCACCGCGCGGGACTGGGTCGTCGACTTCTCCTGCTTCGTGCTGGCCGTCCTGGTGGGTCTCCTGGGCGCCGAGTCGCTCAACGACAACCACGCCGTCCCGCACGCGCTGGCCGTCGCCGACCAGGTGCTCGGCGCGCTGTCGTGCGCCGCGGTCTGGCTGCGCCGGCGGTGGCCGCTCGCCCTGGCCGCCGTGATGGCCCCGGTCAGCTTCGTCTCGGAGACCTCCGGGGGCGCGGCCATGATCGCCCTGTTCACGCTCGCCGTGCACCGGCCCTTCCGGTACGTGCTGTGGGTGGGCGGAGCCCACGCGGTGTCCGTCCCGCTGTACTTCTGGTGGCGGCCCGATCCCGACCTGCCGTACCTCGCCTCGCTGCTCCTCTTCGTGGTGCTGGTCGTCGCGATCGTCGGCTGGGGCATGTTCGTACGGTCCAAGCGGCAGCTCATGCTGAGCCTGCGGGACCGGGCGCGGCGGGCCGAGACCGAGGCGCGGCTGCGGGCCGAACAGGCGCAGCGGCTCGCGCGCGAGGCCATCGCGCGGGAGATGCACGACGTGCTCGCGCACCGGCTGACGCTGCTGAGCGTGCACGCGGGCGCCCTGGAGTTCCGGCCCGACGCCCCGCGCGAGGAGGTCGCGCGGGCGGCCGGCGTCATCCGGGAGAGCGCGCACGAGGCGCTGCAGGACCTGCGGGAGATCATCGGCGTGCTGCGGGCCGGTGACTCCGACGACACGGGCCGGCCGCAGCCGACGCTCGCGGCGCTCGACACCCTGGTCGCCGAGTCCCGGCAGGCCGGCATGAAGGTCACCCTGGACCAGCGGGTCACCGGCCCGGCCGGCGTCCCCGCCTCCGTGGGCCGCACCGCCTACCGGATCGCCCAGGAGGGCCTGACCAACGCCCGCAAGCACGCCCCCGGCACGGAGGTCACCGTGTCGGTCACCGGCGGCCCGGGGGAGGGCCTCACGGTGACCGTGCGCAACCCGGCGCCGGAGGGGGACGTACCGCGCGTGCCCGGCGCCGGGCAGGGCCTGATCGGTCTCACCGAACGGGCGGCCCTGGCGGGCGGCACCCTGGAGCACGGGCCCACGCCCGACGGCGGGTTCGCGGTACGGGCACGGCTGCCGTGGGCGTGAACGGGAACCGGCCGGTGCGTGTGTCCCCGCCCCGCCCGGCCGTGATTACGTACGGGTCATGACTGCGATCAGGGTGCTCCTCGTCGACGACGACCCGCTGGTGCGGGCCGGGCTGTCCTTCATGCTGGGCGGCGCGGACGACATCGAGATCGTCGGTGAGGCCGCGGACGGCGGCGAGGTCGAGGCGCTCGTCGACCGCACCCGCCCGGACGTCGTCCTCATGGACATCCGGATGCCGACGGTGGACGGTCTCACCGCCACCGAGTCGCTGCGCCGGCGCGAGGACGCCCCGCAGGTCGTGGTGCTCACCACCTTCCACGCCGACGAGCAGGTGCTGCGCGCGCTCCGCGCGGGCGCCGCCGGGTTCGTCCTCAAGGACACCCCGCCCGCCGAGATCGTCGCCGCGGTGCGCCGGGTCGCGGCCGGCGACCCGGTGCTGTCGCCCACGGTCACCCGGCAGTTGATGGCCCACGCGGCCGGCACCGCCGCCGACACGCGGCGCACGCGCGCGCGTGCGCGCGTCGCGGACCTCAACGACCGTGAACGCGAGGTCGCCGTCGCGGTCGGCCGGGGCCTGGCCAACGCCGACATCGCCGCGGAGCTCTACATGAGCGTGGCCACCGTCAAGACCCACGTCTCCCGCATCCTGGCCAAGCTCGGCCTCAACAACCGCGTGCAGATCGCCCTGCTCGCCCACGACGCCGGCCTCCTGGAGGAGACCGACGGCCGCTGAGCCCGCGCGGGTCAGGTGTACGCCGCCGTCGCCCCGCGCACCAGCTCCGTCGGCCGGACCGGTCTGCGCTCCCGCCGGGACAGCTCGCACGCCTCCGCGACCAGCAGTGCCTGAAGGGCCTCCCGCCCGTCGCACGGGTTGGCCCGCTCGCCCCGCACCACCTCGACGAACGCGATCAGCTCGGCCTCGTACGCGGGCCCGAACCGCTCCAGGAAACCGGTCCACGGCTTGTCCGCGGCCGGCGGCCCGGTCGGCTCGGTGGACGCGATCGGCGTACGGTCGTCCAGGCCGACGGCGATCTGGTCCCGCTCCCCGGCGAGCTCCATGCGCACGTCGTAGCCGGCGCCGTTCAGCCGGGTCGCCGTGACCGTGGCGAGCGTGCCGTCGTCGAGGGTGAGGAGCGCCGCGCCGGTGTCGACGTCGCCCGCGTCGCGGAACATCGCGGGCCCGGCGTCGGACCCGGCCGCGTAGACGTCCGTGACCTCCCGGCCGGTCACCCAGCGCAGGATGTCGAAGTCGTGGATCAGGGCGTCCCGGTACAGCCCGCCGGACTGCGGCAGGTACCCGGCCGGCGGCGGCTCCGCGTCGCCGCTCATCGCCCGTACGGTGTGCAGCCGCCCGAGCCTGCCCGAGCGCACCGCCTCCCGGGCGCCCGTGTAACCGGCGTCGAAACGGCGCTGGAACCCCATCTGCAGGACGGTCCCGGCGGTCTCGACCTCCGTGATCGCCTGTAACGTGCCCGTCAGGTCCAGGGCGACGGGCTTCTCGCAGAACACCGGCAGCCCCGCGCGTGCCGCCCGGCCGATCAGATCGGCGTGGGCGGACGTGGCCGCCGTGATCACCACGGCGTCCACTCCCCAGGTGTAGATCTCGTCCACCCCGGGTGCCGCCGTCTCGCCGAGCCGGTGGGCGAGGGCCTGGGCCCGCGCCGGATCGACGTCCGTGAGGATCAGGGAGCCGACGTCGCGGTGCCTGCTGAGTGTGTGGGCGTGAATGGTGCCGATGCGGCCCGTACCGATGACCCCTATGCGCATGGAAACAAAGTGGGGCTCGCGCCGCTCCCTGTCAATGCGTATGTCCGGACAACCGAACTACACGACTTCCCGTCAACAGCGCACGGGGCTACGCTCGGCCCGTGCCGAAACCAGAAGTGGACCCGACCGTACAGCTGGAGCTGAGCGTGGACCGCGGCTCCCCCGTGCCGTTGTACTTCCAGCTGTCCCGGCAGCTGGAGTCCGCCATCGAGCGCGGCGAGCTGACCCCCGGCACCCTGCTGGGCAACGAGATCGAGCTCGCCGCGCGGCTGGGCCTGTCCCGGCCGACCGTCCGCCAGGCCATCCAGTCCCTCGTCGACAAGGGGCTGCTGGTGCGCCGCCGCGGGGTCGGCACCCAGGTGGTGCACAGCCAGGTCAAGCGTCCCCTGGAGCTCAGCAGCCTCTACGACGACCTGGAGGCGGCCGGTCAGCGTCCCGGGACGAAGGTGCTGGTCAACACCGTCGTGGAGGCGTCCGCCGAGGTCGCGGCCGCGCTCGGCGTGGCCGAGGACAGCGAGGTCCACCGGATCGAACGGCTGCGGTTCACCCACGGGGAGCCGATGGCGTACCTGTGCAACTACCTGCCGCCGGGACTGCTCGACCTGGACACCGGCCGGCTGGAGGCCACCGGCCTGTACCGGCTGATGCGGGCCGCCGGGATCACCCTGCACAGCGCCCGCCAGACCATCGGCGCCCGTGCCGCCACCGCCGACGAGGCCGAGCGGCTGGGGGAGGCGACCGGCGCCCCGCTGCTCACCATGGAGCGCGTGACCTTCGACGACACCGGCCGCGCGGTGGAGTTCGGCACCCACACCTACCGGCCCTCCCGCTACTCGTTCGAGTTCCAGCTGCTTGTACGGTCCTGACAATCCGGCGCGACGCGCGCACTGTGCCGTCGTCATGTCAGGACAATGTGACCGACTTCCGGTCCCCGCGCGGGGACGCCCGATGCCCGTGTTCGACAATGGGGCGTTTGGGGCCGGTGTGGTCATCGGCCCCTTGCATACGCAAGAGCACAGCAAGAAGGGCAAGTCCTCGTGTCACGGTTTTCGACCTGGGTGGGCATCGCGGTGGCGGGGGCGCTGAGTCTCTCGCTCGCCGGATGCAGCGGTACCGGCGGCAAACGAGCGGAGGACGCCCGCGCGGCCGCGGCGGCCCAGGGCAGGGCGGCGGTGGACACCCCCCGCTGGACCTTCGCGATGATCACCCACGCGGGAGACGGCGACACCTTCTGGGACATCGTCCGGAGCGGCGCGGAGCAGGCCGCGGTGAAGGACAACGTCCGCTTCCTCTACTCGCACGACGACGAGGCCCAGCAGCAGGCGCAGCTCGTGGACGCGGCCGTCGACAAGAAGGTGGACGGCATCATCGTCACCCTCGCCAAGCCGGACGCGATGAAGGCGTCCCTCGCGCGCGCCCGCGAGGCCGGCATCCCGGTCGTCACCGTGAACAGCGGCTCGGCCGAGTCGAAGGAGTTCGGCGCGCTCACCCACATCGGCCAGGACGAGACGATCGCCGGTGAGGCGGTCGGCGAGGAGCTGAACGAGCGCGGCCGCGAGAAGGCCCTCTGCGTCCTGCACGAGCAGGGCAACGTCGGTCACGAGCAGCGCTGCGACGGGGTGGAGAAGACCTTCGACGGCACGGTGGTCCGCCTCCACGTCAACGGCACGAGCATGCCCGACGTGCAGTCGGCGATCGAGGCCCGGCTGCAGTCCGACGCCGCCGTGGACGCCGTCGTCACCCTGGGCGCCCCCTACGCCGACACCGCCGTCAAGGCGCGTGAGGGGGCGGGCAGCGACGCCGAGATCGACACCTTCGACCTCAACGCCAAGGTCGCCGCCGGCCTGAAGGACGGAAGCCTCGGCTTCGCCGTCGACCAGCAGCCCTACCTCCAGGGCTACGAGGCGGTCGACCTGCTGTGGCTGTACCGGTACAACGCCGACGTCCTCGGCGGCGGCCGGCCCGTGCTCACCGGGCCGCAGATCATCACCGAGGACGACGCCGCCGCGCTCGAGGACTACACGCAGCGGGGCACCCGATGAGCGCGACGACTCCCGACGTATCTCCCGACACATCTGGTGAAAGGTTTCTGCGCGGCTCTTCGCCGCTCCGGCGGCTGCTGACCAGACCCGAGCTCGGCTCCCTCGTCGGCGCGATCGCCGTCTTCTGCTGCTTCGCCCTCGCCGCCGACAGCTTCCTGCGCGCCTCCAGCCTCGGCACCGTGCTCTACGCGTCCTCCACCATCGGCATCATGGCCGTCCCGGTCGCGCTGCTGATGATCGGCGGCGAGTTCGACCTGTCGGCCGGTGTCCTGGTCACGTCGTCGGCACTGGTGTCGTCGATGTTCAGCTACCAGATGACCGCCAACGTCTGGGTCGGCGTCGGCGTGTCCCTGCTGGTCACGCTCGCCGTCGGCGCCTTCAACGGGATCATGCTGGCCCGCACGAGACTGCCGAGCTTCATCATCACGCTCGGCACCTTCCTGATGCTGACCGGCATGAACCTCGGCTTCACCAAGCTGATCGGCGGCACCGTCTCCACCAGGACCATCGCCGACATGGAGGGCTTCACCACCGCGCGGGCGCTCTTCGCGTCGACCTTCACCGTCGGCGGCGCGCACATCAAGGTCACCGTCCTGTGGTGGCTCGCCCTGGTCGCCCTCGGCAGCTGGATCCTGCTGCGCACCCGCGCCGGCAACTGGATCTTCGCGGTCGGCGGCAACGAACAGGCCGCCCGCGCGGTGGGCGTCCCCGTGACCCGCACCAAGACCGCCCTCTACATGGGCGTCGCCCTCGGCGCCTGGATCTGCGGCCAGCACCTGCTCTTCAGCTACGACGTCGTCCAGTCCGGCGAGGGCGTCGGCAACGAGCTGATCTACATCATCGCGGCCGTCATCGGCGGCTGTCTGATCACCGGCGGCCACGGCAGCGCCGTCGGCTCGGCGGTCGGCGCGCTGCTCTTCGGCATGACCAGCAAGGGCATCGTCTTCGCCGAGTGGAACCCCGACTGGTTCAAGTTCTTCCTCGGAGCGATGCTGCTCCTCGCCACCCTGCTCAACACCTGGGTGCGCCGCCGCGCGGAGGCCTCGACATGACCCGGACCGACTCCCGTACGGCCCTCGTGGAGCTGTCCGGCGTCAGCAAGCACTACGGCAACGTCCGCGCCCTCGAGGGCGTGTCGCTGGAGGTGCACGCGGGTGAGATCACCTGTGTGCTGGGTGACAACGGCGCCGGCAAGTCCACCCTGATCAAGATCATCGCGGGACTGCACCGGCACGACGGCGGCACGCTCGCCCTCGACGGCGAGGAGACCCACCTGGCCTCCCCGCGCGACGCCCTGGACCGGGGCATCGCCACCGTCCACCAGGACCTGGCCGTCGTCCCGCTGATGCCGGTGTGGCGGAACTTCTTCCTCGGTTCCGAGCCGCGCAAGGGCACCGGCCCCTTCAAGCGCATGGACGTCGACCGCATGCGCCGCACCACCCGCGCGGAACTCCTCCGCATGGGCATCGACCTCCGCGACGTCGACCAGCCCATCGGCACCCTCTCCGGCGGCGAACGCCAGTGCGTGGCCATCGCCCGCGCGGTGCACTTCGGCGCGAAGGTCCTGGTCCTGGACGAGCCGACGGCGGCGCTGGGTGTGAAGCAGTCGGGGGTGGTCCTGAAGTATGTGACAGCGGCACGCGACGAGGGCCTGGGCGTCGTCTTCATCACCCACAACCCGCACCACGCGTATCTGGTGGGGGACCGGTTCGTCCTGCTGAAGCGCGGCACGATGGTGGGAAGCCACACACGTGACTCCATCACGCTGGACGAGCTGACACGGCAGATGGCGGGAGGCAACGAGCTGGACGATCTACGCCACGAACTGCAACGTCCCTAGGGGCGCGGGGAACTGCGCGACCAGCCCCAACGCACCCGCACCCGGCGAAGAACGGTGTTGCCCCACCCCTGTCCCGTTCGGCACCCGGCGGAGCCGTGCGGCACAATCGCACACGATGAGCACCTACCGCGACTTCACCGCCCCCATCGGCTCCCGCCGCGCCCCGGTCCTGAGAACCGTCGGCACCCGGGAGCGCCGCTCCCACCTGACGGCGCCCCGTGTCCCGACGGTGGGCATCGACATCGGCGGCACCAAGGTCATGGCGGGCGTCGTCGACGCCGACGGCAACATCCTGGAGCGGCTGCGCACGGAGACCCCGGACAAGTCCAAGAGCCCCAAGGTCGTCGAGGACACCATCGTCGAACTGGTGCTGGACCTGTCCGACCGGCACGACGTGCACGCCGTCGGCATCGGCGCGGCCGGCTGGGTCGACGCCGACCGCAACCGCGTGCTGTTCGCCCCCCACCTGTCCTGGCGCAACGAACCGCTGCGCGACCGCATCGCCGGCCGCCTCGCCGTCCCCGTCCTGGTGGACAACGACGCCAACACCGCCGCCTGGGCCGAGTGGCGCTTCGGCGCCGGCCGCGGCGAGGACCACCTCGTCATGATCACGCTCGGCACCGGCATCGGCGGCGCGATCCTGGAGGACGGGCAGGTCAAGCGCGGCAAGTACGGGGTGGCCGGCGAGTTCGGCCACATGCAGGTCGTCCCCGGCGGCCACCGCTGCCCCTGCGGCAACCGCGGCTGCTGGGAGCAGTACAGCTCCGGCAACGCGCTGGTCCGCGAGGCCCGCGAGCTGGCCGCCGCCGACTCGCCGGTCGCCTACGGGATCATCGAGCACGTCAAGGGCAACATCGCCGACATCAGCGGCCCGATGATCACCGAGCTGGCCCGCGAGGGCGACGCCATGTGCATCGAACTGCTCCAGGACATCGGGCAGTGGCTCGGCGTCGGCATCGCCAACCTCGCCGCCGCCCTCGACCCCTCCTGCTTCGTCATCGGCGGTGGCGTCTCCGCCGCCGACGACCTGCTGATCGGCCCCGCGCGGGACGCCTTCAAGCGGCACCTGACCGGTCGCGGCTACCGCCCCGAGGCCCACATCGTCCGCGCCCAGCTCGGCCCCGAGGCCGGCATGGTCGGCGCCGCCGACCTCGCCCGGCTGGTCGCCCGCCGCTTCCGCCGCGCCAAGCGTCGCCGCGTCGAGCGGTACGAACGCTACGAGCGGTACGCGGAGGCCCGCCGCACCACCCAGGAGTCGCTGTGAGCGACGGGCTCCCCCAGCAGACGGCTCTCCCGGGCGCGCCCCGCCCGGCCGAGGACCGGTGGCACATGATCCGCCGCAGGACGCTCACCCTGCTGATCATCGTGCTGCTCATCGGCATCCCGGCCGGGTACCTGGTGATCTCCGCGAACCAGAGCCGGGCCAGCGGCAAGGACAAGGAGGCGAAGTACTCCGCGACCGGCCTCACCGAGGGCTGGCCGTCGAAGGTGCAGCGCCGCCTCTACCAGGTGCCCGTGCCGCACCCTGCCTGGTGGGTGGCCTCCTACGAGACCAACAACTGGAAGACCAGCCGCCTCTACGTCGAGTTCGAGACCACCGACGCGGGCCTGAGCGCCTTCCTCACCAGCATGGGCGTGCAGCGACACGACCTGAAGCAGGACGACATCACCATCGGCGAGCGCGACCGGGACGTCACCGGCTGGACGTTCGACGGGCCCGGCACCTGGTCCGGCCTCGTCCACGAGCAGAAGGACCCGGCGCCCACCCACGACGTCGTCGTCAACCACAACAAACCGGGCTACCCGAGGGTGTACGTCGTCTCCCGCACCGTGCCCTGACCCCGCCCGCCCCACCGCCCGCCGGGACCGGTTGTCAGACCCCGCCCGTAGAGTCGGAGACGACTGATCCGACAGACGGGCGGGAGGTGGCAGGACGTATGGGCGAGCGGACCGTGACGGCCGGGCGGGACACCGCCGTGCCCGGCGGCGCGGACGGCGCGGACGTCCCCGTCCGGCTCGCGGCCGTCTTCCTCCCGGCACCCCTCCCGCGCGAGGGGCGCGTCGCCTTCTACGACCCCGAGGGCGGCCCCGTCGGCGAAGGGCCGCCCGGACCACCCGACGCCTCCGTGTCCGCGCCGCGCACCGACCTCACCGTCGTCCGTCCGCACGGCACGGGAGTGCGGCGGCGGACGGCCCCGGCGCTCTTCCTCCCCGTCGACGAGGCACTGCCGCTGCTGGTCCGCGCCCGGTACGATCCCGCGGCCCATCCCGCCACCGCCTGCTGGGGCGCCGCCGCCCTGCACGCCCTGCGGCTCACGGCCCGCGGACGGCTGCTGCCCGGACTGACCGCCACCGGCCACGACGCCTGGCGCGCCGGTCCGCTCGACCCCGACGACGTGGCACACCTGCGCGCGGTGGCCGCCGCCCTGCCCCACGAGGGCCACGCCGTCCCACTGCCCGGCCCCGGCCCCCTCCGGCTGCCCCGGCCGGAGGCGCTGGTGCGCGCCTTCCTGGACGCGGTCGCCGACACCCTGCCCCGCACCCCGGCCGCGCCGTACGCCTCGGGGCTCCCGTTCGCCGCGCGGAAGGCGCAGCGGCTGCCCGACGCCCACGACTGGGCCGCCGAGGTCGCCGCCGGCATGGACGCCGGCGTACGGATCTCGCTCCGCCTGGACCTGTCCGCCTACGACCTCTTCGACACCGGTGAGGGAGCAGGCGGGGACGGGAGCGCCGCGCGGAGCGCGGGCGCCGCGATCGTGCAGGTGCACAGCCTCGCCGACCCGACCCTGATGGCCGACGCGGCGGCCCTGTGGGCGGGCACGGCGGACAGCGCCTTCGGCCCCCGCGCACGGGTGGACGCCGCCCTCGCGGTGCGCCGCGCGGCCCGGGTCTGGCCGCCGCTGGACCGGCTCTCCGACCAGGACGTGCCCGATGTGCTGGCCCTCTCCGAGGAGGAGCTGAACGACCTGCTGGGCATGGCGGCCACCCGGCTCGCCGCGGCCGGGGTCGCCGTGCACTGGCCCCGGGACCTCGCCCAGGACCTGACCGTCACGGCGGTGGTCCGCCCGGCCCCCGGCTCGGCGACCGACGGCACCGGCTTCTTCGAGAGCGAGGACCTGCTGCGGTTCGGCTGGCAGCTCGCCCTCGGCGGCGACCCGCTCACCGAGGCCGAGATGGACGCCCTGGCCGAGGCCCACCGTCCCGTCGTACGGCTGCGCGACCAGTGGGTGCTGGTCGACCCCGCCCTCGTCCGCAAGGCCCGCAAACGGGACCTGGGGCTGCTCGACCCGGTCGACGCGCTGGCCGTCGCCCTCACCGGCCACGCGGAGGTCGACGGGGAGACGGTCGAGGCGGTGCCGGCCGGCGCCCTCGCCACCCTCCGCGACCGCCTGACCGCCGGTGTACGGCCCGCCGAGCCGCCGCCCGGCCTCGACGCCACCCTGCGCGACTACCAGCTGCGGGGCCTGGCCTGGCTGGACCTCATGACCTCCCTCGGCCTCGGCGGCTGCCTCGCCGACGACATGGGCCTGGGCAAGACCATCACCCTCATCGCGCTGCATCTGAAGCGGGCCCGCACCGAGCCGACCCTGGTGGTCTGCCCGGCCTCGCTGCTCGGCAACTGGCAGCGGGAGATCACCCGGTTCGCGCCCGGCGTCCCCGTGCGCCGCTTCCACGGCCCCGACCGCACCCTGGACGGCCTCGACGGCGGCTTCGTCCTCACCACCTACGGCACCATGCGCTCCACCGCCCCGGAGCTGGCCGGGCGGATGTGGGGCATGGTCGTCGCCGACGAGGCACAGCACGTCAAGAACCCCCACTCCGCGACCGCGAAGGCACTGCGCACGATCCCGGCGCCCGCCCGGGTGGCGCTCACCGGCACCCCCGTGGAGAACAACCTCTCCGAGCTGTGGGCCCTCCTCGACTGGACGACCCCCGGACTCCTCGGCCCGCTGAAGTCCTTCCGCGCCCGGCACGCGCGCGCCGTGGAGACCGGCGAGGACGAGGAGGCCGCCGAGCGCCTCGCCCGCCTGGTCCGCCCCTTCCTCCTGCGGCGCAAGAAGTCCGACCCCGGCATCGTCCCCGAACTGCCGCCCAAGACCGAGACGGACCACCCCGTACCGCTCACCCGCGAACAGGCCGCGCTGTACGAGGCCGTGGTGCGCGAGTCGATGCACGCCATCGAGAGCGCGCAGGGCATGGGCCGGCGCGGACTGGTGCTGAAACTGCTGACCTCGCTCAAGCAGATCTGCGACCACCCGGCGCTCTACCTGAAGGAGGAGCACGCGCGCGCCGGAGACGACCGGCTCGCGGCCCGTTCCGGCAAACTGGCCCTGCTGGACGAGCTGTTGGACACCCTGCTCGCCGAGGACGGCTCCGCCCTGGTCTTCACGCAGTACGTCGGGATGGCCCGGCTGATCACCGCGCACCTCGCCGGGCGCGCGGTCCCCGTCGACCTCCTCCACGGCGGTACGCCGGTGGCGGAGCGGGAGCGCATGGTGGACCGCTTCCAGAGCGGCGCGACCCCGGTCCTGGTGCTCTCCCTCAAGGCCGCCGGCACCGGCCTGAACCTCACCCGCGCGGGCCACGTCGTCCACTTCGACCGCTGGTGGAACCCCGCGGTGGAGGAGCAGGCCACCGACCGCGCGTACCGCATCGGCCAGACCCAGCCCGTCCAGGTCCACCGTCTCGTCACCGAGGGCACGGTCGAGGACCGCATCGCCGAGATGCTGGAGTCCAAGCGCGCCCTCGCCGACGCGATCCTCGGCTCCGGCGAGTCGGCCCTCACGGAGCTGTCCGACCGTGACCTGTCCGACCTGGTGTCCCTGCGGAGGCCGGCATGACCTCCCGCCCCTCCGACGAGGCCCGCGAGGCCCTGCGCGCGGCCCGCGCACGGGCGACCCGCGAGCCGACGGCCACGGACACGCCGGAGCACCGGCCCACTCAGAAGCAGCCGGCTGCCCTGGCCGTCCCGGCCCCCGGACAGCCCGACGGTCCCGGTCGCCCCGGCCGTGAAACCCGCCCGGGCGACGTGGCCCGCGAGGCGCTGCGGCAGGCGGTACGGGCCCGGCGCGGTACGGCGGAGCCCGCCGACGCCACAGCCCCGGACCGCGAGGACACCGGCACACCGGCGGCGGAGGGCGAGGCACGCTCCGGAGAGGGGCCCCACGGTGACGGGCCGCCCCACGGTGACGGGCCGCCCCCCGCCGACACGTCGTCCGGGGACACGGAGGCCGCTGCCGACGGTGATGCCGGACACCGCGCGCCCCCACGCCCCGGGGACATCGCGCGGGAGGCGCTGCGCTCCGCGCGCGAGGAGGCGCTGCGGGCGCGTCCGGCACCCGGCGGCCGTGCGACGGACGCCGAGCCCCGTGAACGACGCGCCCCGTCCCCCCGCGTCCCGCGCACGACCCGCGGCGACCGGGCCGCCGACGCCCGGGCCCATGAGGTACGGGAGTCGCTCACGGACGCCTTCCGCATGCCCGAACCGGTGACCGAACCGGATCCGGACACCGACGTCACCCCCGGCCCGAGCGCCCCCGCGTCCTCCGGCAGCTCGCGCTCGCACGGCGGCCCCTCGGCCAGGGAGGCCCGGGACGGAGCCCTCGGAAGCGCCGAGCCGCTCGGTACTCCGCGGGACACCGCACCGCCCGCACCCGCCACCCCCCGCTCCATGGCCGACCCCGCCCGCGACGGTGACCTGCGCCGCACCTTCCCGGCGTTCCCGCCCCGAGCCTCGGACAGTGAGGGCTTCGCCGAGACCTGGTGGGGCGACGCATGGGTCACCGCGCTGGAGGAGGGGGCGCTGGACGCGGCCCGGCTCGCCCGCGGGCGCGGGTACGCCGGACAGGGGCACGTCGACGCCATCACCGTCACGCCGGGACTCGTACTCGCGTACGTGCGGGGCAGCCGCCCGCGGCCGTACCGCGTGCAGGTGCGGCTGCGGACGTTCACGGACGCCGACTGGGAGCGGTTCCTGGACGCCGCCGCCGACCGTCCCGGCCACATCGCGGCGCTGCTGGACAAGGAGATGCCCCAGTCCCTCGCCGACTGCGGGGTCCCGCTGCTGCCCGGCCCCGGTGACCTCTCCCCGCGGTGCAGCTGCCCCGATTCCGGCCATCCCTGCAAACACGCCGCCGCCCTCTGCTACCAGACGGCCCGGCTGCTCGACGCCGACCCGTTCGTGCTGCTCCTGCTGCGCGGACGCGGCGAGCGCGAGGTGATCGACGCGCTGTCCCGGCTCAGCGCCACCCGCGCGGCCCGCGCCGCCCAGGACCGCGGACCGGCCTCCCTGCCCGGCGTCCGAGCGGGCGAGGCCCTGACCGCGCGCGCCCTGCCGCCTCTCCCGGCGCCGCTGCCCGCGCCCCCGCATCCCGAACAGCCCCCGGCCTACCCGGCGGCACCGGGCGGCCCCGACCCCTTCGCCCTGGACCAGCTGGCCACCGACGCCGCCGCCCGAGCCCACACCCTGCTCACCACGGGCCGGGACCCGGTCGGCGGGCTGACGCTGTGGCAGGACGCCGTCCGCCTGGCCGCGGCCCGCCCCGGCTCCGGCCTCACCGCCGGCACCCGGGCGCTCTACGCGTCCCTCGCCAAGGCCGCCGGCCGCGGTACGGCGGAACTGGCGCGCGCCGTGGCCGCCTGGCGGCAGGGCGGTCCGGAAGGACTCCACGTCCTGGAGGAGCCCTGGGACCCGCCGGCCGGCCGCTTCGACCGGGCCCGCCCGCTGCTGCTCGCCGCCGACCTTCCGGCCTTCCGTCCCTGGCGCAACCGCCTCACCCACCCTCGGGGCCATGTCCAGCTCAGGCTCGGCCGGACGGGGCTCTGGTACGCCTACGAGTCGGAACCCGGCCGCGACGACTGGTGGCCGCGCGGCACCCCCGACCTCGATCCGGTCGGCGCCCTGACGGGCCTTGGTACGCCGGGCGACGTCTGATCGGCGGACCACCGCCGCGGAGCCCGGGGTCGCGGGAGGCCCTCACCGGCGGCCGTGTCCAGGAGCGGGTGGCGGACGTGTGCGGCCGCCCGTTCACGATCGCGTGACGCGGCAGACAGGCACCGGACTCCTCGGCCACCGCTTCCAGCAGCGATCTCCCAGTTACGAACATAAGAGGAGTCTTCGCGTGAGCGAATACTAAATCGTAGTACCCAACTTAAAGTATGAAAATAAGCTGAATGCCTGGACGGAAGAGGGCCCGGTGGCAGAAACTATCCCCAACGGGCCTTAACTCAGGCCCCGTTGGACAACACCTGCATACGTACGGGGGAAACATGGCAGGACTTGCCCACCGCTGGCTGACGCGCACGGCAGGCGCAGCGACCGCAGCGGTGATGATCGTCGGCGGTACAGCCGGCGTCACATTTGCAGCCGAGACCGACCGGACGGACGCTCGCGCCGAGGCATGGCTTCCGACGTTCGAGATGACCGCGAACTACGCGGTGGTCGCCAGCACGCACCCGGACACCGAGAACTGTGCTGGTTTCGAGGTGATCGGGACGGGGACCGCCACCGGCAAACCGATCACCAACGCCACCTGGACGCAGGACGAGGTGGCCTGTACGGCGATCGTCCCCGGCAAGTACGACATCATCGGGACGGCGACGATCACGGAAAGCGACGGTGACAAGCTCAACCTCAGCTACCGCCTCGCCGCTCCACTGACGGAGGACAACCTCGTCTACCCGACCGGCTCGTTCGTGATCACCGGCGGCACCGGTGAGTACCAGTACGCGACCGGCAACGGAAAGATGGACGCACGGGTCAACCTGCTGGACCACTCCAATGTCAGTTGCTCACTGGTGGGGAAGATCGAGTACCTGGGCTGACCCCGACCAGTGGCCGGGCAACGGCGGGTGACGGCGTGGTGCCGTCACCCGCCATCGGGGCCGGCTCCGCCATCGGGGCCGGCTCCGCGCGTGGGCGCGCCCGCTCCTCCTCGCCCCGGCGCTCCCACCCTCATGGGACCGGGTGGGGAAACGGGGGAGTGAGTACGACGCCGGGGTACCTTCTGACTGCGCACCTCTAAGGGGCCGCACCATGAAGAGCACGATGCAGGACCGTGCACTGCTGGTCCGGGACATTCTCGCGCACGGACAACGCGTCTACGGGGACAGTCGGGTGGTGCGATGCGCCGACGGGCCGGCCGCACGCTCCTCGCAGTCCTTCGCCGACGTCGCCGGCCAGGCCGAGCGACTGGCCGCGGCGCTGACCCGGCTGGGCGCGCGTCCCGGTGAGCGGGTCGCCACGCTGGCCTGGAACACTCCCGAGCACCTGGTGGCATACCTCGCGGTACCGAGCATGGGCGCGGTACTGCACACCCTCAACCTGCGGCTCCACCACGACCAGTTGGGTTACATCGTCGAGCACGCCGAGGACGCCTTCCTCCTGGTCGACGCCACCTTGCTGGACATGCTCGCCCCCCTGCGGGACCGGCTGGGCAGCGTACGGCACGTGGTGGTCATCGGCGGCGCGCCGGAGGTGGACCTGCCCGGGCACATCGCCGTGCACCACTGGGACGAGTTGCTGGCCGCCGAGCAGCCCGGCTTCGTCTGGCCCGACCTGGACGAGCGGGAAGCGGCGGCACTCTGCTACACGACCGGCACCACCGGCAACCCCAAGGGCGTGGCCTACAGCCACCGCTCGATCTCCCTGCACACGCTCGGCGTCTCGGCCTGCGCCGGTTTCGCGATGCACGACGGCGACCGCGTCCTGCCGATCGTGCCGATGTTCCACGCCAACGCCTGGGGCTGGCCGTACGCCGCCTGGCTGGCGGGCTCCGACCTGATCATGAACGGGCGGCTGCTGCACACCCCGGACCTGGCCCGCGTCATCAACGAGGAGCGGCCCACCGCGGTGGCGGCGATCTGCACGATCTGGAACAGCCTGGTGCACCACGGCGAGCAGCACCCGCTGGACCTGAGCGGCGTACGGCTCGCGGGCTGCGGTGGCGCGACCCCGCCGCGCGCCCTGCTCCAGCAGCTCAAGGACCGCTACGGGGTCCGCCTGAAGCAGGGCTGGGGCCTGACCGAGACCAGCCCTCTGGCCACCTTCGCGGTCCCCCCGCACGGCACGCCGGACGAGGACGAGGTCGACTGGCTGGCGAAGAGCGGCCGGGTGATGCCCTACGTCGAGGTCCGGCTGATCGCGGAGGACGGCAGCGAGCAGCCGTGGGACGGAACCTCCGTGGGCGAACTGGAGCTGCGCGGACCCTGGGTCACCGGGTCGTACTTCAACACCGAGGACGCCCCGGAGAAGTTCCACGACGGCTGGCTGCGCACCGGCGACCTGGGAGTGATCGAGCCCGGTGGCTGGGTGGTCGTCAGTGACCGGCTCAAGGACGGCATCAAGAGCGGTGGCGAGTGGATCTCCACCATCGAGCTGGAGAACGCGATCATCGAGCACCCCGCGGTGCTGGAGGCGGTCGTGATCGGTGTGCCCGATCCACGCTGGGAGGAACGCCCGCTGGCCTGCGTGTCGTTGGTGCCGGGCGCCGGGATCGGCGCGGACGAGCTGCGGGAGTTCCTGGCCGGGCGGGTGGCGCGCTGGTGGATACCGGAGCGGTGGTCGTTCGTGGACGCGGTGCCCAAGACCAGCGTCGGGAAGTACGACAAGCGGTCGGTGCGGACGCTGTACGCGGAAGGGGCGCTGGACGTCCGGCTCCCGCGCGACCCCGGCACACAGGTACCCACGGAGCCCGGGCCGCCTCGGGAGTGAACGGCGGTGCGGCGCCACGGACCGCCCGGAGCGCCGCCTCCCGTACGCCTCAGACGGCCACCCGGTGTGCCGCCTCGGCCAGCAACTCCCGCTGCTGGTCGGGGCCGAGGCTCAGCTCCCGGACGAGCCGGAGAGTCAGTACCAGGCGGGCCTGGATCGTCGTCTCGGGGTCGAGGCGCTCACCGTCGGGTTCCGTGTCCCCGCTCAGACCGTCGGCGACCAGACGTTCGAGGAACGCCGGGTCGAAGTCCTCCGCGCCGGCGTCCAGCGAGCCGAGGACGTCCGCGACGTAACCGCTGACCTCCCGCGGTGTCGCACCCCGCGGGAAGCGGCGACGGACCGCGATCCCGAAGGCGGCGCCGACCGCCTGCCCGTAGTGCGGGTCGGCGGGATCGAGGGCGGCGGATTTCTGTGCGAACCCGATGAAGTCGAACGCCAACAGCGCGCCCAGCAGCTCGAGTTCCTTGGACGTGACGCTGGTCATGACGGCTCGCCTTCTGCCGTGGGAGAAGCGGTGGTGGTGTCGTGTGCGGCGGTGGCTATCGCCGCCACGACGCGTTCGGCGTCCCGGCCGACGAAGCCGATGAGCGCCGAGCCGCGGGTGCGCATCCGGTACAGCCCCAGGTAGTAGCTGCCGGGCAGCGCCCCGGTGCCTTCCGTGTGCCGGGGCTGCCCGGCGTCGTCGAGCATCTCCGGGTCGAGCCAGCTCCAGTCGGTGCGGTAGCCGGTCGCCCAGATCACCGCGGACGGTTTGACGCGCTCGCCGTCCGCGACCAGCAGTTCGGAGCCCTCGGCCGCGGTGACGCGGCCCACCGCCTGGATCCGGCCCTCCGCGACGAGCTCGGGCACCCGGTCACCGACGATCGGGTCGGGTGCTTGCATGTTCACCGGCAGGTTCATCACACCGAGGACGCTCATCCACCAGAACATGTCCCGTCCGAGGACGGTCTGCGGCAGGGGCGGTGAGACGGTGCCGCCGCAACTGAGCACCACACTGTGGGTCCCGGCCAGCTCCACGGCTATCTGCCGGCCGGAGTTGCCGTCGCCGACGATCAGCACAGTGCCCGGCGGCACCTGTGCGGGGCCCTGGTAGTCGCTGGTGTGCAGGGCGGTCACGTCCGGACTCAGCCCGGCGGCGAACTCCGGGACCCGGGGGGTGCCGAACGCACCGGTCGCGATCACGACCTGGTCGGCCCGGCACTCGCCGTGCGCGGTGGTCAGCAGGTAGCCGTCACCGTCCCTGCGCAGCGACAGCACCCGGTGGTCGGCCAGCACGGGGAGGCCGAACCGCTCGGCGTAGTCGCGCAGATACGCCACGACCTCGTCCTTGCCGGGGTAGCGCGCACCGTGGCCGGGGAAGGGCAGCCCCGGCAGACCGGAGAACTGCGCGGACGTGAACAGGGTCAGCGAGTCCCAGCGCCGCTGCCAGGTCTCACCGACCTCGCTCCCCGCGTCGAGCAGCACACACCGTATGCCGGCCTGCCGCAGGTAGTACCCGGCGGCGAGTCCGGACTGGCCCGCCCCGATGACGGCGACCGGCACGGTGGCCGGCAACGCGCTCATCGGTTCGCTCCGGCGCCGCCGATGGTGCTGGGCCGCTCCCCGGCGGGGATGACGCCGGTCGGCCGCCGCTTCGGGTCGGCCTGATCAATTCGCATACCGGATGTCCTCACTTCTCGGTCCTGGTACCCGCCGGCCCCGCGGGACGGGGCCGACGGGCACCGGCCGGGCCGCCCGGAGAGGCGACCCGGCCGGTTCGGTTCAGTTGGCGTCGAGGGCCCGGCGCAGCTCACCGGCCAGGACGCGCAGCCGCTCGCCGCGCATCACCGTGTAGTGGTCGCCGGGTACGTCGACGAGGGCGGCGTCGCCGGGGAAGTACTCCATCCAGCGGGACGCGGTCTCGACCGTCGCGCCGCCGTCCGCTGCCCGCAGTGACACCACCCGCCCGGCGAAGCTGCTGGGCGCGTACCGCAGGAGGGCCCGGTAGTTGGCGCGGAACCGGTCGACGATACGGCTCAGCGTGTCGAGGTCGATGTCGTCGGACAACGCTCCCGCGGCCCGGGCCTCGGCGTGCAGCACCCGCACCGGCGGTCGGCCGTCGAACGCCTCGGGCGGCAGCTCCCAGTCGACTCCGGCCAGACCCGCCAGGTCCCGGGCGAACCAGGACAGCAGCACCTCGTCGGAGACGGGCGCGCCCGTGGCCGGCCCGGGCTGCTCCATCAGATCGATCACGGCCAGCAGGTCCACCTCAGCACCCGCCGCGGTGAGCTGGGCCGCCATCTCCAGGGCGATCACCCCGCCCATCGACCAGCCGCCGAGCCGGTAGGGGCCGTCGGGCAGCGCCTCGCGGACCGCCGCGGCGTAGTGGGCGGCCATGTCCTCGACGCTGAGCAGTTCCGTGTCCGGCAGCTGAAGCGCGTAGAACGGCTGGTCGTCGCCGAGAAGCTGAGCGAGTTCGGCGTAGCAGAGCACGTCACCGCCGACCGGGTGCACGAACACCAGCGGAGTCCGCGAGCCGGTGGTGCGGATCGGCACCAGCGCCCTGCGGCGGTCCTCGCCGCTGCCGGCCTCCCGGACCGCCTGGGCGAGCAGCTCGATGGTCGGCCGGGCGAAGAGGCTGGACAGGGGCAGGCTGCGGCCCAGACCGCGGGCGATCCTGGCCATCAGCCGCACCGCGAGCAGCGAGTCCCCGCCGAGGTCGAAGAAGTTCGCGGTCACCCCGATCCCGGTCACGCCGAAGAACTCCGCCCATATCTCCGCGAGCCGGCGTTCCACGTCGTCGCGGGGCGCGACGTGGCCCGCGCCTTCGACGGCGACCTCCTCGGGTGCGGGCAGTGCCGCCCGGTTGACCTTCCCGTTGTCGCTGAGCGGCAGTTCGTCCAGGACCAGGACGCGCTGCGGCACCAGGTGCTGCGGGACCACCTGGCGCAGCGCCTGGGTGATCTGCTGCTCGGTGTCGTCGCGCCCGTCGTCGAGGACGACGTAGGCGATCAGCCGCTTCGGCCCGTGCTGTTCGCCCGCCGCGACGACCGCGGCGGCCCGTACCCCCTCGCACTGGGTGAGAGAGGATTCCACCTCGCCCAGTTCGATGCGGTAGCCCTGGATCTTGACCTGGGAATCCTGCCGGCCGAGGAACTCGATGGTGCCGTCCGGCAGGAAGCGTCCCAGGTCGCCGGTGCGGTAGAGGCGTTCTCCGGTGACCGGGTGGTGCAGGAAGGCGGCGCGGGTCTTGACTTCGTCGTTCAGGTAGCCGCGGGCCAGACCTGTTCCGGCGATGTAGAGGTCGCCCGGGACCCACACGGGGCAGGGCCGCATCGCGCTGTCGAGCACATAGAAGCGCTGGTTCCGCATCGCCTTGCCGTAGGGAATGCTCACCTGGTCCTCCTGGACCTCCCCGATGGGGTGCAGGATCGACCAGATCGACGCCTCGGTGGCGCCGCCGAGGCTCCACAGTTCGGCGTCCGGCAGCAGCAGCCGGATCCGGCCGGGCAGCGTCACCGGGATCCAGTCCCCGCTCATCATGACCAGCCGCAGCGGCAGCCCGGTGAGCCGGTTCGCGAGGGCGTGCTCGGTGAACATCTCCATCAGCGCGGGCACGCTGTTCCAGATGGTCACCCCGTGCTCGGCGACGAGTTCCGCCCAGCGGGCGGGTTCGCGGTGCGCGGCCGGTTCGGGCAGGACCAGGGCGCCGCCCACCGACAGCGGTCCGAAGACGTCGTAGACCGACAGGTCGAAGTTCATCGCGGACAGTCCGAGAGCCCGGTCCGCCGCGGTGACGCGGTAGCGCTCGTTGACATCGACGACCGTGTTCAGGGCCGCCCCGTGCTCGATCATCACGCCCTTGGGCAGCCCGGTGGAGCCGGAGGTGAAGATCACGTAGGCGAGGTCGGTGGGCTTGGCGCCGGACGGGCCGAGCGGGCGCTCCTCGCCCGCCGAGCCCTCTTCGTCCGCCCGCACCACGGTCCTGACCACGCTCTGCGGCCAGTCGGCCGTGTCGTCCACCCACGGCTGGGTGACGACACGGCTGATCCCGGCGCTGTCCAGCAGCACGTGCAACCGCTCGGCGGGCACCTGGGCGTCGATCGGGACGTACGCCGCTCCGGCCCGCAGGATGCCGAGGGCGGCGACGATCTGCTCCCAGCCCTTGTCCATGACGATCGCCACCAGGTCGCCGGGGCCGGCTCCTTGAGCGAGCAGCCGGTGCCCCACCCGGTTGGACCTGCGGTCGAGGTCCGCGTACGTCAGGGTCAGCGCCTGCGAGATGACCGCGGGAGCGTCGGGCGTGGCCGCTGCCCGGGCGAGGACCGCGTCGTGCAGCAGCCCGTCGGGTACCGGCCCGTCGGTGGCGTTGGCCGCAGCCCGTACGTCCAGGTCGGCGGCGGGTGTGAGGACGGGCCTGGGCCGCTGCCAGGCCGCCGGGTCGCGGGACAGATCGTGCAGCATCCGCAGGTAGGCGGCGAACATGGCGTCGACGCAGCCCGCCGGGAACAGTTCCTCGATCACGTCCCAGTTCAGGACGAGTTCACCGGCCTCCTCGACCGCCTGGTGGTCCAGCCATACCTGCGGGGTGCGGACCGAGCTGCTCACCTGACGGCCGTTCTCACCGATCCCGGCCAGGTACTGCACGACTCCGCGCTGCTCGGTGTCCTGCTGACCCGTGAAGTTCACCAGACTGGTGAAGACGACCGGCGCGGCGGCCCGCACCGACGCGCCGCGGGCCCGGTTCAGTTCCCTGAGCACCTGCACACCGCTGACCTGGCTGTGCTCCATGTCGCTCCACAGCTGACGCTGGACGTCGGCGGCGCGGACGGCGAACGCGTCGTCGGCCGAGTCGTGGATCTCCAGCATCAGGGTCGTGGAGAAGTTGCCGATGACGTCGCCGACCTGCGGATGCAGCGGCAGCCGGTTGAAGAACAGCAGGTTCAGCGAGAAGTCGTCGGTGGCGCTCCACTCCGCGATCACCTGCGAGTACGCGGTGCACAGGGCCGCGGATGCGCTGACCCCGGCGCTCGCCGCGTGCTCCTTGAACCGGGCCCAGTCCTCCTTCGTCAGGGTCGCGCCACGGTGGGTGAACACCGGCCGGTCCAGACTCGACGGGCTGACGGCCAACGGCAGTTGGGGAGCGGGCGGCAGGGTGTCGAGGCGGTCCCGCCAGTAGGCGAGCGCCCGGTCGTACTCGGGCCCGTTCTCCAGAGCGCGGGCCTGTTGGACATAGTCCCGGTAGCGCAGCCGCAGTTCGGGCAGCGTCTCACCGCGGTAGTGCGCGGCCCACTCCCTGAACAGGATCGACGTGCTGAAACCGTCGATGATCAGGGCGTCGAAGCCGGCGTGCAGCCGGATCGACCGGTCGTCGATCCGGGTCACCCGCACGTCGAACAGCGGCCAGCGGGTGGTGTCGAAGACCTGGTGCCGCATCTCCTCGTGGACGGCGGTCAGCGCGGCTTCGCGCTCGGCCGGGTCCAGGGCGGAGACGTCGGTCTCACGGATCACGTAGGCCGGGACGTCGCGCTGTACGCGCTGATCGCCCTCGGCGGTGAAGACCGCCCGCAGCATGTCGTGGCGTTCGATCATCGCCCGGAAGGACGTGCCGAGCCGGTCCAGGTCCACGTTCTCCAGGTCGATCTCGGTCTGGAAGTAGGTGGAGGTGTTGCCGAGTTCGAAGGCGTCGCCGCGGCCCACGAGGTACGCCTGCTGGAGGTCGGTCAGGCCGAACGGCTCGTAGCGCTCCGCGTCGTCACCGGCTGCCGCGTTGGCTCCGCTGTCGGCCTGAGGGGTGTCCGCCTCGGTTCCGGCGCCGAGGGCGGCGAGTACGTCCTCGGCGATGTCGTCGGTGCTGCGGCCGTTGAGGAAGGCGGTCATCGGCAGCGGAACGTCGAACTCCCGGTTCAGCGTGGTCCGGATCCTCATCGCGATCAGTGAGTCCAGGCCGAGCGCCTGCAACGACTGCCGGGCGTCGAGCCGGGCCGGCGTGGTGCCCAGCGCCTGGGCGACGGTCCGGGTCACGAGGGCCCGTGTCGCCTCGGGTGTCATGGCGGGTGTCGCCTCGGGCGCGTCGGCCGGGGCCGTGGGGACCTGTACGGCCGCGGGGTCCGCCGCGGGCCGGGTCAGGGCGGGGGCGAGGCGTACACCGTCGGCCTCGGCGACCAGCCGGCCGTGCGCGCCGACGAGCCGGATGCGCGCCCGGGTGCCGCCGTCGAACAGTTCGGCGTGACATCGCAGCCCGTCCTGGGGGCCGCCGCGGTGGTAGTGGACGAAGCGGTCGAGGCCGACCGGCACGAGGGCCGGGCCGTCCGTGGGGAAGCAGGCCAGCGCGGTCTGGAACATCGCGTCGACCAGCCCGGGGTGTATCAGGTAGGGCTCCGCCTCGCCGGGCGCGGCGGGCCGGATCTCGGCGGTGGCCTCACCCCGGTTGATCATGATCCGCTCCACCCAGCGGGCGGCGGAGCCCAGATAGAGGGCACGCTGCCACAGCGACCGGTACAGCTCGTCGCCGGTCAGCTCGCGCCCCGATCCGACCGGTGCGAGCGTCACCGTGGGGGCGGCCGACGCGCCCGACCGGGCCCGACCCTGCGCGTGCAGCTGCCAACCGCCGGCCCGGTCCTGCGCGTAGTAGCGGAACCGCTCGTCGTCCACGACGAGTTGGGCGGCGCGTTCGGCAACCGTCGGCGATCGGTCCTCGCCGACCGGTTCGAGCACCAGGTCGACGGGCAGCTCCAGGTCCTCCACGGACACCGGTCCCGGCCCGGAGAGCTCGATGACCGCCTCGATCAGCGACTCCACGAACACCCCGGCGCTGACCACCGGCCGCCCGCCCACCACGAAGTCGCCGAGGCTGGGATGTGCCACGGGGTCGAGCCGCGGGGCGAACTGCGCCTGCGCGAGCGGCGTCGACGGCAGGCGTACGCCTAACAGGCCTACCGGCTCGGCAGGTTGCTCCACCGGACGCGGCGCGGTCCGCGGGGCAACGGGTTCGGGTGTGAGCCAGTAGTGGCGGTGTCGGAAGGGGTAGGGGGGGAGTTCGACGGTGCGGGCGTGGTAGGGCTTGAGGAGGGTGGTCCAGTCGATGGTGACGCCGTGGGTCCAGGCTTCGGCGGCGGACTGGACGAAGCGGTCGAGGTTGCCGGTGTTGCGGTGGAGGGTTCCGATGACGGTGCCGGTGTCGCCGAGGGCGTCCAGGGTTTCGGTGATGCCGGAGGCGAGTACGGGGTGGGCGCTGACCTCGATGAAGACGGTGTCGGGTGTGGCGAGCTGCTGGACGGTCTCGGCCAGGCGGACTTTGCTGCGCAGGTTGCGGAACCAGTAGGTGCCGTCGAGTTCGGTGGTGTCGAGGAGGCCGCCGGTGACGGTGGAGTGGAAGGCGATGCGGCCCGGGCGCGGGGTGATGTCCTTGAGCTGGTGTGTGAGGGTGTCGTGGATCTCGTCGACGTGGGGGGAGTGGGAGGCGTAGTCGACGGGGATGCGGCGGGCCCATATGTCGGTGGCCTCGCACCGGGCCAGTAGTTCGTCCAGGGCTTCGGGCTGTCCGGCGACGACCGTGGAGGAGGGTCCGTTGACGGCGGCGATGGAGATGCGTCCGGGCCATGTGGCGAGGAGTTCTTCTGCTTGTTGTTCGGGGATGCCGAGTGAGGCCATGCCGCCGCCGCCGGACAGGGCGCGCAGCGCCTTGGAGCGCAGGGCGATGATGCGGGCGCCGTCCTGGAGGGAGAGGCCGTCGGCGACGACGGCGGCGGCGATCTCGCCCTGGGAGTGTCCGATCACGGCGGTGGGGTTGACGCCGTTGGCGCGCCAGAGGGCGGCGAGGGCGAGCATCATGGCCCAGGAGGCGGGCTGGACCACGTCGACGCGGTCCAGGCCGGGTGCGCCCTCCTCGCCGCGCAGGACGGCGGTGAGTGACCAGTCGACGAAGGGTGTCAGGGCTGTTTCGCAGTCGGCGATCACGCGGGCGAACTCCGGTGAGGAGTCCAGCAGCCCGGCTGCCATGCCGGTCCACTGCGAGCCCTGCCCCGGAAACACGAATACGACCGGAGCTCCTGAGATGCGGCCCGGCTTCGCACCCGAGACAGCCGCAGTCACGCCGTCGGTTTCGTGGGTGGCCAGCGCGTCGAGGCCGGCGAGCAGTCCGTCGCGTCCGTCGGTGCCGGGGATCACGGCCCTGGTCTCGAAGGCGGACCGTCCGGTGGCCAGGGAGTAGGCCACGTCGGCGGGGTTGAGGTCGGGGTGTGTCCGCACGTGTTCGGCCAGCCGGCCGGCGGCGTGTGCCAGTGCGTCGGCCGAGCGGGCCGACACCAGCCACGGCAGCATCGTCCCGTCCAGCGGGTCCGCGTCGTCCGGCGCCGTGTCATCGGTGGGGGGTTCGGTGAGGATGATGTGGGCGTTGGTGCCGCTGATGCCGAATGAGGAGATGCCGGCGCGTCGGGTGTGGTTTTGGGTGGGGGGCCAGG
>NZ_JAGMUJ010000156.1 GCF_019049255.1 Streptomyces sp. AC558_RSS880 | reverse complement strand
GGGCCACTCGCTTCTTTGTCAGTGTCGTGCTTCCGCGAGCCGCGTCAAGGGCGCTGCGTTGCGCTGCGCTCCACTCCGCGTCGCCTTCGGCGATGGGCCTGCGGCCCACCCTTGACCCGGCCCGCTCCAGCACGGGGGAGAAGCGAGCGAGCGGCCGGAAGAGAAGCGGGGGCCAGGCGCGCTTGCGGTCAGGGGTGGGTTGAGGGGTGGGCCGGGGTGGACGGGCGCGGTCGCGTCTCGCCTGCACGCCGGGTGGGCTTGGCGGCTGTCGCCGGGTGGGTGGACGGGCGCGGTTGCGTCTCGCCTGCACGCCGGGCCGGTTCAGCGGCTTCCCGTCAGGTGGGGGCGGGGGCCGCACTGGCCTGGTGGCGGCGCGCCGGGTGGGCTCGGCGGCGAGCCGCCGGTGGGCCAGTGCACCGATCGAGCAGCCGTTGTCCCGTGACCGCGCAGGTGGGACGGATGCGGCCTTGCACGCGTGCGACGCCAGGACGAGTACGCACCCCCGAGCATGACACTCCATCGCAGAAGCGTGAGCACTTTGACCGCCACTGCCTTTTCTCTGCTCATGTGAGCGTTCTAAGGGCAGGTGCCCGCTGATTGTTCACACCTTTCAGCAAGGCATCCCCGCCCCTGGCCCCGCAGA
>NZ_JAGMUJ010000155.1 GCF_019049255.1 Streptomyces sp. AC558_RSS880 | reverse complement strand
ATGCCCTCGATGGCGGCGGCCGGCCGCTCGGCCAGGTCGACCGTCACCTTCACCGGCACCGTGCAGCGCGAGGCGACCGAGGACAGCGCGGCGTCCAGGCCCCGGTCGGTCAGCACCGCCGGATGGATGCCGCGGGCGAGATCCCGCAGCTCCTGCAGAGCCGTCTTCACCTCGCCGTGCGCCTCGTCCACCATCCGTGCCGCGACCTGCGGATCCTCCCGCAGCTTCTCCTTCGCCAGCCCCAGATCCATGGCCAGGGCCACCAGCCGGGCCTGCGCCCCGTCGTGCAGATCGCGCTCGATGCGCCGCAGGTCCGCCGCCGCCGTGTCCACCACGACCCCGCGG
>NZ_JAGMUJ010000154.1 GCF_019049255.1 Streptomyces sp. AC558_RSS880 | reverse complement strand
CGCGGAGCTGTACGACCGTCTGCTCTCCGAGTTCCCGCAGTGGATCACGGCTGCGGGACGGGCGGGGATTCTCTGAGATCCGCCCCGTCCCTCCGCCCCGTCCCTCCGCCCCGTCCCTCCGCCCCGTCCCTCCGCCCTGTCTCTCCGCCCCGTCCCCCGGCTCGCGCCTCCGCTGCGGAGAGCGCAAGCCGACGGACGGGCCGCCCGGCTACTCC
>NZ_JAGMUJ010000153.1 GCF_019049255.1 Streptomyces sp. AC558_RSS880 | reverse complement strand
ATCACCGACGGCGAGACGGTCGTGCCGCTCCAGCCCGCCCAGGACTTCAAGCGCGCGCTGGACGGCGACGAGGGCCCGAACACCGGCGGCATGGGGGCGTACTCCCCGCTGCCGTGGGCCGACCCCAAGCTGGTCGACGAGGTCGTGGAGACGGTCCTCCAGCCGACCGTGGACGAGATGCGGCGCCGTGGCACCCCGTTCTCCGGGCTGCTCTACGCCGGTCTGGCGATCACCTCGCGCGGTGTCCGCGTGATCGAGTTCAACGCCCGCTTCGGCGACCCCGAGACCCAGGTGGTCCTGGCCCGGCTGAAGACCCCGCTGGGCGGCGTGCTGATGGCCGCCGCCACCGGCAACCTCGCCCACCTGGAACCGACGCGCTGGAGCGACGAGGCCGCGGTCACCGTGGTCGTCGCCTCGCACAACTACCCCGGCACCCCGCGCACCGGCGACCCGATCACCGGCCTGGACGAGGTCGCCGCCCAGGACGCCCCGCACGCGTACGTGCTGCACGCGGGGACGAAGCGGGACGGCGACGCGGTCGTCAGCGCGGGCGGGCGCGTGCTGTCCGTCACGGCGACCGGCAAGGACCTCACCGAGGCCCGTGACCGCGCCTACCGCGCGGTGTCCCGCATCGGCCTCGACGGCTCCCAGCACCGCACGGACATCGCGGCGAAGGCGGCGCGGGAGGCGCAGGACGCGTGAGCCGGACGGGCCGGACGCCTTCCCGGCGCAGATGAACCCCGCAGGCCCCGGATCCGTCTCAGGATCCGGGGCCTGACCCTTGCCGTCCGTCATCCACCTTTCCCCAAAGCCATTCCATCGAGTGAGCGATGGGCCATCCGGCTGACGGCGGCCGAGGCCCCAACTATGGTGCCGCGCAAGCGTTCCGGCACTTGGCCCATCGGCATTGCGATGTCAGTGACGGGTGCCACAGTGGGGGAGTGGACAACGCCGGGACAGCATCAGGACCGCCGGGAGGGGGTGAGGTCGGGTCATGAGCGGAAGCGGAACGGGAGCGGAGGCGGGCGCGCAGACCGCGAGGTCGCACGCGCTGGCCGTGCTGCGCGTCCGGAGCCGGGCGCTGGCCGTCGCGCTGCTGCCGGCCGCCGTCGCCGTGATCCTGCTCGTCGGCGGGTCCACCGGTCACCTGCCGGGCGGCGGCTGGGACCTCGCCCGCCGGCTCCTCACACCGGTCGCGGTGCTGGTCCTGCTCGTCGCCGCCGGTGTCGCCCTGGTCGTCGCGCGGGCCCGGCCCGCCATGAGCCCCACGGTCCCGATCGCCGAGGGCGCGGCCCCGGACCTGTACCGGATGGTGCGCGACCTCGCCGACCGGCTCGACGTTCCCGCCCCCTCCGCGATAGCGCTCACCCCGGACTGCGACAGCTGGCTGGAGGACCGCACCCACCCGGCGCACGGTCCCCCGCCCGCCGAGGAGCACGGCGACATAGCCGGTGCGGGGCGGTCCGCCCGGGTCGGGTCCGCCGCCGCGCCCGTGCTGGTGATCGGCTCCCCGTTCCTGTGGTGGATGCGCGTGGGCGAGCTGCGCGCGGTCCTCGCCCCGGTCGTCGCCGGTACGGGACCGTCGGCGCACCCGGACATAGCCGCCGCCCGGCGCTTCGTGCGAGGGCTGGACGCCGCGGTGGCCGTGACCTCGGCACCCCGCCGGGGGCCGGTGGTCCGCGGGGTGCTCGCGGCCGTCGGCCGGGTCACCCGCCTGCTGCTGCGCGGCTGCCGGGGACACGCCGCCGAGATGGAGCGCGGGGTCGCCGCGGCGGCGGCCGAGCGTGCGCAGACCGTGGACTACGGGCTGCGGATCGTCGCCCAGGAGCAGGTGGGCCTGGCGTACGCGGGCTGGGACCGGCTGCTCACCCGGGTCGCACTGCCGGCCTGGCGGATGGGCCGCTGGCCCTCGCGGCTCAACGCCGGGGTGGTGGCGGCGCTGACCGAGCTGTCCCGCCGGGACCGGCTGGCGGAGGGCTTCGCCTCCCGCCTCGGCGAGCGTCCCGCCTGCGACCTGCTGGAAGAGCCCGGCGCGGTGGACGAGGCCGCCTCGCTCCTCGCCGCCCGCCTCTTCCACGGCGGGCCCGCGGAAACCGGTCCGGACTGGTCCCCGGTCCACTGGGGCGACTATCCGGAGGAGGTCGTCGACCGCAAGTGGCGCACCGACGCCGCCCGCCTCCACCGCGTCCTGGACGCCCTCCACGTCCCGCCCACTCCCGGCGAACCCCCCACCTCCGACGCCCCCACCCTCTCCCGGGTCCTGGCCCACCTGGCCACCCCGCCCACTCACGGGGAAGCCCACGCGCCCGCGCAGGCCGCCCCGTCCACGGAGCCCGCCCGACCCGCGGCTCCCGGCCTCCTCACGGCGCCCGCCTCGCCCACGGACCGCGGTTCGTCCACGGAGCCGGCCCCGCCCACGGCACCCGCCCCGCCGACGGATCCGGGCTCGTCCACGGCACCCGCCCCGCCCACGGACCGTGCCTCGTCCGAGCCCCGCTCGTCCGGCGACTCCGCCACCCCGTCCACGGAACCGTCTCCGCCCACGGCACCCGGCTCACCCGCTGGGCCCACCCCGCCCACGCCCTCCACCCGGCCCGCTGAACCCGCCCCGTCCACGGGCCCCGCCCCGTCCTCGACTCCGGCCCCCGACGACGAGGACCTGGCCGCCGCCACCCCCCGCAGTGCCGCTCTCGCCGCCCGGCTCAGCGCTGAGCTGGCCCGGGAGGGGACGGCGGCGGTGGCGTCCTCCGTTTCCGGCGCCGGCACGGACGGCGCCCCGGACCCCCTCCCCCTCCGGGACGACGAGGCGCTTCCCCTCTTCCCCCTCCAGCCCCCGCGCACCGGCCGGGAGCTGCTCGCCGATCACATCGCGGCGATGGTCTGCTGCGCGGCGATGGACACCGCGGGCGCCACCCCCGGACTCGACTGGCTCGACGGGCCCACCCTCCTCCTCGGTGGTGCACGGACCACGGATCCGTCCCCCCAGATCCTGACCCTCATCGAGGACGGCGACCCCGCGGCCCTCCGGCTGTGGCTGACCCGGCAGGGCATACGCCCCGAGAAGCCCGTACGGCTCGTCTGAGCCGACGACCCGCCTCCGCCCCGCCCCGGAGCTCGCCCTTCCGTTTTCGGTCAATTCAAGACGAACGGTGACGGAGCGCGTGCGTAATGTGATGTGCTTGGACCGTTCGCGCTCACGGGCAAGAGCGCGCGACATACGACAAGCACATAACTGGCGGCAGGCATCATCCGCCAGGCGACTGCCGAACAGCACCACGCACCGCACCGCGACGGGGGCACGAGGGAGGGGAGCGATCATGGGTTCGGAGCAGGTCCGCCGCTGGGAGTCGGGAGCACTGGCGCACGCCGTGAACGATCCCTTCGGGCAGGGCCCCCTCCCGTGGCTGCGCGGCAGCGAGACGTACTTCGGCGACAGCGGCCAGGTCGTCCCCTGGTACGTGGACCCGGAGCCGTACGCGGCCCCGGAACGGACCGCCGCCCGCGTCCCGAAGCAGGGCGGGCCCACCATCCCCGCCCCCCGCTCCTCCGGCTCGGTCGGCCCCCGAGCCGCCGACGACGTGCACCGCCAGATCAAGGGCTTCGCCTCCACCGGCGCGGTCGCCCCCGGCGAGTCCATCGACTTCCACATCACCGTCGACCCGCCCCAGCCGTTCGACGTCGACGTCTACCGCATCGGCCACTACGGCGGCCACGGCGCCACCAAGATCACCTCCAGTCCCCGGCTCTCCGGCATCGTGCAGCCGGCGCCGCTCACCGCCGACCGCACCGTCTCCTGCCACCACTGGTGGCTCTCCTGGCGGTTACCGGTCCCGTCGTACTGGAGCGTCGGCGCGTACGTCGCCGTCCTCACCACCGCCGACGGCTACCGCTCGCACATCCCGTTCACCGTCCGCGACAGCCGTCCCGCCGACCTCCTCCTGGTCCTGCCCGACGTCACCTGGCAGGCGTACAACCTCTACCCGGAGGACGGCCGCACCGGCGCGAGCCTCTACCACGCCTGGGACGAGCAGGGCCGGCTGCTCGGCGAGGCCGACGCCGCCACCACCGTCTCCTTCGACCGCCCGTACGCGGGCGCCGGCCTCCCGCTGCACGTCGGCCACGCCTACGACGTCATCCGCTGGGCCGAGCACTACGGCTACGACCTCGCCTACGCCGACGCCCGCGACCTGCACGCCGGCCGGATCGACCCCACCGGCTACCGGGGCCTGATCTTCCCCGGCCACGACGAGTACTGGTCGGTGCCCATGCGGACCGCCGTGGAACGCGCCCGCGAGCACGGCACGTCCCTCGTCTTCCTCTCCGCCAACACCCTGTACTGGCAGGTGGAGCTCGCCCCCTCCCCGTCCGGCCCCGACCGCCTGCTGACCTGCCGCAAGCGCCAGGGCCCGGGCAAACCCACGCTGTGGCGGGAACACGACCGCGCCGAGCAGCAGCTGCTCGGCATCCAGTACGCCGGCCCCGTCCCGGAACCGCATCCGCTGATCGTCCGCAACGCCGGCCACTGGATGTGGGAGGCGACCGGCGCGCACGAGGGCGACGGCATCGAGGGCATGGTCGCGGCCGAGGCCGACCGCTACTACCCGCGCACCCCGCTGCCCGCGCACGAGGAGCGCGTCCTGCTCGCCCACTCCCCGTACACCGACCGCCGGGGCGTCCGCCGTCACCAGGAGACGTCCCTCTACCGGGCCCCCTCCGGCGCCTGGGTCTTCGCCTCCGGCACCTTCGCCTGGTCACCGGCCCTGGACCGCCCGGGCCACACCGACCCCCGCATCCAGCGCGCCACCGCCAACCTCCTGGACCGCATCTGCAAACGCGACTGACCCCTCCGCCGCCACCCCGTACGGATACCGGCCCGCGCATACGGGAGAATCGACGTACCTGTACAGAACCACGCGGAGGAACCGTGTCCGGATTCGTAGAAAAGCCCGAGCCGATCCAGGTCCCGGGTCTGGTGCATCTGCACACCGGCAAGGTGCGCGAGCTGTACCGGAGCGAGGCGGGCGACCTCGTGATGGTCGCCAGCGACCGCATCTCCGCCTACGACTGGGTGCTGCCGACCGAGATCCCCGACAAGGGCCGGGTCCTCACCCAGCTCTCCCTGTGGTGGTTCGACCAGCTCGCCGACCTGCTCCCCCACCATGTCCTGAGCACCGAGCCGCCGGCCGGCGCCCCCGACGACTGGGCGGGCCGCACCCTGGTCTGCAAGTCCCTGAACATGGTCCCGGTGGAGTGCGTGGCCCGCGGCTACCTCACCGGCTCGGGCCTGGCCGAGTACGACGCGTCCCGCACGGTCTGCGGCCTCGCCCTCCCCGAGGGCCTGGTGGACGGCTCGGAGCTGCCCGCCCCGATCTTCACCCCGGCCACCAAGGCCGCCGTCGGCGAGCACGACGAGAACGTCTCCTACGAGGAGGTCGCCCGCCAGGTCGGCGCGGAGACCGCCGCCCAGCTGCGCCAGGCGACCCTCGCCGCGTACTCCCGCGCCCGGGACATCGCCCGCGACCGGGGGATCATCCTCGCGGACACCAAGTTCGAGTTCGGCTTCGACGGCGAGACCCTGGTCATCGCGGACGAGGTGCTCACCCCGGACTCCTCCCGCTTCTGGCCGGCCGAGCAGTGGGAGCCGGGCCGCGCGCAGCCGTCGTACGACAAGCAGTTCGTGCGGGACTGGCTGACCTCGGCCGAGTCGGGCTGGGACCGGAAGAGCGAGCAGCCCCCGCCGCCGCTGCCGGAGCACATCGTGGACGCCACCCGCACCAAGTACGTGGAGGCGTACGAGCGTCTGACCGGCGCCACCTGGAACTGAGCGCACGAAAAGGCCCCGGTCGATGACCGGGGCCTTTGATCACAGAGCGGACGACGAGGCTCGAACTCGCGACCTCAACCTTGGCAAGGTTGCGCTCTACCAACTG
>NZ_JAGMUJ010000001.1 GCF_019049255.1 Streptomyces sp. AC558_RSS880 | reverse complement strand
GCTGGTTCTCCCCGAAATGCATTTAGGTGCAGCGTCGTGTGTTTCTTGCCGGAGGTAGAGCACTGGATAGGCGATGGGCCCTACCGGGTTACTGACCTTAGCCAAACTCCGAATGCCGGTAAGTGAGAGCGCGGCAGTGAGACTGTGGGGGATAAGCTCCATGGTCGAGAGGGAAACAGCCCAGAGCATCGACTAAGGCCCCTAAGCGTACGCTAAGTGGGAAAGGATGTGGAGTCGCAGAGACAACCAGGAGGTTGGCTTAGAAGCAGCCACCCTTGAAAGAGTGCGTAATAGCTCACTGGTCTAGTGATTCCGCGCCGACAATGTAGCGGGGCTCAAGCGTACCGCCGAAGTCGTGTCATT
>NZ_JAGMUJ010000018.1 GCF_019049255.1 Streptomyces sp. AC558_RSS880 | reverse complement strand
GTGATACGTCCTTCGTTGACGCCGGAGTTGTAGGGGGTGGTGATGCCCTGGGCGACGGCGTGCTGATCTTCACGGAAGGCTCCGGCGAGGCCGGCGAGAGGGGCCAGGCCGCTGAGTGAGAGGTCGTTCAGCCAGCCGGTGAGGGGTGTTGCGTCATGGTTGTCGAGCATGACGGCGAAACGGCGGACCAGGTCGTGAGTTTGTCTGAGTTCAGGGCAGTGGTCGAGGAGCCGGGGCAGACGGTCGTTGACGTGCGGGTTGCGTCGGTGCGGGTGGGTGGTGATCCAGCGGGCGGCTTCACGCGGGGAGGGCGGTCGCTCGCGTGGTTCGTCCAGGGGCAGGCCCCGTCTGAGGGGTGCGACGGCCATCTTCACGCGCTGGTAGTGGCCGGGGTAGCCCTTGGTTTGGAGTTCCTCGTGCAGGATCTTCGCGCTGTGTTGTCCCTCGTCCCAACGTTGTTGCAGGTAGTCGAGATAGGGGTCCAGGGTGGAGGGCTTTCGGGGCGTGCGGCGCATCACCTCCTGCCAGGTGTGGGCCCGGGCGTATTTGCCGACCGTGCGGCGATCCAGGCCGAGTGCGCGGGCCACGGAGCTGTGGCTCCGGCCGGTGCGGGTCAGGGCCTGAACGGCCTCGAACAGTCGGCGGGCGTGTCGTGCGGCCCGGGTGTCCTCCGCGGTCTTCCCGACGGTCTCCTCGGCCGGTGCGGGACCCCTTTCGCCGGTCGGGGGTAGTGCCGCAGGCAGGCAGTCGCGGTGGGCGGAAGCGATGTCCTGGACGCGGCGGGAGAGGCCCTGCCAGAGATGGAAGCGGTCGCTGACCTGCACCGCATCGGGGGCGCCGCCCGTGATGCCCTGCCGGTAGGTGAGGGAGCCGTCGCGGCAGGCGACCTCGACACCGGGGTGATTACGGAGCCACCGGCTGAGCTGGTCGGCATCGCGTCCCTCCCAGAGGGTGAGCGGGAGCCGAGTGGTGGCGTCGACCACGAGGGTGCCGTAGGTGTCGCCGTAGAGCGCGAAGTCGTCCACCCCCAACACCCGGGGTGTCACCAGCGGCGGAAGAGGCACCCGCATCAGCTGGGATAGGACCGTGCACCGCGAGAGCCGGATGTTCAAGATCCGCAGCATCCGGGCACCACCCCGGCCCGCCAGCACCACCCCGACGTCCTCCACCAGGTCTTGCAGGAGCGGGGTCCGTCGCTGGTAGCGCACGGTCAGGCCCGCCACCTGCTCGGCGAAGGTCACCTTCGGACAGGACGGGTTCTCGCAGTACAGGCGGCGAACGGACAAGTCGATGTGCACCGGCCGGCCCCCGAGACAGACGTCGGAGAGACGGCGTACGTAGCGGCTGTGACACCACTCGCTGAGCCGGCCGCATCCCGTACATCGTGCGAGAACCCCGGACCTCGTACGGGCGCGAACCGCCACACCAGCATCAGAGACATCAACCGATACGACCAGCACATCGGCCAACTGCGGTAACAACCTGGCCAATTCAACAGAGCACAGCCACAGGCTGCCCGCTATGGGGAACGGCCGACCGTGCCACCGAGATGATCTACGGCTACGAAATTCTTGCCAGAGCCAGAGAAAAGCCCGTACGCCGACAGCGCGGGCGGCAGACCCTCATCCGCTGTGATTCCGCCGGCGGTACCCACGACTTCGTGTCCTGGCTCGCGAAGCGCGGACGCTGGCTGTCCTACTCGGTCGGCATGGTGATCACCGAGACCATCCACAGCCATGTCCTCAAGATCCCGGCACCGGCCTGGACCCCGGCCATCGAAACGGACGGAGAGGTCCGCGACGGCGCCTGGGTCGCCGAACTCACCGGCGACCTGCTCGCGGGCTGGCCGAAGGGCATGCGGCTGATCGTCCGCAAGGAACGACCGCATCCCGGTGCTCAGTTGAGGATCACCGACGCGGACGGCATGCGGATCACCTGCTTCGCCACCAACACCCCCCACCGGCCGATCGCCGAGCTCGAGCTCCGCCACCGTCTGCGGGCCCGGGCCGAAGACCGCATCCGGGCCGCCCGCGCGACCGGACTGCGCAACCTGCCCCTGCACCACACCGCCCAGAACAAGATCTGGCTGGAGATCGTCCAGATCGCGCTCGACCTGCTGGCCTGGATGCCCATGCTCGCCCTGACCGGCCCGGCCCGGCTCTTCGAGCCCCGCCGGCTGCGATTCCGCCTGTTCTCCGCGGCCGGCCAGCTCGTCACCACCGGCCGGCGCCGCATCCTCCGCCTTGCCCGCCACTGGCCCTGGAGCCATGAGATCACCGGCGCCCTTGAACGGCTCGCACTCCTGCCCAACCCCGGCTGACCAGCGAATTCGCCTGTCCCTACGAGAAGAGGACCCAGCCCGGAGTAGTGGAACCCGGCGCCCACCCGAGGCGGCACTCGGCCCCTCGGAATGCCCGCCATCAGCCACCGAAAGCGAAACGGTCCACCGACTCCGTCGGCGGACCGTCATGCAAGATCGAGGCTAATGCCGGGGTCATGGGCAATCCGTCGGACAGGCTGGCCAGCATCGACGAGAGCGAGCACCTTGCGCCGGAACTCAGCCGGGTGACTACGGGGCACTGAAGTCTCCTTGAGTGCCTTCAGCATCATCTGTCCAGCAAGGTGACTCCACCAGACCCGGAGCACATCAGAGCCCCAACCAGAACCGGAACGGTTCAGGCAACATGAGTGACGTCGATCAGACCGGCATCGTCCAGGTGGTCCCGGAAACCGGCTCTTGACCAGATGGGAAACCGGCGGCGGGCGGTCGACTTCAAGCTGCCGAAGCAGGCGGCGAGGCTCGACTCGCGGCGCTGGGCACTCCTCGTGGCTGGGCAGCAGCAGGCCTTCTTCGTTTTCATCACGCCCGAAATACGCAGCCTCAGATTCACCCGATCGAGTACTTTTCAGAGGTTCGAATAACCATGTACTCCCACCACGCCAAGCCATCCGGGACGCTTCTTTGCCCTTTTATATGCAAGAGTTGATAACTCTAGACCCTGTCTGATCGTTTTCCACTTTCGATGGCGTTTCAAGGTGCCAACCAACCGGTCTTCGTTCCGTTTTCACGGCGACACGATGACGTGCGTGCCCTGGGAGGCGGGCTATAGCGTTCCCGGACATGAGTCAGGGCCCCTGTGAGAGAGGGGCCCTGACGAGTGAACCACTGTCCGACTCACGCCAGTTGAGGAGACCGAACATGATTCAGGTACGCCGATTGCTCGCGAAGGTGCTTCCGGCGTCGACCGAAACTAGCATTCCGCTGGTTTTCACGGCGCAAACCCACTCGATGAGTTTTCTGGCCGTCAAGCTGCGCTGGGGGGCGGCGCTGATGACGACGCTCAGTGCGGTGACGGCCGTCCACGGTCCGGTCGTGCCCGAGAAGGTGTGGTGGGGGCTGCTGCTGGGGGCTCTCACGGACGGCTCGGTGGTCAGCTACCAGCGCTTCCGTCGCCGTTGACGTAATCGGGCTGGGGTGGGGCTGCTTGCCGGCTGTCCCACCCCGCTTCGGAGGCACAGGTCAGTCCTGGGGCGGAGACAGGCAGGAGTTTCCGCCCCAGGGACGCCATGGATTCAGCGGATGGGCCAGAAAAGATGAAGCAGGATGGAAGTCGCACCGGACACGGTGATCGCTACGAGTACAGCACGTGCGCGTTCGCGCAATGCGGGCGGCGGTTCCGGCGTGTGAAGCGGCCTGGTCGTCCTCGTCGCTACTGCCAGGACGCCTGTCGCCGCCGTGCGCAGCGGGTACGCAGCCGGCGAAGCGGCGGGGAGCCAGTGGTGGTGTACTCGCCGCGATGGGGGCCTGGGGTGGCGCAGCGGGTGCAGGCGCTGGCGACGGAGCTGGTGGAGGCGGAGGGCAGAAAGAGTGATCTCAGGGAACTTGTCGGGCTCGCCGCGGCGGTGAGCGCTGAAGTCTCTCATTACGTCGGGGCAGCTGTGCACGACGCTCGTTCTCAGGGCGCCAGTTGGGGCCAGGTCGCCGAGTTGGCACAGGTCAGTGAAGCTACGGCGCGTGCGAGGTGGGGGCCCAAGGCGCTGCGGCGGCAGATGAGGCGCCGCGCGCGGCAGGCCATCGCACCGGCTGTCCTTCCTGCGGAGGCAACTGCGGTTCCCGGTCCGTTGGAGCACCGCAGGCGTCTTGGGGCGGCGATCTCTTTTCTGCTGCGGGCGCGAGGTTGTGCGGTTCAGGAAGTGGCGCAGAGGGCCGGTGTGTCACCGTCGTGCGTGTCCCGGCTGCTGGCTGGGCAGCGGGTACCGGACTGGCCGGTGGTATTCACCGTCGTGACGGCGGCCGACGGGCGGCCGGAGGAGTTTCGGCTCTTGTGGGAGTGGGCGCGGGGACACCGGCAGCCGTCCCGGCGCTCGGCGACTGCTGCGCTTGGCCGTTTCCATGGTGCTCTGCTGGGACTGTTGTGGGCCACCGGGCAGACCAGCGGTCGCAGCACGAGCAGTGGCACGCTGTCTGCAGTGCTGAGTGGGGAGCTGGTGCCTGACTGGGCGATGACGCATCAGATTGTGCTGCAGTTGGGTGGCGACCCTGAGCAGGTGCGGCCGCTGTGGGAGGACGTTCAGTACTCGTTCCTGCTGGCGCATGACTTCTTTCCGGTGCAAGGGGCGCGCGGTGCCGGGGACTTGGTCTGACGTGGCTTCGGGTGGCCGGGGCTGGCGCGAGTCGTGTCCACTGCGGTGGCAGGGGCTGTCTGAGATTCGTTCGGTGCCGGGTGTTGCCGTGGTGGCACCCGGCGGTCGGCCGGAGGTAGAGATCGGGATGCCTCCTGCTTTCGCTGCCTTCTGTCTTTCGCGTCTCGAGATCTACAACCGCTACGTGGCTTTGCGGGTCGGGGATGAGATGAAGGCGCGGATACTGGTTGGCGCTGCCTTTGGAGACTTGGCGATGAACTGGGCGGAGGCGTTGGAGAGCCCTTCTCCGTCCGCGTTGGCCTGGCGACTGCTCGTCGCCCGGACCAACCGGGTGGCCGTCTCTCGGTGCCTGGAGCTCTACCGTGTCCTGTCCTCATCTCAGGCAGACGCTGTGCTGCTGCGCTACCGGCTGGGGCTGCCGGAGGCAAAAGCAGCCGACGTCATGGGGCGGCAGCCGGAGGATTTCGGTTGTCTGCTGAGGTCCGCAGTGCGCAGCTTTGCAGCGTGAGGGCAAGCTGCTGCGGTAGTGCGCCCGCGTGCACCAGTGATCCGGGTTCCCTCGTCAGTGACGATCTTGCTGGGTTTCACTCCTGCGGGGCATCCGGAAAGAGCAGGTGGGGTGGATAGTGTGGTGCATAACTCCTAACATGGCCGTCTACTTGACGCGCAATTGCACGGGCGGTCCTGTGCGAGGGCGCGGCTGCGAGCTACGGCATGCGGGGGCACGCGTAGATGATCGATGTCAGGCAAGCGAGTGACGCGCGCATCCATAACTTTTTGTTGGGCGGCAGTGACCACTACGAGGCCGACCGCGCAGCCGCTCGACGCCTGGTCGATCTAACCCCTAATGTCGGGATTCTTGCCCGCATCAGCCGCCAGTTCCTGGTGCGTGCGGTGCGCTATCTCGCCGGCGAGCGCAGGATCAGCCAGTTCTTCGATCACGGATGTGGTCTGCCTACCCGCGATAACGTGCACGAGATTGCCCGTCGCGTCAACAAGGCTGCTCGAGTGGTGTATATCGACAACGATCCGGTGGTGCTGGCGCATGCGCGGATGATGCTGGCGGGAGAGCACACGCTGATCCTCGACTCGGACATGATGGACAGCACGTTCGTCTGCTCACGCAGCGAAGAGGCCGGCTTCCTCGATGGCGGAGCTCCGGCCGCTGTGCTGTTCGTGTCTGCTTTGCACTGCGTTTCCGATGATCAGGCCCCTTTGCAGCGTCTGAGAGCCTTGGTTGACAGGCTGCCGTCGGGCAGCTGCCTCGTCTTAAGCGATCTGGCCAGTGACAGTGCTGTCTTACGTGAGGACGCCTCCGTTCTGATGCAGGAGCTGACCGGTCATGAGTGGGCCAGGGTGCGGTCACCTGCCGAGATGGACCGGTTTTTCGAGGGACTGGAGCCGATAGGGGGGCCCATCGGTGATGTGGCCTGCTGGCGCCCTGGGGCCGGCCTCAAGCTCCGTTCGGCCGATCGGATGCTGATGGCTTACGGCGGTGTGGCCCGTAAGCCATAGGTCAGTCGGAAAGCCGTTGGATGTAGTGCTGAAGGAGCTCGAGGGTCTCGTCGCGGGTGGTTGCCTTGGACCACAGTACGGTCAGGGCCAGCCGGTATCGGTCGATGTCTTCGGGGTTGGTGACGTAGCTGCCGCCGTTGCGGACTTCCAGATACACCATGTCTTCCTCCCGGTCAGCTGGGAAGGAGAGGTACGTGATGGAGGGAGCTGGAGCCATCGCTTCATCGCCGGCGCTGAAGGGCAGGACGCGGATGTGGATCCGCTCTGCGTTCTCTTCAAGGCTGTAGAGCTCGCGTAGTTGTTGCCGCATCACAGAGGCGCCGCCCACTGGTCTCGCCAGGACTGCCTCGTCGACCAGCGCGTAGAAGTAGGGCGCGCTGGCCTCGTTCAACAGGGCCCGGCGCCCCTGGCGTACTTTGACGGCCCGTTCAATCCGCCTTTGCTTCTTCTCAGGGTCTGTCAAGGATGCGTCTGGAAAGGCTCGTTGCATGATGGCCTGCGAGTAGGCCGGGGTCTGCAGCAGGCCCGGGACGTACTGCACCTCATAGGTGCGGATCTCCTCGGCGAAGCTCTCCACGCTAATCAGCCGTTCCAGCCAGCCGGGGATGGCGTCGCGGAACTCTTCCCACCACTGGGCGTCATGTGAGCGTGTGACCAGCTTGACGAGTGCGTCCAGTTCGCTGTCCTTGGTGACCCCGTAGAACCGGGCCAGGCTGACGACTTTCTCGGCCTTCAGCGGGGTGGTGCCGTTCTCGATGCGGCTGAGCGTGGGCGCAGAACCGACCAGACCCGCCTTCACGACGTCCACCAGCCGCAGTCCCTGCTCCTTACGCAGCCGGCGCAGGTGGGCACCCACCACCCTTCCCGCGCCGACAGGAAGACTGCTCGGATCCTCTCCGTCCCCGACAGCCGACAGGACCTGACCGCCCGACACCCAGACTCCTTGGTCACCCGTAGTTCACCATGAGGGCCCCAGAGTGGGACTGCGCACGGGCGATCGCAAGCCTGCAGCGTCGAGATTCAGTCGATCAAGCCGTCGAACTCGCCCTGTTTCGCGCCGATGAGCATCGCCTCGATTTCCGAACGTGTGAACACCAACGCCGGCCCCGCGGGGAATCGCGAGTTGCGCAGAGCTGCATCACCGTTCGGCAGGGCTGCAAATTCTACACAGTTGCCGCCCTCTGGGTTGCTCGCCGAGCTTTTCACCCACCGCACACCTGAGATGGCGTGGGCTGACACTCCGTTTTCGTAGCCTGTCAACTGCGGTCCTTCCGTTGTCGTCTCATTGCGCTCCCACACGCCCGGCTCCGCGCAGGCCGATATCAGCCCACAGGCCGAGACACAGCAGGCCGTGAAATTTCACAAGCGTGTGGAAACGAGTAGATCTTAGAGGGGTTTTTTCATGCATGCCGTCCCTCGAAAGGGTGTTCCCTTTTGTGTGATCATCGGATAACTGGAGGTGAGTGGCGGTGCCGCAGCCGAGTGGCCTGCAGTTTGCGAGCTTGGCCGGATCAGCATGGGTAGCGCACTCTGGCGAACCACAGGCGCTGGACTGGGGCCTGGCCATGGGGATTTCCTTCAACAACTTCGCCGCCGCCAAGATCCATGCAAGCAGGGAAGGGCTCGCCCGAACCCGGGCGTTCACCCGAAGCTGTCTGCGACAGTGGGACCTGGAGGCGGTCAATAGCGACGTGATCGCCGTGGTGGGTGAGCTCACAGCCAACGCGGTCCGTCACGGTCTCTCCGCGGAGGCCGATCCCTGGCTGGCACTGGCCACCTCGCCACGGTCTGTCATGTGCATCGCGTGGGATCCCAGCCCGGAATTGCCCGAACCACGAACGGCTGGCCTCATGGATCCAGACGGGAGAGGACTGACCGTTGTAGCCGGCCTATCCGCTCTGTGGGGGTGGAGCCGGGAAGGCGCCGGCAAAGCAGTTTGGGCTCACGTACCCATCTGATCATTCCAAGAGGCGCTGTCACGTTGTTGGGTGTTCATGTGGACTGCGGTCGCACGGGCGACCACTTGGCGCGTGATGGGCGATCTGGGCCAGGCTGCGGCGCAGCCTTCGAAGACGCCTTTGGCCTTGGACTGCGTCAACTGGTCCCTCTACCTGGACCTGGCGGATGTACGCGCCGAGCAGGGCGACTTCGCCGCAGCCGCACGCCTCGCCGCACAGGGCCTGGAACACGAACCGCACGAAATCTCCCTGCGCGCGGCAGCCGCCGCCTACCGCACACGCCTGTCCGGCTCGTCCGACGACCTGAGGACCCTGATCGCCCTGGCGCCGGAGCTCGCGAACACCACCTACCGGAACCTGCTGACCGACTACGCGTGTGCGGGGCCGAAGCTGCCCCGCAGGCTCGTGGCCAAGGCTCACCGCATCCGCAACACCTGAAGACCACCCCGCCCTGGAAACCAGGCACAGGTACATAAGGCCGGAAGCGGCAGGCGGCGTCCCACCCGTGGGCCGGGGGGACGCCGCCGTGCAGTGGTGGCTGCTGGGTCAGCCGTGGTAGTTGATGTAGCCGTTGCCGTCGCGGTCGTTGGCAGTCTTGGTGTAGGAGTGCACGTCCGCGCGGGCGCCGCCCGGCTTGTAGAAGTAGATGGTGTCCTTGTCGTTGTTCCAGATGAAGTTGCAGTTCTGGCGGTAGACGACGTTCTTGGCGTCGGAGTCGGTGCCGCGGCCGCCGCGCAGTTTGATGTAGTCGCCGGGCTGCAGGGTGTGGCTCTTGGTGAAGGTGAAGGTGTTGCCGGCGGCGTCCTTGACCTTGTAGCCCTTCAGGTTCACGTTCGCCGTCTTCGAGTAGTTCTTGATCGTCAGGTACTCGTCCTTGGTGTTGCCACCAGAGCACTTGTTGGAGTCCCGGCCCGGGGCGTCGTACTGGACACCCTTGATCTTCAGCGCCGAGGAGTACTCGGCGGCCTGCGCCGGTGCGGCGGTGAGGCTGAGCACGCCGGCGGCGGCCACGGCCGCGGCGACGGGCAGGGTACGGCTGATGCGCATGCGGGTTCCCCCCTGATGGTGCCTATGGAGCATCGGGGAGCATACCGAACCTGCGACCATCACATGGTCAAATGGTGAAGTAAATGTGAAGGCGGGACAGTGTGGGTTGGTCGTTGAGAGGAGCGGGGCCTGGTGGAGGGCCAGGTGCGGCTGAGCTGAGGGTCTGCCCGGCGGACGGACTTCCGTCGCGGGACCACCGGGTATGTGCCGCACTCCCAGAGGAGATTGCCACGGTCCGCCGGACGCTCCACCACACCCCGACCGAGTGAAGCGGGCCGTCGACAGCCATGCCGCCGCAGAGACGGCCGACCTGTATGCGCTGGCCTGGCGGCAAGCAGCAGGAGCTCCGCCCGACTGTTCTGGGTGGCCAAGGGGTTATGGGGCCGGCTCGTAGGTCACGGTTTGGTCGGGGCAGCCGGCCGCCACCTCGTTCAGGGCGGTCACTTCGGCTTCGTCGGCCGTAAGGCTCCAGCGGAGCTTGGTGGCCACCCACTCCGCGACGTACCGGCAGTGCACCCCGGCCGCCGGCGGCAGCCACTCGGCAGGATCCTGATCGGCCTTCGACCGGTTCGAGCGAGCAGTGACGGCCACCAGGCTGGCGTCGGCGCCCTGGTCGTTGGCGTACGCCTCACGACGCTGCGCCGACCACGCCGAGGCCCCGCTGTCCCAGGCCTCGGCGAGCGGGCCCATGTGGTCGATGTCCAGATTGGAAGCCGACGTCACCCACACCTGGTCGTAGTACGACCACCAGCGCCCGCCCGACAGCCGGCAGCCGGGCCCGACCACAGGGGGCTCGACCGCCTCGGCAAGCAGGACCTCCGCGCGGGTGTTGCACCCGTCGGCCGGATCGTCCCCGGTGTTCCAGTGGCGGAAGGCCTCCCGGCTGTAGCCGTCGCGGGACTCGGTATCCACCGGCAGACGGGTGACGGCCTCGGCCAGCGGCAGCGACTCCGCCGCATGAGCGGGCGCAGGGACCGTGAGGGGCAGGACGGCGAGGGAGGCGGCGGCCAGGCCGCGCAGCACAGAGGTGAGCATGAGCCGTTGATAACGGCCCCTGAGGGGGCGCTCTCAGGCGTTCCTCGAGTGCGCCGCCCGTATGGACGCAATGGTCGTACCGGAACCGGGCGGCACGGCCTCCCGGAACACCCCCTCGAGCACGTCCGTGCACCCCGGCTACTGGAAGAGGAGCAAGCTGATCAAACCTCGTACGATCAGGCTGCGGGAAGTCAGCACGCGCACCCCGCCGTACCCGGTCCGGGTGGCGCCGGCCGGACGCGAGAACTCCAGCGAGCGCTGGAGCGTCGTGCCGGGTATGAGGCCGATCAACGACACGCACGTGGCGGAGCCGGGACTCGCGGTGGTGGAGGTCGCGGCCGCCGACGACGAGACCGCGTTCGCCGTCCAGGAACTGCTCGCCACACGGTGCGCGGTCGCCGCGGCGGATCGTACGATCCACGAGCCGGGCGAGCCGGGTGTACGGCTGCGCTGCTACCTGGACCTACGACAGCAGCCCGACGCGTGATTCATGAAGGCGGGGTCGTCTTTCTCATGCTGGGTCACAGCAGACCGGACAGCATCCGGGTTCTTGGCGGAAGGATCCGGCGTGATGTGGGCACTGCCGGAGCGCTCCCGGGGGCTGTGAAGGCCCGGGACGCTGGCGTCAACTGGGTTGCGATGCCGTGCCTGCTGATCTTTGGCGCGGCGGCGGAGCGGATCGCCACCGCGCTCGGCACCGAATGCGCTCGGCGAGAAGGGCGAACGGGACCGCATTCGTGGTGCGACGGCTCGTCGACCGCGGCTTGCTGGCCGACTTGAGCACGCACCCGGACGGAACGCTGCACCGCCCGGTCAGGCCGAACAGGTCTGCCAGCGCAAGCACACGGCGGGCCGACACCCTGCCCAGATCGGAGCAGGCCGCGCCATCCGTAAAGGTCCGCCGCCAGTAGTACCTATACCGGCAGGCCGATAGCCTGACCGGCATGAGTGACGGCATTGCATGGATAGGCGCACACCATCACACCCCTTCGTCCAGCGTGCCGGGCATGCTCGGCGGCATCTCGCTGACTCTGGCCCGAGGCGTGGAGGCGGACGAGTTCCTCATCAACCTAGGTGCCGACCTCGACGAGCTGGCCGGGCGCACCCCGTGCAGGGAGCTGCGCGCACCGGCCGGGCAGCCGGGCCGGCCCTCCCCCCACCTCAACCGCGTCATGTACGGCACGTGCGGTGAGTGGACGTATGTGCTGGAAGACTGGGGCATGGCAACCTGGGCGACCGGTTACCAGGGCAAGGTCGAGTCGATGCTTCCCTGCGAGGGCGAGGAGATTCTCTGCCTGACCGCCAACCGTTTCAGCCCTCCGTCCCTGATCATCCATGCGTCCGACGCATGCGCGTACCGGGCTGACTTCGGCAGCGACACCGGGCAGGGTTCTGCCCTTGATGCCGCCCTTGGCGCAGCGGGCGCGGTGTTTCCGTCGATGCCTGAGGCCAGTGAGGCGGAAGTCGTCGCGTACTTCGAGGAGCATGGCGAGCGCCTACCCGAGCTGGTGTTCACCGCCGTGGGGGCCTATACGGGCGTGGCCGTCGACCAGGACGCCGTGAGCGCCGGTGACCTTCCCGGCGTCCTCATTGCCCCGGCCTGACCGTCTGCCGCGCGCATGAGGCCGGCCCCCACCCTGATCGCAGGGTGGGGGCCGATGCCGTTGAGGTCAGGGATGTTACTCCGCAGCCAGCTTGCAGATCACCGGCTGACCGCCGCCGATACCGTACGTGCAGGTACCGCCGTCATCCATCCGCGTGTCCAGCCAGTACGCATCCTTGTCCATGATCCGCATGTCCCGCATGAACGTCGCGAAGTGGTTGCCCATGGATTCCTGGTTGTGCATGCCGGAGATTGCCGACCGGCCGCACACCTCGCTGAACGTAGGGTCGGTGCCGTTCTGGGAGAACAGGTGAATTAGGCTGCCGTGTTTCTTGGCGTAGGTGCCGATACACGCTGCCCCCGTCGGCGTGGTCCCGCCCGGGAGCAGGGCGGGGTTCAGGCCACCCTCAGCGGACGACATGCCGCCGCTGTTGTAGGAGGAAGCGAACGCGAACTCGTCACAGTTCAGCGCGTCGGCAGCGTCCACCAGGGCGGAGGCGTCTCCGTTCGCCGCGGCCCAGCCGGTGGGGCAGATTCGGTTACGGCTGCGGGAGTTCTGCGCACTGTCGCCCATGTAGTACAGGGGCTTTTGATCGGCCATCGAACCCGGGTGCTTGGGGGTGGCCTTCTGGATCAGCCACGCGTGCGCCGCGGCCTGCGGGAAAGCCTTGGCGTTGAAGATGTAGGTCGGCGCATGGTTGACGAACACACAGCCCGTACCCGGCCCGGCGTCGGTGGTGTCGCACCGGATCTGGTCGAGATCCTCCGTGCCGCTGTCGTAGTCCAAGGACCACTGGTAGCCGGTCATGAGCGGGCGGATCCTTGCGTCCGCAGGCAGAATGTTCGCGTCGATCTTCACATCCGGCTTGTACAGGTACGTCTTCCCGGAAACCGAGGCGTCCCACGTATACGAGGTGGTCAGCGACGCGGAATGCATCTCGCCCGGCACCCACCACGTCTTGCCCTTCCACGCACTGGCATCGGGCTCATGCGGCGTACACGACCCCTGACACTCGTGCTCCACACCCACGAAGTTGATTTCGCGGAATGCGGGAGGAATCTGCTGCGCGGGCTCGATCGTCAGGTGCTCGGTGAAGCTGTTCTGCCCGTCAAGCTGAAGCATCCGCAGGAACATGAAATGAGCAGTGGCCTGGATCTTGCCGTCCCAGCGGATGTAGAGCGGCACCGACCTGACGTCGCACTCGGTGAACCGGGTAGCGAGGATGCTTTCGAAGTCGGTATTACACCACTCCACCCCGGCCGTGGCCGCCGCACCCGCGGCCTTCGCCCCGCTCTTGGGCGCCTTGCCCTTGGCGACCGGTGTCGACTTGCCGAAGCACACCTGACGGCCGTCCGTGTCCGCCTCGCCGCACTGTTCCACCGCCAGCCTCGACGAGCGCGCAGACAGCGACGCACCATCCGAATCCAACGGCTTGGTCTGGTAGTAGTTCGGCGGCGTGTTCAGCGACGTCGGATCGGGGGCGTTGTAGTCGGGCGTCGGCAGCGTCAGGTCAACCGGCAGCTCGATACGGAACTTCGCCCACGGCGACCACGACGTTTCGTATAGGGAGCCGTCGAACGCCGACGTGTGGAAGACGTAGTTCGTGTTCAATGCCAGTTTGCCTGCTGGCACATCCACCGTGACCGTCGTCCCTGACGCCACGTAAGGGGAGACGATGACACCCCACTCGTTGTCGGCGATGCTCACCTTCTTCAGTGGCGTGCCTGCCGCATCCGCGGTCCACACCTCAAAGGTCAGCGTCGCCTTGTCGCCATCCGCGTCGGTCACCTTGTTCTTGAGCTGGACCTTCTGCGACGTCACCCGCTGGAACCCATCGGGCGCGGTACTCCGCGAGAGAGGGGCAGCCGTTGGGCTCTTCCCCGACACCGGCCGCGCCCCGGCAGCAGCCGCACGAGTAACCTTCTCCGGCCCGGCAGCGGGCCGGGTCGAGGGAGCGGCGTTGGGGTCGGGCTGGGCGGCCGGAGCCGTCTCGGCCGCACCGGCCACACCGCCGGTACTGAACAGCAGGATGACCGCCGCACCAGCGGCTATCCGCGAGAGAGTGCTTCTCCTTCTGGTTCTTAACCGTCCGAGCAAAACATGTCCCTTCTGGCCCTGCCCTTCCTCGCGGGCGGGGCATTGCTGGATGTGTCGCGCCGCTCCTTTCCTACGCGGCATGATCATCGCCAAGCAACACGCCCATTCTGGACGGTTTGCCTTTAACTGGAGCTAACGGAAGTGATCTGAAGCACGTTTGTATGGAGCGAGGTGAGAACCCGTGGAGCGGCAGCGTCTCCGGGATGAAATCGCCTCGATGCCTGGCGAAAAGTGGCTTCGGGACGGCGTTGTCACGTTGGCTGACCGGTCTGGGATGATCTTGGGGTTGGCTGTGCCGGGGAGGGTTCGCTCGTGTCGTCCGCGTCGCCGTCGTACAAGGGCCACCGGTATCCGGTCGAGGTCATCTCCCCCTGCGTGTGGCTGTACCACCGCTTCCCGCGGCGTTGTCACGTTGTTGGGTGTGTGGGCGTCTGACGGTGTGTCGAGGTGTGGTGGGGCCAGGTTCCGGGCCGGTGCTCAGGCCGTGGCAGGTCGGTC
>NZ_JAGMUJ010000152.1 GCF_019049255.1 Streptomyces sp. AC558_RSS880 | reverse complement strand
TGTGGATCATGGGCCTGGCGTTCTCCGGCTTCGGCACCATCCTCGGCTCGGTCAACTTCATCACCACGATCATCTGCATGCGCGCGCCCGGCATGACGATGTTCCGCATGCCGATCTTCACCTGGAACGTGCTGCTGACCGGTGTGCTGGTCCTGCTCGCCTTCCCGGTGCTGGCCGCGGCGCTGTTCGCGCTGGAGGCGGACCGCAAGTTCGGCGCGCACATCTTCGACTCGGCCAACGGCGGGGCGCTGCTGTGGCAGCACCTGTTCTGGTTCTTCGGCCATCCCGAGGTGTACATCATCGCGCTGCCGTTCTTCGGCATCGTCAGTGAGATCATCCCGGTCTTCTCCCGCAAGCCGATGTTCGGCTACATGGGCCTGATCGGCGCGACCATCGCGATCGCGGG
>NZ_JAGMUJ010000151.1 GCF_019049255.1 Streptomyces sp. AC558_RSS880 | reverse complement strand
CTCCCCCTCCCCCACACCCGCCGCCTCCTCACCGAACTGACCCGCTCCTGCCTCCTGGAACAACCCCAGCCCGGCCGGTTCGCCCTGCACGACCTGCTACGCGGCTACGCCACCGAACTCACCCACACCCACGACACCACCGATCAACGCCACCACGCCACCCTCCGGGTCCTGGACCACTACCTGTTCACCGCCCACAAGGCCAACCGGCTGCTCAAGCAGGACTCGGAGCCCGAGCGCGACTTCGGCTCCCCGTGTGCGGGCGTCACCCCGGAGGACCTCACCACCGTGGAACAGGCGGACCGCTGGCTCACCGCCGAACACCGGGTGCTCGGCGGCCTGCTGCACACCGCCGTCGGCCAGAAACTGGACCGCCGGATCACCGGGCTGTCCTGGGCGCTGAAGGAGCACCTGAACCGCCGGGAGTACTGGCCCGAGGCGATCACCGCGCTGACCCCCGCCCTGGAAGTGGCCCGGCGCCGGGGCGACCGCCTGGAGGAAGGCCGCTGCCTGCGCCACATCGGCAGCGTCTACGGCTACCTCGGCCACCAGGAACAGTCCCTGGACCACTTTCGACGCGCCACCACGCTCTTCGAGGAGATCGACGCGGTCGGTGAACAGGCCCGCGCCCAGTACGGCATGGCGTGTGCGCTCTATCTGTTCGGCCGGATCCAGGAGGCCGTGGCGTTCTCCGAGCGAGGACTCGCGCTGTCCCGGGCGACGGGAGACGAGCTGTGGACGGCCGAGTGCCTCGTCGAGCTCGCCTGGTTCCACTCCAACCTGGGGCAGCTGGAGAGGAGCCTCGTGTACAGCGAGGAGGCCCTCGCCCTGTTCCAGCGCCTGGACGTGCTGTGGCAGCAGGCTCAGGGTCGGGACGTCCTGGGCTACACCCTCCGTATGCTCGGCCGGTACGAGGAGTCGGTGGCCACCTACCAGCGGGCGATGCACGCGTTCGCGGAACTGGGGGACCACAGGAACGCCGTCGGCGTGCTGATGCGGCTGGGCGACACCCGCCTGGCCATGGGCGACCGGGAGGCCGCCCGGGCCGACTGGGTCGGCGCGCTCGCCTATGCCGAACAACGGGCGCTGTCCCGCAGCGTCCAGGAGGTCCGGGACCGACTCGCCGCCCTGGCCGCCGAAACCGACCCCGCGCCCGTCGCGCCGGAGAGGGCCATCGGCAACCACCGGCTCCCCACTCCGGCGAACGGTGATCCTGGGCGCGAGCTCCAGGCATCAGGGCGGGGTTAGCACGTCCTCGGCCGCGCCAGGTCACCGGCCGGGGGCGCTGTCACGTTGGCTGAGCGGGTGGGATGATCTTCGGGGTGATCGTGGTGGAGGGGGTCCGTCCATGGAGGTCACGTCGCCGTCGTACAAGGGGCACCGGTACCCGGTCGAAGTGATCTCCCACTGCGGGTGGCTGTACTTCCGCTTCCCGTTGTCCTACCGCGAGGTCGAGGAACTGATGCTCGAGCGCGGCGTGATCGTCTCGTACGAGACCGTGCGACGGTGGT